>CAVXHE010000012.1:0-224237 GCA_963761595.1 uncultured Alphaproteobacteria bacterium
TTAGGGAAGCACGGCATCGTCACGTTCGGCGAAACCGCGCGCGACGCCTACGAGCGCATGATCGAGATGGTGTCGCACGGGGGAAGCTTTCATCGCGCGCAAACGCAAATCGGTCGGCGCCGCCGCCTTGCCCGACACTGCCGCCGCTGCGCAGATCGCGCCGCAAATAGCGCCCATCTTGCGCGGCGCGTGCAGCGAGAAAGTGGATAAGACCGAAGGCGCATGGCGGCGGCTTCTTCTCGAATATCGTTGCAGCACCGGCATTCTAAATTTCGTCAATGCCAAGGATTTGGATTACGTCAGTCAGCGTGGCGTGATTACGCCGGACCACGCCATCCGCACCAAGAATTGGCCTTTGGTCCTGCCGGCCGCCGACGCCGGCAAGCTCGACGATTTCGCGCGCGAGACGCGCGGGCGCGCCGCCAAATTTGCCGCGCACTATCATCGCTATTTCGAGCGCCATAACCAAGCGCGCGGCGGCGTCAAGCACGAGCTCGATCCCCTGCCCCGCGTCGTCCTGGTGCCGGGTCTCGGCCTGTTCGGCCTCGGCCGCTCCAAGAAAGACGCCATCATCGCCGCCGACATCGCTGAAGCCTGGGTCGAGGGCGTCGACGATGCGCAAGCGATCGGGCGCATTCAAGTCGATTTCCGAAGCCGACATGTTCGATTGCGAATATTGGCCGCTCGAACAGGCCAAGCTTGGCAAGCGGCAAGATCTCGAAAAACAACTGCCGCTCGCAGGCCAGATCGCGGCCGTCACCGGGGCTGCCGGCGCGATTGGCGCCGCGACCGCCAAGGCCTTCGCCGCGGCGGGGGCGGAAATCGCGCTGCTCGACGTCGAATCTGTCCGCGGCGCGTGAGCAGGCGAAAGCCATCGGCGCCACGGCGCTGCCGGTCGAATGCGACGTGACCAACGCGGACTCAGTGCGGGCGGCGTTCGCAGCGATCGCGAGGAATTTCGGCGGCGTCGATATCGTCGTCTCCAATGCCGGCGCGGCGTGGCAGGGCCGCATCGGCGAGGTCGACGAGGACGTTTTGCGCAAAAGTTTTGAGCTGAATTTCTACGGCCACCAGCGCGTCGCGCAGGCCGCAGTGAAAATCATGCTGGCGCAAGGCACCGGCGGCTGCCTCTTGTTCAACGTGTCGAAACAGGCGGTCAATCCGGGCCCAAATTTCGGCCCTTACGGGCTGCCGAAAGCGGCGCTGCTCGCCTTGATGCGCCAATACGCGCTCGATTATGGCTCGGACGGCATCCGCTCGAACGGCGTGAATGCCGACCGCATCCGTTCGGGCCTTCTCACCACCGACATGATCGCGTCGCGCTCCAAGGCGCGCGGCCTGTCCGAGAAAGATTACATGAGCGGCAATCTGCTCGGCCGCGAAGTCACCGCCGACGACGTCGCACAGGCCTTTTTGCATCAAGCACTGGCGCTGAAAACGACGGCCGACATCACCACGGTCGATGGCGGCAATATCGCCGCCGCGCTGCGGTGACCGGCATCTGGGAATTAACCTGCAAAGCGCCGGGCTGTCCGCCGGTGCACGGTAATTCTTCGCGCCGCGCGGCGTAAGGGCGCCGCATCGAGCGAGCGGCGGACGTCGACGGCGTCCGGCGCCAAGGCGATATTCGCCGGCGGCGTGAATGTGAAACCGTGACATCCGCTGCCCAGCCCGGCTTGCTCCAGATCCTCGCGGTATCATTGGCGAGAACTTGGCCGATCAATTGGCCGCCGACAAGAATGTCGAGACAGACCGGCGCCTCCGGCTGCTCACTGTTCTGCGCCCAGCCGGCGATGCGCGTGGCGCTCGCCAGGTCGATATGGCCGTCCAGCGCACCGATCCGCGGCGGATCGGCGGCGCGTAACAGACCGGCGCGAAGCGCAATGGCGCTGCCGCACATGCTTCGACTTCGTAGCCGCTCATCGAGCCGCGGCGCGCAATAGCGCGCCGGCTGCCGGACATCGTCGGCATAGAGCGCGGCGTATTCATGCGCGTTGTGGAACATGCCGCGGCTGTCGTCGTCGATGAAGCTTTCCGACAGCGCGCCCTCGGCAATGATCACGTCGTGCGTCTCGAGCTCGACGTGGAAATATTCGACCTTGTCGACACGCTCGGCCTGCACGATCGAAACGCCGTTGATGAGATCCTTGGCCTCGATCAGCACGCCGCTCGAATTCTCGTCTTCGAAATACATCGCGTGATGCGGCGAGATCCACAGATCGCGCTTGGGCACTTGATGTCGAGCGCGCCGGCCTTGATGCAGATCGGCAGCATGTCTTTGCGGCCCATGATGAAGCGGCCGCCATAGCTGCGCCGTCCGATCCATTTGATCGGCCGCAACGCGCCGGACGCGGTGACGACCTCGTCGCCGATCTTGAGCTTCTCGACTTTCTTCTCGCCGCGCTTGGTCGCGATCAGCGTGCCGCGGCAATAGCAGGCGACATCGTCGAGGCCATGCCCGTAGCTCAGCGTCATAGCGCCGTTGGCATTCTCGATGCCGAAATTCGACGCCAATAGGCCCGGGATATCGAGACTGAACGTGACGTGGTTGGTGCCTTCGAGGCCGGTGAACGTGAGCTCGTTGCCGGAATAAAACGCCGACTGCTCCGTGAAGTCGTCGATGACAATCTGGTCGCCGGCGCCAAATCCGTCGATCTCCTGGGTGGGCGCGGTGTCGGGCGTGAATTCCAGCGTGCCCGGATCGAACGTGATGGGTCCAGTTCCAGCGGCGCCTTGTGCGGCGAGTTCGACGGTTCCGGAGTCGATGGTGATACCGCCGGTGAAGGTATTGTTGGCATCGAGCACCAGGGTGCCGGTGCCGTCCATGATCAGCGATCCGGCGCCGGTGTCGCCGCTCGGATCGGCCGAGCCGGTCATGTCGGCGATCACGCCGGTGATGGTCTGCGTCCCGGACGGCGCGAAAGTGATCGACTGATGGCCTTCCAGGAAGATGTCGCCGCCATCGGCCTGGCCGTGTCCGGCGCTGCCGCCGCCGGCGCCGAAGTTGACGCTGCCGTCGCCGAGCGTTCCGTCCTCGATGGTCAGCGTGCCGCCTTGCTGCACGAAGATGTCGCCGCCGGCGCCAAGGCCGCCGCCGCCGCCATTGCTGACGCCATTGCCGCCGCCAAAACCGCCGTTCGCGGGACTGCCGCCGCCGCCGCCGAAGCCGCCGCCGCCGCCGTAATGACCGCTGCCGCCGCCGCCGCCAAAGCCGCCGCCGCCACCGACAAAACCGGCGCCGGCGCCACCGCCGCCAAAGCCGCCGCCGCCGCCATAGGAGGAGGATCCGCTGCCGCCAGCAATGCCGCCGCCACCGTAGCCACCACCGCCACCGCCGGAGTTGCCGCCGCCACTGCCGCCGCCGGGCGCCCCGGCCACAATGCCGGCATGACCGGCATTGCCGCTGCCGCCGGCACCGCCACTGCCGATCCCGCCGCCGCCCCGGTTGGCATTGCCGCCAAGACCGCCGCCGCCGCCGTTACTACCGGCCCCACCGGCGCCGCCGGTCGCGCTGTCATTGCTGAAGTTCACATTGTCCAGCGTGACGACCGGAACAACCGCTTGCCCCGGATCGGACGGCGATGAACCCGCCACAAACAATCCGCCGCCGAGGCCCGCACCGCCGCCGCCGCCGGACGCGCCGGCACCACCCAAAGCGCGCATGTCGCTGAGCGTGAGATCGGTGACGTTGACCACGCCGGAATAGACAAACAAGCCGCGCTGATCGCCAGAGCCGTCAAGCGTCTGCATCTGCGCATGGCCGTTGCCGTCGCTGCCCTCGAGATCGAGCGTCACCCCGGCATGCAGATCGATGGCCTCGAGCGCCGTGGTCAGCGTGATCGGCCCAGCGACCTGGATCACATAGGTGCCGGCCGTGGTCGTCGCGTCCACCGCCTCGATCAGCGCATTGAGCCCGGCTTCGGTCGTGACCGGCTCATTGATCGTGATCGCTATGCTTTGATTGTTGGCGCCGCCGCGGCCGTCGCTCGTGGCAATCGCGATCGTGTCGGTCACGACACCAGACGCCGGCGTCGCATAGGTCAGCGTCGACAGTTCGTCATTGACCGCCGACAAGCTGCCCGACAGTTGCAGATCCGTGCTGTCGTTGCCCGTCACCGTCGCGCCGGACGCAGGCGTCACCGACAACAGCCCGCTACTGTCGCTCAGATCGACCGTGATGGTCTCGTGATAGGCCACCGCGTCGCCGTCGCTGACCGCGACGCTGCCGAGCGAAACGACTTGCCCAGGCTCCACGAACTGGCTGCCCGGCACGGTCGTGACCGGCGCCTGGTCGGCCGTCACCGCAAGCGAGAAGCTGCCGGCGCCGCTCGGCGTCAACGTCACATCGACGGTCGGCGCGCCGCTCAGCGTCAGAGTCGGCGTCGTGCCGTCGCTCGTCACCGTGGCGCTGCCGCCGGCAACGGTGAGGTCGATCTCGTCGCTGCGGCCAAAACCCGCAATCTGGAACGTCTGCCCCGGGACAGCATCGGCGGCGTCGATCACCAGCGTGGCTGTGCCCGCAAACGTCACCGGGCCCGAGCCCGAGGCGCCCAGCGCCGCCAGTTCGACCGTGCCGGAGTCGATTGTGATGCCGCCGGTAAAAGTATTGTGGGCGTCAAGCACCAAGGTACCGGCGCCGTCCATGATCACCGATCCGGCGCCGACGCCACCCGCGATCGTGCCGGTAATCGTCTGCGTCCCGGACGGCGCAAAGGTGATCGACTGATTGCCTTCCAGGAAAATATCCTGACCGAGCGCCCCACCACTGCCCGCAAAGCTGTTGCCGCCCGCACCGCCCTGCACCGTGCCGTCGCCCAGCGTGCCGTCCTCAATCGTCAGCGTCGCGCCTTGCTGCACAAAGATGTCGCCGCCGGCGCCAAGGCCGCCGCCGCCGCCGCCATTCGAATTGCCAGAGCCGCCACCAAAACCGCCGGCGCCTCTGCTGGAACCGCTGCCGCCGCCGCCGCCAAAACCGCCATTGCCCGCGCGGTAATAGGCAAAACCGCCACCGCCGCCGCCGCCGCCGCCAAAGCCACCATCGCCCGCCTGGTTGAAGAAGGTAACGCCACCCTGTGCGGCGCCGCCGCCGCCGCCAAAACCGCCGGCGCCGCCAATGCCCGAATACGTTCCCGTGCCGCCCGCGCTGCCCCCGATGCCGCCGCCGCCGCCGCCCAGCATGCCGGCGCCGCCACCGCCGCCATTGCTCCCGCCTGAACCGCCAGCGCTTCCGGCGCCGCCGCCCGGTGCGCCAGCAACCGTGCCGGCTTGCGCGGCGCCGCCAAGACTGCCGCCCGTCGCACCAGCACCGATGCCGCCGCCGCCGCCCGCATAAGAACTGCCGGCACTGCCCCCGCCGCCGGCACCGCCGAGACCGCCGCCGCCGCCGTTCATAGACGACCCGTTGAGACGATGGCCACCAGCGCCGCCGGTCGCGCTGTCGTTGCTGAAATCGACATTGTTCAGCGTGACGACCGGAAGCACCGCTTGCCCCGGATCATTCGCCAGCGCGCCGGCGCCGCCCGCCGTCGTCGCGCCGCCAACAAACAACGCCCCGCCAAGCCCCGCGCCGCCGCCGCCGCCAGATCGCCCAGACCCGCCAGCCCCGCCAACCGCCCGCATGTCCGCAAGCGTCAGATCCGAGACATTCACAGCGCCGGAATAAATAAGCAGCCCGCGCTGATCGCCGCCGCCGTCGAGCGTCTGGTTCTGTGCGCCGCCGCTGCCGTTGGTGCCCCGAATGTCCAGCGTGACGCCGGCATGCAGATTGATGGCGTCGAGCGCCGTGGTCAGCGTGATCGGACCGGCGATATCGATCGTGTAGGTGCCGGCTACGGTCGCCCCGTCCACAGCCTCGATCAGCTTGTTGAGATCGGCTTCGGTCGTGACCGGCTGCGCGATCGACACGCCGATGTCTTGCGCGCTCGAGCCGCCGCGGTTGTCGCTGGCGACGACATCGATCGTATCGCTGAAGCTGCTGCCGCTCGCAGCATAGGTCAGCCCCGCGAGCTCCTGATTGACGGCCGCAAGCGTTCCGGAAAGCTTCAGGCTCGTTGTATCGTCGCCTGTCACAGTGGCGCCGGCGACCGGCGTGACTGAAAGCAGACCGCTAGTGTCGGTGAGCGTGACCGCTGTTGTTTCGTTATAGGTGACTGCGTCGCTGTCGCTGACGGAAATGGCGATCGGCGTCGTCTGTCCGCCGGCAGCCTGCACTGTTGCCGGAGCGTTGATGACCGGCGCCTGATCGGCGGTCACCGCCACACTGAAACTGCCCGCGCCGGTCGGCGTGACGACAAAATCCACCGGCGGCGATCCGGTGATGGCGAGCGAGGGCGAAGACCCATTCTCGGTGATCGTCGCACTCCAGTTGGTGCCGTCGATATCGATGGCGTCGCCGCTGGAAAAGCCGGAGACATCGAAAGTGACACCCGGCTGCGCGGCAGCCGGATCGATGTCGAGCGTCGCGGTTCCGCCAAAGCCGATGACGTCGCCGCTGGAAAAGCTGGCAATGTGGAAAGTTTGACCCGGCGACGGCGCAGCGGCCGGATCAATGTCGAGTGTCGCCGCTCCGCCAAAGCTGATGGCGCCGGAGCCCTCCGCGCCGAGCGCGGCAAGCTCGACGGTGCCGGAATCCAGCGTGATGCCGCCGGTAAAGGTGTTGTCGGCGCCCAGGACAAGCGTACCGGCGCCGTCCATCAGCACGGCGCCTGAGCCGGCATTCGCGCCGGTTCCGCCCGAACCGCTTTGATCGGCGATGATGTCGGAGATCGTCAGAGTCTGGCCGAGCGCGGGCGCGAAACTGATTGTCTCGTTGCCTTGGATGAAAATGCCGCTGCCGTACGCCGAGCCGACTTGCCCGTTTCGCCCGTCATAGCCTGCGCCCGCAGCACCACGCTGCACGCTGCCGCCGTAAATGCTGCCTGCGCCGATCGTGAGCGTGCCGCCCTGCTGCACGAACACCCCGCCGCCGGCACCAAGGCCGCCGCCGCCCGCGCCGTGCGACGCGCGACCCACGTAGCCCGCGCCGCCGCCAAAGCCGCCTTGTCCGCCCCCGGCCGCGCCGTTGCCGCCGCCGCCGCCGAAACCGCCATCGCCGGCGCTCCCGCCGCCACCGCCGCCGCCGCCGAAGCCGCCAGCACCGCCGACGTCACCGCCGCCGCCGCCGCCGCCGAAGCCGCCGGCGCCGCCGGTGGCATAATTGTTGTATTTGCCGCCGATGCCGCCACCGGCGCCGGTGTCATTGCTGAAGCCGCTGCTTCCAACGCCGCCGCCACCGCCGTCGAGACCGCCGGAATTGCCGCCGCCCGCAGCTGCGCCAACCGCGATACCCTGACCGCCCGCAGTCTCGGTGCCGCCGGAAGCGCCAAGGCCGATGCCGCCGCCGCTCAATCCGCCATTGCCGCCGAGGCCACCGCCGCCGCCGAGCGGAAAACCATAGGCAGGGGAATAGGCCGACTTGAAGTTGCCGCCGCTGCCGCCGATCGCCTGGTCGTCGACAAAATTCACGCCGTTCAGAGTGACATTGGCGCCCGATGCGACGAACAAGCCGCCGCCCAATCCGGCACCGCCGCCGCCCGCGCCGAACGCGGCTGCGCCGCCGCTGCCGCCTTGCGCCACCGCGTCCTTGACCGACAAATTGTCGATCGTCACCGCGCCGCTTTCGACGAAGAAGCCGTTGTAGGCGTTGCCGCCGTTGAGCGTGAAGCCGCCTCCGACGACGGTCAGCGTCGCGCCGTTGGCAAGATCGATGGCGTCGATCTGGCTCGAGAGCGTGAACGAGCTGCCGAAACGGATCGTGAAGTTTGCGCCGGCTGGGGCATCGGCGCTGGCTGCGTCTATAGCCGCTATCGCCGCGTTCAGGTCAGCCGCGGAATTGACGACGAAACCTGAGCTGATGTCGGTGCCGCCATGGTTGTCCGAAGTGATAACGACGCTGCCTGCCGGGATTTGCGTGCCGGCGGCCAGCTGCAGGTCATAGGTGCTCCCATTCTCCGTGACGGCGAGCACATTGCCGCTTTCGGGTAGCGCTGTGCCGTTCGGATCGAAAGCGATGTCACGCAGATCGATGACGTCGCCCGCGCCAAATCCTGCGATCGTGTTGGTGAGGACGAAGCCCGGAGCAACGGCACCGTCGATCTGGAGGGTCGCTACGGAATTCGTGCCGAATGTGATATGGCCGCCGCCTGCAGCTCCGGTATTGCCAAGTTCGAGCGTGCCGGCGTCAATCGTTGTTCCGCCGGTATAGGTATTCATGCCGCTGAGCACCACGGTGCCGGCACCGTTCACCAATACTGCGCCAGCGCCCGCCTCCGACCCGGTGCCGCCGGATCCGCTCTGGTCGGCGATGTTGTCGCTCACCGTGAGCGTTTGCCCGGCGCCGGGAGCAAACGTGATGGTCTCGTTGCCTTGGAGGAAAATGCCGCTGCCGAAGGCCGAGCCGTTGTTGCCGCCGGCTCCTCCCTGCACGGTGCCGCCGGACAGGCTGCCGTCCTCAATGGTCAGCGATCCGCCCTGTTGCACCAGGATGTTGCCGCCCGCGCCGAGGCCGCCGCCGCCTTCGCCATTCTTCGAACTGCCGGCACCAAAGCCGCCGTGTCCGCCAAGACGGTCGACGCCGCCGCCGCCGCCAAAGCCGCCATCGCCGCCGAAGTTGTAGGCGCCGCCGCCGCCGCCGCCGAAGCCGCCGTCTCCAGCGACGGAGCCACCGCCGCCACCGCCAGCAAAGCCACCGGCGCCGCCGATGCCTCCACTCGGATCTTTACCGCCGACCCCGCCGCCGGCGCCGAGCGCGCCAGAACCATTGTCGGTCGCGCCGCCGCCCCCGCCGCCATAAGCGCCGCCGGAATCCGAGCCGACTTGGCCGCCGCCGCTGGCCCCAAGAATGAGTCCGGCGCCGCCGTCGCTGCCGCTACTCCCGGTCCCGCCGCCGCCAGCAGTCGCGCCCAAACCGCCGCCGCCAAGCCCGGCATTCCCGCCGAGCCCGCCGCCGCCGCCGTAGCGAGCGCTTGCGGAATATGTGCCGCCGGCGCCCCCTTCCGCAGCGTTGTCGCTGAACGTGACGCCGGACACCGTGACGTCGGCGCCGGAAGCAACAAACAGCCCGCCGCCAAGGCCCGCGCCGCCGCCGCCGGCACGCTGCGCCGAGGCGCCGCTGCCGCCTGCCGCGACAGTGTTTTCGATCGCCAGATTCTGGATCGTGACCGACCCGGCATAAGCAAACAGTCCGCCATACTGGCTGGCGCCCGATAGCGTGTTGCCGCCGCCATCGATGGTCAACAATACGCCGCTCTGGAGATTGAGCGCGTAGAGAGCCGCGGGCGCAGCGAGCATCTCGCCGTTGAAGGTGATCGTGCCGCCGGTATCGGCGCCTTCGGTGATATTGCCGGTGAGCTGGATGATGTAGTCGCCGGACGTCGCGCTATCGACCAGCGCAATCGCCTGATTGAGATCAAGCTCGCTCGCGACGGTAATGATCTGCGGACTGCTCATTCCAAATTCACAGCTTCATGCGCCGGCGCGCATGTGCACCACATCTGTGCACCACATCGCCGCCTGGGTCGGGCGGCACCTTCAACGAGACGCTTTCAGTCGACGAAATTCGCGCCCCACCCGCTTTGACAAAGCGACGACGTCCCGCCGGTCTTTTCCCAAAAGATTTTTGTGAATTTTCTTGTTTGTTTAGAAATATCTATCAGACGTAAATACCGGCGACAACCCTGGGTCACCCGTGCGGCCAAGAGAAATTTCCACGCTATTTCAAAACCTTGCCGAGAGGTGGCACTGTTAACGCCATGTCAAATGACGCAGCCCTTACCCTTTGCAGAGGAAGACGGACGCAATCAGTTCAACTAAATAGGTGGTGCCGGGCCGGCGCCGCGTCTTTGTTTTTCATCTCGTTCCGGAATGGCGAGGACCTCTTGCAAGCGTCCATCCATTTCATTTCCGGCCTGCCGCGCTCCGGCGGCAATATCGCCGCCGCGATGCGCTAAGCGCCGCTCAGGAAGCGCGCGCGACCCGTCGATGCACGACGATGCTCGGCGGCAGGCGGCGGCCGAGTTTCTCTGCGTCCAGCGCGCGGCAAACCTCGACCGTATCGGGATCGACGGCGAGCCCTGCCGGCGGCGTGAACGCAAAGCCGTGGACGCCGCTGCCGAAGCCGGCGCTGCTTGAGATCGGAGCGATAGCGGTTCGCCAGCACCTGCCCGATCGGGCGACCGTCTGCATAAATGTCGAGACAGACCGGCGCGTCGGGATGATCGACATCCTGCGCCCAGCCGGCGATGCCATTTTGCGAGACGCGCTCGACGCAGCCGCGCAATTTGCCGGCGGACGCTGCATTGCCGGCGATCAATCCCGCGCGCAGCGCGATGCGATGCCGTACCGCTTCGACCTCATAGCCTTCCTCAGAGCGCGGCGCGTAATAGGCCGCCGGCGCCGCTACGGCGTCCGGATAAAGTTCGGCGTATTCGCTGGCGTTGTGGAATAACAAGCGGTTGTCTTCGTCGAGATAGGTCTCCGACAACGCGCCTTCGGCGACGATCACGTCGTGGCTGTCGAGCTCGATGTGAAAATATTCGACCTTCTTGACCCGCTCCGCCTGCACGATGGACGCGCCGTTGACGAGGTCCTTGGCCTCGATCAGCACGCCGTCGGAATTCTCGTCCTTGAAGAACATTGCGTGATGCGGCGAAATCCAAAGATCGCGCTTCGGCACGTTATCGGCGAGCGCACCGGCTTTGATGCAGACCGGCAGAATGTCTTTACGGCCTTCGACGAAACGGCCGGCATAGCTGCGCCGCCCGATCCATTTGATCAGGCGGGGCGCGCCGGAAGCGGTCATCACTTGGTCGCCGACCTTGAGCTTCTCGACCCGCTTCTCGCCGCGCTTGGTGCGGATGCAGCGTGCCCGGGCAATAGCAGGGAGTTGCGCAGCATTGAAGTCGGCGGCGTAGACCGAACTATCTAGCTTGCCGTAGTAAAAGCCGCCGTTTGTCGCTTTCTGCAAAGCCGCGAAGACGCCGCCGTTGTTGTCCGAGATGGGATCGACGATCGTCGTGCCGGCCGGCGTGGGCGATCCACTGTTGAACGCCAGCGTCATGCTGGCGACCGACGTGGACGCTTCGCCCGTGTTCGACGTCGGCAATTCCGAGGCATTTAAGATTTCATAGGTGCCGTTGATATTGAGGAGAATATTGCCGTTGGAGAGCACCACCGGATCGAGATTGGTGTCGCCGCTCACTCCGGCCGTTGTGGTTTGCTCAACCAGCACCGGGGTGTCGAAGGTCACCGTCGAGCCGGAAACTGTAATCCGCTGCAGGAATTCGTCGAAACCCGGAAATAAGCCGGTCGTCCTGTCGAGGGTGCCGGTCGGTACCGTAACGACGGCAAGGAATCCGCCGCCCGGCAGGGCCTGAATAGATGCAAGGCTCGAGTCGTTATTGACGGGGATACCCGTGCCTCCGCCTATGATTGAGACAGATTGCTCTGGGACAAGTCCGCTCTCGGCCGTGGCCCAGGTCTCGCTGATCAGCCGTGCATCGGTGGAACTGTAGATCGCGATCGAACTGGGCTGGTAGTCAAATCCGGAAGGATTTGGAATAGTAACCGCGACATCGCCGGCCGTGTCGACCGCAAAGCCTCCGCTGAGTGAGGTGTTGGAGCTGGCATTGTCAAAATTGACCGGGCTATCGGTCGTCGCCCCGCTGGCGTTGAACCGCTGGAAAAAGCCGTTCGCCGAGTCGTTAGTTGCAAATTGAATGACGAAGCCGCCATTGGCAGTCGCCCGCAGCTGATAATCGTCGTTTCCACTGGCGTCGCTGCCGGTCTGATTGACCTGCGTCCACGAGGTGACGACCGAGCCGGAATTGCTCAACACCTCGAAATAGAGATTCTTGTTAACCGGACCGACATTGTCGTCGACTGTCGTTTCGGCAATCACATAACCGCCGTTGCTCAGGCCGACCACCTGAAGGTCTTCACTGCTGTACTGACGATTTAAAAAATCGGCGCCGGCCGCGAACGACAGGGTGTTGGTGGTGGCGGTGCCGTTGTCGATGGTTGTAACTTGTACGCTCGTATAACTCGACACATATGGGTAGAAATCGCCGATGGGGGCGCCCGAGATCAGTCCGACGGTGGCGGTGACCACGACCTCGGCGCCGTTGCTGAGAACGGCGGTGCCGAGAATTTCGTCCGCCGCCTGGTCGGCCGACAGCGTCACGTCATAAGGGTAGTTGGTAAAGGTCGAGGTGCCGCCGGTGTGCTGGTGCACGGTTACCGGCGTGGATTCATTCAGCGCCATTCACAATTCCTCCCCGGGCTTTGCCGCGATACAAGATCCGCTGTTACCAGGACCGAAGCACCTGTATCGCCGCCTTATCAGGCGGAGGCTTGATACCGGAATTCGGCCCGCTTGTATATCATCGGACATAGCGGCCAAGTCGTTATGGCGGCCAAGTCGCTATGACAGGATTAAACCCGCAACACATGTCATAATTCCATCGGCGCGCTTATGCCGCTGCAATACACCGAAAAAAATGCGAAATGATCGCTGATAGGGAGCGATCGCAGAACGTTTGACCACCGAAAGGAATAAATACTTGGATTCGGTATCGCAGCCGGCGACGGCGCCTGCACCATCTCAAGCGACCGCGGCGCAACCGATCGCATGGTCGCTGCACGGAAATTTCGCGGCGATTCTCGAACGCTTGCGGCTCTCGCTGGTGCTGAGCACGCGACCCAACCACATCATCTTTCTCGGCGCGGTCGACGGCACATTGACGGCAACCGCCACGCTGATGACCCAGCCCATGGGGTTAGCCGCTAACGGCGCGCGCATCGCCGTCGCGTCGCCGCGATCGGTCACCATTTTCGCCAATGCCGCGCGGCTTGCCGCGCATTATCCCGGCAAGCCCGACTATTATGACGCCTTCTTCATAGCGCGTACGACTCACTTCACCGGCGAGTGCCATATGCACGATATGGTCTTCGAGGGACCGGCCGTGATCGGCGCCAACACGAATTTCTCTTGCATCTGCCGCGTCGACGGCGAATTCAGCTTTACGCCGCTGTGGCAGCCGTCATTCATCAGCCAGCTGCGTGCTGAAGATCGATGTCATCTGAATGGCTTCGCCGGATACGCCGGTGAGCTCTATTATCTGACGGCGTTGGCCGCGACCGACACCGAGAGCGGCTGGCGGGAGATGCCCCACTCCGCCGGCATATTGATCGATGCCCGGCGCAACATCATCATGCGATCGGACCTCTGCATGCCGCACTCGCCGCGGCTCATCAACAATGAGCTTTACGTCCTCAATGGCGGCGAAGGCGAGTTGTTGCGCGTCGATCGCGACAGCGGCGCGAGCACGGTCCTGACCCGGTTGCCGGGTTTTACCCATGGCCTGTGCGACTATAACGGCGTCCTCTTCGTCGGCATGTCGCAGAATAGAGCCTCACGCGCCAAGGAGCCGCCGCCGGTCGCGCAACGGCACGGCGCGCTGACGGCCGGCATCGCTGCGGTTTCCGAACAGACCGGCGAAGTGTTGGGCCACTTGGAATTCACCTCGGGCGTGACCGAGGTTTACGACGTCCAGGTGCTGCCAGGCATCCGCCGCGCCGGCATGCAGAATCTCTGGCGACCGACGGGCTCGTCGGAGTCGAAACACCGCATTCGGTGTTCTGGACCAAGCGGCCGGAGAACGACGTGGCGCACATGATGGACGCCTTCGGCAGCGGCAATTACGGCATGAAGGTCACGCCGGTGGAGTGAAGTCGCCTCGCGCTCAATCCGCCGACAAAATCACGTTCTTCAAAATCGGATAGATCTGCGTTCTCCCAGCGCTTGCCGGAGAACACGCCGTAATGGCCGACGCCGGCCTGCATGTGGTGGCGCTTGAGATAGGGCCGCAGCTTGCTGCACAGATCGTGCGCGGCGACGGTCTGGCCGACCGCGCAGATGTCGTCGCGCTCGCCTTCGACCGTGAGCAGCATGGTCTTGCGGATCGCGCTCGGATCGACCTTCTGGCCGTGCCATTCGAGCTTGCCGAGCGGCAGCGCGTAGTCCTGAAAGATCAGCCGCACGGTCTCCAGATAGAATTCCGCCGTGAGATCGAGCACGGCGAAATATTCGTCGTAGAACGCCTTGGTCACCGCGGCCTTTTCCAGTTCGCCATTGGCGAGATTTTCGTAAAGCTCCTTATGCGCCTTCACGTGGCGCTCGACATTCATGCTCATGAAAGCGACGAGCTGCACGAAGCCCGGATAGACGCGGCGGAACGCGCCGGGATAGCGCAACGGCACCGACGCCGTCAGCGTGCGCTCGAACCAGTCGATGGTGCTGCTTTCTGGCAAGCTCGTTGACCTTGGTCGGATTGACGCGGGTGTCGATCGGCCCCGCCATCAAGCGTCATCGAGCGCGGCTGCGCCGGATTGCCGGCTTGCGCCATCACCGCCGCGGCGGCGAGCACGGCGACGCAGGGCTGGCACACCGCGAGCACGTGCGAGCCCGGCCCCATCGTCTCCAGGAATTTGATGAGGTGGTCGGTATATTCGTCGACGCCGAACCGGCCGGCGGTCAGCGGCACGTCGCGGGCATTGTGCCAGTCGGTGATGATAGACGTCGTGGTCGGGCAGCATGGTGCGCACGGTCGCGCGCAACAGCGTCGCGAAATGTCCCGACAGCGGCGCCACCAGAAGCACGCGCGGCTGCGCCGTCGCGATGTCCTTCTTGAAATGCAGCAGCGTGCCGAACGGCGTGGTCGCCGCCGCTTCCTCGTGCACCTCGACCTCGCGGTTGCCGACGGTGACGGAGTCGATGCCGAAGGGCGGCCGCGTGTGGGTCAGGCCGGCCCGCGCGATCAGCTCATAGACCGCGGTGAGATTGCGCATCGCCGGGTGGTCGGCGAGCAGCGGCGGGCCGCCGGCATTGGCCGCCATGCTGGCCCAGGCCCGGACCGGCGTCATAATGTCGGATTGCAACTGATAGGCGAGATACAGCATCCCGAGTTACCCACGGGTGCCGCGGTGCCGCCTGGCGACGGCACACCTCGACCCCCAACCCGGGAAGGCTAGTGCATTTTTTGTTGCGCTGCGACAAGAATATGAACATCCTGCACAATCGGGATGGAGCGCGGGTTGACGGTAACCGAGATTGCTCGGCGCTCGACGAACGAGCTGCTTCAGACGTTAAGTGTTTGATCTGGGCTATGATTTCGAAAGAGAGCGAACGGGATGTCCAAGGCCACTCTGACGATTGCCAGCAAAAATTATGGCTCCTGGTCGCTGCGCGGCTGGTTGCTATGCAAAATGGCCGGCCTCGATTTCGAAGAACAACAGCGTCTCCACCGACGACCCTTCGACGCGCGCCGAATTGCTGCTGCTGTCGCCGTCCTTCCTGGTGCCCTGCCTGGTCCACGACGGCATGAAGGTCTGGGATACGCTGGCGATCGCCGAATATCTGCACGAGATCGATCCCGCAAGCCGGCCTGTTGCCCGCCGATCAGGGACAGCGCGCGCATTGCCGCTCGATCTGCGGCGAGATGCATTCCGGGTTCAGCAATTTGCGTTCGGCGCTGCCGATGAACATCAAGGCGCATTTCCCGGGCTTCAAGTCCTGGGCCGGCGCGCGCGCCGATATCGAGCGCATCACCGCGATCTGGCGCGAATGCCTTGAGCGAATATGGCGGTCCCTATCTGTTCGGGACAGCACCATGCGCCGCCGACGCCATGTATGCGCCGGTCTGCTCGCGCTTCACCACCTACGACGTGGCGCTCGATCCGTCGTCGGCAGAACTACTGCCGCACCATCATGGCGCTGCCGTATATGCAGGAATGGATCGCGGCGGCGAAGGTCGAACCCGACGAGCTCGAAGAGCTCGACGTCGAGTTCTGATCAGTGACTGTGCCTCAGTCCCAATCGATCGTGCCGGAATAGGCCAAGTTGACGACGCGGCCGTCGCGACGCGCGAGCGCGGCAATCGCGTCCATTTCCATCTCGCTCAGCTTGAAGTCGAAGATCGAGGCGTTTTCGGTCAGGCGATCGAGCTTGCTGGTGCGCGGAATGACGACGATGTTCTGCTGCACCAGATAACGCAGGCAGACCTGCGCCGCGGTCTTTTTGTGCGCTGCGCCGATGCGCGCCAGCACTTTGTCGTTACGCGCAGCATTGCCGCGCGCGATCGGGCTATAGGCGACCATCGCCATGCCATGGGAGCGGCAGGCCGCGAGCACCTTCGATTGGTCGAGATAGGGATGACATTCGACCTGGTCGCAGACCAGTGGCTCGGTTGAGAGCCGCGTCGCCTCTTCGATCATCGCCACGGTGAAATTGGAAACGCCGATATGGCGCGCCAGTCCGTCGCGCTTGACCTTGCACAGCGCGCCGAGCGTTTCCGCGAGCGGGATTTGCGGATTGGGCCAGTGCAGCAACAAGAGATCGACCTCGCTCTGGCGCAGCCGCACCAGGCTGTCGCGGGCGGCGCGTTCGAGCGCGCGCGGCGCGAAATGCGACGGCCAGATTTTTGTGGTCAAAAAGATTTCGCTGCGTTTGACGTCCGAGGCATGGACACCCTCGCCCACCTCGCGCTCGTTGTCGTAGATTTCCGCGGTATCGATATGGCGATAGCCGAGCCGCAAGGCCTGCTCGACCACCCGCGCGCAGGACCGTCCGCGCAGTTCCCAGGTGCCGAGCCCAACCAGGGGGATTTTCGCGCCCTTGGCAGTGAAGTAGGTATCGGTGCGATCGAATTCACGTTCCTTAGCCTTTAGTCCCAGTTCAATCCCATTTCGGCGCCTGCGGCGGGCTCACGATACGTCCGTCCGGCCGCTTGAGCTTGCCGATCTCCGCCATCTCGGCGTCGCCGAGCTTAAAATCGAGGCTGCCGAGGTTTTCCGCAAGACGCTCGCGTTTCGACGTGCGCGGGATCGGGATGATGCCCTCTTGCTCGAGAAACCGCAGCGCGACCTGCGAGGCGGTCTTGCCGTGGGCGCGGCCGATGTTTTGCAGCGTCGCGTCGCCCGGCACCTTGCCGCGCGCCAGCGGGCAATAGCCGACGATAGCCATGCCGTGCCGCCGGGCCGCGGCGATCACCTTGCTCTGATCGAGATAAGGATGCGCTTCGATCTGCAGGACCGCGATCGGCTCGCTGGCGAGCGCGGCCGCTTCCTCGATCATGGCGATGTTGAAATTGGCGACGCCGATACTCTTGGCGAGCCCGGCTTTCTTGACCTTGCACAGAGCCGCCATCGATCCGGCGAGCGGGATCTGCGCATTGGGCCAGTGTATCATCAACAGATCGACCCACGGCAAACCAAGCTTCTCAAGGCTTTCGTCGACCGAACGCTCGAAATCGCCCGGCGCCAGCCGGCTGAACCAGACCTTGGTGGTGAGAAAGACGTCCTCGCGCTTCCGCCGCAGAGCCGCGTAGCCCTGAGCCGACCTCGCGCTCGTTGCCATACATCTGCGCCGTATCGAGGTGCCGGTAGCCGAGATGGAGCGCCGCCTCGACGAGTTCGACGCAGACATCCTCCTTGAGCGTCATGGTGCCGAAGCCCAGCGCCGGAATCCGCGCACCGTGACTTTCGATCACCTGACTTTCGACGACTTCCATCCCTGGCTCCTGGCCCGCCTCGGTGCATTCGCGCAATACGAGCATCCGCCATTGCGCGCGGCAATTCCAGCCCAATGCAGAGGGTGCATATGTGTTCCGCTCAGCGCGCCTTGCCGAGCACCGCGAACGCCGCTTCGGGGGCTCGCTCGATGACTTTGAGCAGCGCGCGCGCCGGGCCGCGCGGCGAGCGCTTGCCCTGCTCCCAATTGCGCACCGTCTCGACCGGAACACCGATGCGCGCCGCGAAGGCCGCCTGGGTAAGGCCGGTCTGGCCGCGCACATTGCGCGCATAGCTCGCGTCCTCGTGCCGGGTATCCGGAGCGCGCGCCCCGTTACGGGCGGCGGTGCGGATGGCTTGCGGATCGGTTGGGATCGCGCGCTCGCTGCCGTCCGGCAGAATTTCGACCAATCGTCCGTCCGCTTTTAGACGTACGCGCAGCATGGCGTTCGCTCCGGCGGTTGCCCCGGCATGGGCTGCAAACACCATAACTGATTCGTCGTGGATTCAATGAGTTAGTGCGCCAAAAGCGTGTTAAAGAACTAGTTCACTGAACTGAAATTCGTGCATTGGCCGAGTAAGCCAATGCACGACTTGTCCTTGGACAACCATCGGCCAGAGCTATGCCCGTGCAGAACCTGCAGATCGACGCGCAGCGGCTGTGGGATTCGCTGATGGAGACGGCGCGGATCGGCGCGACGCCGAAAGGCGGCATCTGCCGCCTGACGCTCACCGATCTCGACCGCCAAGTGCGCGATTGGTTCAAGGCGCAATGCGAGGCGCTCGGCTGCACGGTCTCGCGTCGACGAGGTCGGCAACATGTTCGCGCGCCGGCCGGGCAAGAATCCTGCCCTGCCCCGATCGCCATGGGCTCGCATCTCGACACCCAGCCGACCGGCGGCAAATTCGACGGCGCGCTCGGCGTCTTTGCCGCGCTCGAAGCGCTGCGCACCCTGCACGATCTCGGCTACGAGACCAATGCGCCGATCGAGATCGTCAACTGGACCAACGAGGAAGGCTCGCGCTTCGCGCCGGCCGATGCTCGCGTCCGGCGTCTTCGCCGGCGTGTTCACCGCCGACTATGCGCATGCGCGCACCGACCGCGACGGCAAGAGCTTCGGCGAGGAATTGGCGCGCATCGGCTACAAGGGCAGCGAGCCCGCCGGCCGCCGCAAATTTTCCGGCCTGTTCGAATTGCACATCGAACAAGGCCCGATCCTCGAAGACGAAGGCCGCATGATCGGCGTCGTCCAGGGCGTGCAAGGCATCCGCTGGTACGAGGTCACGATCACCGGCCAGGACGCCCATACCGGCGCAACGCCGATGCGGCTGCGCAAAAATGCGCTGCTCGGCGCCGCCCGCATGATCGACCGGATCGACGCCATCGCCCGCGAGCACTCCCCCAACGCGGTCGGCACGGTCGGCTTAATCGAGAACCGGCCGAACAGCCGCAATGTCGATCCCGGGCGAAGTCTTCTTCGCCGTCGATTTCCGGCATCCGGACGACGCCGTGCTCGAAGTGATGGAAGCGAAATTTCGCGTCGCGCTCAAAGGCATCCTCGAGCCGTTGAACCTGACCTATGCGGAAAGCCGGATCTGGTCGTCGCCGCCGGTCAAATTCGCGCCGGAGCTCATCGACTGCGTGCGCATCGGCGTCGACAAAGCCGGCTTCAAGTCGCGCGACATGATTTCAGGGGCCGGCCACGACGCCGCCTATATCGCCCGCGTGGCGCCGACCACCATGATCTTCGTGCCGTGCGCCGGCGGCATTTCGCACAATGAGGCGGAATCGACGAGCTTCGACGAATGCGCCGCCGGCGCGCAGGTCCTGCTCAATGCGGTGCTGGAATTCGACCGGCGGCTCGGCTAGCGCATGTCGCGGAAAAAGCCGGGGGTAAACGTCAATTTACGGCGGGAAGTAGCTAGAAACCGCGATCGCTTCGAACGGCTGATTTGGATACGGAGCACGTTATGGATGTGTGGCGCCTTGCCCGGGATGTTACATCTGCGCTCGTGTTGGACTTGGTTGCGCTCGAACATTGCATCGGCGGTTCCTACGTGTCGTCGGTGCCGAGAAGCGCCCTTGAAGATGCCGTTCGAAGTGGCTGGTCGTACACGATCGACGTGGCGCGGCGCTCGGCCGTGACGCTGGACCCGCAGTTCATTGCTTCCCTGCACGAAAGGCTTGCGTATTCCATTGGAGCCCCAGGCATCGGTGTGTTTCGGGACGGCGATCTACCGCAGGACTGGACGAATTTCGTGATGGAAGCGGCGGTCGGAAACATGGACAGCGGCATGGCCGACTACGACGCCTGGATCTTCGCCCAGTTGTATTGGGGCCAGCATCTCCAGTCATTGGCACCCTCGGTGGCTTGGCTACTCATCAATGGCATCCGACTGCAAGAAGGCCGTCACCCTATCGTTCCCGACCCGAGGCACAATGCCGCTTTGAAGCAGTACCTAGGATGGGCCGGGCCCGCCGACCACGATGCCGAGAGCTTGCGCGCGCTCTTTGGTCGGTATGCCGCGGAACAGGGGGCCGCGTTCGGAGTTCACTGAAGGGAAAGCGATGGCCGCCGCGCGTCCCCTCCGACCAAGTTGAGTGGATTGGATCAAATTTCCGATCTGACGCAGGTCGAATTTCAGTTCCGGTCCGGGTCAATCTCGACAAACTCAAAGTGAGAACTAATAAGTTGGATTTTGCTCCGAAAGCGAGCATCGTGCGGACATTCTGAAATCGACGCAGAGCGCCGTGAACCGACGTCGCGTATCTCTCCATGGCCGCATCAATGGCGATGCGGCACAGACGTGCGACGATGGCCGCGACGAATGCGATAGGTCGAGCAACTCATGTAATAGCTACGAGCAATCCGGCATTTCGCCCAACGATATCTCCTAGCATCCGCAGGAATTGAATTAGATGACGTTCCACGCGGGTCGCCTCACCCGCCTCCCAATTATTTGGGTAGATGGCATGCTTGGCAAAGACCGCCGCATCGTAATTTGACATGATATCTGCGACAGATCGGTGAGACAGAGTTACATGCAGCGCCTTCATGCTTTGCGGAGCATGCACCTCGCAGTGATCCGAAACGCCTTGGAGCTGGGTACCGGAAAGAAGAAACGTGAGCGACGCATCGCCCGTTACCAGATAATGTATTGCGTGCCATGCACTTTCGAGATCCACACAGTCATTCACTTCGCCGTGGGCCGGCATTTCATCGATGATGTTTCCTACCAAAGCGGCCTCATAGAATTCTTGCGAAATGGTATGAAGCCTAGCTCCCATCCCCATATCCGGTCTCCTTCCATCTCACGGTCATTCTCATCTCCTGCCGTGATGCCTGCGGCTGTTCTACGTCTGCTCAGGGTCATTGGCAGACATTCTCGGATGTTTTCGTGATGTTTGCTCTTCCCCCGAAAGCGGACGTTGGCTCGGCGTTTATGAGCATACGCCCTAGAGCGTGCTGAAAAACTGCAGCAGCACAGCGCGGCGCGCCGTCTCGCGGGTTTCGCAGGCACTACCCATCATTTGCGCCATCGTGCCCCGGATCTTGTCCCAATAGAAATGGCAGGTCGTGTCGCGATAGGCGATCCAGGCGCGCTGCATGTCGCGAAGTTTTGCCGTCTGATCGTCGTCGAGCGTGCCGAGAAGCTTTTTGTAATTCTCATTGAGCAGATCGTCCCAGATCGCCGTCTCGGTGCGATAGCAGTTGGCGGTGGCGGCATCGGACATGGTGGGCTTATTGGTGCAGGGCGTGGCGACCAGATTGAACAGACAAAAGTGTTCGATCTTTTCCAGATCGTCCTGGTATTTCACCGCACAAGCCCGGATCGCACCGACTTCCTTCTCCGTCGGCTTGGGCGTCTGAGCAAAGCTCGATACCGGCATGATCCAAGAGAACACGATCCCTGCGAAAAGCACGGCCGGGACGGCGACGATCCCAAGCTTCATGTCCCTCACCGCGTCTTCTCGAAAATCTCGCGCCCGATCAGCATGCGGCGGATTTCGCTGGTGCCGGCGCCGATCTCGTAGAGCTTGGCGTCGCGCAACAGCCGGCCGGCCGGATAATCGTTGATATAGCCGTTGCCGCCCAGGCACTGGATGGTTTCAAGCGCCATCCAGGTGGCGCGTTCGGCCGCATAAAGAATGGCGCCGGCTGAGTCTTCGCGCGTGGTCTCGCCGCGGTCGCATGCCTTGGCCACGGCATAGACATAAGCCTTCGCCGCATTGAGCGTCACATACATATCGGCGAGCTTGGCCTGCATCAGCTGGAAGCGGCCGATCGGCTGGCCGAACTGCGTGCGCTGGTGCAGATAAGGAATGACAAGGTCGAGGCACGATTGCATCACGCCGAGCGGACCCGCCGCCAGCACGGTGCGCTCGTAGTCGAGGCCCGACATCAGCACATTGACGCCGTTGCCGACCACGCCGAGCACATTCTCGGCCGGCACTTCGCAATCCTCGAACACGATCTCGCTGGTATCGGAGCCGCGCATGCCGAGCTTGTCGAGCTTCTTGCCGGTGGAGAAGCCCTTGAAAGCGTTCTCGACGATGAAGGCGGTGATGCCGCGGGCGCCGGCGGTGCGGTCGGTCTTGGCATAGATCACGAGCGTGTCGGCGACCGGCCCGTTGGTGATCCACATTTTCGAGCCGTTGAGGATGTAGCGGTCGCCCTTCTTGTCGGCGCGCGTGCGCATCGAGACGACGTCGGAGCCGGCGCCCGGCTCCGACATCGCCAGCGCCCCGACATGGTCGCCGGAAATCAGCTTCGGCAGATAGCGGCGCTTCTGCTCCTCGCTGCCGTTCCTTCGCAGCTGGTTCACGCACAGGTTGGAATGCGCGCCATAGGACAGGCCGATCGCGGCGGAGCCGCGCGAAATCTCCTCCATCGCCACGCAATGGGCGAGATAGCCGAGCCCCGAGCCGCCGAGCTCCTCCTCGACGGTGATGCCGAGCAGCCCGAGCGCACCGAGCTGCGGCCACAATTCGCGCGGAAACTTGTTCGAACGGTCGATCTCGGCGGCAAGCGGCGCGATCTTGTCCGAAGTGAAATCCCGCACCGTCTCGCGCAGCATTTCGACGTCGCTGCCGAGGCCGAAATCGAGGCCGGGTAAGCTGTTGGCCAGCATTGGCGCGCTTCCTCCCATCGTCGCCACCGATCATGGTCGCGCGATGAATTGACCTCTCTATAGATAGCCGCTCGCGGCGGCCCTGTCAGGATGCCGCAGACGTACCGTCGGAGCGCCGCGCGCCGGCGCGTCCCGCGGCTTGGCGCAAGCGGATCTTGTCGATCGCTTCCGCCGGGCAGGCTTTGGCGAACAAATAGCCCTGCATCTCGTCGCAGCCGGCCAGCCGCAACAGCACCCGCTGCTCGTTGGTCTCGACGCCTTCGGCCAGGACCTTCATGCCGAGCGCATGGCCGAGCGTGACAATGGATTGGATAATGGCGCCGGCATTGCCGGTGGTGCCGAGCGAGGCGACGAAGCTGCGATCGATCTTGAGCCGGTCGAACGGAAATTTCTGCAAATAGTTCAAGCTCGAATAGCCGGTGCCGAAATCGTCGAGCGCGGTCGAGACGCCGAGCGCGCGCAAGGCTTCGAGCTTGACCTGCGTCGCTTCCGGATTGTCGATGAGAACGCCTTCGGTCAGTTCGAGCACGACGCGGGACGCCGGCATGCCGGTTTCGGCGAGCACGGTACGCAGCAATTCGACAAGGCCGCGGCTGCGGATCTGCACCGGCGACAGATTGACGGAGACGAACAGATCCGGCCAGCGCACGCCATCGGCGAGCGCGCGCCGCAGCGCGATTTCGCCGAGCTCGACCATCAAGCCGTTGTCCTCGGCCAGCGGAATGAACATCGACGGCGCAATGGCGCCGCGCGTCGGATGGGTCCAGCGCAGCAAAGCTTCGACCCCGGTGACGCCGCCGCCTTCGGCGGCGATCACCGGCTGATAATGAACCTCGAAGGCCTCGTTGCGGATCGCCGCTTCGAGCTCGCGCAGAAAGAACCGGCGCTCGGAATGTTCTTCCTGGATTTGCGGCACGAAACGCCGCACCGTGCCGCGCCCGGTGCGCCTGGCCGCGCGCAGCGCCAAAGCCGCGCGGCGGTTCAACTCGTCTCCCGTGGTGCCGTCGTCCGGCGCCTGCGCGATGCCGATGCTGACGCTGATCTGCCACATCTGGTCCATGAAGATCGGCGCGGCGAGCGCGGCGGCGATCCGGTCGGCAAGCTCGGTCGCAGCCAGCGCGTTTTTGCCGCTGACAATGATGGCGAATTCGTCGTCCTGAAAACGCCCGAGCCACGCGCCGTCGGGAAGCCAGGCCTTGAAGCGCTCGACGATGCTGATCAGCATCGTGTCGCCGCCGGCCCAGCCGAGCATGTCGTTGATGTCCTGGAAGCCGTCGATATCGATGAGCGCGAAGACGACGATTCCGTCCCGGCGCGCCGCCGTCACATCGTCGAGCCGCTCGAGCATGACGCGCCGGTTGGGCAGCGCGGTCAGCGGATCCTCCGTGGTGAGCTTGCGAACCTGCTCGGCGCTGCGGCCGAAGGCTTTGGCCAGCCGCTGCGTGGCGCCGAGCGTCAATGCTGCGGCGAAGGCGAGTGCGAGGCCGGTCACGCCGGCGACGCTCCACAGCCAATTCATGGTGTGGACGAGCGCGCGGTCGGGCGCCCAACTGAACCAGCCGACGATGCGGCCTTGCGCATCGTGCAGCGACTGAACTTCACGCTCGCCGTCGGAGGTCAGGTCGGCGTCGAAGCGCAGATCGTTGAGGCCGGCGCGGCGTTCGATGAGACCGAGCTGGCCGTGGTCGAAGTGATCGACGTCGCCGAACACCGTGTGAAGCTCGCCCAGCGTGGCTTCCAGGGCTTTATGCCGCTCGGCCGCCTGGCGCGCGTCATTGCGTTGGGTTGCGGTCAAGCCGGCCGCGGCGGCGGCGATCACCGCGAGTGCGAAAATCAGCAGCAGGATTGTGGTGATGCGCGCGATGTTCCGGCCAGGCCCCGATAAACCGGCCCGCCTACCCGATCGCCGCGGTGCCCGCCAAGTTCGGGCTCCTGAAGCGGCCGTCATTCCCACGCCCCCGCACGCTTACTCATTACGGATCGGGAGCTTAATCGGCTGTGATTAACGGCAAGGAAAAGCCGGCAACAGGGCTGATTCCGCCGGGGCGTGGCGTTTTAGCACTAGTTATCAACGCTATATGCCCGCAAAGATGAGGCCGTTCATGGTTCGTTAACCAAGGTTCCTGGTAATATTCGGCAGGTTCTTTGGGTCAGGTTCGGGCGGTCCCGGCGAATTCGCCGAGTTCCGAGGGTTGGGATGCGAAGCTTTGGAGCAGGCTTTCTAGCCGCGGCCCTCGTTGCCGTGGTCGGCGCTCCGCTCGCCGCCGTTTCGGCGCGGGCGGAAAGTGGCGCTGCGGCGTCAGCCGTTGCTTTGCCCGTTCCTCCTCAGGCCAGCGCACGCCTCGCCGTCCAGAGCAGCACGCCGTTGCCGGCGCTCAGCACGCCGGTGCCGCTTCAGGTCGCCCTGCCGACGCATTCTCAAGACGGCGCCCAAGGCAGTGCTCAAGGCAGTCCCATCGCCAAGATTCAAGACAGCGCGGCCCAAAACAACGCTGCTGCGCATTCGCAGGATAGCGCCGCCGGTGCGCCCAAGCCGGACGGCGCGACGGCGCACAGCCAAGATGCCGCACCCGCGCAATCCCAAGATGGCAACAAAGATGGCAACAAAGACGCCACCAAAGACAACAACACGCCGGCTCAGGCGCAAGCCGCCACGCCGGCGGCAACCGCCGCGGCGAACTGCCCCGGCAATCCGAACGCGCTCGGCACCAGCCGCGTGCTTGCCATCGATCCCGCCGACTACAAGCGGCTCGGCCGCATGCAATATCCGGAGTCGCTGCCGCTTCTCGACAAAGAGGTGGTGATCACCTTCGACGACGGACCACTGCCGCCCTATTCCAACCAGATCCTCGACATCCTCGCCTCCGAATGCGTGAAGGTGACCTATTTCCTGGTCGGCGAAATGGCGCACGCCTATCCCGCTATCGTGCGCCGCGAATACGAAGCAGGCCACACCATCGGCACGCATAGCGAAGACCATCCGCTGCATTTCGGCGAGATGCCGGTCGAGCGCATGCGGGCCGAGATCGACGGCGGCATTGCCAATGTCAGCGCAGCTCTCGGCGATACCAAATATCTGGCGCCGTTCTTCCGCCTGCCCGGCCTCGACCGCTCCAACAGCGTCGAAGATGAGCTCGCCGCGCGCCATCTCATCGTCTTCTCCTCGGATACGGTGGCCGACGATTGGCGCCACGTGTCGCCGGACCAGATCAAGTCGCTCGCGCTAAGCCGCTTGTCGAGGCTCGGCAAGGGCATTTTGCTGCTGCACGATATCCACGCGAAAACCGTGGCGGCGTTGCCCGGCATTTTGAAGGGGCTCAAGGACAACGGCTTCCGCATCGTGCAGGTGGTGCCGTCGGCGTCCTACGAGATCGCGATGGCGAACAAGCCGAAGGCGAAGATGCTGGCCTCGGCGCTCCCCGATGAGCTCAAGATCGCAGGCGTCATCGCCAATGCCGGCGTCCAGGCTGTTTGGCCGCAGCCCGCCGCCGTGTCGTCGGAAAATCTCAAGCCCGACGACATCGCGCTGCCGACGCCGGACGCATCCGCATTCCAGCCCGATTCCGGCGTCGACGACGACACCGCCACCGTGCAATGGCCGGAGCAGCCGAAACCTGTGGCTTCGTCCGACGAGGATAACCACAGCGCTGAAAAACATGCGCGGAAAAAAGGCGCCGAAAAGACCTCGAGCGCCGAAAAGACTTCGGAGCACGCGCGCCACAAAAAGCACGATGCCGACTTAGACGAGCACGAAGGGCGCCACCGCCGTCACGAGCGCGCGCGCGCCGGCTCAGACCGCCACCGCGCCGATCTGGTCAGCAAGATCAAAGCGCTGGCCTCGCTGCTCACGCCGGCGCATTGACGCGCGCCAGGCTGCCGGAATGCCCTGCGCTATAGTCGGCGCGGCAGATTTCGACATAAATCTCAGCTGCCGCGCCGCATCACAAATTGGTCGGACGGACCTTGGCTACTGGCTCGGCGTCTAAGGGGTCTCGCCCTCCCTCAACATGCAGGCGACGTAGCGATCAGACGCAAACTTGATCCCGTCGGTGCAAATTTTAAGGGCAGCGGCTCGGTGTTCGGTGATCTGGTTTGGCGGGCCGGGCGGAGCTTTCTGTGTGTCGACTTGGGCCGAGACTTGCGACGCGAAAGCGGCAGCCGAAATCCCGATCACCAGTGCGGTAAGAAATGTGTTTGTAACGCGCATTATCGATCTCCTCACATGACTGGCCCCTCACCGATAAGCGGTAGAGTTAACTCCCGGCCGGCCATGCGGTTCCAACAAGACCAGCTGTTTCAGTTTTTGAATGAAATAGGGGCGTCAGCGTTGCGTAGGCGCTTGGGGATGAATATGAGCGGAAAATTCGGGAACTTCCGATCTATCTGAAAAAGTATTTCAGATGAAAGAGGCCGCCAACTGAGGCGGCCTGCATCACTTTGGATATGGCTTTGACTGTTCGATGATGTCGTCCGCCAGCTTGAGCCATTCGGCGGCCATTTCGCGATTGATGGCACGATCTTCCTGTTCCGATAGTGCAGGTGAGATTCCCAGACAATGCGCGGCGTAGCGGGCGTATTCCTTGTGTTTGTCGTTCTTTGGAACTGCCATGACCCCCACCTTGCTGTTTCCCCGCTGGCAGCCAATGTGGAATGGGTTGCAATGGCCAGTCTGTTCGAAATTGAACAGTCTCGGAATCGAGCTTATTCGATTTTGCCGGTCTCAGTTTCGATGTGCTGGCATTTGGGGCACTCGAAAGACAGCAATTCATACCCCGGACGCTCGGGCTCTATGCCGAAGAGCCGCATTGATGTTCTGCACCTTGGGCAGTTTGGCCGCTTGATAGAATCGGAATGCGGGGTGGCCGGCTCATAGAGGGTCATGCCAGTAGCTCCCGGTACAGGCGGGAGCGTGATTACTCTCAGCCACCGACGCCGAAGGTCGCTGCCGGTGATGCCTATATGTAAGGTGGTTGTGGCCGAAGCCCTAGCGTCAAAAGACGTACCCACAAACGAAAAGCCCCCGGCGTTATTGCCGAGGGCTTCCCTGTCTGTGCCGGCGTGATCCTGTTGTCATGACAAGCTGACCGGCAGGCGGATAATGCACGCCCCCAACTCGGGTTCAACCAAAAGGGGCCACTTCAAAATTGAAAGGGGCCACTGTGGTTTTGAGGTCATGGAAAGGGGCCAGTACCCAGTTTTGGGTGAGAACATTCCGACAATGGCGAACGATGAGCGAACTTCTATTCCCTCACCTTCGGCAAAGGTGAGGGAATGATCAGCGAAATCATTATGAAATCAATTAGTTAGTTTTTGAATGGTGCGGCCGAGAGGACTCGAACCTCCACGGGTTGCCCCGCTAGCACCTCAAGCTAGTGCGTCTACCAATTCCGCCACGGCCGCATGTGGGGTGGACGCGCGCCGGACCGACGCGCGACGGCGCCGATGTAACAGTTAGGCGCAAGTGACGGACAAGGACCGGCGGCGGGCCTGTGGGCAGCTGGCGCCCCCGTCGCCCGCCGAAAGCTCGCAATCAGACGCTAGGCGCCTCGGGCATTCGCGGCAGAAGCTGTTTGACCTCGACGGCGATCTTGTTGCCGCTGACGACGACCGTGCCCTTCGCCACCGGAAGGTTATTGGCGAGGATGCGCACCTCGTCGTCTTCGGACGCGTCGAGCTCGATGATGGCGCCGCGGCCGAGCCGGAGCACCTGGTGGATCGGCATGGAGCTCGTCCCCAACACCACCGCAATATCGATCGAGACATTATCGAGTGTCGGCACTTTGCCCCCTGTTTAACACCTGTATTGCCCCTTCGGCCCCTTATATCGCCCCCGGGGAATCGGCTTGGCGTTGCAAGGCCGATATACAAAGTGTCGCCACGCTATGGTTACAGGATGGTTAATACGCGCGACGATCTGACGATTGGGCTTCAACCCGCACGCCGGCTCCCGCCGGTCGAATGGCGCGTGAGCGAAGGCCTGGTCGATTACGACGAAGCGCTCGCCGTCGATGACCGCGCGCGCCGAGGCCATCGCGCGTGGCGAGGCGCCCGAACTGGTCTGGCTGCTCGAGCACCCTGCCCTTTACACCGCGGGCACTTCGGCGCAAGCCCGCAGGAACTGATCGAGGCGCGCTTTCCTGTGCACATGACCGGCCGCGGCGGGCAATTCACCTATCACGGGCCGGGCCAGCGGGTCGGCTATGTGATGCTCGATCTCAAGCGCCGCGCGCCGGACGTGCGCCGCTTCGTCGCCACCATCGAGGAATGGATCATCCGGCACGCTTGCCGCCTTCAACGTCCGCGGCGAGCGCCGCGGCGACCGCATCGGCGTCTGGGTGCGCGCGGCCGGACAAGGGCGGCGAGAGTTCGAAGACAAGATCGCGGCCATCGGCATTCGCGTCCAGCACTGGGTGACGCTGCACGGCTTTGCGCTCAACGTCGAACCGGACCTGTCGCATTTTTCCGGCATCGTGCCGTGCGGCGTCGCCGACCCGCGCTACGGCGTTACCTCGCTTGCCGATCTCGGCCTGCCGGTGTCAATGCCGGAGGTGGACATGGCGCTGCGCGCGGCGTTCGAGCCGCTGTTCGGCGCGAGCGTCGAACGCACAAGCAGGGACGGTGCCGTTCCCAAGCACCGAAAACAATTCATCGCGCCGCCGCAGCGTGACTTCGTCCGGCGCTGGCCTCGCGCTGATCGAGCAGGTCGACACGGGCGCCGGCCGGCCCTTGCGGCAGTCCTCGATCATGCCGCAACGGCGTCTTCCGGGCCGGCGAACACCGCCTCGACGCGAGCCGTCGCGGCGGTTGCGGACCCAGCCTTGCACAGCCGCGCTCGAGCGCCGTCGTATTCGGTCCAGGCGCGATAGCCGACGCCCTGCACCCGGCCGCGAACAATGACATGGCGGTGCGTGCTCAACAAAAATCTCCAAGTTTTCGGCGGCCGGACGCTGGGCGGTCCGCGCGGGCAGCCATTCTTCCAAGGAAGCAATGTAGTCGGCGGGCAGTTCCACGCGCGCGCCGCTTCGGCAACGACCTCCATGTAACCGGCCCTCGGCTGCCCGGGCGGGCGGTCGCGCGCAATATAAACCAGCGCCGGGATGTGCTGGCCGGCCTGGTGCACCGGCAAGGTTGCGGCGCGATAAAGTCCGCCGGCGATATTTTCCCAAGCATCAAGCGTCACGCGGTCGCGCGGCGTGAGCCGCCACATCACGCCGTGCACCGATTGCGCCCTGCGCCGGCTCGACCGAGGCATAGCCGTCGGCGGTGATGACAAAGCGATAATGGGTAAGTGTCGCGACGCCGACCGGCTCCGCCGCCGGCGCATGCTTGCGCATGACGGCGCGATGCATGTTCGAGCCATAGGCGAAGTGCAGCATTACTTCTCTTCGCGTCTCGACGCTCGGCTTTCGTTGCCACCCACAGCGTGAACCCGAGCGCCGCGACGATCGGCACAAAGGCCATGAAAGTCAGGATCGCGACGATGACCCAGGTGAGATCGTATGCGCCGATCCGGCAAGTGCACTGGCGATGGTCGAGGACCAGCAACAGCCAAAGCGCGCCGGTCGCATTGGCGTCGCCCAGCGGCGCGTTCGAAGTGGTGAGGAAACCATCGGCGACGATCAGAAGCAGCACGACCGACAAGAGATAAAGCAGACCGATGCCCACCGCCAAGCCGCTGGAGCGGCCGGCATCGTGCAGGCGCTTTGCGTGCAGGCAAAACCAGATCCAGACCAGAACAAGCTGCACGGCGATGAACGGCGACAACCCGCCGCGCCGAGCACGTCAGGCGTGGTGAGAAAGTGCGACGCCGCACCGAACAGATAAACGCCGATCGCGCCATAGATGAAAGGCTGCGGCTTGAGCCGCCCGCTCGGCGACAGGAGAAAGCTTATGGCCTGCATCTGATCCCTGTTCCCCCGCGCACCTCAGGATGACGGACGGGGAGACGGGCAACTTACGCGAATTCCATGATCACCGCGTCAACGGCGACGCTGTCGCCTTTTTTGACCCGGATGGTCTTGATCGTGCCGTCGCGTTCGGCGCGCAGGATGTTTTCCATCTTCATGGCCTCGACCACGGCCAGCGTCTCGCCGGCTTTGACCTCCTGGCCTTCGGCGACGGCGAGCGAGACGACGAGGCCCGGCATCGGGCAGCGCACCGCCTTCTCGCTGCCGGAAAGTTTCTTCAGCGGCATCAGCCGCGCATATCGCGCCTCGCGCTCGGTATAGACGAAAGTCTTCACCTCGATGCCGCGATAGGCGAGTTCGACGCCGTTCGGGATGGCGCGCACATGCATCGCGACCGGCGCGCCGTCGATCGTGCCGGCCCAGACCGGCATGCCGGGAACCCAGTTCGACACCAGCACGTGCCTCGCGCCGTCCTCGAAGGTGACGATGACGGCTTTGCCGTCGTGCTCGACGTCGGCTTGGACTTCGTCGGCGCCGAGCCAGATCGCACGCCGCCGCTCGCGCGTCAGCGTCGTATTCAATTGTCCGGAGATTTTGCGCTTGCGCTCGCCGAGCACGTGATCGATGGCGGCGGCAACACCCGCGATGCTGCGTGCAATGTCGCCGGTCGGCGGCACGCGCTCGAAGCCACCGGGAAATTCATCGGCGATGAAGGCCGTCGAGAGCTTGCCGGAGCGCCAGCGCGGATTCTGCATGATGGCGGCGAGAAACGGGATGTTGTGGCGGATGCCCTCGATGGTGAAGGCATCGAGCGCCTCGGCCTGCGCATCGATCGCCTCGAGCCGCGTCTTGGCGTGGGTGACGAGCTTGGCGATCATCGGGTCGTAATAGAGCGAAATCTCGCCGCCTTCGGTGACGCCGGTATCGTTGCGCACGGTCACGCCGTCATGCGGTGCCCTCGGCCGGCGGGCGATAGCGCACCAGTCGCCCGATCGAGGGCGCGAAATTGCGGTACGGATCCTCGGCATAGACACGGCTTTCGACCGCCCAGCCGTTGAGCTTGATGTCGCTCTGCTTGAGCTTGAGCGGCTCGCCCGCGGCAACGCGGATCATCTGCTCGACGAGATCGATGCCGGTGACGAGCTCGGTCACCGGATGCTCGACTTGCAGGCGCGTATTCATTTCCAGGAAGAAGAAGCTCTTGTCCTGCCCGGCGACGAATTCGACCGTGCCGGCACTGTCGTAACCGACCGCCTTGGCGAGCGCGACCGACTGCTCGCCCATTTTCCGCCGCGTGGCTTCGTCGAGCAGCGGGCTCGGCGATTCTTCGAGCACCTTCTGGTTGCGGCGCTGGATCGAGCATTCGCGCTCGCCGAGATAAATGACATTGCCGTGCTTGTCGCCGAGCACCTGGATTTCGATGTGGCGCGGATCGGTGATGAATTTCTCGATGAAGACGCGATCGTCGCCGAAACTCGACTTCGCCTCGGAGCGGGCGCGGGCGAAACCGTCCGACACTTCCGCGCGCGAATGCGCAATGCGCATGCCTTTGCCGCCGCCGCCGGCGGAGGCCTTGATCATCACCGGATAGCCAATCTCGTCGGCGATCTTGGCGGCCTGTTTCTCGTCCTCGATGACGCCGAGATGGCCGGGCACGGTCGAGACCTTGGCCGCGGCGGCGGCCTTCTTCGACTCGATCTTGTCGCCCATCGCGGCGATGGCTTTGGGGTTCGGCCCGATGAAGACGATGCCGGCCGCGGCGAGCGCTACCGGAAATGCTTCGCGCTCGGAGAGAAAGCCATAGCCCGGATGCACGGCTTCGGCGCCGGTCGACTTGCAGGCGGCAACAATCTTGTCGATGACCAGATAGCTTTGCGCCGCCGGAGGCGGCCCGATCAGGACGGCCTCGTCCGCCATCTCGACATGGAGCGCATCACGGTCGGCCTCGGAATAGACCGCAACGGTTGCGATCCCCATGCGCCGGGCGGTCTTGATGATGCGGCAGGCGATCTCGCCGCGATTGGCAATCAGGATTCGCTTGAACATCGGCGACTATGAATCCCGCGGACCGGCCCTTGCACTTTGCGGGGCCGCTTCGAAATGTCAATGACGGCATCGGTACTTATGACACCGCCACCGAGGCAGATTTACCCATTGATTGCACGCCCACCATTTTGGGCATGCAATCAATGGATAGTTGGCGCTGCTGCCAGCGCCCGTTTCAAAATCTCTGAGCCAGGACACGCGCACTCGCTCAATCGACGTGAACGTTCGCCTTGGCGATGATCACGCGATAGACCGCAAGCTCGCGCTTGATCCTGTCGGCAAGCTCCGCCGGGCTCGACGGAATGGTCGACACCCCGCCGGCTGCGAACTTCGCCTTCACGTCGGGCATGTTGAGGATTTCGACCACTTCGGCATGAAGCTTGTCGATGATCGGCGCGGCACGGCCTTGGGCGCAAGGAGCGCGGTCCAGTTCGACGCATTGATGTCGCCGGAGCCCTGCTCCTTGAGAGTCGGCCATTCCGGATTGAGCGGCGATCGCGCGGTTGAACCTACCCCCAGCACACGGATCTGACCGGTCGGCACGTAAGGCGCCGCCGATGAGCTTGCCAGCACTCCGAGCGGCACGTCGCCCGCCACCAGCGCCTGCGCCGCCGGCGCCCCGCCTTTATACGGAACATGCACAAATTTGGTGCCGGTATTGAGCGCGATCGATTCCAAAATCAGCTGGTTGATGGTGCCATAGCCGGGGCTCGACACACTGAGCGTGTCAGGCTTCGCCTTGGCGGCCGCGATCACATCCGAAAGCGTCTTGTATGGCGTATTGCCGTTCGCCGCGAGCACAACCGGCGCATCGCTGACGGCCGTGATCGGCGCCAGATCGCGGTCGACGTCGTAAGGCATCTCTTTGAACAGCGCCGGATTGATCGCGACGTCGCCGACGGTCACCATCACCAGCGTGTAGCCGTCAGGCGTCGATTTCGCGGCGTCCGCCACCGCGATGAAACCATTGCCACCCGGCCGGTTCTCGACGATGACCTGCTGGCCGAAGGCATCGGTGAGCTTGCCGGCGACGAGGCGGGCGGCAATGTCGGAAATGCCGCCTGGCGCATAAGGCACCAGAATGCGGATCGGCCGCGTCGGATAATCTTGCGCTCGGTCTTGCGTTCGGTCTTGGGCGCGCGCCGGCGCCACGGCGAGAACCAAGAGCGCAATGACCAGACCGGCGATCCGCATCGGCTCACCTTTCACGATCGTATTGAACGCCACACCAGGAACGCCACGGCGAGCGCAAGGATTGCGGCAACGCCTTGCCAGAACCGTACCGGAGCGCGCTCATAGAGCGTTTGCGGCCGGCGCAACCCCACCGGCGCGCGCGCCGGACCCGCTTCCATCTCGACGGCAAATTCCATCACGTCGCGAAAACGCTGCGCCGGATCGAGCGCGATCGCCCGGCCGAGCACGGCTTGCAGCCATGCCGGCAGGTCGGGACGCAGTTCGCCGAGCGGCGTCGGCCGATTGCGCCGCGGCGGGCTCACCGCGTCGAGATTGCCGTAAGGGAATTCGCTGGCGAAGGCGCGGAACATGGTGACGCCGAGCGCGTAAATGTCGGTCTGCTCGTTGCCGGGTTCGCCGGCGAGCATTTCGGGCGCCATATAAGCGAGCGTGCCGGGAATATCCTCGGGCGGAAAATCTTCCAGCCCCGGCACGCGCACCACGCCGAGATCGATCAGTTTGAGCGAGTTCTCGGGCTCGAGAATGACATTGTCCGGCTTGATGTCGCGATGGATGATGCCGGCGCGGTGCAACGCCGCCATGGCGCGCGCCAGCTTGATCGCAATGTTGCGCCCCTCTTCGAGACCCACCGCCGGCCGGCGCGCGATCCGGTTCGACAACAGCTCGCCCTGGTAAAGCGGCATCACGGTGTAGAGGCAGGTTTGCCGGCCCGGCGGCAATTCGATGACGCGGCCGACCCAAGGACTATTGATCCGCGCCCCGACCCAGGCCTCGCGAACGAAGGCTGAGTGATAGGTGGAGACCGCCGCGACCTGGGGCTTGGGAAATTTCAGCGCCACTTCGCCGCCCTCGACCTCGTCGAAGGCGCCGAACAGGCGGGTATAGCGGCCGTCCGACATCAGCACTTTGAGCACGAAGCCGTCGACCGTCTGGCCGTCGATCGGGGTCGGGATCAGCGGCAGCTGCATGATGTCGGCGCCGACATCGGCCGATTCCGCCGTCGGCAGGTCGACAACGTCGACGACAAGGGCCGTGCAATTGTCGGTGCTGCCGGACTGCAGCGCGGCCGCGACCAGCGCGCGCGCGGTATCGTCGGACGCCGAGCGCGCGCGCAGAATGTCGGTGATGTGATCGGGCGTCAGATAGGCGTGCACGCCGTCGCTGCACAGCAGAAAGCGGTCGTGCAGCGCCACCGGCTGGGCGGCGTAGTCGAGCCGCAGCTCGGCTTCGACGCCGAGCGCGCGGTTGAGAATATTCGAGCGGCCGCCGGTATTCTCGCGCACATGATCGACGGTCAGGAGCGCCAGGCGGTCGCCGCGCAGCCGGTAGGCGCGCGAATCGCCGACATGGAGCACATGCGCGACGCGCCCGCGCAGGATCAGCGCGGTGAAGGTGCATCCCATGCCGGCGAGATTGTTGTCGCGCTTGGCCTGAGCGCATAGATCCAGGCGTTGAGCGAATTGAGCACGGTCGCAGCTGCCCGGCGCACTTCCATGGTCTCGGGCAGATCGCAAAAGCCGTCGAGAAAGCCGCGCACCGCGGTTTCGGCGGCGACGCGGCCGCCTTTAGCGCCGCCGATCCCGTCGGCGATCGCCGCAACAATGTCGCGGCGCGGCTTGGGCAGCTCGAAGCCGAACACGGCGCCGCCGAAATCCTCGTTGCGCTCGCGAGGTCCGGTCTCTGAAGCGAACCCGACCTGGCCTTGACCGGAGACAATAGCCGCTCAGCCATCACGGCCGCCGTGATCTGCGCCGTCACCGAGCGATAGGCGGCGCGATCTGCGACGCGGCGAGGTGGCGGCGTCTAGTCCCGCGCTCGCTCTTTCAATCGGCCAACTTGCAACGATCATAAATGAATGCGCCGCCGGTGCTTGACGCCAGGATCACCGTAAGGTCTCCCGATTTGCGATTGAGCCTGAAATTCTGCCCGTCCGCAGTGTGCCACGAAATCTCGGCGTCGCTGATACTGGCGGGAATTGTATCCACCGTACTGTGATCGTAGTCGATATTAATCTGCCAGCTCGCGCCGCTGGTATTGTTGGTGCAGGTGACGGCCTTGGCACCATGTTGGGCACGGCCGATCCCGGGAACGGCAAGGACAACGGCCAATGCCCCAGCAGCGACCGTCAGTGGCCTAGTTCGCGTTAACGCTCTCGACATTTTCCTGCCTATTTTGTAATCACATTGCAGAGTTTATAGTCACAGGCTGCCCCATCCGGCCGAAAGCCTCGTGGAAAATGTAGCCAGGGTATGTTGGATTAACTGGCATAAGAATTGCGAACGTTCAATCGTTCGCCCGTGCGCCCCCGGCGCAGATCGGGCATTTTGGGGGAAGGCACATGGCACTCGTTCCATCACCACAATGGCTGGATACCGGTGATAATGCTTGGCAGTTAGCGGCAGCTACGTTCGTCGCCCTGCAAAGCGTTCCCGGCCTCACAGTCCTCTACGGCGGCATCGTCAAGAAAAAGTGGGCGATCAATTCCGCCTTTATGTCGATCTACGCTTTTGCGTCAGTTATCGTTGTCTGGGTTTTCTTCGACTACAATATGGCGTTCGGACCACAATGGTTTCCGTTCATCGGTATGCCGGGGTTGGCGACATGCGCTGATTTTGCCACCGGCCAAGCGACCATCCCGGCCGCCGCCGCGGGCATGCCGCCCATCCAGTTTCCGATGGCGACGCTGGTCTACTTCCAGTTCGTGTTCGCGGCGATCACGGTCATCATCCTCGCGGGTTCGCTTCTCGGCCGCATGAATTTCACGGCCTGGATGATCTTCTGCCCGGTGTGGATGACGCTGGTCTATACGGTTGGCGCGTTCAGTCTCTGGGGCGGCGGCTGGCTCTCCGTTTTGGGCGTGGTCGACTTCTCCGGCGGCTACGTCATCCATCTCGCCGCAGCAACGTCCGGCTTCGTGGCAGCGGCCATCATTGGTCCTCGCCTTCAGGCGGACCGCGACCAATTCCCACCCAACAGCCTGCTGATGACCCTCGTGGGCGCCGGCATCCTGTGGCTGGGCTGGAACGGCTTCAACGGCGGCGACCCGTACTTCGCCAATGCTGACGCCGGCGCGGCCGTGCTCAACACCAACACCGCGACCGCAGTGGCGCTCCTGGTGTGGACGCTGATGGACAAGATGGCCTACGGCAAGCCGTCGGTTCTCGGCGCAGTCAACGGCATGATCGCCGGCCTCGTCGCGATCACTCCCGCCGCCGGTTATGTGGACGGCATCGGAGCGATCATCATCGGCGTGGTTGCGGGCATCATCCCGTGGCTGTCCATGAACAAGTTCCAGAAGCTCGGCTTCATGATGAAAGTGGACGACGTGCTCAGCGTGTTCTCGACGCACGGCGTGGCCGCCCTCTGCGGCGGCTTGCTGACGGGCGTGCTCGCCAATCCGGCGATGCTCGAATATATCGGCACCGACAAGGATGCGCCTGGCGTCAGCGTCACCGGCTGGATCTATGGGGATGCGATAGTCATCAGTTCCTCCTTCAAGTCGAAGGCGCGGCGTTCATCATCGTGTACAACGCAATCGCGACCTTCATCATCCTCAAGGTGATCGGCTTCATCGTCCCGCTGCGTATGGACGAAGCCACCTTGAAGGTCGGCGACGACGCGGTGCACGGCGAAACCGCTTACGCGATCGGCACGGAAGGCGAGTAATCGCCCCCGTCCACTGCAACTTCGCTTGCGGGCTTTGATGGCCGCCCGCAAGTCCGGGTCCGCGCTACTACTCCTGTCGCGCGGACCCTTGGCGGCCCCAACAGGGCCGCCCTTTTTTTGACCCTCTTTTCGAGCCCTTTTTGCAGTCGAGTTCGCGACCAAAGTCGCAACCAAGCGCGCGCCGGCGCTTATCACGCCACTGAATTGCGCCAGTCACACAAGTGTCACGTGCCAGGGTCAAAACACCGGCACCCCCTTTTCGCCCTTTGGCCCGGAGCTGTCCCCATGCGACCGACGCTTTTCCTCGGTACTGCAATTCTGCAACTCGTATTGGGCGGCATGCTGCTCCCGCAAAGCGCCTTCGCCCAGACGCCGACCGGGCAGCCCCACAATGTGGTCCTGTTCATTGCCGACGGGCTGCGCTCCCGCATGGTCGATGACTCGACCGCGCCCACCATGTCAGCGATCGCCCGCGACGGCGTCAGCCTGCGCAACAGCCACTCGCTGTTTCCGACCTTCACCACCGCCAATGCCTCGGGCATGGCGACCGGCCATATGCTGGGCGATACCGGCGATTTCTCGAACACGATCTATTCTGGCTTCCCGGTTCCCGGCGCCAACAACAGTTCGACGCCGTTTCTGGAAAGCGACGTCGTCTCGGCGACGTCGACGAGCACTTCGCCGGCAACTATCTCGACGAGGCGACCATCCTCAAGCTCGCCCGCGACAAGGGCTACAGCACCGCCTCCATCGGCAAGATCGGTCCGGTGCTGATCTTCGATCCGACCGAACGCTCCGGCGAGCAGACCATCATCGTCGATGACGCGACCGGAACGCCGAAAGGGATTCCGCTGTCCGCCGACTGACGCAACGGCTGCAGGCGGCAAACCTGCCGATCGCGGCGCCGGGCCGTGGCGCCAACGGCGTGGCCGGCAATATGACCACGCCCGGCACGACGGTCGCCAATGTCGTGCAGCAAGATTATTTCGCCGCCGTGGCGGCGAAGGCTGTCCTGCCGCTGTTCAAGGACCGCAGCAAGCCGTTCGTCCTGGTGTTCTGGTCGCGCGATCCCGACGGCAGCCAGCACAATCAAGGCGACAGCCTCAATGCGCTCATCCCCGGCATCAACGGTCCGACGTCGCTCGCCGCGATCCACAACGCCGACGACGATCTGGCGCGCATCCGCCAGGCGCTCGGCGACCTCGGCCTGCTCGACACGACCGACATCATCGCAACGGCCGACCACGGCTTCTCGACGATCGCGAAAGAAAGCGCCACCAGCTCGACAGTGAAAGAAAAATTCGCCGACGCGCCGGAAGGCCGCCTGCCGCTCGGCTTCGTCGCGCTCGATCTCGCGCACGCACTGAACATGCCGCTGATCGATCCCGATGACGGCTACAAGACCATCGGCGACAACCAGCACACCAAGAATGGCAACGGCCTCATCGGCGGCGACAAGGACAAGCCGAAAGTCGTGGTCGCGGCCAATGGCGGATCCGATCTGGTCTATATCCCCGACGGCGACAAGGCGCTCGCCAAGCGCGTCGTCGATGCGCTGCTCGCGCAGGACTATGTCAGCGGGCTGTTCGTCGATTCAAAGCTCGGCAAATTCCCCGGCACCTTGTCGCTCGATGACATCGCGCTCGAAGGCAGCGCCATCACCCCGCACCCGGCGATCGCCGTCAATTTCCGCTCCTTCGATACGGTCTGCGGCGAACCGGTGCGCTGCACCGTGGAAATCGCCGATACGGTTCTGCAGCAGGGCCAAGGCATGCACGGCTCGTTCAGCCGCGGCGACACCTGGAATTTCATGGCCATGCAGGGACCGGACTTCAAATCCAAATTCGTCGATCCGGCGCCGGCCAGCAATGCCGATCTCGGCCGCACCATCGCCCAGGTGATGGCGCTTGACGTCCACGACAAGGGCACGCTGCTCGGCCGGGTGCTTGCGGAAACGCTGCCGAACGGCACCGTGCCCGCGGTGACCAGCCGGGTCATGACGTCCGAACCGGCAGCCAACGGGCTGGTGACGGTGCTGGATATGCAACTGGTCGGAGCGACACGTTATTTCGATGCCGCGGGTTTTCCGGGCCGCACGGTGGGTCTCACGGCCACGGCATTGCCGAACGCCACCCAGTAGCGCGCTACGGTTACGGTTTTAAGGGGTTAGATCCTGATCAGGGAGCGGCCGACGCGCCGCCCCTCTGCTGCGATCCAATCGAGGACGGCGACGTCAACGTCCTCAAAACCGTCGGGCAGACGCGGCGGCGTGCCGGCGCTTGCGCGACAACGATCGGCGAGCGCGCAATCGCTGCGGCAAGCATCGCAATCTCGGGACCGAGATCGGGACGAAAATAGGGACGCTGTTCGATGGTCGCCATTTGCTTACGCCTTAAGTCGCACATGAAAACCCGGACGGCCGGCACCAGTTCCATTTAAGTCGCAGTCAAGCGCCGAAGGGTTCAAAAGCAGTTTGAAGCTCCGATGCGAGGGTGGCTCGCAAAGGGCGGAGTTGGGGCAATCTCAGCGGCGTGCCGGTTAATGCCCGGCTATTCTTTCGGCAGCGTGGGCGGCCCGGCGCCGAAAATCGGCGAAAATGGTTTTGAAAATGTTCCAGCCGGATCGAGGGCCGCAGACGATATTTCCGCCAAGGTTTTCCGTTAAGCCTGCCGAGCGAGCGAATTTGTTCTTTCACATCAAGGCAATATTACCGGCGCCGGCCCTGGCTTTGCCGGCGGGTTGTCCGTAGATAAAGCGGGCAAAGGCCTTAAGCCGAGATCACCCGCGCAACATCAGTCCACCGTAATGGAGGTTTCCATGACGCTTCAGATTGGCGATTCCGCCCCGGATTTCGAGGCCGAGACGACCGAGGGCAAAATCCGCTTTCACGATTGGCTCGGCGACCATTGGGCCGTGCTGTTCTCGCACCCCAAGGATTTTACCCCGGTCTGCACCACCGAGCTCGGCACCATGGCCCGGCTCAAGCCCGAATTCGACAAGCGCGGCGTCAAGATCATTGGGCTGTCGGTCGATCCGGTCGACAACCACAAGAAATGGGCGAGCGACATCAAGGACGTCGTGGGTTTCGCGCCCAATTACCCGATGATCGGCGACACCGACCTCAAAGTCTCCAAGCTCTACGGCATGCTGCCGGCCTCGACGAGCGGAACGTCGGAAGGCCGCACGCCGGCCGACAACCAGACCGTGCGCAACGTCTTCATCGTCGGGCCGGACAAGAAGATCAAGCTCGTCTTGGTCTATCCGATGACCACCGGCCGCAACTTCGACGAGGTGCTGCGCGTCGTCGATTCGCTGCAGCTCAATGCCAAGCATCGCGTGGCGACGCCGGCGAACTGGAAACAGGGCGAGGACGTCATCCTGACCGGCGCAGTGAGCGACGACGAGGCCAAGAAGCTCTATCCGCAGGGCTGGAAGACGCCGAAGCCTTATATCCGCGTCGTGCCGCAGCCGCGGTAGCAGCCGATCGCCCGCAATTTGCTAAACAGTCGAGGGCGCGGCTTTTGCCGCGCCTTTGCTTTGAGGGCATTTCGAATGAATCCCGACGCCGATTTGCAGCCGCCATTCGCCGATTTCCTCGGCATCAAGATCACGCATGTGTCGCCGGATAAGGTCACGGCCGAGCTTGTCGTCCGCGAAGACCTGACCAACCGCAACGGCACGCTCCACGGCGGCGCGGTCATGGCGCTGGCTGACAATCTCGGCGGCACCGCGACGATGGCAAGCCTGCCCAAGGGCGGGCGCACCGCGACCATCGAGAGCAAGACCAATTCTTCACTGTCATACCCGCAGGCGACACCGCGCACGCCGAATGCACGGCGCTGCACAAGGGCCGCACCACCATGGTCTGGCAGACGCGCATCACCCGAAGCGACGGCAAGCTCTGCGCGCTGGTGACGCAGACGCAGATCGTGATTTTGCCGGAAAAGGCGTAAGGGGCCCGGACTTTCTCAACCGTGCGGCTTGATCGGCCGCGCGACTAAGCCAGCCATCTCCACGTCGTCGCTCCGGCCACGCTGGCCGAGACCTTTCACGACACCGTCCCGATCCGGCATCTCGCGGTTCTGACTCATTTTCCATTTGCCTTCGAGCCGCGTGATCGCGAAGCGAAAGCCGACGATGCCGCGCAACATGGCGTCGATATAGGCTCCGGGCGCATCCGACGTCGCCCACGGTTTGTCCTCGGCCTTCTCCTGCTGCGCGGTAAGTTCGGCGACATGGCGGCGCAGCCAGTCCACGTCCTCCATCACTTCGGGACGTCCGTAAGCATGGACGACGGCATAGTTCCAGGTCGGGACGACTTTCCCATGTTGCGCCTTGGACGGGTACCAATTCGGCGTGATGTACCCTTCGGGTCCGCCGAAAATCATCAGCGCTTCACTGACATCCGCAAGATCCTTGCAATGCGGATTGGCGCGGGCGAGATGGCATTCGATACGCCGCGCGCGCCCTCGTCCTTGAGCACGGTCGGCAGATGGCTGGCATAGAGGCCGGCCGAGCCCGCCGAGACCAGAGTGGCAAAAGGCCGGACCCGCATCAGCGCCTGCATCTGCGGCACGTCCTCGACGCGAAAATGATCAGGCTGGTACATGACAATCACCGTGGACCGGGGCCGCGCTGGACTAGGCTGGACTGAATTGGGCTGGGCGACGCCTTAACCCTTCGCCTTCTCCACGCCCATCATCGACTGCATGATCTGATCGGAAATGTCGCGCACGGCGCCCGGCGAGTGCGACAGGAACAGCGTGTTGGTCTTGTCCAATTCGCCGATCGATTTGATCGTATCGAAATATTGCGTGATCAGGACGAGCTGCATGACTTCGGAGGTCGAGGCGCCGCCGATTGATTTCTGAAATTGCTCGATCGAGCCGCGTAACCCTTCGATGATCGCCTTCCTCTGATTGGCGATGCCCTGCCCTTGCAGCGCCTTGCTCTCGGCCTCGGCCTCGGCCTTCTTCACCACCAGGATTTTCTCGGCCTCGCCGCGGGCGGCGGCGGCGACCTGTTCGCGCTGCGCCGCGTTAATGTCGTTCATCGCCGACTTCACTTTGGCGTCGGGGACGATGTCGGTGACCAGCACGTTGACGATTTCATAGCCGAATGCCGCCATGTCAACATCGAGCTCCTGCTTTACGGCAGCGGCAATGCCGGACTGACTGGCGAAGACTTCGTCGAGCGTCATGCCGGGAACGTGGCCGAGAATGACCTGCTCCACATAAGACTGAATCTGCTCGACGGGATTGGAGAGCTTGTAGAATGCGTCGAATACTTTGTCGGGGCGAACCTTGTTTTGCACCGAAATCGGAATTGTTACGAAGACGTTGTCCTTGGTCTTTGTCTCCATCGTCAACGTGATCTGATTGACCCGCAGGCTGACTTTACCGGCGACGGTGTCGATGATCGGCCATTTCCAGTTCAGGCCGGGCTCGGCCGCACGAACGAATTTGCCAAAGCGCGTAATCACCGCGACTTGCGCGGTCGAGACGGTAAAAAAGCTTCCGAGCACGAGCGAAAGCAGGATGAAGAGGAAAATCGTATAAAAGGTCCAGATCAGCACATCCATGGCAATGCCCTTTTTCGTTTTCTTTTGCTTGCTCTATTTGACTGCGAACTTATTGACTACGAACTTGCCGATCAAAATGAACGCGGCGAAATGTAGAGATTTTTTCGGCGACTTAATAGCCTGGAGCGGAAATGACATAACCCGGAAATGATAGAGCCACAATGACATGGCCCATAATGACATGGCTCATAATGACATGGCCATGACGCGGCGCCGGTTAGTCGGAAAATTCGCAACAAAGGTTCAATCCACCCGATAGAACTCGACGATCACCAGCGACGGCTCGCGGTGACCGGTGCAGACGATAATATGGCGCGTCAGCCACGCATAGCGCTCATCGCTCGTCTCAAAGAATGTGGCGCCGCGAAAATAAAAGCTGCCGCGCGCAACCGGACGGCCGGCGGCCAACGCGGCCATGACCTCGGGCGGTCCGTGGCGGCGCGCCACGTTGCGCACATCGATCAACGCGCCGTCATCGGTGCGGAGCGTATAACGCGCCTCGAGCTCGGCTGTGCCGTCGCCGCGAATGATCTGCCAATCCGCGCCGCCGTGAAGAACCGTGCCGCGCATGCCGGGCCCGGAAAATTCTCCCCCCGTGATCGGCACGATGCGGCGGCGGCCCTTGCCCACGTCGCCGAGATCGAGCGGCGCATCGACCGTCACGCCGGCGGTAAAAACGAATTCGAGCCGCGGCGCCGGCAGTCCCGGATTGGCCATTCGAACCTCCTCATTTGTCGTTGTTTATGTGTCGTTGTTTTATGTATCGTCCGCGCCGGTATTTCCGCCGCAACGATGACCGAGGAACATCATGGATGTTCGCGCCGCCGTGGCAACTGCCCCCGGCAAGCCCCTCGAAGTGACGACGGTCACAGCTCGAGGGCCCGCGCGCCGGCGAGGTACTGGTCGAGATCAAGGCGACCGGAATTTGCCACACCGACGAATTCACCCTCTCGGGCGCCGATCCGGAGGGCCTGTTTCCGGCGATCCTCGGCCACGAAGGTGCGGGCGTCGTCGTCGATGTCGGGCCGGGCGTGACTTCGGTCAAAAAAGGCGACCACGTCATTCCGCTCTACACGCCGGAATGCCGGACCTGCCCGTCATGTCTGTCGCGCAAGACCAATCTGTGCACCGCCATCCGCGCGACGCAGGGCCAAGGCGTCATGCCGGACGGCACCTCGCGCTTCTCGCTCGATGGCAAGAAACTCCATCACTATATGGGCTGCTCGACCTTCGCCAATTTCACCGTGCTGCCGGAGATCGCGGTGGCGAAAATCCGCGACGACGCCCCATTCGACAAGGTTTGCTACATCGGCTGCGGCGTAACCACCGGCATCGGCGCGGTGATCAACACCGCGAAAGTCGAGCCCGGCGCGAAATGCATCGTGTTCGGCCTTGGCGGCATCGGGCTCAACGTCATCCAGGGGCTGCGGCTGGTCGGCGCCGACATGATCATCGGCGTCGATCTCAATCCCGAGCAAGAAGGCCTGGGGCGAACGCTTCGGCATGACGCATTTCGTCAATCCGGCCGAAGTCGGCGGCGATCTCGTCGCCCATCTGGTCAATATGACCAAAAGCGGCGACGACCAGATCGGCGGCGCCGACTACACGTTCGAATGCGTCGGCAATGTCGAGCTGATGCGCATCGCGCTGGAAAGCTGCCATCGCGGCTGGGGCCAGAGCATCATCATCGGCGTGGCCGGCGCCGGCCAGGAAATCGCGACACGGCCGTTCCAGCTCGTCACCGGGCGGGTGTGGCGCGGCACGCTTTCGGCGGCGCCCGCGGGCGGCACCGACGTGCCCAAGATCGTCGACTGGTATATGGACGGCAAGATCGAGATCGATCCGATGATCACCCATACCATGCCGCTTTCCGACATCAACAAGGCGTTCGCATCTGATGCGCGAAGGCAAGATCAATTCGCAGCGTCGTGGTCTTACTAGCACGCGGGCGCCCATTTCTCCGTGAGAGTTTTTCCTCCGGGACCAGGCCCGGCCGGCGCCGTCACTCGCCCTTGATGTTCGCAGCCTTGATGATCGGAGCCCAGTGCGCGACGTCAGCGGCGTTCATGGCCGCCAGTTGCCTCGGGCGATGAACCCGCCGCGGCAATGCCGAGCGTTCGAATTTCTCCTTCATCGCCGGGTCGCTCAGCATCGCGACGCTGTCGGCATTGATCTTCTTGACGATCTCGGGCGGCGTAGCCGGCCGGCACGTATAGCGCATACCACGACACAGCCTCGTAGCCGGGCACGCCGGACTCGGCGATGGTCGGAAATTCAGGCGCGATCGGAAAGCGCTTGGCCGACGTCACGGCGAGGCAGCGCACCTGATTGCCCTGAACCGGCGGCAGCAGCGATCCCGTGGTATTGAACATGGCGTCGAGCCGGCCCGCGATCAGATCGGTCATGGCGCCGGCGGCAACGCCGCGATACGGCACGTGCGTGATGTCGATACCGGCCATGCGCTTGAACAATTCGCCGGCAAGATGCGGAACCGAGCCGATGCCGGGCGAAGCCCAGCTGATCTTGCCGGGATTGGCCTTGGCAAAGGCGATGAAGTCCTCGAGCTTCGTAAACGGCGACGAATTCGGCACCACGAGGAGATTTGGATAGGTGCCGACCAGCGAGACCGGCATGAAATCATGCACCGGATCGAAGCTGAGCGCTGCGAACAAGTAGTCCGCTCACCGCCGGCGCGCCGGCCGTGATCAGCATGGTGTAGCCGTCGGGCGGCGCGTGGGCGAGCGCGTCCATGGCGATCCGTCCGCCGGCGCCCGGCGCTGTTCTCGACGATGACTTGCTGGCCCAGATCGTCGGACAAGCCTGTTGGCGACAATGCGGCCGGCCGAATCCATGCCGCCGCCGGGCGGAAATCCGACTTCAAGCTTGACGATGCGGGATGGCCAATCGGAGCGCCGGTATCCGCATGGGCGGCGCGCAGCCAAGCGGTGCCAAGCGAAAGGCGCGAGAGCCGCCGCTCCGGCAAATTGCAAAAATCGCCGACGTTAAAATTTCACGATGCCAACTCCCTCCTTGGTAACGGGCGAACGCTTATTCGGCTTTGATGTTGGCGGCTTTGATGATCGGCCACCATTTCTCGGCTTCGGACTTTTGCAACGCGCGCAAGCGCGCCGGCGTTTGATGATCGCGCGACGAACTTGCTGCCCGAGCTTGGCGAGCCTGGTCTTGCACGGTCGGGATCGGCCAGCGCCTCGACGGTCGCGGCATTGAGCTTGGCGATGATGTCCTTCGGCGTGTCCTTCGGCGCCCAGAGACCGAACCAGATCGAGCGTAAAATCCCGGCAGTCCGGCTTCGTCCGTCGTCGGCACGTCGGGCAAACTCGGGATGACGGGTCTTCGCTGGAACGGCGAGCGCGTTGACCGTGCCTGGCCTGCACCTGCGCGACGAAATTCGACGACGGCTCGATCATCATGTCGATCTGTCCGGCCATCAGATCCTGCACCGCCGGACCGTCGCCGCGATATGGCACGAACTGGAAGCTCGTTCCTGTCGCTTTCTGGAACGACATGCCGGCGAGATTGCCGGTCGAGCCGGCGCCGGGAATTCCCGCCGCTCGCCTTGCCGGGATTGGCCTTAAGCCATGCGATCAAGTCCTTGAGCTTCTTCACCGGCAGAGCGTTTTTGACGCAGATCAGAAGCGGTTCATAGCCAAGTTCGGCGATCGGCGCCAGATCGGTCAGCAGATCGAAATCCAGCTTGTAAAGCCCGCCGGATCAGAACATGGGTCGTCAAGGTGCCGACGCTCAGCGGTGTAGCCGTCGGGCGCGGCGTGAACGACGCGGGCGACGCCGATACTGCCGCCGGCGCCGGTGACATTCTCGACGATGATCGACTGGCCGAGAGCCTTCTTCCCATCCGTTCGGACAAGATCCGCGCGAAAATATCGGTCGCCGCCGCCGGCCGCAAACGGGACGACCATGGTGATCGGCCGCGACGGATAGGTGTCCGCCGCCGCCATCCGCGAGAGCGCCGGCAAGGCGACGCCGCCGCCTGCCAGACTGCAAAAATTGGCGGCGACGAAGTTTTTTCGTCATCGCGCTCTCATTCCGGTTTGAGGTTGGCAAACTTCACCACCTTGACCCACTTCTCGGTATCGGCGGCGATGAATTTGGCGAATTCGGCGGGCGTGTTGGGCGGCATCACCAGCCCGCCGAGATCGATCAGCCGCGCCTTGATCGCCGGATCGGCGACGGCATCATTGATGGCCTTGTTGAGGACGCTCGATGATCGGCCGGCGGCGTGCCCTTCGGCGCGCCGAAGCCGATCCAGCCGAACGCCTCGTAGCCCGGCAGAAATTCCGCCACTGCCGGCACGCCCGGCAGAAAGTCGACCCGCTCCGGCGTGGTGACGGCGAGCGGCTTGAACTTGCCGGCCCTGATATGCGGCAGCGACGACGGCGTGACGTCGAACATCACCTGCACCTGGCCGGCGAGGAGATCGACCATCGCCGGCGTCGAGCCGTGATAGGGCACGTGAACGAGATTGACGCCGGCCATGTATTTGAACAGTTCGCCGGCGACATGTTGCGGGCCGCCGATGCCGCCGGACGCCATATTGATCTTGCCGGGATTGGCCTTGGCATAGGCGATGAATTCCGGAACGGTCTTGGCCGGAAAGGTCGGCAGCACTTCCATCACCAGCGCGACACGATGCGTGATCGCGATCGGCGCGATATCGTGCATGAAATCGAACGGCAGGTCGGGAAACATCGCCTGATTGATGGTGTTTTGCGAATTCACCAGCAGCAGCGTGTAGCCGTCGGGCGCCGATTTGACGACCAGCTTCGGTGGCGACATTGCCGGTGGCGCCGGGGCGGATATCGACGACGAATTGCTGGCCGAGATGATCGCAGAGATATTGCGCGATCAGGCGCGCGCTGATGTCTGACGAACTGCCCGCCGCCTGCCCGACCAGCATGTGAACCGGCCGCGTCGGATAATCGAGCGCGAAAGCGCCGCGCGGCAGCGAACGGCAGAGCCGCGCTTGCCAGCGCAAGTTTGAGGAAGTCTCGGCGTTCCACGTGTTCCCCCTGAATGTGTTGCGCGGCTCCGCCTGTTGCCGGCGGACTGCTGCAACCTTAGCGCGCCTTGGCGGGCTTTCCGAGGGGCTAGTGCCGGGGTTTGCCGCCCTGTGGCGTCTTGACGCCATTGGTGCGGTCTTGGTGCGATCTTGGGCGCCCTGCCCGATCGGCCGCCCTACACTGCCGCTTTGCGGCGGGCGGCCGAGAGCGATTGCTGCAGGCGGGCTTCGCGCAAAAACAGAAACAATCCGGTGGCAACGACAATGCCCGATCCGGCGAGAAGGCTCGCCGAAGGCACGTCGCCCCAGAACACGAAGCCGAAGAGCGAGCGCCCAGACCAGCATCAGATAATAGAACGGCGTCACCGCCGGCGCCGGCGCGAGCTGCAGCGCCTTGGTCCAGAACCATTGTCCGATCGCGTTGACGAAGCCGGTGCCGAACAAGCAGCGCCGCGTCGAGCGAGCGACGGCGTACGCCAGCCGAACAACAACAGAAAGCTGTGAAAGAAGGCGAGCACGGTCAGCATCCAGATGACCAGCGTGTTGGGCGATTCCGTCCGCGTCATGCCGCGCACCGCGACCGTAACGGTGCCGTACATGACGGCGTTGATCAGCGCGAACAGCGCGCCCAAGGTCAAGGAATTGGCGCCGGGATTGGTCACGATCAACACGCCGATGAAACCGATGGCAAGCGCTCCGCCGCGAACCCAACCCGCGGGCTCCTTGAGCCAGACGATCGACACCAGCAGCGGCGAACAACGGCGCCGAGAAATTGATGGCCACCGCGCCGGCAAGCGGCATCAGGCTGAAGGCGAGCAGGAGCGCAAGCTGCGAGATCGATTGCGACAGCCCGCGCGCGAGATGATCGCGCGGCCGGCGCGTCGCATAGACCGACAGGCCGGTGACCGGCAGGATCACCGCAGCGCCGCCGATCAATGCCGGCCAGCGAGCGCAGAAACAGCACCTCGCCGACCGGGTATTCCGCCACCAGCCATTTGCTGGCGGCCGAGGCGCCGGCGAACAGCACGGTGGCGGCGATCATCAGGAGAATGCCGGACGGCACATTGTCGGCGCGGCCGGCCGTCTCTCTGGGCTGCTCGAGCCTGCCCGGCGATCGAACCGCCGGCGAGGCGAGCCTCCTTGGTGACGTCGTCCATCCCCGCCCGCGCTGTGCATGACGCAACGTTTGTGGCGGTCTAGGCCGCTCGCACCGCAATTGCAATCGAGGGTCAGCACGGCGCCGGATGCATGGCGGGGCGCTCCCCGCGCCGCGCGGAACATTTCGCCAGCGCCCGGGTTTGGGACATCAGGAGCCGGTTCTCCTAAAAGGAGTCTTCTCCATGTGCGATTATAGTCTGCATCTCATCGCTTCGCGGCCGGCGAAGGTCGCCGACAGGCTCGTGTCGACGGACTTTCCGACCTCGATCACGCGCGGCTTCGCCGAAGTCGGCCAACCCGGCGTCGCCGTCTGCCTCCTGCCCGGCACCGAAATCGCCTTCGATGATGCCGTCTTCTACGATCGCGCCTTCAGCATGTTCGGCAAGGCGCGCGTCGAGCACCGCGTCGCGCGCTTTCGTCAGGTCAATATGGACGATCCGCACGTCCATCACGACGCGCTGGAATTTCCCGGCGGCCAGATCGTGATGTTGACGCGGCTCGTGCCCGGCCAAACCGCGAGCGTTCTGCAACTGCCGGCGTCGCCGCAGGAGCGCGGCAGCTGCGGCCGACATGGCGGAAAGCGCCGCGCCCGACTTGCGAACCGATTTGCAAGTGCGCGATCCCGAACCGATCGCATAGCCACGGAACGTCAGCGGGCGGCACGTAAGACGACACGGTTGGACGATACGGAATGAGGCGGCGGTCGATCCCGCCGCCGGGCAACGGATTTAGAGCATGATCCGGAAAAGTGGATACCGGTTTTCCGAAAAGATCATGCTCCATCAAAAAGCTAGAGCGTCAATCATTCAATATAAACGATTGCGCTCCAGCCGCGCCGCTATTTGTGGTGCTGCCGCAGATAGTCGTGCAGCGAGGCGCTGCCGGTTTCCTTCAGCAAATTTTTCAGCATCATATCCTTGCGGCGGCCCTTGGCGAAGCTCTCGCCGTACTCTTTGCGGAGCGCCGCCACTTTGGTGTTGCCGTGCTTGCGCTCGATTTTGCCGCTCTTGTCGCGGTGCCGATTATCGAGGCCACGTTTTGACTTCGCCATCTTTCCCTCCTGCAAGAACTTTATGAAAATCGCCCGCTGCACGTTCTGCGCCGAGCATGATTGCAGTTTTTACGAAGTTGTATGGTGGCGCAAGCGCACGCGGCCACCTTTCTGCATAAATCCGGTCGACAACCGCACAGCGGCCACGGCTCAAGCGAGTGACTTTTGCGGCGAAGCCATTATTGTGCGGGTGTCACTGTGCTGACTTGGCGCTCGTAGCTCAGCTGGATAGAGCATCAGACTTCGAATCTGAGGGTCGGGAGTTCGAATCTCTCCGAGCGCGCCAGCACTCCTCGCTGCAGTGCCGAAGTCGCAAGCCCGCGCATGGCCGCCGAGCCGCGTCACCGCAGGCGCCGCGGCGTCACGCGCTGACGCCGGGCTTGCTAAGCGGCTTCCTCTATAGCCACGCCGCAATAGGGCACATTGAAATCGATCTCGTGTGCGGGAACCGGGCGCTTGAACAGATATCCTTGCAGCGACGTCACACCCGCCAATCGCAACAGCCGATATTGATCGACGGTTTCGACGCCTTCGGCCGTTGTTGCGATACCCAGGCTTTGCGCCAAGCTCAGCGTCGCCGAAATGATCGCGGCACACTCGCTGCGCTTGGTCATATTCTGCGTAAACGACTTGTCGATCTTGATCTTATCGAAGGGGAACATTGCCAATTGGCTCAGCGATGAGTATCCGGTCCCGAAGTCGTCGAGCACGATCGTGATGCCGAGGCTCTTGAACTGCCGCAGCGCGGGCATGCATTCGGCTGCGGATTCGATCAACGCCGTCTCGGTGATCTCGAGCTCGAGCCGTTCCGGACCCAGTCCGCTCTCGACCAGCGCCAGCATCACGACGTCGGCAAGATTGGGCTTTTGGAACTGTATCACCGACAGGTTCACCGCCACCTTCACCTCGGCCGGCCACTCGGTCGCTTGAGTGCAGGCCGCCCGCAACACCCAGTCGCCGATCTGGGTGATCAATCCCGTTTCCTCGGCCAGCGGGATGAAGGAATCCGGATAAATGAGGCCCTTGGTCGGATGCCGCCACCGGATCAGAGCCTCGGCACTGCAGATTTTGCCCGTCTTAGCATCAATAACCGGCTGATAATGAAGCTCGAACTCCTCCTGCTGGACCGCGCGGCGCAGGTCGATTTCGATTTCCTGGCGCGCGGTTGCGATTGCGCTCATTTGCGGATCAAAGAAGAAGTAGCCGTTGCGGCCCGCCGATTTAGCGCGATAAAGGGCGAGGTCCGCCATCTTGAGAAGCTCATCATTGCCGCCTTCATGATCGGAGGCGAGCGCAATGCCGATGCTGGTGCCGACGGTGATTTCTGCGCCGTTAATAGCGAAAGGCTGTCCGATGCTCGCGATGATACGGCTCGCCAGGGTCGCCGCCGCCTCGCACGGGTCGGCATCGCCTGCTTGAATGATGGCGAATTCATCGCCGCCAAGCCGGGCGAGCACATCGGTCTCGCGCAGCAGCGCCTTGAGACGGCCGGCGACTTCGATCAGCAACCTGTCGCCCGCCGGATGGCCCATACTGTCGTTGACCTGCTTGAACCTGTCGAGATCCAGCAGCAGCACGCCAAATGCCTCACCGAGCCCGCGCCATCGCGCCCCGGCCTCTTCGATCTTCTGCAGCAAGGCGGTCCGGTTAGCCAATCCCGTCAGTCCATCGTGATGGGCGAGATAAGCGATGCGGTGGTCCGCTTTCTTACGCTCGGTGATGTCATCGATCACGGCGATAAGATATTTAGGGTCTCCTTTGTCATCGCGAACGACGATGCGACGTGTGCCCTGGATGCGCTGGCCGCCTTTGGGCGTTTCGACTTCGTATTCCCGGTAATAGGCGTCATTGCCAGCCTGCGTCGACTCGGTATCGGTGCGATCCATGAACGCGGCGTCTTCAGCTGCAAAAATGTCGAAGACGGTGCGGCCCAAAAGATCGCGCCGCGACAGCTCAATCATGCTTTCGAACGCCCGATTGACCAAAATATATTTGCGCGTCGCCGCGTCCTTCACGACGACGGACACCGGAATATTTTCGATAATGGAATCGAGGAATTGCCTGGCCTCGTCCAACGCTCTTTCGGCGCGGCGCTGCTCAGTGACATCGACATGCGTACCGACCCAGCCGCCTTCCGGCATCGGCTGATGGCTTATGGCGTATATTTTGCCATTGCGGAGCTCGTTGTCGGCGCTGCGCGGAACACCCGCAAACAGATCAGCGAGCCGCGTGCGCATGTAGTTTTCCGCATCCTCCGGCGAGGTGCCTGAGGCGACGCGCGCTTCGAGTACGGATTTGATGGTAGCGCCCGGTTTGGTCTGTTCGGGCGCAAGATCATACATCGCGCCATAGCGCTCGTTGCAAATGACAAGCCGGCCGTTTTTGTCGAACATGCACAGCCCGTGAGTCATGTGCGCCAGCGCGGTATTCAAAAGATGATTCGAGTGCTCAAGCTCGGCGGATGTCGACAGCATCTGCCTCTGCCGGCGCGCCGCCATGATGACGACGAGCAAAACGGCGGCTGTCAAAATCGCGCCAAGCAAGACATATTTCTCGAACGAGGCATCGGACTGCAGAAAGATGGTTTTGTCGGCTCGGCCGACCACCGCGGTGAGAGGAAGGCCAGAGACGGCACGATAAGAAATGAGGCGTTTGATGCCCTCGAACCGCTCGTTGAGCGCGCTCCAATAGCTGCCCGACGAACTCTTCTGCAATTTGCCGAAAAAAGGCGCGTTGCTGATCTTGGTCCCGGTGAATTCTTTGCTTTCCGGAGTCGAGCCGCCGCGGACGAGGACGACGCCATCCGAATGCACCAGGGATACAATCCCGGCGCTGCCCAAATCGAGTGAGCTGAAGAAGTTTTCCAGTTCGGCAATGTTGAGCGAGATGGCGACGGTGCCGACGAAGGTCCCGGCAGGATCGTTGATCGGGCGCGTGAACTGGATTGAACGCTCTTTGCTGACACCGCCGACCAGAGGATCGCTGATAAAAAGCTGATCGGCCTTCGCGGAATCGCGTTGGAAAATAAAGGGCGGCCGATCGCCGATATAGACCGGCGACGACAAATGTTTGAGGCTTGTCAGGATGACATAGCCCTTGGCATCGGTGATGCCGATATTGGACGTCAGATTGTTATGAAATTGCGTGTTCTTGGCCCAGCTGACAAGATCGAAATGTTCTGGATCGCGCGCATAGTCACGCCGCAGGGCGAGAAGCACGTTATCGCACTGCAGAACGATCCGCTGAACATATTCTTCGAGGACAAATGTCAGGTTGCTGCCCTGACGCACGGCTTCGTCATAGGCGCGGCGATGTTCCTGCTCGCCCAGGAGAAAGACGCCGGACCAGATAACCGCGATGACGGCGAGACCCAAATAGGTCGTCGTCTGGAGAATTGACTGGACCCATTTGGTCATTCCACTTCCCCTGGAAGTGTCGATCGAGCGACGATTGGCTCTTTGTGACAGATATTTGTTACCGCCCAGTTCTCTCCCTGGATTGGCGTTAAGCGCCTGGTAACTTTGCCGACACCCGGCCAAGTCTCGGCTTCGTCCCCTTAAGGCCCGGAGCGACCGCCGATCGCATATTTCGCGCTTTGTTCCTCGCGGGAGAAGCTCTTCACGGCGGAAATCAAGCTCAACGCTGGCCCGGCGGTTGCCATGCGCGGCCATGTGGAGCTACATCTTTCCGACTTTTAGTCCCCGGGTCGGAAGCACGAATCTGTGGGAGCACGCCAGCGCTCCAGTACTTCCCCGGCAATTTTTCTTTCGGAAGCGGAATCGGGACGCAGCGATGGTTTCAGTTGAATGGCACGCGCGCTTGCGGCGGTCGCCGCTGTCGAGTTGGGTGATCGGGCTCAAGGACCGGGTCGATTACGTCCGCTGGCGCGCCAATGTGGCGGGCTCGAATGCGGGCTCAACTTGCCCGCTGCAAAAGCGCTATGCGCTCCTCAAATTGCTGCGCAGCCGCAAATTGGATCTCGTCGTCGAGACCGGCACTTTTCTCGGCGACATGGCGAAGTTTCTGTCGAGCCACGGTTACGAGGTCGTCACCATCGAGCTCGATGCAAAACTCGCAGCCCTTGCCCGGCTGCGTTTCAACGGCAATAGCCGCATTCGGCTGATCGAGGGCGACAGCGGCACGCGCCTGCCGGCGGTCGTCGAAAAGCTGACCCGCCCCGCGCTGTTTTATCTCGACGCGCATTATTCCGGCCCGGGCACCGGCAAGGGCGCGATTGAAACGCCGATCTCGGCGGAGATCGATTTCATCCTGGGGCGAGCGCCGGCCGGAAGCGTGGTTGCGATCGACGACGCGCGCTGCTTCGGCACCTCACCCGATTATCCGCGGCTGCAAGACTTTCTCGGCGCGTTGCAGGCCCGCGGCGTCACCGATGCCCATGTGGCGAACGACGCCATTGTTTTCTCGGTGCCGGCCGCGGCGTAGTCCGGGCTCGAGAGTTCCACCAAAAAGTTCCGCGACATGACTTGCCGGCTGACCCGGTATTCCCGCCACGCGGGAACGAGCGCCGTCGCCTCCCGGTTATCGTGCAGCTGAACGATAGACGGAGGTCCTTCATGTCTGACTATCAGAACTCGGATTTTGACCCCTTCAACCCGGAAGATCCCTACCGGCGCAGTGCCAAGATGGATCCGGATGTGCGGGCCGCGAATGCGGTCTGGGGATGGATGGCGGCCGCCATATTTGTCGTCGTGGTGCTTGCGGTCGCTTTCGGCATGACGCATCAGGCGGGGCAGATTGGCACCAACACAGCTTCGAACGACACGCCGTCGGCCGCGACGCGCATGTCGCCGCCGCCAATATCGCCTATGGCGCCTTCACGGACAAACCAGCCCGGAACAACACTGGCGCCGCCGATAAGCCCCGCGCCGAACGCCGCGCCGGCGGCCCCGGGACAGCCGACTGGCGACCAATAAAGGGGCACGAGCGATAAGTTCGGCATGCAAACAGCCCCGGCCGCGGCCGGGGCTGTTTCGCATTCCTAGTTCACATTCCTAAAAGCTGAGCGGGCTGGAGCCGCCGGGGCGCACAAGGCTGACAAATCTGGCGCCGACCTCCTGGCCGAAGCGCCAAACGACTTGGTAGTTGCACTCCTTGGCGACGCCGTCCGCCGACAGAATCAACACGAAATCGTCGGGGACTTCGAAGCCCTCGACCTCGAGCTTCACGCCCCCGGTCGAGATATCGGCGACCACGCAGTCGCGCGGTGGTGCACCGCTCCCAAGCTGAATTTTCGCCATGCGATTGATCGGACGCCGCGGCGCATGACGCCTGTCGTCGACATTCGGTGCATGCATAAGATTGACCTGCGTTGCGGCCGCTCGCCGTCGCGACCGTATGACGAAGGTCGTAGGTAGTATGTCGGATGTTGCCAGGTGACTAAGTAACAGCCGAGACCTTTCCTCACATTCGACTAAAACGCGAGCGCGGCGCTCAAGCCTCGAGCGCCGCGGCCGTCGTCGCGAATGACTAGGCCGCGTTGCGCGCTCTGGCGCCGGCCGGGGCCGCATGACCTTGGTGATGGTCGTCGAGCTTGAACGAGGCGATCCGCTCTTGCATGTCGTGCGATTGCTGCTCAAGGGTCTTTGCGGTCGCCGAGTTCTCCTCGACCAGCGCCGAGTTGCGCTGCGTCACCTCGTCCATTTCGGTGAGCGCCCGGTTGATCTGCTCGAGACCGGTCGATTGCTCGGCGCTCGCGGCCGCGATGCCGGACACGATATCCGCCACCTGCTTGATCGAGTCGACGATCTCGCTCAACGCCGTGCCGGCGCGGTTGACCAGCCCAACGCCCTCCTGCACGCGGTCCGAACTCTTGGCGATCAGGTCGGTGATGTTCTTCGCCGCCTCCGAGGAGCGTTGCGCGAGGCTTCTCACCTCCGAGGCGACGACCGCAAAGCCCCGCCCGGCATCGCCGGCGCGCGCCGCTTCAACCGCCGCGTTGAGCGCGAGCAGGTTCGTCTGCCGCGCGATCTCGTCGATCACCGTGATAATGTCGGAAATCTGCCGCGAGGATTCTTCGATCCGCGACATGGCGGTGACCGCTTCGGCCACCACCTTGCCGCCGCGGTCGGCGACGGTGCGGGTCGAATTGGTCAGCGTATTGGCCTGCTGGGCGTTCTGCGCATTGGTCTTCACCGTCGCCGAAATCTCCTCCATCGAGGACGAGGTTTCGGCAAGGCTTGCGGCCTGCTCCTCGACACGCTGCGACAGGTCGGTGGTCGCCGTCGAGATCTCGTTCGCCGCATTGCCGACTTCGCGGGTGGAATTGGCAACCGCCTGGATGGTCTCGTGCAGGCGGCCGATGGCGAGATTGAAGTCGTCCTTGATCTGCTTGTAGGCATCCGAAATGTCGTCGTCGAGGCGGATGGTGAAATCGCCGTCGGCGAGCCGGCCGAGCGCGTCGCCGAGGGTGCGGAAGGCATGCGCCTGCTCTTCCGACGCCTTGGCGCGCTCGGCTGCCACTTTGGCCTGTGCCTCGGCTTCGACGCGGGCGACTTGCGCGTGACGCTCGGCTTCGGCCTGCTGGCGCTTCATCGCCTCATCGGCCTCGTTACGCGCCTTGTCGACCGCGAGCACCTTGAAGCGCTCGACCGCGTTTGCCACCGCGCCGATCTCGTCCTTGCGCTGCAATCCCGGAAGGACGGCGTTGAAGTCGCCGCCGGCAAGTTTGAGCATCGCGGCCTGGATCGCGCCGAGCGGACCCGTCACGTGGCGCGAAACCAAAAGCATCATGCTGCCGGCGAACAAGATCGCGGCGAGAAGCAGGCCCGACTGCAGGATCAGGCTGTCCCAAGCCTGCGCGGACTGCTCCGAGGATTGCGCCTTGGCAGCATCGAGAGCCGCGGTCGCAGCACCGACAAGCGTCGTCAGGTTGGCGACCGACATTGGCGACCACTGATCGACAGTGACGCCGGGCGCTTCGCCCGCGATCAGCGCTTTGACGATTTTCGTGCGCTGCTCCGGATAGCCGCCGCCGAAATACTCCTTCTTGACCTTATCGATGGCTGCGGCGAGCGAGGGCGAAACCGGCAAGCGGGAGACGATGTCGGTGATCGCGCTCCAATCACCGTCTATTTTTGCAACATTGCCCGTATAGGTGAGCAACGTATCCGGCGGCAACGGCATCCCGCCGAGCGTGTTGGACACGACAAGCGAGGCGTCACCGGCGGCATTGCGCATGGCCCAAGCCAGCTGCTTGATCTCCATCAGCTGATCCACATAGGGATCCTTCAAGGAGATCAACTTCACGAGCTGGGTGCCGCGTTTATCGAGCGCAGCCATCAGCTCCAAGACTTCTTTATTATACTCGTCCGATAAACCCGCCGGGCGCGCCGATTTCGGCTGCAGAAATAGCGCCGCGGTCTGTTCGTGCATCTCCGTCAAGCGCTTGATCTTACTGCCAAACTCGCTCGCGAGCTGGTCGCGGTCTGGAATCTCCGCGCTCCCCAGGGCCGCCAGGAGGCTGTTGAGCGCCGGCATTTCTATGTCGCGGGACTCCTTGAGCAGCTTGTTCATGGCCGTCAGTTGCTTATCAGCCACCAAGTCGCGAACCGTCGACGAACGATCGACCCGCAAACTGTTCATCGCGACGAACATGTAGCTCGAAATGTTGGCGACGTCGGAGATTTGGTTGGCGGCCTTCAGCCGGGTCCACGAATTCGCGGGCGTTGAGCGCCAGCATGACGACGACGATCGCGCCCAAGGCGGCGATGACGGATTTCAGCAAAATGCTGACTGAGACTCGGCTGAGCATTTGCTTCCACCCCTGAAAAACAGAGAAATCGTTGTAATTCTTACAGTATTTGTTGAGGGTAAATTTGCCGTAAAAATGGGCAGGCGCTCCCTCACCCGCCTTGCTGCTGTGAGGAAGGAAACCCGCCGGTCGGCCAAGCTAGGTTAGCGAGGGCTTGGACTTCGAAGTTTGGACGTCGAAGTCCCGCCCACGCTTTTCAAGTCTTATTAGGCCGCGTTGCGCGCTCTGGCGCCGGCCGGGGCCGCATGACCTTGGTGATGGTCGTCGAGCTTGAACGAGGCGATCCGCTCTTGCATGTCGTGCGATTGCTGCTCAAGGGTCTTTGCGGTCGCCGAGTTCTCCTCGACCAGCGCCGAGTTGCGCTGCGTCACCTCGTCCATTTCGGTGAGCGCCCGGTTGATCTGCTCGAGACCGGTCGATTGCTCGGCGCTCGCGGCCGCGATGCCGGACACGATATCCGCCACCTGCTTGATCGAGTCGACGATCTCGCTCAACGCCGTGCCGGCGCGGTTGACCAGCCCAACGCCCTCCTGCACGCGGTCCGAACTCTTGGCGATCAGGTCGGTGATGTTCTTCGCCGCCTCCGAGGAGCGTTGCGCGAGGCTTCTCACCTCCGAGGCGACGACCGCAAAGCCCCGCCCGGCATCGCCGGCGCGCGCCGCTTCAACCGCCGCGTTGAGCGCGAGCAGGTTCGTCTGCCGCGCGATCTCGTCGATCACCGTGATAATGTCGGAAATCTGCCGCGAGGATTCTTCGATCCGCGACATGGCGGTGACCGCTTCGGCCACCACCTTGCCGCCGCGGTCGGCGACGGTGCGGGTCGAATTGGTCAGCGTATTGGCCTGCTGGGCGTTCTGCGCATTGGTCTTCACCGTCGCCGAAATCTCCTCCATCGAGGACGAGGTTTCGGCAAGGCTTGCGGCCTGCTCCTCGACACGCTGCGACAGGTCGGTGGTCGCCGTCGAGATCTCGTTCGCCGCATTGCCGACTTCGCGGGTGGAATCGGCAACCGCCTGGATGGTCTCGTGCAGGCGGCCGATGGCGAGATTGAAGTCGTCCTTGATCTGCTTGTAGGCATCCGAAATGTCGTCGTCGAGGCGGATGGTGAAATCGCCGTCGGCGAGCCGGCCGAGCGCGTCGCCGAGGGTGCGGAAGGCATGCGCCTGCTCTTCCGACGCCTTGGCGCGCTCGGCTGCCACTTTGGCCTGTGCCTCGGCTTCGACGCGGGCGACTTGCGCGTGACGCTCGGCTTCGGCCTGCTGGCGCTTCATCGCCTCATCGGCCTCGTTACGCGCCTTGTCGACCGCGAGCACCTTGAAGCGCTCGACCGCGTTCGCCACCGCGCCGATCTCGTCCTTGCGCTCGAGACCCGGCAGCACGACCTCAAAGTCGCCGCCGGCGAGCTTGAGCATGGCGCCGCGGATCGCGTTCAGCGGCCCGGTGACGCGCCGCGTCACCAGAAGCATCATGCCGCCGGCAACGACGAGCGCGAGCACAAGCAGGCCGGACTGCATGAGCAGATCGTTCCAGGCCAGTGCGGACTGTGCCGCGGCCTGCGCCTTGGCGGCATCCAGCGCTGCGATGGCGACGCCGAGCGTCAGCCCAAGTTTGCTGACCGAGTTCGGCGACCATTGCTCGACCGTGAAGCCGGTCGGCTCGCCGGCAATCAATTGCTTGAGCACTTTCAGCCGAAGCTCGGGATAGCCGCTGGCGAAAAACTCCGTTTTGACTTTGTCGATGGCCGCGGTGAGCGCGGCAGCCGGCGGCAAGCGCGAGGCAATATCTTGGACGGCCGCCCAAGCGGTGTCGAACGTGGCGTCATTGCGGTTATAGCCAGTGAGCACGTCGGGCGGCGGCGCAATGCCGCTGATGCCATTGGAGATGACAAGCGACTGGTTGCCGGCCGCATTGCGCATGGTCCAGGCGAGCTGCTTGATCTCCAGGAGCTGATCCACATAGGGATCCTGCAGCGATATGGACTTGACGAGCCGCGTGCCCCAGCTGTCGAGCGCGGCAATCATGCCGTCGCCCTCTTTGCCGTACGCGTCGGCGAGCTCCGGCGGGCGCGCCGATTTCGGCTGCGCCATTGCAGCGGTGGTTTTTTCCTGCAGCTCGGACAGCCTTTTGACCCTGGCACTAAGGTCGGCGATCGCCTGATCCCGATCCGGATAATCTATCGCCGCCAGGGCCCCCAGGAGGCTGTTCAGCGCCGGCATTTCCTTGTCGCGCGCGCCTTTGATCAGAGGGTCCAGCGTCGCGAATTGCCGTTCGTTGATGAGATCGCGCGCCGTGCTGAAGCGGTCGACCCGCAAACCGTTGAGCGCCGTGAACATATAGGCCGAGACATTGGCGACGCCGGAGATCCGGTTGGCGGTGTTCAGCCGGGTCCAGGAATTGCGGGCCCCGAGCGCCAGCATGATCACGACGGTGGCGCCCATCAGCGCGATAACGGATTTCAGCAAAATGCTGACCGACAATCGATTGAACATTCTGTTTCCCAGCCCCAACGAAATGTAGAAATAGTTGCAAATGCTACATTATTTGTTGACGGTAAATTTGCCGTAAAAGCCCGCGTCGGCTCATGCACCGTGCAGCAGCGACGAAATAATCCGGGCGACCGCGCCGATGAGCAAAACCGCGCAAACCAGTGCCTGGACGAAGAAACCCGGCCCGCGCTTGGCGGCGGCTTCGGTATAGCTGAGCATGTAATAGATGCGGCCGCCGACCCAAATCAGGCCCAGCGCCGCGGCAGGGCGATCGCCGACGTAATAGGCAAATAGCCACAGCAAAGGCAGAAAGATCGGCATCCATTCGAGCGTGTTCATTTGCACCCGCACGACGCGTTCGAAATCGGCATTGCCGGACATTGCCGGCACCGGCACACCGTATTTCCGTCTCGCCCGCGGAATGCGAAATCCGGTGTAAAAATAAAACAGGATTGCGAGCACGGTGACGAGCGCAGTCCAGTGCAGCATGATGTTCTCCCCTATGTGCGGTTGCGGTTGTGGCGTTCACGACTTTGGCGTTCACGATCAGCAGCGTTCACGATCCGCCAGTGCGATGAATTTGAATTGATTTTGCCTCAGCTTGTTCGCCGCCCGGCAATAAGATTGGCGTCGAATGGGGTTCTCGCCCGGCGGCTGGGTCTTTGCCGGCAAACCATGCCTTGAACGGACGGAATCACCATGCCCCGTACGATCAATATGCTTATCGCCGACAACTCGAGCGTCGCCCAGGATATTCTCACCGAGGCGGCGCGCAGTTCGAAGCTGCCGCTGCGGTTGAGCCGCACCGACAACGGCCGCGACTGCCTTACCCTTCTCAATGCCGCCAATGTCGATCTCGCCTTCATCGACGTGCAGATGCCCGAGCTCTCCGGCACCGAAGCATTTTGGTCGGCGCGAAAGCAAGGCATCCAGACTTTCGTGACCCTGATGTCGAGCCCGCCGGCCGCCGAAGCGGTCGAGGTCGCGATCAAGCTGCGCGCTTATGAATTCCTGTTCAAGCCGTTCACCCCGGCTGACGCGCTCGCCATTATCAAGACCTACGAGCGCATCACGTCGCCCACCAAAGTCCTGATCGTCGACAATTCCTCGACCGTGCGCCAGATCGTGCTCAAGATCGTCAGTGGCAGCGTGTTCAATTGCGAGATTACCGAAGCGGCCGACGGCCAGGCCGCGCTCGAACTGTGTCATAAGATGCGGTTCGACGTGGTCTTTCTCGACTGCAACATGCCCGGCGCCAGCGGTCCGACCACGCTGGAATGGCTCTTTGCCGCGCAGCCCTCGCTCAAAGTGGTCATGATTTCGTCGGAGTGCGATCAGGCGACCGAGGACCAGACGCTGCAGTCCGGCGCTTGCGCCTTCCTGCACAAGCCCTTCACGTCGCAAGATGTCGATCGCGTGCTGCACTCGGCCTTCGGCTTGCGCTCACCGAGCTTGAAAGTGCAAGGCAGCGAGCCGAGCTTCGATATCGCGATCGAAGGCTCGACCATTCGCCTCGCGCACAAATCTAGCGGACACATTTTCGAATATCTGTGGTGCCAGAAACCGCCTTATCTGCGCAATGCGGTGATCCGCGCCGCAGCCACCTGCGGGATGCCGGCGATGCGGGTGGCGTCCATCGCCGCCGAAACCGCGCTCGTGCAATTGCGCTCGGCGCGGCTCCTCGCCGCCTGAATTCAAAAGCAAGTTACACGGACAAGCTATGCGCCGGCGGATTCTTTCGCCCGGTCGGCGGCGATGAGCTCGCCGATTTCGCAGGCCGGCCGCGCCGCCGGCACCGATCAGCCGCGCGCGCCCGGCGGCGAGCGCCGCATATATCCTGAAAGCCAGCGGCTGATCGCCGGCAGGCGCTGTGTCCTGGTCTCGATGCGAAAGCGCAGCTGCGCATAGGCTTTCTCGCCCTCACGGCGGGAGTCGGGCGGAATGTTCTGATCGATGAAACGACGTAGTTCGGCGAGCCCGGATGGGCCAGAGAGCCGCAGGGCAAGCGCAGGAATGAATGCATAGCGCTGCTCCGCCGAGAAACGCGTCGACAGTTCAGCGGAATGCGTCATGGCGAAGCGCCAGGCCAAATCCGCATTATTCAACGCGACTTGTTTGATCATCGACAGCCCTATCGCCGCCGACTGCGTTTCGCCGCTCAGTGCGATGTCGAGACTGCGCGCGGCGAGCGCCGGATCGTCCGCAGCTGCAAGCGCGGTATAGAACAGCTTCCTGGCGAACGAACTCGGAGCCGCCCTGGCAAGCGCGTGGATCTCGTCATAAGTCGCGGCGTCGGCGTGCTCGCCGACGATTTGCAGGACCGGCTGCAAAATCGATCCGGGCAGCGCGGCGGGATCGTGCAGATATTGCGCGAAGCGGCGGCGTCCTTCGTCCAGGGTGGGCTGGTCGCCGAAACGGCCGAGCGCCTGCACCAGATCCTCGCGCACCAGCGCCACATTGCCCGGCTCGCCGGGCCTTGCCGCCCAGCCGATCAGTGCGAAGACCGGACGAAGCAATGCGCGCGCATAAGTTTGAAAGATATTGCGCTCGGCAAGCCCGACATAGAGATCGTCGACATTCAAAAGCGTCTGGATCACGCCGTGCCAGAGCGCGGGATCGGCGGCCGGAGCAACTCCTTGAACGCGATTGAAGTAATATTCCGGCGGCGCTCGTCCCGCTTGCGCCAAGGCCCAGTTGTCGTCGATCAATCCGAGCTGATCGATCGGCGCCAGACCCTGGAATTGCTGCTGCAGCGACAGCCCCGTCCGCTCGGCGTAGACTGATCGAAAATAGCCGCCCTGACCAAAATTGATCTTGATCGCGCTGCAGGGGACGGCGGCCGTCGACGCTTGGGCGCCGGCAACCGGCGTCGTGTGGCCGCTGCCACCCGGCGTCCCCCACACCACCGGGATATCCCATTGCGGCGGCTCGACTACGGCTTCGTCCAATGCAAAGCGTTTGGCGGCGAGCGACACGTCGGCGCTGTTGCGTTGACACGGCGTGACGGCGGCCTCGACCGAAGGCAAGCCGGGATTGCGCGCGAAGCTTGCCACCACGCGCGCGATCGGCTTGCCGGCGGCGGCTTGCAGCTGCGCCACCAGGCCGTCGGTGGTCGAATTTCCGTAGGCATATTTGGCGATGTAGCTGCGGACGCCTTTCTGAAACGCCTCCTCGCCGACATAGTCCTGCACCATGCGGATGATCGCGGCGCCCTTGTCGTAGGTGACGCTGTCGAACGCGATCTGCCGCGGATTATGGACCGGCTGCACGACGGCATGGGTGCTGCTCAGCGCGTCTTGCTGCATGACGGTTTGCCGGGCCGCCTCGTTTTGCAGCCAGATCCGCCAATCGGGGTGGAAGTGATCGGTCGCTTCGTTTTCCATCCAATTGGCGAAACCTTCGTTCAGCCACAGGTCGTCCCACCATGCCATGGTCACGAGATTGCCGAACCATTGATGCGCCATTTCGTGAGCGATGTAGGTGAAGATCAGCTGCCGATCCGCTTCGGTTGAAAACGCCGGATCGATCAAGAGCGCATCCTCGAAGTAGAGAATGGCGCCCCAGTTCTCCATGGCGTGGAAGCCGAACTCGCCGGCGCCGGGCACTGCAATCAGATCCAGCTTGGGCAATGGATAAGGAACGCCGAAATAGTCGTTGTAGTAGCGCAGCAGCGCGGCGGCGCTCTGCAGGGCAAATCCGGCTTTCTCCAGATCTCCGCGCTTGGTGACAACGCCGACCTTGGTGTCGCCGACGCTGGTTTCGATGCGCTCGAAATCGCCGATGCCGAGGAACAGCAGGTATGTCGACATTTTCGGCGTTTGCTCGAACTGCACGCGCTTTAGTCCGGGACCGGCCTCGGCCATCGCGGCGACGGGAGTGTTGGAAATAACCATCTTGTCAGCCGGCGCGACGGCAGACAGCGTGAACGTGGCCTTGAGCGCCGGTTCGTCCCAGCACGGCACGAAACGGCGGGCATCGGTCGCCTCGAACTGGGTGACTAACATTCTGTCGCGTCCGTGAACGCCGTCGTAAGTCAGCGCGAACAGTCCCTCGGCCGCGCTGTTGACGATGCCGTTATAGGCAATGACCAGGCGATAGCTGCCCGGCACGATGGGCTCGGCGAAGGTGAAGCTTGCGGTCTCTTCACCCGCCGCGACCTCGATCCGCATCGGGCTGCGGGCGGTGGACGCGTCCGACTGGCTCAGAAGCGATACGCTGTCGAAGCGAAGGTGCACCGCATTGAGCACGATCGTACGTACCGGCTGCAGCACATCGAGATCGATGCGCACCGTGCCGTGAAACGTGGCGGCGTCGGTCGCCGGTTCGATCAGAATGTCATAATGCGCGGGCCTGGCCGTCGCCGGCAGACGGATCGGCTGCGTGCCGTCGCTAGCTTGCGCCAGCGCCGGCGCGCCGGATGCCAAACAGAGCAGTGCCGCGAGGATGATGACCGCATTGCTGCGCATTTTGCTACGCTGATGAATGCAGGGACAGTGCGGCAACACATAAGTCACCCACAGATAGCGCGCAAGCGCGACCGCTTGACCCGTTGCATTCCTTTCAAGCCGTGCCGCGCGCCGCGCTGACCCGCAAGTAAGCGGCCTTGATCAGACCTCGTATGGTCCCCTGATTCCTGAGGCAAAGAATGTTGTTGTAGACCACGACGCCGATCAACAAAGCTTCGATCACATATTCAATGACGGTCTTGGCTCGTCCGATGTCAAGAAGGCTGATATCGACGCTGCCGAAATCCAAAACAGCTAGATAGATATAGAGAAACGAAGGCAGCAGGCCGAAGCCCCATTCTAGAACCTTGCCGATGTTGCCGACGCCGATGCCGTGCGGAGTCAGCACCTGATTCATGGCAACCAAGTCCTCGAATGCGGGCTTATGAGCGCAGACATATCTGATATTGCGCTCTTCCTGCTTTTGGCTCGCACGCAGAAAATACAGAAGAAAGAACATGATGCCGCCGCTGACGATCCAAAGATCGTTAATGTCGATCACAGTGCCGAGCAAAGGTAGCGCTATGGTATCGTTGTCGATCTCCCTCTTGATCATGGCTTCGATCGTCAATGTCAATTCCCGCTTATCCCAATTGTCGATCTCGGGGCTGGCCGGCGCGGAAGTCCCCGGCTGCGGCGCCGGATTGGTTGTCGCAGAGGCGCCGGACTGGAGCGCCGAATTGGTCACGGACTTCGCCGGTCGCAACTTCTCGAACTTGATTCCGATGGCATCGGATGCTCGTTTCAGCGCCTTGCTCCGCTCCTCCTCGCTGGGATTCTTCTTCATCATTCCAGCGTTGACGAGCGCCTCGTTGAATTCGTCGCACCTGTTGTTGACGAAGCAGGTGAACACCTGCTCGCGCGTGCGGTAACGCTTCTCGACCCAATCCGGATCGTAGCTGTTACGCATCGTCGCGAACGTCAGTACCGTCAGGATCAGAATGAAGTAGATCAAGGCGCGACTGCGCTGGCCGGCGGCGTTGACCGCCTCGACATAGCTCTTGCCGTCCGGAACATCCGGCGCCGCAGATGCGCCGCTACCAGTTGGACCGCACATATGGCCTCAGTTCGATCGACGGCCTCGGTTCGATAAGCCGCCCCAGTTCCATCAATGCGCCGGACTCGATTGACCCGTGCTGCCGTGCGCGCCGCAGGCGTGACCTATAGCGCGACCGCGCTCGGTTGTTTATGCTAGGCCAGTCTTCTGGTGGTTGCAATCGATTGTTCAGCCACGATTGCTCGGGCGCGTCGCGCAAACCGTGCGCCGAATGCCGCGCGAAGCGAAGATGGTGCGGCCAATCAGGCGACCGCGGCTTCTTTGGCCCGATCGGCGGCGATGAGCGCGCCGATTTCGCAGGCCGGCCGCGGCGGGCTGAACAGATAGCCTTGGACTTCGGTGCAGCCTTCGGCGCGCACGCGCTCGAGCTGTTCGGCGGTTTCGACGCCTTCGGCCGTCGTCGCGATGCCGAGACTGAGGCCGAGCCCCGCGACCGCGCGGATGATGGCGACGCAATCCGGCCGCTCCGACAGCTCTTTGACGAACGAGCGGTCGATCTTGATCTTGTCGAAGGGAAAGCTGCGCAAATAGCTCAAGCTCGAATAGCCGGTGCCGAAATCGTCCATCGAGATGCGCACGCCGATGCCGCGCAATTGGTGCAAGGTCGCGAGGTTCGCCTCGGTCTCGCCGAGCAGCACCGATTCGGTGATCTCCAATTCGAGGCGGCTCGCCGCCAGCCGCGAATAGGCGAGCGCCGTCATCACCGCCTGCACCACGCCGCGATTGCGGAATTGGGCCGGCGACAGATTGACGGCGACTTTGAGATCGGGCGGCCAGCGCATCGCCTCGGTGCAAGCCTGGCGCAGCACCCATTCGCCGAGCGGTACGATCAGCCCGATCTCCTCGGCGAGCGGGATGAAGTCCGCCGGCGCGATCATGCCGCGCTCGGGGTGGCGCCAGCGCAACAGCGCCTCGAAACCGGCCACAGCATTGGCCTGCAAGTTGACCAGCGGCTGGTAGAACAGCTCGAACTCGCTATTGGCGAAAGCCTTGCGCAGATCGAGCTCGAGCATGCGGCGCGCCTGAATGCGGCGATCCATTTCCGGCTCGAAGAAGTGCGCGGTGCCCCGCCCCTCGGCCTTGGCCCGATAGAGCGCCATGTCGGCGTTGCGCAACAGCGCGTCGGATGTATCGCCGTCGCCGGGCGAAAGCGCGATGCCGATCGAGGCGCCGACGACGAATTCGTGGCTGTGGACTTCGTAAGGCTTGCTCACAACCTCGATCAGCGTGGTGGCGAGCTCGCTCGCTTCATTGGGATCGCCGAGCGGAAACTGGATGACGGCGAATTCGTCGCCGCCGAGACGCGCCACCATGTCGGTGTCGCGCAGGCATTTGCCGAGCCTTAGCGCCACGGTCTTCAACAGCTCGTCGCCGATCGGATGGCCGAGCGTGTCGTTGACGCCTTTGAAGTGATCGAGATCGAGACAATGCACCGCGAGGCTCTCGCGCTCGCGGCGCACCCGCGTCAGCAATTCGTTGAGCCGCTCGTTGAACAACACGCGGTTGGGCAGATCGGTCAGCGCATCGTGATGCGCCATATAGGCGATACGTGCTTCGGCCTGCTTCCTCTCGGTGACGTCGACGACGGCGACCAGAACCGCAGGCGTCGCGCCGAACGGAACGCGGCGCGCGTAAGTGAGGACCTCGATCTCGCTGCCGTCGGCCTTGATGTGACGCCAGGTCCGATCGGATTGGTAAGTGTCGCCGATGGTCTTGGCGATTTCGCGATGCACGTCCCATTCGTCGCGCGGCCACAGATCGAAGAGCGTCATGTTGCGCAACCGCGCGCGGTCGTAGCCGTAATGGGCAAGAGCTGCGTCGTTGACGCTGACGATCCGCAGATCGCTTGGATCGTAGAGCCACATCGGCACCGGATTGGCGTCGAACAACAGGCGAAACGACGCCTCGCTGCGCTTGAGATCGCCGATATCGGTGAGCGTCACCGACAGAAGATCGCCGACCGAGGCCATGCCGACCTGCAAATGCGTCTCGCGCTCAAGACCGGCGCCGTCATTGCGCGTGAAGGCGAATTCAAACTGATCGAAGCGGCCCGACCCGATGCCGGCGATCAGGCGATCGCGAATGGAATGCGCCGCCGGCCCGAGCGGCAGTTCGGACAGCCGGCTTAAATGCAGATCGCGTTCGCCGATGCCGAGCAGTTCGGTGGCGCCGTCGTTGAAGGCGACGACCTGAAAATCGATCGCCGCGCCCGCCGGATCGCGGATCGCCGCCAGCGCGACGATGCCCTCCTCGGTCGAGCGAAAGATCGTGTCGATGAGATTGTAGCGGTTGCCGGCCTCCCCGACATAGACGCCGGCAAGCGGCGGCCCCCAGCGGCACGCCATGGGAAAAGCGAGCATCTCGTAGGTCTCGACCATGCCGTCGGCAACGCGATGCATGCGGTAGCGCACCGGCGCGCTCGACGCGATCGATTGCGTCAGCACGTCGCAAAGCGCAATGGCGCAATCGCGCGGCAGGTCGGCGAGCGCCTTGTCGCGCAGATCGACGCCGAGCCATTCGCGGATCTTGCGGCCGGCGCGCAGCACTTTGAATTCGGCGGGCGTCGCGCCGGAAAACAGCAGGAGATGGTCGCCGAGCCGGCCGAGGCTGCCGAGCACCACGTCCTCATATTGCGGCAGCGCCTTGCCGGGCTTGACCGAGCCCCGCCACATGCGTTCGATGATGGATTTGTCGGAGAGTAGCGGCGGGCATTCGACGTCGAGCTTGCGGAGCGGCGCGATCATGACACTGCACACTTTGTACTGAGCGTTTTGGTACTGAACGTTTTGTCTGACGACTTGTTTTTTGACTCGACACATGCGTTGGCGATTGTTTGCAAGGCAACCGCCCAACTCAATTGCATGCGACCCTCTTGAGTATGAATTCGATAAGCGCAAACTGATAAAAACGCGTTAAGTGGTAAGCGGTTGCGCAGTGTGAATGTGATGTGACAGATTTGTTGCGGCGCTCGTTTTCTGCGGTGCCAGCGTTACCGCTTTCAGAACAACAACAGGGGGACACACATGACAAAGACGCCGGACTATTTCGCCGGAAAGACCATCATCATCACCGGCGCCGCGAGCGGCATCGGCCGCGCCACGGCGCTCATATTCGCGCGCGAACATGCCAATGTCGTCTGCGCCGACATCAACGAGAGCGCGGTGCGCGACACCGCAGCCGCGGTGAACGCCGCGGGCAGCCAGGCGCTGGCGTTGCAAGCCGACGTCACCTCGCGCGCAGAGGTCAACGACATGGTGGGGCGCGCGATCGATGCCTTCGGCAGCGTGCACTTTTTGTTCAATTCGGCGGGCGCCGCGATCCGCCGCTCCAAATTCCTCGACATCGACGATGCGCTCTTGGAGAAGACTTTCCGCCTCAATGTCAACGGCACGCTCTACGCCATGCAGGCGGTGCTGCCGCATATGCTCAAGAACAAGCTCGGCGTCATCGTCAATATGGCCAGCATGGCGCACCGGCGCGGCGGCCCCGGCTCGTCGATCCACTACGCCGCGGCAAAGGGCGCGGTGGTGTCGATGACCATGGGCGTGGCGCGTGAATTCGCCATGCAAGGCATTCGCGCTTTGTCGATTTCGCCGGGCCCGATCCAGACGCCGTTCCAGGACGCGGCAGGGTCCTCACCCGAACTCGTGGCGCGTTTTCTCGACGACGTGCCGATGAAGCGCTTCGGCGAACCGGAGGAGATCGGCGAGCTGGTGCTGTTCATGTGCTCGGACGCCTGTCCGTTCATGACGGCGGACACCGTCTATGTGAACGGCGGCGGCGGCTGGCGCTGAAATGCGAGGCAACAGACAGCAAAAATATCACACTACACTTTTATGATGCATCTGCTTCTTAGGCAATCTTGACGCTAGTTCGCGGCCATGCAGACTGATCGCGGGGAATGCTCGATTTATTCGAGTTGGTGGGGCTTCGGCCGTGCGTCTGTTTGGTCGCGTTTTGATCGTCGCGTTCGCGGCGGCTTGGCTTGCTGCGTGCACTGCAGTTGTCAATTCCGTCGTCGACAGCCGCTATGGCGAGTACAATCTCTCGACCGATTGGGCCAAAAACGAAGCCATCCTGCTCAATATCGTTCGCGCGAGCGAATTTCAGCCGCTCAATTTCCTGAGCTTTCAACCCTATACAGGCACGGCGAGCGTGAGCGGCTCGGCGAGTTCGCCCGCGTTCATTATCGGGCCCAATCGCGTCGCCTCGCAGAAACAATATTCCTTCGGGAGTGGCGCTCTCAGCGCAAGCGCGACGGCAGGCGGAACGATCAACGTCACCAGTCTCGACACTTACGACTTTTATGATTCCTTGCTGTCGCCGGTCGACTTCACCAATCTCAACGCGTTTCAGCGCCAGGGCTATCCGCGCGAATTGCTGTTTCGGCTGTTCACCGATTACGTGAGCCTCAAGCCCGCTAACGGCGACCGCAGCGGTGCCTTCATCGTTTACAATGAAGGACCGGAGGACAAACGTTGCGTCCCGCTTCCGTCCGAAATTGTCGATCGGCTTTACGGAAATGCGAGCAGAAGATTGGCAGCGAGGAATTTGCTTCGAGGACTTGGTCTTTTTCGCAATGCATATCTGGTCTGAGCTCGGAAGTTCGGACCGTTGCTTCGGCATCGTCTGGAGGAGGCGCTGCTCAAGCTCCCGCAGCCGCCGGAGCCGCTACAAAACCAAAGCCCGGGCGGAAGTTCGAGCCCGCCGAAACCGCAGACCGAGGGCGGTCTATGCTTTGATCAAGCACTGTCCAATCGCGCAATAGCGCTCTACCTACAAAATCCAAACGATCTACACATAACTCCACGATCCTTGAACGCGATCAGTCTTGCCGAGTATCACCCGATCTGCGGCGGAACAACAGGTCTAGACAAATGGATAGAGACATCCGCAACGCCGCCGGCGGCACCAGCAAAACCTAAGCCCGTCGTCCCAACGCCTGGAGCTGGAGCTGGAGCTGGAGCTGGAGCTGGAGCCGAGCTGGAGCTGGAGCGGAGCGGAGCTGGAGCTGAGCTGGACCTGCTCCGCTTGCAGCGCCGCAGTGCACGCAGCGGCGCTGAAACCCGGCGCCCGCTGCAACTCCGGGACAGCAAAGGCGCCAGGCAGTAAACCTTCGCCCGGCGTCGAAAGCCTATTGGTGAATGTAAGGGTCAAGACGGGTTTCCCGGTTTGGGACATCCACATGTTCGGTCATGACGCTGTCGAAATCGGAACACGTTCCACCTTCTCCATTTACAGTTTTCTCGGTCGTCTCTTGCGCAATCCTGACGCACCGTCCAACAAATTGATCGGGTTGCGAGAAGATGACGAGGACCGGAATATTCTTACAATCTACAAGGGACAGCCTGTTGGATGTTTCACGGCCGTCGTTCTCGACCTCGGCATCTATTGCGTGCCGATCTCCGGCGCCGAAAACACCAAACGCACATTTAGTATCATCTCGCAGCTGCTTGCGCTCAAGACCACGACCGACGACCTGCAACTCACGCCGACGTTCCGCCTGCTGCCGACGCCCTAAATGTTCGGACTTTTGCCGGCCAATCGAGGCTTCCAGTTCACCAAGAACACGCCGGCGACACAGACCGCCATGCCGAGAAGCGCGAGCGGCGCCAGGCGCTCGTCGAACAAAAGCCACGCCATCAGCGCCGTCACCGGCGGCGTGAGATAGAACAGGCTGACCACCCGGGTCGCCGCCGCGCGGCGAATGAGAAAATACAGAAGCCACACCGCGCCGAACGACAAAACCAGAACCAGCCAGCCGACGGCGAAGATAAATTGCGGCGTCCAATGCACGACGCGCGTCTCGAAGGCGAAGGCGCCGAGCGCGAACAACAGTAACGCTGCGGCATATTGAATGCACAGGCCCGGCCGCCAATCGATGCCGCCGCCGAAGCGTTTTTGATAGAGCGTGCCGACGGTGATGCCGACGAGCGCGACGACGCCGGCCGCCCAGGCGAACGGCGTTGCGTTCCCGGTCGTCGCCTTGTCGCGTACGATCAGATAGACGCCGAGAACGCCGAGCGCGAGCCCGAGCCATTGCAAAGCGCGCACACGCTCGCCGAGCCAGCGATTGGCGAGCGTCGAGGTGAGCACCGGCTGCAGGCTGACGACGAGCGCGATCATGCCGGCCGAAAGGCCGTTTTCGATGGAGACGAAGACGCCGCCGAGATAGCAGCCGTGAATCAAGAAGCCGGTGATGGCGCTGTGCACGATCCCCGGCGGGCTCGGCCATTTCGGCCGCGTCAAAAGCGTGACCAGGCCAATCAGAGTCACGGCCGCCGCCATGCGCAGCGCCAAGAAGGTCAAAGGCTCGGCATAGGCGAGGCCTAATTTGGCGCCGATGAATCCGGACGCCCACAGCGTAACGAACACGCCGGGCGCCGCGAATACGGCCATATCCTCGAATTTGCGCGGCATAGATCGGGTCCGGCTGGACGAAACAAAACAGCACTAGCCGCTGGAGCAGGAGCCGTCACCCTCTTCATCCGCGCGGCTGCTCTGCACCATCTCCGCTCATTCCCGCGAAAGCGGGAATCCAGGAGGCTATTTAAAGAGCTGGGTCCCCGCTTTCGCGGGGACGAGCGGTTGAGGGAACAACGTTTGCTCTAAGCGCTTCTTTCCTCGGCCAAGCTCAGCATGTCGCGCGTGCGCGTGACGCCCTCCGGCCAGGCTTTGTCGAAATCGGCGACGAGGCGCTTAAAGCCGTCCGACTTGAGCGCCGCGTCGAGCCGCGCCAAGTCGGCGAACTGATAGACGGCATAATGCACGCCGGCATCCGCGACGCTCCAGAACCGCCAGCATTTCTCGTACCTGAATTCGGCAAGCGCCATCGGCAGGTGGTGCTCCGAATACCAGCGGTCGAAATTCTGCCGCAGCGGCTCGACGACCACGGCGCGGACCAGGAAATAGGCCTTGGGCGTCGTCTTGGGCGTCGGGTCGGGCATCTCCCTCCTCCGTCAGCATTTGCCGGCCACCGTCTCGCGGCCGTCGGTCTCGACCTCGATCCGCAACGCCTTGGTGAGGAGACCGTTGGCGTAATAACTGCCGACCGTATAGGTGATCTCGACGATCTCCTGCGTCGTGAAGAATTTTTGCAAGCCCGCGAATGTCGGATCGTCGACATCGCCGCCATGCGCCATCTCTTCGACATAGCCGAGCGTGGCGCGCTCCTGGTCGTCGAACAGGCTCGAGGCCTGCCACGTCGGCAGCGCCGCGATCTGCGCATCGCTATAGCCGCACATTTTCATCAGCGGAATGTGCTGATTGATCTCGTAGGTCGAGCCCACGATCTGCGCGGTGCGCATGATGATGAGCTCGAGCACGCGGCGCGGTGTCTTGGCGTTAAAGCGGATGGTGAACGCCATGGCGCTCGCGGCGCGGGTGAATTGCGGTGCGTGGCCGGTGGCGAGCTGCAGGTTGATGATGGCGCCGCCCTGGGCGCGCCGTTTGTCGAACATCTCCTGCAGGATCGGATCGAGCGGCTGCGGCAGCGGCGGCAGCCGGGAGACCTTGAGCTGTTCGACAGGAGGCTTCTGCTCTTGAGCTTGCGCTGCAGCTGCAGCCAAGGCGACTGAGACGAAGAGGTTGACCAGGATCGACTTCCGCACGCGTTTCCTCCGGATGCTTCGCCCACTCGGCGTGTCGACGCGGCGCCTCAATTGCAATCGCTTTGATAGGCAAGGACAGCCGCTTCAAAATCGTCCTGGGCGGATTTCAACGTCGAGAATTCCGTCGAACAATCGTCATGTCCCTTGCTGTCGGATACGCAGCTTGCGTAACCGCGCAGCGCATGACCGACATCGTGCAGAACGGAATTGTATTCATCAAGTGTCTCCGCGCACTCATCGGTGCCGCTCCGTGCCGCGCTGGCAGTCAAGATCAAACATAGCCCGAGTGCCGCTGCCGTCATCCGAACACGCATCCGAAACCCCTACCCTTGCCGCGGCCGCCCTTTGCTCACTCACCTCGAATACCGGCGGCCTTGATGATCGGCCACCATTTGTCGATCTCGGCCTTGGTGAATAAAGCCAAAGCCTCCGGCGTCTGCTGCGCCCGCGGCGCGACGTCGAGCCCAAGCTCGGCAAAGCGCGTGCGCACGGCAGGGTCGGCCAGCGCCGCCACCATGGCGGCATCGAGCTTGCCGATAATGTCGGCCGGCGTACCCTTCGGCGCATAGAGGCCGAACCAGCCCGAGACATAGAGGCCGGGCACGCCCGACTCGTCCGACGTCGGGATTTCCGGAATTGACGGAGAGCGTTGCGCCGACAAGTTCACAATCGCCTTGAGCGTGCCGGCGCGCACCTGCGGCAAGGTCACCGCGCCCTGCGCGATCATCATGTCGACCTGGCCGCCGATCATGTCGGTGATGCCGGGCGCGGCGCCGCGATAGGGCACCAGCAGCAATTTCGTATCGGTCTTTTGTTCCAGCAACAGCCCGCCGATCTGGCCGCCGGCGTTCTGATTGACGAGCTTGGCATCGCCCGGATGCGCCTTCATCCAGGCGACGAGCGATTTGAGATCGTCGGCCGGAAACGCTTTCCGCGCCACCAGCAGCTGCGGGTTGAACGAGACCATGCCGATCGGCGCAAAATCGTTCTGCAGGTCGTAGCTCAGATTATAGATGATGCCGCCGACATGGGTGTCCCACTGGCCGATATCGATGGTGTAGCCATCGGGCAGGCTTCGCGCCAAACGTCCGACCCCGATGGAGCCGCCGGCGCCGCCGACATTTTCCACAATCACCGGCTGGCCGAGCGCCGCGCCCATTTTGTCGGCCAAGATGCGGCCGGCGACATCGGTCGAGCCGCCCGGCGGATAAGGCACGATGAGCGTGATGGTGCGTGAGGGGAAATTGTCCGCCTGCGCGGGCGCGATCGCTGCGCAGAGAGCAAGCGCAAGTACGGCGAAGAGCCTTCGCATGTTTCCATCCCCTAATGATTGTCATCGTTGCTGGCGATGATAGTCGACGGCGGCGCGGCCGGTAAGAGCGCGGAGCGCCTGTCGCGACGGGCTTGAGCAAAGCTCATCAAAAGTACTACTATAACGTGCAAACGCGAACCAGCGAAATGCGAACCAGCAAAATGGGGGGATCAATCATGTATCGTCTGATAGCCGCCGTACTGCTCGTCATCGCCGCAAGCTCAAGCGCCTCGGCACAGAAACTGCCGGACGTCGGCCCGCCGGTTCCCTTGCCGGTGCCCTCCTATTGGGTGGGCGACCGCGGTTCGCAGTTGAAGTTCTACGCCATCGACGAGCATGGCGGTTTCAGCGGCGTGTTCGTCAGCCCCAATGCGCCGCCCGGCTGCCAGTACCAGACCTTCGAGGCGCGTGGCGGATTTTTCTTTCCGCAGATCGCAATCGCCGTCGAGTGGAAGAACTGGACGCAGGATTGCCACGGCCGGACGCTGTTGGACGGCATCTTGGTCCACGGGCATAAGCTCTCGACCGAGTGGAGTTTCATGACCGAAACCCCCGACGGTACGCTGCACAACACCAAGCAATGGGGCTTGGAGACTTTTCACTTGCAGCCCTGAGACCGGTGGGGCCGCTTGAGATTGACCTCCGCTCGTCCCCGCGAAAGCGGGAACCCAGTCCGGGTTCAGCAAGAACGGATTCCCGCTGGCGCGGGAATGAGCGGAGATGCGACTTGTCAGCCCGCACTTGTTGCGGGCATCCACGTCTTGCTTCCGAACCAAAGACGTGGATAGTCGGACAAGCCCGGCGATGACGGGGGTGTAAGTGCCGAAGTTTAGTTCTTGGTCTGCGGACACGCCCGATCAGGCAGCCGTGAATCGCACACCGCGACCGCGCGCAGATATTTCATCCACTGCACCACCTGGTCGTTGGACGGCGTGAATTTGAACGCCTTCTGCACGACATAGAGACTGTCCCTACCCTGCAGCGTCTTGACCCAGGTGATCTCAGGCTTGCCGGTCGCCGGATTCTTCGGGCACTTCAAAAGCCACACCGCGGCCGGGTAACCGTTCTCGTCGCCGCCCGCGACCGAACTCGACGTGGCGCCCGGGCAGGCCGCGATCCAGCCGCTCGCCATCGTGCCCACGAACGCGTCCGGCGTCGTTTTGAGATTGTAGAAAATCTGCACCGTCACCATTTCCGTCCAGTCGTTGACGGTCTCGTTCGTCGGCACCATCTCGTTCATCAGGCTGTCGGGCTTGTGCTCCTGAAAATCGATTTTGTAGCCCGGCGGGACTTCGACGAGGAGGTTTTCGTTCACGAGCTGGGCGGATGCGGCTTGCGCTCTGCAGCAACGTTAGGATCAAGAGACACCTGCATAGCGCGCGCATTGCAACTCCATTCGAGGAGTTCAACTTTGATACTCGCCCGGGCGCTATGATCACCTCGCGGATTGTCCCTTGCATTCCGGCATGCTCACGTCTTCGTCGATTCAACGGCCAGCTGAATTCCCATCGGCAGATATTTCGTAATTTGATCGTTCTGCGGCCGACCCGCCCTGCAAACAGGATACCAAGCCAGCGGGGTCGTGATCTTCGGCCGTCCGCAAGCGTGACGACGAGTTCGCTCGCGGTAAATTCCACCGCACGCGGTTTCAGGTCGTCGATTTCAAGCTCCAAAGTACTCGTGCCACGCGCTCAAAAGCGTCTGACGAATTTCGCAAGGTGGCGAATGATATCCCCGATCTCATCGTGCGGGAAACTCCGCATTGATTGCCACTGTCAAATCGTGAAGCCAGAATTTTGCCTCGTTTCCCGCTGCCCCCACGTGGATGTGCGGCTGGCTCGTCCGCTCGTTTGAAGTAAAAGAAAGCGCGATATGGACCCCAGCGCAATACCGTCGGCACTCTGTCCCTCAACGCAATCCTCTGCCCCAGCGCCAACAATTGCGCAGCATCACGCGGAAAGTTCAATGGAAGGGTGGCGCCGCTCACAACGCCAGCCCCGTCACAATCCCGAGCCGCAGGCATTGTTCGTTGGAGAGCCTCGTGGCCTGGTGGGTTTTGGCGTTGCGGTCGATGATGCTGCCAATCTCCGGACTGATGCCCATCTGCGCCAGATAAAGTTCGATCTGTTCGTTGTAATAGATGCTCAAGTCCTGCTGGATATCCTCCGCGACATTGGGGGCGACGCGGCCCTTGATATGGCTCGAACCGATCACGACCCTGGCGTCGGCCGGCAGCGAGCGGTGCACGCCGCCCGCGAGCACGATGACGCAGGCGAAATCGCACTCGACGGCCGACGTATCGAGGCTCGCGTCGAGCTGTTGGCCAGCGCGCTTGAGCGCAAAGCAATCGGCCTCGGGCGCAGTGGTGCATTTCGCCACCAGCGTCGTGCCGACGCGCACGTCGAGCCCGCGATCGCGGATGATCTTGCCGAGCGACATCGCCGTTTTCAGGTTGCCCCCGCCGCGGATATCGAGCACGAGCGGGCGCTTGCTTTGGCCGAACCGCTCGATGAACGCGAACAGCCGCTTGAACGTGTCCCACTGGATGGCGCCTTCGGCCGCGATCCAGTCGGTGCAATTGGCGCCGCAGGCTTCGTCGCCGCCGTGCGCGGCATAGAAGATCATCGCGTCTTGCGGCGAGGCGACGCCGCCAACCGGAGGCCGCATCGCCTGTTGTGCGTTCTCTTGCGCACGCGCGGAAGTGGCACATAAGGCCGCAATGATGAGTGTGCGAAAGAGACCCGACCGCAACATTTCCATCCCAGGAGATTTGCCTATACCGGCAGATTATCGTGCTTGCGCCCCGGCAATTCGACGGTCTTGCCCCGCAGCATCGCGAGCGCGCGGGCGATGCGCGAGCGGGTAGCATGCGGCATAATTACGTCATCTATATAACCGCGCTCGGCGGCGATGAAGGGCGAGAGAAATCGCTCCTCGTATTCCTTGGTGCGGGCGGCGATCTTTGCGGGGTCGCCGATATCGGCGCGGAAGATGATCTCGACCGCGCCCTTGGCGCCCATCACCGCGATCTGCGCCGTCGGCCAGGCGTAATTGACGTCGGCGCCGATATGCTTTGACGCCATCACGTCGTAAGCGCCGCCGAAGGCCTTGCGCGTGATCACGGTGACGAGCGGCACCGTCGCCTGCGAATAGGCGAACAGCAATTTGGCGCCGTGCTTGATCAACCCGCCATATTCCTGCGCGGTGCCGGGCAGAAATCCCGGCACGTCGACGAAGGTCACGATCGGAATGTTGAAGGCGTCGCAGAAACGCACGAAGCGCGCCGCCTTGCGGCTGGCGTCACTGTCGAGCACGCCGGCGAGCACCATCGGCTGATTGGCGACGAAGCCCACGGTGCGGCCGGCAATGCGGCCGAAGCCGATCACCATGTTGCGGGCGAAGGCCTCCGACAGCTCGAAGAAATCGCCCTCGTCCACGACTTTGAGGATCAGCTCCTTGATATCGTACGGTTTGTTTGGGTTTTCGGGCACTAAACTATCGAGCGACGGCTCGATGCGTTCGGCCTCGTCGAACGACGGCCATTCCGGCACGCCCGACGAACAATTCGCCGGCAGGAAATCGATCAGCCGGCGCATCTGCAACAGCGTCTCGACGTCGTTGTCATAGGCGCCGTCGGCGATCGAGGATTTGGTGGCATGCACCGAGGCGCCGCCGAGCTCTTCGGCGGTGACGATCTCGTTGGTCACCGTCTTCACCACGTCGGGCCCGGTGACGAACATGTAGCTCGTGTCGCGCACCATGAAGATGAAATCGGTCATCGCCGGCGAATAGACGTCGCCGCCGGCGCACGGGCCCATGATCACCGAGATCTGCGGAATGACGCCCGAGGAGATGACATTTCGCTTGAACACTTCGCCGTAACCGCCAAGCGCCGCCACGCCTTCCTGGATGCGGGCGCCGCCGGCATCGAACAGGCCGATGATCGGTGCGCGCGACCGCATCGCCATGTCCTGGATCTTGATGATCTTCTGCGCATGGGTCTCCGACAGCGAGCCGCCGAACACCGTGAAATCCTTGGCGAAGGCGAACACGGTGCGGCCGTTGACGGTGCCGAAGCCGGTGACCACGCCGTCGCCGGCGATATGGCTTTTCTCCATGCCGAAATCGGTGGAGCGGTGCTCGACGAACATGTCGAGCTCCTCGAACGAGCCGCGGTCCATCAGGAGCTCGATGCGCTCGCGTGCGGTGAGTTTGCCGCGCTTGTGCTGCGCCTCGATGCGATTGTCGCCGCCGCCGCGGCGCGCGCTGTCGCGGCGGTCCTCAAGCTTGTCGAGAATGTCCTTCATGATCCGCTACTGGCCCGCTTCTGGCGGCCCCCGGCCGGCCGGATGGGTATAAGGGATTCATAGCAAGAGCTAAGCCAAACGTCATCTTTTCGTCCTGCCTCGCACCCACGAGGGCGAGCGGCCAACTTCGTCCGGCAAAAATACCAATATGACGCTCTTTCTCTTGCCCGCGAGGCGCGCGCAGTCATCCGACCAGCGTCGTGCGAGCCGTCATGTCGATAAAATTTTAACGAGAGCCGTAAGCCAAAGTTCCAAGAGCTGATGTATGTAAGCCCCCGTGAATGAATGGGAATTGGAATGGGAATGGGAATTTTGAGGTGGAAATTGCGTTTCAAAAGGGGTGATTGCCATGCGGAAGGGCGTGCTGATTGAAGGGGCCGAAATCCCCGGGACTGCAACGGAGCCAAGCAGCGGCTTACAAAGACCTGACAGCGTCTAGCGACGATATCCGCGCTTTTCTGGCGCTGTGTCTGGCGGCGTGTATGCTGTCGGTTTATGCGGTCGCCTGTGCGACCGGAGCTGTGTCTCTCTGAAAATCTGAGACTGGCCGAAGCTTTGCACGGCGCGCTCGCGTTGGCGCGCGCCGCTTTTATTGATAAAGGCCGGCATCGGATGCCGGCCCTTCGCTTAAGCGCTCTGCGTGACGCTGCTCACGAACTTGGCGCCGACATCGTTATCTTTGCGCCGGGCCCGTCCAGCGTCGTGAGCTGCACCGAGATCAAACGGCAGCATTAGGGTCTCAGACGAAGCACCAGATCAGGACCCAGAGCGAATAGAGCGATAGCCCGATCGGCAAAGTTCAAGCCGGCGTGGGACGTGAAGGGCCGCGAGCGGCGGAGCGCGCCGGCGCAAAATTTCACGCGACTTGTGTTCGAGCCGCCAGCGCACTATTAGCCGCTGTCATGAAAGCAGACATTCATTTCATCTCTGGTTTGCCGCGCGCCGGTTCAACCCTGCTCTCGGCAATATTGCGGCAGAACCCGCGTTTTCACGCCGGGATGACCGGTCCGGTCGGCTCCATGACCGAAGCGCTGCTGCGCAACATGAGCATGGCCAACGAGACGTCGATCTTCATCACCGACGAGCAGCGCGAAGCGATCTTGCGTGGCGTTTTTAATACCTTCTATGCCGATGTCCCGGCCAAGCACGTGGTGTTCGACACCAACCGCTTGTGGTGCTCGAAGCTGCCGATGATTTCGGCCTTGTTTCCGAAAGCGCGTGTCATCTGCTGCGTCCGCAATTTGCCGGAAATTCTCGACAGCTTCGAACGTCTCATCCGCAAGAACAAGTTTCAGCCGTCCGGCATCTTCAGCTTCGAGCCCGGCGGGAATGTCTATTCGCGAGTCGAGGGCCTGCTCGGCGGCGGCGGCATGGTCGCCTTTGCATATAATGCAACCCGAGAAGCATTTTGCGGGGAGCATAGCGATAAGCTGCTGGCGGTGACTTATCACGCGTTGACGACGGACCCGCGGCGGACGCTGGACGCGATCTACGAGTTCATCGGCGCGCCGCCCTTTGAACATGATTTCGAGAATGTCGAGTTCGATGCGACGGAATTCGATCGTCGGCTTGGCACGCCCGGTCTGCATACGGTCGGCCAGCGTGTCGCGAAAAAGCCGCGCAAATCGGTTCTTCCGCCCGAGCTGATCCGCAAATACGAGAATGACTCGTTCTGGCTCGATCCTGCCGGCAACCCCAATAATGTACGCGTGATCTGACGCGCTGGAATAAGCCGTTACCTCAGGAAATAAGTCCGCCTTCCCGGCGGCCACTTGCGTTTGTCATGCATATGCAAATGTGATCTGTATATTAACGCAAGGCCGTCAGTGGACGTGCCCCCCGGTCGGGAGTTGCGTCACATGGCAGGCTATAGTTTTACCGGCACGGCGCAGTTCGTCACGGTAGCGAAGAGCGGCACATTCGACATCAACGCCTACGGCGCCGAGGGTGGGGCCCCCGTTGGCCAATTCCGTGGATTCCATGGCGGTTACGGTGCGGAATACGGCGGCGGCTTCTATCTCAAGGCCGGCACCAAACTTGAGATTATCGTCGGCGGGGCTGGCGCAGGATCAAACACCGCTGAAGGTGGCGGCGGCGGCGGCAGCTTTGTGCTGGCGAACACTGGACCCGGCGGTACCTACAAATTGCTGTTGGCCGCAGGTGGTGGCGGGGGCTTCGGCTACAGCAGCCAATTTAGTCAAGGCGGTAACGCGATCTACTCCGGCAGCGGCGACGGCAGCGGTGGTCAAGGCGGGCGTAGTCAGGGCCGGAGTGGTCCCCCCTTCGACGGCGGCGCCGGCGGCGGCAGCGGCTACAACGGCGCCGGTACCCACGGCACTTACCGCTATGCCGGCGGCAGCGGCGTCCGCGTCGGCTTAGGCGGCAGTAATAGAACCGGCGGCTATGCCGGCGGCTTAGGCTTTTACGGGAAAGGCGACGGCGGCTTCGGCGGCGGCGGCGGCTATGCCTATGGCGGCGGCGGCGGCGGCGGCTTTACCGGCGGTAACGGCGGTTACAACCACGGCGGCTATGGTGGCACGTCCTTCGATGCTGCCGGCGCACCGCTCGTGGCGAAATTAGCCACTGCCGAGAACCAAAGTAACAGCGGCAACGGCTTTGTCGAGATCACGCCGTCCGCCGCCTGCTTCTGCCGGGGCACGCTGATCGAAACCAAGCGTGGACAGAAGAAGTCGAGAACCTGAAAATCGGCGACGAAGTCGTCACCAAGTCGGGCGCGCTGCGGCCGATCAAATGGATCGGGCGCAGAAGCTATGGCGGCCGCTTCATCATGGGCCGCGCCGATATTTTACCGATCTGCTTGAAGGCCGGCTCGCTCGCCGACAACGTGCCCAAGCGCGACCTTTGGATCTCGCCGCATCACGCGATGTTCATTGACGGCGTCCTGATCGAGGCCAAAGATCTCGTCAATGGCGTCTCGATCGTGCAGGCCGAGCGGGTTGAGAAGGTCGAATATTTCCACATCGAGCTGGAGACGCATGACGTGATTGTCGCCGAGGGCGCATTGTCGGAAACGTTCATCGACGATGACAGCCGCGGCATGTTCCACAACGCCCACGAATTTGCCGCGCGCTATCCGCAGGCACAAACCGTCGCGGCCTATTATTGCGCGCCGCGTCGCGAAGACGGCTACGAGGTCGAATCTGCACGCCGCAAGATCGCGCTGCGTGCAGGCTTACGGACGAATGACGGCGCCGCAGCGTTGCGCGGCCATGTCGAGGTGATCAGCCGGGACCGTATCGCCGGCTGGGCGCAGAATGCGGATCATCCCGAGGCTCCAGTCTGTCTCGACATCTATGCGGACGGGCGGCTGATCGGGCAGACGCTGGCGAACGCCTACCGCAAAGACCTTGAACACGCCGGCTTTGGCACTGGCCGACACGGCTTCGAGTTTACGCTGCCGGCGGGGTTCACCTTTGGTCAGGACGGGATCAAAGTGCGCCGTTCGCTCGACGGCGCCGAACTCGAGTTTGCGGCCGGCACGCGGCAGAACGCGGCTGCAGCGGGGTATCCCTGGATCAAAGTCCATCGGCGCGCTTAAGCCCGCACGGGACGCGACGCCGCGAGCAGCGCCATGAGGAGCGCCATGGGGCGCGAGCGCCGGCGATCACGCAATGCTCCTTTTGCCTTCGTCGTCACGGCACCGACTTGGCCACTTCCTCCACCGCAGCGACGATGCCGGCATAGCCGGTGCAGCGGCACAGATGCCCGCTCAAGACTTCGCGGATTTCCTCCGTCGGTCGGCTGCGGATTGCGCGCCAGATAATCGGTGAACGACATCAGGATGCCCGGCGTGCAGAAGCCGCATTGCAGCGCGTGATTGTTGCGGAACGCCTGCTGCAGCGGATTGAGCGTGCCGTCTGGCGCCGCAAGCAATTCCACCGTCGTCACGCGCGGCCCTCGACCTGCACCGCGAGCGTCAGGCACGAGCGCACCGCGACGCCATCGATCAGCACCGTGCAGCAGCCGCAGATGCCGTGCTCGCAGCCGACATGGGTGCCGGTCGCGCCGAGCGCATGGCGCAGGAAATCGGTGAGCAGCATGCGCGGCTCGGCTTCGGCCGACAGCTTTCTGCCGTTGAGCGTGAGCGTCACGCGCGCGCTTTTCCTGCGGTTCACGCGGCGCATGTTCTGGCCTCCTCGATCATCTTGTGGCCTCGGCAATCACATGCGGCCCGAGCTTCTTGAACAGATCGCGCCGCAATGCCGCCGAGGCATGCAGATCCTCGTAGCCTTCAAGCTCGCTCCGCCCATTCGCCGATCGCATCCGCCGCATTGCCGTCGATGCGCCGCACCATCGGCTTGCCGGCCATGCCGCCGACGCCGACGCGGATCGCCTTGTCCTTCCCGATAGCCGCCGCGACCGCGATGATGGCGAAATCGCCGTGGCGGCGCGCCACTTCGCGAAAGCCTGTCCCCTGCCCCGGCCATGACCGGAAAGCGCACCGCGGCGACGAGCTCATCCGCCTCGCGCGCGGTCGTCAGCATGTCCTGCTGGAATTCGCTCGCCGGCAAGACGCGCTCCCGCGCGCCGAGCGCAGCACCACCTCGCCGCCGGACACCGCGAGCGCGAGCGGCAGTTCGGAGCTCGGATCGGCATGCGCGATCGAGCCGCACACCGTGCCTTTGTTGCGGGTCTGGAAATGGCCGACGAAGGGCAGCGCCGCGGCAAGCAAGCGGCAGCTTTTGCTGCAAGCTGCGGCCAGGCCAACAGCTTGTTCTGCGTCACTGCGGCGCCGACTTCGATCTTGTCGCCGAGATCGCGAGATGACATCGAGGTCTTTGATCCGCGAAATATCGATCAGCACCGCGAGATCGACCAGCCGCAGATTGAGCATCGGCATCAGCGACTGGCCGCCGGCCAGCACGCGCGCCTCGTCGCCGTATTCGGCGAGGAGCGCAATCGCTTCATCCGCCGTGTCGGGCTGCGCATAGTCGAAGGGTCTTGGTTTCATGGGCGCGGCTTCACGTTTCGCCGCCTTCCATCATGGCGTGGATGCGCCGCGGCGTCGCCGGCAGCGGCACATCGTCGACGCCGAGCGCGTCGGCGATCGCGTTGGCGATGCAGACCGGCGTCGACATGCAATTGCCTTCGGCGAGCCCCTTGGCGCCAAGCGGGGTCAGCGGCGACGGCGATTCATAATGCAGGATTTCGACGCGCGGGATTTCGCTCACCGTCGGCACGAGATAATCGGCGAAAGTGCCTGAAAGGAAAGCGCCTTCCTCGTTATAGCAAAACTCCTCGTAGAGCGCCGCCGCAACGCCTTGCGCGAAGGCGCCGCGGATCTGGCCGTGGCGATCATCGGATTCATGATGCGGCCGGCATCGTGCATCGACACATAGCGGTCGACGCGGACCTGATAGGTCAGCGGATCGATCTCGATGCCGCACATGTCGAAGATGAAGCCGTAGGTCAGCGAGGTATTGATCTTGTCGTCACGGGTCGGCGCTTCGAGCTCGGGCGGCGTCCAGATGCCGGTTTCGCTCAAAGCCGGCGCCATGCCTTCCGGCAACAAGGTCGGCGCCCAGTTCGAGGTCGCGGCGACCCGCGAGAACGGCAGCGCGTTGTCCGGATTGGAGCGGCTCCTGATCTTTGCCGCCGCTTAGCTCGACGTCTTCGGGCAGCACATTAAGCTGCTTCGCGGCGATGGCTTTGAGCTTGTCCCGCATCTGGCCGGCCGCCATGTGGGCGGCAACCGCGGTGCCGCCGGCAAAGCGGCTCGAATAGGTGCCGGCCGCGATCGACCACTGATCCTTCGCGGTATCCAATTCGAGCACGACTTCGACGTCGTCGGTGCGAAAGCCCAAGCTCGTCGGCGACGATCTGCGCCAGCACGGTTTCGTGGCTTTGCCCCTGCACGGTGACATCGGCGGTGACGGTGACGGCGCCGAGCGGATCGATATTCACCGTCGCCATCGACACCGCGCCGTTCTTCGGCCCGGCCTTCTCGCGCGCTTCCGGCGTCAGCAGCGTCGACAGATAGCCCATATTCGACATGGCCGGCTCGACCACCACCGCAAAGCCGATGCCGTATTTGCGCCCCGCCGCGCGCGCCGCGTCGCGCCGCCGCTTGAGCTCGTCGAGCCGGCCGTCGCCGATCGCGGTCTCGACAGCGCGCGCATAATCGCCGGAATCGTAGAGCGCGCCGGCCGCGGCGCGGTACGGAAATTTTTGCGCCGGAATGAGATTGCTCCGGATCACATCGAGCGGATCGAGCTTGAGCTCGACCGCGATGCGCTGCATCAGCCGCTCCAGCGCCAGATAAAGCTGCGGCCCGCCGAAGCCGCGAATGAGGCTCGCCGGCATTTTGTTGGTGAGCACGCACGCGGTTGATCACGTCGACATTGGCGATGTCGTAGGCGCCGGTCACCGCGCCGTGCATGCGATAGAGCGGGCCCGGCATCGGCGCGCGCAGGAACGCGCCGTAATCCTCGAGCTGATCGAGCTTCAGCCCGAGAATGCGGCCGTCTTTGGTCACCGCGGCTTCGATCGCGGTGACGCGGTTCGGGCCGGAGCTTGCGGCGACCAGATGCTCGATGCGGTCCTCGACCCATTTGACCGGCCGGCCGGTGATTTTCGCGGCAAGCGCGATCAGCACCACATAAGGAAACACCGAAAGCTTGATGCCGAAGCTGCCGCCGGAATCCGGCGGGATGCGCAGCCGCAATTTCGGCCCCGGCACGCGCAGCGCCCGCGCCATCACCGGATGCATCGAAAACGGCCCCTGGAAATTCGCCAGCACGTCGTAGCTGCCCTTGGCCGGATTGTGCTGGGCGACGACGACGTAACATTCCATCGGCGTGAACGACAGGCGCGGAAACGTCACCGTCAGCAGCGATGCGGTGATCGGCGCGCGCGAAGGCTGATTTGGTGTCGCCATAGGCGAATTCGCGGACATGAGACTTCGTTGGTCTTGGCTTCGCGGATGCAGGAGCGGCGCTGCGCTTTGCGCAGGCCGCCAGCGGATCGATCACCGCTTCGAGCGGCGCATACTCGATCTCGACCAGTTCGGCGGCGTCCTCGGCGATATAGCGGCTCTCGCGCAACGACCAGCGCCACCGGCTCGCCGACATAGCGCACGCGCTCGACGGCCAGCGACCATTGCTGCATCGGCGACTTCAGCGCCGCCATGAACGGATCGGACAGCTTGCGCACGTCCTCGCCGGTGATGACCGCCCAGACGCCCTCGTGCGCCAGCGCCGCCGCGCATCGATGCGGACGATCTCGGCATGCGCATGCGGCGAGCGGACGACATGGGCGTGCAAGGTGCCGACCGGAACCGGCAGATCGTCGGCATAGCGGCCGCGGCCCGACAGCAGAGCCGGGTCTTCCTTCCGCAGGATGGATTTGCCGAGCTGTGCCGCCATGGTTTTCGCGCCGACTTTTTGCGCCGATCTCCCTTTCCCTTGTCTACATCTGCACCCGCGCGATGTCAGCACACGCGCCGTCAGGCGGCAATCGCGCCGGAGAGAACCTGACGGATGCGGCCTGCGCACGTCGCCCCGCTCCGCGTCGCTCATGCCGGCCGGGAGCTTCGTCTCAAAGGCAATCCGCGCCGGCCGCTCGAACACCATGAGCCGTTCGCCAAGCGCCAACGCCTCATCGATCGAGTGGGTGATGAAAATCGAGGTGGCGCCGGTTTCGCGCAGCAGATCGCGAAATTCCTGGCGCAGCGCATTGCCGGTGTGCTCGTCGAGCGCGCTGAACGGCTCGTCGCAGAGCAGGAGACCCGGCTTGCCGGCAAAGGCGCGCGCGATCGAGACGCGCTGGCGCATGCCGCCGGACAGCGCGTGCGGATAGTCGTTTTCGTGGCCGGAGAGCCCGAGCCGCGCGAGCCAACGCCGCCGCAATGTCGAGCCGCTCCCGTTCCGGCACTTTGTTGAGCTCCATGCCGAGCGCGACATTGTCGATGCGCCGTGCGCCACGGCATCAGCCGGTCGTTCTGAAAGACGATGCCGATCTTGCCGCGAAACCAGTTGAAGTCGCCGTAAGGATCGTGGCCCTGGACCGGCAACGCGGCCGGACGACGGGCGAATGAGGCCCGGAGATCAGGCCGAACGTCGTCGACTTGCCGCAGCCGGTCTTGCCGAGGATGGCGACGAGCTCGCCGCGGCCGATGGTGAAGCTCAGATCGCGGATCGCCTCGAACGGCGCGCCGCCGTCGCGAGCGGGCAAATGTCTTGCCGACATGTTCGAATACGATTTCCGGCGGCGCGGTCACAGCGCATGCTCCGCGAACGCCCGATAGCGCAGCACATGCGTTTCGATCAGCGAAATGGCGCCTTGCACGACGAGGACGAAAATCACCAGCACCAGCGTCCAGGCGATCGCGCCGGCCATGTCGAACAATTGCTGCTGCTCGAGCAATTGATAGCCGACGCCGCCGGTCGCGCCGACCAGCTCGGCGACGACGACGACGCGCGCCGCATTGCCGAGATTGACCTTCCACGCGGTGAGGATGCCGGGCAGCACCGTCGGCCAGATCAGCGTGCGGAACAGATCGCGCCGCGTCGGGCGAAACGCCAGCGTCATTTCGAACAGATCCTTCGACATGGCGCGGTAGGCATCGAGCACCTGAAACGTGAAGGCCGGCAGCGTCGTCATCACCATAATGAAGAAGATGCGGAACTCGATGCCGCGAAACCAGATGATGGCGATCACCACCCAGGACAGCGCCGGGATGCCCTGGTTGAAGTTCAACAGCGGATAGACATAGCGCTCGAAGGACTGCGACCGCGCCATCGGCAGCGCCAGCAAAGTGCCGAGCACGAAGGCGCCGCCGAGGCCGGCGAGGATGCGCGCGCTCGTCGCCAGCGCGTCGCCGATCAATTTCCAGGACGAGAAGATCACAACCAGCTGGGTGGCGATTTCCGGCATCGACGGGAACAGGAAATGCGGCACGAACAGCGAGACGAACTGCCAGACGATCGCAAGGCCGGTCAAAGCGATGACCGTCTCGTAGGGAAAGCCGAATCAGTTTTCGCGTCGAGGGCGTTTGCGCCTGCCGCCGCGTCGCCCTCCGCAAGCGCCATCACTCCATCTCGCCGCTATAGATCGACGAGGGCGGCGGCATGTCCTTGAACAGGCCGACATCGATGCCGGCTTTGTAGGTCGCCTCGATCTGCTTTCTGATCTTGCCGGCCGGCTGCAGGTCCAAAGCGAGCCGCGCATTGTCCTTGATCAGCGCCGTGATGGCGTCCCGCTCGGCATCGCTCTTAAGCGAAGCAATCAGCGGCGCAGCGGCAGCCGGATTGGCCATGACCCAGGCGGCGGCCTGCTTATAGGCGCGATAGAGCGGCGCGACCTGGTTGGGATGCTTATCGATCCATTCCTGATGCGCGGCGACGCCGAGATAGGGCAGCGTGCCGCCGCCGGAGAAATCGCTCCACACTTTCGCAATGTTGAGATCGATGCTGTGAATTTGCGGCATCACGGCCTTGACCAGAGTGTAAGCCGGTTCCCAGAGCTGCACGGCATCGGCGCGCTCGGCGATGGCATAGCCGACAAGGCCCGGGGTCGCGGTGTTGACGACTTGAAACGAGTCCGGATCGACGCCCTGCTGCTTCGCGAGCCACGCGAACATCGTGTAATTGGTGGTGCCCTTGGCGGCGGCGAGCTGCTTGCCCTTGAGATCGGCGAGCGTCTTGATCTCGGGATGGCTCGTCACCACCGTGCCCCAATAGTCGAACAGGTTGAACAGATAGCTCGTCTTGATGCCGCGGGTGGCGCCGAGCCCGAGAATCAGAACCGAGGCGCTGCCGCCGACCTGGAACTCGCCGGAATTGAATTGCGCGGCATAGGCGTCCGGCGGCCGCTCGACGAAGGTGATGTCGATGCCGTTGGCGATATCGAATTTCTGCTGCTTGATGACCGAGGGAAACACCGCGCCGAGCGACGGCGGATTGAAGACGACGATGGTGATCGGCACCGGATCGGCGGCGCGGGCGCCCCGCCCGGCCGCCAACGGACGCGGCAAGCACCGCCATGGCGGCGACAACGAGCTTCTTCATATGTCCTCCCAGCCGCCGGTCGCGCTTTGTGCGTCAAGCCGCGCCCGCGTTACAACGCGGCGGCATGGTGCTAGATAAGCCCGCACCGTTCAAGCCGCGTGGCATTTAAGCCACGGACCTTGGCCGGTGGCGAATTGTCTCGCCTGACGGGAGCCGACAAAACGGTGTTATCCGCCGATCTGAGCAGCCGCGATTTTCAACGGATCCTGCTGATCAAGCTGTCGGCCATGGGCGACGTCGTGCACACGGTGCCGCTTCTCAACAAGCTGCGGCAGCGCTATCCAAAGGCGCGGATCGACTGGCTGGTGACGCCGGCAATCGCCGAGCTTCTGGCGAACAATCCCGCCATCACCAATGTCGTCGAGTTTCAGCGCCAGGAATGGTCGGCGCCGTGGCGGCCGGCGCCGTATGTCAGCGCGGCGCGGCTTGTCGCCATGCTCCGCGCGGTCGAATACGATCTGGTGCTCGATCTGCAGGGCCAATTGCGCAGCGGCATATTTGCCTTCGCCTCCGGCGCGCCGGTGCGAATCGGCTTCGACCGGCCGCGGGCCGCGCTGTGGAAGGCTTCGCCGCGCAAAATCCCCGACGACGCGCGCCGCCACGCCTGGCAAGGCGCGCGCGAGGGCAGCTTTCTCGCCTATACGCATCACGTCGAGCTGCCGACGCTCGATATCCATCCCGTCGAGCGTTATCTGCGCTTCGGCGCCATGCTCGGGCTTGACGGCAACAGCGCGGATTTTTCGTTTCCGATTCCGCCGGAAGCGACGTCCCGCATCGATGCTTTGCTGGACTATTACGAAATCGCCGGCGCCAAGCTCGTCGTCATGGCGCCGGGCACCAATTGGGAAACCAAACAATGGCGGAGCGAGGCCTTCGCCGAGGTGGCGCGGCATTTTCTGGATAAGAAATTCGCCGTGGTTCTGATCGGATCGGGCCGCGAGCATGAGGTCTGCGCGCAGGTCGCCGAGCTCGCGCCCGGCGCGATCAATCTCGCCGGCGAAACCACGCTGCCCGAGCTTGCAGCGCTCATTGCCCGCGGCACGATCTCTATCAGCAACAATTCCGGACCGATGCATTTGGCGGTGGCGCTCGGCCGGCCGGTGGTCGCCGTGTTCGGGCCGACCGACCCGGTCTGGGCCGGGCCGTACCGGCGCGAGGATGCGGTGCTGCGCGCCGATCTGCCCTGCTCGCCCTGCTATCTGCGGCAATTGAGCCGCTGCACGCATCACCACGATTGCATGAAAGATGTATCGGCGAGCGCGGTGATCGAGCGTGCGGAAAAGATTATCGCAGCCCTGCCGGCGCGGCCGAAATCGCCGTCACCGGGCCGGAGCTAGCGGGGTCATGCGCTTCATCCTCGGCCTCGTGTCCGGTCTTCTCGGCATGCTCGCCGGCTGGTTCGGACTGGCCTTTCTGTTGATCAGCGTTTTGGGTCCGGACCGAGACGGCGGCACCGCCATGGGTGCGTTCTTCAATATCGGGCCGATCGGCGGTCTCATAGGCTTCATCGCCGGCATATGGCTGTTCAGCAAGATCGGTGTCGTTCGCGAAAAGCCGCCGGCGCCGGATGCAGGGAAGTCGGACGCAGCACCCCGGCCACAAACGCGCATTTCGCGGCCCTTTGCCGTCGCCGTTCTGGCTCTCGCCGGAGGCCTCGCCTGGTGGGCATGGTACGAACTCATCCGTTCGCCCTATCTCACACACGGCTTCATGACGCTCGACCTGCAGTTCCGGCTGCCGCCCGGCACGGTCTTGCCGCCGTCCAGCGACGACGTGCAAATCGCCGTGTCGGAAGGAGAGGACCACGCGATCGTCCTGCTGGGCGAAAGCTGGCGGGCTCACGACGGCGACCGTAAAGTGATCCTCGCGACGGCCTCGCTCAGTCAGAAGACGAGCCAACGGGTCGTCAGCCTAAACCTGCCCGGCGTCCCCGAGCAAAACTGGCGGTTAGACCTCTCTTACGATCCGGATCCCACGCCCGGCTACTCGGACTGGCGTCTTCCGAGCAGCGCTTCCACCACGAAGATCGAGATGAACTTCCGCCTGCGAGCCGACCGTTAAGTTGGAATAGTTTCCCCGGACACGCGGCCCCACTCATTCGCGGCTTTTCACTCGTTGCGGTGCGCCTTGGCGCGCTGCGCCACCCACGCCTTCATGTAACGGTAATAGCTGCCTTCGGCATTGGCGACAGCAAGCAGAAAACCTTCCGCACCGTCGAGGAAACCAAGGCGGAGCACATAGCTTTTGAGGAAGGCAAAAAAGCCGTGGGCGATACCGGTGAAAAACGACACGCGGCGGCCTGAAGCGACCAGCGCCTCTGCACTCGCCGTCGAATAGCGATCCATCCGCGACAGCGCGTCTTCGAGCTTCAATACCGGATGATGGATCAAAGGCTTGTCGAGCCTTTTGACAGTGCCGCCGCAGATCACGCGCTCGTGCACCACGGCGTCGTCGAAGCGCGCTTGGCCGCGGCGGAACAGGCGGAGCACATAATCGGGAAACCACCCCGAGTGCCGCATCGGCCGGCCGCAAAAGCTCGAGACGCGCGGCAGCTCGAAACCGTCGGCGCCGGCGTCGCCCATTGCCGCTTTGATGGCTTGCGCTAGCTCGCCCGTCACGCGCTCGTCGGCATCGACGGACAGCACCCAATCGCCGGTCGCGAGCGACAGCGCGAAATTCTTTTGCGGCCCAAAGCCGTTCCAATCGTGATGCGCGACGCGCGCGCCCTTGCCGCGCGCGATGTCCACGGTGCCGTCGGTCGAGCCGCAATCGACCACGATGCGCTCGTCGCAGAAGGCGAGCCCGTCGAGACACGCGCCGATATTCGCCGCCTCATTGCGGGTGATGACGATTGCAGAAAGCTGCTGTGGCATGGATCGAAAAAACTCAATTCCAATACGGCGGATAGCCGGAATTCTTCTGTTCCGCCACGAGCAGCCGCAGCATGGCCGGCCATTCCAGCACGCCGTAAGGCCGCCGCGCGCCGGGCTGATAAAGATGCGCGGTATGCGCCAGCACGTTCTCGCCGGGCATCGTCAGTTCGGTCCCCGTCACCATGGCGTCGACCTGCGAGCGGCACGACAATTCGAGCTGATACATGGTGTTGAAGGCCTGCTGAACGGTAGCGCCGCAGGTCAGCAGCCCGTGATTGCGCATGATCATCGCGTCATGCGGGCCGAGATCGGCCACCAGCCGCGCGCGCTCGTCGGTGTCGATCGCCGGCCCTTCATAGTCGTGATAGCCGATATGGTCGACAAAGCGGATCGAGGTCTGCGACATCGGCAACAGCCCGCATTTCATCGCTGCGACCGCCATGCCGGCGCGGGTATGGGTGTGCAGCACGCAGGATACGTCGGGCCGCGCCTTGTGGATGGCGCCGTGGATCACATAGCCGGAGACATTGATGCTGTAATCGGTATCGGGTTTGGCGATGACGGTGCCCTCGACATCGATCTTGACCAGGCTCGACGCCGTGATCTCCTTGTAGAGGAGCCCGTAGAGATTGATCAGGAGATGCTCGGTGCCCGGGATGCGCGCCGTGATGTGGTTGTAGATCAGGTCGGTCATGCCATAGACGTCGACCAGCCGATAGCAGGCGGCGAGATCGAGCCGCGCCTGCCACTCTTCTTCGGACACCTCGTTGCGGATTGACTTGAAGTCTGTCGCGTAATTCACGGTCGTTTCTCCCTTAGTTCCAGCATAGCTCGCCGAGTGATCCTTGTCAGGGTGCATCACGAACGCGCTCCGGCAGCACACTTTCCCTTAAATTGCATGGCCACATTGGAGCGCAGAGAGAAATTGAACTCAAGGATGCGAAGCACCGCCAGAGGCGGCGGCCCTTCGGGCCGTCCTTGACTTCAATTTCTCTCTGCGCTGCCGTCTGCCGCGCAATTTAAGGATAGCTCGCCGCCGTGAGGCAGCCGTCTCACTGTTCAGGTGAGATGTTACACGAGCGCCTGGCTAAGACATTGGTTCAGGAACGAGTTAAGACATCACTTTAAGTGGGGACCAGCCAAATGCCGGGCAAAATCGAAGATATCCTACGCAATCACGCCAAGGAAAAGCTTCTCCGCGGCGAGGTCGTCGCCTCCATGATCGTGCGGCTCACCCGCGGCATCGAGATCGCGCAAATCGCCAAGACCGCGGGCTTCGACAGCCTCTATGTCGACCTGGAGCATGCCAGCTTCTCGCTGGAGACCACCGGCCAGATCTGCATGGCGGCGCTTGCGGCGGGCGTCACGCCGCTGGTGCGCGTTCCCGGCGTCGGCGAGGTGTCGCGCGTGCTCGATGCCGGCGCGCTCGGCGTCATCGCGCCGCATGTGCGCTCGGCGGCGGAGGCCCGCGCTTATGTGGTGGCGGCAAAATTCCCGCCGCTCGGCGAGCGCTCGGCGGCAGGTCCCCTGCCCCATCTGCACTATCGTCCGTTCCCGGTCGCGCAAGCTGATGCGGCGATGAACGCAGCGACCATGCTGGTCGTGCAATTCGAAAGCGAGGACGCGCTCACCAAGGCCGACGAAATCACAGCGGTCGACGGCGTCGACATGGTGCTGATCGGCTCAAACGACATGCTCGCCGACTGGGGCCTTGCCGGCCAATATGAGCATCCGCGGCTGCGCGCGGCTTACGCCAAAACCATCGAGGTTTGCCGCCGCCACAATAAATATGTCGGCGTCGGCGGGCTGTCGTCGCGGCCGGACCTTGCCGCCCAATTCGTCAAAATGGGCGCGCGCTACGTCTCGACCGGCACCGATTTGAGCTTTCTGCTCGCGGCCTGCACCGCCAAAGCCAAAGAAGTGCGCGAGATGACGGCGAACTGAAAAATCGCGCGATGAGGGCGGGTATTCATTGAGACGCGACGGGGCCGGCATGCAAGGAGGAAGGCTATGAGCAAACCTACACCGATCGAATATGCGGATGCCTCTGCCGAGGTCAGGGCCGTCTATGACGACATCAAGACGACGCGCAATGTGCCTGACGTCAACAATTTCTGGAAATATCTCGCCAACGACCCGGCAACGCTAAAGCGCACATGGGAGAGCATCAAGCAGGTAATGGCGCCTGGCACACTCGATCCTCTGGTCAAGGAAATGATCTATCTGGCCGTCTCCGTCACCAATGGCTGCGGCTACTGCACGGCCAGTCACAGCGCGGCCGCGGCGAAAGCAGGCATGACGCCTGCGCAGTTCTCCGAACTCATGGCGGTGGTCGGCATGGCCAACGAGACCAACCGCCTCGCCAACGGCTATCGCGTACCGATCGATCCGGCTTTCGAAAGGTGAGTTCAATGTCCGCTTCGGGTCAAAGCCCCCGGACGGCGAACACAAATTCTGATAGGATGACATCAACGTTATCGCTTTGGGGACAGGACATGGGCAGTACGACGGAAATTACAGCGTCGTCTAAGCTGCGCTCCTTGTTCGCCGTTGCCGCCTTTATCATGCTCGCTCTCTGGGGCTGGAGCCTTGTCCCGCCAATCGAGAACTGGGGCAATCCTTACGAAGATGGATTTTCTTACGTCCCCGTCTTCTACACGACGATCATCTGCTTGCCGGTTGGAATTTACCTGCTTGTTGGCGCGATTGCCGGCCACGGGCGATATGTTAGGCGCGCCCGCAACGCGTTTTTTATCGCTGCCGGAATAACCTTGCTCGTGGTGGCGTTCCTAGTCGTTCAGCAAATAGCCAACAACAATGACGGAAAAGTCTTTGGCATTCAAATCGGCTTTCAACTTGATCACCAGGATGGTCGCGAAATCTGAATTTCCCGCTTTGGGTCACTCGCAGACATTTCGCCGGAGATTTACCTAGTCCGCTTTACCGCAGAAAGCAGACGTGTAGCCGCCGACAGGCCATGTCGCCCATGTGCCAATAGCGACATCTCACAGAGGTTTGATAGAGAGCGGCCCGCCAACTGAAGCGGCCTTGCTAAAGGGGAAAGTGATATCGAAAACACGTCGATTTGCTCGGCAATCGCCAGAGCAAAATTCTTGATTTTGCACCATAACCGCGGAATGCAACGAAAGGGGTTACTGAGTATGACGGCAAAGGACACATGGCATGCTCAGACGAAGAACTTCTGTTTCAGATCACTAGCGCTGGACATCACAGGGTGCTCCGTCAAAGCGGACGCGCGCGGCATGGATATCGGAATAACGACGGTCGGCCCAATCGATGAGGCTCGCCATCGGGTCCAGCAGGGATTGGCCTAGCGGGGAAAGGCAATATTCAACGCTCGGCGGCTTGGTCGGAAAGACATGGCGGGTGATAAGTCCGTCGCGCTCCAAGTCGCGCAGCGTCTGGGTGAGCATGCGCTTGGAGATGTCGCGGATGGCTCGGTGAAGCTCGCTGAAGCGCTGCGGTCGCGTCGCGAGGGTCATGATCATGAGTATGCTCCATTTGTCGCCGATGCGGTCGAGCACGTCGCGCACCGGGCAATGTACGGGTTCTACTGACTGGGCGTCGTCCGATTGATATCGGCTGAATCGCTCGATCGCGCTCAATGCGTCGCTCATGCGGGTTCCCTTTTTCTCTCCTGGTTACAAAAAACTGCCTCCTTACGGTGCAGGTCTAAGGTCTTTATATGAGACCTACCCTAGAATATAGACCATTTAGCACCGGGAGAATACGCATGTTTCTAGTCATGGGAATTACAGGAAAAGTCGGCGGCGCAACGGCCAGGCATCTGTTGGCGCAAGGTAAGAAAGTACGCGCGCTGGTTCGCGACCGCGCGAAGGCGGCAAGCTGGACGGACCAGGGCGTCGAACTGGTCGACGGCGACTGGAACAATGCGGCCGCCATCGAGCGGGCGCTCAAGGGCGTCGACGGCGCGTTTGTAATGTTGCCGGCCGTCTGGGCCCCCTCGCCGGACTTCAAGGAAGCCAAGGGCGTCATCGCGAACTATGTCGAGGCGCTGACCAAGGCCGCGCCGCCGCGGGTCGTCGGGCTCTCGTCGATGGGGGCGAACAGAACCAGCGGGCTGGGGATGATCACGGCCCTGTCGTTGCTGGAGCAAGGCTTTCGCAAACTGACATCGCCGACCGCCTTCGTGCGCGCCGGCGGGTTTTTCGAAAACTTCCTTTACGGCCTGCACGTCGCCCAGGGCGGCACGCTCCCCGTCTACTACAACCCGACCAACCGGAAATCGACGATGGTCGCGACGAACGACATCGGTGCCGAGGTGGCGACGCTGCTGACCGGGCCGGCGTGGTCGGGGCATCGCGTCATCGAACTTGGTTCGATGGTCAGCGCGGATGAAGTCGCAGCGCAACTGGGCGATGTCATGCAGCGCGAAGTCAAGGCCTTCGCTGTCCCGCGGGCCGAGTGGCCGGCAGCGTTCGAGCAGTTCGGCATCCCGAAGGGCCAAACCGGACCGGCTGAAGCGATGTTCGAGGCCGTCAACGCGGGCTGGATGGACCTCGGCGTCGCTGGCACGGAGCACGTCGCCGGCACAACGCTTCCCCGCGATGTCTTCGCGGCGGCCCAGAAGGCCGCCACGGCGTAGGTCCGCGGATCAGCGATGAGATGCGACTTTCGGACCTGCTCCGGAAATTCGCATCTCCTTCGGAATGAATGCGTCGCGGCCGGCCGTCTCTTGGCGCGACCACACAGGTCCTCCGCGGCGCCCTATCAGAAAAGGTTGGACAAATGTCAAAGATTTCCTGGCGCCAAGTCTCGGCCTTGGCGCTTGCAGCTTTCTTCGTCGTGGGATCGCTCAGCAACATCTTCGCCCCTGGGTCTATCTACGAGGAATATCTGCGGTGGGGATACCCGCACTGGTTCCATTTCGTGACCGGATCGCTGGAACTCACGACCGCCGTTCTGCTGGCGCAGGCACGGACGCGGCTGTGGGGCTCGGCGCTCGGCTGCACCGTGATGTTGGCGGCGCTCGCGACCGTCACCCTCCACGGCGAATACGGGCACGGGGTGGCGCCGCTTATCGTGGCGACACTATCGATAGTCGTCGGCTGGATCGCCTGGCGGAAGCGGCTCCCCAGCTCGGCATGACTGACGCCACTGGAGGGCCGAGGGAATGTCCGCGTGCGAGCGTTCACGGGTGAAACTCTCAACATCCGGGTCTTCACGGGTGTCGTACCCAGCATAGAGCTGTTGGTTCAGCTCCTCTCCACGAGCAAATGAGTTCGTGACAGTCCGGTGCATAATTCTTGATTTCTATACCTCAGCCACGGCAGCGCGAGGTCCGTTCCGGGTCATAAAGCGACATCGCGGCATGTGGCGATTACAGCCGCGTTACGCGTGAAATCGGACATTCGCGAGCGCAAAGGCAACCAACAGCCTGTCAGAAATGCTCACATATTGCCGTGGCCGCGCTTGATGGTCTGGCGGATCACCGGTGCCGTGACCTGATCCGAGATCTGGATGTTCCAGATTTCGCTTTCGCCCTGCGCGGCGAAGTCGGCGAACAGCTTCGGGATGACCGACACATCGCGTATCTCGTGGCCGCGCAGGCCGAAGCCGCGTGCGATGTTTTCGAGCGCGGGCCGGCCGAACACAGCCAAGCTATCGTCGATGCCGTCGGCGCGCAGCTTGTGAAACTCCGAGCCGTATCCGCCGTCGTTCATCGCGCAGATCAGGATGCGAAATCCTTAACGCTTGAGCGTCTCGAGTTCCTGGATATGGAACAGGAGCCCACCGTCGCCTTCGAACAGCACGATCTTGCCCTCGCGGCCCTGCCGGCGCGCAGCCGCAACCCCAAGCGCATACGACAGGCCGTTGCCGACCGCGCCGAATTCACGGACCGTCGTGTAGCGCTCCGCCGGCCGGCCACGCATCTGGGTGTTGAAATAGGCCTGATGGCCGCCGCCGACGACGATGTCCCAATCCTTTGGAACGACCGCGTCGATGGCCCGGATCACCTCGCGTGGATCGAGCACCCCCGGCGCGATGTCGAATGGCATCGAGTTCCGCCGGCTCGGTCGCGATGCGATGCGCGAGCTCTTTCGAGCGTATCGCCGCCGCCGTCGGTTTGCCGACGCCCAGCTTCTTGTCGAGGCCGGCAAGGATTGCCTCGACGCCGACGAGCGCATCCGATCTGACGTAGATGTCGGCGGCCTTCTGCCCATCGCGCAAGCCGCGCGGGGCATCGTCCAACTGGATCTTGCAGGCCTTTGCGCAAGTAGTGCCCGCCGCCGACGTAGTAGGACAGGCTCGTACCGACCGCGAGCACGACGTCCGCGAACTCGTACATCTCTCTGCCCAACGACGTGAAGTAGCTGCCGGTGGTGCCGAGCCCGAACGGATGGTCGTGGAAAAGACCGCGCGCGGGCAGCGTGTTGGAGAGCAAGGCGCCGCAGCGATCGGCGAGCTTGATCACCGCATCTCGCGCGCCGGACCACAGCACGCCACGGCCACCGAGGATGATCGGCCGCTTTGCCGCGGCCAGCCGCTCGACGGCCTCGGCCACGAGCTCGGGATCGGGCTGCATGCGCCCGACCTTGGGCTGGTACATCGCCGAGGTCTCGTAGGGCTGGTTGGCCATGTGTTCGACCTTCTGCAGGTCGTAGGGAATGCCCAGCACCACCGGGCACCGCTCGTACTTGGCGATGTGGAAGGCCTCGCGCACGTAGTCCATCATGCGCGGCACGCTATGCGCGGCGATGTAATGCGCCCCGGTCGCCGTCACCAGCGGCGCCTGGTCGATGTACTGGTTGTAGAACTTGGCGTTGATCGGCGACTCGCCGGCGAACACCACCATCGGCAGGCGGGCGCGAACCGCGGCCGGCAGCGCCGTCATCAACTGGGTCACGCCGGGGCCGCAGGTGACCGAGGCAACGGCGACCTTGCCGGTTGCTATGTTGTAGGCGGTCGCCGCCGCGACGGTAACGTGCTCGTGCCTGACGTGGACGGTATGCACGCCCGGCAGTTTGGCAAAGGCGGTGGACCAGTGCATGTTGCCGTCGCCCATCAGGACGAACTGCGTGTCGACTCCCTCCGCAAGGAACGCTTCTGCGAGGGCCTCGTAGAGTTTGGGCATGGGCGCGGTACTACTTGGATTATGAGGTGATCTGGTACGCAACAAGCATGCCCGGCGACGCCCAGTCAATTCAATTGAAGCGTTCGTTTTTCCCGTTAGGCCAATACCCGACCATGCCGCCAACAGTCACTCGGCGACATTTGGACGGCAGCGCCCGATGCCCCCTGCAACCTCGAAAGCGAACATTTAATCGCTGTGAGATGATGCCGCTGACGTGCCAGGAACGGACATGCGCTCGTGATGGCTTGCAACCGTTTGCGCCCTCCAAGACTTCGGATAGAGTCCGTGCATGGCTGCACTGACCGAAGCGCTCGATGTCAAAGCCGTCGCCAACGAGGTTGTCGCGTCTCTGGCCGGCCATTATCAAATTCCCAGATTTTCCTCTCGGCCTGGCGGATTGACGCTCGCCCAAGCCTATCGCGTCGCGCCGTTGCTGCGCGCCGCCTTCGAGGCTCGCGGCGAAACAATAACCGGTCGCAAGATCGGGTTCACAAACCGCGAAATGTGGAAAGTGTACGGCGTCCAGTCGCCGATTTGGGGCTACATCACCAACCGCACCACGCAGGAACTCGCATCCACGCCGGCGATACGTATCAAGGATTTCGCGGAGCCTCGCATCGAGCCGGAAATCATATTTGGCCTGAAAGCGGCGCCCTTGCCGGGCATGAGCGAAGCCGAGCTGATCAATTGCACCGAGTGGGTCGCGCTCGGCTATGAGGTTGTGCAGTCGATTTTTCCTGACTGGAAATTCGCAGCCCCGGATGCGGTTGCCGCACATTGCCTCCATGGCGCACTGGTGATTGGAGCACGTCACGCAATCGCACCGCGCAAGACAGATTGGCAGCACGAACTGGCCGCCTTTAGGGTCGAACTTTATTGCAACGGCAAACTGAGCCAACGTGGCAGCGGCGCCCTCGTGCTCGATAGCCCGCTTTTGGCGCTTCGCAATCTGGTCGAAATGCTGGCGAGCGATGCGCATAACCCGCCGCTGCGCCCAGGCGAGATTATTTCAACAGGAACGTTGACGCTCGCAATGCCGGTCAGCGCCGGCGAAAGCTGGACTACGAAAGTCTCCGGCATTCTACTCGAAGAAATTGCTCTTCGAATTCGAATAGCGACAACTACTCCTTCTTGATCCCCGTTGCGGAAGGGCCACGTCATGCCGGCCCTTCGCGGTGATAGCGATAGCGAACGCCGCTGGCGATGTTTTCGCTGGTGCGCACGATCAGGCCTTCAGCGGCCAATTCTTCGAGTCGCCTCCTCACCGTCCAGCGCGACCACACGCCGAGCATTTCCCAGATCGTCGTTATCGGCTGTCCTTGCTCGGCCCCCACCGGCACGACCTTGAGCACTTCGTCACGCATACTCATGCTGCTACACCAAACGCATCAATGAAGCGCCATGTGCTTCCACCGCAGCCGCAGGAGTGCGGCCCGGATAACCACCTCGTCCGGCATGCGGCAAAGGAAAACTGCGACTTCATCGATCGAAGCGCCGCGAAAAATCTCCGTGCGCAGATCGTCATCATCGATATCCGACCACGGCGTGCCGGCATTGGCAGTAAGTTGCTCATTATCGTGCATAGGGTTTCCATCGCACGACGCCGGCAGCACTGACGCGCGTCCTCAGTCCCGAGAGTTACGCACGAGCGCTGAGGCCGCGTGAGTAGAAGCGAGGATGCTGAGAGCAAAGCCGCGCAAAAACATCGCGCGCTGATATAGCGTGCGCGAACGCTTGGTCACAAAGCGTACAGGCATCATTGATCAAATCCCGCGCGCTCCTTCTGGAACGTCGCGTTGCGGTGCGTCAGGGCTTACGATTTTGTCGGCAGTTTGCAGGTGGGGCTGTCATTGATCAAATTTATGCTCAAGCTCCAGCGCCTTGGCCATCAGATCGGTTGCCAACTCCTCCAGAACGTTGGAAAGGGAGGAGGTCTGGCAGTTGCGCGCCAATACCGCGCATTTGTGCGCGAGCTCTCGCAGGTCGTTGGTGATATTTTTAATCATTCACGTTCGGCCAAGTTAATAGGCTCCTCTTTCAAAGGTTAAGATTATTTCCAGATCGCACGCCTAGCTTGCGATTTGCCGTCAGTTATTTGATTTTACTTGCCAGGCGCGGCTGATTGCCCCGCACGACAGTAGGCGTCGTTCCGGTCCAGCGCCGGAAAGCATGAGTAAATGCGCCGATTTCCGTATAGCCGAGCAGCCAGGCGATCTGAGAGATCAGCAAATCGTGGTCTGCAAGATAGCGATGCGCCAGCGCCAATCGCAGCTCGCGCAGAACGTCGGCAAACGACAATCCCTCGGCCGACAATCGCCGCGCCAGCGTTCGCGGGCTCATGCCAAGCCTTGCTGCGATAATGTTGGAACGGGCTTGCCCGTGCGGCAGCAGTTCGGCGGCTGCTGCTTCGATACGCAGCCTGAGGGAAGTGGCCTTCCTCTCGCGGCGCGCCAGAGCGTCCTCGCAGTATTGCACCAGAACATCATGCAGATAATGGTCGGTAGTTACGATTGGGAGGCTCCAGCTCGCCGCGGAAAACTGGATCTCGTCGATGTCGGCGCCGACCTCGATCGCGACGCCTACAAATCTCTCAACATCGCTGTCCCGAAAATTTCTGTGGTGTGCGATGCGCACGTGAATGGGCTTAAGGTCGCGATTGACCAAGTGGCGGCAAAGACGAGTGACCGCAGTGACCCAGAACTCGATCTGATGCCGGTCCGTGTGTCGGGCCACGCCGGTATACTGGAAGCCGACTCGAATGGCCTTTCCTTTCCTCACACGCACTATGACGCCCTCGTTCACAAGACCGGAATAGCGCTCAAGTCTTTGCAGGGCGCTCCCTAATATGTCGGCCGAAGCGGCGAGGTAGTATAGGAATTCCAATGCACGCAGATCGAAATCCGTCGCAAGATGAAATCCGAGATCAGGATCTGCGGTCGCGTTGGCGACAAGGTCGACGAATTTAATTTGACCAGCAACACTTAGCCAAACATTTCGCGCTTCGATGTCCGCAACAGTCAGGCCAGCCTGCTGCGCCAAGCCGCCAGCGTCCGCGCCGTCCTGCTTGGCACGCGCATAAGCAAGGCGTGAAATCAATCCGCCGCAATTTGGCATCGCCCTCCCCGCAGGCTTCGACCACGCCAGAGTTGGCATAGAATTGGAAGATCAAATCAGGAAGTTGCGATCCGCGAAACAGGGTTGAAAGCTCAATTTGCAACGCAGCAATCCTGAGCAGGAATGTCTCACATGGGTCAATAACTGCCGCGGCTCGATCACGGCGGTGATATCCGCTTTGGATCAAAAGCGGACACGGCGATAATGCGGCACGACGTCCGCTTTACCCCCGAAAGCGGACACGACAGTCGCCGACCGGGGAGTCCGCTAAGGGCCAAAACCGGACTCTTGCACTACTGAAAAACAACCAGCCTTTTCGCCGTGAACTGCGTGATGGAACTCCACCTCTGGACCTTTGACCTGCCGTTTCCAGGAACTCGGCACGAAACCGCGTGGCGCCGACGGAGTTGCATTTACGGTGCAAACACTGCGAGGAGTTCTGCCTATGGCTGTGAAGCGTGTGATCGAAGGAGTGCACGTCGTCCCGATGGGGATGGCAAACGCCTTCCTGATCGAGGGCGACGAAGGGTTGACACTGATCGACGCCGGTTTCCCCGGTAAGGAGGCAGCCGTCTTCGGGGCGATTGGCGGGCTCGGCCGTTCGCCACACCAGCTCAAGCACCTCATTTTCACTCATGGCCACCCTGATCACATCGGCAGCGCCGCTGCGATCGTGCGGGAAACTGGTGCGACGACCTACATGCACCCGCTCGATATCCCGATGGCTGAGAGTGGAGGCCCGTTTCGGCCGATGCGGCCGGCACCCGGCCTGTTGCGGCAAGTGATGTGCAAGTTGTTCTTTGATCCCGACGAGCGACTAGAGCCGGTTGCCATCGACGAGCCTTTGACCGATGGGGAAACACTACCCATCGCCGGCGGCATCGACGTTATTCATACGCCCGGACATTGCGCGGGACATGTCGCGCTGCTTTGGCATCCGGGACGCATGCTGTTCGCAGGCGATGTGTACATGAATCTCATGGGCCTCGCTGATCCTGTCGGCTTCGAGAGTTTAGAGGAAGGTCGTGCGAGCCAGCGCAAACTTGCCAGTCTTTCATTCGATGCTGCTGGGTTCGGCCATGGCGGGCCTATCGCGCGCGATGCGTCGACGCGATTCCGCGATGAGTGGAGCCAGAAATCGGCTGCCTGACGTGGGAGACGCCTGCTTTTGGTCAAAAGCTGCCGCGGCCGATCTGACTTTTGGCGTCCGCTAAGGGCGGACATCGCGCTTCTGGCATTTGGCGTCGACACCCAATTCACGCCGATGCCTGAAAATTAGGCCCTATGCATAAATAGTCGAACGCGGCCGCTCGAAGAAATAATTCGCGTGTGCGTTGGAACGGGGAAATCTAGGGCGAGTTCTAGCCGCAGAACCCGCGTGACTTTCCGTGCGCCAGCGACACCATAAGCAGACACAAGCGTCCCGGCCACGGGCGTGACCTTGCTAGCGCGGTTTGGCGAGAACCGAGGGCGTATTGGCGAATCCGCCAACAGCCGCGTTCCTAAATAGACCGCTACGGGATCAGCCAAGGCATCCGACGCGATGATCCCACGGCACCGTCGCAATCCAGGAGGATAGAATGGATACAATCACTTTGACGAAAACCGCAACCGATAAAATGAACACCATTACTTTCACGAAAACCGCACCGCCGGAATGGCTGCTCGCTATGTGGAAAGAGATCGATGACAAAACCTTTGGGAAAGGCTTTGATTGTTTCGCAAAGGATGCCGTATGCAATCTCGGTGTTGCCGATTGGCATGGACGCGAGGCGATCCGAGAAAACCTGCGGCAGTTCATCGACAAGGGCTTTACCGCGCATCACGATGTCGTGGAGTTTTGGGACAGTCCCTTGCTGAAAGTCTTTCATGGCAAAGTGGGCATGAAATTCGATGATCCGAACATCCAGCCTGTGCGACCTACAATGGCGCATTTCTTCTATATGGACGAAAAGGCGCCAACTAAGGTCAAGCGCTGGATCGGCGCGGTAGGTCCAACCGGATTTTAGGCTTAGGCGCCGCGAGGTCACCTCGCCGGGCGCACTCCTGTGAAGTCAGCTTTGGGTTACAAACGGACGCGCCGGCTCCAAGGTGATGTCCGCTGTTCACCCAGGAGCCAGACACCGGACCCTAACCCCAGAATGTCCGTTACGGGCCAAACTCGGAAGTCGCCACGACGCGACTTCTAAGTTCAAATTGGTCGAGCGCTCGATCTTACTTGTGTAATGGCGACGCCGGAGATCGCGAGCAGCGCACCGACAATCAACTTTGGGGTCATACGGTCGCCAAGGAACAACACGCTCGAAATCAAGGCGAACACCGGAAGCAGCAGGCCGAATGGTGCGACGCGGCCCATGGAGCAACGGGCGATCAGCCAGAACCAAAGGCCAAACCCAACAATCCCTCCGATGAAAATTGTGTAGGCGAGTGCCAGCCAACCACGTTCATCCGCCGTGATAAGGGTCGCCAGTTGTCCATGTTCAAGGAGCAACGACATCAACATGACCTGCGGCACCGTGAGCAGCGACGACCACCCCATCAACATCAAAGGGTCAAAAGGGCCGTAGCGTTTCGTCAAGACGTTGGACACCGCGAACGCGAAGGCTGCCCCGACCACAAGCATCAGCGGAAGCGCGTTTGCCGACAGGCCAGGCCCCGCTGCCAACACGACCACGCCGACGAATGCAAGCACCACTCCGGCGGACGTGGTGAGAGACGGCCTCTCCGCGAGCAGCGGCCAAGCTAACAGGACGGTGAAGGGCGTGGCGAGTTGATATGCGACGGCCGACATGCTTCCCGAGCCGAGCCCAAGGCCAACATAGAAGAGCCCGAAGTTCAGTCCACCAAGGAAAACCGAAATAGCTGCGATAGGGCCGAACTGTTGACGTGTGGGCCTTTTGACGAACGGAATAAGCAGCAGCGCGATGGCCAGGAAGCGCAGTGCGAGGAAGAAGAGCGGCGGAAACTCCATGACGCCCACTTTGATGGCCACGAACTGATAACCCCAGAGCAAGGGAACGGCCACCGCGCAGACGATCTGGATGGCAGACATGGCATCCTTCCTTTCAAGACCATTCGGTCTAAATATAGACGCGCTGACAGCGGAGGCGTCCATGGGTTGTCTACCTGATGAAGCGGTCGAGAAGAGCGTCAACGGTGGCTTGCGATGTGTTCCGTGCCGGTGCCGTTTTGCCGACCACGCGCAGCCCCTCGACGAAACAGACGAGAATTCGGGCGGCACTTGAAGGCTCAACACCGTCGGCCAACTTGCCCGCCGCCTTCGCACGGGAAAGTGCATCGGCCACCCTGGCCTCCATGGCTTTGAAAAAGCTCCCGATGCGACGATCAACTTCAGCATCATGGCCGGCCAGTTCCATGGCTGTGGCCACCAGCAGGCATCCGCGCCGACCATTGGCACCGCTCGTGCGTTCAACGTAGCCGGCAAGGTAGGCCCGCAGGCCGTCGACTGGCTCTCTGCGGGGGTCGAGTTCGATATCCATCCGTGTCAGGGCATTGGCAATGTAGCGATCAAGCGCACGCAAGAAGAGCGAGTGCTTGTCACCGAAAGCCGCGTAAAGGCTGCCACGCGAGAGCTTCGTCGCACGAAGAAGGTCCGGTAGCGCCGTGGCGTGATAGCCGCGCGACCAGAACACACCCATCGCGCGTTCGACAGCGGCTTCCGTGTCGAAACTTCGGGGGCGGCCACGGGGCAACTGCACCGGGGTTTGGTGGCTCATTGCCGATATATAGACCAATTGGTCTTTAATTGCAAGTGGCCGCTTTGGGTCAAAAGCAGCCGCGGCGCGGTCAAATTGGGATGTCCGCTTTACCCCCGAAAGCTGCCGCGAAAGTTGCCGACCAGCGCGGCAGCTAAGGGCCAAAAGCGGACATCGGTGCCTGGATCCTCGAATGTACGTTGTCGACCCATGAGAGCGGCCTAGAGCGCCAAACGCGTGTGGCCCAATGTCGGCTGAGCGCCTTGCCGGCCAGGCTGGTCGATGCGCATTCTTGCGTTAGGATGATCGCGGATCGCGTTGGGGGCTTGCCATGACGACGCGTGTAAGGCTGCTTGGAATCCTTATCGTTGTATCGGGCCTCGGGTTGTCTGCGGCGTCGGCGGCTGGCAGCACATCGAACGATACGTGGAAGGGCGCCTGGAAATTCGAGATCCCACCGCCCAGGGATGAGCCGTTTTTGAGTTACTACGACACCAACGGCAAGACCGTCTTCCGCTTCGGTTGCGGCACGCATTACGAGTTGGATGCGGTCTATCCGGGAGGCGCGCCGAAACAGGACCACACCGAGGCCTCGATCACGATCGCCAACAGCAAGACCCGGATGGATTTTGCCGGCTTCATCTACTTGCTTGATGGCCCCGGTGCCGAGGGCTGGCCGCCGAACACCACGATGTTCAACCAGCCGGACCTCGGCCATCCCGAGCTTGACGGAGACAAATGGGGCGCGCTGGAAGATCGCTTCTTGGATTTTCTGGACTCCGGGCGGTCGCTGACGATCTCGGCCGAGGGCAAAAGCTATGTGCTGCCGCCGGTCAACGTGCCGCGCTGGCGGGCGCGCTTCCAGATAATCTGCTGACGCGCCGTCGATTATGAGATGACGATGGGCCTACCCGCGCGCGTCTATCTTGTCCTGCGTTTTGGTCTCGAAATCGCTGGCGTCATGGCGCTCGCGCAGCTGTTCTTCAGGCGACCCGCTAGCGCGGTTGACCATTCGCCCGCGCTTGACGGCCGGGCGCTCGCCGATTTCTTTCGTCCAGCGCGTCAGGTTCTTGTATTCGTGCGTCTGCAGGAACTTGCGCGGGTCGTTGTAGGAGGCGCCGTTCAACATGCCGTTGCCGTACCATGGCCAGATCGCCATATCGGCGATCGTATATTCGTCGCCGGCGATGAATTGATTGTCCGCAAGCTGCCGGTCGAGCACGTCGAGCTGGCGTTTCACCTCCATTGTAAAACGGTCAATGGCGTATTTGATCTTCACCGGAGCATAGGCATAGAAATGCCCGAAGCCGCCGCCGACATAGGGCGTTGAACCCATCTGCCAAAACAGCCAATTTAGCGCCTCAGCGCGCTTTCCGCGATCTTTCGGTAGGAAGGCGCCGAATTTGTCCGCGAGATAGAGCAGGATCGCGCCGGATTCGAACACGCGTCGTGGCGGCTGCTCGCTATAGTCCATGAGCGCCGGGATTTTGGAATTCGGATTCACCCCGACAAATCCGCTACCAAACTGGTCGCCCTCACCGATCCGGATCAGCCAAGCGTCATATTCCGCTCCACTATGACCAGCGGCCAGCAATTCCTCCAACATGATTGTAACCTTGACGCCATTAGGCGTCGCTAGTGAATAGAGCTGAAGCGGATGCTTTCCGCGCGCTAACTCCTTCTCATGCGTCGCGCCCGCGACGGGGCGGTTGGTGTTGCTATAGCGCCAATTGGGACTGTCCTTCTTCTCCCAGACCCAGACTTCCGGCGGCGTGTATTGTGGTGTGTCAGTCATGTTGGGCTCTTGTGTGTGTCGCTCGATAGGTTGGCCGAATGGATAAAGTGATTACCAATAACGCGCAACGCCTTGGCGCTCACGCAAACGTACGCTTTGGGTCAATAACTGCCGCGGCCCGATCACGTCGGGGATGTCCGCTTTGACCCCGAAACCGGACACGCCTGCGCGCTATAAGCCCGCGACCTAGTTCCCGCGTGGCCCGGCCACAGTGACACTTTCGCCTGAACCGGCTTCGCGTCGGAAACACACCGCATAGGCGATCAGCATCGCGCCGATGACGAGAAGCGGCACCGACAGTCAGCGGCGGCGGTATGGTTAATCATTGGTTAAGACTTTTGCGCCACCCTTGTCGAGCGTGCGGACTGGGCTTGGCTTTGCGGGTGACCGCATCCCCCCACAGATCCGTTCGCTGGCCGAAATTTGCGACCTGGAATGTGGAAGTGACCGCCCGGAAGCGGAGGCTCAAACCATGCAGCGCATTTTCCTTACATTGTCGACCGCGACGGCTTTTACCGTTGCGTCGGCGGCGACGGCCCTGGCGGCCGATATCCCAAGGATGGTCTATAAGGCGCCGCCACCGGCACCGGCGTTGTACAGTTGGACCGGATTTTATGTTGGCGCTCACGGCGGCGGCATGTGGTCCGACATGGACTGGTTCTACCCATGCACCGCGACAAATCTTCCTCAACCAATCCCATGCAATCGGCCGGAAGGAGGCCATAGCGGAGACAGCTGGCTTGCCGGCGGCCAAGTCGGATTCAACTACCAAGTCGGACAATGGGTCTGGGGCATCGAGGCAGAGTTCAGCGCAACGGCATTCAAAGAAGACAATGTGGATACCGATTTCCCTACTGACATCCTCCATACCCGCACGGACTCCATCGGCACTGTGGCGCCCCGCCTGGGACTGGCTTGGGATCGGGTGCTGCTTTATGCCAAAGGCGGCGCCGCTTGGGTGCACAACGACTACTGGCTGTCAGTTGCAGAGGGTGTCCCCGGCTTGTCAGGCTTGACGACGCTGACAGGGGACGCAACGCGGTGGGGCTGGGTGGCCGGCCTCGGTGTTGAATACGCCTTTGCGCAAAATTGGTCCGCCAAGATCGAGTACGATTATTTGGATTTTGGAACCGAGCACATTTTACTCACCAGCAACGGCACAATACCGGGACAGTCTCCGGTCGATGAGGACATCAGGCAACGGAATCAAGTTGTCAAAGTCGGCTTGAACTACAAGTTCGACTGGGGTGGGCCGCTCGCTCGAAGATATTGATCGCATCACGGCCTCGACCCTAAGGAGGGAATGCTATCGCCTGAACCAGCATCGCGCCGCAAACGCACCGCTAAGGCGATCAGCATCGCGCCGATGACGAGAAGCGGCACCGACAGCACCATGCCCATGGTCAGGCCATGCGCCAGATCCTCCAATTGCGGATCGGGCTCGCGGAAAAATTCGCAGAAGATGCGCGCTACGCCATAGCCAACGCAGAAAACGCCTGACGTCAGCCCGGGGCGTTTGAAGGCGCCGGTGCGGACGAAAATCGCCAGAATGAGAAACAGCAGGAGCCCTTCCAAAGCCCCCTCATAAAGCTGGCTCGGATGCCGCGGCAGATCGTCGACGTCGGGAAAAACCATGGCCCAAGGAACAGCTGTCGCGTCGGTCGGGCGGCCCCACAATTCGGGCCGGATGAAATTGGCGATGCGGCCGAGAAAAATGCCGATGGGGGCTGCGGCTGCGCAAATATCGCCGATGGTGAAAATCGAAACCTTGGCCTGCCGCGCGACATACCAGATGGCGAACAGCGCCGCGATCATGCCGCCGTGAAACGACATGCCGCCGTTCCATAGCTGAAAAATCTCGAGCGGATGCGCGGAGTAATGACTCCACTCGTAGAAGATCACCTGGCCCAAACGGCCGCCGATGACGATGGCGAGCGCTGTGTAGAGAACCAGGTCGTCGATCGCATCGGATGCCGGGCGCGGCGTGGTCCCCCACAGCCGATCGTCGCGCACCAGGAGCCGCGCGTAGAGCCAGCCGCCGGCGAGCCCGCCGATATAAGCCAGCGCATACCAGCGGATCGGAAACGGCCCGATATTGACCGCCACCGGGTCGATCACGGGATAAGGAATGACAAAGAGGCTCATGGCGAAACTCATGGCGAAACTCATGGCCCGTCAGATAATCCCGCTATGATGACGGAGAGACGAAACGCCAGATCCATCGTAATGTCGGGATGAAACGGCCGGCGCCGATCAATCGCGCGGCCCCATGAAGCAATTGGGAGGATATGAATGACACGCGAAAATGTCGGCATTCTAAGGCCGTTGCGGCTCGCCTGCGGCGTCCTGCTGGCACTGACTGTTCTGGCCGCTACCCCGGGCGGCGCCTTTGCCGACGATTACCCCTCCCGCTCCATCCGCCTCATCATCCCGTTCGCGCCCGGCGGCAGCAACGACGTGGTCGGACGCATCGTCGCCAATCAGCTCGGTCACAGCCTCGGCCAGCAGATCTTTGTCGACAACCGCTCGGGCGCCGGCGGCGTTGTCGGCTCCGACCTCGCTGCCAAGGCTACGCCCGACGGCTACACGCTGCTCGTGATCTCGATCGCGCATGCGGTGGATCCGTGGCTCTACAAGACGCCGTTCGATCCGGTGAAGGATTTCGTCCCCGTCAGCATTTTCGCCACCGGCACCAATGTGCTCACCGTCAATCCGAAACTGCCGGTGAACTCGGTCGCCGAACTCCTCGCTTACGCCAAGGACAAACCGGGCGTGCTCAATTACGCCTCCGCCGGCATCGGCAGCTTCCAGCATTTGAGCGGCGAATTGTTCAAGCTGATGTCGCACTCCGACATCCAGCACGTCCCTTATAAGGGCGGCGGCCCGGCCATGCTCGCCGTCATCGCCGGCGAAGACCAGGTGATGTTCTCGTCGATCGTGCAGACGGTGCCGAGCATTCAGTCAGGCTCGCTGCGCGCGCTGGCAACGGGGGGCGAGACGAAGAGCCCCATCCTCCCCGACCTGCCGACCATCGGCAAGTCCGGTGTGCCGGGCTACGTCGCCACCAATTGGTGGGGCGTCGTCGCGCCGGCCGGCACGCCGCAAGCCATCGTCGACAAGCTCCATGATGCCATCGCCGTGGTGCTCAAATCCGCCGACACGCAAAAATACCTCGCCAACGAGGGCGCGGCGCCGGTGGCAATGAGCTCAGCCGAGTTCGGCACGTTCATCGCAGCCGAGATCGCCAAATGGGGGCCGGTGGTCAAGCAGGCCGGGATGAAGGCCGAGTGAGAGCGGCGCTGACGCGAGCGAAGCAATGCAGCGCCGGAGAACTACGACGTTAACTCATAAAACGCGGAGCCGATGTCCGCGTTTAAGGGTAAACCGGACATGCAAACCGGATATGGCGCAGACAAAGCGGCGTGTCCGCTTGTTACCCTTGGCTGCCGCGTCAACGCCTCTCATACGGCAATGCTGCTCGCGCAGCAGTTCCTCCACGTCGTCTTCCGGTGCCAATTCCGGGTGCATTAATGTCCAGTAGTGAGCCGCGCGAATGAAGGTCAGAAATGCAACCAGTAATTCGAATTTTTCGCCGCCAAGGGCGACACGCAGCGCGCGTTTCGCTCGCACGGCACGTGCCGGCTGAAGAAAGAGCAACGTGGCGCAGGCAAATAGGTCCTCGTCGTGTGAGGTTTCGGGCAAAGGCCAATCGATCGGTTCTGCGATGGCTTCCAGTCGCGCCAGGGCGGCACTTGTTTTCTCGTCGGTGGGTACGGGCCGCTGGAGCAAGCGAATGACTTCGCTGATGCTCATTGCCGGCGCATTGGGATCGCCGGACGCCCGACCGAGGCCTAACAAAAACCCGCAGTGTCGCGTTATGCAATAACGCACTTCACAGAAGCGGGAGAGATAAACAAAAAGCCGCTCCTTGAAAAGGCTTGGGATCGGATTATCCAAATACGCCGATTTCGCAAACGTCCATAGTTCGCGAATGACAAAAGGAGCCTCCGGTGCATAGCGAAAAAAATTGGGAACAAGGCCAAAGCGCGCCGCGACCGTGCGGAATTCGGCGTCTTACGAATTGACGACATCATTTTACAGAGTCCACGCGTGTAATGCCTCTCTGATCTGAAATTGGTCATAGGGTTTGGCAAGGAAACGCCCGCCCTCCGGAAGATCGTGCTCCGTCGCCAGATCACGGCCTGATGTCACAATTATCTTGATCGGCGGCCAGCGATTGCGAACGGCCTGAGCAAGCTTGAGGCCGTCCATTGTGCCCGGCATATGAACGTCTGTGAACACAACTCGGATGTCACTGCGGCTTTCCAGTATCCTTATTGCTTCATCAGCGCTGGCAGCTTCAATGACCTCAAAGCCCGCATCTTCGATCATATTGCAGGCACCTATCCGAACCAGCGGTTCATCTTCGACGATCAGAACCACTGGCATTCTTGTGCAACAGGGCATGTGCTTGACTCTACACTCGCCGCTACAGCCGGTTTTTTTGTCGCGCGGTCATAAAAAACATTCGGGCCTTGGAGAACGAAGTGTTCTTCGCGGACCACGGCAAATTACGTAGCTCTAGGCAGCTTCCGCTTGCTGATTAACCACAGCCTCCGCAATCTTCGTCAGCGTCGCGTCGGTCCTCTTTTCTTCCTCGAGTGTTTGCTCAAGCAGCCGTACCGCGTCGTTTAGCCCAAGCTCCTGCGCCCATGTGCGAAGCGTGCCGTAGCGCGACATCTCATAATGCTCGACCGCCTGCGCCGCCGCCAATAAGCCGGCGTCAAGAGCCGGCGAACCCTTGTACTCCTTCATGATCTCGGCACCTTCCTCGGTGATGCCGACAATGGCGTCGCAAGTCTTGGCTTGCGGCTTCTTGTCGATCGAGGCGAAGACCTTCTCCAGCCGCGCGACATGCCCTTCCGTCTCGCCTCTATGCTTTTCGAACGCTTTTTTGAGATCAGGGGACTGCGCCGCTTTCGCCATCTTGGGCAGTGTCGCAAGAATTTTCTTCTCGGCGAAAAAGATGTCTTTTAACGTATCGTGGAACAGTTCACTTAGCGTCTTCGGCTCTTTTGCCATGATGGACTCCTTTTTGATTTGTCCGTGCATCACCGACGGACATGTGTGGACCAAGCGTGCCACCAAACAAACGTTCCTCCCGGCCGGAACATATTGCCTCTAGCGCGCTTGGTGATTGCAGGAGCTGGCCATGGCTAGCTTCAATCCCCATGATCATGCGTCGACGTCTTCGAGCGGCGGGCATGCTCGCTGCCAGAGGAGACTTCCATGATCAAATTGGCCTCCATCGCCGTTATCAGCCTGGCGATTTCGACTGCCGCTGTTGCTCAAACAGCAGCAAGAATGAACCACTCCATCTCTCCCAGCTCCACCACGGTGACCAACTGGTACAAGCAAAGCGTCTACGATCCGAAAGACAGCAAGATCGGCGAAATCGCCGACGTTCTTGTCGATAAGTCCGGACGGATCGACTTTTTGATCGTCTCTGTCGGCGGATTTTTGGGGGCCGGCGAGAAGGATGTTTCCGTTCCCTTCGATGCCATCCGCGTTACGAATAAAAATAACAACAAATCGTACTTGGTCATGAACGCGACCAAGGACCAGATGAAAGAAGCCCCCGGCTTTACCTACGACAAGGATTCAACATCCTGGATGCCGGATAAAAAGTAACAACGGCGGGCCCATGTCTGCGGGCCCATGTCTGCGGGCCGACGTCTGCAGGCCGATGTCTGCGGGCCGATGTCTTCCGAGCACTGAAAAACACTACGCACTTTCGCCGAGGCGAAAGGCTATTTAGAGGAGAGTTTTATGAACGAGCATCGAACAATGGGCGCCGCCAGGAACGTCGGCGGGAGGGTCGAGGAGGCCATAGGTCGCGCAACCGGCGATACGAAAAGCCAGGTGCAAGGCGCCATGGATCGGGCACAAGGTGCCGCAGAAAATCTTTACGGCCAAACGAAAGACGCCGCGAACGACGCAGCCGAAGGGTTACGAAAGACGGCTCACTCGTTTGAGGACACGCTTCGCAACACGATCGAGGACAAGCCCTATATGGCTGTGGCCATTGCGCTCGGCCTCGGATGGCTCCTGGGAAGGACTTATCGGCCATTGTAGTGCGCGAAGTGGCGGCAGATTTTCTCTGCGACGGAGTTGTAAGCAGGACCATTGCGTTAGTCCGGGAGACTTTAAAATGGAATCCGATCTAAATTCTGCATCCACCATCGTGGACGCACGATCTGGCGTGTCTTGGGCCGCGATTGCGGCGGGTGCTGTTGGTGCTGCGGCGTTGGCCCTCATCCTGATCGCATTCGGAGCCGGGCTTGGCCTTTCGGCCATATCGCCTTGGAGCGATAGCGGCGTTTCCGCAGTGACGTTTAAAGCCGGCACCGGCATATATCTCGTGATCGTGGCGGTGATGTCGTCCGCAGTTGGCGGCTACCTCGCCGCTCGATTGAGGACAAAATGGGTCGGCGTTTATACCAACGAAGTCTTCTTTTGCGATACCGCGCACGGTTTCCTCGCCTGGGCCTTCGCCACGCTGCTAAGCGCAACCGCCTTGAGCTCGGCTGCCGCATATTTAGCAAATGGCACCGCGGCGGGATTAAGCGGTGCGGTCGCGCAGACGACGCGATCCGTCAATCCGGCGGACATCTACGTCGACAAGCTCTTCCGGACCAGCGCGCCGGCCCAAGCTGCACCTATGCCGTCCTCGCCGCCTGACACCGGCACCACGACCGTCCCTACGCCCCCTACGCCGACCGATCCAAATCCAGGCCAATCGCGGGCGGAAGTTCTGCGGCTATGGACGGCGGATTTTCACGACAATCAAGATCTCAGCGTCACCGATAGGTCATATGTGGCGCAAGTCGTCGCTGCTCGCACCGGGCTAAGCCAGGCCGATGCCGAAAAGCGGGTCAATGATGTGGTTACCGAAGCGAAGACTGCCGCGGACAATGCACGCAGGGGCGCCGCAAAGCTTTCCTTCTGGCTGACGGCCGCGATGTTGTTTGGAGCATTCGCAGCGAGTCTTGCAGCGGTCGAAGGCGGTTCGCTGCGAGACGGCACGTGGAAAGATCGCGTTCTCACCCCCCGGCAAATTTAAAGGAGCACATCATGGGTAGAGGCATTCTTCTTTGGCTGCTCGGCGTTCCGATACCGATCATTATTCTGCTGGCGTTATTTTCACACTGACATCGACGAATAAGAAGCTGCGCCAAAAGGCGCAGCTTCCCCTTGAATAAGCCAACATAAAACTCGGAGATGATTTCATGTCGCTCGGAACGATACTTATAATAATCCTGGTCATCGTTTTGCTTGGAGGTTTCAGCGGTTTTGGCGGCGGTCCGTTCTACGGGACCGGGTATTACGGCGGCGGTGGGCTCGGCCTTGTCATCGTTATTCTTTTGATCTTGGTTTTGCTCGGCAGAATTTAGCCGAAGCCGGAGATTGCACTCTTCTCGGTAGGCGCAGGGTCCGTGGCAATACGTATGCCAAAGCCAGATAACCGCGAAGCGGTCCTGACCCAAACTCGGAATCTCAAGATGGCACGATCCGCGCACGGCTACGTGCGGGGCAGTACCGTCAAGTTTTACGAGTGGCTTGAGAACGGCAGTCGCGGCAAACTGCCCGAAGGACCGCCAGTCTGGATTTGCGGCGACTGTCACGTCGGCAATCTTGGCCCCCTCGCAGATGCGAAGGGCCACGTCTTGATACAGATCAGGGATCTTGATCAGACCGTGATCGGCAATCCGGCGCACGATTTGGTCCGGCTCGGCCTCTCCCTGGCGTCTGCAGCCCGCGGATCGGACCTGCCCGGTGTGACGACGGCGAGAATTATGGAGGAGCTTGTCGCCGGTTACCAGGCGGCGCTCTCAACCAATTTCGAGACGGACAAGGATAAATCCCACCGGCCCAAGTCTATTCAATCGTTACTGGCGCAATCCACGCGGCGCAGATGGCGTCATTTGGCCGAGGAACGTCTCGACACCGTGAAGCCCACGATTCCGCTAGGCAAGAGGTTCTGGGCCTTGACGGAGGAAGAGCGCAAGGCCCTGAGCCGGATGTTCGCAAGCGATTCAATCAGGCCCACGCTCACCGCGCTCCGCGGCCGAGGGACGGATGAGCCGATAGAACTGCTCGATGCGGCCTACTGGATGAAAGGCTGCAGTTCGCTCGGCCGGCTTCGGTACGCAGCCTTACTCGGAATTGGAGGTGGCAAGAGTCCGAGCGTTTGTTTGGTCGACGTAAAGGAAGGGATAACACCAGCGGCCCCGCGGGCGTCGAATATCGAGATGCCAAGGGATAATGCAATCCGAGTTGTGACGGGCGCTAAAGCACTGTCGCCAAATCTCGGACAACGCATGATGGCAGCAAGGCTGCTTGATAGAGCAGTTGTCGTCCGGGAGCTTATGCCGCAAGACTTGAAAATTGAAATTAATCGACTAAGCCGCGAAGAGGCAATGTGCTTGGCGCGTTATCTCGCAGGCGTCGTCGGGCGCGCCCATGGTCGCCAAATGGATCAGAGCCAGCGGCGGGCCTGGCGATCCGATTTGGCGAAAAACCATAAAGCGTCGCTTGAAGCCCCATCTTGGTTGTGGGCCAGCGTTGTAGAGCTCATTGCTTTGCACGAAGCCGCCTATCTGGATCACTGTCGACAATTTGCCCTGTCCGAAGCGGCAGCCTGAGTAGGACGCCGACCGCTCGACTCGACTGTGAAACACCTGTAGCAACGCAAACCGAAAAAGACTGGGCGGATGACGGCTTCGGCTGATCCGCCCTACCCGCCATCGCTTTGACTCTCGGCATTCTGTGCAGGAGGATGATTTGGATCTCGGGCTCAAGGACAGAGTTGCGATCATTACCGGCGGCAGCCGCGGCATCGGCAAAGCTTGCGCCAAGGAACTGCTTGCCGAAGGCGCTTGCGTCGTCCTCGTCAGCAAGAATCCCGACGATCAACGCCGCCGCCGTCCGCGAGCTCGGCAAACTCGACCCCGACCGTGTCCTCGGCATTCCAACCGACCTCACCGATGACGCAGCGATCGCGGCGATGACCGCGCAGGTGGTCGAACGCTACGGCCGCATCGACATTCTCGTGAACTCGGCGGCGACCGTCATTCCGCAGGACTTCTTCAAGATGGACGACGGCCAGCTGGCCGATCTCCTCGACCAGAAATTCAATCCCGCCGCCCGCTGCATTCGCCACGCCGTCCCGCACATGCGCAAGCGAAAATGGGGCCGCATCATCAATGTCTCCGGGCTTGCCGGCCGGCAGCCGCATTTCACCGTCGTGCCGGCCGCGCTCAACAATTCCGCCATGCTCAACTTGACCAAGGCGCTCGCCGCCGAACTCGCCAAGGACAACATCCTGATCAATGCCGTCGTGCCCTACATCATCGACACCGAGCGGCAAGACGAGACGATGCGGGAATGGGCGCAGATGACCGGCCAGGCCGAGGCGGAGGTGCGCAAGCAGCGCATTTCCCGGCTCCCGGTCGGCCGCATGGGCCGCCCCGACGAGGTCGCCGGCGTCGTCGCCTTCATGGCCTCGGAGCGATCGAGCTACGTCGTCGGCACCGCCTGGTATGTCGACGGCGGCGGCTCGATGACGCTCTGAGCGCCGCTACGCCTCGATCTTGGAAACAAGCTAGCTTCCGCGGCAACAAGAAAATGGAAACGCCATGAACATTCCTCGTCGCCGCTTTCTCCATCTCGCCGCCGGAGCTGCGCGCGCTTCCCGCGGCGACGCGCATCGCGCGTTCGCCGACACTTATCCGACGCGGCCGGTGCATCTCGTCGTCGGCTTCTCGCCCGGCTCGGCGTCCGACATCAACGCGCGTCTTGATCGGTCAGTGGCTGTCGGAGCGGCTCGGCCAACCTTTCGTCATCGATAATCGCGCCGGCGCCGGCGGCAATATCGCCACCGAGTTCGTCGTGCGGGCGCAGCCGGACGGCTACACGCTGCTCTATGCGTCGACCGCGATCGCCATCAATGCGACGCTCTATGAAGGCAAGCTGAGTTTCAACGCTCTGCGCGATCTCGTGCCGGTCGCGAGCGTCGTGCGCACGCCGTTCGTGATGGAGGTCAATCTCGACCTTCCGGTCAAGACCGTTCCTGAATTCATCGCCTACGCCAAGGCCAATCCGGGCAAGATCAACATGGCGACTGTCGGACGCCGGCAGCGCCCAGCATCTCTACGGCGAGTATTTCAAGATGATGACCGGGATCGATATGGTGCCGGTGCATTATCGCGGCGCGGCGCCGGCGATCACCGATCTGATTGCCGGGCGGGTCCAGGTCATGTTCGACGTCGTCGTGTCCTCGATCTCCTACATCAAGTCCGGCCAGCTCCGCGCGCTGGCGGTCACCACGGCGACGCCGCAGGAACTGCTGCCCGGTGTCCCGACGATCGGCCAATTCGTGCCGGGCTACGAAGCGAGCGGTTGGCAGGGCGTCTGCGCGCCGAGCAAGACGCCGACCGAGATCGTCGAGCGGCTCAATCGGGAGATCAACGCGGCGCTCGCCGATGCCAATTCCAAGGCGCGGCTCGCCGAGCTCGGCGGTCAGCCGTTCGCCGGTACGCCGGCCGAGTTCGGCAAGTTCATCGCGGCCGAAACCGACAAATGGGGCAAGGTGGTCCGCAAAGCCGAACTCAAACCGGGCTGAGCGTTTATTTGCTCGCCAACGAAGGCGCGGCGTCGGCGCGCATTCCGCTCTTCATTTGCCGTTAAGGGCAATGCCGGTCGGTCGCCGCTGGGCAAGCCGGAAGCCGGTTGCCGTCTGCCTGTGCCACTCACGTATCGGCATGGCCGGATAGCCGCCCACTGCTTCGCCTTCCTTGACGTCGCGGATGACCCCGCTCTTGCTGGCGATACGTGCGCCCGAGCCGATGTGGAGATGGTCGCTGATGCCGACCTGCCCGCCCATCATGACGCCGTCGCCGACGACCGTGCTGCCGGCGATACCGACCTGGCCGCAAATAACGCAATGCCGTCCGAGACGGACATTGTGCGCGATATGCACAAGGTTATCGAGAACCGTGCCGGCGCCGATGACGGTGTCGCCGGTCGAGCCGCGGTCGATCGCGCAGTTCGCGCCGATCTCGACAGCGTCGCCGATCATGACGCGGCCAAGCTGCGGAATGCGCAATCGCCCCTTCGCCGTCGGCACGAAGCCGAAACCCTGTCCGCCAATGCTGACGCCGGACGCGATCTGGACACGCGCGCCGATGATGGCGTGGCTGATGCAGCTGTTGGCCCCGATGACGCAGTCATTGCCCAGCACCACGCCATCGCCGATGACAACGTGACTGGCGACGTGGCAACCGGAACCGATTTCCGCACCGGCGCCGACAACGGCTCCGGCGTCAATTCGCGCGCCCGCCCCAATCACCGCGCTCGGATCGATCCGTGCATCAGCGGATATCTTTGGCTCGGGCCGGCCGGACGGATAATACAGAAGGCCGATCTGGGCAAAAGCGAGCTGCGGCTGGTCGACGCTCATGAGACACACCCCGCTTGGTCCGTTCCGGGCAAAGTCCCGGGTCGTGACAACAGCGGACGCAAGCGTTGCGCGAAAGGCATTGAGATGCTGTGAATGATTGTAGAAACTGAGCTCGCCGGGACCCGCCATCTCCAGCGAGGCGATATCGCAAATCATGACGTCTTTGGTTGACGGATCGAGCAGCTCGGCATCGATCTCCTCGGCAATGTCCGCAAGACGAAAAGGGCCGAAACGCCGAAAAAACCGCGGATCAGCCATCGTGTACTTCTCTTCCTGTCGTTGAATTTGCCCATCGCGAGCCAAGAGCTAGGGGAGCCAAGAGCTAGCGCCGAATTTTGGCGACGAATTCGATTATATAGGGCGCGGAGCGGCCGTTTACTAGGCACTCTGGTTCGAGCGGTGCGCACTGCGGAATGCGCCCTCGGCGGCGTCCGAGCAAGATTGCTCACGCGCAACCAGCACTCAACTTCCGCAGCATGCGCGCGAATTGCAGCGCTGCGGCAGGATCAGACCGAGCTTGGTCTAGCCTAGCCGCCGTCCCGGCTGCGTCTGTGCAAAATCGCTCACTTGAATACACTATTGCCCCCAGGGTCTGCGGGCGTCGGCGACGGAGGGCACCCACCTCCCCGCGTGAATAATGCTATGCTTTCGGCATGACCACATCCCCCGGCGATAAAAAGCCGCTCGTCGAGCCTGCACCCGGCGACAATCAATCCGACGACATAACCGGCCGCGCTCTCCGCCAGCGCATTCGTCAGCAGGAACTTCTCGCCGAACTGGGTGTCCTTGCCCTGCAGGGCACGAACTTCATCGGAATGCTCAATCACACTGCGCGGATGACGGCCGAAGGGCTGGGAGCAGAATATTGCAAAGTCATGGAATATATCCCGGCCGAGAATCGGCTCCTGGTTCGGGCGGGTGTCGGCTGGGACGACGGGGTAGTTGGCTCGGCAAGCGTTGGAGCCGATTTAGCCTCGCCTGCCGGTTATGCCTTGCGCACCGGCAAACCAGTCATTTCAAACCACCTCGAGAACGAGCAGCGATTTAGAACCCCGGAATTGCTTATCCAGCACGGCATTCGCCGCGCCATGAACGTCATTCTGCAAGGCGACGGCTCGCCGTTCGGCGTGTTGGAAGTCGACAGCAGATCCGAAGGCGAGTTCAGCAAACACGATGTCGCTTTTTTGCAAGGCGCCGCGAACATCCTCGGCATGGCTATCGAACAACAGCAGTATCAGCGCAAGCTGAAAGCCGCGCTTGATCGCCATCAAGTTCTGCTCAAGGAAGTCAACCACCGCGTCAAGAACAGCCTGCAGGTCGTTTCAAGCATGCTTCACCTGCAAGCCAATTCGGTCGGCGATCCGGAATTGAGCGAACGACTTAACGAAGCGTCGAGCCGGATCAACGCCGTCGGTCGTGCCTATGAGCGTCTGGCATACAATGCCGACCATGAGAATATCGATCTGACCGAATATCTGCGCGAAATCATCGGCGATCTGGCCGCGGTCGTCACGCCGAGCAAAATCCAGTTCGACGCAGCCGAACCAATTCAGTTTGCGGCGGATCGCGCTATTCTTGTCGGGCTTATCGTCAATGAGCTCGTTTCAAATGCCGGGAGATATGCCTATCCGGGGGATGCCGGCGGATTGATCTGGGTCGAGCTGTCGCGCGCGGACGAGCGGACAATCCTGGTGTCGGTTCGCGACGAAGGCGTAGGCCTGCCCGTAGACTTTGACCCGGCGAAAAGCAAGCGGCTCGGCGCGCGCCTGGTCAACGCACTCTCAATACAGTTAGAAGCCAAACTCACGCGACCGGCGTCTTCGAGCGGCGCCAATTTCGCACTGCATCTTCCGCTCAGCCGGACCGCGACTGAATGATGGACCGCCCTTCGGGTCTCCTTGGAGCGCAATCCAGGATGCGGTGCGGGCTTCTGCGCCATTCCCGGATCACGCGGAGCCGTCGGCTCCATCCAGACCGCACGTTGAGGCGGGATCGCGGTCTTTTGCTCGCACCGGGCTGTGAGCGGGAATAAACGCAAAGCAAAGCCGATCGGCACCCGGACGCGGGTCCGTGCGATACCGCGGCATGACCAGCCGGCGGTGTCATGACGTAAACAACACCGGCAGACGGTCATTCGACCTTCCATCGAAGGGGCCGTCGCTTGCGGCTGCCAGATAGACTTAAGGTTTGCCGACCCGTCAGGTGCTTCCCGTGAACCGGCCCGCCGCCTCCCTGACCGGCGCCATGGTCTCCTGCGCGACGGTCTGGGTGAGCGCCGTAAGTTCCTCGGTCTGCTTCTGCAGCGTCTGGCCCTGGTGCTCGGCGAAGCTTTTCCATGTTTCGAAAATCTCATTCGGCGATTTCGCCGTGATGAGATTTTCCGCAAGGTCGAAGGTCGCCTCCGTATTGGCCCGCATCAATTCGATCATCTTGAGATTGAAATCGCGAACCTTGTCGACTGACGCCGAAAAGCTGCGTTCCATTTGCGACAGCGACTCCTGTGCCGCGGCTTGGCCTTTGCGCATATTGTCGCGCGCGGTGTTCGCTCCCTGTTCGAAGCTGTTCATGACCGTCACCTTTTTTGGTTATGTTCAACGGCAACGCCGCGTCGGCGCGTTCGTTCCTCACACGTGCCCCCAATGCGACGCAGCGCCTCGGGCAAGGCATGACGCGCAAGGCATGGCGCGCAAGGCATGGCGCAGCCCGAAGTTTCGCCGTACCATCTTCAAAACGATAACGCGGGGGAATGCATATGAGGCGGCGAGATTTTATGGCGTCGGTTGCGGGCGTCGTGGCGGCGTGGCCGTTTGCCGCCGCGGCACAGACCGCAACGGCGCAGAACGAAACGGCGCAGATTTGGCCGACGCGGCCGGTGCGGCTCATTGTCGGCTTTGCGCCGGGCGGCCCAACCGATCTGGTCGCGCGTCTGATCGCGCAGCCGCTCGGCGAGAAGACCGAAAAGAACTTCATTGTCGAGAACGTCCCGGGTGCCGGCGGCAATGTCGGCGCGGCGCGGGTGGCGAAGTCGGCGCCTGACGGCTACACGTTCCTGGTCACCGGCGGCAATCTCACCAACAATCAGTTTTTGTTCGCCGAGCCGGGCTATGCGCTCAAGGACTTTGACGCGGTAACGCTCGTCGCCGCGACGCCGGTGGTGCTCGCGGTCAATCCGTCGGTGCCGGTCAACACCGTGGCGGAGCTGGTCGCGTGGATCCGCGCCAATCCCGGCAAGGAGAGCTATGCCTCGCCCGGCACCGGCACGCCGCCGCAACTCGTCGGCGCGCTGTTTCAGCATGCGCTCAAGCTCGATCTGGTGCACGTGCCGTTCGACGGCGGCGGCACCGCGGTGCAGGCGACCGTCGGCGGCCACACGCCGATCTCGTTCGGCGCCATGGCGCCGGCGGTGCCGCTGATCAAGGCCGGCCAGCTCCGCGCGCTGGCGGTGACGGGAAAGGAGCGCTCGCCGGCCTTGCCGGATATCCCGACCATGGCCGAGGCGGGCTTCCCCGAGGTCGAGGGCGCCACCTGGACCGCCGTCGTGGCGCCGGCCGGCACGCCCAAGGACATCATCGGCAAGCTTCACGACATCATCGTCGGCAGCTTGGCGCAGCCCGACGTCAAGGCGAAGCTCGCGGCCATGGCCTATGCGCCGATCGGTTCGACGCCGCAGGCGTGCGAGGACTTCTTCAAGTCTGAGCTGGCGAAGTGGGGCGACGTGATCAAACAGGCCGGCCTCAAGCAGGAATGAAAGGCGCGCGGTAGTCCGCCGCGGCGCAGGAACCGTAAGCTGAGCCGCCGGCATACTCGGCGCCTGGAGATTAAAGAAGCGCCAATTGCCTTCCCGCCCTGGTTGCGGAATAATGTCCCAAGGGGACAGGGAGCTTGGGGGCTATGCGCATCGTGTTGGTGCTCGCGCTCGCCGCTATGTGCGGCGGGTGTGCAACGATCGTTCGCGGGACCACCGACGAAGTTGGATTCAACTCGACGCCGAGCGGCGCCGAAGTCCATACCAGCAATGGTCTTGGATGCGTCACGCCCTGCACGCTGACCGTCAAAAAGAATGAAGAATTTGTCGCGACCTTCGAGAAAGGCGGATTTCTCCCACAGCAAGTCCCGGTAGCCCGGCAGGTGGTCGGCGCCGGTGTCGTCGCGACCGCAGGCAACGTCATCGCGGGCGGCTTGATCGGCCTTGGAGTCGATGCGGTCACGGGCGCGGGCTACGAACACACGCCCAATCCGGTTTCGGTCATCTTGCAGCCCGATGCTCCGCTGCCACGAGGGCGGCAACCAAAGAAGCCAGCGACCGCCTCGCCGGCGAAAACTGCCGCTAAATGATTTGATTCCCTCGAACATTAAAGGGTCGAGGCAATGATCTTTTGGGATTGTATAGTTGCCTTCGCGACCATCATCCTCGCCAATTATTTTGTTGGAGCCCTTGTAGCTTCTCTGAGACTTGGGCGCTTCAAAAAGTTTCCGCGATACTGGAAACGATGGCGACACGAAGTTTTTTGTTCGTGGTTGAGTTTTGCAGTTGGAGTTACCGAGAGGTCCGTAGCCATGGTCCTCTTTATTTACGCTCCAAGCGCGGTTCTCCCATTTATGGGGGGATGGATGGCACTTAAGTACGCTGCCGGATGGCATCAAATTTATGGTGACCGTGGACGGGAAGAAACTCTCATCGCGCTTGTTGGGTCCGCGTGGTCGTTTGCATTTGCGATTGGCGGGGCCTATCTCATTCATCCTCAATCGCTTGCCCATTTCACAGGATATGAACCGTATGGACCAGGATAAGAAAAAGCAGGACGATCCGGCACAATCCAAACGCTTCATCGACGCTGCGCGCGAAGCAGAGGAGGATGAATTGAAAGAAGCTGCGGACGAGGCGTTCAAGAAGGTTGCGCACGGCCACGGGGACGCAAAATTGCGAAAATAGCCGTCACAAAACTGGACGCAGCGCGAGGTCAATTGCGCACGGCCATCAAGCTTTGGTTTGAGGGCGGCGATCCAGTAGCGATTTATTCGCTAGCCTCCGCCGCGCATGAAATTGTCCACGCTCTATATCGGCAAAAAGGCTTGAAGGGCCTTGTATTCGATACGCCCCAAGTTGCTCCCGCACTCCAACAAAAATGGGCAAGCTCTCTCAAAAAGCCGTTCAATTTTTTCAAACACGGGCGCAACGAACCAGGTGAGACAACCATCGAGTTCGAAACGCAATGGACCGTGACCATGATGATGGCTTGCTGTAAGGGGCTTACTAACATGGGTGAGCCGCCCGAGATGGAATGGCTAGCGCTCACGTATTGGCTCTTTTTTGATCATCCCGGTGCTTTCCTCGCTAATCAGCATCTCCTCCAGAATCCGAAGGTCCAATACCTCCAGCAGATCGCGGCCAAGGGTCGTGAGGTCTATTTCCGAGAGTTCGCCGCCGGCTGGAAAGCTGGTGCCCTGGTTTTCGGGGCCACTTGGCCCAAGGCTTAGCGCCTGGGTATGGGAAGTGAAACATCGCCTATTCGCGCAGCTCACTCTGCCTTGATGTTGGCCGCCCGGATAACCTTGGCCCATTTTTCGGTTTCTACGGCGAGCTTATAACTACACTTTGATCGCGGCCGCCGCAAAATCAGTGTCGGTTAGTGCAAGCGGCCCATCTCGGCAAAGCCGCGCAGCCAACAGCGGTCTTGCCGCCGACGATCCAGCGCATCGCATGATCGCGACTGTCCGCGAGGGCAGCCGTGAAGCGATCACAGGCGCGACCACGTACCACGAGCATCATGCCGCTGTGGCCTCCGGGAAGTCATGAAAGAGGCCGCCAACTGAGACGGCCTACTCGCGTCCGGTAAGCTCTTTGATGACACGACAATTAAATGACAAATGAAGTCGTTTGAAGTTCGCGACTTAGCCTCACTTAAAGTGCTTTAGCGCGATGCGGCAGGCTGGAGAAACGCGGCTTTGGCTGGCGAGCAGACAGTGCGCAACGCGGTCGCGGTCCGGAATAAATTGAGCGCAGACCGTCATGGCGTCACTCATACACGCATAGTGGCCGTCTTGGTCTTGAGCGCGCGAAGGAAAGGCCGCCAGTTGAAGCACAAGGCAAAGTACGGCAAGAGCAGCAGCGTGACGGAGCCTCATGGGCATCTCCGGCAAGTGACATGTGAGATGTGACACACTGACCGATGACATGCTGACAACTGACACACTGCGGTGACGGTTCCAGCGGCGCGAAGCTATTTCTCACGGCCGCATCAGCGCCCGCCCGGTCGCCTTGCTCACCATCCAACTCATCAGGTCGACTGCAGCGCACGAGTCCGTTTAAGGCCCAAAGCAGACGCGCCACTGATCCTCACGGATGTCTGCTTTCGGAGGGATATCGGACATCACGCGGGTCGCGGCGCTTCGTCACTGCCTACGTGACAAACCTCTTGACATTCGTCCCTATTTCGGTTACTTTTCTTTCCGATTCTCGCTCAGTAAAAGGACCTGCCCCGGAGGCAAGCCGGGGCATGGGAGCGAGGGCGGTGCCTGCGGGCGGAGTTGCAATCCGCTCTCGGGCAGCTTCGGGCATCAGCCATCCGGCACTATGACCGGGCGCGAGGTGCATCGCTGGACTAGGGACAGGTTGGGGCGGGTAACGCCCGCACAAACTGCGGTCGGTTCTGCCCCCTGACGGGGGATGACTACAGGATCGGCGCTCCGGCCACGTCCCAGGAAGCATGGCCTGAAGCTGAGCCTTAGGGACGACGACTCCCTTTGGTGAGAGCCGCGGTGGAACGCCGATAGACGTGCGCATCCCGCTGGATGCGCGGCCGTGCCAGCGGCACGGCAGGTTGGACGATGCGTCTGTCGGCGTTCCGCTTCCTTTTCTTTTATTGCTTAGCTTGGCGAAGCGAGCGTAGCGGACAGCAAAAGGCAGGCACCACCCCTTCTTTTTCAGTCGGCACTCTCTCTTCGCACTTCCAACGTGGCGGTGTTTGCAAAAACTCGGGCGCGCATGTGTCGCGAGAACAGCCTTTCATTTCGTCATTGCCGGGCTTGACCCGGCAATCCATGTGGCTGGGCGGCTCGTTTTAACCTTCGGCGGGTTTCCGTTCGCTGCACTTCAGCATGGACCACCGGGTCAAGCCCGGTGGTGACGAGGCGGAGAACTCGCGAAGCAAGCGAGTAAAGAACAGGAGAGCTTGCCATGAAGCGTCGCATAGACCGTGTAATGGATCGCGACTCCGATCATGTCCCCGATCGCAGCGACTTCGCCGTGGCGCTGGCCACGTTGCAAGCGGCGCCGAAGCCCAAGCCGAAATTGCGTCCCGGTGGACCACGCGGCGCGCTTTGCCATCGAAAAAGCCCTGCAGCGGAAGCGCTATTGCAACGCTTTCGCGCTGTGGCGCACCTGCTGGCGCAAGGCCTGCCGCAGAGCGCGTACGTGCCGCGGCGATGCCAAGGCCTGCCTGAAACAGGCGCTTCCCCGCGTGCCGCACGATGTGCAGTGGCGCGCGCGGCAAGACGTGCTCGATAGAACGCCGCGCAATATCGGCGCGCCCGAGCGCGCGGCGCGGCAATGCATGCCGGCGGAATCTTTTTGAGTAGCGGACCTTCCATTTCGTCATTGCTGGGCATAGCCGTTCGAAGAACGGCGTCGCTTCGCTCGCCTATGACCCGGCAATCCATGTGGCTCCGTGGCTTGGTCAATCTTGCCGAGGCACATGGTTCGCTGAACTTCAGCATGGACCACCGGGTCAAGCCCGGTGGTGACGAAGTGTGAAGGCTCAGGATGACGGATCAGGGACGACGCGCTAAGAACGACCCATGACAAACCAATTCACCTACCACTCCGACCCGGTGCGCATCGTCTTCGGCCCGGGCTCAGCAAGCGCGCTGCGCGCCGAGGCCGACCTTCACAAAATGTCGCGGCTTCTGGTGCTGTGCTCGAAGACGCGCACCGAATTCACCCGCCGGGTCACAGCCCCGATCGCCGAGCGCTGCCTGGGCTTTTGCGACACCGGCGGGCAGACCATGCCGCGCGCGGCGTTCGAGCACATTCTGGCTGAGTTGAAGCGCGTCGATGCCGACGGCTTCATCGTGGTCGGCGGCGGCTCGCCGATCGGGCTCGCCAAGGCGGCGGCCGCGATGACGAAGCTTCCTTATATCGCCGTCGTCACCACTTATTCCGGCTCGGAAATGGCGGCGCGCTGGTATATCGGCGTCGCCGAAAACCGCATCTCCGGCAACGGCCCCGAAGCGCTGCCGGCAACTGCGATCTACGATCCGGAATTGACGCTCGATCTGCCGGTCAAAGTCTCGGCGGCGAGCGGCATGAACGCCATGGCGCATGCGGTCGAGACGCTCTACGGCGTCGACACCAATCCGGTCGTGCAGACGCTCGCCGAGGAAGGCATCCGGCTGCTCGGTTCGGGCCTGCCGCGCGTCGTGCAAAACCCGCGCGATCTTTCAGCGCGCACCGACGTGCAATACGGCGCCTGGCTCGCGGCGAATTTCCGCGCCGAGGTCGGGCTCGAACACGCCATCGCGCAGCGGGTGCGGCAGTGGTTCAATCTCGAACACGCGCAGACCCACGCCATCGCCACGCCCTACGCCATCGGCTTCAACGCCAGTGCCGCGCCGGACGCCATGGCGCGCATCAAGCGCGCGCTCGGCGCCGCCGATGCCGCGCGCGGGCTCTACGATCTCAACGTCAAGCTTGGGCTGCCGACCGGCCTGAAACATCTCGGCCTGGAAGAGAAGGATATCGCCAAGGCGGTCGAAGTGGTCGCGGCGGCGAAGATCACCCATCCGCGTCCGGTCTCGAAGGCGGACCTGACCAACATCATCACGCAGGCCTATGCCGGCGAGCCGCCATGTTTTTGAGCATGATCTTTTCGGAAAACCGGCTTCCACTTTTCCGGATCATGCTCGTTCACGCCGGCCGTTCTTGCGCGGATTTGATCGCGAGCCCGAGATACATGACCAAGAGCGTGAATTCGACCAGCACGATGAAAAGGCTGCCGCCATAGACGTTGGGGAAAAACAGCTCGACCGCCGCCATCGAGACGACCGAGGTAAGCCACACCACCGCGCCCCAGGCGGCCGCGAGCCACAGCCCGACCGCGGCGACGAGATCGAGCACGGCAAAGAACACGGTCGCGGTCTGCCAGGCGATGCTGTGAGCCTCGAAAGCCTCACCGGAGCGCGCGCCGATGCCGCAGACTTCCGACCAGTGATAGAGGCCCTTGATCATCGAGATGCCGGCCATGATGCGGAGAAACAGGACGAGATATTCGGTCCAAGTGCCTTGATTGGCGCCTTTTCCGACCCGCACCGGCTCGAGCATGTCGCTCGGCCGGGTCGGCCGGCGCTGGGATTGATCGCTCATGATTGGCCGCTCATGGTTTGGAGCGATAGAGGGCAGGCCTTTCCCCGTCAACGCCGCGGCAAGAGCGGGTTTTTCGGCGGCGAATGGCCTTATCGGGGCCGAGTGGCAGGTCAGGCTTGGAAGTGGCAGGTCAGCCTTGGAAGTGGCAGGTCAGCCTTGGAAGGAGTAAAAGTGGGGTTGGAAGGTATGGAGTTTTGACAATGGCCATCAAATTCGGCCGCCCGCTGGAAAAGACGCCGACTGGTGCCGGTCGAGACCGGAGCGCCCGCCGACAGACTCGAGCTTGCGATCCGGCCGCGCCGCAATCGCCGCGCCGAATGGTCGCGGCGGCTGGTGCGCGAGAACGTGCTCACCGCCGACGATCTGATCTGGCCGCTGTTTCTGGTCGACGGAACGCGGGTTCGCACGCCGGTGGAGTTCCATGCCCGATGTCGAACGGCTCTCGGTCGACGAAGCGGTGCGCTCGGCCGAACGCGCCGCCAAGCTTTCGATCCCCTGCCTCGCGCTGTTTCCCTATACCGAGCCCGGCCTGCGCGACGACGCGGGCTCCGAGGCGCTTAATCCGGACAATCTCGTCTGCCGCGCCATCCGCGCCATCAAGAAGGAAGTGCCGGAGATCGGCGTCCTTTGCGACGTCGCGCTCGATCCCTATACCAGCCACGGCCATGACGGCTTGCTGCACGACGGCGTCATTCTCAACGACGAAACCGTCGGCGTCCTGGTCAAACAGGCTCTGGTCGAAGCCGAGGCCGGCTGCGACATCATCGCGCCGTCCGACATGATGGACGGCCGCGTCGGCGCCATCCGCTCAGGCCTCGACGCCGCGGGTTTTCACGACACGCAGATCATGGCCTATGCCGCCAAATATGCGTCGGCCTTCTACGGGCCGTTCCGCGACGCGGTCGGCTCGAGCGCGACGCTTACCGGCGACAAGCGCACCTATCAGATGGACCCCGCCAATACCGACGAGGCGCTGCGCGAGGTGGAACTCGACATCGCCGAGGGCGCCGACATGATCATGGTCAAGCCCGGCCTGCCTTATTTGGACATCCTTGCGCGGGTCAAAGATGCTTTCGGCATGCCCACCTTCGCCTACCAAGTGTCCGGGGAATATGCGATGATCATGGCTGCCGCGGGGAACGGCTGGCTCGACGGGGACAAAGCGATGACCGAGGGCCTGATCGCATTCAAACGTGCCGGAGCCGACGGCGTGCTAACCTACTTTGCACCGCGAATTGCGGAGAAACTGAAGAAGGGCGGCGTTTAAGGAAAGCATGGTCCTGAAAGTGTCTTGAGAAAGGATCGTGTGGAGCGAGCATGATCCGGAAAAGTGGAAGCCGGTTTTCCGCCTTCGCGAAGCCCGCTTCGGCGGGCGAAGGAAGGTCCGAAAGGATCATGCTCCACGAAAATGCTAGAGCGCTTGCGCTCTAGTGCCGCTGCCGCCCGGGAACAGATCGAGGCGGATGTGATGCGTGAGTACGACGACCATATTCGGCTTTACACGCCGATCTTGCAGCGGATCATCATCCTGGTGGCGGTGATCATCGCGGTGCCTGTGGTTTTGTGGACCATCACCGCCTTCGTCCGCGCCTATGTCGCTCCGCCGCAGCTGCCGATGTTCCGGCCCATGACGGCAAGCGTGTCGCCGAGCACGACGCCGAGCCAAGCGCCTGCGCCTCCGGTGCAAGTCGCGGCCCAGACGCCGAGCCCAACCACCGCGACCGACGCGCGCGGGCCGATGCTCGACATCAAGAAGCCCGCCGCAACCAGTTCGCCGCAGGCCGCTGCGCCATCCCCGCCACCACCTGCAACGCAACAGGCTGCAACGCAGCAGGCTGCGCTGGCGACGGTAGCAACTCCGCCCGCGCCTCCTGTTGCTCCCAATATTGCTCCTATGCCTGTAGCGCCTTCGGCCGCCGCGTCCATGCCGCCGCCGCCCTTTGCCGCGACGCGCGCCGTTCCAGCGACCGTCGCCGCTCCGCCTAACGTCGCCGTCGCCAATGTCGCGCCGCAGCCCGCTCCCGCCTGGCCCAATCCGGCGACGAACGCGCCGGCAAATTCCGCATCGAACCCAGCGGACGCCGCCGCGCCGCAAGAGCAGACCGCCGCGAGCGACAGCGCCGCCGACGACCTGCCCGCGGGCGTGCCGCTGAAGGGCAAGATCCCGCTGCCCCCGCACCGGCCGAAGCTCGCGGCTTTGGCCAACACCAATGTGGCGCTCGCCGGCGAGCCCAACTCGAGCGCAGTGCCGGCAGTGCCGCGCGCCGCGGCGCTGGCCGGCATTCCGCTGCCAAGAGCGCGTCCGGCAGCCGCCCCCGAGCCGGCGCCGGTCAGCGCCGCGCCCTATCAGACCTATGATCCATCAGAGCTTCACTAGAGCATGAACCGGAAAAACGTCCCCGGGATGCGATCCGGGGTGGAAACCGGTTCTGCGAAAAGATCGTCCCCGCTTTGCCCCCTCGCCGCGCGCACTCAGCCCAGCGCCGCGCCGCCTTCCATGCGGACCGGCTGATAGCCGTCGGCGGCGAGCGCGCGCAAAATCGCGTCGGCGTGGGCGCTGTCGCGCGTCTCCATCGTGACATCGAGCTTGGCGCCCTTGGCCGGCACGTCGAGAAACAGCCGATGATGCTCGACGTCGAGAATATTGGCGCCGAGTTCGCCGAGCCGGCTCGTGATCTGCCCGAGAACGCCGGGCCGATCGGGCACGGTGAGCCGGAACGACACGATGCGGTTCTCGCGCTCGAGTTCGCGCACCACGATCGAGGCCAGGATGCGCGGATCGATATTGCCGCCGCACAGGATCAGGCCGACTTTGCGGCCGGCAAAGCGCTGAGGCTCGGCCAGCATGGCGGCAAGCCCGGCCGCGCCCGCGCCTTCCGCCATGGTCTTTTGCAAGGTCAAAAACGCATTGACGGCGCGCTCGATCAGCACCTCCTCGACGAGGACGATGTCGCTGACCAGTTCGCGCACGATCGGCGGCGTCAATCCGGAGGCTTTGCCGACCGCAATGCCTTCGGCGAGCGTCGCGCCGCCGCAAGGCCGGTTGCCTCCATTGGTCGCGTTCCACATCGACGGATAGAGCATGCTTTCGACGCCGACGATTTCGATCGAGGGCTTTCTCCCCCGCGCCGCAATGGCGCAGCCGGCGATCAAGCCGCCGCCGCCGATCGGCACGATCAGAACGTCGAGATCCGGCGCGTCGTCGAGCATTTCGAGCGCCAGCGTGCCTTGGCCGGCGATGATATGCGGATCGTTATAGGGATGAACCCAGACCAGGTTTTGCTCGGCAGCGATCGCCTCGGCGCGGGCCTGCGCTTCCATCACCGTTTCGCCGGAGAGCACGACGGCGGCGCCGAGCGCTTCCGTCGCCTTCACTTTCACATAGGGCGTCGTCACCGGCATGACGATGGTCGCCCGGATCGACAAGCCGCCGCGCATGATAGGCGACCGCCTGCGCGTGATTGCCGGCCGACATGGCGATGACGCCGCGGCGGCGCTCGTCGTCGTTAAGCGCCGCGAGCTTCACGCAGGCGCCACGCTCCTTGAACGAATTGGTGACCTGCAAATTCTCGTATTTGACATAGACGTCGGCGTGCGTGAGCGCGGACAATGGCGGCGCCGGCAGGAGCGGCGTGCGCAGCACGTGACCGGCAATGGTGCGCCGGGCGGCTTCGATATCGGCGAGCGTGATTTTCAAACAAATGCTCCGGGCATACGGGCGGCCTCTTGCTTTGGCGATAAATCTTCGCCATCTGCGGGGGCATTATACAGGCACGCCAGCACTGCAGGCAGGATACAGGTAGATTTGCCATGACTAGATTTGCCATGACTGGATTGCCATGACGGACTCTGGTCCTCCCCCCGGAATGAATTCCGCTACCGGACGGCTCGGCATCGGCGTCGACGTCAAGCCGCATGCCTATGAGCCTGCAGCCAATCCCGAACTGTTCGACGGCGTCTTGGCGCGCCGCTTCGTCGCTTTTGTCATCGACGTCACCATCCTCGCCATCCCGCTGATCGTCGCCTGGGTGTTCATTTTCGTGGTCGGCATCGTGACGCTCGGGCTGGGCTGGGCGCTCTATGGGCTGATGTCGCCGATCTCGGTGGTGTGGGCGCTGTTCTACTACGGCACGACGCTCGGCGGCCCGCACTCCGCCACGATCGGCATGCGCGCCATGGAAATCGAAATGCGCACCTGGTACGGCGCGCCGAGCTATTTCCTGCTCGGCGCGGTTCATGCCGTCGTCTACTGGATCAGCGTCAGCGTGTTGACGCCGCTCATCCTCCTGGTCGGCTTCTTCAATGCGCGGAGCCGGCTCCTGCATGACATGCTGGTCGGCACCGTCGTCATCAATAACGCAACCCGGGCGGCCACGTTGCGCGCCCGCCTGGTACGATAGATGGCGTGTCAAGCCTCGCTCCGCCCGCGGAATTTTGCCTCGGAATTGCCTTTGACCTTCGGCCGCTGCCGCGCAATTCTAAGCGGCGCCGGATTCGGTTGCCGGCGTGATGCAACGCTGTAACGCCTCGTGACCCAGCACCCGCGCGACACACCGCAGTTCTACCTCACCGCCCCCTCGCCCTGCCCCTATCTGGGCGGCAAGGAGGAGCGGAAGGTCTTTACCCATTTGGTCGGCGAGCGCGCGCCCGAGCTCAACAATATCCTGACCCAAGGCGGCTTCCGCCGCAGCCAATCCATCGCCTACCGGCCGGCCTGCGAAGGCTGCCGGTCCTGCGTCTCGGTGCGGGTCGTCGCCAAGGATTTCCGTCCGACCCAGAGCATGCGCCGCATCTCGCGCCGCAATGCCGACATCGCGAGCGAGATGCGGATCGCGGTGCCGACGTCGGAGCAATACGCCATCTTCCGCGCCTATCTCGATTCCCGGCATCGCGACGGCGGCATGGCCGACATGACCGTGCTCGACTACGCCATGATGGTCGAGGACAGCCATATCGAGACGCGTATCATCGAATATCGCCGCCGCACCTCAGCGCAAACCTCGCAACGCTCAGGCGGCGACCTGGTCGCCATCGCGCTGACCGACGTGCTCGGCGACGGCCTGTCCATGGTCTATTCGTTTTTCGAGCCGGACGAAGCCGCCCGCTCGCTCGGCACCCTCATGGTGCTCGATCACATCGCGCGCGCGCAGCGCATGGGGCTCGCTTACGTCTATCTCGGCTATTGGGTGCGCGGCTCGCGCAAGATGGATTACAAGAGCCGCTTCCTGCCGCAAGAGCGCCTGATGCCGGACGGCTGGGCGAGAGTTGAACAGTAAGTCGAGCAATAAGTCGAGACAGTAAGTCGAGCAGTAAGTTAAGTCGTGAGTTGATTGATTGGTGAATTGAGTGGAAGCCGGGGAGCACATCATGCGACATCGCACTCGGGCGTGGCTTATCGGCTGCGCTCTCGCGTTCGGCATCAGCACAGCGCTGGCGCAGAGCGCACCTGCCACCAGCGCCGACACGCCGAAAGGCAAAGCGCTGGTCAACGGCGACGGCATGACGCTCTACACATTCGACAACGACTCAAAGGGCAAGTCGAATTGCAATGGCGCCTGCGCCAATCTGTGGCTGCCGCTGATCGCCACCGTCGATGCCAGCGCATCGGGAGATTTTTCGCTGATCACGCGCGGCGACGGCCGCAAGCAATGGGCCTATAAGAACAAGCCGCTTTACGGCTGGAGCAAGGACACCAAGCCGGGCGATACGACCGGCGACGGCGTCAACAGCGTTTGGCACATCGCTGCGCCGTGAATTTTTCGTCTGCGTGCGGCGCGAGCTTAGATCGACAATTCCTTGAGCGACTGCAGCGCGTAGAATTGCACCGGCTCCTTGCGGCCTTTGACCGGCGCTTCATGCAATTCGCATCCGTCGAGCTTGAGGCCGGCGGCGTCGGCGGCTTGGCGCGAGAGAATGACGGGACAGCCATAGTCCTTGCTCAAGCTCTCGAGCCGCGCGCAGGTGTTCACGGTGTCGCCGATCGCGGTAATGATCTGCGAATGCGGCGGCCCCATCGAGCCGACGATCGCTTCGCTGAAGTGAATGCCGATGCCGATCCGCAGCGGCTCGCGCAAGTCGGTGCGGAGTGCATGATTGAGCGCGTCGAGGCGGTGCAGCATGGCGCGCGCGCCGCGCAGCGCGTCGGTCGCGCCGGTTTTCGGACTGGCGGCGTTGAGGCCGTAGATCGCCATCAGCCCGTCGCCGGTGAATTGCGAATAGTGCCCGTTGGTCTCGATGAGCGCTCGCGTCATCTCGTAGAAAAACTGGTTGAGAATGAACAACACGTCATAGGGCAGCCGCGCCTCGCCCAATGTGGTCGAACCGCGCAGATCGACGAAGACGACCGTGATCAGGCGCTCGCTGCCCTCGAGCCCGCCGCGCGTCGTGCCGTCGGCAGCGCTGGCATCGGCGGCGAGCACCGGCATGATGGCGATGTCGGTCGTCGGACGGATCTGACAGGCGAGCCGCATGCCAGGAGAGGCACCGATCCGCGACAGCGCCTTCGCTTCCAAAGTCGACGGCTCCGGCAGTTCATCGAGCCCCTTGGTGACCATGATCCGGCATGTGGTGCAGCGCGCCCGCCCGCCGCAGACCGACGCGTGGGCGATGCCGTTCGAGCGCAACGTCTCAAGCACCGTGGCACCCGCCAGAATCGGCATGCTGCGGCCGTTGGCGTGCGCCAAGATGGGCGGGCGCTGGCGGTGATAATACCAGTTGCGCAGGCCGCGCCCGGCGAACGGCAAGAGCGGCAGCGTGATGGCGAGGAGCCAGCCGATATCGGCCATGCGGTCGATTGCCGCCGTCGCTTCGTCGGTCACGTTGGCGTCCGCCAGCGACGAACTGACGAAATCGGGATCCTTGGCTTCGCGCAGCACCTGATTGCCGCCGGTGACATAGCCGGCGAGCGCCAGCGTCGGCAGCAGCAAAGCGTAAGTGAAGAGGAACGGCCGCCATTTCGGGTACCACGGCCGCACGCGCAGCCAATAATGGATGCCGATGCAGGCATGGATCCACACCGTCACGACCGCGAGCATCTGCACCGCGGCAAGCCACGGCATAACCAGCCATTGCGCGATGAACACGGTGTTGTAATAGGTCGTGACGTCGAGAACGTGCTCGGCAATGCGCGTCGCCACGACGTGGAACGTCAGCAGCACGGGAATGCAGAGCCCGAGCAGGACTTGCGTCCATTCCCAGCGGGTGAGCCGCAGCGAGCGGCGGACGTAGATCGACCACAAGGCGTTCGTGTAATGAACGAGAAACGCCGCCGACAAAACGATCGTGCCGGTCCAGCCGCGCCACGGATACATCAGAATGCGGCGCGCGGTCTCGGCGTCGTCGAAGGAAATCAGAAGAAAGCAGTGCGCCGTGAGATGGCAAACCACGAAGCTGAGCATGGTCAGCGCACTTGCGAGCCGCAGCCAGCTCCGCCAGTTCGATCCTGTGCGAGCGCCCAATTTCATTCTCTTCGCCGCACGCTTTTGAGCATCAAATCCGGCACGCTGTCCTGATCGACCGAAATTACGAAAAATTCCTGCAAGTTATAAATTTCCCGGCGGAGGAAACGGCTTTGCGAACACGATTATAGTCGGTTTTCACGCGGGCGCGGAGCCCAAGTGCCCGGAATCCAAGTGTATCAAGCGGAATCCGGCATGATCGCCAAGCGCAATCGCGCTGCGGCGACGTTAATTGCAGACCATTTGCCTTCGGCCCCTACTCTTCCGCGCTGTCCTTGCCGTTGGCGACACGGCCAGCCATTGATTCAAATTTGTTATTCTTCGGGAAACCCTTGGGCGCGAGACGACCGGCATCGGCCCGGTTGCCGCGCCAGTCGGACAATTCCTTGAGCGTGAGCGAGAAGACGCGGTCCGCGGAATCGGTCCAGCGCAGCCCGGTCTCGACCTCGAATGTCTTGATGTCGGACAACCCGCCGTCCTTGTAGCGCTGCAAGCGCACGCCGCGGCCGCGCGTCATCTCCGGCACCTGATCGCGCGCGAAAACCACCATCTTGCGGTTGTCGCCGATGGCCGCGACGAATTCGCCTTCGACCGGAGCGAGCGCGCGCGCCTCGTCGGGCGGCTTGACGTTGAGCACCTGCTTGCCCTTGCGCGTATTGCCGAGGCACTCGTCCTCGGGAACGATAAAGCCCGTGCCCTGCTTGCTGGCGACGATCAGCTTGCGGCCGCCCTGATAGCGGAACACGGTGACGATATCCGCCTCCTGCTCGAGCTCGGCGAATAGCCGTACCGGCTCGCCGTGACCGCGGCCGCCCGGCAGTTTCGACGCGTCGATCGTGTAGAAGCGGCCATTGGTGGCAAAGACCAGAAGTTTCGACGTGGTCTCGGCGAAGAAGGCGAGCTTCAATCCGTCGTCGGCCTTGAAGGCAAGTCCCGACAAATCCGCCATCTGCCCGCGCAGCGCGCGAATCCAGCCTTTTTCCGAGACCACGACGGTGATCGGTTCGCGCTCGACCAAGGCCTCTTCGATCGCTGCCTCGTCATGGGCCGGCGCTTGCGCGAAACCAGTGCGGCGTTTGCCGATCGGCGTCTTCGGCCCAAAAGCGTCGCGCACCTCGCGCACTTGGTCGGCGATCCTCTTCCACTGCTGTTTCTCCGAGCGCAGCAATTCCTCGATCGACTTCTTCTCGGTGCGCAGGTCTTTGTCTTCCTTGCGGATCTCCATCTCCTCGAGCTTGCGCAGATTGCGCAGCCGCATATTGAGGATGGCTTCGGCCTGAACATCGGTCAGCTTGAACGTTTTGATCAGGACCGGCTTCGGCTCGTCTTCAGTGCGGATGATCTTGATGACTTTGTCGAGGTTGAGATAGGCGACCAGATAGCCGCCCAAAACTTCGATCCGGTGCTCGATCTGCGCCAGGCGATAGCGCGACCGGCGCAGCAGAACCTCGCGGCGATGGGTGAGCCATTCGCTGATCGCTTCGGCAAGCCCGATCACTTTCGGAATGCGGCCGCGCACCAGCACGTTCATGTTCAGCGGTATGCGGCTTTCGAGCTCGGTGAGCTTGAACAGGCTTTCCATCAACAGCGCCGGATCGACCGTGCGCGAGCGCGGCTCGAAGACGATGCGCACGTCTTCGGCGGACTCGTCGCGCATGTCGGCGAGCAGCGGCAGCTTCTTTTCGTTCATCAGCTCGGCGATGCGCTCGATCAGCCGCATCTTCTGCACCTGCCACGGGATTTCCGTGACGATGATTTGGTAGGTGCCGCGCCCGGTCTCTTCCATTTTCCAGCGCGCCCGCAAGCGGAACGAGCCACGGCCGGTCGCATAGGCTTCGGCAATGGTCTCGGGCGGATCGACGACAAGGCCGCCGGTCGGGAAATCGGGGCCCGGCACGAATTTCAGCAAGCGTCTTGGTGCGCGCGTTGGGCTGCTCGATCAGATACAGCGCGGCGTCGCAGAGCTCGGCGACATTGTGCGGCGGTATAGAGGTCGCCATGCCGACGGCGATGCCCTGCGCGCCGTTGGCGAGGAGATTCGGAAACGCCGCCGGCAGCACCACCGGCTCCTGCGACACGCCGTCGTAGTTCGGCCGGAAGTCGACGGCGTCTTCATCGATGCCGTCGAGCAGAAGCCGCGCCACTTCGGTCAGGCGCGCTTCGGTGTAGCGGTAGGCGGCGGCGTTATCGCCGTCGATATTGCCGAAATTGCCCTGCCCGTCGACCAGCGGATAGCGCGACGCGAAATCCTGCGCGAGGCGCACCAGCGCGTCATAGATCGCCTGATCGCCGTGCGGATGGAAATTACCCATCACGTCGCCGACGATCTTTGCCGATTTCTTGAAAGCGGCGCCGGGATCGAGCCGCAACAGCCGCATGCCGTAGAGAATGCGCCGATGCACGGGCTTGAGCCCGTCGCGCGCGTCCGGCAGCGCGCGATGCATGATGGTGGAGAGCGCGTAAGCGAGATAGCGCTCCTCGAGCGCTTCGCGCAGCGCGATCTCCTGCACGCCGTTCGGTTCGGGGGGAGCTACTTTCTTGTTCATCGGCTGACTTTGTTTCTCAATCTCGGTTTCTCAATCTCGCTGACCGCGCAAATGCGCAACAGCCACTTGAACGGCGCACTCTGACGCGAATATCGGAATCAGTCCGATACTAGCAAAATAGCGAGTTCAATGCGGCTTCCGGCTCTGGAAATCTCGCCCGCGATCGCTGCCTGCGTTTTCCGGGCTTGAGGAGCGCGGCCTTACCAGATTGCGGCATCTGAATGCGGAATGAACGAAAAGCGCCGCAACGTGAAACATAATTAATCCCGCAAGATCAACAACATCGCTAAGATGATCGCGAGCACCGACGCACGCTCCCTCGGTTCGCGCCGGAACGTTACGGAGGACTAGCATGCGTAAGACTATCCTTGCAGCCGCGGCCATCGCGGCTGTGTTGTCGATCGGAGCGACCGCGAATAAGGCCGCTGCGATGCCGACTGCGGCGCCGACTGCAACTCGGCCTCGCGACTTCCGATCGACACCAGGCCTGGTCCAGAAGGCCGCCATCGTCTGCGGCTATTACGGCTGCCGGCACGTGTGGTGGCGGCCCCGTATTGGCGTCCCCGCTATTGGGGCTGGCATCCCCGCTATTGGGGCTGGCGCCGCTGGTAATCTGGTCGCGGCCAAAGCCTGAAATCGTGGCCTAAATGCTGGAGCGCCAATCGTTTCGATTTGAAGCGATTGCGCTCCAGAATTTTTTCGCGCGGCGCGACAAACCGGGCATGGACGAACAGCGCCGGTCAGGTAAAATGACTGGGCTAGTCTCGCTCGCGTTCATTGCAACTTGCAGAGTTTCCAGAAGAGCTTCAGGAGTTCATCGATGCGCAAAGCCCTGTTTGCGGTATCCGCTGCGGCGGCAATTCTCATCTCTGCCGTTGGGGCAGATCGCGCCGACGCAATGCCGAGGCGGCATCACCACTATTACTATTCTTACGAGCGGCAATACATTTCGCACCGCTACGAATGCTGCGGCTTCCCGGACGGCTACGGATACAATCCCGGACCCTATTGGGGATTGGGCGGATATCTGAACTCTTGGTACATGTGACATTTGCCGACGGCTGAGCCGTCCGGATGTCTGTCGGCGCTATTGCGCCACGCGCGAGAGCGCGGTCACGAAATGCGCCCGCGCTTCCGGCAGCGCCAAGCCGCGCGGGCTGAAGGCGTGGCGATCGAGAAAGAAGCCGGTGAGCGAGAACGCGTCGGCGAGATCGCTCGCCGATTCCGGCTCGGCATCGGTGCGCAGAAATGCCGGGAGCCGCAGCAGCCTGTCGCGATAGGCTTCGCCGGCGTCGCGCGACACCGCGCGGCCCGATTTCGGCGACACGTAAATGAGATCGGCGGTCGCGCCGGTCGCCGCGCACGAGCCGAGATCGAGCCCGAAACCAAGCTCGGCCAGGAAATCGAGCTCGAAGCGCGCGATCATCGGCGCCGCGACGCGCGGATCGCCAAGGTGATCGAGGATGGTCTCGAGCGCGTCGTAGATCGCGGCATGCGGCTCGCGCTCGGCAAGCAGGCGGCACAAAGCCGCAAGATGCGTGACACCGTGAACGGCATGCGCCGCGGACAGGAATGAAGCCGCGCGCAGATTAAGGCCCTCGACAACGTAATTGCCGAGATGCTCATCAAGCCGCGCCCGCCATGTCGCGCGCAGCGCATTGCCCGGCTGCAACACGCCGCGGTGTCGCGTGCCGGCGCCGCCGCGAACCAGGCCGAGATGCCGGCCGTGCCCATGCGTCATCAATTCGAGAATAACGCTGGTCTCGCCGTGGCGTTTGACGCCGAGCACGATGCTGTCGTCGGTCCATTCCATGGAACGTAAAGTACCTTGGACGTGATTGTCTTTGACGCAATTGTCTTGGGCGCTTCTTAGTCCTTCGGGAAATTCCAATCCCATTTCGCGGTAGCGCTCCGGGTCGTCGCCCCAGCCTTCCCGTACCTTGACGTGAAGGAAAAGGTGGACCGGCTGCTCGACGGCGGCGGCGATATCGATGCGCGCCGCGGCCCCGATCGCCTTGATCGCCTGGCCGGCCTTGCCGAGCACGATTTTGCGCTGGCTTTCGCGCTCGACATAGATCGTCTGCTCGATGCGCACCGATCCGTCGCGGAGCTCCTTCCAGACTTCGGTCTCGACCGTGGACTGATAAGGCAATTCCTGATGCAGCCGCAGATAGAGCTTCTCCCGCGTAATTTCAGCGGCAAGCTGGCGCATCGGCGCATCGGAAATCTGATCCTCGGGATAGAGCCACGGCCCGGAAGGGACATGTGCCGCAAACCACGTCTTGAGATCGCCGACGCCGTCGCCCGACAGCGCCGAGATCATGAAGGTCGCGGCGAAGGTCGCGCGCTCGTTGAGCTTCTGCGTCAGCGCCAGCAGCGCCGGCTTGTCGATCAGATCGACTTTGTTGAGCACCAGCACTTTGGGCGGACGGATATCGGCGAGCGTCCGCAGGATCGAGTCTTCGTCGTCGGTGAGACCCTTTCTGGAATCGATCAGAAGCGCGACCAGATCGGCATCCTGCGTGCTGCCCCAAGCGGTGCCGACCATGGCGCGGTCGAGCCTGCGCTTGGGCGAGAAGATGCCGGGCGTGTCGACAAAGATCAGTTGCGCAGCGCCTTCGATCGCGATGCCGCGAATGAGCGTGCGCGTGGTCTGCACCTTCGGCGTCACGATCGACACTTTGGTTCCGACCAGCGCATTGAGCAGCGTCGATTTGCCGGCATTGGGCGCGCCGATCAGCGCCACGAAGCCGCAGCGCGTTGATGGCTCTGATAACTCAACCATGGCGGCGCGTGCGCTCGACGCCTTCGCGCACCAGCATGGCGGAGGCGGCCGCCTGTTCGGCGGCACGCTTGGAACGTCCGAGACCCTCGGCCGGCGCGAAGGCCGGAAGCTGCACGGCGACGCGGAATTCAGGATCGTGATCGGGGCCGGAGCGCGCGACCTCGCGATAGGCCGGCGTCGGCAGGCCGCGCGCCTGCGCCCATTCCTGCAATACGGTCTTTGGATCGCGCAGCGGCTGCGCCGTCGCCGCCATGCGCACCTGCCAGAGCCGTTCGACCAGTTCGTCGGCGGCCTTGTAGCCGCCGTCGAGATAGACCGCGCCGATCACCGCCTCGCAGACGTCGGCGAGAATGGCCAGCCGCGAGCGCGCGCCGGCATTGGCCTCCGACGAGCCGACCCGGATGGCGGGGCCGAGATCGATGGTGCGCGCGATCTCGGCGCAGGTCTCCTTGCGCACCAGATCGGCGAGCCGCCGCGACAACTCGCCTTCGTCGGCCTTCGGATAGGAGCGGTACAGCATGTCGGAGATGACCAGACCGAGCACATGATCGCCGAGAAATTCGAGCCGCTGATAGCTGCCGGCACGGTTGCGCGCGCCTTTCAACGCCGAGATATGCGTCAGCGCGCATTCGAGCAACGCGCCGTCGGTGAAGCGATAGCCGATGCGTTCTTCGAGCGCGGTGGCGCTGCGCTTGCGGCGGCGACTTTCCTTCGGAGCAGCCGCGCTCGCCGCCGGCGTAGCGGCGAGTTCTGCGGCCGGCGCTTCTTTGCGCGTGGCTACCGGTTTGGCTTTCTTGCGGCCACTCATCTCACCAGCGTGAACAGCCGCTCCCAACGTACCGCCCAGGGCCAGCGCCAAACTTCCCAAGCGTGGGCATCGTCCCGGATGGAGAAGAAGATGATCTGCGCCCGGCCGATCAGATTTTCGAACGGCACATAGCCGACCTGGCTGAGCACGCGGCTGTCCGTCGAATTGTCGCGGTTGTCGCCCATCATGAAATAATGTCCGGGCGGCACCGTATAGACCGGCGTGTTGTCGTAGAAGCCGTTGTCGGTGAGATCGAGCGTGTTGTAGCTGACCCCGTTCGGCAGCGTCTCGCGATATTGTTTGACGCGCTGGGTGACACCGTCGTCGTCGGTGATGAAATCGTCGATGCGCTCGCGCGGCACCGGCTGGCCGTTGATGTTGAGCACGCCGTCGATCATCTGGATCTTGTCGCCCGGCAATCCGATGACGCGTTTGATGTAGTCGATCGAGTCGTCCTTCGGCAGCCGGAACACAACGACGTCGCCGCGCTGCGGGTCGCGGCTGAGCAAGCGGCCGGAATAGACCGGCGGCGAGAACGGGAACGAATAGTGCGTGTAGCCGTAGGAATATTTGGAGACGAACAGATAATCGCCGACCAGGAGCGTCGGAATCATCGAGCCGGAAGGAATATTGAACGGCTGAAACAGGAACGTCCGGATGACGAGCGCGATAATGAGGGCATGGATGACCACCCGCACCGTTTCGGCAAATCCACCCTCTTTTCGCTTCGTTTCTGTCTCCACGCTCATCGGCCTGTCATCTCGCATCGCATGCGCCCGCCAGCGATCTTGTAACCTCAGGCGCTGCCGCAAGCAATTGTGCGCGGGAATTCGCCGCGGCTCGCGCGGGCGTAATTTTCCTCAAGGATACCATGCGCTTACCGCCAGTTTCCGCACACATTGCTCAGCCGAATAGCAGCGAACCTGCGACACAAATTCATTCGGTCAGCGGCCGGCGCAACCAAGCGTCCGCCGCGAAAGTAATCCTACCCTCTGCCAATGGCGACGGCCGAAATAACAACGAAGGCATGCGCCATGGGTCCTTCGTCGGTAATGGTGAGGTCGATCCGCGCCTCATAGCCCTTGGGCGTGATCGCCTGCAGGCGGCGCTTGGCGCCGCCGGTGAGTTCCAGCGTCGGCCGGCCGGACGGCAGATTGACGACGCCCATATCGCGCCACCACACCCCGGCGCGCAGCCCGGTGCCGAGCGCCTTGGCGCAGGCTTCCTTGGCGGCGAAACGCTTGGCATAGGTCTCGACCCGGTTCCGCCGCTTCTCGGCCTTGGCGCGCTCGATCGGCGTGAAGACGCGGTCGATGAAACGGTCGCCATGACGCTCCAGCACTTTGGCGATGCGGCGCGCGTCGGAAATGTCCGATCCGATGCCGAGGATCATGACGCAGTTTCCATCATGACTTCGTATCCATCATGATTTGGTTCCTGTCCGATTGCGCCCGCGGTCCATCGCGGCGCGCATCGCGCGCACGACCGCGTCGAGGCCGGAATAGATCGCTTCGCCGATAAGAAAATGGCCGATATTGAGCTCGGCGATCTCCGGCAGCTCGGCGATCTTTTCGGCGGTGATGAAATCAAGCCCATGGCCGGCATGGACTTCGAGGCCCGAATTCCTCGCCATCGCGGCGCCGCGCACAATGCGCTCGAACTCCGCCGCGGCCGCGGCCGCATGACCCGCCGCCAGCGCGTCGCACCAGCGCGCCGGTGTGAATCTCGATCACCGGCGCGCCGATGGCGACGGCGGCCTCGATCTGCTTGGGCTCGGCGGCGATGAACAGCGAAACGCGAATGCCGGCGCCGGCCAATTCGCCGACCGCTGCGCGCAAAGCGTCGCGTTGCCCCGCGGCATCGAGCCCGCCTTCGGTGGTGCGCTCGGCCCGCCGCTCGGGAACGATGCAGGCGGCATGCGGCTTAAGCTTGCACGCAATGCCGACCATTTCCGGCGTCGCCGCCATTTCGAGATTGAGCGGCTTGTTGATGCGCTCCTTCAGCCGCACCACATCGTCATCGACGATGTGGCGGCGATCTTCGCGCAAATGCGCGGTGATGCCGTCGGCGCCGGCGGCAATGGCAATCTCGGCGGCCTTGACCGGATCGGGATGCTGGCCGCCGCGCGCGTTGCGCACGGTCGCGACATGGTCGACGTTGACGCCGAGGCGGATGACGGAAGCCGGCATGCTTCACCCGTTCACGCGTTCGGCATTGGCGACGACCTTTTTCGCCCGCAATTGCGAGATGATCGACGTGAGGTGCTTGAGGTTATAGACCTCAAGATCGATGGTCAGTTCGGTGAAATCCGGCGATTGCCGCATCATGCGGATATTGTCGATATTGCCGTCGTGCTCGGCGATCACTTGCGTGATCTGCGCCAGCGTTCCCGGCTCGTTGACCGATTGCACCGCAAGCCGCGCCGGAAACCGCTGCGGCGCCTTGTCGTCGACATCCCAGCGCACGTCGAGCCAGCGCTCCGGCTCGTCCTCGAATTGCTTGAGCGCTTCCGACTGGATCGGATAGATCGTGATCCCCTCGCCCGGCGTCATGATGCCGACGATGCGGTCGCCGGGCACCGCGCCGCCTTGCGGCGCAAAGCGCACCGGCAGGTCGGTGTTGATGCCGCGGATCGGGATCGCCGCACCGTTTTCGCCCTCGTCCGGAAGTTTGAATTTCACCGCCCTGGCGAAGTTCAGGCCGAACCAGCCGCTCTCCGCCTTCGGCGCGACCGGCGTGACGCGCTCGTCCTTGTAATCGGGATACATGGCGCGCGCGACGTCGGACGCTTTCATCTCGCCGCGGCCGACCGCCGACATCACGTCATCGATCGAGGCGCGCGCCAGCCGCGGCAAGCGCGCCTTCGAGCTTCTCGTCGGAATATTCGATCTTGGCGCGCTGGAACAGCTTTTCGACGATGCGCCGGCCGAGCCCGGAATATTGGTTGCGCACCGCATCCCGCGTCGCGCGGCGGATGGCGTCGCGCGCCTTGCCGGTGACGACGATGGATTCCCAGGCCGACGGCGGCGCGGTCTGCGCCTTCGAGGTCAGGATCTGCACCTCGTCGCCGTTCTGCAGCGGCGAAACGACAGCGGGCCGATCTTGCCGTTGATCTTGGCGCCGATCGCCATGTTGCCGACATCGGTATGCACCGCATAGGCGAAATCGATCGGCGTGGCGCCGCGCGGCAAGCGCGATCAGCTTGCCCTTCGGCGTGAAGCAAAACACCTGGTCGTGGAACAGTTCGAGCTTGGTGTGCTCGAGGAACTCTTCCGGGTTGGAGCCTTCGGCGAGAAGCTCGATGGTGCGGCGCAGCCAGGCATAGGCGCTCGATTCCCGCGACAGCATTTCCGTCGGCGAGCCCAGCACGTCCTTATAAAGCGCATGCGCGGCGATGCCGTATTCGGCGATCTGCTGCATCTCGCGGGTGCGGATCTGCAGTTCGACGCGCTGCTTGCCGGGACCGATCACCGTCGTATGGATCGAGCGGTAATCGTTCTGCTTCGGCGTCGAAATGTAATCCTTGAACCGCCCCGGAACGACCGGCCATGTCGTGTGCACGATGCCGAGCGCCTGATAGCACTCGGCGACGATCGCCGACGACGACGCGGAAACCGAAAATATCCGAGAGCTGCTCGAAGCCGACGGCCTTGCGCTCCATCTTGCGCCAGATCGAATAGGCGCGCTTGCGCCGGCCGGAGACTTCGGCGGCGATGCCGCGGTCGGCGAGCTTCTTGGCGAGCTGCTGCTCGATCTCGGTGATCCAGCCGCTCGACTTTGCGGCCAGCGTCTCGAGCCGTTCGGTCAGCACCTTGTAGGCGTCGGGATTGAGCTCGCGGAACGCGAGATCTTCCAGCTCCTCGCGCATCTCCTGCATGCCCATGCGGCCGGCGAGCGGCGCGTAGATCTCCAGCGTCTCGTCGGCGGTGCGGCGGCGCGACGACGGCGGCTGGTATTCGAGCGTGCGCATATTGTGCAGCCGGTCGGCGAGCTTGATCAGCAGCACGCGCACGTCGTCGGCGATGGCGAGCAGGAGCTTGCGCAGGTTTTCGGCCTGCTTGGCCTCCTTGGAGACGAGTTCGAGCCGCTTCAATTTGGTCAGGCCCTCGACCAGAAGCCCGATCTCATGGCCGAACAGCCGGTCGATTTCGGCGCGCGTGGCGTCGGTATCCTCGATCGTGTCATGCAGGAGCGCTGCCGCAATGGTGGCGTCGTCGAGCTTCAGCCGGGTGAGGATGGCGGCGACTTCAAGCGGATGCGAGATATAGGGATCGCCGGACGCGCGCTTCTGCTCGCCATGCGCGCGCATGGCATAGACATAGGCGCGGTTGAGCAGGTCCTCGTTGGTGGCCGGATTGTACTTTTTGACCTCGTCGATCAGCTCGTATTGCCGCATCGCGCGGCTTGCGCGATTTGGCCGGCGGCGCCTCGCCGCCGTCCGGCGGCACGAGACTCGGCGCGCGCGCCAACGGCCCCGGGCGCGGGGCTGATTCTGCATCCGCGGCAGAGTCGATCGGCGAGCGCGCCATGACGATCCGTGGCGCGACCGATCCGGCTCTCCGCCAGATTCGGCCGATACTGCTCACAAAGATATCATGGAGCGCGCGCGCGCCACAAGGCGCGCGAAACTTAGGCACATCTCGCAGGGGCAAACTGCGGTCCGGCGTCCGGTAACGCCGAAATTTGGTTAAAACTTCCCCCGAAACGGGGGCATCGAGAAGAGGCTTACTCTTCGTCGTCGCCGACATCCGGCTCGGGCTGGCTCTCGGGCGGGGTAAGGCCTTCCAGGCCCTTGAGCAGCTCTTCTTCCGTCATCCGGTCGGTGGTGACGTCGGTATCGTCGACATCGACGCCGGTCCCGGGGGCGCCGATCAGCGGCACGGCCTCGGGCTCGGGCTCGTCGACCTCGACATATTTCTGCAGGGAATGGACGAGTTCCTCCTTGAGGTCCTCGGGCGAAATCGCCTCTTCGGCGATCTCGCGGAGCGCCACGACCGGGTTCTTGTCGTTGTCCCGCTCGACGGCAATCTGGGTGCCGGACGAAATCATGCGCGCGCGGTGGCCGGCGAGCAGGACGAGATCGAAGCGGTTTTCGACCTTGTCGATGCAATCTTCAACGGTGACACGGGCCATTTAGCGATGTTCCTGTGGCTTTGAGCCTTAAGACGGTCCTCAATGGCGGTCTTAGGGGCGGGATTCCCGCGCTAGGACAATGTCCTCAATGTGGCGCTTAAGTAGCGTCGACGGCCAGGATACGCAAGCCCATATACGCAAGCCCATTTGCGCCGGCCCGATTTTCGATGGCCGTTTGGCCATTGGCGAGCCTTTGGCGAGCCTTGCCAGCGCCATGATGAGTTCGGAACTTTGCCATCGGGAAGCTGCCGATATTTAACTTGGCGGCCGGGGCCGGCTCTGTTACCCAAAAATTCAGGAACCGGTTCGCGGCGTTCCGAATCATACTTTCGCAGATGCCGCGACGGCTGCCGCAAGGAGTTTTATCCGCGCAAAGCTTGCCACGGCACAATGTGGCGTTGCACGGAGCATTTGCGCCGCCGAAGCCATTCCGTTGACGAGAAGATTTATAAATCGCCGGCATCGTTCATTGCAGATTCGATCCGGCTTGTTCACAAGACCCGACATTCATCGCGAGAAGGATCATGTCCGCACAAATCGAAAAAATCGCATTGTTCATTGACGGCGCCAATCTTTACGCCACCGCCAAGTCGCTCGGCTTCGACATCGACTACAAGCGGCTGTTGCGCGAGTTCCAATCGCGCGGCTATCTGGTGCGCGCGTTCTATTACACCGCCGTGATCGAAGATCAGGAATATTCCTCGATCCGTCCGCTGATCGATTGGCTCGATTACAACGGCTACAGCGTCGTCACCAAGGCGACCAAGGAATTCGTCGACCAGACCGGCCGCCGCAAGGTCAAAGGCAATATGGATATCGAGCTTGCGGTCGACGCCATGGAACTCGCGCCGCATATCGACCAGATGGTGCTGTTCTCCGGCGACGGCGATTTCCGCTCGCTGGTCGAAGCGGTGCAGCGCCGCGGCGTGCGCGTCGTCGTGGTCTCGACCGTCTCGACGCAGCCGCCGATGGTCGCCGACGAGTTGCGCCGCCAGGCCGACCAGTTCGTCGACATCATCGAATTGCAGATCGAAGATCGGCCGCGATCCGAACGAGCGGCCGGTCCGCGAGCCGCGCGAGATGCGCGAATCCGGGAACCGCGGGAGCCGCGCGACGCCCCGCACCACACGCCGCAATTTCTCCAGCGCAGCCCGACCTCGCAGCGCGTCGAAGTCGAAGACGAGTTCGAAGACGAATAACCGCTATGACGCGATGGCGCGCGAGTGGCGCGCCCAGTGGCATGCCCGGCCGCGATTGTCCGCGCTGTCCGCGGCTGGTCGGTTTTCGCGAGCATTGGCGCAAGCTCGAGCCGGACTGGTTCAACGCGCCGGTCGATTCATTCGGGCCGGCCGACGCGCGCCTTCTCATTGTCGGCCTCGCGCCGGGGCTGCGCGGCGCCAACCGCACCGGCCGGCCGTTCACCGGCGACTATGCCGGCGACCTCCTCTACTCGACGCTGCAGGAGTTCGGCTTCGCGCGCGGCACCTATGCCGCGCGCCCCGACGACGGCCTCGAACTGGTCGATTGCCGCATCACCAATGCAGTGCGCTGCGTGCCGCCCGAGAACAAGCCGACGCCGGCCGAGATCACGACCTGCCGCGATTTCCTCAAGGCGACGATCGGGGAAATGAACAAGCTTGCCGTCGTGATCGCGCTCGGCCGCATCGCGCACGAGACGTTCGTCAGCGCCTCTGGCGCGCGGCGCGCGCAATTTCCCTTCGGCCACGGCAAGGCGCAGCGATCGGCGCGCTTGACCTTGATCGATAGCTATCACTGCTCGCGCTACAACACGAATACCGGCGTGCTGACGCCGCAAATGTTCCACGACGTGTTCGCGCAAGTGCGCGACAAGCTCAACGTCTGATCGCGCCGATTAGAGCATGATCCCGAAAAGTGGAAACCGGTTTTCGGAAAAGATCATGCTCAAACGAAAGATCGTAGATCGAGCTTTCGTATTTGCCGGAGCCCATTTCGCTGCGCGGGAAAATGCCGTGCTGCTCGATCCATTCGAAGGATTCCTCGAAGGTCTCCTTCGAATAGGGCTCGAACACCAGCCGCTCGCCCGGGCCCCAGCGGCGCGTATCCATCTGGTCATGGAAGCGCGCCGGGAATTCCTTCTTGTAATAGTGGGTGAAAAGCTCCGGCCGCAGATCGATGTCGCGCTGCGCGCGGCGCAGCGCCCTGAAATATTTGCGGACGTCCTCGGGATCCGGCGTGCCGGTGACCATCGACGCCATCATGAATGTCGTGTCGATGACTTTGCGGAAACCGAGCTGCTCGAGGAAATAATACGGCCCGCTGAACAGCGATGCCGCCGGCACCTTGCGATCGATCAGAAGCTCCATGCGGCTGAACAGCAGCCCGTCCTTGAATGACAGGTTGATCTGATCGGGCTTCAAATACTGCTCGAGGCCCTGAATGGTGGCGTAGTGGCTGCCGGATTGGTAACCGACCGAAATCGGCACGCCGGCGAGATCGGCGGGCGTCTTCACCGGGGATTCGGGCGGCACGAACACGCCGCACGGCGAAACCGAATAGGCATCGGCGTAGAGCTTGCCGTGGCCGCTCGACGCCGCGACATTCACCGTCCAATGGCAGGCGCCGCTGACATTGCAGGTGCGGCCCGACCTCGAATGTCTGATAGGCGCCGACCTTGTTGCCGATGTGGTGGCCGCTGCCGGAGCTGGAATCCATGGTCTCGCGGAATTCGTAATCGAGACCCTCGGCGGCGAAATAGCCCTTTTCCTCGGCAACCCATTCCTGCAGCCGAAAGTGCGGCGCGACGACGAATTTCGACAATGCGGTTTGCGACATGGCGATCCCTCCGAGGGTGACGCCGTTGCTTGGCGTCTTCCACCTAACCGTAGCAATCAGAAATGGTTTGATAATCCGGCATGATCGAAATAGATTGTCAATAATTGATTGACAATCATTGGTCCAATGGATCGTTTTGAGAACACAAGGGTTTTCGCGGCCGTCGTCGACGCGGCAAGCTTTACCGCCGCGGCGGAGCGGCTCGGCATGTCGCGCGCCGCGGCCAGCAAGCATGTCTTGCAGCTCGAGGAGCGGCTGGGCGCCCGCCTCCTCAACCGTACAACGCGGCGGGTCAGCGTCACCGAGGCCGGGCGAGCGTTCTATGAGCAGTGCCGGCGCATTCTCGCCGAGCTCGAAGAGGCCGAACGCGCGGCCGGCGAGCTGCACAACGAGCCGCGCGGCGAATTGCGCATCATCGCGCCGACCAATTTCGGTCTGGCCGAGATCGGGACCGCAATCACCGACCTCGTCCTCGCCTATCCGCGTCTGCGCATCAATCTGACCCTGAACGATCGCGTCACCGATCCGATCGAAGCCGGTTATGACATCGCCATCAGCGTCGGGCGGCCGCGCGGCACGTCGTCGAGCTTGATGGCGCGCAAGCTCAACACCTCGCGCCGCATTCTTTGCGCGGCGCCGGACTATCTGGCGCGGCGCGGCACGCCGCAACGGCCGGAAGACCTCGCCCAGCATGCCTGCCTGACCTACAGCTACCTCGAAACGCCCGACGAATGGCATCTCATCGGCAACGACGGCGAGCGCGTGGTGAAGGTCAGCGGGCCGATCGTGACCAGTCACCAACAGGTCTTGAAGACCGCCGCCGTGCGCGGGCTTGGCATCGCGTACGGTCCTGTTATTTTCTTTCGCGACGAGTTGAACGCCGGACGCGTCGTCCAGGTGCTGCCGAAATTCAAATTGCCCGAAGAGACCATCTACGCGGTCTATCCGGCAGGCCAGCAGCGGTCCGCCAAAGTGCTCGCCTTCAACGACTTCATGACGCGCTATTTTGCCGCAAGCGGCGTCGGCGCCTGATCATCCTTTTCATGGAGCATGATCTTTTCGGAAAACCGGTTCCCACTTTTCCGGATCATGCTCTAGCGATGATCGCGCAGCCAGGCCACAACCTCTTCGGCATTCTTGTCCGGCGGGAACACCGGATAGAACACTTTACTGATCGTCGCGTCGTCGATGACGAGCGCCATGCGCTTGAACAATGTCATGCCGGACGTCGTGAATGTCGGCAGCTTCATGGCGCGCCCGAATTTGAGATCGGCGTCGGACAGGATCGCGAACGGCAGATGCAGCCGCTCCGCGGCTTCGCGCTGATAGTCGGTGTTCTGCGCCGACAGGCCGTAGAGATGCGCCACGTCGAGTGCTTTCAGATCGGCGAAATGATCGCGAAAGCCGCAGGATTGCGGGGTGCAGCCGCGCGCGCCGGGGATCTCGTTCCAGCCTGGCGGCAGATCGACGCCCGGCACGCCGGTGCGCGGGTAGACATAGAGGACGGTGCGGCCTTTCAGCTTCGAGAGATTCACCGCGGGTCCGCTGGTGGCGGCGAGCGCGATGTCAGGCAGCCCCATGCCGGTGAGGTGGCGCGCGCCGCCATCGTCCTGCGGCGCCGGAATGTCGGGCGGCAGGACTGTTGGATCGTGCATGCCGGAAGCCTCGGCCATCTATTTCTCCTGCGGAAGGTACGACATGAACTCCATCAGCGAGCCATCGGGATCGCGGAAATAGACGCTGGTCCCCGCCCCCTTGGCGCCGAAGCGCTGCATCGGACCGCTCTCGATGCGAATGCCGTGGCGATTGAGGTGAGCGACTGCATCCGCAATCGGCCCCATCCATTCGAAGCAGAGATCGCTATTGCCGGGCGCGACCGGAAGCCTTGCCACTTCGGCGGGTTTCACGCCCGGGCCATGGACGTTGAGCTGCTTGTCGCCGAAGCGATAGGCGAATCCGACCGGCCGCTCGACCAGTGCTGCGCCCATCACCGCCGTGTAGAACGCGTTGGAACGCTCCCAATCGGAGACATGGATCACGCAATGGTCGAGTTTGGTCGGCAACATCCTTAGCCCTTCTGCCGCATCAGCCGGCCGCGCTCGCGATCCCAGGAGCGCTTCTTCTCGGTGGCGCGCTTGTCGTAGAGCTTCTTGCCGCGCGCCAGAGCGAGCTCGATCTTGGCCCGGCCGCGCTCGTTGAAATAAAGCTTCAGCGGCACGAGCGTCATGCCTTCGCGCTCGACGGCGCCGACAAGCTTCTCGATCTGGCGCTTGTGCAGCAGCAATTTGCGCGGCCGTTTCGGCGCGTGATTGAAGCGATTGGCCTGAAGGTATTCCGGGATATTGGAATTGATCAGCCAGATCTCGCCGTCGCGGGCGTCGGCATAGGACTCCGCGATCGTCGCCTTGCCCTGGCGCAGCGATTTGACTTCGGTGCCGGTCAGCGAGACGCCGGCCTCGAAGGTCTCGTCGATAAAATAATTGAAGCGCGCTTTGCGATTGTCGGCGACAACGCGGAGCTTCTTGTCATCCTTAGCCGCCATCATTACCGCCTGTGACGCCCTCTCCCGCTCAGCTCTTCTTCAGCGCGTCGCGGATTTCGGTCAGCAACTGCACTTCCGGCGACGGTCCCGACGGCGCCGGCGGCGCTTCGGGGGTCTTTAGCTTGTTGATGCCCTTGATGCAGAGGAATAGCACCCAGGCGATGATCACGAAGTTGATGCCAATAGTGAGGAAACTGCCCCAAGCCAAAACCGCACCTTGCTTTTTCGCTTCGACCAAGGAGCTCGCCGTCACTTTCGACGACAGCGGCAAATAATAATTGGAGAAATCGAGCCCGCCGGTCACCGCGCCGACCATCGGCATGATGATGTCGTTGACCAAGGACGTGACGATCGCGCCGAACGCCGCGCCGATGATCACGCCCACCGCGAGATCGACGACATTGCCCCGCATCGCAAATTTCTTGAATTCTTCGAGCATAAGTCTCATCCCCTCGTTTTGGTCGATCAGCCGCGAGTCCGAGCACTAATTCTCAGTCGCACGGCCAAAAGACCACGGCTCACCAGACTCGCAAGACCTCGGCCAAGACCTCGAACCTCGCGAAAATGCGCGCCGAAATGCGCCGGCCCAAACGCGCCCGTTTGTCAGTTGATCAGGCCGGCATGCACCATAGCCTCGCGCACGGCGGCCTCCGCCTTCTCGCTCGCCGGCACCATCGGCAGGCGCACGGTCGTCGCGCACTTACCGATCAGCGACAGTGCGTATTTGATCGGCGCCGGCGAGGTTTCGACAAACAGGTTGATGTGCAGCGGCGCGAGCTTGTCCTGCAGTTTCAGGGCCGCCGCATAATCGCCCTTCAGGCACGCCGCCTGGAATTCGGCGCACAGCCGCGGCGCCACGTTCGAGGTCACCGAAATGCAGCCATGGCCGCCATGCGCCATGAAGCCGAGCGCGGTAATGTCCTCGCCGGACATCTGATTGAAGTCCTCGCCCATCGCCGCGCGCTGCTGCGACACCCGCGCCATGTTCGCGGTGGCGTCCTTGACGCCGGCGATGTTCTTCAGCTCGTAGAGCCGCTTCATGGTGTCGACCGACATGTCGATCACCGATCGCGGCGGGATATTGTAGATCAGGATCGGGATGCCGATGGCGTCGTTGATCGCCTTGAAGTGCGCATAGAGCCCTTCCTGGGTCGGCTTGTTGTAATAAGGCGTGACGACAAGCACGGCGTCGGCGCCGGCCTTCTCGGCGTGCTGGGCGAGGTCGATGGCTTCCTTGGTCGAATTGGAGCCCGCGCCGGCGACCACCGGGACCCGGCCGCGCGCCTCCTCGACGCACCACTCCACGACCTTATTGTGCTCGTCATGGCTTAGCGTCGGGCTCTCGCCCGTGGTGCCGACCGGGACGAGCCCGTTGGTTCCCTCGGCGATCTGCCAATCGACCAGGTTCCGGAACGCTTTCTCGTCCACCGAGCCGTTCTTGAACGGCGTGACGAGCGCGGTGAATGAGCCTCGAAAGCGTGTCTTGGCAGCCATGATACGATCCCCGGCACTTCGTCCATAGCGCCGCATGTTGCGGCGATGGGCGGGCCATCGGCCATAAATATCGCCTCGCGGCGGGTCGTGAAAGCCCCTCCTGCCGGCGGCCAGCGGCGGCGGTGGACAGAGCGCCGGTTTTGCGACTTCCGCGGCCAGGAAATTCCAGCCAAGAGCGTGATTTTCCGCCGGAAATGAGTTGCCCAACCTGCTAGGGCCCGGCGTTCTGCGCCGCCGGCGGGTATCGGATATCGCTCTTGGCCGTCGCCAGCGCGGCAAACCGCTCCTGCAGCCTGCGGCGCTCCTTCTCCAGCATCTCTTCGTACGGCCGGATGACGTTCGCGAGCAAAACCGACATGCTGCGCCCGCCGCGCGACAATGTCGGGACGCGGACCGTGCCGTCCGGCAACAGCTGCGTCGAAGCGAAGTGATAAAACACCAGCGGATCGTCGTCGATCATCACGCCGTTGTTCTTGACCCGCATCATGTAATTGTTGACGTTCCAGATCGCGAGATTGAAGCCCTTTTGCTCGATGATCTTCAATGACGGATAGCGCTCCGGCCAGGTGTCGAGATATTTCTGGTCGCCGAACTTGCCGTCCTCCACCCGATCGTAGCACCAAGCCGCGCATTCGGCCTTGTAGGTGTTCAAACAATCGAGCCCCTCGGCGCCGCGCCGATAGGTGATCCAGGCCACGTTGAAGCGGCCGTAGACAAGGTGATTGCGAAACTCGAAGGAGAAGCGGTGCGGCGTGATCGCGACCGGCGCCGCGCCGAACGTATCGATCACCGGCCGCGGCGAGGTGAAGAAATAGAGGTCGCCGTCGATATAGGTGATGCGCTCGGCGTCGGTCTTGGCAAACAGATAGTGCGGCAGAAACGGCGACAGCGTGAAATAATATTCGATCAGCTTGCGCGACTGCTTGAGCGGAGCGAGCTCGGGATAAGCCGCCTCCAGCGTCGCCACCGGAACGACCTCGACATGGGGCAAATCAAGCTCGCGCAGGATCGTTTCGCAAAGCTCCGAAAGCGCGAGCACGTAGATCGGCGACTGATCGTAGCGGCGCAGCGACTCGATCATGAGCGTCGCCCGGCTCAGATAGTTGTGATCGAAATAGGTGCAGTAGATCTCTTTCACCGCCGCCTCGAATTACCCGGCACGCGCATCGGCGCGCGCGATCACCGGACCGAAAACCTGCTGCGCATATTGCCGCGCCGCGGGCGTTAGAATCTTCTCGGACGATCCGCCGTGCATCTTGCCGACGAAACGATGGCCCTGCGCATAGCCCCTCGCCAGGCCCGGCCGGTAGAACACGCCAGTGACCCGATTGTTGATCTCCTCGGCTTCCAATTTGCGCATATTGTCGGGCTTGCCCGCTTCGACCGCCGCGGCGACGCGCTCGTCGCTTGCGTCGCGGCCGAGGAAGCTCAGAATCCGGCGCAGCTCGTCGAACGGCCGCGCCTTCAGCTGTTCATAGCGCACCACGAGTAGCGGCAGATCGGTCTGATCGAGCCAGGAGGCGACATTGGCGTTCCAGCTTCCGGCCCAGGGATAGATCAGCCCGCCGGTGGTCAGCCAGTGCTGGCAAAACCGCTGAAACATCGCCTCGCGCTGGGCGGGCGCGGCATCGAGCAAGCCGTCCTCGCCGGTCAAATGCTTGAAATCCCAGACCGACATCATCACGTCGACCGGATCGCGCAGCAGATAGACAGCGCGCGCCGCGCGCTCGCGCAGCGGAATCCGCGGACTGTAGGAAAAGTGCATCTTGAGATAATGCGGCTCTCGATCCGGCCCTTGATCCGGGCCTTGGCCGGGCGGCGGCACCCGCGCCAGGCTCTCATGAACGTCGAAAATATAATCGCTGTCGATGAGCCGGGCATCCTGCGGGCGATCGAACAGGATATGGAACAGCATGAAGTTCAAATAGGTGATGCCCGACTTCGGGAATGCCGCGATATAGGAAATGTCTTTCACATCTAACTCGCTGACATTTTCACACAGGTGGCGCCGGCCGGGCGAGCCGTGAGGCGCGGATTTATACGCGCGCAAGCTCGGCCTTGAAAGCCGGTTATGGCCCGGCCGCCGAGCGGCTGATATGGTGCAAAACCCCGGCTATCCTTGCGTCGGCGCACGACCGGCGAAATTGCATCGACCGAACGCAGAATGACCATCCGAGTCGAACGGTTCAGCGGGGCTTTAGGCGTGCGCGCATTGGCCCCGGCATGGCGGGCTCTGACCGCGCAGGTCCCATCCAGGCGGCACTTCCACCACGTCGAATGGTATCTGGCGCTCGCCGAGACGTTGGAACGGCACAATCTGCGCCCACTGTTCTGCATCGCCGTTTTCGCCGGCGATGCACTGGTCGCGGTTTTTCCCTACCGGGAGGATCGCCTGCAGCTTGGGACGCATGCGCTCCGCCTGATGAAGCTTGCCTCGGACCAAGGCGAAGGCGAGACCGCGCGCGACTTCGTCATCGCGCCGGCGCTCGTCGGCAGCAATTTCTTCCAAGGCCTGGTGAAATATCTGGCCGAGCACGATCCCTCATGGGACGTTATTTTGCTGCAAGGCATCGTCGAGGATTTCTTGCTGCGGCCGCGTTGAGCAATGCGCCGAAGCTTCCTTATTTTCAGACACCGGGCGGCGCCTTGGACCGGGGACGGATCGAATTCATCTCCTGCGGCGCGGCCGATCAGCCGTTCGAGCGTTTGTCGAAGGGCTTCAAGCAAAATCTAAGAACTGCCCACAACAAATTGAAATCTCATGAGATTACCTTCGAAACCGGACGCAGCGAAAGCGACCTGTTGCGGCTGTTGCCGGAATTCATGGCGGTCGAGACGTCCGGCTGGAAAGGCGAACTCGGCACCAGCGCGCACAAGGAGGCGGAAACCAACACGTTCCTGCGTCAATTGATCGCCCATCTCGGCCCGAGCGGCGGCTGCGAGATCGCGCTGCTGCGCGCCGAAGCACAGCCGATCGCCGCCCTGTTCGGTGTCGTATTGGACGGCATCTGGTACATTTTCCGCGTCGGCTATGACGAGGACTATCACCGTGCCTCGCCGGGCCACCTGGTCATCGAGAGCCTGCTCAAGCGGAACGCAACGCAGACGTCGTTCACGACGCTTACGCCCTACAACGCGCCCGCCTGGTTTTCGGCCTGGAAGCCCGACAGCCGGCAGATTTTCAATGCCTACGTCTTTCGGCCATCGGCCGAAGGCGTCAAGCTCGCCCGGCACATCGAGCTGTTCGTGCGCGACCTGAATTTGCCGATTGTCGTGCCGGTACAGGCCGAATAGGAGAAGCAATCTGTACTTCTATGCGTCCGACGGGCCATTGCCGTTCGGTGCGGAATGGCCGCAGGGAATCAGGCCGTCCCGAGAGGCTGCGCAAACCGCGCCGTAGCCGCGGCTGTGCCGAGCGCCGCTTTGACCGCTGCCACCGCGCCGGTCCAATCATTGAGCGCGGGCTGCCGAAACAGGCGCGCGGTTGGATACCAGGGACTGTCCGCGCGCCCGAGCAGCCAGCGCCATTCGGCGACATAGGGCAACAGGATCCAGGCCTTCGCCCCCAATGCGCCGGCAAGATGCGCGACCGCGGTGTCGACGGAAACGATCACATCCAGCAAAGAGATGATGGCCGCCGTATCGGCGAAGGAATTGATCGCCTCGCCCAGATGCATCACCTGCGGATAGGCGCGCAACAGTGCCGCGTCCCCTTCCCTGAGCTCCTTTTGCAGGCTGAAGAATTGCACGTCCGGGCTGGCGAACAAGGCGGCCATGGATTGAAGATCGATGGATCGGATATGGTCGTTGGGCAGATTGGGATTGCCGGCCCAAGCGACGCCGACCTTCAGGCGCACTTCTGTCGCGAGCTTAGCCCGCCACTTGTCCCGATGGGCCGCGGAGGCCGACAGGTAGGGAATATCCGCCGGGATCGTCTCAAGTCGCGTGGCAAAAGCGAGCGGCAGGCTCGCCAGCGGACAATGCATGTCGAAGGCCGGCAGGAAGCTGCCTCTGGCGACCACCTGCGCCACCCCCGGAAGATTTCTGCATCAGTTCGACCAGCGAGCCTTGCACTTCAAGGACGACGCGGGCGCCGCGCGCGGCAACCAACGGCACATAACGGCAGAACTGAATGGTGTCGCCGAGACCCTGCTCGCTGTGCAGCAAAATCGTCTTGCCGGCGAGCGGCTCGGCGCCCAGCCAGAGCGGCTGCGGGAATTGGCGCAAGCTGGGAATGGCGGGCCCGCTTTGCCAGCGCCATTCGTAGTCCGGCAGTCCAGCGGCGAAATCGCCGGTCAGGAGCCGCAGTTCGCCCAGATTGAAATGCGCATCGGCGGAATCCGGTTCGAGCGCGAGCGCCTTTGCAAAACTCGCCGCCGCCTCGTCGAGTCGATCGACATGGCGCAAGGCCGCGCCGCGATTGCAATGCACCTGCGCGAGATTTGGATCGATCGCCGCGGCGCGATCGAAGCTTTCGAGCGCATCGGCGAAGCGGTTGAGCTTGGTAAAGACCACGCCGCGATTGCAGTGCGCCTGCGCCAGATCCGGGCTGAGCGCAATCGCACGGTCGCAAGCCTCGATCGCGTCCGGATAGTGCCGAAGCCGCTCCAAGATGTAGGCGCGATTGGAATGGGCCTGCGCATTGCCCGGATCGAGCATGAGCGCACGATCGCAGGCCTCGCGCGCCTCCTGATAGCGCGCGAACTTGGCGAGGACGGCGGCGCGATCGCAATGCGTCTGCGCGTTATCGGGATCGAGAGCGAGCGCCCGGTCGCAGCTTTGCAGCGCGTCGGCGAAGCGCCCGGCCTTGATGAGGAGGGTGCCGTGGAAGCCATGCACTTGCGCGGAACTCGGATCGAGCGCCAAAGCGCGCACGCAGCTTTGCAGCGCCTCCGCGCCGCGATCGAGCCGCTCGAGCACAATGGCGCGATTGCAATGGGCTTGCGCCAGATTGGGCGCCAAGGCCAATGCGCGATCGCAGGCTTTGAGCGCATCCTGATAGCGGCCGAGCTTTTCCAATACGCCGCCGCGATTGTTCTCGGCTTCGGCATATTGCGGATGCAGCGCCACGGCACGCTCGTAGCTTGCAAGCGCTTCGGCGTAGCGCTTGAGCCGCTCGAGCACGATGCCGCGGTTATAGTGGGCCGGCGCGAAGCGCGGTTCGAGCGCCAGCGCCTGGTCGTAGCTCGCGAGTGCCTCTGGCACGCTGCCGGCGGCCAATTGCGCGTTGCCGCGGTCCGAGTAGACCGGCACATAATTGGGAGCAAGCGCCAAAGCCCTGTTGAAGGCCGCGATCGCGTCGTCGTGCCGTCCGATGCTGGACAAGACCCTTCCGTAATTGTGCAGGCATGGCGGCACCGCCTGATCGATCGCAAGCGCCGCACGCAGATGCTGCTCCGCCTCGGAGAAATTGCCGCGCTGGGCGCAGAGAATGCCGAGCATGTGCAGCGCGTCAAAGTGCCGGCCGTCCGCCTGCAAGATCGCACGGTAAAGTGCGTCGGCCCTGGCAATATCCCCGTTGCGATGGGCGGTCAGCGCTTCGTCGATCGCCGCCATGCACAATCCCTACAAAAAGAACGGTCTCTACAAAGACACTGCCGCACCCAGCGATTTTAGCCGAAGCGGCGTTTCTGTGATCAATTTCTGATCCCTGAGAGTTTTTAGCAGCCGGATGCGGCGCGGCGCCACCCCGCACCCCCGGACGGTACTTTCCTTCGACGAAACCGCCGCAATCGGGCTACAATGGAGCCTTAGAGATTCGCATTCCCGCGCACAGCTTCGTGTCTGAAGGCCATTCCCGGCTTGCGGCCCCGCTTTTGCCGTAAAACTGTAAAATGTCGCCGGTTAGGCTTTTCTCAATCTTACCGGGCGAAGAGCTAAACGCCGTTGCGGCGGGAGGAAACGTGCTGGGATTTCGGCCCATTGTCCTGCCTGCCGCCGTGCTTGCCGGCTTGGTTGCTATCTTGGGCAACATGCTGCCGTGCGGCGATCTTGTGACGCAGGCATCGGCGGCATCTTCGACCGCCGCGACATCGTCAGATCCGGTTCCCCTGCCCGCGGCGCGGCCGGGAAGCAAAGACAGCAAAGCAACCGGTAAGACGGGCGACAAATCCGACGCCAAGAAAGACATCAAGATAGACGTCAAGACCGGCGGCACGTCTGACGCCAAAGTTAGTTCCAAGTCGATGCGCCAAGCCGGGCACCAAGCCGGGCACCAAGATCAGCGCGGCGCCGGCGACGAAGCTCGAAAAGCCCGGCGCGCATAAGCCGCTCCCGGCGATCCGCGGGAGCTCTAGCCACAGGCGCAGTACCACTGGTTCCGGTTTCGGCAGCACCTGGCGCCATTCCGCTCCAGCCGCCCCCCGCCAGTCAGCAGCGGCCGATGCTGCCGCTGGCGACAGCGACAACTTCGTCGACGGCGCCGCTTGATATCACGGCCGTCAAACAGGCGATCGATCTTGTCGGCAAGAACCGCGCCGACGACGCGACCAACGTCGAAGGCACGATTTCCGATCCGCTGGCCAAGAAGCTCGTGGAATGGGTGATCCTGCGCAGCGACAGCGGCGCGACGGATTTCTCGCGCTATGTCAATTTCATCGCCGCCAATCCGAGCTGGCCGAGCGTCGCGACGCTGCGCCGCCGCGCCGAAGGCGTGATGTGGGAAGAGCGTGTCGACCCGAAGACGGTCATCAGCTTCTTCCGCGACCGAGCCGCCGCACACCGTCAAAGGGCATTTCGCGTTGGCGCAGGCGCTCATGGCGCAAGGCGACAGCGCCGGCGCCGCCGCGACGCTGCGCGAGACATGGCGCAACGACGGCTTCTCGGCGGATCTCGAAGCCCAGGGCCGCGCCGCCTTCGCAGGCCTCATCACCCCCGACGATGACGCAGCCCGCATGGATGCGCGGCTCTATGTCGACGATGACGATGCCGGATTGCGCGCGGCGCAGCATTTGAACGCAACCGCGCTCGCCGTCGCCAAGGCGCGCTCAGCCGTCATCAATCAGGCCGACAATGCCAAGGCACTGCTCGACGCCGTGCCCGAGGCTGCGCGTCACGACCCGGGCTACATGTTCAGCCGCATCCAAGTGCTACGGCGCCAGAACAAGATCACCGAGGCGGCGCAATGGCTGATCGCGGCACCGCGCGATCCGGCACGGATCGCCAATCCGGACCCGTGGTGGGTCGAGCGGCGCCTGATTTCGCGCAAGCTGCTCGATCTCGGCGACGCCAAAATGGCCTACGATGTCGCCAATGGCGCGGCGCCGCCGGTCAGCGACAATTTCCGCGCCGAGCAGCATTTCACCGCCGGCTGGATCGCGCTGCGGTTCCTGCGCGAACCGGGCATCGCGATGGCGCATTTCGCCCGCGTCGCCGACGGCGCGACCAGTCCGATCACCTTGGCGCGCTCATACTATTGGCAGGCCCGCGCCGCGGAGGCGTTGGGCCGCGAACAGGACGCGCGCGCGCTCTTCGAAGCGGCCGCGCATTATCCGACCTCCTATTACGGGCAGCTGGCGCGGGCGAAGCTCGGCCTCGACGAAGTCACGCTGCGCGAGCTGCCGGCCCCCGCCCCCGACAACCGGATGCTTGAACTCGCGCGCGTCTTTGAGATCCTCTACGCCATCGACAACCGCGATCTTATCGCCTCCATGGCTGCCGATCTCGGCGACAAGGCGACCGATATCGGCGGCGCTGGTGACGCTCGCCGACATTACCGCGCACCACAACGACGCGCGCGCCATGCTCTTGATCGGCAAGCCGGCGCTGAGCCGCGGCTATCCGATGGAACGCTTTGCGTTCCCCAATTTCGGCGTGCCGAATTATCAGCCGATCGGGCCGCAGGTCGAACCCTGCGTGGTCTATTCGATCGTGCGGCAGGAAAGCGCTTTCAATCCCCGCGTCGTCTCCAGCGCCAATGCCATCGGGCTGATGCAAGTGACGCCGGCCGCCGGCCGCGACACCGCCAAGAGATTTGGCGTCACCTTCGATCAGCGCCGGCTGATGGATGACGTCGCCTATAATGCGCAGCTTGGCAGTGCCGAACTCGGCAACGATATCGCGAGTTGGCGCGGCTCCTACATCCTCGCCTTCTCCGCCTATAATGCCGGCCCGCGCCGCGCCAAGGAATGGATCGAACAATACGGCGATCCGCGCGATCCCAAGGTCGATCCGGTTGACTGGATCGAGCGCATCCCGATCTCGGAAACGCGCAATTACGTCCAGCGCGTGATCGAGAACATGCAGGTCTATCGCGCGCTGATCGAGAACAATCCCAAGCTCATGATCGAGGCCGACTTGCGCCGCGGCGGCTGAATTTGGCGGCACAGGTAATGCGCGTTCAAGTCATCAAAGCATTGAAATTATTATAGAATTAATGCGAGTCTCGGATCGCCCGGGTCATTTGCGCCGCTTCGTGGCGGCCGTTACATTAGCCGCACGCGGATCGCCGCGCCGCATAACACGCATCAATCTTTGGACACCCGGATTCGATCTTCGCTGAAGTCCGTCAGCCCGGCACGAGCGCGGCACCGAACATGCAAAAAAACATTCAACATGACGGCAGCCCCAGAAGCATTTTTGTCACCGCGCAGGACGGTTTGCGGCTGCATGTGCGCGAATATGGCTTGCGCACCGCGCCGACGCTCCCCGTCGTCTGCTTGCCGGGCCTGGCGCGCACCGTCGAAGATTTCGACGCGCTGGCGCCTGCTTTGGCAAACACCCCGCACGGCCGCCGTGTCATTGCTATCGACTCGCGCGGACGCGGCCAATCCGGCTACGACAGAAATCCGGAAAATTATAATGTGGCGACCGAGCTCGGCGACGTCGTGACTGTTCTGGCGGCGCTCGGCATCGGCCAAGCGGTCTTCGTCGGCAGTTCGCGCGGCGGGCTCCTCACCATGCTGCTCGCCGTCGCGCATCCGACCGCGATCGCCGGCGCCGTGCTGCACGACATCGGGCCGGTGATCGAACCCAAAGGCCTCGCGCGCATCAAGAGCTATGTCGGCAAGCTGCCGCAGCCGAAGAGCTTCACCGAAGGCTCCGAAATCCTTCGGCGCCTGTTCAGCGCGCAGTTCCCGAAATTGACCGCAGAGGATTGGCTTGCCGCGGCGAAGCGCATGTGGAAGACGGAAGATGGCGCGCTGACGCCGACCTATGACGTGCGCTTGGCCCAGACGCTCGCCGAGATCGACATCGAACGCCCGCTGCCGCCAATGTGGGCCGAGTTCGCCGCGCTCGCGCGCGTGCCCGTCCTCGTCATCCGTGGCGGGAATTCCGACATTCTTTCGGCAGAAACAGTGGCGGGGATGAAAGAACGCCATCCGGCGATGGATGTCATTGAAGTGCCCGACCAAGGGCATGTCCCGGTACTCTGCCGGCGCGGACCTGCTTAACAGCATCGCAGCCTTCGTCGCCAAATGCGACGCCGCGGCAAATTGGCCGGAGCCGAAAGGCGCGGCATCCGATCCGCAGGCGGCCCTGCCGGAACGATGGGGACAAAGTTGGCAGTGAGTTTTGCGGATACCGCCACGTTTCAGCGCGGCGAGCCGCCGGCGCATTTTGCGATCGGATCGAAACAGGAATTGGTCCATTGAGCGCGCAGTTGCACACGGAAAGTGCGGAAGCCCACTACAAGCGCGGCGTATCTCTGCATAATCTCGGGAATTACGATCACGCGCTCGAGGCGTTCGACGCCGCCATCGGGCGCGATCCCGGCTATGCCGCGGCCCACAATTACCGCGGCATCGTGCTGGTAATTCTGGAGCGCCATCAAGAGGCGCTCGCCAGTTTCAACCAAGCCGTCGCCTTGAAGCCCGATTATGCGGAATGTCACAACAATCTCGGCATTGTCTTGCAGGACCTGGGCCGCTCGGAGGAAGCGCTCGCAAGCTTCGACACGGCAATCGCACTGAAGCCGGACAACGCCCGGGCGCACAACAATCGAGGCGCCGCGTTGAGCGATTTGCAGCGCATCGATGAGGCGCTCATCAGCTACGAGAAAGCGATTGCGCTCGATCCATCCTATGCCGGGGCCTTCTACAATCGCGGCATGGCGATGCATGACGTAAAGCGCTTCGATCACGCGCTCGCCAGTTACGACAAGGCGGTCTCGCTGCGGCCCGACTATGCGGAGGCGCACCACAATCGAGGCGCCGTGCTGCAGGACCTGCTGCGCCTTGATGACGCGATCGGCGCCTATGACCAGGCGATAAAGCTGCGTCCGGACCGCGCGGAATCCTATGCCAATCAGGGCTACTGTTATTTGCAGATGGGCCGCTTCGAGGATGGGTGGGCTCTGCATGAATGGCGCAAGAAGCTTCAGACGCCGGTTGGCGCTCGGGCCTTTGCGCAGCCCCTGTGGCTCGGCAGGGAGGATATTTCGAACAGGACGCTGTTCGTGCACTGGGAGCAAGGATTTGGCGACACGATACAGTTCTGTCGCTACGGCAAGCTTCTCAACGCCAGAGGCATCAACGTCGTCATGTCGGTGCAGGAGCCTTTGTATCGGCTTCTGGCTCAGATGAAGATCCGCAGATCGGAATTGTCAATCAGACCGAAGTGCCGGCGAGTTTCGAGTATCATTGCCCAATGATGTCTCTGCCGCTCGCTCTTGCAACGACGTCGGGAACCATACCCGCAGAAGCACGCTACATCTTTTCGGACGAGCGATTGCGCCTAACCTTGGATGCCCACCTGCCCGCAAAGACCAAGCCTAGGGTTGGCATCGCTTGGCGAGGAGGCGCTACGCACAAGAACGACCGCAACCGATCAATAGATCTAGAGGTGCTTGCACCGCTGTTCTCCGACGATGCACATTGGGTTTCTCTGCAATACGACGGTGGACAGTCCGAAAAAGCTTCCCGCAGGCTTCCTCAGCTCATCTCTTATCCCGGCATGTGGAAAGATTTCGCCGATACCGCAGCCATGATCGATTGTCTGGATTTGGTAATTGCCGTGGATACAAGCGTAGCGCATTTGGCCGGCGCCATGGGAAAGCCGGTATGGATATTGTTGCCGTTTAATTCGGATTGGCGGTGGCTTCTCCATCGCGACGATAGCCCCTGGTATCCGAGCGCCCGGCTATTTCGGCAGAAGCCATCAGAGCCATGGGAGCATGTGATATCGCGTGCCCGCGCAGCATTTTCGGAATTCATTCAATCCCGTTCGTGAACTCGGTTGCCGCTCGCTATTCCGGCCGGCCGCTTATCACTTGCATCCTGTTCTTTGTTAAGTAGAGCTCCCAGCCGCGTGCGTTTTCGCGCGAAATATCAAGCTGACCCCCGGCACGCGTCGTCCCAGAACCTCGTAGTTCGAGCTAGGCGAGGCCACAGACATCGCGACCTCGTAATCGCAGTCCGAAAGCGTCCGCACGATTTCGTCGAAGTTGACGAAAGTCACCGGATAGGCGATTTGCCGGTCGGCAATATGCGGCGGCATCGGACCAATTCCATTTTCGGACAGCCACGATTTTTGTAAACCGACGACTTGCGGCGAATTCCACACAGGAAAGCGCACGAGCGCGAAAAATCTGGCGCGGAGCGTCGCGAGCGATTTCAACGTCTCTAGCGGATCGGACACATATTGGATCGCGCTCGACACATGAATGAGGTCTATTTGGCCCAAGGCTGCGGACGCCTCGTCGATGGTCGTGAAGACGTCAAAGCGACCGTTCGCGAGCTTTGCGGCACGTTCGGCCATTGTCGGAGTTTCCACTACGGCCCATCGCAATGGAGTTCGTGTCGCCAAAGTCACCCTGAAATAATGGAAGCCACAGCCGCCGCCGAAATCTAAAACCCTGACCGGCCGATCGGTCATTTCGGCCGCACAGATACCGAGCGCCAGTATCGAATTGATCGCCTGTTCGGGTACAATCTGACGATGATCGACAGCAAGCGACGTTTTGTAAGCAATAACGTCTGCGATGTCGTGGTCGTGATAGCCTGTTCCACCGGCCGCCAGCGCCGCTGCAAAGTTTTGGAACACCTCAGTGACGACAGCCAAGAATACTTCTCCGGGAGGTTTTGTCCGCCGACCACGAAGCGGCGCGAGCGTCGAAGGATAGTGAGTTGCGTGAAGGTCTACAATCTGATGGAGCCGAGCGCCGGCCAAATCGTACCGCGCTTGCAGCGCGCGACAAACCTAGCCGAATCCAAGGGGCCGGCGTCCACGACCGGCATCGGGCGTGTGGTCGGTCGGCCTCGTGCCGGGGGCATCACGAGTTGAAAGGCAAAGGCGCGGATGGCCGGGACGAGCCTCCGCCACGACGTTTAGGACCGTGACGTTCAACACGCCTTTCGCTATTCGCAAACGACGAAGCTTGCTGCCGGACTGCCGCTTTGATGGCGTTCCCACATCCGGACATAAGCGGCCTCCATAGATCGGGTCGATCGCCGGGTATCGAACAAGCGACAAGCATTGCGACTGCCGGCGAGCTTGTCCTTGACCGATGCGAGAAGCGGCGCATCGCGCGCAAGCCTGAGCACCAAAGCCTCATAGTCTTTAAGCGTTTCAGCGACGAGTTCGGGCAAGCCAGCCGCCCGGATCACGCTCGCCGCGACGCGCGCGGCTAAGGTCGAGCCAAGGCTTGTGACGACAGGAAGTCCCGCCCAAAGCGCATCAGTCGCCGTCGTGTGGGCGTTGCACGGCAAGGTATCGATGCACAGGTCGGCCAGCCGATGGCGGGCCAAATGGTCGGCGATCTGCATTTTGCCGGCAAAGATCAATCGTTCCGGCGCGATGCCGCGTTGTCGCGCTTCCCGCCGCAAATTGTTCATGGCGGTCGGGTTCGATTCCAGCAGCCATAAAACGCTGCCGTCGACCGCGCCGAGCAACCGCATCCATATGTCGAATATCGCCGGAGTGATCTTGTAGTTGCTGTTGAAGCAACAGAACACGAATCCCGATCCGGCAGACCGCATTGGACGCGTGTCGGCGTGCGATCGGAAATCACTTGCCGATCGTCGGTAATGAAGTAGCTCTCCGGCATGAAGACGACCTGCTCGCTATAGAACGTGCGGTCGCCTTCGGGGATCACCGTCCGGTCGGCGATGATGTAGTCGATATAGGGGGCGCCCATCGTTCCGGGATAGCCCATATAATTGACCTGAATGGGAGCGGCGCGCCGCGCCATGACATTGAGCCGATTATCGGCCGTGAAACCCATCAGATCGACGGCAATATCGATTTCGCTGCGGCGCATGAGGTCAGCGATCTCCTGGTCGGTATTGCCGTGAACATCGACGAAATGCTCGAACGCGTTCTTGAGCCGTTGCCGCATCGGCGAATTGCGCTCGGGGCCGAACGATATGGCGGTTACCTCGAATCGCGATCGGTCGTGCCGTTCGAACATACCGGCCAGCAAATAGGCCATCGCGCTTTCATGGAAGTTATTCGAGAGATAGGCAATGCGAACACGATCGTGACGATAGGTCTCGCCACGCCAAATATATGGAAACGCCGGCTGGTCCTGCACATAGCGCCTGGCGCATTGCAACTGGTCGGCGGGCGATGACGGAATGGCGACAAGGACAAAGGGAACACTGGCCGGCTTTCCGTCGCGTACCATTCCCAGAAGCTGGCCGACGTCGGTTTCCAGGTCGGTCCAGTCGGACATATATAGTTTGGCGTTGAGTCGCAGACCGGCGACGTAGGGAAGGTCAGGGTCAAGCCGCATCGCGCGGTCGTAAGCGGCAAATGCCTCGTCATAACGCTGGAGTTTCGTGAATACGTTACCGCAACTCGACCAGGTTTCGGCAAGATCCGGGCTGAGGTCGAGCGCGCGGTCGAACGCGGCGAAAGCGTCGTCGTACCGGCCGAGATCTGCAAAGACATTGCCGCGGCCGAGCCATGCCTCGCCCAGACCGGGTCTTGCAACCAGCGCTTTGTCGAAAGCCGCCAACGCGTGCTCGTATTGCCTGAGGTCGGTCAAGACATTGCCGCGGCCAAGCCATGCCTCAGCCAATTTGGCATTAAGCGTTAGCGCTTTGTCGTAACAAACCAGCGCATCGTCATAGCGCCGAAGCCGGGCCAACGTGTTGCCGCGACCGAGCCAGGCCTCGACGACGGCCGGATCGGACGCCACCGCGCGGTCATAGTCGGCGAGCAACTCCTCGTAACGTTTGAGATCGGCAAGCGTGCCGCCGTGCCCAACCCAAGCCTCCGTCAGATCGGGCTTGAGCGCTGCGGCTGTTTCGAACGCGGCTAATGCCTCGTACAGGCGTTTGCAGATCGCCAGCGCCTTGCCTTTGTTGCAGAAGGCCTCCGCGTATTGCGGCTGCAGTTCAATCGCTTTAGCGAAATCGCCAATGGCCTCGTCGTAACGACGCAAATCGTTGAAGACCGTACCACGGTTGTTCCAGGTTTCCGCCGCGGCGGGGTTTATGGCCAGGGCTTGCGAGAACCGTTGTAGGGCCTCGGCAGGCCGGTGCAGCGCTTTAAGAACGATGCCGTAATTGTAAAACGTCGTATCCGACGTGGCATTTTCCTTCAGCGCGAGGCGCAGATAATTCTCGGCTTCGGCAAACCTGCCGCGCTGAATGAGAACGATACCGAGCAGATTGAGGGCGCCGACGTGTCTTGGCTGCACACGCAGAACGTCGTCGAATAGGCGCCTGGCGTCGTCGAGGTTTCCGGCACGGAGCGCCAAAAGACCACGTTGGAGCGCGTCAATCTCCATAAGAACCCGGTCCATGAGGGCGCGTGCCGAGGGTCGGTCCGCGGGCTGCGGAATTCGATGAGTTCCGTGCCGACGAGTAATGTTGGGCTAGGGGGGCTCAACCCATTGCTGCTCCGCCCGCTGCAGTCTGCTGGATTTAAACCTTGCGCGGAAAGCTGACAATGCCGCTCTGACGCCTGCGCCAAGAAGCTCTTGATCTACGCCAACACCGTCGTCACCCGAAGAGCGCAGCAGCCCGAAAATCCCGCTGTGACTTAATCCTTGCTGCGCCAACGTCTGCGTTTCGCCACAAAAAAACCCGGCGGAGATCGCTCTCCGCCGGGTTATCAGAACTCTAGACCTCGATCAGACGATCAGGGCAGGAAGTCCTTGTGCATACGGAAGCGGAACGTCCAGGTGCTCGACTGCTGACTCGGTCTGGAAGGCACCACCGCCGCCGCAACCCACACCGCCGGTGGTGGTTGTACAGCCATTGTAGCCGCCCAGTGTCGAGCCACCCGTAGATGCGCTGTTGAGATCGGCGTAAATGGCTTCCACGCCCATGTAGAACGTCTTCGTCACGTTCCACTGAGTTCGGCTGCCGATGAACCACTCCGACCAGTCGTTGTTGCAGCCTGCTGCGCCGACAGCGGCGCTGCCGGTGCCGCCAATACCGAAGCCAGCTGACGTGCAGAGCATGGCGTTGGCTTGGCCGTTATACGACACCGAACTCCAGCCGCCGAAGAGCGACGTCTGCCAGGCCGGGCTCCAGTGATGCTCGTAGGCCGCATTGAAGCCCCAAGCGGTCGTCAGATTGCACCCGGTGGTGTTGGCTAAACCAACAGTGCCACCATAGACGCAATCGCTCAATACGCCGTAGGCCTCCTGACTGCCGTCAGTCTTGCTCGCGTTGAAGTTCGGGCTGAAGAACAAGTAGCGCAAGGCGCCTTCGGTATAGTTGACCTGGGCCTGCAAATAGTCGCCTTGGCCAATCATCGGGAAGTTCAGCCGCAAGCCCGCGCCAGCTGCCCAACCCCATTTATCGCCGGGATGACCACTGTTGTCGAAGCCCTGGATCGGCGCGCCACCGGCGGCCGAGCCGTAGTAGCTGGCATTGACTTCGTGCAACGCGCCCATGATCTGCGCGCCGCCCCAAGCCTGGTCGAGACGCAGATTGCCGACGATGTCGCCAAACTGCATGCCACCATAGGCGCCGTTATTGGCGCTTACACCGGCTATCGTCGTGGTGAACCCACCGGCAGTGATGTTGCCGCCAGCGGCAGTGGGAGCAGCTCCCAACACGTTCGATGAAGCATCGATGATCTGCGTCGTGCGACGTTCTTCCATCGACAGCGTCGACGACACACCGTTGCCGAGTTGCGCCGTGTAGCCGAACACCAGCCAGCCCGGATCGCCCGTGTCAGACGCCGGGAAGTAGCCGCCGTATGACGTCGCCGGGGTGCTGTAATAGTCGTAGAACGACTGCGACAGCCCAGCCGTGATGCCCGCAAACTGAATGAAGGCACGGTTGGCGCTGAACGTGTTTGCCGGCCGTGTTGAGACCAACGTCGTTGGTGGACAGGCCGACCGCAATGTAACCACGCGCGGTGCCGTAGGCAGTCTGCTCGCGGGCATCCGCCGTGATATAGCCGCGGGCCCGGAATACTAGGTTACTGACCGTACGGCCGCCAGCTGTGGCGTTGTACGGACCGTTGGTGAAGCTGCCGTTATAGCCATAGCCCGCTTCAGCACGAACCCAGCCACCGATCTTCAAGCAAAGATCAGTACCAGGCATATAGTAGAATCCTGCCCCGTAGAGACTGCAGACCTTCACGTATTCGACCGGCTTGGCCTTAACGGGAAGATCAGCTGCCTGACCCGCTGTCACCGCAACTAAACCAGCTGCGGATCCGAGGAGGAGGCTTTTCACCATCTTCATTTGAACCTCCAGTTGTTTGCCGTGGGAGGGTTCGCTCCGTCGGGTGGCATACACCCCTGGAAAGTCCCCTTTGGTCCCCAAACCACCCGGTCTTCTCACTGTGTCCCGAGAACACCGGCCGGTCGACTTGGGGTTCCCCCCTCCGTCGCATCAGCACATTAACCAACGAGTTCCGGGGCGCAACGACGAACTGCCCAAGTCACAGTGCGGTTTGACCGATTTCGGGGAGGTGTTGCGCAAAAAACACGCAGGCGGTGCTGCTTGGCTGTGCGACAGCGACATGACGAGCGTCTTTGGTGATATGCAATTTCTTGTGTAATTTCAGAAGCTTATGCGGATGATCGCAGCGCCGCCGGGCGCTCCGTTGAAAATGACGGCACATCATCGATTGTCGTCCTCGGCCAGGAGGAACGGCATCAAACGAAACGCCGGAAACGCCGATTTGGCCTTGCAGTGGTCGCGCAGCATCGAAAGCGGCGGCATGAGATTCTCATTCGAGCACACTGAGTCGCCCGCTGCCGCACTAAATTCCTTGTCCGCCGTTTGGCGTATTCGAGACGCTGACGTGAAAATGCTGAGTCTGTTTGCGGCCGCCGGAATAATTCACTTCCAATTCGAACTCGTCGGCGCCGTTGAAATCTTGAGCCGCATGATAAATGGCGACGAAGGCCGGCACGTCGGCCGCCAGGCACTGCCTGAAATTAGTGGTCTTGAGCGTGGCGCGCCGCATGGTGATCGTGCCATGGGCCGGTGGCGACACCAGACGAATAGCCGGCAGCGGTCCGGACGTGCAGTCCTGCTTGATACTTGCGTAAATGCCGACGCGGACATCCCTGCCCGGCATCGCCTGCACATTGCGGTCGACCGAAGATCCCGGCGCGTTTTGCGCCGGCGTGCCTGACGGTGCAGGTGCTTGTGAAGGTGCTTGTGAAGGTGCTTGTGAAGGTGCTTGTGAAGGTGCTTGTGAAGGTGCTTGTGAAGGTGCTTGTGAAGGTGCCGGTGATTGCGACGGCAAGGATGGAGTCGATTCCGCCGGCGGCAGCGTTTGCGTTTGCGCGCGAGCGTGCTGCGCACCAACGTCCTGCGCGATCGCGCATAGCACCAAAAACGCCGCGAACCAGTTCTGCGTCATGCCTCAACTCTTTTGCACGCAAACAAGCCACGTGCGAGGCGCGAGTTGTGAACAGCGAAATCCAAGATAGTGTCGCGCGCGAGCTTCGTCACGGCCACCTCGTCAATGCCACTTGGGTCACGTTTTTGCGTCACGCCTTGCGTCACATTTTTCGCGACGCCGCAGCCGCGACGATAGCGTGGCAATATTGCGTCCCGACACTGCGTAACTATGCCGGCGATTTGAAGTTCTTTAATTGACGCATAAATGCCGAAACTATAAGCATTTCTGCGACCGGAGAGGTGGCCGAGTGGCTGAAGGCGGCGGTTTGCTAAACCGTTATACGGTCTAAAGCCGTATCAAGGGTTCGAATCCCTTCCTCTCCGCCAGATTTCACGACCGAATTTGGCGACCAGATTGGCGAACAGATTGGCGACCTGGGTTTCGCGAACACGCTTTCATAAAGCTCTTGATCGGGACCAATGAACCGGGACCAACGGCAAGCCTCGGGGCCACCCGGCGCAGAATCACCATTCGCGGCTGCCGCGAATGCGGCGCCCACTGGCACGATTGCCGATCAATTCGGCGCGGCCGTTGCGCATCATCAGCGCGGCGCGCTCGCCGAGGCCGAACGCCGCTATCGGCATATCCTAAGCCAGCTTCCGGCGCACGCCGACAGCCTGCACAATCTCGGGCTCATTGCGCTCCATGCCGGCGACGCGACGTCGGCCGTGGACCTGATCGAAAAGGCCATCGCGGCCGACAATAGCAAGGCGGAATATCACTACAATATCGCGCTGGCATGGCGCGCGCAGAACCGCCCGGATCGTGTGGCGGCGCATTTGGAGCGCGCGATCGAGATTCGCGGCGATTACGCGCTCGCGCACCTCAATCTCGGCAATATGCGCCGCGAGCAGGGCCGGTTGGCCGAAGCCATCGCCTGCTACGAGCGTGCGCTGGCGTTAAGTCCGAACTCACCCGCGGCGCGGTTCAATCTCGCCAACATGCTCGCGGAGCAACGGCGCTGGGAGGAGGCAGCCGCGAATTATCGGCAGGTTCTCGCGCTCGATCCTAACCACGCCGAAGCGCATAGCGGATTAGGCGTAGCGCTATCGTCCCTGGCCAAGCCCCAGGAGGCCATTCCACACCTGGAGCAGGCGCTCGCGCTTCGACCGGATTTGGCCGGAATCCACGAGGAACTGGCCAAAGCCTATTTGTCGGCGGGCGATGTGCAATCTGCCGTCCTGGCCGCGGTCCGCGCCCTCGAACTGAACGAGACGGCGGACGGCAAAGCGCTGTTCGCTCAGTGCGTGACCTTCGCAAACTTCACGACCGACATTGACGGCCGCTTCCGCAAGCTGGTCCAACGCGCGCTTGTGGAAACCTGGGCAGCGCCCCGCGAGCTTTGCGGAGCTTGCCTCAGCCTGGTCAAGCTCGACAGCCGCGTGAGCGAGATGATCGCGCGCTCCGACAAGGCCTGGCCCACGCGGCTATCGGCCGAGGAGATTTTCGACACTCCGGGAATGTCGGCCTTAGCTGGTGACGATTTGCTGCACAGTCTGCTGGAATGCGAACCCGTAACGGATATCAGCCTCGAGCGGCTGATATCCAATGTCCGTCATGCGTTGTTGGGAAGGATCGTGTCGAAAGGGCGGCAAGACGACGGATCGTTTGAGCCCCTGCTCGGCTTTTACTGCGCCATGGCGCGGCAGTGCTTCGTCAACCAATACGTCTTCGCACTGACCGAGGACGAGAACGAACAGGCGATGCGCAAGCGCTGCGCGATCGAAGACGCGTTGCTGGGCAATATCGAGATATCCCCGATCGAGCTTGCCGTGATCGGCGCCTATTTTCCTCTTCACACTTTGACCGGCGCCGAGCGCTTGCTCGAAAAATCCTGGCCGTCTGCCGTTGAGGATTTGATCGTCCAACAGATCAAGGAACCAGCGGAAGAACGGCAGATCAAGGCCACGCTCCCTGCCCTCACCAGCATCGAGGGCGAGGTATCGCGCATGGTGCGCGAACAGTACGAAGAAAATCCTTATCCGCGGTGGATCAAGTGCGGGCCACCGGTTCAGCCGTCAATCCTCAACCGCCGGCCCGAACCGGTGGTCGACATTCTTATCGCCGGCTGCGGCACGGGATTTTTCATGATCGAATTCGCCAGGAAAGCGCGAGACGCCCGCTTTCTCGCAATCGATCTGAGCCTTGCCAGTCTCAGTTATGCCAAGCGCATGGCGCGAAGTTTCGGCTTGACCAATATCGAGTTCGCGCAAGCCGATATCATGAAGCTAAATTCGCTCGGCCGGACTTTCGACTTCATCAACTCATCCGGCGTGCTGCACCACACCGCCGATACTTGGGCGGCCTGGCGGGTTCTCCTGTCGCTGTTGCGCCAGGGCGGCATGATGCAGATCGGCCTCTATAGTGAGCTGGCGCGGCGCAACGTCGTCGACGCCCGCGCGATTATCGCCGCGCGCGGTTACCGGCCAGTGCCTGAGGACATCCGGCGCATCCGTGAAATCGTCACGGGTGCCGAAGACGGCTCGCTTCTAAGATCGATCAGCCAATGGAAAGACTTTTTCACCGTGAGCGAGTGCCGGGATTTGCTGTTCCATCCGCAGGAATACCGGACTTCGTTGCCCGAGATCCAATCGTTCCTCGCCGCGAACGGCTTGCAATTCGCCGGCTTTATCCTCGACGCATTGACGTCGGATCTGTTCGTCAGGCGATGGCCGGAAATCGCCGACTTGACCGGCAAAGCGCGCTTCGACGCCTTCGCCGATCTCGACCGCTGGCACATATTCGAAACCGAGCGGCCGCAGACATTCGCCGGCATGTACCGGTTCTGGGTGCACAAACCCGGCGCGCGCTCTTAAACGAGCGCGCCCGGATTGGCGATGGCATGAAAGCCGCTTAGGCCGCCAGTGCGGACGTCGCGGCCGCGGCCGCCACCATGGCTGGCACCGCAGGCACTTCGTTGCTGCGCAGCCAATCGCGCGCCGCGCGCTGGGCGGCGCCGATCTCGGCATCCGACATCTGGCCGGCGACTTCGCGGCGCAGCCGGACCGCGTCGGCATTGCCCTTCATCGCCGCGAGATTGAACCATTTGTGCGCGGCGACGAGATCGATCGGCATGTCGCGGCCGATCGAATACATCATGCCGAGCTCGAAGAGCACGTCGCCTGCGGCGGGCCCTTCGCCGAGCGGCGCCATCGTGCTGTCGAGAATTTCAAACCGAGCCATTAGAAGACACTCCCCTGTTTACACCTCGAGACCCCAAAAGTGCTCTCGCGTGTTCATCGGCTTTTTCGCCCCAGCCGACATGCGAATAATCATCGGAAGATTTGAATGGTGGTTTAAGCAATGCGATGAATCGAATCTGAACCGCAGCGCGCGGGTGCTCGATTTTCGGCAACGCGCCGTTAAGGAACGCCCGGCGCCTTCGCCCGTCGATCACCGGTCACAAGTGTGGTTTTCCCGCGGCTTTATTGGACAACTATGCAATCCGCGGCACGTCGTTTATGGTCCGCCGCGCCCGACACCCAACACAGAGGCAGCAATGAAAAATTACCGTAAAGCGGCGTTAGCGCTTTGGCTGGCGATGGCCGCGTTGTGGGGCGGATCGCAATTGATCGGTCCTCTTCTCAGTCCGGCGCTTGCCGCAGATCCCATGGGCACTTGGTATACGGGCGACAAAGATAGCCAGGTGCGCATCACCAATTGTGGCGGCGCGCTGTGCGGTACTTTGGTATGGCTGAAAGAGCCGAACGATCCGGCAACCGGGCGGCCGAAAACCGACAAGAACAATACCGACGCCAGTAAGCAAAGCCGGCCGCTTCTCGGCGTGCCGATCGTGCTCGGCATGAAGCCCAGCGGGACGCCAAATCAATGGTCCGGGAATGTCTACAATGCCTCGGACGGCAAGACCTATAGCGGCTCCTTCACCATGACCGACGCCAATGCGGCGGAACTGAAGGGCTGCGTGCTCAGCGTATTGTGCAAGTCGCAGACTTGGACGCGAGCGAAGTGAATTGGACGCGGCCGGACTAGCCGCTGCGCCTCGCTTCTAGATCGACAGCAAAGCTCTGTGGCGGCTCGGCGCGCTGCGCCCGCTGCCACATGGCGGTATAGGCCGCTTCAATATTGCGCGTGAAGCGCGCGGTGTCGAACAGCGGAAAGCTACCGCGGTTCCGCGCAAGCTTGGCCTTGATCGTGCCGATGAGTTCGGGCTCGCGCGCAAGCTTGAGCGCGAGCGCCTCATAGTCGGCCAAGGACTCGGTTATCAATTCAGGAAGTCCGACGGCGCGGACGAGACTTCCCGCCACCCGTCCGGCAAATGTCGAGCCGAGACGGGTCAAGACCGGGACGCCGGCCCAGAGCGCATCGCTCGCGGTGGTGTGCGCGTTGTAGCGCAGCGTATCGAGGAACAAATCGGCCTGCCGCTGCCGCGCCAGATGATCGGCGACATTGGGCACCGAAGGGGCAAAGACCAGACGGTCCGGCGCAACGCCCCGCCGCTCGGCTTCCAGACGGAGATTGTAGGAAGCCGCTGCGTCGTTCTCCTTGAGCCACAACACGCTGCCGTCGACCGCCTTGAGAAGCCGCATCCAGACGTCGAAAACGGCCGGCTCGATCTTGTAGGACTGGTTGAAGCTGCAAAAGACGAAACCGCGCTCCGGCAATCGCAGTTCGGCGCGCGACGGCGTGCGTTCGGCGATTGAGCGCTTGTCGTCATTGACCAAGAAACTGTCGGGCAGCCAGACGACTTTTTCGCTATAGAACTCAAAATGTTCCTTCGGAATCACGGTGGCGTCGGCAACGATGTAATCGTAAAAACCGGCGCCCATCGTGCCGGCATAGCCGAGATAATTCACCTGGATCGGCGCCGGCCGCCGGGCGAAGATGCCGAGCCGCGAATTGCGGGTAAAGCCGTTGAGATCGACGACGATATCGATCTCGAGCTGACGGATCAGCTCGGCGACGTCCTGATCGCTCCGTGAAGGCGCATCGATAAAGCGATCGAATGCGGCTTTGACGCGACGGCCGACCTCCGACTCTTGTTTGGCGTCGAACGAAATCGCCGTCGTCTCGAAACGCGATTTGTCGTGGTGCTCGAACAGGCCCGCCGTCAGATAGGCGACGGCGTGCTCGCGAAGGTCGGACGAGAGATAGGCGATGCGGATCCGATCGTGGGAATAAATCTCGCCGTTCCACACCGGCCGGACGGGCGGCATATCGGCAATGGCGAGTTTTGCGCACAGCAATTGGTCGGCCGGCGTCGACGGCATGGACAGGATCGGGAACGGATAACTGACCGGCTTGTGCTCTCGCAGCATCGACAAAAGATAGGTCATCTCGGCGTCGAGCTCGTTCCAATCGCAGATCGAGAGCTTCGCATAGAGGCGATGGCCGGCCGCAAAGTGGACGGCAAGTTCGGGATCCAAACTCAGCGCTTTGTCGTAGGCGGCAAAGGCATCGGCGAAACGTTTGAACTCGACGAACACGCTGGCGCGGCCAAGCCACGCCGCGGCGAGATCCGGCACCAGCGCCAGCGCCCGGTCGTAGGCGCCGAAGGCCTCGTCGTGACGTTTGAGCTCGACCAAACTGTTGCCGCAGTCGAGCCAGGCTTCCGCGGAATCGGGTTTGAGGAGCCGCGCCCGGTCGAAAGCGGCGAGCGCTTCGTCATGGCGCCCGAGTTGGGCGAGAAGCTCGCCGCGCGCCAGCCATGCGTCGACCAGGTTCGGGTTGCCGGCGAGCGAGCGGTCATTGGCGGCGAGCGCATCATCGGGGCGCTCGAGCTCCTTAAAGACATTGCCGCGGCCGAGATGCGCCTGCGCATGGTTGGGCACGAGTGCGACCGCTTTATTGTAATCGGTCAGCGCCTCGTCGAAGCGCCCGAGATCGAACAGGACATTGCCGCGATTGCTTAAGGCGTCGGCGTAATTGGGAACGATCTTGAGCGCCGCGTCGCAATGGGTGAGCGCCTCGTCGCTCTGCCCCTGCTTGCGCAGCAAGATGCTCAAATTGCTGTGCGCCCAGCGCGGATTTCGGATCGGCAGCCAGCGCCTTTTTGTAGGTCGCGACCGCGGCCGCCTGATCGCCGAGCTCGCTCTGGATCCGCCCGAGATTGATCAGCGCTTCCGGCGCGTTCGGCCGCACCCGCAGCGCATCCTTGATGCGGGTTTGGCCTTCGGCAAAATTGCCGCGCTGCGCCTCGATCAGGCCGAGCATATGCAGCGCATCGAACTGCTTTTTGTCGGCCTGGAGCACCATTTTATAGAGGAACTCGGCCTGCGCGATATTGCCGGCCTGATGGGCCGCGACCGCGCGCGCAAGTATCTGTTGCGATTGGGGAATTGAGGGCTGCATGGCGGCTAGGTTACAGCACTCCGCCGGCGAAGGAAATCGACCTCACCGCGCGCGCTGACCGAACAGCACGCCGCGAACCTTCGGATCGCTCATATCGACCGCCGATGCCGCTTCGACGCGGATCGCGAAAGCGCGCTTGACCGCCGCCCGCGCGCGGATCGTCTCGAACCAGCGTTTGAGGTGCGGAAATTGCGTAAGCTCCTGGCCCTGGCGCTCGGCGAGGCGCACCCAGCCGACGCAGGCCATGTCGGCGATCGAATAGCGCCCGGCGAGAAACGCGTGCTTGGCGAGCCGCGTGTTCATGACGCCGTAGAGGCGGTTGACCTCATCGCTGTAGCGCTCGACCGCATAAGCGATCTGTTCCGGCGCGTAACGGCGGAAATGCGTCGCCTGCCCCGCCATGGGCCCGAGCCCGCCGATCTGCCAGAACAGCCATTCTTCGACGGCCGTTCGCGCCCGCCCGTTCTGCGGATAGAATTTTCCGGTCTTGCGTCCGAGATATTGCAGGATGGCGCCCGACTCGAAGACCGAGATCGGCCGCCCGCCCGGCCCCGCCGGATCGACGATCGCCGGCATGCGGTTGTTCGGCGAGACCGCCAAGAACTGCGGCGTGAATTGCTCGCCCTTCGAGATATCGACGGGACGCACGACATAAGGCAGCCCGCACTCTTCCAGCATGATCGAAATCTTCCAGCCGTTCGGCGTCGGCCAGTAATAAAGCTCGATCGGCGGCTCGCGCCCCGCCGGGCCGCGGGCGCGCAGCCGCGGCTTGGTTTCGGCCCCGCTTCTTTTGGCTCGGCGCGGTGCTCGCGTCATGCAGAGACGGCCCGGTGTTCAATAAAAAACGGCGCCACGGAATTGCTCCACAGCGCCGAAGAAAGTCTCGAGAGGATGTCCGAGGGCGTCGGCGAGATGGTTGAAGGATTAAGTCTGCCGGCTGAGCGCCGGAGCAAGATCAGGCTTGGCCGTCTCAGGCTTGGCCGTCTCTCGTCGTCACCATCGCGCGAAGTGATTGCGATCGTGAAGCTTACGCCTCCGTCCCGCCGACGCCCCCTGTTCACCGGAGCCGGCCAGCCCAGGGAGATCATAGTGATCACGCCCTCGGCATCGGCCGGTCCGTGTGACCCGATCTTCCATTCATGAGGAATTGAAGATCGAATGCGGCGTCGACTACTTCTTCTTACGAGCCTTCGTCTTCGCCTTCTTCACTTTCGCTTTTGCTTTTCTCTTCTTCGCCATTGCTGCCCTCCTAGCCTGAGTGGGTGGCGATATCGGTACAGTGCAGTCGCGAATCGATCCGCACTCCATTCCGATTACTACAGCGAAAAAAAAATAACAGTGACTCCACTTAATTTTGTGTGTAGACGCCGCGTCCCGCTGTTGCGCGCGACACACGACGCGTGCAGCAACTTGCGGCAACAGACGAAAAGATTTCTTGCTCGCGCACCCGCGCGTGAAATTTCCGCGAAGTGAGAAAGTGCCGATAAAATACGGCTTTTTGTGTTTACTGATTTCTAAATTGGCACGACATCAGCGCTTCACCGTTGCCGTCAGCGTGCATCTTTTCAGGTCCGGCGATGCGACCGACGCGGCCGCCTGCGCAGCTTGAAAAAAATTTATGCACCGGGCACGTTTTTGGGTGTGTTGACGGGTCACGCGAGGCGCAAAACGCGCGAATTGGTGCAGATTCAATTCGCTGATTCGCCGCGCGCGACCGGATTCGAGAGGCGAGCGGCGCCGCGTGGCGTCGCCTTCACGTCCGATTCTCATCTCACGGGGTCACGCGCGGCACGCACGCACGGCACACCTGCGCGGTGCCGGTTTCGCGAGACTCAGATGCCGATCTTCCTCTTCAGGAGATCGTTGACGGCCTGCGGGTTCGCCTTGCCGCCCGACGCCTTCATGACCTGGCCGACAAACCAGCCGATCGCTTTGGGGTTGGTCTTGGCGTCGGCGACTTTGTCCGGGTTCTTGGCGATGATTTCGTCGACCACTTTCTCGATCGCGGCAACGTCGGTGACCTGCTTGAGGCCGCGCGCTTCGACGACGGCGCGCGGGTCGCCGCCCTCGGTCCAGACGATGTCGAACACGTCCTTGGCGATTTTGCCGGAGATCGTGCCGTCGCCGATCATATCGAGAATGATTCCGAGATGGGCGGCCGAGATGGGCGCTACGGCAATGTCCTTGCCTTCGCGGTTGAGCCGGCCGGCAAGCTCGTTGATCACCCAATTGGCGGCGAGCTTCGGATCGCGGCGCGGCGCGGCACCGGAACCGCCGACGAGCGCTTCAAAATATTCGGCCGTCTCGCGCTCGGCGACGAGGACGTCGGCGTCATAGGCCGACAGCGCGTAGTCGCGCACGAACCGGGACTTCTTGCCGTCCGGCAATTCCGGCAGGCTCTTTCGCAAATCGGCGACCAGCGACGGCGATAGTTCGAGCGGCAAGAGGTCGGGATCGGGGAAGTAGCGGTAGTCGTGCGCCTCCTCCTTGGAGCGCATCGAACGCGTTTGACCTTTGTCGGGGTCGAACAGCCGCGTCTCCTGCTCGATCTTGCCGCCATCCTCGATGATCTCGATCTGGCGGCGCGCCTCGTAGTCGATGGCCTGACCGATGAAACGGATCGAGTTGACGTTCTTGATCTCGCAGCGCGTGCCGAGCGGCGCGCCGGGTTTGCGCACCGAGACATTGACGTCGGCGCGCAGATTGCCCTTCTCCATGTCGCCGTCACAGGTACCGAGGTAACGCACAACGCTGCGCACCTTGGCGACATAGGCCTTGGCCTCGTCGGCCGAGCGCAGATCCGGTTTGCTGACGATCTCCATCAGCGCGACGCCGGCGCGATTGAGATCGACGAGCGACATTGTCGGGTTCTGGTCGTGCAGCGATTTCCCGGCATCCTGCTCGAGATGCAGCCGCTCGATGCCGATGCGCACCGTCTCGCCGTCCGGCAGATCGACGACCACCTCGCCTTCGCCGACGATGGGCGATTTGTACTGGCTGATCTGGTAGCCCGGCGGCAGATCCGGATAGAAATAGTTCTTGCGGTCGAACACCGACTTCAGGTTGATCTTGGCGTTGAGCCCGAGCCCGGTGCGCACCGCTTGGCGCACGCATTCCGCGTTGATCACCGGCAGCATGCCCGGCATCGCGGCGTCGACCAGCGAAACGTGCGTATTGGCCTCGCCGCCGAATTCGGTCGAGGCGCCGGAAAACAATTTGGCCTGGGAACTGACCTGGGCATGGACTTCCAGGCCGATAACCACTTCCCAGTGGCCGGTCGCGCCTTTGACTAGTTTCGATTTTGCTGCCGGTGCATCCATTGCGGTATCCGTCCCGTTTCCGGTGCGGTTACGCGCTTCGCTCCCGCACGGCAAGCCCCCGCTCCGGCCGCGCGAACCGAGAGTTCCGGAAGCTATTGCGACGGCTTCAACCGCCGCATTTCGCGGCGCAGAAGGTGCCGTAGCAGGGGACCACCTTGGTCAGCGCCCCATTCGTGCACATCTGCTGCGAGCACCAATTCGTCGCGGCATCGCAGTCAAACGAGCAGAACGCATAGTTGGCGACGGCCGACTTTTGGTAGGCGCAGCCACCGGGCGGGATCGTGACCTTTCCCTTCGCCGAGGCGGCCGAAAGGCTCATCGCAGCCATCGCGCCAGCCAATAACGCAACTTTCACAAGCGACATCACGCGCATTTTAGTCCCCCGTTGCAAATCTCGCCCCGCTCCGGCTGCAGACGAGGTAACATTTTACATCTCCACTGCGCCTAGGCAAGCTGCTGGCGAGACGGTCCACTCCACAACTGCTTTTCGTCTTAAAAGCGCACGAACGCGTGGCATGCACGATGCCCAAATCGCGTTCCTTGCCACGTTCCCCGTGGCGTTTCTTGCTACGTCCCTTGCCGCACTACTTGCCCTCGCGCCAAATGCCGAGCGCTTCCTGCGCCGGCCGATCGGAGATCGAGAACAGCACCGATTGCTTCGGCGCATTGTGCGCATAACGCTTCCACGACGGCACGACGAAAACGTCGTTCTTGCCCCATTCGAGCACCTTGCCGTCGACAGTTGTCGTGCCTTCGCCTTCGACGCAGACAAAGACGGTGCCGTCGGTGGCGCGATACGGCTCGCCTTTAAAACCTTTCGGCAGCATGGCGAGGCCGGCGCTCATGGTGGGCAGCACAGGTCCCCCGGTCACCGGATTGGCGTAGCGCACGCGTGCGCCGTGGCGCTTGTCGATGTCGCCGGACTGCATCATGCGCTCGATGATCGGGCGCGTGCGGGCATAAGTGTAGTTGATGACCGGGCTGCGGTTCGTGGTCGGCGTGCCGTCCGGCAACACGCCGGAGCCGTAGAACGACAGCGAGTCGCCGTCCTGGCGCGTCGTTTCCTGGGTCGCGTCGTCGAAATGCTCGGCGAAGGAGGCTTCGTAGAAATTCACCGCCGGGAAATCGAGCACGTCGAGCCACAGCATCGGCTTGTCGGACGGGTTGCCGTGATCGTGCGGCGCCCAGTTCGCGGTGATGACGAAATCGCCGGGCGCCATGAACGCCTTCTCGCCTTCGACTGCGGTATAGGCGCCCTCGCCGTCGAGCACGAAGCGGATCGCGGACGAGACGTGGCGGTGGGCCGGCGCGACCTCGCCCGGCATGATCATCTGGATGCCGGCGAACAGCGTATTGGTGATCCGGGACTCGCCCTGCATCCCCGGGTTCTCCAGGATCAGCACGCGGCGCTCGGCCTCCTCCGCGCTGATCAGGCCGCCGGATTCCATGACCAGCGATTTGACGTCGTCATAGTGCCAGACATGCGGCTGCGTGCGCGTCACCGGCTCGTTGGTGACGACCGACCTCATGACCTTCCACAGCGGCGCCATGTCCTTCTTGGCGATCCGCGCATAAAAAGCCTCCCGCATCGCCTCGATATTGTGCTTGGAGCCCGGGCTACTCGTTTGAGTTGCGGCGGCGACCGCCAAATTTTTGGCCGACATCGGTGTCCCTCCTGAAAAGCTGAAAATTGCTTGCGGCGAATATAGCCAAGGCGGCCCCCCGCGAGAATAGCGCCGCAGCGGAGCAAACTGGGGGGCTGCCATGCGGGAGATGAGGCTGCAGACTAAGTGTTAACGTTGCCGCCGTCGACCATGATGGTTTGGCCGGTGACGAAGTCGCTGTCGGCACTGGCGAGGAAAACCAGCGCGCCGAGGAGATCCGCCGGCTGCTGGTCCCGCTTGAGCGCGCGCGACGCTACGGCACGAGCCCGCGCCGTCTCGACATGCCCCGGGTTCTCGGCAATCACCGTCTCGCTCATGGTGAAGCCGGGCGCGAGCGTATTGACCCGGATGCCGTGCTCGCCGAGCTCGCGCGACAGCGCTCGCGTCATCGCCAGGATGCCGCCTTTGGAGGTGACGTAGTGCAGCATCCAGGGGATGCCGCGAAACGCCGTGCCGGATCCGATATTGATGATCTTGCCGTAGCCTTGCGCCTTCATATGCGGCACGACGTGTTTGACCATCAGGAACGGCCCGCGCAGGTTGATCGCCATGACGCGGTCCCACACAGCGGTGTCGATGTCGGTGCAGCTTTGCTCGGAAGCGGCGCGAATAAAGCCGCGTTATTGATCAAGACGTCGACCTTGCCGAAGCGGTCCATGGTCTTTCCGACCAGCGCCTTTACCGCCCCTTCATCGCTGACATCGGTGACCTCGCTCGCCACCGAATTCGCGCCATGCTGGCGTGCAAGCTCTTCGGCGAGGTCCTTGCCGTCGGCAATATCGGCGATCATCAGACGCGCGCCCTCGGCGGCGAGCCTGCGCGCATAATGCACGCCGATGCCTTTGGCGCCGCCGGTGAGGATCGCCACGCGGCCGTCTAGACGCGCCATCACCCTACCCTCTTGTCATGAAAGCTGCTCAGCTCTCGTCAGCTTTTGCCGCCATGCGCGACAATGAACTTCGCGAAATTGGCAAGTTGTTGCTTGACCAAATCGATGGTCGGCTGATCGGTCAGATCGAGGGTCTTTTCGTCGAACTTCTTGGCCGAGAAATTGACGAAGACCTCGGGCTTACCGAGGAGAAACGCATCGAGCGCGGTCAGCGTCATGCGCAGGGAATTTTGCATGCGCGCAGCCGCCAAGCAGGCCCCCCGAGCAGGACTGCAGCGCCATGGGCTTGTCCTTGAATGGAACGTCCTTGAGGCGCGAAGCCCAGTCGATGGCGTTCTTGAGCCCGCCGGGAATGCCCCAATTGTATTCCGGTGAGACGATGATGACGCCGTCAGCGGCGCGGATGGCATCGGCCCAGGCATCGACGTCGGCGGGAATGCCCGAACTGCTCTGAATGTCGAAATTGTAGATCGGCATCTTGTCCCAGGCCGGCGCCGGCTTGATCGCCATGTGCGCCGGCGCGAGGGACGGCAAAGCGCGCGCCAGCGCCGCGTTGTAAGAGCCTTTGCGCAGGCTGCCGCAAATGCTGACGACGTTGAGTGTATCGGCCATATGATCTTTTCTCGCTATCCGCAGCGCACGCTTGCGACGCTATCCCAAGATGGCCGATGATCCGACTTGCCGCAATGTTGACAATGGGCAATTTTGCAGTGGCGGCGCGGGCAGTTTCAATTGCAGTCTTAGTTATTGAGGATCGCAATGTCCTTCGCCGACCGCCGGCCCGGCAGCGATTGCACGAAGGCGTAGATGTCGGCGATATCCTTGTCCGACAACAGCGCGTCCGAGAATGCCGGCATGTCGTTGACCGGATTGCGTATCTGACCTTTGAAGCCGTCGAACGGCAAAGCGGTCTTGGCGAGGATCGGCGCCGGGCCGTTATAGGCGCCGCCTTGCCCGGCGCGGCCGTGGCAGGTGAAGCAACCATCGGTCAGGAAGAGACTCTTGCCGTGGGCGGCATCGCCCGGTGGGGCGTCTTGCGCCTGCGCCGCGATCGGAGCGCACACAGCAAATAGAGCGGCGGCCAATGCGATACGCGCGATCTGTTTAACCGAATTCATTGTGGGACACTCCTCAGCGCGGATCGGTGACGACGTCGACCACGGCCGGCTGGCCGCTTTTGACCGCAGCGATGGCGCGGGTGAGCGCCGGCGCGAGGTCTTTCGGATCGATGATCGGACCCTCACCATGAACGCCCATGCCGCGGGCGACGGTGGCGTAGTCGATATTCGGGTCCTTGAGCGTGGTGCCGATATCCATTTTCGACACGTCGCGCCCATGCCGCGCCGCCATCGCCACGAGGTACATGTATTCCTGGTGATAGGCGCGGTTGTTATGCACGATATAGAGGATCGGAATCTGATGATGCGCGGCGGTCCATAGCGCGCCGGGATTGAACATGAAGTCGCCATCGCCGCCGAAGGCGACCGTGAAGCGGCCATGCTTCTTGTTGGCGAGCGCAGCGCCGAGCGAGGCCGGCAGATTATAGCCGACGCCCGAGCCGCCGGAGAGGCCGTTCCATTGATACGGCTTCTTGAAATCCCACAGCCGATGCGGCCAGGACAGCCGGATCGCGGTGCCGACCACCGACCAGTCCTCGTCTTTGATCTGGGCATAGACTTCGGCGCACATCCGCGCCGTCGTGATCGGGCTTGCATCCCAGCCGATGGTCGCGTCGGTTTTCGACTGCTCGATCATGGCGAGATGCGCCGCCGCGAGCTTCTTGCCGCGCGCGTCGAACGCGGCTTTCTTGCCGTCGTCGGTCAGCCGCTTCACCGCTTCGGTAAGCGCCGGCAGCGAGGCCTCGGCGTCGCCCGCAATATCGAGATCGATATCCTGCCAGCGGCCGAAATCCTGATAATTGGATTTGAGATAAAGGTCGCGCGTCCCGAGCGTGATGAGCTTCGCCCCGGGCTTGGTGCCCGGCGTCGAGCGGCGCACGATGCGGTCGCTGAAATGCGTCAGCGTGCCCCACAGGTCGTTCATCTCCATCGCCAGGATCACGTCGGCCTGGCCGATCATGGCTCGCCGGAAGCTCTGGTTGAGCGGATGCCGCGACGGGAAATTCATGCGGCCGGCATTGTCGATGACGCCGCATTGCAGCGCTTCGGCAAGCGCGACGAGGTTCGCCATGCCCGCCGGCGTTCGCGCCACGCGATCGCAGACGATGATCGGGTTCTGCGCTTCGACCAGCATCTTGGCCGCGTCCGCGATGGCAGCCGGAATCGCCTTGCGGCGGGATCACCGGCGCGAATTTCGGAATGCGCAAAGCTTCCGGATCGGGGATCGGGTTCTCTTGCAACTCGGCATCGAGCGCGATGAAGACCGGCCCCATCGGCGGCGTGGTCGCGATCTTGTAGGCGCGCACCGTGGATTCGGCGAAATGCGTCAGTGACGCCGGCTGGTCGTCCCATTTGGTGAATTCGCGGACGATCTGGCCGATATCGACGCCGGCATGCACCCATTCGGCGCCGGGCGCGCGCTTGTCCGCCTCCATGATATTGCCGCCGAAGACCAGAACCGGGACGCGGTCGCACCAGGCATTGTACATCGCCATGGTGGCATGCTGCAGGCCGACGACGCCGTGGCAGGCCATCGCCATCGGCTTGCCTTCGATCTTGGCGTAGCCTTGCGCCATGTGGACCGCGATATCCTCGTGCACGCAGGTGATGATCTCGGGCTTGTTGTTGGAGTGATTGATGACGGCTTCATGCAGGCCGCGATAGCTCGAGGCGCAATTGATCGCCATATATTCGATGCCGAGCGAATTGAGCACATCCGCCATGAAGTCGCCGCCGCTCGAAGTCTGATTGACCGGATCGTTCGACGGCGCGAGCGCCTCGGCGGCGGTTTGAATAGGGCCTGGGATCGCGGCCTTGAACTGCGGCTGCGGCGCGGCGGGCACGGCATTGGCCGCGACCGGCGGCACGACCGCAGCGGCGGCCCCGACAAGACCCGCGGTCTTGAGGAAGTTGCGGCGGCTCGAATCGGAAGATGGTCGGCGTTTCGACAAGGCGTCCTCCCGGCTGGCCAAATCGGCCAATATGATTGTTCGTTGCCGGAATCTTCGCTTTCGGACTCGTCAGCGTCAAGCGCATTCGGGCCGGGGGCAGCTATGCGGATTTATTTTTGATGCGGCGGGCGGCGACGCGGCTACTGGTTGGCCGCGGTTCGTCGGCTACGCTTAGTTACTTGGCGAGTTCGCCAGCGCCGGCGCGACAACGTCCTTGAAGCTTTGCGGCACCGTCTTGAGCTCGCCGTGGCGGCCCATGAAATCGGCCATAATCTTGATGCCGTAAACGGCGCTGCCGAATTCGTCCTTGATGTCCCTGATCACGGCTTCCACCGCGGCGCCGTTCATCACGTCGGAAGGCTCATGGGTCAGGTAGATTTGTGCAGCCCGGCGCGGGTCGTCGTGGATGATGCGCGCGGCTTCATCCATCGCTTTTTCGACGACACCCGGGATTTGCGGCTGCGCGTCGATATAGGCCTTGGTCGCGCCGAGCATCAGGAACGAGGATTTGCCGCCCATGACGTCGGACGAGCTGAGCACGGCATGCACTTTGGCATCGCGCAGCGCGAGCTCGGCATAGGGCGGCGAGGCGAAATAAGCCTTCACCTGCCCCGTGCCGCCGACCAGATCGTTGATGGCATCGGCATGCGACAGCGCGACGACCTGGCTTTTGAGCCGATCGTAGCGGCTCAACGCTTTTTCCGATTGCAGCTCCAGTACGTACATCTGCGGCGAGGTCAGCGTCGGCAGCGCGATCTGATCGGCCGGCTTGAGGTCGGCCAAGGACTGCACGTCCGGCTGGTTGCTCAGCAGCACCAGCGGCAACGACGTCATGCCCGACACGGCAAAGACTTGCTCTGGCCTGCCTCGGCCCTTCTCCCAGGCCGCAAGCAGCGGCGCCGTGCCGAACGGCGCGATATGGATCGCACCTGAGGCGAGCGCGTCCTGCACATCGGCCGCGCTGGTGAAGCGCTGGAAATCGGCCTTCACGTCGAGATGCGCATCCTTGGCGTGCTTCTCGATGAGTTTCAGATCCTCGCAGATATAGATCGGCAGGAACGCAAGCCCGTAGCCGATGCCGATCTTGATCTGATCTTGCGCGCGCGCGGGCACGAGCGCCGAAAACAGCAACGAGCGCGGCGGCAAAAAACGGCAGCGGCTTATCGAGCCGCCGCAATCGCTTTCGCCAGGAGCGCGACATGCCGTTCGCTCCGAGGCTCTATTCGTCGGCGATCGGATTTTTCAACGTGCCGACGCCTTGGATTTCGACCTCGACGGTGTCGCCGTTCTTCATCCAGACCGGATTGGGCTTGCGCGCATGGCCGACGCCCGACGGCGTGCCGGTGAAAATGACGTCGCCCGGCTCGAGCGTGATGCCTTGGGTGATGTAGACCAGCATTTCGACCACCGGGAACATCATGTTGTCGGTATTGTCCGACTGCATCACATTGCCGTTGAGACGGCTTTCGATCTTCAGGCCCTTGGCGCCATCGGGCAATTCGTCGGCGGTGACGAGCCAGGGGCCGAAGCCGCCGGTGCGGTCAAAATTCTTGCCCATGTCCCATTGCGTGGTCTTGCGCTGAAATTCGCGCACCGAGCCTTCGTTGCCGCATGAATAGCCGGCGATGGCGGACGTCGCATTGGCGGCGGTGAGATGCTTGGCGCGCTTGCCGACGACCAGGATCAATTCGGCTTCGTAGTCGAGCGTCTCCGAGACTTTCGGCCGGATGATCGGCTCGCCGTGCGGCACCATCGAGGTGAGGCCGCGAAAAAAGACCGTCGGGAATTTCGGAATATTGTCGCGCTGCGAGCCTTCCTTGACGTGTTCGAGATAATTCAAGCCGAGGCAGATGATCTTGCCGGGGCGGCCGACCGGCAGCGCATATTTGATTGCCGCCGAGCGGTTTGCGCGCGCTTGCCGGCGCGCCTTTGGCGATGGCCGCGAGCTGCTTGGTGTCGCCGTTATTCTTGGCCAGCCATTCGCCGAGATCGCTCGGGATTTTGCTGTCCACGGCCTGCAGGTCGACCACCTGATCGCCCTCGACAACGCCAAGATGCGGGCCTCCCTGCCCTTCGAACGCAACGATTTTCATGCTTTTGATTCCTTTAGGTCTACGACAAACGCCTCGCGGGCGCGGCGACTATATCGGGCCGGATCGCTGCAATCCACCGGGGCGCGGATCATCCGGGACGCCCGAGAAAATGCGCCTTCAGCCGCTCGCGCGCCGCCTGTGCCGCGCGTAAATCAAAGCCGTTGACGATGGCGAGCCGGAAGCCGCCGGGCGGCATGGCGTGCTGTTCCGGCGCGCGGTCCTCGTGGAAGGTGATCTGCAGGCTGGTGACGCCGGGCGTGCGTTCGACGTCTTCGACCAAAGCGGGCGGCGGGTGCCGATAGCGCCGGTCGTTCGGTCCGAACAACACGACGCTATAGCCCTCGCTGCGATCGTCGTCGTCAAAATCCCATTCGTGCCGCTCGTAGAGACCGACCACCGCATCGACCCAACCCGGGCCATAGAGATCGGGCCATTGGTCGGCAAAGCGCAGATGCGCCTCGATGATTTTTTCGCCGATGGTTTCGAGATTGAGCATCCCGGTATAGCCAGGCAAATGTTTTTCGATCCACGTGCCGCAATAGGCTTCGAGGCCGGCATCGGGCTCGGCATGCACCAGCCAGTAATCGAAGGTCCCCTCGCCCGCGGGCTTGCCGGTGACATGCCGCCACCAGCGCGGCTCGCCGTCAACGACGGCGACGTCCGACGAGACATGGCGGCCCTCAAGCAAGGTCATCCAGAAATGCCCGGGCGCGTAATGGCGATCGTAATCCGCCTGCGATTGCAGGATGCGGCTGCCGACGCCCATGCCTTTGAGATTGATCACGGGCTTGGAGAAAACCGGAAAACACGGCGGCTGTGTGCCGTGCGGTCCGGCGTCGAGATTCTGGCTCAGCGCCACCGCAAGCTTGTTGTAGACCCAGCGCTGCGCCGGGAACCATAGCCAAGCGTCGCAATCTTCAGTTGGGATTTTGGCGTCGGTTTTGACGTGGATGAAATATTGCAGGCGCCAGGGATCGGCTTCGCAGATCGGCATAACCGTTCACCCGCCGGCTCACCTCGGCATCATTCGGGCGGCCGCTCGTCCGCTGGCGCGCCCTCGAATTTCAGCGCCAGCACGCCGAACATTCCGTCGGTCCACGACTTGAGCGGCGACCATCCGGTGCCGCGCGCCAGCGCCTCAAACGACTCGATCGTATACTTGTAGCTGTTCTCGGTGTGGATCGTCTCGCCGGCGCGGAAACTGACCGCCTTGCCGTTGACCTTCACCTTCTGCCGCTTGGTGCTGGCAAGGTGCATCTCGATCCGCTTCTGCTCGCCGTTATAGCAGGCGTGGTGCTCGAAGGCGGCAAGATCGAAATTGGCGCCGAGCTCGCGATTGATGCGTGCCAACAGATTGAGATTGAATTTCGCGGTCACGCCTTCGGCATCGTTATAGGCCGGACAGAGAATCTTGATGTCCTTGATGAGATCGACGCCGATGACCAGAATCGCACCCGCGCCGAGCGCGTCGGCGGCGTGGCGCAAAAACTTCGCCGCCTCGTGCGGCTCGAAATTGCCGATGGTCGAGCCCGGAAAGAAGCCGATCTCGCGGCAGCTCAGCGATCGACGGCGGGAATTTCAAAAGCTTGCGTGAAATCGGCGACCACCGGATGCACCGCCAAATGCGGGAAATCCCGCCGCAGCTGCGCGGCGTCGTTCTGCAAAAAGTCTCCGGATATATCGACGGGCACATAGGCTTCCACCGTGGCCGCCGCGCCGAGCAGAATACGCGCCTTCTTGCTCGAACCGGCGCCGAACTCGATCAGCGCGCAATTAGGCGGAAACAGCGAGGCGATCGCCGGCGCGTGGTCGCGCAACAGCGCCATCTCGCAGCGCGTCGGATAATATTCCGGCAGTTGCGTGATGCGTTCGAACAGCGCCGAGCCCACGAGATCATAGAAATATTTCGGCGGCAGCCGTTTCGGCTTTGCCGAAAGGCCTTCGAGAACGTCGGTCGCAAACAAATCCGCCGTCTCGACGGACGGCGCCGCGCGGAGCGCGGTTTGCACAGCTGGGGCCATTTTCAAGCTCTTTGGGGGTTCTCAGTGTTGATATTCCGCGAGCCGCAATCCGGAGAATTGCCAGCGCGCCGGCGGATAAAAGAAATTGCGATAACTCGGCCGCGAATGACCGGCCGGTGTCGCCAGCGACGAGCCGCGCAACACCATTTGGTTGACCATGAATTTGCCGTTGTATTCGCCAAGCGCGCCGGGCGCAGCTTTGTAACCGGGATAGGGTGAATAGGCGCTGCGCGTCCACTGCCAGACCACGCCGAAGGCATCGCTCAGCGCGTCGGTGTTGGCCGCGACCTCCCACTCGCCTTCGGTGGGTAAATCCTTGCCGGCCCAGCGCGCGAACGCATCCGCCTCATAATAGCTGACGTGACACACCGGCTGTTCCGGTTCGACGCAGCGCAAGCCGCCAAGCGTCATCGTAAACCACGCGCCATCGACTTTGCGCCAATAGCCGGGCGCATTCCAACCTTGCGCCTCGAGTGTCGCCCAGCCGTCCGATAGCCACAGGCCCGGCGTCGTGTAGCCGCCGTCCGCCATGAATTCGAGCCACTCGCCATTGCTGACCAGCGCCGGCGAAAGCCGCACCGGCTGCAGCAAGACCCGATGCGCCGGCTGCTCGTTGTCAAAGCAGAAGCCGCCGCCGCCGTGCCCAATTGTGTGAATGCCGTCGAGCGCCGCGCCGACCGCCGGCTTTTTGCCGCTGACCGGCCATCGCCAAGCGGGATCGTAGGCCGGATGCGTCTCGTTAAACGAGAATGCGTGCAGAATGTCGGTGAGCAGCAATTCCTGATGTTGTTGCTCGTGCTGCAGCCCGATCTCGATGATCGGTATCAGTTCACTGAAATTCTTCGCGGTCTCGATCAAATCCGCCACTGCGATATCGACATGCGCGCGATAAGCGGCGACTTCCGCGACAGTCGGCCGCGTGATCAAGCCGCGCTGCGGGCGCGCCTGGCGCGGGCCGGCGGAGACGTAATAGGAATTGTAGAGAAAGGCGAAGCGTTCATCGAAAACGCGATAAGCCTTGGCGTGCGGCCGCAACAGGAACTGTTCGAAGAACCATGTCACATGCGCGCGGTGCCACTTGGTCGGGCTCGCGTCGGGCATCGATTGAACGACTTGGTCCTCCACCGAAAGCAGCGCCGCGCGGCGTTCTGTCTCGGCCCGCACCGTGCGAAAAGCTTTGAGCCAGCCCCGCCGTGAATCAAACTGCGTGTCCTGCCGCGGCGTCCCGCCCGAATGCTCCGATTCGATGACCTCGCCTGACGCGGCGGAATGCGCGGTGTCAGCGGGCCGAGCACGCGTGGAAGCGGCTGAATGTGGCATGATAGGAAGTCCGCAAAGGACGGGATTAAGTCAAGAAATTCAATAGCTGGGAAGATAATCGGTCCCCGGCACCTTGGTTCCATAGATGAGCAACCGTGCGCCGGCCGCAATGCGAATCCAACCCATCTAACGCGCTTGTGATCGTACAGCCAACTCCTCCGCTCAAGCATCCCCGATTACGGCGGCCAGCTTGGCGAAAGTCAGACAGGCGACGTATGGTCTGCCCCGCGTTTTGACAAGTGCCTGCCGACAGGTTGGGGAATCAATGATTAAGCGTGTGAAGAAGAAGCAGAAATCCGTCTCAACGAAAACCATGCTGCCGCGCGAGCGCAGCGACTATTCGGCGATCGTCGATCGCCCGCCGCTCAAGCTCCCCGGCGGCGCGCGCATCATCTTCTGGACCATCGTCAATCTCGAAGTCTGGGACATCGGCAAGCCGATGGCGCGCCAAGTGCTCAGCCCCCCCACCGGCGAGACGCAGCTTCCCGACGTGCCCAATTGGAGCTGGCACGAATACGGCATGCGGGTCGGCGTATGGCGTTTCTTCGATCTGTTCAAGCGCGAGAAAATCCGCCCGACGCTCGCGATCAACGCCCGCGTCTGTGAGGACTACGCCCGCGTCGCCCAAGAGGCGAAGAACGACGCCTGGGAATTCATGGGCCACTCCTATCAGCAAGGCCCCATCCACAAGGAGCCAATCAGAAAGCGATGATCAAGCGCTCGCTCGATGTGCTCGAAGACTTTTCCGGCAAGCGCCCGGTCGGCTGGCTCGGACCGGGCCTGACCGAGACGCTCGAAACCCCGGATCTGCTCGCGGCAGCCGGCATCAAATATATCGGCGATTGGGTCTACGACGACGAACCTTCGACCATCCGCACCAAGAACGGCCCGCTGATCACGCTACCCTATACGATGGAGCTCAATGACATCCCGATGATGGCGGTGCAGCACCACGAGGCCGATTATCTCTTGATGCGCGCCATCGATCAGTTCGACCGGCTCTACGCGGAAGGCGAAAAGCGCGCCAAGATCTTCTCGCTCGCGATTCATCCCTATTTGAGCGGCCAGCCGCACCGGATCAAATATCTCGAGGAAATTTATAATTACAGCCGCAAGTTCAACGGCGTTCTATACTGGACCGGCGAGGAGATTCTCGACTGGTATTTGAAATGCTCGGCCGCAAAATAATTGCTTCTGTTCTTTTGCTCTCGAGCATGGTCGCGGCCGGTGCGGCGCAGGCCGCGCCCTGCCGCACCGGCAGTTCGCCGATGTCAAAGCAATGCAGGGCATGCTGGCTCATGCCGGCTATGACGTCGGCGCGGTCGACGGCTTTCTCGGCTTGAAAACGCGGCAGGCGGTCAAGGCGATGCAGCAAAAATACGGCCTGCCCGCCGATTCCTACCCGACCGCCGAACTCCTCGCCCGCATGAGGACGGGGCATTAGCGCCGGATTTTCCGCAGGCGCCGTATGGCCTTCGGCCGATATGCCGACATAATAATGTGCGATGCACACGGGTTGTCGTGGACGAGCCTTAAGGCTTGGTGTTACACGACGGCCGGTCGCGGCGGCCGAACCGGGGGCGGCATCCGGTCTCGGGATGAAAATCTAAGGTGCTTTCCAGCCTGGCCTGCCGTAAGCGCTTGACCGCGCTGGGCGCTGTGACGCAAGATACTGAAAAGACAGCAGTTTTTCTTTATTCCAATGTAAAGAAACGCCGCCGCACCGCACCTGTCATCCGGAGTGCCGCATGTTATCCGAAGTGCAGCATGGCAAACTGTTATAATGTTACATTATGGGGACATATTTCCCCGACACTGTGAACGTCCGCGGCCTGGGTGGGTGACGCCGCGACAGCAAAAAATGGGACGCGGATTGTGAAATACGAGATGCAGCAGACCGAGCGCACAAGGTGGCTAAACCAGCGTCCAAACTCCCGGCGCCGCTCCCGCGTCGTATCGCTCGCCGCCATCCTGGCTTCGGCCGTTGTGCTCGCGCTGGCGCTTAGCCCTTCGGCACAAGCGCAAGACAATTCTACGCCTGCTGCGCCTTCTGCTGCATCCGCTCCAGCAGCGTCTCCCGCCGCATCCGCCCCGGCCGCGGCGCCAGCGGCGCCCGCAGCAAATACGCCCAGCATCGGCGCGCCCAGTCCGGCGCCGGCCGCCGCGCCGGAGGCGGCATCGGCCTCGATCGGCGGCGCCCAACTGGCTGATGATCTTTCGCCGTGGGGCATGTTCCTCAACGCCGACATCGTCGTGAAGATCGTCATGATCGGGCTCTTGATCGCATCGGTCGTGACCTGGACGGTATGGCTCGCCAAGACTTTCGAACTGCGCAGCGCGCGCAGCGAAGTGCGGCGCGACCTCCGCATTCTCAATAAATCGGCGACGATCGCTCAGGCCCACGAACAATTGCGCGGCGGCAACAGCGCCGTCGCGCTGCTGATGCAATCGGCGGCGCAGGAAATCCGGCTTTCGGCGAACTTGCGCGCGGAGGGCTTGAAGGAGCGCATCGCGCTGCAGCTCGAGCGCATCGAGATGGCCATAAGCCGGAAAATTTCGCGCGGCACCGGCGTCCTCGCCACCATCGGCTCGACCGCGCCCTTCGTCGGCCTGTTCGGAACGGTGTGGGGCATCATGAACAGCTTTATCGGCATTTCCAACGCCCACACGACGAACCTCGCCGTAGTGGCGCCCGGCATCGCGCAGGCGCTGCTTGCCACCGCTTTCGGTCTCGTCGCCGCAATTCCGGCGGTCGTAGTCTACAACGTACTGGCGCGCCAGACCCAGCACTATCGTGGCTTTCTCGGTGATGCCTCAGCGCAGGTGATGCGGCTGGTCAGCCGCGACCTCGATCGCGCCAAGCTGCCGCTGTCGCAAGCCGCCGAGTAGTCGGAGCGTTAATCCAATGTCCATTCGTCTCGATCACGGCACCGACGAGCTCACCGAAGTCCACGACATCAATGTCACGCCGTTCATCGACGTGATGCTGGTGCTGCTCATCATCTTCATGGTGGCCGCCCCGCTGGCCACCGTCGACGTGCCCGTCGAACTGCCCTCCTCCACGGCGCAACCGCAGCAGCGGCCGCCGAAGCCGATCTACATCTCCATCAAAGCCGATGGCAGTATCGCGATCGGCGACGATCCGACGACACTTGAATCGTTTCCCGAGGCACTCGCCGCCGCAACGCACGGCGACAAGGAGCAGCGGCTGTTTGTGCGCGGCCACAAGGCGGTGCCGTATCAATATGTCATGCAAGTGATGAACGCGCTGCGCAACTCAGGCTACCTCAAATTGGGGCTGGTTGGCATGGAATCACGTGACGTAAAATGACCGTGCGGGTATCGACTTGGTTCGAGGATGAAGATCCGAATGCGATCCGGCGCTGGGCCATAGCCGCAGCCGCCGTCGTCGTTATTCACGTCGTTGTGCTCTGCCCCTATGTCTATTTCTATCATCCGGAGGAACTCGGCGACGATACCACGCCGATCTCGCTCGATCTTTCTCCGTCCGATGACACGGTCGATCAGGCCGAGCTTCTCCCGACCCCCGACCAGCCACCGCCGCAGGTCGAGCAGCCGCCACCGCCCCCACCGCCGCCGCCCGAACCGCCACAGGCCGTCATCGAGACAGTGCAGCCCCCGCCGCCACCGCCGCCGCCGGTGGTTGAACAGCAAGAGGCCCAGGCGGCGCGCACCAAAGGCGGCGCGCCACGGGTGGCGCCATCGTGGATGACGGCAGTCACCAAGCGTTTGGAGCAGTTCAAGCGGTACCCGAGCAAAGTTCACGACGAGCTGGGCAAAGTCACGGTTAGCTTCACCGTTGACCGCACCGGCCATGTGCTAGCGCGTGAAATCACGCAAAGCTCCGGTCATCCAGCACTCGATGCTGAAGTGTTGTCGATGATCGCGCGCGCGCAACCCCTGCCGCCCTTTCCAGACAGCATGACGCAAGCGCAGGTGGATCTCGAAGTCCCGATCGCCTTCACTCCGCCGAACTGATTTTTTGCTCTCGTATTTAGCTAACAGCCCAGGACCAATCATGCGCACCAAGCCCTGCCTGACTTCGGCCGACGTAAGAAAGATCCTTGCCGCCTGCGAGGCCGAAGCCGCCAAGAACAAATGGGCGGTCTCGATTTCGATCGTCGACGACGGCGGATTCCTGCTCGGCTTCACGCGCATGGACGGCGCCGCCGCCATTACCGCCGAAGTCGCCACCGGCAAGGCCCGCACCTCGGCCATGACCCGGCGGCCGAGCAAATTTTTCGAGGACCGCGTCAAGGAACGTCCGGGCTTTGCCAGTTTTCCCGCCGGTATTCTGATCCAGGGCGGACTGCCGATCGTGCACGAGAACGAATGTGTCGGCGCGATCGGCGTATCGGGCGTGCAATCGCACGAAGACGAGCAGGTTGCGCAAGCCGGCGCGAACGTGCTCGGATAGGTTGCTCAACTGGCAGATTCCCGGGCCTCGATCTGCCGGGACGACGGACGCGTGAGGGCAAAATGCTCTTCGGGGCGGCAACCGGGTGCGCTGCGGGCAGCCGCAGGGCGGCAATTGTCTTCTGCCTCGCATCGCTCGCGATCGCCGCGCTCGGGCCGCGCCCAAGCGCAGCGCAGGCGCCACAGGACGCGCAAACGCTCGCCGATCAGGCGATCCACCGTCTCGATCTGCAGACCGAGCTGCCGCGTCAAGCGGAGCCGCCGCCGGACTACAAACTGAACCTGCCGCCCGAAACCGTCTGGGTCGCGGTGATCGTCGGCGTCCTTGTGCTCGCCTACGCATTTCGCGACATGATCCCGATCCTGCGTGCCGGTCGCAGCGGAGCCTGGGCGCAGGACGAAACGGCTGCGCTCGAAGCAGGTCCGCGCCCGCCGGAAGTCGTGTTGGACGCGGCCGACGATCTCGCCGCCCAAGGCCGCTTCGTCGAGGCCATGCACGTGCTCTTGCTGCAAGCGCTTGCCGATATCAGGAGGCGCCTCGACGAAGAGTTCGCCGATTCCATGACCAGCCGTGAAATCCTGCGCAGCCGCCGGCTCGCGGATGCTCTGCGTCGTCCTTTGCGCGAAGTGATCACGCGCGTCGAGTTGACCTATTTCGGCGGACATCCCGCCGCACGCGACGATTACCTCGCCTGCCGCTCAAGCTTCAGCGTGCTGGCGCAGACACTCCAGCGGGGTACCGCGGCATGACAGGTGGCGGAATGACGGGCGGCTCGATCCTGTCGCAACGGCTCTTGATCGGCTGGATCGTGGCTGCCGTGCTGACCTTTGTGCTGTCACTCTATTTCATGGGCAACAGCGAGCAAAGCACCGACACTATCGGCGCCAGCACCTATTCGCGCTCGGCCATCGGCTATGCCGGGATTGCCGACGTGCTGCAGCGGCTCGATATGCCGGTGGTCAAGAGCCGCTACGACTCGCTCGGCAAGTTCACGCCCGGAAGCGTCCTGGTGATCGCCGAGCCGCTGCCTGGCGCCAAGACCGAAGAGACCATGCGCACACTGCTCAAGGCCGACACCGTGTTGCTGATCCTGCCCAAATGGATCGGCCAACCCAGCAGCAGCACGCCCGGCTGGATCGGCGAGGCGACCCCGGTGGATCGCGCTATCGCCGAGTGGTCGCTGCATTTGGTCGCGCCGAAAGCGGACCTGTCGGACGTCAATGCGGCGAACTGGACGACAAATACGCTCAATCTCGCACCCACTATTGAAGCGCCGATTCGCCTGATGCACGGCGATCGCCTGCAGCCGATCATCGGCAACAGTGACGGCATGTTGCTCGGCCAACTGCGAGACCGCAACCGCAAGGTCTGGGTGCTGTCGGACCCGGACGTCATTTCCAATCACGGCTTGGCTCAGACCGGCAACGCAGCGCTTGCGGTGGCGCTGATCGAGCACCTGCGCGCCGGCTCAGGGAGCATCGTATTCGACGAGACCATCCACGGCTTCCTCGCGGAGCCGGCAAATCCGCTGCTGCTGCTGTTCCGTTTTCCTTTCGTGCTGGCGACGATTCAAGGGGCGGTCGCGATTGCGCTTCTGCTCTGGGCGACGCTGGGGCGTTTCGGAACGCCGCAGCCGGCGCCGGCGCAGATGAGCGCCGGCCGGCAGGGTCTGCTGGAGAATATCGCCAAGCTCGTCGATATCACCGGTCACCGCGAGGTGATGATCAAGCGCTATGTGCTCGAAACGCTGCGCGACGTCGGCCGCCAGCTCCATGCGCCGCGCGGACTTTCAACCGCGGCCCTGATCGGATGGCTGCAACGGGTCGGCGCGGCGCGCGGCGTCACGACGGATTGCGGTCCGCTGATCGAGGAAGCGGCGATGCTCGGCGACAGCCGGATCCGCAATCCGGCACCGCTTGTACGCCTGGCAAGACAAATTCATCGTTGGAAGGGAGAGATTCTCGATGGACGTTTCGGACATACGCGCGATCGCTGACAGCATGCGCGGCGAAATCCGCAAGGCCGTCGTCGGTCAGGACGAGGTCATCGATCTCATGCTGACGAGCCTTCTGGCGGGCGGCCATATTCTGCTCGAAGGCGTGCCGGGAACGGCCAAGACCCTGATCACCCGCGCCTTCGCCGCAAGCTTGGCGCTGCAATTCGGCCGCATCCAGTTCACGCCCGACCTGATGCCGGGCGACGTGCTGGGCACGAATTTGTTCAATTTCCAGACCAACAGTTTCCTTCTCACCAAGGGACCGATCTTCACCCAGCTCTTGCTCGCCGACGAAATCAACCGCACGCCGCCGAAGACGCAAGCCGCGCTCCTGCAAGCCATGAACGAGCGCATCGTCACCATCGACGGCAAGGACTATGAGCTTGGCGACGATTTCATGGTGGTGGCGACGCAAAATCCGATCGAGCAGCAAGGCACCTATCCGCTGCCCGAGGCGCAGCTCGACCGCTTTCTGTTCAAGATCTCCATCGATCATCCGGGCCGTGACGAGGAACGCGAGATCGTGCGCCGCCACGGGCATCGCACCGCGATGCCGCGGCTGGAGGATTTCGGTCTCGAGCCGGTTGCCGACGGCGCGACGCTTGCGGTCGTCCGCAAGGCCGTGACCTATGTCCGTCTGTCCGATCCCTTGATCGATTACATCGTCGATGTGATCCGGGCGACCCGCGAGCATAGCTCGCTCGAGGTTGGCGCCTCGACCCGCGCCGCCAACATGCTCGCATCCGCCGCCCGCGCCTTCGCGGTCTTGCAGGGGCGGAATTTCGTCATCCCGGACGACGTCAAGATTCTCGCTCTGCCCGTGCTGCGGCACCGGGTCATCATGTCGCCGAGCGCCGAAATCGAGGGACTGACCACCGACCGCATCCTGCACGAAGTTCTCGATCAAACCCCGGCACCGCGATGACCCGGCCGACGCTGCGCGCGGTTCTTTTTTTTGCCGCGGGAATTCCGCTGGCGCTGTTCATCGTCATCTACGATCCGAAACTATGGCCGCTGTCGCTCAATTACGGCGTTCTCGTCCTGATCGTCATCGCCACCGATTTGGCGCTGGCCTTCCCGCCGCGCCTTCTCAACGTCAAGGTCACGACGCCCGATCGGCTCTATATCGGCGAACGTGCCGCAACCACGATCACGATCCCGGCGTCAGGCTTCCGGCGCGCGGCCCGCTTCGAGGCGATCGCCGAGCAGCGCGGCGACATCGAGCCGTCGGAAGTGGTGGCGGGCGAACTTGCAGCGGGCACGGAGGCAAGGATCGCGCTGCCGCTGGTTCCGCATCGGCGCGGCCGCGTGAATATCGACCAGATTTGGCTACGCTGGCGCGGTCCGCTGTCGCTCATCGAATTCACGCGCCGCATTGCCGTGAACCGCACCGTCGAAGTGCTGCCCAATGTGCGCGGCGTCCATGGCACGGCGCTGCAGTTTTTTCTTCAGGAGGCGATCTACGGGATCAAGACCCAAGTTCAGAAGGGCGAAGGAACGGAGTTCGAGGCGCTGCGCGAATATACCCCCGGCCTCGACAGCCGCTTCATCGATTGGAAGCACTCGGCGCGCCACAACAAGCTGGTGTGCAAAGAGTTCCGGACCGAGCGCAATCACCAGGTCGTTATGGCGTTCGATACCGGCTACCTCATGCTCGAACCGGTCGACGGCCTCGCGCGCCTCGATCACGCCATCAATGCCGGGCTGCTGCTGGCCTGGGTTTCGCTGCAGGGCGGCGATCTTGTCGGCACCTATGGCTTCGACGCGCGGGTGCGGCAATATATGGGGCCGGTCCGCGGCATGTCGAGCTTTCCGCGCCTGCACCGCGCCACTGCCGAGCTCGACTATCATCACATTGAAACAAATTTCACGCTCGGCCTCGCCGAGCTCAACGCGCGGCTCAAACGGCGCGCGCTCGTGATCTTGTTCACCGATTTCGTCGACACCATCACCGCCGAGCTCCTCATCGAAAGCATGCAGCGGGTCGCCAATCGGCATTTGGTCGTCTTCGTCACCCAGCGCGGCTCGGTGCTGCAGAACGCGGTCGACGCCCCGCCCCGCCAATTCACCGATGTGGCGCAGGCGGTGATCGCGCAAGACTTCCTGCGCGAGCGCAGCATCGTGTTCGAGCGCCTGGAGCGGCTCGGCATTCAGTGTCTCGACGTGCCCAGTCAAACCTTGCCGACAGCGCTCATCAACCGCTATCTGACGATCAAGCAGCGCGGGCTGATATGACGCAAACCGCCGACGTGATTGACGAGACAAGGATCGCGAGCCGCGCCGCCGCACCAAGCGCCGGCAAGCTTGTTCTCAAGAGCCGCGAGTTCCGCAAGGGGCGCGAGGACGGCTGGCGCGAGCTCGAAGACCTGGTGGCGCGCGTCGAGCGGCGCGGCGTGCGTTCGCTTTCGCTCGACGAATTGGAACGGCTGCCGATCCTTTATCGCGCCGCGCTGTCGTCGCTGTCGGTGTCGCGTACTATCGCGCTCGACCGCAATCTCCTGCTTTATCTCGAGAATCTCGCGCTGCGCGCCTATCTCGCGGTGTACGGGCCGAGCGTCGATCCGATCGAAGGGCTGCATAAATTCTTCGTCTACGATCTGCCGCGAGCGGTACGGGCGGCGCGCTGGCACATTCTGATCGTCACTGTCGCCTTGCTCGTCGGCGTCGCCGTCGGATTTGCCTTGACGGTTCAGGACGAAGCCTGGTTCTCCACGTTCATGCCGTCAGACATGGCGGGCGGTCGCGGGCCCGCTTCGACCGCGGCGTCGCTCCGCGACAAGGAGCTGTTCGCGCCGTGGCCGGGGCCGGTCGAAGCCTTCGGCGTATTCGCCAATGTCCTGTTCAGCCACAATACCGCGGTCGGGCTGTTGTGCTTCGGCCTTGGTCTTGCCGCCGGCATTCCAACTCTGCTGCTTGTCCTCTATCAGGGACTGAGTCTCGGCGCCTTCATCGCGCTGCATTACGATCGCGGCCTGATCGTCGAATGCCTCGGCTGGCTTTCCATCCACGGCACATCCGAATTGGGTGCGCTTATTCTGCTTGGCGCCGGCGGGCTCGTGATTGCCGACAAGATGCTCTTCCCCGGCCGCTATTCCCGCATCGAAAATCTGGCGCTGCACGGCCGCCAGGCCGCGCAAATGGCGGTCGGCGGCATTCTCATGCTGTTCGTTGCCGGCGTGCTTGAAGGCGGCTTCCGCCAGCTGGTGCAGAGCACGCCGCTGCGCTTTGCCATCGGCCTGACCATCGGCGCGCTCTGGCTGATTTACTACAGCCGCTGCGGCAGGCAGACCGAGCAGAGTACGCGACAATGACAACGGCATCGACGTCTCCGCCAGACACGCCCGTGCTGGCGCATCAACGGACTTCGGAGTTTCTCGAGGGCGGCCGCAAGCTGCGCCGCCAGATCGTCACGCCCGAGGGCGTGCCGGTGCCGATCGAAATCGCCAATTACGGCGAACGCCTCACCGCCTTCGTCATCGATCTCACGATCTGGATATTGCTCACGGCTGCGATCTATGTCCCCCTTCTCACGCTGATCGGGCGGACCGGCGGCAGCCGGATCGCGCTCTCGATTGCGCTGTTCATCGGCTTTCTCATTCGCAATCTGTACTTCATCTATTTCGAGCTGGCGTGGCGCGGCGCGACGCCCGGCAAACGCATCGTCGGCCTGCGCGTGATCGACCGCAGCGGCGGACCGCTGGTCGCTTCGGCGGTGATCGCGCGCAATCTGACGCGCGAGGTCGAGATGTTCATTCCGCTGGGCGTCTTGCTGGCGGGCCAATCCGCGGCACCGGTATCGACTGGAAAGAACTTGTGGTCGTCGCCTGGGTCATGTTCTGTCTGGCGATACCCGCACTCAATCGCGACCGAATGCGCGGCGGCGACCTGATCGCCGGCACCATCGTCATTTCGCTGCCCAAGGTGACGCTGCTGAGCGATCTGGTCGAGCGCACGCTGCGATTTGTGTTCACGCCGGCGCAATTGCAAGCCTATGGCGCCTTCGAGCTGCAAGTGCTCGAGGAACTGCTGCGGCGCCCGCAAAACAAGGAGAGCACGCAAGTTCTGGACGAGGTCGCCGACAAGATCTGCCGCAAGATCGGCTGGACCGTGCCATTGCCGCGCAGCGACGTCACGGTGTTTCTGCGCGACTTCTACACCGCCGAGCGGGCCTTCCTCGAACGCGAACAGCTTTACGGCAAAGCGCGCGCCGACAAACACGCAGAACGCGCACCGAGCGCGTGACTTAGAGCATGATCCCGAAACGTGGAAACCGGTTTCCCGCCTTCGCGAAGCCCGCTTCGGCGGGCGAAGGAAGGTCGGAAAAGATCATGCTCAAACGTAAGATTTTGAATTCGTCAATCACGCAAGGCGCCGTCAGTCGAATACGGCGGCAATTTGATCGGTATTGACGCCTTCCTTGGCGACGCGCAAATCGTGATAGGTCACCACGGCCAGGATCGCGTTAAAGGCGCCAAACAGCGCACCCCACAGCAACGACACGACCAGCGCCAGCACGGCGCCGCCGATCCTCATGCCGACGCCGACCAGAACGCTCTGCGCGACCGCGCCGACGATCAGTGCTGCAAGCCAAATCCCGAAGATTTTCCAGCGATGCCGCTTGGTCAATCGCGCGCTGCGTCCCATGCTCTTGATGGGGCCGAGCCGTTCGACGACGCAGGCCGGCACCGCGACGAACAACATCGTGATCACCATCAAGCCCGGGAAAAACAGCGCGACGGCGCCGAGCGCTGCGAGTATCGGCACGCAGATCGCCACGCCCAGGACCGGAAAAAATCGCGCCAATCCGATCTTGATCGACTCGACCAGATTGACGGGCCGGCCGCGCATGTCGTCGAAGGCGCCGTAGAGCACGATGGCCTGGCTCAGCGTGCTCAACACCACGGTCCCGATGATGCCGAGGGTAACGACGACGCCGCCCGCAGCGCCGTCGATAAGATTGACGCCGGGCGTGAACAAAAGAGCATTCGGCACGGCGGCAACAGTCGTAATCAGGCCGAACGGCAACAGGTTGCGCGACAGCACCGTGAAGGCGCGATTGAACACCTGGCCGGCGCGGAAATCGCGTTCGGCGAAACGCGCCGACGGCAGTGATGTGTCCGTCATGGTTTTCCCAAATTGCTTAAAGCCCGCAACCCGCACAACCAACTCTAGCACTGCTCAATCAACGATCAAGCCGCACAATTTTCACATCCATCATCGCGATGGCCGGTAATCCGGTGCGCGGCGCTCGATATCACACCCGGCGCAATGCCATATGACAGCGGCGCTGCGCGCAGCGTTCCAGGCATTCGATTGGCGGAGCGAGCTCCGCCAATCGGCAATGCGCCCTACTCGGCTGCCACCGCCATCTCTTGCCCGGCAGTCCGTCCGGCCGCGGGGTTTGGAATCCGCAAGCCCAGCGCCGCGACGATCGCCGATACCAGCGAAAAACAGGCGAGCGCATAAAGGCCGCCGGTAAAACTGCCGGTATAGGTTTTGGCCCAGCCCACCGCGGTCGGCCCGAAGAAGCCGCCGAGATTGCCGACGGCGTTGATCCAGGCGATGCCCGACGCCGCCGCGGTGCCGGTCAAGAACATGGACGGCATGGTCCAGAACGGACCCTTCGAGCCATAGAAGCCGATCGCGGCAATCGACATGCCGAAGAGCGCCCAGACCGTGCCGACCGTCTGGGCGGCAATGATCAGGCCGACAGTCGCCACCGTGCAGGCCCAGAACAGATTCCAGCGCCGTTCGCCGGTGCGGTCGGAGAACCAGCCCCAAACCAAGAGCGCCACCGCGCCGCAGATATAGGGAATCATGCTGACCCAGCCGACTTGCATATTGCTCAGGCCGAGTTGCTTGACGATCTGCGGCAGGAACAGCAACATGCCGAGGCTGGCGCCGACGATGCCGAAATAGTTCAACGTCAGCAGCAGGACCTTCGGATTCCAAAACAACTCCCACAGCCCGACCTTGCGCTTGGCTTCAATGAGATTGCGCTCGGTCTCGAGCGTTGAGATGAGCCAGTCGCGCTCCTCGGCGCTGAGCCAATGCGCCAGGCGTCGGCCGGTCGGTAACGCACAACAAGATCACGAACCCGACCAGAACCGTCGGTATGGCTTCGGCGATGAACATCCATTTCCAGCCGGCTAGTCCCAAGACGCCGTTGAAGCCTTCGAGAATTCCGGTCGAGACCGGCGCGCCGGCGGCGACCGCGACCGGCAGCGCGACCATAAATCCCGAGACGATGCGGGCGCGATGCCAATCCGGGAACCAGTAGGTAAAGAACAGGATCATGCCCGGGAACAGGCCGGCTTCGGCAAGTCCGAGCAGAAAGCGCATGGTGACAAAACTCCACGGGCCGGTGCAGAACGCGGTGGCGCCTGACAACAGCCCCCAGCTCACCATGATGCGCGCGATCCAGATCCGCGCCCCGACTTTTTCCAGAATGATGTTGCTCGGGACCTCGAGCAGAAAATAACCCCAGAAGAAGGCGCCGGCCGCCATGCCATAGATCGCAGCATCGAGGCCCAAATCCTTGTTCATGGTCAGTGCGGCAAAGCCGACATTGATCCGGTCGAGATAGCAGAGAAAATACGCCAGGATCGCCAGCGGCAACAGCCGCCAATACACTTTGCGCATCGTTATTTGTTCGAGCGCCTGAGCCTGCACGGCCATTATTCCCTCCCAAGGATGTTTTGTTCGCTTCTTCCCCTTTTCTATTTTGCCTTCAGCTTACGCTCGCTATGGCCACAAGCAACGGAAGAAAACGGTGCTGGCAAGCCAGTGCCGCGTTGCAGCATTCCGAAAGGCTAATCTTTGGACGTTGATCAGGCACTCAGTCCAACCCGCTCGCGCGCCGAGAAGCAAAGAAGTGGCGCACTCGGCCAGTCATCCAAAGTGCCCGACCGCAATGAGATAGGATCGATAGATCGTCCCACCTAGCCAGAAACATATCAGCGAGCACGGAAAGGATTGTCATCCAATCTAGGATGCTTTTCGCCGATTGGGGGTACCGAAGGGGGCTTCCAGTAAGATTTTTGAACATGTCTTCGTTGTTACGACGTATGAAGCCAGAAAATTCCAAACCTTTCTTGGAGAGTTTTGGAAAGTACGAAATCAAAGACGACAGTATCATCCAGATACATAAGATCGCCATGGCAATTGGAAAGACGAAAAGATAGCTAACAACGGTTTCAGACACTAATGCATCGGTTCTGTCGCGGTACCAAATTGCCTCAGAATGCGAAAAATAAATGTAGACATATGACGCGACCGCAAATCCGATTGCGCTGCAAATGCCGCTTATGATCGCAATCCGTCTCCAATATATCGGACCGAGCTCGTTAATCTCTTGACTTATTTGTTCAGGCTCCTTGATGCTCTGATCCTGCACTAATAGGCTCCCGTTCTATACTTCAACTAAGCCCGCTCGCCCGCGCCTGATCCTTGGCCATCACCGCCCAGTCGTGCTCGGCTTCGCCGTGGGCGACGGCGCCGACCAGCCGGTCGCGCCAGACATTCCCACTAGGAAGCGGCACGCCGACCGCGCCGCCGGCTTCGAGCGCGAGGTTGGCGTCCTTCAATCCCAAAATGGCGCGCTGGCCGGCCGGCAGGTAACGTTCCTCGGCGATGAGCTTGCCGTAGATCTTATAAGCCGAACAGGCGAACAGCCCGTCGGTCATCACGTCATAAAACACCTCGGGAACGACGTCGTATTTGCGCGTGAGCGCAAAGCCCTCGCCCATCGCTTCGATGGCGCAGCCGAGCACGAAATTATTGGCGATCTTGATGGCCGCAGCCGCAACCGGATCGGCGCCGGCCTCGAAGGTGCGCCGGGCGATCGCGTCGAACAGCGGCCGGCACAGGTCGAGGCTTGGTTTGGCTCCGCCGAGCACCATGCCGGCTTGGGCCGAAGCGACGACTTCCGGCCGGCCGAGCATGGGCGTGGCAATGAGCACCTGCCCGGCTTCTTCGTGCAGCGCCTTGAGCCTGGTTATAGCCGCCACGCTGTGGGTGCCGGCGCAGATGTGAATGCCGCCTTTCGGCAATGACGCCAACAGGCCGCCCGCTTTGGTGACGACGTCGGAGACCGCGGCATCGTCGGCGAGCATGGTGAAAACCGCCGCGCCGTAATTGGCCGCGGCCTTGATCGAATCGACGGGCTTGCCGCCGAGCTCGATCAGGGCTTTGAGCTTTTCCGGCGTGCGATTGTAGACGCCGACATCGTGACCGGCCTCGATCAAGCGGCGCGCCATGGCCTGGCCCATGCGGCCAAGCCCGATAAATCCGACTTTCATGGATATCCTCGCTAGCTTTGTACCGTCATTGCGAGGAGCCAACGGGTCCGGCCCGAAGTGGCCGGCCCGATGACAAGCTCCGCGACGAAGCAATCCAGGCTCGGAGCTAACGACCCTGGATTGCTTCGCTGCGCTCGCAATGACGATTTAAATTCATTCATCGTACTGTCTTTAGACCAACTGCCCCATCACCCATTCGAGTTCGCGGCACACGTTATCGACGATGTCACCCTTCTTGAGGTTCTCGGGCAACACGTCCCAGGTATAGGTCTCGACTTCCAGATGCCGCGACAGAGGTTTTTGCTTGTGGAAACGCAAGCCGTCCTCGATGGCAAAGCGCGTGGTGCGGAACTGCCCGAGATCGTCGAGGAAGATCGGCACGTGAATGTGGGTGCGCCATTCCCGCGGCCCCGGCTCCTTCTCGAACGCGGCGATGGCGTCGTCGACGTTGAGAAACTTCGTCAGCTTGCCGTCCTTCTTCTGGATCGTCTGCGTCAGATAAATGGTCTTGGCATAGCGCTTCATTGTATTGACGACGTCCTGCGTCACTTCCGGTATGTGCAGCGCGGCGGCTTCCTGGAACTTGAAAATCGGAACGCCGCCGTCGACGAGCTTCTGCAAGGATTCCGAAATATTCTCGTATTCGACCGCCTGGTGGCAGATGTCGTACACGATGCCGACATGGCGGCGGAGCGCTGCATTCGCGTCGGCGATCGGCACACGCGCGAGCTTGGCGAGCTTTTCGACCGATGCACCCGAATAAAGATGATCGCGGAAATAGGCGACGGTCTCGTCGGTGGTCTCGAGAAAGCAGTACGGCTCCGGCTCGAGCGCGAGTTGCACGCTGCGTCCGGTCTTGTCTTCCAGCGCGATGAGATGCGCGACCACGCGCAGCACATGATCGGTGTAGCTTGCGATCACGTCGTCGCCGGTGACCCGCGGCTTGAAGCCGAGCGGCGCACTCTGGATCGACGGCGCGATGCCGGCCGGGCAGACGTCGGCGAGCACGTTGGCGACATTGATGGTGTATTGCGTGCGCTCCTCGCCGCGCCAATCCGGCTCGTAGACCTGCTCCTTCACCTTGTCGCCCTTGAAATGCCCGTAGACGAAGGCGTTGGCTGTGTAGATGTACATGTCGTTGTCATCGAGAAATTTCTTCAGCTTGGCGCGCTCCGCCGCGCTGTTGGCGAGCGTTTCCGCCGAGCTTGCAGACAGCCGGATGCACACGCCGAACGCCTTGTTGCCGGCGATCCGTGCCTTCACTCTCGGCAGGTAGGTGACGAGCGAATTGTAAAGCTGTTCCCAGTTGTCGGCTGGATGCACGAGCGTCGAATAGGTCAAATGGCCGAGGCCGTTACCGAGATCCATATTGCGTTTCCTGTTACGTTTTCTGCCTTTTAATTCGTCACCTGAAGGCGCGAGCCAGCTCGATCGGCCATGACCTCGATCGGCCATGACTTAGATAGCCAAAATTCGAAATCGGCAAGCCGGTTTTGCCGAAAGGCGGCGCGTTCTCGCGACGCCAGCGTGCCCGAGTTTTTGCAAATGTCGCCACGTTGGAAGTGCGAAGAGAGTAGCCGACAGAAAAAGAAGGGGTGGTGCCTGCCTTTTCGCTGCCCGCTTAACTCGCTTCGACAAGCTACGAAAATAAAGGAAGCGGAACGCCGACAGACGCATTGGTCCTCGTGCCGTGCTGCTGGCACGGCCGCGCACCCAGCAGGATGCGCACATCTATCGGCGTTCCACCGCGGCTCGCACCTAAGGGACTGCGAATCCCAAAGGCCCAGCTCCAGGCCATGCTTCCGGGGACGTGGCGGAGCGCCGTCCTGTAGGCGTCCCCCTTCCGGGGGCAGGAACGGACGCAGTTGTTGCGGGTGTTACCCGCCCTCACCTGTCCCTCGTCCAGCGAGCACCTCGCGGCCCAGTCCGTAGTGCTGGGATGCTGATGCCCAAAGCTGCCCGGGAGCGGTTTACAACGCCGCCCGCAGGCACCGCCCTCGCTCCCCTGCCCCGGCTTGTCTCCGGCGCAGGTCCTTTACGTGAGCGAGAATCGGATAGCGTGTAACTGAAAACGTGACGTCTGTCAAGGCTCGTAACTGACAATGTGACGAGCGTCCATGCTCATCGCTGGGCGCAGTTCCCCGGGAAGCGGGCTTGGTTCGTGAATTATCGCAAAAATGATCGGATAAGCTCCACACGATCGTAAGGTCGGACTGCTAGCCGTTTTTCTTAAGGCCATAAGACGCGCCCGGACTTTCCGCATATTTCTGGGAGACTGGCGATGAAGAACCGGCTTAAGACCGCCCTGTACCTGTGCACAATGCTGTCGGTGACTTTCGTGTGCGCCACCTGCTTCGCTCAAACCTACGATCGGAACAATTCGCCGAGTTCGCAAAACTGGGCGAACAGTCCGCAAAATTGGCAGAACAGTCCCAACAACTGGCAGAACAGTTCGCAAAATTGGGAAAACAGTTCACAGAACTGGAAAAACAGTCCGCAAAATTGGCAAAACAGCGCCAACAATTACAACAACGCCAACGGCATCTTTGACAGCACTGGCAATCGCATCGGCTATAGCGTGCCGAGCGCGAATGGCGGCATAAATTACTTCAATAACGATGGCAGCCGCAGGGGCTATAAGCCCGGCCACTAGAGCGTAATCGCTTCATATTGAAGCGATTGACGCTCTAGCATCTTGATGGAGCATGATCTTTTCGGACCTTCCTTCGCCCGCCGAAGCGGGCTTCGCGAAGGCGGGAAACCGGCTTCCACTTTTCCGGATCATGCTCTAGCCGGCAACATTACGTTGCCCCGCGAGCGTACCGCCGCGCTCGCATTTTCAGCGCGGCAGCTTCTTCACCACAGGGCTTTTTCAATCAGTGAGGCCAGCCGCGTTGATCACCGGCAGCTTCTGTCAGCCAAACACCACACTCGCCGCAGCGGAAGGTCGCCAGATCCGGAAGATCGCCGGTTCTTGGCGTCATGCGCGCCATGTGCATTGATCTGCCGCAATTAGGGCAAGCAGGCCGAAGGACGACGTCGCCGCCAGCCTGTCGCGTCAATGTTTGAATTGCCAACATGGCCCACCCTCGCCTAGCGCCGTTTTAAAACGGCAGATTGAAATTCAAACATGTGTTTGAGACGAGGACTGGCCTGAAAGAAGGAGATTGTGTGATTTCTCCCGCGGCTAGCTGAGGCCGGTAATACTCATTTTCGCGGCTGTTTTGCCGCGAAGAAATAGATCAGCCCATACACGGGTACCAATGCCGATACCACCGCATGAATGACAGCGCCGTTCTTGACGCCGCGCACGATCCCCAAAATCGGGCTCGCGAACATACCGATTAGAAAGATCAGTATGAGCCAATGCCAAATTGAAAATGATCCCATAATTGCCCCCCTTCGCCCGCCGCCAAAGTTGCCTGGGCACGAAGCTCGAATTACAAATAGTGCTCGATCGGGTCGTCGCCGACCGTCACGTAAATCAGCGCTCCATCCGCAAGCCGCCGCACGATCTGGTTGTTTTCGACCGGATCGACGGTGATGCAACCGTTGCTCCGCCCCAGCATGCCGTTATTTTTGGCGCGAAACCCGGCGGTGGTGTACCAGTTCGGGTGGATGATCCATTTAAACGGCGGCGTGTGGTTGATGTAGCTGTTGTAGGGGGTGACGCCCTCGAGCACGGCAACGATCATGTTCGGATAAACGGTGCCGTCGTAGCGGTCCACGATCGTCTTGTAATGATCCATCACTTCGAAGTGCGCGGTCTTGAGCGGGCCGAGCGGCACCATGTCCAAATCCTTCTGGAAGCCCTTGAATTTGACGGCTCTGGCGTTGGGGCCATTGTCTCTGCCATGCGCCGCGTAGTGGGCGGTGACCTCGCCTGATTTGAAATCCAAAACGTAGAATTTTTTGTTCGCCGACGGCTGTGAAATGTCGAAGACCGCGAGCACATCTTTCTTGGGAAAGATCGGCTGGTGCGAGATCGCAATGGCGCGCGCAACCGCGGCCATCGGAGCGCCGAGAGTCTGGGTCTGCTGCAAAAGGGCATCGAGTTTGTTCGCCAAGTCGTCGGGCTTCGTGGCATCGGGCTTCGTGGCGCCAGGCTTCGTGGTGTCAGGCTTCGTGATGTCAGGCTTGGTGGCGTCAGGCTTCGCAGTGTTTTGGGATCCGGCCGCCGGCACCGGCTGCTGCTGTTGCGCGCGCACGGTGAGCGGCCACGCCGCCGCTGCGCCACCGAGAAGTCCGATGAACTCGCGCCGTCGCATGGCCTTACCCGAAGCTTCGCACAATCGCATCGGCTCAAACTATCACACGGGGGAAGCCGAATGGGAGTTCAGGCCCAGGTCATCTCGGCAGTCAAATTGGTAGTCTGCTTTACTCCCAAAAGCTGCCGCGACGGACGACCGCCGGGGCGTCCGCTAAGGGCCAATAGGCGACATTACTCAGGTGGCTTGATATAGACTCGCTAACTGAGGCGGCCTCACGCCACGGATCGGTCAAATGGCTAGTTGGCTCGAAGCACCTGAGATCGAAGCAAGGTTGCGAGCGGCGGCTTCAACACCGCCAATGACCGCAGCTCCAGAACGACTGGTAGACACGGCCGCACAATCTGAATCAGTTCGGAGCTTGATACTTGCCGCGATTGGGTGGTGGGTCTTGGCAGAGTTGACTGGCGTTCCGGTCGGCCTCGCGACAGCCATGATGAGCGCCGATAGCGTTCCGAATGCCTCCTTGGACAACCCAATAAGCATTACGGTTTTGTTTTTTTGGCGGGCGGCGTATTGCTAATCGGTGTCAGAAAGCGAAGCGGGATCGTCGGACACGGCAACCATCGCGCCGGTGTTGATGATCGACCCATCATGCGGTGGTGGCTTCTGATCATGCTTGCGCTCTTGGCGGCTGCGTGGGGTTTCTTCGCAGGAGCGGTTTGGAATGGCCTGGCAGCGCAATCGACGGCAAGTTGGCGGCAAGCCAACCCATGGACAGTGGCCGCGTTCGCCGTCGACGCGGTGGTACTTGCTCCTTTGGCAGAAGAACTTTTTTTAGAGGCTGGCTCTGGACCGCGCTTCGACGACATTGGCGCACCTTTCCCACAGCATTGCTGACGTGCGGATTTTGGCTGCTCGTTCACTTAGAACGAGGGCTGCTGTTGCCGCTCTTTCTTCTGCCGACCGCTGTTATTCTGGGTTTCGCGCGGCACTTCTGCGGCATCAGAGCGGCCATCATCCTGCACGCGATCTATAACTTGTGCAGCGTCGTCGTCCCATTGCTTTTGCTCAGATCGAATGGTTAGGGACACCCCGAGATAGGCCGAATGTCCGCTAAGGGTCATTAGCAGACACAACACCGCTTCATTGCGATGTCCGCTTTACTTCCGAAAGCTGTCGCGGCAGTCGTCCGTCGGCACGGCCGCTTTGAGCCAGGACCGGACATTTGAGACGGCGAGCGGCCCTGCTGGCTACCCCTATTCGTTGCTTGATGCTTTTTCCCAGTTCCGCATGACGGATCAAGCCACCCAATACCACTGTGAGAATAATGCGGCGGTCTCAAGCAGCAGCGCCGCAAAAATCCCGATGATCGCGATGACAAGCCACGGGCGTCCCTTGCAGAGGATGCCCATGCCCATGAAGGCTGGAAAGCATACCAGCACGTAGCGGCTCATCGAGTCGGTGATGCCGAGTGTCAGATAGGGCACTGCAAGCGCCCCGAGCGCATAGAGCGACAAGGCAAATCGCAAGCGCCAGAACGACCAGATCGTCAGCGCCAGAAAACACAGAAACCAACCGGCAGGCCACAAATTTGCATCCCGGAAACCAGCGAGCGTCACCGCCGACACGAATCGATCAAGGAAGGTTCCGTCATGCCAAGCCGCCTCGACCGTGACGAATGCCAAGGGGTGTCCGAACGCGATCCCGAGATAGGCCATGTAACCGAGCAGGCCGGACGCCGCCAGCACGGTGCACAGTGCCATCTTCAGGAGGAGCCGCGGCCACGGCAGGACGTTCTGCGCCATATCTCCCACAGGATTGCGGGGATCATCACGATGCCGACCGACCGCGTGCCGAGCGAAAGCCCCGCCATGACCGCCGCGGCCGCAAATTTCTGCCGCGACATCAGGATGAAACTGAGCAGCACGAACACCAAGTATAACAACTCGGTATATCCGGCGGACAGGAACAGCGATGACGGAAAGAAACAAAACAGCGCCAGCGACAACAGCGCGGTCTCCTCCCCCAATTCGTCCTTGACGAATTTCGTCATGAGCAGCACCGCGGCGAGCGCGGCGATATTCGCGACCAGGAGCAGCGCCACAAAATGGTCGATGCCGAACAGCGATTTGATCACATAGGTGACGAGCGGGTAGAGCGGATAAAAAACGGTCGGGCCCTCGACCGCGGGGTTGTCGCCGTAGCGATAGCCGTGACTGACGATGGCGGCATACCACTCGCTATCCCATCGCAATAATCGGTCATACCAGGCCGGCCCGGCATCCGTTCTATTCGGGTCGGCGATCGGGACAAGCAATCTTCCGAAATTTACGCCGATGATAACGACAAGGCGAGACACAGCGAAAATCAGCAGGGCGGACAAATAGACGTCGAAGCGGCGCCATTTGTTTCTGGCGCGGCGAAACATATCTGCAAACAGACACATATCTGCAAACAGACATGCAATCTGAGCGAGGCGCGCGCTTATTCTGTCACGCCAGGGAATCGCCGTCATTGCTCAGATCGCCGCGTTTCGAGCGCAGGAATTGCGCGCCTTGCCGGTGGCGGCAAGGTTTCGAATCCTGCCCTACCATAACACCGTGCGCGGCGGACTGAACTAGAGGCGCGGCGACCGGGGGTAAGCTTTTCCGGTAATCAATTGCCTCGGTTCGTGGCAAACTTTCTCAAGGCCATTTTACCTGCAGCGGTAAATCCGGCGAAGACGTTACCCTGATCATCGGCCGCGACTTCTTCCGCCGATCCGATGCCGGGATCCGTCAGCGGAATGAAGGCAGCGACTTTGCCGTCTTTGACGCTCCCAATGCGAATGCCCTGCTTGAAGCCGGGATTGGTTTTGTCGTCGGACTGCGAGTCGGCGACATAAATCGTGTCGTTCTTGTCGATGGCGACGCTGCTCGGACGGCCGAACTGCTTCCATTCCGCGATAAATTTGCCGTCTTGGTCGAAGATTTGGATGCGGCTGTTGGAACGATCGGCAACATAAAGGCGGCCGGCCAAATCCAGCGCCAGGCTGTGCGGCACGTCGAACTCGCCGGGCCCGGAGCCGTGTTTTCCCCACGCCGTGATGAATGTGCCGTCCTTTGACAGTTTCACGATGCGATCATTGGTCTGGTGGCCCTGCAGCACACCGTGCCCGTCGGCAACAAAAATGTCGCCGTTCGGCGCGGTGACCACATCCGAGGGGGTATCGAACATTCCCGGCGCATTGCCGGCCACACCCGGTTTACCCAAGGTCATGAGCACCTTGCCGTCGGGCGAAAACTTTATGACGGTATGGCCTTTGCCGTTTTCGCCGCGCCCATCGGTGACCCACACGTCGCCTCCGCGATCGACGAAGAAGCCGTGCGGCCAATTGACCAAGCCGCTCCCGAAATTCGCGACGACGTTGCCGTTGCCGTTGAGCTTCATCACGGGGTCAAGCGTCGAACCCACACAGGTATCGGCCCCGCAGCGATCGAAAACCCAAAGTGTCTTGCCGTCGCTATGGTCGATTTCTACGCCAATCGGAGCGCCTAGCTTGCGCTCATTGGGGAACGAAACCGCGATTTCCTCCATGCGATAGGGATTAGCAGCGCTGTTCGGATCGGCTTTCTCTTGCTCTTGGCTAAAGAGCAGTTTTCCGCCAACGCCGACCACGACGAGCGTTGCCAATCCCAACATGCAAAGTGACCGAACGACTTGTCGCATCAGATCCTCCCTTGGCTCTTTTGTGCTTGGCTTTTTGTGCTTTTTGTCCTCGGCTTTTTTGTAATTCTACTCCGCGGCGGAATGGCATGACATTTGCGAGACTGCTAAATTGTGCAGGGGTGGGTTGCACGGATGGTCTTGCTCAGGCGCCAGAAAGCGGAAAATGCCAGCGGCTTCTTCGCAGCCTGGCCGCTTGCTGTCGTCTGCCGACCGGCCCCTCGCCGCGGGAGGATAGACCATGCGCACCGCGATCCACGCCCGCAACCCACGCAACGTGCTGTGTGTATTTCCGCATTACACGCCGGCCTTCGGCACATTCGCGCATGCGTTCCCGCTGCTCTACGACGTCAAAGCGTTCATGCCGCCGCAAGGCCTGCTGCTGATTGCCGCCTATCTGCCGGAGCGCTGGCCGGTGCGCTTCGTCGATGAAAACATGACGCGCGCCACGGCGGCGGACTTTGCCTGGGCCGATATCGTCCTGGTCTCGGGCATGCACGTGCAGGCGCCGCAAATCCGCGACATCCACGCCCGCGCCAAAGCCGCAGGCAAGGTGACGGTGCTGGGCGGTCCCTCGGTATCGGGCGCGCCGGAAATGTACCCGGAGGTCGAATATCTGCATATCGGCGAGATGGGTGATGCCACCGATGCGCTGATCGCGCGGCTGGACGACGATATATCACCGCCGTCCGCGCAGATGCGGTTCGAGACCAAAGAGCGCCTGCCGCTCTGCGACTTCCCGATCCCGGCCTATGACAAGGTGCCGATCGGCCGCTATCTGATCGGCAACCTGCAATTTTCGTCCGGCTGCCCGTACCGCTGCGAGTTCTGCGACATCCCGGCGCTGTACGGCCGGCAGCCGCGGCTCAAGACGCCGGAACAAATCTTGGCCGAACTCGACGTCCTCTTGGCGCAGCCTTCGCCGCCCAACACGATCTACTTCGTCGACGACAATTTCATCGGCAACAAGAAGGCGGCGCGTGAACTCCTGCCGCACCTGGTGGCGTGGCAGAAGAGGCACGGCTACCCGCTGTCATTTGTCTGCGAGGCGACGCTCAACATCGCCAAGCAGCTGGATGTTCTGGAACTCATGCGCGAGGCAAGATTCCTGGCCATCTTCGTCGGCATTGAGACGCCCGAGCTCGGCGCGCTCAAACATATGCGCAAGGAGCACAACGCCGCCGTGCCGATGATGGAGGCGATCGCGACCATCAACCGCTACGGCATGGAGGTGACGTCCGGCATCATTGTCGGGCTTGATACCGATACCGAACAGTCGGCCGACCAGCTGATCGAATTCATCGAGGCCTCGCAGATCCCGATCCTGACGATGAACCTGTTGCAGGCGCTGCCGAAGACGCCGTTGTGGGACCGGCTGGCGCGCGCGGATCGCCTCACCGACGATCCGGCGCTGGAATCCAACGTGCGTTTCCTGCGGCCCTACGACGACGTGGTGGCGGCATGGCGGCGCTGCGTCGCGCATGCCTATGCGCCCGAGCGGCTGTTCGCCCGCTTCAAGCACCAGGTCGACGCCACTTACGTCAACCGCATCGTGCCGACGCCGCGCAGGAAGCCGACCTTCGCCCAACTGCGCATGGGCGCGGTCCTGGCCTGGCGCGTGTTCACCCGCGTCGGATTGCGCGCCGACTATCGGCGCGCATTCTGGGACGCTTGGCGCTACGCCGTGAAGCGCGGCCAGATCGAATCCGCGATGGGCATGGGTTTCGTCGCCCATCATCTCATCGAGTTCTCGCGCGAGGCGCTGCGCGGCGAACAGAATGCAAGCTTCTACTCGACGCACGAGCGCGAGCGCGCCGAAAAAGCGCGGGCGGCGTAGCTGCAATGGCGCGCTATTTCTGCACGAAAAAGAAATCCTCGTGGCCCGGCAATGAACCGTAGGTGTAGGGCTCCTGCCGGCCGGCGGTGGCTTCAAAGACGTCGTCGCGCACCAGCCGGAACAGCTTGTTGATCTCGACATTGGGCGTCGCGATGCGCTGCACCACAGCGATCGCAAAGGGACTGTCGCCGCCCTGCCCGTCGAGCGCGGTCTGGCCGTGCTTTGTCGCATAGACGACGAGCGTCCCGCCCGGCACCTGGATCGCGCCAAGCCCGCGGTCGACCCCGCGCGCGGCAACCGTGGTTCCTGCAGCTCGAGGCTTGCGTCAGACCCACGTCGAGCGACGCCGTCCGGTGCAGCTGCGCCAGGAACGGATTGGAGCGGCAGGCGTCGAGCAAGACGAGCTTGAGCTTCTTGGCGCCGTCGACGGACGCCATGACTTGGTCAAGCGACACGGTTTCGGAGAAGATGTCGCGGGCGTCGGCGAGCTTGGCATCGACCGGAATGAGAAAGTTGACGCCAAAGGCTTCCATGCCGTGGCCCGAATAATAGACCACCGCCCAATCGGCCTTCGCCGACTCGGCCGCAAACGCGCGCAGCGCACCGATCATCTTGTCGCGCGTGCCGTCCTCGATGAGCGTCACCTGGTCGAAGCCGACCGCGCGCAGTGATGCGGCGATCACCTCGGCGTCGTGTTCCGGGTTCGTCAGCACGTTGGCATTTTTGTACTGCGCATTGCCGATGACGAGCGCGATGCGGCGGCCCTGGGCGGCCGCGGCCGGAACCGGCGCCGGCGCGGCCACGGCCGGCGTCGGAATGGAGTCCGGCGAGCTCGCGCGCGCCGGCGCCGGCGGGATCACCGGTTGCGGCGCTCCGGACTCGAAGGCCGCGAGCCGCGCGCGGGCGGTCTCGATGGCGGACGCGGCAACGTCGCCTCTAAACTGGTCCCGCGAGTTCAAGGCCTTTTGGTATTCGGCGCGGGCGCGGCCGAGATCGCCGCGCTTTCTCGAACGTCAGACCGCGGCCGACAAAGGCCGGGATATAGTCGGGGCTCAGGCGGAGCGCCTGGTCGTAATCGGCGAGCGCGCGATCCAATTCGCCGCGGTAGCGATGGGTGTCGCCGCGCGTCAGGTACGGCAGCGGGCTTTGCGCATCGAGCCGGACCGCCTGGTCCTGGTCGGACAGCGCTCGATCGAGGTCGCCCTTCATGCGCCAGATTTCGCCGCGGGCGGAATAGACCTGCGCGTTTTTCGGATCGCGGCGCAACGCCTCGTTGGCATCGTCGAGCGCGCGATCGAAATCGCCCTTGGCGCGCCAGACAAAGGCGCGGTTGTTGTAGGGCGCGGCCAAGGTCGGCGCGAGGCGGATCACTTCGCCGTAGTCGCTTACGGCGCGATCGAGATCGCCCTTTTCGTAATAGGCCGACGCGCGGCCGTTATAGGGAAAGGCAAAGTTCGGATCGAGCCGGATCGCCGCGTCGTAGTCGGCGATGGCAATGTCGAGCTCGCCTTTGGCGCGCCAGGCATTGCCGCGGCTGTTGTAGGCCCTGATATTGGCTCGGATCGGCTTGCAGCGCCGCGTTGAATTCGACGATGGCGTCGTCGGGCTTGTTTTGCAGCAGAAGGCCAAGGCCGCGATTATAATGACCGAAGGCCTCGATATCCTTGGTCAGATTTCCGCCGTCGAGGATTCGCGTGCAGGCGGCGATTTTCAGCGCCGGAGCGGTCGACTGCTCGCAATCGCTCTTGTCCTTGTCGGTAGCCGCAGCCGCAGGCGTAATGGCGATGGCCACAATGAGGACGGCAGCGGATCTGCGCAGCAAGCCCATCACTGTGATCTCCGGAAAACCGGTCATTGCACCTCGGGATCGATCTTTCGCGCATCGGCGATGTCGGCGTCGCCGCCGGATGCGTCGCCGCTTCTCTGCCTGGCGATGCCGCGGAAGTAAATCGCCTGCGCGTCCTTCGGCGCAAGCTCGGTCGCCTTGGTGAGGTCGGCAAGGCCCTTCGCCGTCTGCCCGAGATTGAGATAGAGCGTGCCGCGCAGCAGATAGGCGCGCTCGAGGCCCGGCATCTTGGCGATAGCGGCGTTGAGATCGGCGAGCGCCGGCGCCGCCTTGTGCTGGCTGATAAAGGCTGCGGCGCGGCTGCCCAGGGCATCGGTATTGGACGGATCGAGCTTGATCGCCATCGAGAAATCTTCGATCGCCTTGTCGACCTGGTTCTTGTCGTCGTTTTCAACGGTGCCGCGGTTGAAATAGGCATCGGCAAAGTTGCGGTCGATCTTGATCGCCTGGGTGAAATCGGCGATGGCCTTATCCGGCTGATTGAGATCGGCATAGACATTGCCGCGGCTGTTGAAGGCCTCCTTACTCTTGGGATCGAGCCTGATCGCCTCGTTGAAATCCGCCATCGCCTGCGCGCTGTTGCCGAGCTGCCGATGGGTGATGCCGCGCGCATTGTGCAGATCGGAATCGTTCGGCTTCAGCGAGATCGCCCGGTCGAAGTCCTGCAGGGAAAGATCGTAATTCTGCGCGTTGCGATAGGCGATGCCGCGGCCGCTGAGCGCCGGAACCAGCGTCGGCATCAAGCGTCAGCGCCTGGCTGTAATCGGCGATCGCCGCTTTCATATCGCCGCCGGCGCGGGCGGCGTCGGCGCGGAAATTATAGGACGCCGCGCGATCGAGCGCTGTCGCGTCCGGCGCATCGATGATCCGCGTGCAGGCCGCGACCACATCGGCATCGGCCGGGAATCTCGCGCAGGCCTTCTGATCGGCGGTCGGAACAAAGGCCGAAACAGGGCTGACCATGGCCGGAGATACCAAGGCGCCGGCAACGGCGAAAATGAGGGCAAAGCGGAGCAAGGCCGATCCTCAGCTGGCTCGACGAACCACCCTTGTGTCGCAGCGAAAGCGCCGCCGGTTCAAAAAGTAGCCCAGACCGAGCGCAGCGCAGTCCTGGGAGCCTAACAAGCGCGTCCAGCGCTCGCAAGGTTGCCAAAGCTATTGACCGCGACTTACGCGAGTGGTGGACTACACTGCTGTAGAAGGGGCCTTCTCCGTGCGGAAAATTACCGCGTCTGCATTGGTATCGGCGTCCGCCTTAGCTGAGCAATTTGGTTAGCCCGAACATGTCCACGTTGCTGAACCAACTGTTCGGGAAGAGATGGCAACCGTTTCACACCAAAAAGCGGAAACTAGCACTATTGGCAAAGGCCAAAGACTATCGCTTTCCTGGCGTTTATCTGCTCGCCTATTCAAGCAAGCCCATGGCTGGGCACCGGATCAACCCACGCGACGTGTTTTATGTGGGAATGTCCAATTCGGCTGGTGCATCTCGCGAACGCTTTCGACAATTCCAATCATCTCTCGAAGCTCGGCAATGGCCGTGGTCCCGCTTATAGGTTTTATGAGAAATGCGCAAAGCATCGGAAGTATTCTCAACTACGAACCAGGAAACGGTTTTTTCTTGGCGGCTCTCCCCGTCGAGCGCAAATCGAAAAAGAGCGAAGCTAACTCCCATGATTTCATGCAGATGGGGAAAGTGGCGTCACTCGAATACGAAGCAGTTGCCCGCGTTTTGCGGCATACCGGCCAATTGCCAAAGCTCTACAGTTTAGCGAAAAGCGCGCTTGATGGTGTTGTAGCTTGATTTGGCAGGCCGACGCGGAGGAATAACCGTGACGGAAATTATCCAGCAGCGTTCGGCGCAGACAGAGCGTAAGTGATCGGTGTGGTATCGGCGTCCGGGAGTTGTCTACTTTTTCGGTGCCGGGGACCCGCCAATTGCGATCAAGATCGGCATGACAACCCGCATTCCAAACAAGCGTGACTTGCAGAAAAGTATTCGGCTACGGCATGAGCAAGATACAATTGCCAATCATGAAACAGTTCATCTACTCGGAATCATTTTTGCTTCGACATGGGTGAGTATCCTGCCCGTGACGCAGAACAGTTCGAACAGGATTTGCACAAAGGATTTGGAAAAGCAGCATCGATTCCGGAGCGTCACACGCGCGGGGCCGAATGGTTCACCCCCACAGAAAAACTCTTAAGCTACATTCGAGAAAACGCCAAACGGCCGGAGTACTTCACCGACTTTAAAATTCCGCCCGTGATTGGACTCCCCATCAATCGCTAGACGATACATGTCGGTAAGCTTCCTCAGAAATTGTTCAAAATGCTGCGGGCATCAGCGCCATAGTGGCATCGTTCGGCACGTTCCGAGTCGGTGTCTTAACTCTCTTTAAGACCACGGCTGAATACGTACAGCAAAATTCAATGAAGCGGTTTGAAAAATTTCAAGACATGCGAAAGCGTTTTAAAGAAGATCCAAATATGCAGGAAATCTGCTTTTTGCTCGAAAGTGATAGCAAACAATTGCAAGAGGTGCATTTCAAGCAAAAGCGCGACTTCCTCGGCTTTTTCGAGGAGATAGCTCTGATGCACAACTCGGGTCTACGCAGAACTTCCGTAGCGCACTACAGTGTTCGGCTACTACGCCCTTCGATGCTACGAGAGTGAGAACTTCTGGACCAACGTGAATTGTGACAGCTATTATTGGGCAATATTCGCGAATTTTGCGCGTGAGATGGAAGCAATCGAGGAAACGATTGTTGAGGGGGTTACGCCCAAGCAACTAGAGCGATTTAAGTTTTAACCGGTTTGCGGCGCTCAAAGCAGTCGATAGCCTGTGTGTGTTAAGTTGTCGCCTCAGCTGGCATCCTTCGAGGGCCGCTTCGCGGCCATCTCAGGATGACGGTGGTAGTGTCGTTCCGACTACTTTATGTATTCAACCTTCTCCGAACCCGCCGAACGCACGATGGCCTCTGTCACGGCGACGCCGTGGATCATCTGGTCGTAGGGAACCGGAAATGCAGGTCCCCCCTCCGCCGCCTTGGCGAAGGCTTCGAGCGCGATGCGCGAAATATCCATGGTCTCGGCCTGCCAGGTCTTGGCTTCGCCCTTCACCGGCTGGAATTTGCAGGCGCCGAACAGCCGGGTGCGGCGCTCGTCCGACGAGGCGCCGGCGACATGGGTGACGCCTTCGAGGCGGAGCCAGCCTTTTGAGCCAAAGACCTGGAACGAGAACCCCGGCCCGGTCGTGGTCATGGTGCCGAGATAGCCCGACATCCCCTCCTTCATGCGAAACAGGATCGAGGTGGTGTCGTCGGCGTCGATCGCCGCCGCCCGGCGGAAGCTCTGCGTGAAGACGTGGTCGATCGGACCGCACAGATCGATCATGGCGTCGACCGCGTGCACGCCCATCGGCATCAAGCCGCCACACGGCGTCTCGGCTTTGTCGGCGCGCCAATGGTTCGGGTTGATGAACAGCACATTGGGAAACGTCATGGTCGCTTCGACATGCTAGTCCTCGTCCGGGTACGGGTGAATGGCCAGGATCGGGCCGAAGTACTCGGTGGTGAACACCTCGTCCGCGGGGTCGGTGCACTCCAGCACGGTCGGCGCCGTGAAGTAGCCCTCGCGGTCGTCGGTCTGGCCGCCGGTCAGCACGCGGACCGCCGGAACGGCTGCGGGCCCCTGCTCGAAGACGGCGGCGTGCCGGGCCAGCGCGCGAGCGTCGATTACCGCCCCCATGAACAGGGACAGGTCGGCCGACACGTCGCCCATGGTCAGCGATTCGACCTGGTTGATGAAGTCGTCCCGGTGCCGCTCCCACATCGACCGGGGCACGTACGCGCGGGACGACGCCGAGCACTTCTGGCCCTGGTACTCAATACGACCCCGCGGATCAGCGTGGTGGCCAGCGCGTTCTCGTTCGCGGACGGATGCACGACCACGAAATCCTTGCCGCCGGTCTCGCCGACGAGCCGTGGGTAGCCGCGGTATCCGGCGATGTTCTCGCCGACCGTGCGCCACAGGTGCTGGAACGTCGCGGTTGAGCCGGTGAAGTGGATGCCCGCCAGGTCGGGGTGCGGCAGCGCGACGCGGGATACCGCCTGCCCGTCCCCGGTCACCATGTTGATCACGCCGGGCGGCAGGCCGGCCGCCTCCAGCAGGCGCATCGTGTAGTGCGCGGCCAGCTGCTGGGTTGGTGACGGCTTCCAGACGACCACGTTGCCCATCAGGGCCGGGGCGGCCGGGAGGTTCGCCGCGATCGAGGTGAAGTTGAACGGGGTGATCGCGAGGACGAACCCCTCCAGCGGGCGGTATTCCATCCGGTTCCAGGCGCCCGGCGCGGACTGCGGTTGCTCGGCCAGGATTTGCCTGCTGGAAGCCGACGTTGAAGCGGAAGAAGTCGATGAGCTCGCAGGCGGCGTCGACTCCGCCGGATAAGGCGATTTCCGACTGGCCAAGAATGGTGGCCGCGTTCAGCGTCGACCGCCACGGCCCGGCGAGCAGGTCGGCGGCGCGCAGGAACACCGGCGGCACGGTCGTCGAAGGGACAACGCGCGCCAGCCGGGGGCCGCCGCCCGGGCCGCGCCGATCGCGGCGGCCACGTCCTCGTCGGTGGCGTTGCCCAGCCGACCGAGGACATGCCGGTAGTTGTGCGGCTGCACCACGTCGATCACGTCGCCGCCGCCCATCCGGGCACGGCCCCCGATGGTCATGGAAAGTTCGGCCTGCTCACTGCCGAGCGCTTTGATCTTCTTTTCCAGCGCGGCTCGCTGGTGACTCCCCGGCTGGTACTGCCGGACCGGCTCGTTGGCCGGGACCGGCACGTTGGTGACGGCGCCAGTGACGGTGTCCTCCCTGCTGCTGGTTCGGATGCTGGGAGGCTACCTCGCTTCCCCGGCCCGCTCACCCGGCGG
>CAVXHE010000013.1:0-255387 GCA_963761595.1 uncultured Alphaproteobacteria bacterium
CATCGCGTGCTGGCTTATGCGATCTGGATGGCATTCGCTATGCGCGCATTCAGCGCGGCGCGGCGGTGAAACGCGGCCCGGTGGTTACCAGCGCCGTCTTGCTGGCGGTCGCCGTGACCTTGCAGGCGGCGCTCGGCATATGGACGCTGTTGATGGTCGCGCCGCTGTCGCTTTCGCTGTTGCGTCAGGCCATGGCCGTGGTCGTGCTGACGCTTGCGACGCTGCACGCGGCGTCTGTCGCGAGGGGCGCGCCGCGAGCGCTATCGTCGCCTGCGAACGATCCAGTCATTCGAGACGTCTGGCAGGCGTCGAGCACATTAGGCATTGAACTCATGAATCCCGACTCAATGTGCGCTTCGCTGCAATAACGGTCAGGAATTTCCGTCGGCAGCGAAATAACACAATCGGCAGTGAGGAGATGCAACCGCCGCTGAAGTTTGATCCGAATACTCAGCGGAGTTAACGCGTCGCCCGTGCAATGCGCACATGCGCTTTAGAGTCCCTTCCCCCGATTGACTTATACCCTCTCCGATTGCAGCGCTCCCCGCGTTGCGGCTAGGCTAAATTCAAGGGTAAGGGGCAGAGGAATGGATTATGCGCGACAGTCGTCGAGGATACCGCGCCCCCATCCGCACAGCGCGAAATCTTCAAGCACATCAAAGGCAGTGCGCAGGCGGGCGTCCAATAGCCTGTCGATGGCCGATTGAGCATTCGTCGCAAGAGAGCGCGACTGAACAGCTCGCGTCGCTCGACTTTTTCACTCACGAGGTCAAGCATGCGCGATTGCTTTATGCGCCTTTGGAAATATCAAGCAACGCGGCACCAATGACGATGCCTGGCTGCTGCGACGGGAACGATTTGGTCGAGGCCCCAAAGACCGCCGACGCCGCCGAGAGGTACCTGTCGCACTCTTCTTTCGGCCTACGCGGTCGAACGGCGCCACGAGATCATCTATGCGGACGACTATTACGATTCGACAGTCGACCAGATATCATCCGCTAATCTCTATACGGACGAGGAAATTGATTCATATATCGACCGCGTCCGCACCAATCTTAAGCGCCCGGCACACGATCGCGATGAGCATTGGTATATCTACGGGACGCTCGATCAATGGATCTGCGATGCCATCGGAAAATATCCAATCAAAAACAGATCGGTCGTGAACATCGGCTCAATGACACCTTGGTATGAGGCGATGTTCATTTTCTTCGGCGCTCATCCTGTGACGATCGATTATAACCCGATCATTGTTCGAACCGATCGTATGAGTTTCATGACCATCGCCGATTGGGAACGTGAACGCCCTCTTTTCGACTTAGGCTTTTCCATTTCATCGTTCGAGCATGACGGGCTTGGTATGTTCGGCGACCCGCTCGATCCGGAGGGCGATCTTAAGGCTATGCGCAAAATGAAGGAGCGCATCAGGCCGGGCGGCCTTTTGTTTCTCGCTGTACCGACCGGGCGTGACGCCGTAAAGTTCAACTTATGCCGGATATACGGCCGCAAGCGTTTGCCATTATTGATGGATGGCTGGGACTGGATCGACAGCTTTGGCTTTGATGATAGCGCACTCGACGGCAACGGCGATCGGCAGCCGCTCTATGTATTGCGTAACAAAGCGTAAAATAGATTAAAGAGGTCAATCACATTCGCGCGCGGCTGACTCTGGGGACTTGTTCGATGAGGAGTTTTTTGCAGAACGTCTTGCGTTTTCTCCGCCGCTTGGCTGCTGTTGTCGCGACAGTGCTCGCTAGCATCGTCGTGTCACTGTTGTTTCTTGAAGCGCTCGTCCGCCTGTGGGATGGCGTGCCGCTGATTTCGACCGAAAACTTTGTCGCACGTGAACTCAATGCCGTCGTCAACCGGGACAATCCGGCCGCCCAATATGATGAGCGTTTCAGGGTGGGTCCCGACGCCCGCAACTCCAATTTCCCTAAAGGCGATTTGACCTTCGGCGATTATGGAGTCCGGATGCCCAGCCACACGATCGTGCCCTTGCAGGAGGGCGCAGTTCTCATGGTCGGCGATTCCTTTGGTGCTGGGTCGGAAGTGAAGGCCGCCGATTTCCTGGCCGGCGCAATTGGAGTGGATGGCCGGGACGCAGGTCATCAACGCGGGCGTCGGTGGATACGGTTTCGACCAGATCGTGCTGCGCGCCGAAGATCTACTCCCGCGGCTCAAGCCGCGCATCCTGCTCGTGCAGACGCGGCTGGGATTTGGAATTTCGCTGAATAGGATGAGCATCTATGGCGGCGCGCCAAAACCATATTTTGTCGTTCGCGATGGTAAGCTTGTGCTCGAGAACGAGCCGGTTCCGCGCGTTGCGGGGGGGCGCGAAGACATCGGCTGGCTGCGCTCGGTATTGGGCTATTCGTATCTCGTCCAATACACGATGACGCGACTTGATCTCCTGCAATGGTGGGTGTCATCCCCCATGGGAACAAAATATGTCCTCTCTAACGACGAAGCCGTCAACGTGACTTGCCTGCTCATGCGGCGGCTTGGCGAGCTTCGTGATCATTCCGACGTTCGCGTTGCTCTTGTATTGCAATACGCCGGGACTGAGGGGATCGAACCAACGCTCGGGTGGGAAGCGGATCGCGCTCGCGTCATGACCTGCGCCGAGCGGCAACGGCTCGAAGTCTTCGATGTGCTGGATGCGCTGCGTGCGGTCTATCGAGAGCAGGGCTTGTCCTCATATAAGCGACTTTGGTTTATGCACGACAACGATCGCCTTTACGGCCACATGTCGGCCGACGGAAACCGCCTGGTGGCAAATCTGATCTTCCAGCAGTTGTTCGGCCACGACAGTTCAGAGGCCAAGGCTCGTTAGCCGGATCGCACCGCGCTTTCAAAAATCGAAACGCCTATTCCGCCAGCGCCTGTTCGAGGTCGGCGATGATGTCGTCCTTGTCCTCGATCCCGATCGACAGCCGCACCACGTCCGGCCCGGCGCCGGCCTGCACCTTCTGGGCGTCGCTGAGCTGGCGGTGCGTGGTCGACGCCGGGTGAATGATCAGCGAGCGGGTGTCGCCGATATTGGCGAGATGCGAGAACAGCATGACCTTCGACACCAGGTTTATGCCGGCGTCGTAGCCGCCCTTCAGTCCGAAGGTGAAGACCGCGCCGGCTCCCTTTGGGCAATATTTCTTGGCGAGGTTGTGATAGCGGTCGCCGGCCAGTCCCGGATAGCTGACCCAGGCCACGCTCGGATGCGCCGCGATCCATTCCGCGACCGCGAGCGCATTGTCGCAATGCCGCTGCATGCGCAGCGGCAGCGTCTCGATGCCGTTGATGAAAAGAAAAGAGTTGAACGGCGACAAAGCCGCCCCGATATCGCGCAGCGCCAAGACGCGGGCGGCGATGGCGAAGGCGAAATTGCCGAACGTCTCGTGCAGCACGATGCCGTGATATTCCGGGCGCGGCTCGCACAACATCGGATAGCGCCGTTCGCGCGACCAGTCGAAGGTGCCGCCGTCGACGATCAAGCCGCCGATCGAATTGCCGTGGCCGCCGAGAAATTTGGTCAGCGAATGCACGACGATATCGGCGCCGTGGTCGATCGGCTTGCACAGGTACGGCGTGGCCAGCGTGTTGTCGACGATATAGGGCACGCCGGCGCGCTTGGCGATCTGCGCGACCGCCTCCATGTCGGTGACGACGCCGCCGGGATTGGCAATCGACTCGGTGAAGATCGCCTTGGTCTTCGGTGAGATCGCGCGCTCGAACGAGGACAGATCGTCGGGATCGGCCCAGACCACGTTCCAGCCGAAATTCTTGAACGCGTGATTGAACTGATTGATCGAGCCGCCATAGAGCTTCTTCGACGCCACGAACTCGTCGCCCGGCTGCATCAGACAGTGAAACGTCAAGACCTGCGCGGCGTGGCCCGACGCCACCGCGAGCCCCGCGGTGCCGCCTTCAAGCGCCGCGACCCGTTCCTCGAGCACCGCCGTCGTCGGATTGCCGATGCGGGTGTAGATATTGCCGAAGGTCTGCAGGCCGAACAGCGAAGCGGCGTGGTCGACGCTTTCAAATACATAGGACGTCGTCTGATAGATCGGCGTGGCGCGCGCGCCGGTGGTCGGATCGGGCTGCGCACCGGCGTGAATGGCGAGCGTGGAAAATCCCGGAATGCGTTCGCTCATAGCTCTTCCCTTGTGGGTTTTGCCTCTTAGCTCTTGCCTTTTGGATATTGCCCTTTGGATCTTGCCTTTTGGGCCGATGCTCATTGAGAAAAAGCGACCATGCCGGTTTACGGCCAAAGCCGTCAAGGCGCGCAAAGACCGTTGCGTGAATGGGTGAAAGCGCCCCAAGGCCGGCCTGCCGGGTGCGGCCCCGGCAGAAACTTATGCTCGCGCCGGCCGCCTGGTTGGCAAACTCAGCTAGAACGCCAACTCACTTGAAGTGTTTAAGCGCAGTGCGGCAGGCCGGAGAGACGCGGTTTCGGTTGGCCATCAGACAATGCGCGACGCGCTCGCGGTCCGGAATGTATTGGCCGCAAACCGTCATCGCATCGCTCATGCACGCATAGTGATCGTCTTGGGCGCGCGCGGGAATGGCGGCGAGTTGGGGCGCAAGGCAGAGGAGGGCGAGAACGACACGAAGCTTCATGGGCCTTTTCCAGATCTCCGGCAAGTAACAGAGGACGCGGCGGCTGCGAGACATTCCGGCTGGTGATCACATCAGCGGCTGCCTTCCTCGCGCTGCACGCGATCGGAGGCTTCGGTTGTGCCGCCCGGTGCACTGGTGCGGTTGAGCGACATGCGTTGGATGCCACCGACCGCGGCGCGCTTCGAGCTGAGCGTGCGGGTATTCACGCCCATCCAGGCGATCTCCGAGGACAGCCGGCCGTATTCGATCTTGGGGCAACGGTTCATCACGACTTTGAGACCCTGGGCTTCGGCAAGCGCCGCCGCTTCGTCGTTGCGCACGGAAAGCTGCATCCAGATGACGTGCGGCCGCGGCTTGAGCGTAAGCGCTTCCTGGACGATGCCAAGCGCATATTGCGACGCGCGGAAGATATCGACCATATCAACCGGCACGGGAATATCGGCAAGCCGTGCATAAATCCGCTGGCCGAGCATCGAATGCCCGTCATGCCCCGGATTGACCGGAATCATGGTGTAGCCGCGCTCCAGAAGGTACTTGAACGCGAAATAGCTCGGCCGATTTTCCTTCTCTGAGGCGCCGACCATCGCAATGGTCTTTGCGGTGTTGAGGATGCCGCGGATATAACTGTCCGGATAGGAATTGTGGTTCATCGCGGCTTTCGACGTGTCCCTTGCCGCACCATAATCGTCCCTGCACGGCAGCGAAAGGGCGCTGCGAGGTTGCCCGACTCAGGGCGATGACCTAGCCTCGCTTGGCCTTTGCAGGATCTGGCCCTTGCAGGATTAAGGCCGGCCGTTTCTGGCCGCCTCGATATCCGGCTGGCATATAGCCGTATGCTAGCGAGGTGCCGGCTAGGTGCGGTGAGCTGTCCCGTAAGCCGCGTCCATCAACAGATTTCCGATCACACATGACCGATTCCGAGATCTTCAACCATCTGCTCGAACACGCCCAATTCAACTCCCCGCGGTGGGATCATTTTCGGCAGCTCGATCTGCAACGGTATTGGGATGATGAACTCGCCAAGCCGCGCAACGCCGATCCGAAGCGTCTGTTGCGCTATGGCTTCAAGGTCTATTCGCAGTGCGACGAAGACGGAATCATCCAGGAGATATTTCGGCGCGTCGGGACGACCAATCGCTGTTTCGTCGAATTCGGCGTCGAAAGCGGCACTGAATGCAATACCGTCAAGCTCCTCGTCGAGGGCTGGCGCGGACTTTGGATCGAAGGCGAGCCGCAACACGCCGCGCGCATCCGCACGGGTTTTGGGCCGCTTTTGGCTGACGGCAGACTGAACCTGGTCGAGTTTTTTATCGTCGCCGAAAATATCGATGGCTTACTCGAGAAAGGCGGCATGTCAGGCGAGATCGATCTGCTCAGCATCGACATCGATTATAACGACTTTTGGCTTTGGAAGGCCATCAGCAGGATCAATCCGCGGGTGGTGGTGATCGAATACAATGCGACGCTGCGGCCGCCGATGTCGCTTGTGGTGCCGTATCAGCCCGAGCGCACATGGGACGGTGCGTCGAATTATTTCGGCGCAAGTCTCGAAGCCTTTGTCCGGCTCGGGCGCAGCAAAGGGTATCGCCTGGTCGGCTGCTCGATTTCAGGCGTCAACGCGTTTTTTGTTCGCGACGACATTGCCGGCGACCGTTTCTTCGACCCGGCCACGGCCGAGGAGCTCTACGAGCCGCCGCGCTACTTTTTCGGGATGCTGAAGTCCGGCCACACGCCGATGCCGGGACACTATCTGACGGTCTAATGTCGCGGATCGAGTTTGTTGCTACCGATCCTGCCATTTCGGCTCGCGCTTCTCGACAAAGGCGCTGATGCCTTCCTCGGCGTCGCGCGCCAGCATGTTCTCGACCATGACTTCGGACGCATATTTGTAAGCGTCGGCGAGCGGCATTTCGGCCTGACGATAGAACGCCGCCTTGCCGATCTTCACCGTCAGCGCCGATTTGGCGGCGATCTTTTCGGCAAGCTTGAGCGCTTCGGCATGTTCGCTGCCGGGCGTCACGATGCGATTGACGAGACCGATCCGCGCCGCGTCCTCCGCCGAGATGAGATCGCCGGTCAGCAGCATTTCCATCGCCGCTTTGCGCGACACATTGCGCGACAGCGCTACCATCGGCGTCGAGCAGAACAGACCGATATTGACGCCCGGTGTGGCAAATTTCGCGGTCTGTGACGCGACGGCGAGATCGCAGCTCGCCACCAGCTGACAGCCTGCCGCGGTCGCGGTGGCATGAACGGCGGCGATCACCGGCTGCGGCAAGGTCACGATCTGCTGCATCACCGAGCTGCACAGCGCCATGATGCGCTGGAAATAGGCGCGGCCGCGATCCGCATCGGCGCGGCGCGCAGTGATTTCCTTCAGATCATGCCCGGCGCAAAACGCAGGACCGTTGGCGGCGAGAATGACGACACGCACCGATCGCTCATGCGCCAGCGCCGTCAGCGCCTCGCCGAGCGTCTCCAGCATCGCCTGCGAAAGGCTGTTGCGGGCCGCCGGCCGGTTGAGCTTAAGGATCGCGATGCCGCCTTTATCCTCGCGCAGCAGGATCGGCGGCGCAGCCCCGGTAGCGATTTTGGCGGTAGCGGTTTGGGCGTTCATCGTCGGCATCCGGCTTTTAGGTTGGCCGCGCACGTCGCGCTGACTTTGCGGCTTCACCTTATCCATTGTATCCGACTATGCGACCCTGGGGGAAACTCCAAGAGCGGGCAGGGGGAGCAGGGGGAGTATGTCATGAGGGTGTGTGATGGCCGATAAGATCGCCGCGCCGAAATTGTCGCGCGAGCGGCTTATGGAGCTGCTGGCGGCCGAATTCCCGGAAGCCACCCACGCCGTCGGCGACTACGAGATCGAAGCGGTTTGGTACGGCGGCTGCCGTGTGCGCCGGCGCCATCACGACAGCTCGTTGCGGCCGGGTGGAACCGTGTCCGGGCCCATCATGATGGCGCTTGCCGATTTCACGATGTACCTGGCCGTGCTCTCCGCGATCGGCTGGGTTCCGCTGGCGGTGACGACCAATCTCAGCATCAACTTTTTGAAGAGGCCCGGCGCGCGGGACCTTCTGGCCGAGGCGCGAATATTCAAGCTCGGCAAACGGCTTGCGGTCGGCGAGGTCGGTCTGCGCTCCGACGGCGACGACGATCTCGTCGCCCATGTCACCTCGACCTACTCGATTCCGGTCGCAGGCGGCTAGAGGTAATTTTATACCTCTAGTGCAACCGATTGAGAAATATCTGGAATAAGCATCGTTGCGATTGACCGGGGGGCAAGCCGCGGCTACAAGCCTGCTCCACGGCGCCGGTCTCCGGCGCACAATCGTAAAGACCGATGCAGACAAGACGGATGCGGATATGAAAACCTTTTCTGCCAAGCCCGCCGAGGTCGAGAAGAAGTGGGTCATGATCGACGCCGAGGGTCTCGTCGTCGGCCGGCTCGCCTCGCTCGTCGCCATGCGGCTGCGCGGCAAACACAAGCCGACATTCACGCCCCATGTCGATTGCGGCGACAATGTCATCGTCATCAATGCCGCCAAAGTGGTGCTGACCGGACGCAAGGTTCAGCAGAAGATCTACTACAAGCACACCGGCTATATCGGCGGCATCAAGGAACGCAGCGCCAAGTCGATCCTCGCCGGCCGTTTTCCGGAGCGGATCGTTGAAAAGGCCATTGAGCGCATGTTGCCGCGCGGCCCGCTCGGCCGCCAGCAGCTCGCCAATCTGCGGGTCTATCCGCGCGGCGATCATCCCCACGAGGCGCAGCAGCCGGAAAAGATCGATATCGGCGCCATGAACCGCAAGAATAAGAGGGTCGCCTAATGGCCGAGACCATGCAGACGCTCGAGGATCTGTCCTCGCTGAAAGCCGCGGCGCCGGTCGAGGCGCCCAAGTATGTGCAAAAACTCGACAAGCAGGGCCGTGCCTATGCCACCGGCAAGCGCAAAGACGCGGTTGCGCGCGTATGGATCAAGCTTGGCGGCGGCCAGATCATGATCAACGACCGGCCGGTCGAGACCTATTTCGCCCGCCCGGTGCTGCGCATGCTGATCCAGCAGCCGCTCACGGTGTCGAGCCGCCAGGGCCAATATGACGTCGTGTGCACGGTGTCCGGCGGCGGGCTTTCGGGCCAGGCCGGCGCGGTCCGCCACGGTCTGTCGAAAGCGCTGATGCGGCACGAGCCGGAACTGCGCGGCGTGCTCAAACGCGGCGGCTTCCTCACCCGCGACAGCCGCGTCGTCGAGCGCAAGAAGTACGGCCGCGCCAAGGCGCGCCGCAGCTTCCAGTTCTCGAAGCGGTAAGTTTCCAAGCCCGGATTGCGCAACGCGCAATCCGGGCTTTTCTATTTTCAGAAAAACGCCAGCGTCCGGATCTCGATGCTCTCGCGCGGCCGCGCATTGGGCGGCGAGGTCGGGTCGGCGAAGGCGGTATGCGCGGTCCAGCGCGCGCGCCCGTCTTTTTCCGAATCGAACACCTTGAAGACGTAGGCTTCTTCGCGCCGCATGCGTGGGAACCAATACCATTTGTGCGCCGGATTGAATTTGATCGCGTAAGTCTGCCCGATGCGGCCGGGAGAGCGCCGCTCCGAGACGATCATGTCGCTCGGCGACAGGGATTGAGCGTCCGCCAGCGCCAGCGGAAAAGTTTCGACCGGATGGCGGATCGGGCGCCACACCTGGATGACGGCGAAGCGGCGCTTGAGCAATTCCTCGGCCTCGTCGGGCACGATATCGCGCACGCGCTGCGGCGCCGACCATTCGGTATAGTCGTTGTGCACGCGGCTGACGACTTCGCGGATTTGCTTCGTCTGACGCAGATCGCCGTCGGCGGTGCGCAGCGTATGGTCGAACACGACGACGCGTTTGGCGCCGCTCTCTGATTTGATCAGCGCCTCCATTTCCGGATAGTAGACGCGCTTGATCTCGTCTTCGTCGTAGAAATCGGCCACTTTGGTGTCATGCCGCAGGAAGCGGAAGCCGTTGCGGTCCAACGCGAAGTCATCGGCGTGGGGGCGGCCGTTATGGATCTGGACCCGGCGCGGATCAGGCGTGCCGCCTGAACGCGTATCGCTGCCGCCGGGAGCGGCCACGATGGTGAAGACCTTGGTCCCGTCATCGACGATGTAGTTGAGCGTTGCCTCGATCGTATCGGGAGCGGCCGTATCGGAAGCGGCATCGAGTTCTGCGAGTTGCGCCATCGGATCCTCCTGTCCTTGTCAATAATCTATGTGCAATAGGCTCGGAGAGGAAGGAGCGGATCGCAGGGCAAATCCATGCTTTGCGGCGACCCGCGGGTAAAATTCGGTTTCACCGATTTACCCTTCTGCAATTGTATTCGTGCCTTTAGCGCGAGGGTAACGCGAATGGAACGGCTTGCGCACTAGTTTGCCGTTGTCAGTCTCTGGTCAGCGCCGCATGCATCTCGATCTGCAAACCATCTCCGTGGTGACGGTCTTCATTGCGGCGCTTCTTGGCGCTTTCCTGGTCTTTGCCGGCCTGCAGAGCCGTAACGTCCGCGCCCCGATCTGGTGGGGCACGGCGCATATCGTGAATGCCTTCGGTTTCGCCTTGCTCACGGAGCGCGATGCCGCGCCCGCATTCGTCACGATTTGTATCGCCAACGCCTTGGTCTTGCTCGGCTATGGATTGACCTGGACGGGCGCGCGCGTTTTCGACGGCCGGCCGATCCGTCCTTCCGTCGTGCTGGCGGCGCCGTTGATTTGGATCGCGCTGTGCCGGATTTCCGCCTTCGCCGACGATCCGGGCGCGCGAATCATCGTCGCTTCGACCCTGCTGGCTCTGCTGGCCTTGCTCGCAGCGCGGGAATTCTGGCTCGGCCGCGACGAGCCTTTGATGTCGCGCTGGCCTTTGGTCGTCGTCTTCTTCATCCATGGCGTCACGTTACTGCTGCGCGTGCCCGTCGTTCTGCTCAGTCCGAGCTTCCGCGACCACTTCGCTCTGAGCAACCTGTCATTCACCATGCTGGCCTTCGCCACGCTGTTGTTCACCGTCATCATTGCCTTCCTGCAGCTCAACCTGACGAAGGAACGCAGCGAGCTCAAGCACAAGATCAATTCGCTGGTCGATCCGCTGAGCGGCGTCGCCAACCGCCGCGCGTTTCTCGATAACGCGTCGCGCCTGCTCGGGCGCCACGAGCCGGATCGCGAGCCGCTCGCCATGCTGCTGTTCGATCTCGATCATTTCAAGCAGATCAACGATCGGCTCGGCCATGCGCGCGGGCGATGCCGTGCTGCAGGTCTTTGCCGGGACGGCGACATCGACGCTTGGCGCCGACGTGCTGTTCGCCCGCATCGGCGGCGAGGAATTCGCCGCCTGCATGCCGGTCGGCGACATGGACGAGGCCTATGCCATTGCCGAGCGGGTGCGGCGAAATTTTGCGGCGACCGCGGCCCGTTTCGGCAACGGGCAATTGCTGCCCACGGTCAGCGGTGGCGTGGCGCTGGGCCGGGAGACCGGCATGACGGTCGGCGCATTGCTTTCGATTGCGGATCGGGCGCTGTATCGGGCCAAGGAGCAGGGGCGCAATCGCGTTGAGGCCGACATGCAGGCCGGCGGCGTGCCTGGTGCGGCGTCCGGTGCGCCATCGATCGTGCCGATTATTGGCACCGATCGCGCCGCATCCGGCGCGCATCCAAGCGGCAGGCGTTGGCGCGCCGCGCTGTGAGTTTTCAAACAAGAAAATTCGAGCACAATTTTCTTTAGTTCAATTTGCCAAATCTTTTCGTGAAAACCTTCCCAATCTACGACACTCTCGGCAAATCCTGAACGGCAAACGTTCAACGCGGCGCCTCGAACCATGATAGGCGGTTATCCCTAGTGGTGAGGAGCTTTACGTATGTTTGCGCGTCTCGCGGAAGCGTCGACGTCACTCGATATCGGTACGTTGTTTGTCACCGCGACCTGCGTGACGGCGCTGCTTGGCCTGTTCCTGTTGTTCGCGTGGGTGCAGGACCGCATCGAAGCGCTCGCCTGGTGGGGTACGGCCTATCTGATCGGCGGCTTCTCCGGCATGCTGTGGCGCTTGGAAGGCGTCGTGCCGGTTCCGGCGCGCCTCGCCGACATTCTGTTGTTTATCGCGCTCGGCATGATCTGGACCGCCGCGCGGGTCTTTCACGGCCGCCCGGTGCTCTGGGGCGCCATGTGTTTCGGCGCCGTCGCCTGGACGGCGATGGATTTACTGCCGGCGATCCCGCACACGCCGGCGACGCGCATCATGCTCAGTTCGGTGATTGTCGCGACCTACACATTCATGATCGCCGCCGAACTGTGGCGGGAGCGGCGCAAATCGCTGATCCGGCGCTGGCCGGCGCTTTTTGTGCCGATGCTGCACGGCGCGATCTTCCTGTTTCCGGTAGCGCTGGCGAGCCTCGGCGTGCGCAGCCTGGCGACCGGCTGGATCGCCGTCTTCGCCATCGAGGTCACGCTCTATGTGGTCGGCGCAGCCTTTATCGTTCTGGTCTTGGCCAAGGATCGCACCGTCAATCGCTATAAGCGCGCGGCGGAGACCGATCCGCTGACCGGGCTGTTCAACCGTCGTGGTTTTTTTGCCGCCGCGGCCGCGCTGATGGCGGCGAACCGCAAGAAGCGCGTGCCGGTGAGCGTGCTGGCGTTCGATCTCGACAAATTCAAATCCATCAACGACCGCTTCGGCCACAAGATGGGCGACGCCGTCTTGGAAATGTTCTCGAAGACGGTGCAGAAAACGATGCGCGCCGACGACATCATCGGCCGCCTCGGCGGCGAGGAATTCGTCGCCGTCATTTCCGGCGAGCTCGCCAATGCCTGCATCGCCGCCGAACGCGTGCGCGTGGCCTTCGAGGCGGCAGCGCTCGCTCCCGACAGCCCGCAAATTCCGGTCACGGTGAGCATCGGCGTCGCTTATGGCCTGCCGACGGCCGCTATCGACAAGATCATCGAACGCGCCGATGCCGTGCTCTACCGGGCCAAGGAAAACGGCCGTAACCGCGTCGAGCCCGATCAAGACATGGTCGTCCCCGACGCGGCCGTGGCTGGCGCGAACAAGCCCGCCGATCACAAGCCCGCAACGGCGGCTCCCGCGGCCATCCGGACAGTCGCGGCGCTGACCGTTCCGATCATGGTGCGGTGACCGCCCGGTTTTCGAAAGTCTCTGCGAATAAAAAAAGGGCGCCGCTTGGGCGCCCTTAGTTCATTGCAGGGAGGATGATATACGCAACGCTTACGACGAGTAATACATGTCGAATTCGACCGGGTGCGGCGTGTGTTCGAAGCGGATGACTTCGCTCATCTTCAGGTCGATATAGCTGTCGATGAAATCGTCGTCGAACACGCCGCCGGCTTTGAGGAAGCCGCGGTCCTTGTCGAGCTCTTCGAGAGCCTGGCGCAGCGAGCCGCAGACGGTCGGAATCTTCTTCAATTCCGCCGGCGGCAGATCGTACAGATCCTTGTCGATGGCTTCGCCCGGATCGAGCTTGTTCTTCACGCCGTCGAGGCCGGCCATCAGCATCGCCGAGAATCCGAGATACGGATTGGCCAGCGGATCGGGGAAGCGGACTTCGACGCGCTTGGCCTTGGGGTTCGTCGTGTACGGGATGCGGCAGGAGGCCGAACGGTTGCGCGCCGAATAGGCCAGCAGCACCGGCGCCTCGAAGCCCGGGACGAGCCGCTTGTACGAGTTCGTCGTCGGGTTGGTGAAGGCGTTGATCGCCTTGGCGTGCTTGATGATGCCGGCGATATAGGACAGGCAAGTCTCCGAAAGGTCGGCATATTTGTTGCCGGCGAAAACCGGCTTGCCGTCCTTCCAGATCGACTGGTGGCAGTGCATGCCCGAGCCGTTATCGCCATAGACCGGCTTCGGCATGAAGGTCGCGGTCTTGCCGTAGACCTGCGCGACTTGCTGGATGCAATATTTGTAGATGATCAGCCGGTCGGCCATGACGACGAGCGGCGAAAATTTCAGGCCAAGCTCGTGCTGGGCCGACGCCACTTCGTGGTGATGCTTTTCGACGACGCAGCCCATCTTGGCCATGGCCGCGAGCATTTCCGAGCGCATGTCCTGCGCGGAATCCTGCGGCGGGACCGGGAAGTAGCCCTTCTTGGTGCCGACGCGATGGCCGAGATTGCCGCCTTCATAGTCCATGTCCGAATTGGACGGCAGTTCGACGGAGTCGAGCTTGAAGCCGGTATTGTAGGGATCAACTTTGTACTTCACGTCGTCGAACACGAAAAACTCGGCTTCGGGGCCGAAGAAGATGGTGTCGCCGACGCCGGAGGCTTTGACCATGCCCTCGGCCTTCTTGGCGATGCCGCGCGGATCGCGGTTATAGGGCTCGCCGGTCGTCGGCTCGAGCACGTCGCAGATCAGCGACATCGTGGTCTCGGCGAAGAACGGATCGATGCATGCGGAGGAGGGATCCGGCATCAGGCACATGTCGGATTCGTTGATCGCCTTCCAGCCGGCGATCGAGGAGCCGTCGAACATCATGCCTTCGGCGAAAGTGTCTTCTTCGATCATGGTGACGTCGAACGTGACGTGCTGCCATTTGCCCCGCGGATCGGTGAATCGGAAATCGACGTATTTCACGTCGCTGTCCTTGATCGTCTTCATGACATTTTTTGGCGTCGTCATGGAATGCGTACCCTTTCGTGGTGCTGTTTAATGCCTCGCGCCGGCCCAAAATGCGGCTTACGGCTGGCAAGCGTAAGCGTCGGGCCGGCTCTCGTTAGATGGCGTCGATGCCGGATTCCCCAGTTCTGATCCGGATGGCTTCTTCGATGTTCGAGACGAAGATTTTGCCGTCGCCGATCCGCCCGGTTTGAGCGGCGCGACGGATCGCCTCGATGGCTTTCTCAACCATGTCATCACCGAGCACAATCTCGATCTTCACCTTCGGGAGAAAATCGACCACGTACTCGGCGCCGCGGTAGAGCTCGGTGTGCCCTTTTTGGCGCCCGAATCCCTTCGCCTCGGTGACCGTTATGCCTTGCAGACCGACTTCCTGGAGCGCCTCCTTCACCTCATCAAGTTTGAACGGCTTGATGACTGCCTCAATTTTTTTCATCGCGTCTCATCTCCCGGCTCCGAGATGCACAGAGTCATCCCAGGAACCGACCGTTGGTTAGCAGGTCCCGTGCCAAGGCTGTGCGCACTCAAAAAGCGAAGTTTCATCAAAGGGTTCTGGTGAGCCTGGCGAGCCATTGCAGCGGCTCGCGGCAGCGCTTCGCCGTTAAACTAGGCGTGTTGCCTATAATCTAGTCAAGGGCAGGAAATCAATCGCCGCGTAGCGCGGTACCCGTGCCGGGGTGCTTTGGCTATTCTGTGCGCGGCATGATCGAAATTCTCAGCACCGCCGAAATGGCCGATGCCGACCGGCTCGCGATCGCCGGCGGCGTCCAGCCTGGCATTTTCGGCATCACGCTGATGGAGAGTGCGGGCCGCGCCGTGGCCGAGGCCGCAGCCCGCCACAAATCGCCGGGGTGCCGGGTCAGCGTGGTCGCGGGTCCGGGCAACAATGGCGGCGACGGCTTTGTCGCGGCGCGGCTTCTCGCCGAGCGCGGCTACCAGGTGCAGGTTCTCCTCGTGGGCGACGCGGGCAAGCTCAAGGGCGACGCGGCGCTCGCCGCCAAGATGTGGCGCGGCCCGGTTCTGGCCGCCGAGGCGCGCGCACTCGCTGGCGCCGATATCGTCATCGATGCGCTGTTCGGCGCCGGCCTCGACCGGCCGGTCGAGGGACGCGCGCGTGCCATGATCGAAGCCATCAATGAAGCGCAAGCGGCGCCGGTCATTGCCGTCGACTTGCCGAGCGGCATCAACGGCACGTCGGGCGCGGTGATGGGCGTAGCCGTAAAGGCTACCGCGACGGTCACGTTCTTTCGTAAAAAGCCGGCGCATCTGTTGCTCCCCGGGCGGCTTCATTGCGGCGCGATTTCGGTCGCCGATATCGGCATTCCCGAGAGCGTTCTGACGCTGATCGCGCCGCGCACATTCGAGAACGTCCCAGAACTCTGGCGCGCGCATTTTCCGGTGCCGCGCCATGACGGACACAAATACAATCGCGGCCATGCCGTCGTCGTTTCCGGCCCGTCATGGTCGACCGGCGCGGCGCGGCTTGCGGCCCGCGGCGCGTTGCGGGCGGGAGCAGGCCTGGTGACGATCGCCTCGCCGAACGAGGCGCTGGCGGTGAATGCGGCGGCGAGTCTCGCCGTCATGGTGCGGCCGGTCGATGGCGCAGACGAGCTCACGGCCTTCCTCGCCGACCGCCGGTTCAACAGCCTCGCGATCGGTCCCGGCATCGGCGTCAACGAGACGACCTGCGAACTCGTCCTTGCAGCCCTCGACGGCGAGCGGGCCGTCGTGCTCGACGCCGACGCCATCACCAGCTTTGCCGGGGAGCCGCGGCGGCTTGCCGAGGCGCTCAAGAACCGGCCGCAACAGCCGACCGTCATGACGCCGCACGAGGGCGAGTTCTCCCGTTATTTTGGTGCCTTGGATGATCGGGCTAAAGCCGGATCGAAACTTGAACGTGCGCGGCTTGCCGCCGAAATCACCGGCGCCGTTGTGCTCATCAAGGGCGCCGACACGGTCATCGCCGCTCCCGACGGCCGCGCCGCGATCGCTGCCAATGCGCCGGCGTTCTTAGCCACGGCGGGCTCGGGCGATGTGCTCACGGGAATAACGACCGGCCTCCTGGCCCAAGGAATGCCGGCCTTCGAGGCGGCGTCGGCTGCGGTCTGGCTGCATGGCGAAGCGGCCAATGCGTTCGGCCCGGGCCTGATCGCCGAAGATCTGCCGGAGACGTTGCCCCGCGTCTACAAGGCCTTGCTTGGATAAGCTCAACTCACTTCAAACCAGACATTTGTCGGAAGCCCTTGAGCAGTCAGGCCTTCGATCAGCCATTTGCCCGGATTATCGGCAACGAAAGCGATCCGGGCTTGGCTCCGCGGCGCCATCGGCATGGTGTCGAGCCAGAACGGCTTCCAGCCGTCGTCGAGCGCATCAAGGAGACGAAAACTGTGTCCATGCAGATGGATAAAGCCGCTTTCTGACGTCGGGTTTGAGAGTCCAAGCATCACGGTCCGGCCGCGCTTCACGCTAAACAGGGGGACCTTGGCGAGCGCGGTCCGTCCGATCACGGCATCGAACCGCAGCGCGCCCTGAAAATCCATGCGCAACGGCAGAGGATTGGGCGGCAGCGGTTTCGGATCGTCCCGTTGCGCCGGCCGGCCGGCCGCGCCTTCTTCGCAAGCGATCGTCGCAACGACCGTGCTGCCGCGAGCGCTTTCAATCGTAACCGGCGTCGAGGTTCCCGGCGCCAGTGTGCAATCGACGAAGACGTCAATCCGATTCCCCGGACCCAGCAGCAATTGTCCCTCGCGCGCCGCGAAGGGTTGCGCCGGTTGCCCGTCAGTCGCCATCACGAAGCTGCGCAACTGCGCGATCCGCAATTCGAGAATTTGGGTCGCTGAAACATTGAGCAAGCGAAGCCGCAAACGTTCGTTTGAGCGCGCGCGAATATCGAGCATCTTCGCGCCATTGACCGTGAACGCATCGCCGTTCTCCGACGCGGCAAAAATCAGCGTTGTGTCGTGATCGACGTCGACCGGCTCGGTCTCCCCGACAATGAGAGCGCCGTAGAGACCGGAATTATTCGGCAGCGGCGGGTGATACCAAAATGTCCCCGCGTCCGGCGCGACAAAGCGATAATCAAAGCTCGCGCCGGGCGCGATCGGCGCTTGGGTCAGCGGCGGCGCGCCGTCCATGGCATTGGCGAGGCGGACGCCGTGCCAGTGCACGGCGGTCGGTTCGGCGAGTTCATTGACGACGCGAACGGCAAACTCTTCGCCGCGCCGAACCCGCAACCCGGGGCCGGGCGTCACGCCGTCGTAGCCCGAATCCCGGACACGCAGGAGGCGCATATCGGGTGTCGTCGTCGGCGCAGCCCGGTTTGGCGCGGCTGTGCCAAGCTCGATACCTGCCGCGAGCGAGCCGGATACGAAGCTGCGGCGCGAGAGCTGCAAAGGGGGTACCGGTGGAGATTTCAGCAGGTTGCCTCGGATAGCTAAGGCCGATAGAGGAGGGCTAACTGATTCAATAGGCCAATAAAACCGGGCATTTTCCCGGCCGTGTTTGCCCCCAGTTTGCCCCCTTGGAAAACCGCCCATTTTTATAGTGGCGCGCGTGCGGCGCATGATATAAGCCGCGCCACCGGAGCGCCCTGCGGGGTCGCGGGCGTGGCGGAATTGGTAGACGCGCGGGATTTAGGTTCCCGTGTCGAAAGACGTGGGGGTTCGAGCCCCTCCGCCCGCACCAGCGGGGCGGTTTTTCCAAAAATTGGCCGATAGGGATTGGCCAAGAAGATCTTGGCCGAAACGGCTCGATATTGAGCCTTGATAGAGTAGTGCCGATGCAAGTCACCGAAACTGCCGCCGCTGGATTGAAGCGTGAATACCGCGTCGTCGTGCCTTTGACCGAACTCGCCGAGAAGGTCAGCGAACGGCTCGACGAGCTCAAAGGCCGCGTGCAGCTGCGCGGCTTTCGTCCGGGCAAGGTACCGGCGGCGCATCTCAAGCGCCTCTATGGCAAGTCCGCCATGGCCGAGGTGGTCGAAGCCACCGTCCGCGAGGCCAACAGCAAGATCGTCACCGACCATAACTTGAAGCTCGCGACCGAGCCCAAGGTCGTGCTGCCCACCGAAGAGGGCGCGATCGAAGGCGTCATCGATGGCAAGACCGATCTCTCCTACACGGTCGAGATGGAAATCGTGCCGCCGATCACGCTGGCCGATTTCAAGACCATCAAGGTCGAGCGCCTGACCGCGCCGGTCGAGGATGCGGAAGTCGACCAGGCGGTGCAGACGATCGCCGATCAGAACAAGCCGTTCGCTGCCAAAGACGGCGCGGCCGAGAACGGCGATCGCGTCACCATGTCGTTTGTCGGCACCATGGACGGCCAGCCCTTCGACGGCGGCTCCGCCGAAGATGCGCCGATCCTGCTCGGCTCCGGTCAGTTCATTCCGGGGTTCGAAGATCAGATCATCGGCGCGAAGGCCGGCGAAAGCCGCACCGTGAACGTCAAGTTCCCCGAGAATTATCAGGCGGCGGCGGTTGCCGGCAAAGACGCGAGCTTCGCCGTGACGGTCAAGGCCGTCGAGGCGCCGGGCACGGTCACGCTCGACGACGATTTCGCCAAGACCCTCGGCCTCGAATCGATCGCCAAGCTGCGCGAAGTGGTGCGCGAGCGCATCGAGCGCGAACATGCCGGCGCGTCGCGGCAAAAGGTCAAGCGGGCGCTCCTCGATGCGCTCGATGCCAAGCACAAATTCGATCCCCCGCCGACCCTGGTCGAAGAGGAATTCAACAGCGTCTGGACGACGGTCGAGAACGATCTCAAGCAGCAGGGCCGCACCTTTGCCGACGAGGGCACGACCGAAGAGAAGGCGCGCGAGGAGTATCGCGGCATTGCCGAACGCCGGGTGCGGCTTGGCCTGGTGATTGCGGAGATCGGCGAGAAGAACGATATCAAGGTGAGCGAAGATCAGCTGACCCAGGCCGTCGTCGCGCAGGCGCGGATGATGCCGGGCCAAGAGCAGAAGATATGGGATTATTATCGCAACAATCCCGGAGCGCTGGCGGCGCTGCGCGCACCGATCTTCGAGGACAAAGTGGTCGATTTCCTGCTCGAGCTTGCCGATGTCACCGACAAGCAAGTGTCGCGCGAGGAATTGTTCAAGGAAGATGAGGAATAAGCTAGTCCCGCCGGGCTAGCTTGCGGTAACCGCGCACGAACCTTACGCTACTGCCGCACGATTGCGCGCATATCTTCCTAAGTTGCGTAGGCGAGGCCCGCGGCGCTGCAATATTCGCGGGCAAGCCGACGGCAAATAGCGGCTTCGACAAGGCGACCGACTTAAGCCACATTGGCTGGGTAGGACACAGCCGGGTAGGGGCACCGGTCGATACCTGGGTGATCCTCGCCCCGATGACTATATTCAAATGCCAGAGTCGAGTGCCCGTAGGCGTGGATGGACTTTGCAACGACCGCTCGGACGGAATTCCGACACGAATTGAGCCAGATTGGGTGAGCGATGCGCGATCCGAACCAGACGTACATGAACTATCTCGTTCCCATGGTGGTCGAACAGACCAACCGCGGCGAACGAGCCTACGACATCTATTCGCGCCTCCTGAAGGAGCGGATCATCTTCATCACCGGTCCGGTGGAAGACGGCATGGCTTCGCTCGTCGTAGCGCAGCTTCTCTTTCTTGAGGCGGACAATCCCAAGAAGGAAATCTCGATGTACATCAATTCGCCAGGCGGGGTCGTGACCTCGGGTCTGGCGATTTATGACACGATGCAGTTCATCCGCCCGGCGGTGTCGACGCTGTGCACCGGCCAGGCGGCTTCGATGGGCTCGCTGCTCTTGGCCGCCGGCGCCAAGGATCTGCGCTTTGCGCTGCCGAACGCGCGCATCATGGTGCACCAGCCATCCGGCGGTTTTCAGGGGCAGGTCACCGATATCATGCTGCACGCTCAAGAAATCCTGAACCTCAAGCGCCGATTGAATGAAATCTACGTCAAGCATACCGGCCAGCCGCTAAAGCGGATCGAGGAGGCTCTGGAGCGCGACACGTTCCTGACCGCCGAAACGGCGAAGGATTTCGGCCTGATCGACAAGGTCATCGAGAAGCGGCCGGAGGAACCGGGCCTGAAGACGGAACCGGTCCTAAAGGGCGTAAGCTAGTCGGGCTGGGGACCGCGCCGCCATGAAATGGGCCGATTTTTCGGTCCAAAGCGGTCTGGAGCCGGGCTCGACCCGATCCAGACCCGATCATGGCTCGATCCGGCCCTGGTTAGGCCCCCGGTTCCGGCCCGAGCTTTCGGCCGAAAGTGCCAAAAAGTTCCTCTGCGGTGTGCTCCCGAAAACACGAAACCTGGAATACGTTGTGGTTCGATGTCGCGGTATCGTTAATAGATTATTGATTGGCACGCCCTTAGCATGTCAGCTTGTGTGGGAGCGCTTCGTATTGTCACCTAGGTGGCGGGTTAGAGCGGGTTAAAGGGTAAGGACGACTGGTACCTGGACGGGCTACGAATTCTTAGCGCACTGGAACCTAGACTACGCAGTTGCGGTGAAGTGTTACGCTTAAGGTGAAGACGGAGAATGGAATGAGCAAAGTTGGCGGCGGCGACTCCAAGAACACGCTTTATTGCTCGTTCTGCGGCAAGAGCCAGCACGAGGTGCGCAAGCTCATTGCCGGGCCGACCGTCTTTATCTGCGACGAATGCGTCGAACTGTGCATGGACATCATCCGCGAGGAGAACAAGTCCTCGCTGGTCAAGTCGCGCGACGGCATCCCGACGCCGCGGGAAATCCGCAAGGTTCTCGATGACTATGTCATCGGCCAGGATCACGCCAAGAAGGTGCTCTCGGTCGCGGTCCACAACCACTACAAGCGGCTCAATCATCAGTCCAAGCACAACGACGTCGAGCTCGCGAAGTCGAACATCCTCTTGATCGGGCCGACCGGCTCCGGCAAGACGCTCTTGGCGCAGACGCTGGCGCGCATCCTCGACGTGCCGTTCACGATGGCGGATGCGACCACGCTGACCGAAGCCGGCTATGTCGGCGAGGACGTCGAGAACATCATTCTCAAGCTGCTGCAGTCGGCCGACTACAATGTCGAGCGCGCGCAGCGCGGCATCGTCTATATCGACGAAATCGACAAGATTTCGCGCAAGTCGGACAATCCCTCGATCACCCGCGACGTGTCGGGCGAGGGCGTCCAACAGGCGCTGCTCAAGATCATGGAAGGCACGGTCGCCAGCGTGCCGCCGCAAGGCGGCCGCAAGCATCCGCAGCAGGAATTCCTGCAGGTCGACACGACGAACATCCTGTTCGTGTGCGGCGGCGCTTTCGGCGGCCTCGAAAAGATCATCTCGGCGCGCGGCCGCTCCACCTCGATCGGTTTCGGCGCCCGTGTGGCGGCGCCGGAGGATCGCAAGCAGGGCGAGATTTTCCGCGAGGTCGAGCCTGAGGATTTGCTCAAATACGGTCTGATCCCGGAATTCGTCGGCCGGCTTCCGGTCGTCGCGACGCTTGAGGACCTCGACGAGCCGTCGCTCAAGCGCATCCTGATGGAACCGAAGAATGCACTGGTGAAGCAGTACCAGCGCATGTTCGAAATGGAGACGGTCGATCTCACGCTCGCCGACGAGGCACTGTCCGCGATCGCGCGCAAGGCGATCGACCGCAAGACCGGCGCGCGCGGGCTGCGTTCGATCATGGAGAGCATTCTGCTCGACACCATGTTCGATCTGCCGAGCCTTGAAGGCGTCGAAGAGGTCGTGATCTCGCGTGAAGTGGTCGAAGGCGCGCCAGGCCGCTTTACATCTACGCCGATCGGTCGGATCGCGACGAGCGATGCCGGCGGAGCGAGCGCCTAACGGGTGCCGGAATCCTGCACCCTCGATTCGGTGCGCGGCCTAAACTTCCGCCTTCGCAACGCGCTGTTTTCCGCGAATAATCAGGCTTTCTTGACAGGGTGGCCGTCGAGCGCCACCTATAGTGTGTGAACGAGAAGAGCGTACGAGGAATCGCGTAACTAAACCGGTCAGGGTCTCGTGCCCGCCCCAAGGTACCGAATGGTACTCGCGAAATGGGTGCACCCTTCTTCTCTTCTCCGCTTGCGGAAGGAGAGAGAGGGTGTGACTCCCCTCCCGGCCAACGCAGTCCTTCGTGACAGCGCATCCTGCGGGTCACGAAGGAGGTGCACAACAATAAGGAAGTGGGGCCATGACAAGTGCCGCCAAAGCCAAACCGGTCCTGACCGCGGGTGAAAGCCGGGCCTATCCGGTGCTGCCGCTGCGAGACATCGTTGTTTTCCCGCATATGATCGTTCCGCTGTTCGTGGGCCGTGAGAAGTCCATCAAAGCGCTCGAAGAAGTGATGCGCTCGGACACGTTCATCCTGCTCGCGACGCAGAAGAATGCGTCGGACGATGAGCCCGCGACGGACGCCATTTTCTCGATCGGCACGCTGGCGAGCGTTCTGCAATTGCTCAAACTGCCCGACGGCACCGTGAAGGTGCTGGTCGAAGGCGCCGCGCGCGCCGAGGTCAAGCAATACACCGATCGCGAAGAGTATTTCGAGGCCGAGGCCGTCGTCATCGGCGACACCTCGGGCAATCAGGTCGAGGCCGAAGCGCTGGCGCGCTCGGTGATCAACGAATTCGAAGGCTATGTGAAGCTCAACAAGAAAGTGTCGCCGGAAGTCGTCGGCGTGGTCCAGCAGATCGAGGACTATGCCAAGCTCGCCGACACGGTGGCTTCGCATCTCGCCGTGAAAATTCCCGACAAGCAGATGATCCTGGAGACGCCGACCGTCACCGAGCGCCTGGAAAAAGTGCTGGGCCTGATGGAGAGCGAGATCTCCGTGCTGCAGGTCGAGAAGCGCATCCGCACGCGCGTCAAGCGTCAAATGGAGAAGACGCAGCGCGAGTACTATCTCAACGAGCAGATGAAGGCGATCCAGAAGGAGCTGGGCGACGAGGACGGCAAGGACGAACTCGCCGAGCTCGAAGAGAAGATCAAGCGCACCAAGCTCTCCAAGGAAGCCCGCGAGAAGGCGCAGCACGAGCTCAAGAAGCTGCGTCAGATGTCGCCGATGTCGGCGGAAGCTACCGTCGTGCGCAATTATCTCGACTGGTTGTTGTCGATCCCGTGGAGCAAGAAGTCCAAGATCAAGAAGGACCTCGCGCTCGCCGAGCAGATCCTCGATGCCGACCATTTCGGCCTGGAAAAGGTCAAGGAACGCATCGTCGAGTATCTGGCGGTGCAGCAGCGCGCCAACAAGCTGACCGGACCGATTCTGTGTCTGGTCGGGCCTCCCGGCGTCGGCAAAACCTCGCTCGGCAAGTCGATTGCCAAAGCGACCGGACGCGAATTCGTGCGCGTGTCGCTCGGCGGCGTGCGGGACGAGGCCGAAATTCGCGGCCATCGCCGGACCTATATCGGCTCGATGCCCGGTAAGATCATCCAGTCGATGCGCAAGGCGAAGACGTCGAACCCGCTGTTCCTGCTCGACGAAGTCGACAAGATGGGCGCCGATTTCCGCGGCGATCCGTCGTCGGCGCTGCTCGAAGTGCTCGACCCCGAGCAGAACCACACGTTCAACGACCACTATCTCGAGGTCGACTACGATCTGTCCCACGTGATGTTCATCACCACGGCGAATACGCTCAACATTCCGCCGCCCCTGATGGACCGCATGGAGATCATCCGGATCGCCGGCTATACCGAGGACGAGAAGGTCGAGATCGCGCGCAAGCACCTCATCCCGCACGCGATCGTCAAGCACGGTCTCGAGCCGAAGGAATGGTCGATCGACGACAGCTCGCTGCTCACGATCATTCGCCGCTATACCCGCGAAGCGGGCGTGCGCAATCTCGAGCGCGAGCTCTCGACCCTGATCCGCAAGGCGGTGAAGGAGCTGATGATCTCGAAGAAGCAGTCGGTCGAAGTCACCGAGAAGACGCTGCCCGATTTCCTCGGCGTGCCGAAGTTCCGGTATGGCGAGGTCGAGGACGAGGATCAGGTCGGCGTCGTCACCGGCTTGGCCTGGACCGACGTCGGCGGCGAATTGCTCACCATCGAGTCGGCCATGATGCCCGGCAAGGGCAAGATGACCGTCACCGGCAATCTGCGCGATGTGATGAAGGAATTGATCTCGGCTGCGGCGTCTTATGTCCGCATGCGCGCGGTCGCCTTCGGCATCGAGCCGCCGGCCTTCGACAAGCGCGACATCCACGTGCACGTGCCGGAAGGCGCGACGCCGAAGGATGGCCCGTCGGCGGGCGTCGCCATGGTCACGGCTATCGTCTCGGTGATGACCGGCATTCCGGTGCATCGCGACGTGGCGATGACCGGCGAGATCACGCTGCGCGGCCGCGTGCTGCCGATCGGCGGCCTGAAGGAAAAGCTGCTCGCCGCGCACCGCGGCGGCATCAAGACCGTGCTCATTCCGGAAGAGAACGCCAAGGATCTTGTCGAGATCAACGACAGCATCAAGAGCGGGCTCGACATCATTCCGGTGTCGCGCATGGACGAGGCGCTGGCGCGTGCCTTGGTGCGCATGCCCGACCCGATCGTGTGGGAAGAGGCGACGGCGAAACCCGTCGATGTCCCGGACGCCGCGGTGGAAGAAGATTCCTCCGGGCTTACCGCGCATTAAACGCGATCGTTACAATTGCAGGCGGCGCCCACCGGGCGCCGCCTTTTTATTGGATTTGCGAGGCAATGCCGCGTTATCCTTGCCTTAGCCATGCCCGGCGGGCTTTAGCTCTGCGCTTCGCCCGTAGTGTATCCTCCGGGTATGACGCCCACTCCCACGCCCGCAATTGCAAGCGTCTATCCCGGCCGCGCGACCGGGATAGTGACCCGCGTAGCTCCGGGAACGCGGAAATTCGCGCCAAAATTTCCCCGCCCGGCGCAGCGTCGGCCCCGGCCGCGCAGCGCCCTTCGTCAGGGTCTTATCGCGGCATTCGCGGTCGCGGCGTGCCTGGCGCTCAGCGTGCTCGGCACCGACGAATTCCTGGCGCGGCGGGCCGCCGCAGCGGCGGCGGCCGCGGTGGTCAACGGCCAGATCTATATCGGCTCGATCCTGTTCTTCCCGGAGAGCGGCGATCGCTGCCATCAGCTCTATTTCAACAACCGGGACGGCCAGTTCTCCGACAAGGGGCCTGTCGATTGCACACGCGCCGCTTATGAATTGACCAAGGACGCGCCCAAGAACTGGTCGGTTGCCCGGACCGAAGTCATCGCTAAGGGCTTTCACTAGTCCACCCCGCCGTTCCTTCCGCTCGCTTCCCGACGTCGCCTCCGGCATATTGGCCGACGTGGCGACTTTCGCTACATTTCGCCGACGGGACATCGGTGCCGGCGCCGCTTGCCAGGCGTTTGGACAAAATGCTGAGAGAACGCGTGCTTAAAATCATACATCCGGCCGCCGGATGCGGAATTCTTGTGCTTTTGGCGCTTGGCTTTTCGAACCTGGCTCTCGCGGACGACGATTTTCCGCTGACCGGAGACTATACGCAGAACGTCGCCTGCAAAGGCGACGGCACCGACGCCGACACCGCGAAGGTGAAGATCTCGCCGCAGGAGATCGTCTCCAATATCGGCGTCTGTACCATCCTCGACACCAAGAGGAACGGCGACAGCGTCTTCGCCCATGTCGAATGCAAGTTTCCGAGCGGCCCGCTGATGGGCGATATCACGTTCACGCCGCGTCCCGACCATACGATCGAATTCGTCGACCGCGACTCGACCTACAAAGCGGTGCTCTACCGCTGCCCGAAATAGCCGGCTGCGCTGCGGGCACGTCGTTTGCGATATATTCCGGGCCGCGCCGCACAGACAGCTTTCGATCCAACACAGCTTTTGCCTCGGAACAGGGAGTTGAACCATGAGCTATTATCAAGGTCTGCAAGCGGAGACGGTGACGTTTCGCGGTCACAATGGCGATCAGGGTGAAGCCTATTACGCACGCCCGACGCGGGCGGGAAAGTTCCCGGGCGTGGTCGTCATTCATCACCTGCCGGGCTGGGACGAATGGATCATGGAAGTGGTGCGCAAATTCGCCCATCACGGCTATGCGGCGATCTCGCCGCATCTGTATTTCCGCGAAGGCTCCGACAGTCCCGACGACATCGGCGCGCGCGTGCGCGCCGCCGGCGGCGTGGCTGACGCGCAAGTCATGGGCGATACGTCGGGCGGCATGGCCTATCTGCGATCGCAGCCCAATTCGAACGGCAAGATCGGCGTCATCGGTTTTTGCTCCGGCGGCCGCCATGCCTATCTCGCGGCATGCACGCTGTCGGGAATCGACGCCGTGGTCGATTGCTGGGGCGGCAATGTCGTGGTCGACAATCCCAAAGACCTCAACGCCAAGCGTCCGGTGGCGCCGATCGATCTGACCGAGAAACTGAGCTGTCCGCTGCTCGGCATTTTCGGCAATGACGACGCCAATCCGACCGCCGATCAGGTGAATCGCACCGAAGCGCTGCTCAAAAAGCTCGGCAAGAACTACGCGTTCCACCGCTATGACGGCGCCGGCCACGCTTTCTTCAACTGGTCGCGTGATGCCTATCGCCCCGAACAGGCTGCCGACGGCTGGCGCAAAGTGTTCGACTTCTACGGCCGTTATCTCGCGACATCGGCCGCAAGCGTCGCCGCCGAATAAGGAGAAGGTCATCATGTGCTCCTACATCGTCGAAAAGGCGGCGCTCGTCGGCAGCGCCAAAGGCCGCAAGGGCTGGATGCGGATCGACACGGCGAATGTGTATTTCGATCATCCGTATTACTCGACGCTCGATCATGTGCTCGCCATCGACTTCACCAATGAAGGCGAAGGCGGGCGCGACCGCGTCGCGATCGAGCTCAGCGCGGATTCCGCGCGTGCTTTGATCGAGCGCATTCAAGCGGCGCTGGCGAGCGGTGAGGGTGCTCACCCTTCGCTGGCCGTGCAGGCTGTGGTCGCGGCGGAGTGAAGGCAGTCCTAAGGCGTGTACTCATAAACGCGTAGGGATGTCCGCTTTCGGCGGTCAAGCAGACGTGGCCCGACAATGCCGCGGCGTCGCCTTTTGACCCAAAGCGGACGTCGATTTCGTCCGCTCTGATATCCGCTATTGGAGGTAAGCAGACCTGTTGGGCGGCCTCAGGTCGGATGGTTCCCAAGCTCGTGGATCTCGTCGCGCAGCAAGTTGGCTGACCAGGTGAGGCACTTGGCGATAATGTCGTTTTCAATGACAGGGACCATGACGTTATGGCCGCCCGTGGTGAGCCCGGTCTTGTGATCGATACAGGCCTTGACGATGATTTTGAGATTCTCGGCAGCGTCGGCAGGCGAAAGGCGGGCATCCTGTGCCGCGAGCCGCATCAGCGTACGGTAATTACTTTGTAGGGCCTCATAGGCCTCAACGTGGCGCTTGCGGGATGCGCATATTTTTCGTGCGGCTTCCTCGATATCCGCCTGCTTCCAACCGTCTGTGTCTTCCTTCACCCAGGCGACGCACGCTTGCGGGCTGACGTCGATCTTGCCTTCGTCCTCATAGCCGATTTTCAGGCGCTCGGGCGGCGGCGCCTCCTGCGCGCGTGCGGGACCGCTGACCGAGGTGGTGAGCAGAGTAATAGCGATAGCGACGCTGCAGGTTGCTCTGAGATATGCCAACATGCCTTCTCTCCCCGCTTGAAGGGCCGTCAACTGGCCGATCAAGACGTGTTTTTCAGTGCGTTCCGTGGATGTGACTTAATCGCTTGTTCAATTGGCATCGGTTTAGCCGCAGTTGCCCCGGGGAAGGGTCAGCTCCTCTCGACCCGTCGGGCAGTTTAGTTCTCGGGTACTCGTTACCCCGCACCGCGGGGCTTTGCCCTAAAGAAAAACGAGTCAAATCTCCTCAATTTCGTCAATCAGACACTGCTAAAGCTCGAGGCGCCGGGTGAGGCGAAGATCTTCGACAAGTGGTTTTCGCTCTGTCACGAACTTTTCGATCCAACCCGATTAATGTTGCGTCAGCCTGGGCGCTATCCGGTTGCAAAGATCGATCGAGATCTGCGTCGCGCCGTGGCCTTGATCCGCTTGCCTCGCCCGCTAACGCTGATCGGCGCTGATCTAAACCTTAGTATATGGAGATTTACCCAACGGTGAATGGATTGCGGCCGTCCAGGCGTGAATATTGGGGAGCTAGCGAAATATCGCGGCAGGATGGGAGAGCTTCAATGAAACATCAGATGATTAGTACCGACCTGCGGACCGACTTGGCCGTCACCACGATAGCGCTTAGCGCGGTGGTAGTGTTCGCCATGATTGGGTTCATGATCAACTTTGTAATAGCTCCAATTTGATCCACCGGCGCCTTCGATTGCACGCATGTGAGATGATTTTTGTGGAGGGGCATGCCTATGGTCACGGCTAAGGAATATCGGGAATTATCGGCGGAGTTTTATAGGTGGGCCGATGAGGCTGAAACCGAGGAGGTGCGCGACACTTATTTGCGTTTGGCGGGCAAATGGACCATCGCGGCGTTGAACGCAAATTGCTTACCGGCAAGGACTTGCGAACATTCGATCGTTACCACGACACGGCAGTGACGAGGCTCTACAAATACCCTGGCCGCAGAGGAACCGGCCGCCGTCGATCAGGTTAAGGACTTGGACGGGCGGCACCGTGGTCATTTGGCCCCCCAGCCATTCCCCCCGACACCCCGCGCGGTGTTGCCCGTCCGCCAAAACTATTTCGGCCGACACTCGATGCGGTATAAGCGAAGCCGAGGGAGCGATCCCCGGCTTTTCTGCCTAACGGTGGACAGACTACTGGTCGCACATTGGCGAGCGACCCCGAGCATCATGGACCATGATGGATTTACTGTTCGCCGGTATCGGGTGGACCGACCTTGCGATGACCCTGAACCGGATCGCGGTCGGGGCATTCTTTATGCTGTCGGGATATCACAAGCTGTTCAACGCAGAGCGCCACCGTTCATTCGTCGATGAACTCAAGGGGCTCGGCGTTCATGCGGTGGGCTTCAATCAATGGTGGGTGCCGTTGGTCGAGTTCAGCGCCGGCGGCGCCGTCGTTATCGGGCTCTTGGCGCCGCTCGCCGCGCTTGGCCTGCTTGTCGTCATCCTCGTCGCCATCGCCACGTCCGGGCGGCAGCGAATCAAGCTCTACAAGCCGATCGATGAAGCGGATCGCATCGACGATTGGCTCTATTTACCGGAGACGCTTTATGCCTTTATGTTGATCATAGTCATCTCGGCCGGCGCCGGGCCTTACAGCCTCGATGCCCTGATCCTGGGTCTGATGAACAAGCACGTCGCGTGACACCGCGTCCTCACCGCTTATCTTCTTCCGATGCCGCAGCAGGCCGACAAACCGCCGCCATCATGAGTGGTCCGCCATGATTGTCACGACGTTTCCGAGACCGGTGCGCGTCATCGAGCACATGTTGATCCCGTCTGAAAGACGGCACGAAGCTCGCCGCCCGCATCTGGCTGCCGGAAGATGCGGAACAGAATCCCGTTCCGGCCATCCTGGAATATCTGCCTTATCGCAAGCGCGACGGCACGTACGAGCGGGACGCGCTGACTCATCCATATCTGGCCGGTCACGGCTACGCCGGCGTTCGCGTCGACCTTCGCGGTAGCGGTGAATTCGACGGGTTTACTGTTCGACGAGTACGCCAAGCAGGAACAAGACGATGGCGTGGAGGTGATCGCTTGGCTGGCGGCTCAGCCCTGGTGCAATGGCTCGGTCGGGATGATGGGAATTTCCTGGGGCGGGTTCAACGGACTTCAAATTGCGGCGCGCCGTCCTCCGGCACTCAAAGCAATCGTAACCATTTGTTCAACCGACGATCGGTACGCCGACGACGCGCACTACATGGGCGGCACGTTTCTGACCAAAGCCGGACTTGAGTGGGCCTTTTTCTTTTTCAGCTTGATGTGCCTGCCGCCCGATCCGGCGCTGGTCGGCGATAGCTGGCGAGCGATGTGGCTGGAGCGCCTGGCAGAACATACCGCTGTTCCAGGAAAATTGGCTGCGGCACCAACGGCGCGATGCGTATTGGAAGCACGGATCGGTATGCGAGGACTACGCCGCGATCCAATGCCCGGTCTATGCCGTCGGCGGTTGGACCGATGGTTATAAGAATGCAATCCCGCGCCTGCTCGAGCGACTGAAGGTGCCCCGCAAGGGTCTCATCGGGCCGTGGGCACACGCCTATCCGCACTTTGCATTTCCCGGCCCCCAGATCGGATTCCTCCAGGAAATCCTGCGGTGGTGGGATCATTGGCTGAAGGGCATCGATACCGGCGTGATGGATGAACCCATGCTGCGTGCGTGGATGACGGAAAGTGTGAAACCGGCGACCCACCACGACACGTTGCCGGGCCGGTGGATTGCAGAACCTTCGTGGCCGCCGCCGGGAATAATGCCGCGGCGGCTGTTCTTGACCGATGCGGGGCTGCGAGACGCTGCGGCGCCTTTGACGGCTCGCGCCGTATGCTCGCCGCAGACGGTTGGCAAGTGTTCAGGCGAATGGGTTCCATTCGGCCGCGGGCGCGATCAGGCGCGCGACCAGCAAGAAGATGACTCGCGCTCCCTGGTTTTCGAGACGGCGCCACTCGATGAGCCGATCGAGATCCTTGGCGCTCCGATCGTCACGCTCGATGTCGCGTCCGACCGGCCGATTGCGAATCTGGTCGTTCGGTTATGCGATGTGCACCCGTCCGGTGAATCGCTGCGTGTCAGCTATGGTGTGCTCAACCTCACGCATCGCGAGAGCCACGAACAGCCCGCTTTGCTGGCGACAGGTGAGCGCTACCGCGTGCGCATTAAGCTCAATGATGCAGGCTCGGTATTTCCAGCCGGCCACAAGGTGAGGCTTGCGATATCCACGGCTTACTGGCCGATGATCTGGCCCAGTCCGGAGACGGCGACCGTGCAGATCTTTGCCGGCACGCTCGATCTGCCGCAACGCTCGCCCAACGCCGCAGACGCCAGGCTCTCGCCTTTTCCCGAACCGGAGACGGCGTCACCCGAGAAGCCAACCATCCTTCATCGCGACGGCGTGCGGATCGAGCGCATCGACCGCATCGGCCTGGAATTGGGCACACAGTGGAATACGCAGTATCACGTCGAGGAGAATGATCCGCTCAGCGCCGTGGCCGAACTGCGCAATATCCAGACTATGTCGCGCAACGAATGGCAAATCCGGGTCGAGACGCAGATGCGGCTGTCATCCACCGCGCAACGCCTTCCTGCTGCAGGGAAGTTTGCGCGCCTTCGAGGGCGCGAACGAAGTGTGTCGTCGCGACTGGGATCGCTCTATTCCTCGAGACTTCTCATGATCGGATAAACGGCAGGTGGCATATGATGACGCGATGAGTATTCTTGCGGCCCGTCTTCTTCTCGCGACGCTGTTTCTGATTTTCGGCTGGAGAAAGGTGAGAGACTATTCGGGCACGGTAACTCAAATGGTGCAGCTTGGCCTTCCGATGCCGGTACTGGCTACCGTCGTATCGATCTTTATGGAGCTTCCGGTCGCGTTCGCGATCGCGATTGGCGTTTTCACGCGTCCCGCGGCCGTGCTCATGGCTTTATACGCGCTGGGAACTGCGCTTATCGGGCATCGTTATTGGACAGTGAAAGGTGCGGATTACGTCGACAGCCTGGACGGCTTTTACAAAGATCTCGGCCTCATGGGAGGCTTCTTGCTGTTGTACATTACCGGTCCAGGAAAATATTCGATCGATGCATTGTTCGGCATCGCCGCGCCATAACTGTGGGTTATGAGCCGTGTACTCATAAACCAGTTCAATGTTCGCTTCGCCCGGAAGGGACCGAAATGCTGGAGTCGACGTCTGCGACAACGACCTATCACCGCATGACGGTTGATGGTGTCGGAGTTTTCTATCGCGAAGCCGGGCCGAAGGACGCGCCGACGATCGTGCTCCTGCACGGGTTCCCCTCTTCCTCGCGCGAGTTCGATACGCTCATCCCCTTGCTCGCAACACGCTATCATCTGATAGCGCCGGATTTTCCGGGATTCGGTCAGAGTGACGCCCCGCCGCCGTCGTCGTATGCGTACACCTTCGACAATTTGGCCAAGACGATCAACGGTCTTCTCGAGCAACTCAAGATCAACAAATACATCTTTCTTCCTTCATGACTATGGCGGGCCGGTCGGCTTTCGCATCATCTCGGCGCATCCGGAGCGGCTGCAAGCGCTTATCATCCAGAATGCCAATGCCTATAAGGAAGGCTTGGGCGCCAAGTGGGCCGGCATTGCGCAATATTGGGCCGATCCGAAAGCGCATCCAGAAGTGTTCGATGCGTTCGTGTCGTTCACAGCGACCGAACAGCGTCACACCCTCGGCACCTCGCATCCCGAACGTTATAATCCGGACACTTGGACTGACGAGTACGCCCACCTGTCGAGATCCGGCCAACGCGAGATCCAGGCCGATCTGCTGTACGACTACCGGACAAATGTCGCTTCGTATTCGGCGTGGCAAGCGTGGTTGCGCGAGCACAAGCCGCCGACTTTGGTGGTTTGGGGACGGAACGATCCCTCGTTCATCGCTGCCGGTGCGGAGGCGTTCAAGCGCGATGTGCCGGATAGCCGAAATCCACCTGCTCGACGCCGGCCATTTCGCGCCTGGACGAGAAGAACGACGAGATCGCGAGTCTCATTCTCGCGTTCTTGGCCAAACATTCCGTTTGACCGACCGGTACCGTGCAAGTGGGCGTTAATCACGCGGCACTCGCAACGTTTTCTGAAGAACCCCTGCAATCGCATGGGTGAGCCGGTCAACCAATGGAGTCGTCCATGAGCCAAGTACAAGTCGGACAAGAAAACCTATCAGATGCCGCCAAAGGATGGGATTACCATCGCGCATTTTATCATCGTCGCCGACATCGAGCGATCGCTTCGATTTTACGAAACGGTCTTCGGTGGTCGCATTCTGAGCAGAGGCGACAGCAAGGGCGCGCCGGGCTACCTCCAGCTCGCGAACACGTGGCTCATCGTCAACCTCGGCGGCGGTCCGACACCCGACAAGCCAACGACAACGCTCAGCGTTCCCGCCGACCCCGATAAAGTCAGCAGCTTCATGAATATCCGCGTTGCCGATATTCAAGCGTGCTATAAACTTTGGAAAAGCCGCGGAGCCGAGTTCATCACGGAGCCAAAGCCCAAATACGGCGAGACGCGCTGCTACATTCGCGATCCTGACGGCTACATCATAGAAGTTGGGCAAAGCAATCCGGGCGTCACTTATGGCTAAACGGCCGACCTATGAAGTCCGAGAGGGATGGTATCAATCCGGCGGCCAAGCCAAGCGGAACAGGTTGCGTCGAATGCTCGGCTGTCGGGCGGATGGTGGTTTCATCTTCGCAGATGCGCGCAATGCGGGCACATCGGCTGCTGCGATAGTTCACCAAGTCAGCATGCTTCGAAGCACTACGCCGCTACGGGTCATCCGATAATCACGAGCTTCGAGCCGGGCGAGCACTGGTTTTACGACTATCGTACCGAGGAATCCTTCGCCGGCCCGAAGCTTCCCGCTCCTCATCTGCCATCCGTTGGATCAGCCGGCGCCCGGGACCGGCCGGGGCGGTGCCTTCAAACTGGCAAACGCTGCTTCACGAATAGGGGGCGCGCGCCGCAATCTGCCGCGCCATTCGCTCCGCAATACACGAACTCCACAATTGGCGTGAATGTCCGCTTTTGGGCGAAGAGCGGGCGCCGGTGTACGTTGAGGCCCTAGAGCCGGCTGACCCACATCCGCGACAGCGCCGGCAGGATGGTGCTGCGGGCCGCTTCGAAGGGATGTAGGTCGCCCCGGTTGGCAAGAATGACGATGCCGATCTTCCGCTCCGGGACAAGGCCGATATAGGCCGAGGCATTGTTGAGGCCGCCCGGCTTGTCGACAATGGTCGGGCCGTCCGTGCCGATGGTTTCCCAGGCCATCGCCTGTCCAGCTTGTGGGCCGATGCGGAACGCTTCGCGCTCCGTCATTTGCAGCGCGTCCCATAACTGGCGGGTTGACGGCGCCATCGTCGAGGCAGGCGGCGAGCAGGAGCGACAGATCGCGCGCGGTCGAGAACATCTGACCGGTGCCGGAAAAATCGAAGTAGCTCTGCTGGTTGCCGGGGAGCCCGATCGGTTCGCCGCCTTGCGAATAGCCTTGCACCGTGCGCTTCAGGAATTCCGGGCTCATCACGGCGCGGTTGTCGGCGCCGCGTTCGGGCACCAATGTCGACTTCATGCCGAGCGGGTTGGTCACGCCGTCTGCGATCAAGTCGCCGATCGGCCTGCCGTAGCGGCGTTCGAGCGCGAGCTGCAGCAAAATGTAGCCGGCATGACTGTAGCTGTGCTGCTTGCCGGGTTCCTCGCCATTCGCGGGCGTATAGGCGTTGAGCGCGTCGTAGAAGCCTGAGAGCGAATAGTGCTGCGTCGGCCATGGCGCATGATCGGTCGGCAGCGACAGTCCCGATGTATGGGTCACGAGCTGGCCGATGGTGACGCGGCGAATATAGTCGCCCTGCAATTCGGTGACGTAAGTGTTGACCGGATCGTCAAGGCTCAGTTCGCCGCGCTGCACGCGCTTCGGCCACCAGCGTCGCCTCGAACACCTTGCGCACCGAGCCGACATTGAACAGCACATCCGACGTGATCGGCCGCTTGTCGGCCTGGTCGGCGAAGCCGTAGTTGAAGAACAGCGTGCGGCCGTTCATACGGACGGCGACCGCGACGCCACCGGCGGTGCCGTTGGCCGCAATCATTGGATCGATATCGCGGGCGATGACGCTGCGGACTTCGGTGTTCATGCTGGGACGCGCCAACGAACCCTTTGCCAGCATCGGCAGAACGATCGCAACGACTCGCAAATATGCCGCGCGAAGATCGCGCCGCGCCGCCACCAAGTTGTCACGCCGATGTTTCCGGATTGCATCAGCCCAAGATTGGCTGAATTGGTAAAGGCAAGGTGAACAGATCCGGGCGGGGCGTGCTGCCGGATTGGGACGAGATCAAGGCAATGCGGCTTAGAACGCGGCCCACGCATGCACGGGCCGCAACGCCTGCATAAAATCGGCGTAACCGAAGCGAGCCTGTCTCGGGCCCTAGCGCACGCCGCCGGCGTTCACAATGGGTCCGCTATAGCCTTCGAAGCGCTTGCGCAGCTCGGCCACTTTCGGCTGGTCGCTGAGGAATACGCGATAATCGTTGGCGACCTGGTAGGACAGGATCGGCTTGTAGCCTGCCGGCGGCGGCACGTCGCTGCGCGGCGACCAGGTCGGCAGCTTCGCCTGCTGTTCGGGCGCGAGCAGCCACGACAGGAAAAGTTTCGCCGCGTTCGGATGCGGCGCATCTTTGAAGATCGCTCCGCTCAACGGCCAGATCGGCAGCGCGTCGTCGGTCGGAATATGCGAGTCGACGGGCTGACCCTGCCGCTTCAATTCGCTGGTGATGTCGAGAATCGAGTCGAAGGTGGCGAGGTTTTGTCCGGAGCCGATGCTGCGCTGTTCGCCGAGATGGCCCTGAATGAAGTTCGGCTTGGCGGCCATGTATTTGTCCATGTAGCCCCAGCCGTATTTCTGCACGATGTGATAAAACACCCAGAGCGTGACGTCGTCATCCGCCGGATAGGCGGTGACGATTTTGCCCTGAAACTGGGGTTTGAGAAAATCCATCGCCGAATTCGGCACGTCGGCGGTGGCAACTTTCTCGGTGTTGTACATGTAGGGCACGACGTTCACCATGGTCGCCCAGAAGGTGCCGTCGGCGTCCTTGAAATTCGCGTCCATCAGGTCGAAGCCGGGCGGTTTGAATGCGATGAGGCGGCCTTCCGCCTTCCAGCGGACATAGTCGGCGGCGGTCTGGAGGATCGCGGCATCGACCTCGAGCTTGCCGGCAGCGAGCTGCGCGTCGATCTTCTTGTCGAGCACGTTCGAGAAGCCGCCGCCGATCGTGATCTTTATGCCCGGATAGCGCTCCTCGAATATCTTGGCGCGGGCTTCCCACGGTGCGGTCGGGCCGCCGACATAGAACGCGAATTCACCTTCGCCCTTGGCCTTGGCGTAAAGGTCATCGAGCGATTGCGCCGCGGCGGGCCGCGCGAGCGCCACCAGGGCCAGCACGGCCGCGATCGTTGCGGTGCGGATGGCTTTCGCTGCAAGTGGAGCCGTGACAGCGGCCGAAAGTGCGGCCGGAATAGCGTGCATGATGGTCTTCCTCCCCCGTTATATTTTGCCGGCATGATCGCCGCCCGCGGCGGTAAAGACAAGCGGCTCGCCAAAGGTCAAGCGATCATGCTAGGTCAGCACGCCACTTTTGGCCGGCGCGTATTCGCGCCCATCGGTTGAAGGAAATTGGGGTAAGGGAAACTGCAATGAAAATGATCGCTTATCTTCTCGCCATTATATGCGCCATTGCCGCGGTGATGTATTTCGTCATGCCGGCCGGTCAATTGCCGACCTTCATGCCGGGCTATGCCGACGGGTCGACGCATGTCCACACCACGCACGCGCTTGCCGCCGTGGCCGCTGCCGTCGTGCTGTTCGCGATCGGCTTTTTCGCCGGTCGGCGCTAAGCACAAAATTACCTCTCGCCGCGCACCTTGCGCTGCACGCGCTCGTCGAACCGCGCGACGCTGACCACGACACGCTGATGGGTGCCGCCGCCGATCTCTTCGAACTCGTCGCGGGCCGCAACCTTGAACGTCACGGTGCGGCCTTCGACGGCAACGACCTCGGCGGTTGCGGTCACGCGCAAGCCGACCGGGGTCGCCGCGGTATGGCTGACGTCGAGGTGGATGCCGAGGCTTTGGTGGCCGGGCGGCAACAGGTGCTCGACCGCGGCCAGTGCCGCCGCCTCGAACAGATTGATCATCACTGGCGTCGCCAAAACCTCGATCCGCCCCGAGCCGACGAAGGGCGCGGTGTGTTCATGCGCCACCGTGATTTCCGTCGTGCCGGCGAGGCCCGGCTTGACCCGAGCCAGAACGGAACTGATTTTGGCGGGTGTGGGGGGAGGGATGCTCATGCCGCCTTATAACGCCGTTTTCCGCGATTTCGACATGCCATTCCAAGGCCATGGCGCCGCTCATGAAGGCAGTTTGCGGATTCCACCGGCAGGGCGTTGCTTCAAGCCGTTCCTTGCCGGCGCGGTTCAATGCTAAGCTACCGCCGGGGTGTCACGAGTTCGGGGGTCGAGTAATGCGTCCATACGCCTTTATTTCCGCCGCGCTGATCGCCATACCGGTTGCGATCTTGCCGAGCGCGTCGTCGTTCGCGGTAAGCGCCAAAGACAAAATGGCGACATGCAAATTCGGGGCCGATGACCAAAAGCTTCAAGGCGCGGCGCGCAACGCGTTTATGGCAAAGTGCATGTCCAATCGCGACGATCCGCGCGGCCCCGGAATAGGCAAGCCGGCCGCCGCTGCGGTGCCGCCGCCGCCGAAACAATAAAGCGACACGCGGCATGAATTTGCCGCCCACCAATCTGCCGCCGCTCCGCACGCTGTTCTTCGAGGATCTTTCGGTCGGGATGACTGAAACCCTCGAAAAGACCGTGTCGTCCTCCGACGTCGTCGGCTTCGCGCAGCTCACCGGCGATCGCAATCCGATCCATCTCTCCGAGCATTTCGCCGCCCGCACCTCGTTCGGCAAAAGGATCGCGCACGGCCTCTATACCGCAAGCCTGATTTCCGCGGTGCTCGGCACGCGCCTGCCGGGCCCCGGCGCGATCTATATTTCGCAGACGCTGAACTTTCGCGCGCCGGTAAAGATCGGCGACACGGTCGTGGTCACGGTCACGGTGCAAGAGCTCATCCCCGAAAAATCGCGGGCGCGGCTGTCGTGCGTCTGCGCGGTCGGCGGCGAAACGGTGCTCGACGGCGAAGCGCTGGTCAAAGTGCCGAGCGAAAAAGCGGCCAAGGGCAGGCGGCCGATGATGAAGCTGTGATCGGCGCTAGGCGCCGCGCGCATCGCGTCAAAAATCACGCCACCAGATCGCTGACTTCCGGATGCTTGGCGACATAGTCCCGCACGAAGGCGCAGCGCGGGATCACTTTGAGGCCGCGCGCCCGCACGATATCGAGCGCGCCGGCGACGAGCTTTGACGCGATGCCTTGTCCGCGCGCCGCCAAAGGCGTTTCGGTGTGAAGGATCGCAACGACGCCGTCGCCGAGCTGGTAATTGGCGAATGCGGTGACGCCATTGGCATCGAGCTCGAAGCGGGACAGGGCCACATTGTCGCGGACGGCTGAACTCATATACGCAGCCTATCCGTTTTTCCTCCGCCGTGGAAACGGGGGAGGTGCCGCGCACGGCGCGGCGTCACAAACGGTACAGGTGCCTTGCGGTCTCGGACAAGATTTGGCGCTGCTCGCCGATCGGTAAGTGCGAGACCGCTTGACGGATATTGCCCGCCACTGTCGCGTAGTCGGTCCAAATTTTCTCGATGGGAAAGTTCGAGCCCCACAGGCAGCGCTCGGCGCCGAACAGCGTGACGGTGTCGCTGACGATCGGCTGGATGTCGGCGAGCGTCGCGCGATGCACGAAGGTGCCGAGCGCCGAAAGTTTTACGAACACATTCGGACAATCCGCGAGTAAGCGCATGCCGGCGCGCCAGGCGGCGCGGCCGGTGTCGCTTAAGTCTTCGAGCATGCCGGCGTGGTCGAGCACGAAGGTCGTTTGCGGGCATGCGCGTGCGAGGTCGGCGCCGGCCGCCATTTGCGACGTGAACACCTGAAGCTCGAAGAGGAGTTGTCGCGGCGCGAGCTGCGCCAGGCCGCGCCGCCAATTCTTGTCGGCGATGACATCGGGGCGGGGCGCGAAGCGGTAATTGGGATTTGCGTGCCAATGCACCTGCTGGCGGATGCCCTTGAGCCGCGGAAAGGGCCGCATGGCATCGAGCGTCGCGGCTACATCGTCGCTTGGCGAGATCGGCAAAGCCGACAATGGCGTGCGGGAAACCATGCGCGTCGGCAACCGACTGCACCCAGGCGACTTCCTCGATGGCGCGTGACGGCGCCCAATTGGTCTGCACATAGACCGAGGCGACGACGCCGTTGTCTTTGATGTCGGCGAGATATTCGCCAATCAGATAGTCGCGCCGGATCGCGTCATAAGGCCCGAAAATGCGCGGCACCGTGGGGCCGCTGAGCCACGGCTGGTCGGCTTTGCGCCAGATGTGATGGTGGGCGTCGATGATGTCGAGGTGGGGCATGAAGGATTCCGATTGCTCTTTCTTCGTCATACGCGGGCTTGACCCGCGTATCCATGCTGAGATGCGGCATAGCTGTGCCTTGCGGAGCCCGGCAATGACGGCGAAGGATGTCAATTGCCTCCGCTTGCGTGTGCCTGCTACGACGAATTGCGACAGGGCACCGCATCAACGCGCGATACAAGGGAAGGGCACCCGGAATATGCAATATGCTGAAATCCGCCCCGGCGTCGCGATGGCCTACGCGGACGATTGCTTCGCGCCGCCCTGGACCTCGTCGCAGACCATCGTGATGGTGCACGGCAATGCCAAATCCTCGCGCGCCTGGACCGCTTTCGTGCCGCATCTCGCCGGCAAGTATCGCGTGGTTCGTCCGGACATGCCGGGCTTCGGCGCGTCGCCCGAGCCGCCGGTTATCGCTGGCAGGTGGACGAGCTGGCAGACGACCTCGGCCGTTTCCTCGATGCTCTGAACATCGCGCAAGTGTCACCTGGTCGGCGCCAAATATGGTGGGTCGGTCGTGATGCAATATGCCATCGCGTATTCGGATCGTCTGCACTCGCTGTCGCTGTTCGGCTCGCCGGTGCGCGGCAGCGGCACCGGCAATGCCGACAAGATCCGCGATCTCGGTGTGCGTGGATGGGCTGCCGCAACGCAGCGGGCGCGGCTCGGCTCCGGTGCGTCGGCGGCGCAGATCGCGTGGTGGACGGATGAATTGATGGGCAAGACCAATCCGCGCGCGGCCTTCGGCGCCTCGTCGGCGCGCGTCGACATGGAGCTCGAGGCGCATCTGCCGCGCATTGCCTGTCCGACGCTGATCGTGACGACCCAGGAAAGCGGCCTGCAATCGGTTGCGGCGGTGGAAGCCTATGCCGGACAAATTCCCGATGCGCGTGTGGTGGTGCTGCCCGGCGACTGCTATCACATCGCCGCCGCCGAACCGGACATCTGCGCCGATCACCTGTTCTGAATTTCTTGCAGGAGATGTCGGGGCGACCGGACAGCGGCACGCCGGGAATTCCGCCCAGCACTTGGAGAAGCGGAGTGGAATGAACACACGTCGCGATCTGTTCAGTTAGCGTTGGCCTTGCGCTGCGACCGCAGTGCCCGGTGCTACGCTTCTTCCGCGATGGGCGCGCGCCGACTGGCCGGACCGGCCGGTGCATATCATCGTGCCGTTTCCGCCGGGCGGCGGCGCCGATTGGTTCGCGGCTGCTGGCTTTGCCGCTGCAGGGACTTCTCGGCGAGCCTTTCGTCGTCGAGAACCGTTCCGGCGCCGCCGGCCGCATCGGCACCAGCTACGTCGCCAAGGCCGATCCCGACGGCGGGACGTTGCTGGTGACGACGAAATCCTCGATCGTCATCGCCCCGCATAGCGGCGTGGCGATGAATTACGATCCGCTCAAGGACCTCGTTCCGGTGTCGCTGCTCACGCGCAACACGTGCTGCTGGTGGTGCATCCGTCCGTGAAGGCGAACACGCTGGCCGAATTCATGGCGCTGGCGCGGGCGCAAGCCCGGGCAGCTCACCTATGGCTCTTCGGGCGTCGGCGGGCCGAACCATCTCGCCGGCGAGATTTCAAGAGGATGACCGGCCTCGATATCGTGCACGTGCCGTACCAGGGCACGGGCGCCGCGCTGCAAGCCATCATCGCCGGCGAGGTCAATGCGATGTGGGGTTTCATGGCGGGGCTCCTGCCGCAGGTTCGCGCCGGCACGGTGCGCGCGCTTGCCGCCGGCGGGCGCGACCGCTCGCCGGCGCTGCCCGATGTGCCGACCTTCAACGAGGCCGGCGTGCCCGGCTACGAAGCGGTGTCATGGGTCGGCATGTTCGCGCCGCAGGGCACCGGTCCGGCGATCGTCGACAAGCTCGCGGGCGCGGTGAAGACGGCGATGCGGCGCCCGACGTCAAAGACGTTCTGAAGCGGGACGGCTCCGAGATCGTGGCGATGCAGCCCGCGGATTTTCGCCAGGTGGTGGCGAGCGACTACGCCAAATACGGCAAGATGTCCGACGTGCTCAAGGGCGCGCAGTAGGCGGCTATTTCAGCCGCCCGATCACCGCATCCGTAAACGCCTTGGTGCCGAGCGTGCCGCCGAGATCGCGCGTGCGCTCGGCGGGCGAAGCGATGGCAGCGTCGAGCGCCTTTTCGATCGCGGCTGCGGCGCGCCGTAATCGTCCTTGCCGGTTTCTGGCCGAGCCAGGCGAGCAGCATGGCGACCGAGCCGATCAGCGATGACGGATTGGCCAGATCCTTGCCGGCGATTTCCGGCGCCGAGCCGTGCTGCGCCTGCGCCACGCCGTAAGTGTCGCCGGCATTGAGCGAGGCCGCGAGCCCGATGCTGCCGGACAATTCGGAGGCCTGGTCGGAGAGGATGTCGCCGAACATATTGGTGGTGACGATGACGTCGAACTGGCTCGCGTCGCGCACCAGAGCGCCGCCATGGCGTCGACGATTTTTTCCTCATAGGCGATGTCGGGATATTTGCGGCGACCTGGCGCGCACATTCGAGGAACAGCCCGTCGGAGACGCGCAGCACATTGGCCTTGTGCACGGCGGTCACCTTGCGGCCTTCGCGGCGGGCCAGCGCGAAAGCGGATTCGACGATGCGGGTCGAGCCGAGCCGGGTGATCTTGCGAAACGACAGCGCGAGGTCCGGCGTCGGCATCATCTCGCCGGGGCCGAGAACATCGAGCGGTCGGAATAAAAGCCCTCGGTATTCTCGCGCACGATGACGAGATCGAGCGCCTTGCCACAGGGCGGCGCAAAACCCGCACGCGTGCGGGCCGGGCGGATATTGGCGTAGAGGTCAAGCCCGATGCGGAGCGCACCCGATGGATTGATGCCGCCTTGCGCCACCGGCGGATAGTCGTTGTGCGAGACCGGGCCGAGCACGGTGCCGTCGGCGGCTTTCGCGGCTTCAAGCGTCTCCTTGGGGAAGGTGGTTTTCGACTTTTCCATCGCGGCAAAGCCGATCGGCATCGACGAGAATTTCATGCCGAGGCCGAACACGTCATTGGCGCGCGTCATCACGCGCGCCGTGGCTGCCGAAATCTCCGGGCCGATGCCGTCGCCTTCGAGGATCAGGATGTTCATGAATGCCGGGTTCCTTGAGTGTTTTTGACGCGGATGGGCGCTTCTTGTCGGAGCGCGTGGTATGCCGTATCGCTTCGCGGAAGTCGACGTGGTGCTCCGCCGAGGATCGTAAACATGAGTATAGCCGAACTCGTAGGAGCGGCGGGTGCGCAGCCGGCGGCGACCAAGCCGCCGACCAAATCCCCAACCTTGGCGCTTGCCGATTTCGCGGCGTCGCTGCGCGGCGAGGATCTGCCGGCGCGCGTGGCCAGTGCGCTGGGCGACCTTTTTCTCGATTATCTCCGCGTCGCCTCGATCGGCGCGGATATGGCGTGGAGCGGCTGGGCGCGCGACTATCTCAGCGGTCTTGGCCGGGCGGGTGCGGCGCCGGTGCTGTTTGGCACCGAAGGCTGCGATCCGGTCGGGGCCGCCTTCCTCAATTCGACTTATGCCGGCAGTATCGACGCCGACGACACCCATGTCGGCTCCATGCTGCATCCCGGCGCGATCGTGTTTTCGGCAGCGCTTGCGGTTTGCGGCCGCTCAAGTGGGGCGGATTTCCTCGCCGCGGTTGCTGCGGGCTATGAGGCGATGATCCGCATCGGGCTGTCGATCCAGCCGACGCACTTTCGGCGCGGCTTCCAAAGCACGGCGACCTGCGGCGGCTTCGGCGCGGCGGTGGCCGCATCGCGGCTCTTGTTCGGCAGGGAGGCTGCTGCCGATGTCGGGGCAGGACGGCGCATCGCCGAGACCATCGGCATGGTGGCGTCGTTCTCCGGCGGACTTACGCAATTCTATCAGTCCGGCTCGACGGTCAAGCGCATCCACGCCGCGCGCGCCTCAGAAAACGGCGTCGCCGCGGCGCTGCTCGTCGCCAAAGGCTTTTCCGGGCCGACCGATATTCTGGAAGGCACGAACGGCTTTGCCCGCGCTTATGCCGACGCGTTCGACCCCGGCATCATCACCGGCGGGCTCGGCAGCGATTATCTGCTCGATGGCGTGACGGTGAAGGGCCACGCCTGCAGCGCGCGCGTGCAGGCTGCCGTCGAAGGCGTCGTCGCGCTGTGCCGGGCGCATGGCGTCGCCCCCGAAGCCATCGAGGAGCTTTATGTCGGCATTCCCTCGGTCATTCTCGGCCGGCTGACCATCCCGCGTCCGGTCGACGTGCAGGCGGCGCAAATGAGCCTGCCGCACAGCGTTGCGCTCGCCGCGTTTCTGGCGCCCAAAGCCCCAGGGTTGGCCGACGACGGCTTTGCGCTGAGTGTCCGCGACTACGAGGACAGTGTTGAAAACGCCGCGGTCAAGGCGATCGAGCAGCGCGTGCGCTGCGAGGTCGATGCCGAGGTCGAGACAGCGACCACGGCGGAATCGGTGCCGGCCCGCGTCGTTCTGAAACTGAAATCGGGCACGACGCATACGATCTTCGTCCCGGCGTCGAAGGGCAGCCCGTCGAACCCGTTCACGCCGGCCGACCATGCTGCGCGTTTCCGCCGCGAATTGGAGCGCCGCTGGCCGGCGGCGCGCTGCGATGCGATTGTCGACCTGTCCCGCCGTCTCGTGGCCTTGCCGGACATGACGCAAGTTGTCGCATTGCTCGCGTGAACCCGTATATGCAGCGTTTATCGGATCAAGGCATCATAATCAGCGTGTGAGCCGATCCAGAACCAGATCAGATCGCCGTCGGCTTCGACGGCCAGCGCGCGATAGCGTAAGCCGACACGCGCAGACCAAAATCGTCCGACTTTCTTGAACTGGAGTGAGGGATGTTGCGGGTCGGCCTTCAGTAGTGCGTAATTCTTGTCGGCGAGAGCGCGAACGTGTTCCGGTAGACTACTGTAAGCCTGCCAGAACGCGCGGCTCGCGAGATGTCTCATAACTCGCGGGCGCGTCCTTTGCGGAGATCCTCAATGGCCGCTTCGGCCAATTGGTCAAGCTTGCCTGCGCCGGCGTCACGCGCGATTTTTTCATCAAAGCGTGCGGCATCTAATTCCTCGAACCAGGCGCGAAATCTCGCGAACTGGTCGGGCGGCAGCTTCTCCACAGCCTTCTCGAGGTCTTCAATGGTCATGGATCAAGTATAGCACGAATTTGGCCGGGCGGCAGTCTCTGGCAAAGGCCGGCAAAACATAGCAACATGCCGCGCAAGAAGACGCCACGGCCGCAGTGAGTCGGGGAGGACGTGATGAGGTACCTGTTTCGCGCGGCGCATGGCGCGCTCGCGCTGGTCGCGTTGACGCTCTCGGCCATACAGGCTCAACCTGCTACCGCACAGGATTTTTCCGACAAGCCGATCCGCATCATCGTTGGGCTGGCGCCGGGCGGGGCGACCGATGTCACTGCGCGGCTGATCGCGCAGCGGCTGACGCAGAGTCTCAACACCAATGTCTATGTCGAGAACAAGCCGGGTGGCGCCTTCGAGCCGGCCTATCGGGAGCTCACCACCGCCGCGCCCGACGGCCACACGCTGTTCATGATCTCGGCGGCGGTGGCCGTGACGCAGCCGGCGCAGAAGGACTATCCGTTCGATATCCGCAAAATGACGCCGGTGACCGAAGTGTCGGAAGGCCCGTTCATTCTGGTCGGCCGCAAAGCGCTGGGTTTCAAGAATGTGAGCGACTTGATCGAGTACGGCAAAAACAATCCCGGCAAGCTGACCTTCGGCTCGGGCGGCGGCACCGGCAGTTCGCTGTCGCTTGCGGCCGAGCTGTTGCGCATGTCCGCCGGCATCAGCATCGTCAATGTGCCGTATAAGGGCGCGGCAGAGGCGCTCAACGATCTGCTCGGGAACCGGGTCGACGCGATGTTCGACGCCATGCCGGTCGAGGTCGGCCAGGTGAAAGCCGGTAATGTCTCCGGGCTCGCGGTGACCAGCGCGCAGCGCGCTCAGGCTTTGCCGGACGTGCCGACCATGGCCGAGTCCGGTTTCAAGGATTACGTCGTCTCGAATTATTTCGGGCTTCTAGCGCCGCCGGGCACGCCGTCCCGTATCGCCAAGAAGTTGCGCGACGAAGTCGCCAAAATTGTCGCAGCGCAAGACGTCGCGGAATTATTCGACAAGCAGGGCATGAAGCCGGTCGCCGATGAGCCGGGTAAATTCGGCACGGTGCTCTCAGCCGACCTCGCGCGCTGGACCGACGTGATCAAGAAGGCGGGGATTGCGGTGCCGTGAGGCCTCACAACCCCGCCAGATAATGCGCCATCGCGTCGCGCTCGCTGTCGGTGAGCGCCTTCATGAAGCCCGGCATGTCGAGATTGTTGGTGCGTTGGCCGTTGGCGAAGGCGCGCATGGCGGAGACGAGGTATTCGTAGCTTAAGCCCGCAAGCCGCGGCGCCGGCGCGCCGCCTTCGAAATTCGCCTGGTGGCAGGCCTTGCACGCCTGGATCTTGGCGGCGATGGCATCGGGCGGGGCAGCGGGCGCGGCAGCGGTCGTGCTGGCAACCTGTTTCGCCGGCCAGGTCTTGTCCGAGAAATAGACCGCCATGGCGCGCAAGTCGTCGAGCGACAGGGTTTGCACGAGCGGCGCCATGATCGGGTTCTTGCGATCGCCGCTGTGGAAGTCGTGCAATTCCTTATACAGATAATTCTGCTGCTGGCCCCAGATGATCGGGAAGGTGGCGGAAATCGGGGTGCCGTTCTGGCCGTGGCATGAGGCGCAAGCCAGCGCTTTCGCCGCGACATCGTCGGCGGCTCGCGCCGGCATAACGGCGAAAGCGAACGCGAAAACACACGCAGCGGCTAACAAGATCGCGATGTGGCGATTAGGCATTCCTCAGCTCCCTAGGCATGTTCGCGGTCCCGGCGGGGAGACTGCGACGGCGCGTCGACGCGCTCTTTAAGTCCGTCAAGCTGCCAAGCGCGCAGAGGTTGCGCAAGCCCCTATCGGCGCAGCACGTGCCGGCCGGGCGCAGGGCACCTGCGCGTCACCCGGCTAGCTCGCCCTTTCCCGGCCCGGCGGTGGCATTATGCACGGGCGTGCATAGATAATTTATGCGCAATCGACTGGATGGGGACGCAGCATGAAATTCGGGATCGGCCAGCCGGTGCGGCGTGTCGAGGATCAACGGCTGATCACCGGCCGCGGCCTCTATACCGACGACATTGTGCTGCCGGAGACGGCGCAGGCCTTTGTGCTGCGCGCTCCGGTGGCGCATGCCCAGATCAAGCGCATCGACGCGACGGCCGCGCGGCGCATGCCGGGCGTGCTCCTGGTCGCGACCGGTGAGGATTTGCAGAAGGACGGTCTCGGCGACCTGCCTTGCGTCGTTCCACTCAACAATCGCGACGGCACGCCGCGGCACGACACGCCGCGGCCGGTGCTTGCACTCGGCAAGGTGCGCCATGTCGGGCAGCCGGTCGCGTTCGTCGTGGCGGAGACGCTTGTCGCCGCGCGCGATGCCGCAGAAGCCATCGCGGTCGACTACGAGCAATTGCCCGCGGTCACCGATGGCAAAGATGCGGTCGCCCCCGGCGCGCCAAAGCTGTTCGACCACATTGCCGGCAACATTGTTTTCGACTGGGACAATGACATGGGCAATGCCGCCGCGACCGATGCGGCCTTCGCCAAGGCGGCGCGTGTCGTTACGCTCGACCTCGTCAACAATCGCGTCGTCGCCAATTCCATGGAGCCGCGCAACGCGCTCGCCGAATACGACGCGGCGAGCGACCGCTCGACGCTCTATACCGGAACGCAGGGCCCGCATTTCGTCCGCGATCCGCTGGCCGACATGGTGCTCAAGATCGGCAAGGACAAGCTGCGCCTGATCACGCGCAATGTCGGCGGCGGCTTCGGCATGAAGGCCTTCGTCTATCCCGAGCACGCGCTCGTGGTGTGGGCGAGCCGGAAGCTTGCACGCCCGGTGAAATGGCAGGAGGACCGTTCCGAAGGTTTTGTGTCCGACAATCAGGGCCGCGATCACCACACCCGCGCCGAGCTTGCGCTCGACTTAAAGGGCCGCTTCCTCGGTCTGCGCGTCTCGATTCTCGCCAATATCGGCGCTTATCTGTCGCCGTTCGGCTGTTTCGTGCCGACGCGCTCGACCGACCTGGTCTCCGGCCTCTATGTGTTCGGCGCCATCCACGTCAACGTCAAAGGCGTGTGCACCAACACCGTGCCGGTCTGCGCCTATCGCGGCGCCGGGCGGCCGGAAGCCGCTTATCTGCTCGAGCGCCTGGTCGATGCCGCGGCGCGCGATACCGGCATGAGCCCGGACAAGATCCGCCGCATCAATTTCGTGCCGTCCAAGGCGATGCCTTACACCTCGCCGACCAAGCTGGTGCTCGATTCCGGCGAGTTCGAGGAAGTCATGGACCGCGCCATGGCGGCGGCGGAATGGGCGTCGTTTCCGAAGCGGCGGCGCGACAGCGAGCGCAACGGCCTACTGCGCGGCATCGGCATGGCGACCTATACCGAGCGCTGCGGCGGCGGATTTCCGGAAACCGCCTCGATCGAGTTCAAGGACGACCGCGTCGAACTGGTCATGGGCAACCAGGAATACGGCACCGGCCTGCACACCGCCTACAAACAGATCGTCTCCGACCAGCTCGGCATCGATGCCGACCGCATCGAGGTCATCATGGGCGACACCGACCGCACGCCCTCGGGCCTCACCGGCGGCTCGCGCGCCATCGCCGTCGGCGGCGCGGCGCTCTACGAGGCCGGGCGCATCATCGTCGGCAAGGGCAAGGAGCTTGCCGCGCATATGCTCGAAGTCGGGGCCGCCGATGTGACCTTCGCGGACGGCGTGTTCGGCGTGCCCGGCACCGATCTCCGCGTCGATCTCTTTGACGTCGCCAAAGCCGCGAACGATCCGAAAAAACTGCCGCCGGGCATGGCGCCCGGGCTCGACACCACGCATCAGCGGGTGCCGCCGGCGCAGACGTTTCCCAATGGCTGTCACATCGTCGAGGTCGAGATCGATCCGGCGACCGGCGCGGTCGGCATCGCGCGCTACACCATCGTCGACGATTTCGGCCGCACCATCAATCCGCTCTTGCTCGAAGGCCAGGTGCATGGCGGCGTGGTGCAGGGCATCGGCCAGGCGCTCTTCGAACACGCGGTCTACGATCCGGAATCCGGGCAGCTTCTGTCCGGCTCGTTCATGGACTACGCCATGCCGCGCGCCGGCGATATTCCGCTGTTCGATTTCTCGACCCACAATGTGCCGTCGACGTCCAATCCGTTCGGCGTCAAGGGCGCGGGCGAGGCGGGCGCCGTCGGCGCGCCGCCGGCGGTGATCAATGCCATCGTCGATGCGCTCCATCGCAAGAACGGCGCGCGGCATATCGACATGCCGGCGACGCCGCCGCGGGTGTGGGAGGCGATCAACGGGCGGTGAGGGGGAGACAGCTCGCACCTCGTCATACGCGGGCTTGACCCGCGTATCCATGCTGAGATGACGTCTCGTAAGGACTTACCGCTTAGGCTGACGAAGCCGACCGTCCGCATGGACCACCGGGTCAAGCCCGGTGGTGACGAGCTAAGCATCACCGCGCCTGCTGCTGCTTCCGCAGCGCGCGCCGAAAGCTTCGAACAATGTGCGATTGATCGGATTGCTGCCGGCGTCGTGCTCGGCATGCCATTGCACGCCGAGGGCAAAGCCCGGCGCATCGGCGACGCGGATGGCCTCGATGGTGTCGTCCTCCGCGACGCCCTCGATGACGACGCGCTCTCCGGGCTCGAGGATGCCCTGGCCGTGCAGCGAATTGACCCGGATGGTCTCGGCGCCGAGGAGCTCGGCGAACACGCCGCCGGGCGTCAGCCGCACCTCATGGCGGTCGGCGAAAACAACGGCGACGTCGGGATGGAATTCGCCGTTCGGCAGCCGCGGCGCGCGGTGATTCATGCGGCCGGGCAGTTCGCGGATTTCCGGATGCAGCGAGCCGCCATAGGCGACATTCATCTCCTGAAAGCCGCGGCAGATGCCGAACAGCGGCACGCCGCGCGCGACGCAGGTTTTCACCAGCTCCAGCGCCAGCGCGTCGCGCGGCTCGTCATAAGGCTCGCTGCTCGGATGCGCCTCGTGCCCGAACCGGCTGGGATGCACATTGGCGCGCGCGCCGGTGAGGAGAATGCCGTCGACGATATCGAGCAGCGCGCCGATATCGGTGAGGTCCGGCGCGCCGGCAAAGATCAGCGGCAGCGCGCCCGCGGTCTCGGCGACCGCGCGCAGATTGCGCTCGCCGACCCGCTGCGCCCGGAATTTGCCGTCGACCAGATGCGCGCTGCCGATCACGCCGACGACGGGTTTTTTGCCTGTCACTTCGCCGATTCACCCTTTCCGGCAGCAGGATAGCGCAGGCGATCCCGCGCGTCATGCCGGACGTGTTCCGGTATATATGGGGTCGTCAGCCCGCTGCCGCCGCCTTGATGCGCGCGGCGCAAGCGGCGGCGAAAGCGAGGCGCGCAGCATTGTCGGCGAATTCGCGTGCGGGAATGAAAACCCGGTGCGTGCCGCAGCGGAACAGGACAAACCGGCCCAGGTCCTCTACTCTTTCCACCCCGAGCCAGGTGCATCGCACCTCGGTGGTTTCGCTCGTGTAGCGGATGCCCGTGTCATCAAAGACATAATTCCACGGCCCGAGATAGCGCTCGGTGCGCATCTGCTTGCGATAATAGCTGCGGATCCAAAGCCAATAGCTCAGCCAGCCGGCGACAAAGGCGATGTAAGCCGCGGCCAGCGCCCCCGGCACCGCGGCGCCCGCCATCAGGCCGAGGCCAAACGCGCCGTAGACGGCAAAGCCGATGGCAAGCGGGACCGCGAACATCATGCCGAAGAAAGTGTAATCGCTCTCCGCGTGCGCCTGCCGCTTGGCGATCAATCTGCCGGCGTCGCGAAGCTCGGCCTCGGTGTAGGTGACGGAGAAATGGGTGGCGTCCGATGCGTCGGTCACGGGGTACCTTCAGCGGTTGTGAGTCCCCGTACTAACCTCAGCCCGGCGGCGGATACTTCCGCATGCCGAGAGGGCAAGCGGTGGTAACGAAGAAATCGCTGCTGACCTATAGACCGTAGTCGTCACGGCGTCGTGGCAGGGTAGCAGCGTATTCACTCCGCCGCCTCAACCCGCTTCTTCTTGCTCGCCACCCCCCGCCGCGCCAGCACCGGCTTCAAAAACGCCCCGGTATAACTCCGCTTCTCCCGCGCAATGTCCTCCGGCGTCCCGGCCGCGACAATGTCGCCGCCACCGTCGCCGCCTTCGGGGCCGAGGTCGATGACCCCGCCGGCTACGCGCTTCGGCTCACGATTTCTTCCTGGCTTCCTGTCGAGCACTTCGCGCATGGTGTCGCCGACGATCTTGAGCATGTCCTTCGTAACCCTTGAAGTCCGCGATCCAGATGATCGAGACGGCTGTCGACTTTGTCGAAGCGACTGTCGACTTGAGCAAAATTCTGCTCCGTTTCGTCTGAAACGCGAGCAAATCCTTATGCACGCTTTTGATCTGTTGTGTCAGAAATCCGAACGAGCCTTCGATCTCGCTGACGCGGCGCTTTCAGATCGCAATTCTCGGCTTCAACGTTCATGCTCATGCCACGCCCCTAGCACAATTCGCTTGCTCTTTCATCTTCCGCTGCGGAAGGCCACCCCACCCCGGCGCTTCGCGCCGACCTTTCCCCTGCAGGGGAGGGTGAAAGAAAGATCACTCCGCCGCCTCAACCCGCTTCTTCTTGCTCGTCACCCCGCGCCTCGCCAGCACCGGCTTCAAAAACGCCCCGGTATAACTCCGCTTCTCCCGCGCAATATCCTCAGGCGTCCCCGCCGCGACGATTTCGCCGCCGCCGTCGCCGCCTTCGGGGCCGAGGTCGATGACCCAGTCGGCGGTCTTGATGACTTCGAGATTGTGCTCGATGACGACGATGGTGTTGCCGCTCTCGACCAGTTCGTGCAGCACTTCGAGGAGTTTTGCCACGTCGTGGAAGTGCAGCCCCGTGGTCGGCTCGTCGAGAATGTAGAGCGTGCGGCCGGTGGCGCGCTTCGCTCAGCTCCTTGGCGAGTTTGACGCGCTGCGCTTCGCCGCCGGACAAAGTCGTCGCCTGCTGGCCGACATGGATGTAGTCGAGGCCGACGCGGTGCAGGAGCTTCAGCGGCTCGCGCACCCGCGGCACCGCCTTGAAGAAATCGAGCGCTTCCTCGACCGTCATGTCGAGCACGTCGGCGATGGATTTGCCCTTGAACAGCACTTCCAGCGTTTCGCGGTTGTAGCGCTTGCCGTTGCAGACGTCGCAGGTGACATAGACGTCGGGCAGAAAGTGCATCTCGATCTTGATGACGCCGTCGCCCTGGCAGGCCTCGCAGCGGCCGCCTTTGACGTTGAACGAGAAGCGGCCGGGCTCGTAGCCGCGCGCCTTGGACTCCGGCAACCCCGCGAACCACTCCCGAATCGGCGTGAACGCGCCGGTATAGGTCGCCGGGTTGGAGCGCGGCGTGCGGCCGATCGGCGACTGGTCGATGTCGATGACCTTGTCGAGATGTTCGAGCCCCTCGATGCGGTCGAACCGGGCAGGGGCTTCGTTGGCGCCGTTGAGCCGTCGCGCCACGGCCTTGTAGAGCGTGTCGATGAGCAGCGTCGACTTGCCGCCGCCGGACACGCCGGTGACGCAGGTGAACAGACCGAGCGGGATTTCGGCCGAGACATTTTTCAGATTGTTGCCGCGGGCGCCGATGATTTTCAGCATGCGGGTCGGATTTTTCGGCCGCCGCTCGGGGATCGGCACGATCAAGTTCGCCGGAGAGATATTTGCCGGTCCAGGAATTTTCGCGCGGCGATCAGGTCGTCGACGCTGCCTTGCGCGACGAGATTGCCGCCATGAATGCCGGCGCCGGGGCCGATATCGAGCACATGGTCGGCGGTGCGGATGGCGTCCTCGTCGTGCTCGACGACGATGACGCTGTTGCCGAGATCGCGCAGCCGGCGCAGCGTTTCGAGAAGCCGCGCATTGTCGCGCTGATGCAGCCCGATCGAGGGCTCGTCGAGCACATAGAGCACGCCGGTGAGGCCGGAGCCGATCTGCGAGGCAAGCCGGATGCGCTGGCTCTCGCCGCCGGACAGCGTGCCCGAGGCGCGGGCGAGCGTGAGATAATCGAGCCCGACATCGACCAGAAAGCGCAACCGCTCGCGGATTTCCTTGAGCACGCGGCCGGCGATCTCATTCTGCTTGGTGTTGAGCTTGCCCGGCAGTTCGGTGAACCAGGTCGCAGCGGCTTTGACCGACATGTCGGACACTTCGCCGATATGGCGGCCGGCGATCTTCACGCACAGAGCTTCGGGCTTGAGCCGAAACCCCTTGCAGGCGTCGCAGGGCACGTCGGTGAAATAGCGGGCGATTTCCTCGCGCGCCCAGTCGCTGTCGGTCTCTTTGTAGCGGCGCTCGAGATTGGTGATGATGCCTTCGAAGGCGCGCTTGGCGTCGTAGGCGCGGGTGCCGTCGTCATAGGAAAAGCGGATCTCGTCGTCGCCGGAGCCGTGGAGGATGGCGTCCTGGGTCTTCTTCGGCAGATCCTTCCATTTGGTGTCGAGCGTGAATTTGTAGTGCTTGCCGAGCGCTTGGAGCGTTTGAACATAATAGGGCGAACTCGACTTGGCCCAGGGCGCGATGGCGCCTTTGCGCAAGGTGCGCTCCTTGTCGGGAATGACGAGCTCGGCATCGATGTGCTGCTCGACGCCGAGCCCGCCGCATTTCGGGCAGGCGCCGAACGGATTGTTGAACGAGAACAGCCGCGGCTCGATTTCCGGAATGGTGAAGCCGGACACCGGGCAGGCGAATTTTTCCGAGAAGATGAGGCGCTCGGCGGTCTCGTTGCGCTGCTTGTTGGCCTTGCTGTTGGTCGTTGCGCCGGCGGCGGCGGTGGAATCGGCGAGTTCGGCAACCGCCATGCCGTCGGCGAGCTTCAGCGCCTGTTCAAGCGAATCGGCAAGCCGCGTTGAGATATCCGGCCGCACCACCAGGCGGTCGACCACGACATCGATGTCATGGGTGAATTTCTTGTCGAGGGCGGGGCTTCGGCGATCTCGTAGAACGCGCCGTCGATTTTGACGCGCTGATAGCCGCGCTTCATGAATTCGGCGAGCTCCTTGCGGTACTCGCCTTTGCGGCCGCGCACGACCGGGGCCAGGAGATAGATCCGCGTACCCTCGGGCAGCGCCATGATCCGGTCGACCATCTGCGAGATGGTCTGGCTTTCGATCGGCAGGCCGGTGGCGGGCGAATAGGGCACGCCGACGCGGGCCCAGAGCAGCCGCATATAGTCGTAGATCTCGGTGACGGTTCCTACGGTGGAGCGCGGATTGCGCGAGGTGGTTTTCTGCTCGATGGAAATGGCGGGCGACAGGCCGTCGATCTGGTCGACGTCCGGCTTCTGCATCATTTCCAGGAATTGCCGCGCGTAAGCCGAGAGGCTTTCGACATAGCGGCGCTGGCCCTCGGCATAGATGGTGTCGAAGGCGAGCGAGGATTTGCCCGAGCCGGACAGGCCGGTGAAGACCACAAGCTGGTCGCGCGGAATGTCGAGATCGACATCCTTGAGATTGTGCTCGCGCGCGCCGCGGATGGCGATCACGTGACGATCGCGGCGGCCGGGATTTCTGCTGCTCTTGTCGCTGTCGGTCATAGCGAAAAGGTCCCGTTCCGCCGCGCTCTAGGCCGACGCTGGGACCACCTTTTTGGCTTTTGGCTCTTTGACTTCTCCGCCGAACATAGTGAGAACGGCGCGGCTTTGCCAGGGCGGGCAGGGCGGCAGCTTGGCTTATGCCCGGAATTCCTGCGGCGCCTTTAGAAACGACAAGGGCCGGCATTCGGCCGGCCCTTGGAGTGCGCTTCAATCGAGTACGCGGTTACAGGTACTCACTACACGGCAGGCCTAGTAGGGCCTGCCTCCAGCCCAATTGAAGCGGTAATTGATTCCGGCGGTCACAACATGGACCTCGGATTTGATCTGCACCGGCGTTATGGCGAAGGCATAGTTCTGGGTGCCGAAATCGTAGAAATCGTATTCGAGCCTGCCCGACCAGCCTTCCACGAACCCGTATTCAAGTCCGGCGCCGGCGGTGAAGCCGCTGCGCGTGTCGGTCAATGATTGCGTGGGACCGACAATCGTCGGAACCAGGACGTCTTCGGTGTATTTGACATTCGCCCAGGCGCCACCGCCTTTGACGTACACCAACAGCGTGTCGAAGGCGTAGCCGACGCGCGCGGTCGCAGCCGCGATCCACATCATACTGGATGTGTCGCGGGAGACCGTGGCTGCTGCGCCCGTCGTCGAGGGGGTGGTGCCGTTCCCATTCAGCCAGCTGTGGGCCCAAGAGCCTTCGACACCCACGACCCAGGGGGCGAATTCGTAATTGAAGCCAGCCTGGACGCCGGCCACGCCGCCGCTCGGATTAATGCCGACCGGGCCGCTCGGCGCCGTTGTCGCAGCACCGGCGATCGGACTGGATGTGTCCTGGAGAAGGCCCGCGCCGACCTGGCCGCCGACATAGAAGCCGGTCCAGTCATAGAGCGCGGGGCGATAATAGGCGGGAGCCGGGGCAATGGGCGCAACCGGCAAATCGGCCGCATGCGCGAACTGCGCACACGCCGCTGCCGCCAATGCTGACGTCAGCAAACCCAAACTAAGACGCTTCATTACCCAAGTACCCTGCAATTGGCCGCGTCCGGGCTAATACAGTGCTTCCGAGAGCGCCTGGATAGTGCAAAAAAACAACAACCTGGCGGATTCCGATACCGCCGCCATCGGTGTCGTTTCGGGCATTGGCGGAACTCTTGGTCGACTCTTGGTCGAGACCCTTTGCCGAAGCGCCGCGGTGTCTGGGTTTTTGCCGTGTGCGCTGGCAACGTGCCTTGCTGGCGCCTCGTTGGCCCCTTGCTTTTGTCATTCGACCGTCTTAGAACAAAATGAGAACATCGCCGCAGGATAACGGCCGGCGGCGGTACGCGTGTGGATAACCCCCGCGATCCGCCGATCCTCCTTGCAGGGGGACGGTCCGGCACTAGTGTCCCAAGCGAGATGCTCGGAACGCGCGGGCCGCATCGTGCGGAGCAAAATCCGGATCGCGGCAGCAAGTTGGATCGCGAAAGCAAACGATATCGCGAAAGCAAATTGGATCGCGGCAACGCGGAAAATCAGTCAGCGGAGTAGATCATGGCGGGAAGCGTCAACAAGGTGATCCTGATCGGCAATCTGGGCGCCGATCCCGAAATCCGTCGCACCCAGGACGGGCGGCCGATCGCAAATCTGCGGCTCGCCACTTCGGAATCCTGGCGCGACAAGACGAGCGGCGAGCGCAAGGAAAAGACTGAGTGGCATCGCGTCGTCATCTTCAACGAAAACCTGTGCCGGATCGCCGAGCAATATCTCAAGAAGGGCTCGAAAGTTTACCTCGAAGGCGCGTTGCAGACGCGCAAATGGCAGGACCAGGCCGGTCAGGACCGCTATTCCACCGAGGTCGTGCTGCAGGGCTTTCGCGGCGAACTGACCTTGCTCGATCGCGCCGGCGGGGCGGGGGCAAGCGGCGGCGGCGACATGGACGAGGCCGGCGGCGATTTCGGCTCGCCCGGCCCGACACGCAAAGTTGCGGCCGCGGCCGGCGCCGGATCCGGCGCGGGCTCGATGCGCGGCGGCGACATGGACGACGAATTCCGTTCTAAGCGCAGTCGCTTCCGTCATTGCGCCTTCGTCTGACGTGTTCATCCGCTCATTCCGCGCAAGCGGGAATCCGGGGAGGATGCTCAAGGCCTATAGTCTGGGTTCCCGCGCTTTCGCGGGAACGAGCGGTCTATGTCTGACCAGCGATGATCGACACCATCTTCGCCATCAAATTCGTCCATGAACTGGCGGCCGCGGCGATGTTCGGCACGTGGCTCTGCCTTGCGGCGTTCATGGTGCTGGCGCACCGCTCCGGCAATACCTCGGTGGTCGCGCTGACCGCGCAATTCGTCGTCAGCGTCGAGAAGGCGGTGATGATCCCCGCCATTGTGCTACAGCCGCTCAGCGGATTTCCGCTCGCCTCGGCGATCGGCCTGCAGCCGCTCGGCGAATTCTCGATTCTTGTGGCGCTGGTGTTCTATGCAATTGTGGTCGTGTGCTGGTTTTTTGCGGTGCGGCTCGAAATCCGCATCCGCGGCCTGGCGCGCGAAGCGGCGCTGGAATCGCAGCCGCTGCGAAAACCCTATCGGGCGCTGTTCCGCACCTGGTGCGTGCTGGCCGCCCGATCCTGCTCGGCATGGCTTGCATCTTCGCGCTGATGATCTGGCAGCCGCGCCTGGATTGACTGCGACACATCGCATTTTAGCGGAGCATGATCTTTTCGGAAAACCGGCTTCCACTTTTCCGGATTATGCTCTAGCCGGTGCGCGCCAAATCCCGCTTGTCGCCGTCGGCAAGCTTCGTCAAAGCCGCTCCCGAAAGCACGAAGGTGAGGCATTGCGGCAGCGGCGCAAAGCCGGTGCTTACATAGAATTGCTGGGCCGGATTGTCGTCGCGCACGGTGAGCTCGACGATCGGACTGCCCAGGTCGCAGGCCAGCGCCGCGACGCGGGCCATCAGCGCGCGCGCGATGCCCTGTCCGCGATAGGCGGCGTCGACATAAAGGTCTTGCAGGAAAATCACCGGCCCGTCCCATCCGGTGACGACGCGCTGGCTGCACGTCGCCATTCCAATTACGGATTCGCCAATCACAAAATCGCCGGCCGCCCGGTCCCCGGCATTCTCCGCCGGATCGTCGGCGCGCTCGGCAACGAAGGCGGTGAAACCGGCACGCGGTCCAAAGCCGTCGCGCAGCCAATCGGCTTCGGTGGCGCACACGGCGTGCAGCGCGTCCTCGCCTTGCGCCAACAGGCGCTTGAGCTGCATCAGTGCCGGAATGTCGCGCGGCTGCGCCTTGCGCACTGTGATCCGGGCTGGGCGTGTATCGCTGTTGTCCATGCGCACCAAATGATCGGACATGATCTAGGCCGATATATCGACCTTGCCGCCGACGCGGCCGGTCGAGCGGTTGGCGGACGCCGTGTTCGCGCTTTGCGCATCGACGTCGCTGATCGAGGGAGCCTGAGCGCCGCCGCGCCGGTGATGCGCCCAAGACTGCACGGAGGACTGCACTGATATCTGCGCGACCTGTTGCGTCTGCGGGCTCGCGGCAATTCCGGAAATCGCCATCGCCAGATTCCAAATAAAGTACCCGCACGAAGTCTGGACCCGGATGGTTAATGAAAGCTTACCCGGCCTCAACGGGCGACGGCGCGGATACGATGCCTTCAATCTGGAAAGTGGTATTCATGACCGTAACGAAACAGGCGCGCAAAAATGTTTGGACCGACAGTGAGGACTGGTTTGCAGGGATGGTTTGTTCCGATCGCTATGCTGGCGGTTTTATTGGCCTTCGGCGGCAAACCCGCGCGGGCGGCGCAGCCGCGGGGCCTTTGCTTCAACTACGGCCATGACGGCTACGTCCATGACCTTTCGCCCGGCGGCCAGGTCGAGCAAGATTTGCGAAGGCTCATGAACGGCGGCGTCCGCTGCCTCCGCATCGTCTATAACGGCTTCAACGATGTGCAGGCCGAGGCGCTCGCGCGCTTTGCCAAGGTCCGTGGCTTTTATGTCATCAGCGGCGGCGAGTGGGAGCAGCTCGACGCCGGCCAGCTGCCGCAATATCGCGCGCAAGTCATCCAGCAGGCCAAATGGGCGCAGGCCAACGGCATCGATCAATTGAGCGTTGGCAACGAACAGGAAGCCCGCCTCACCGGCATTTCATTTTCGCGCTGGGCCAACGAGATCGTCGCCATGGCCGCCGATCTGCGGGCGTTTTTCTACGGCGTGGTGTCCTACGAGGCGTCGGGCTATTTCGTCGACGATTGGCCGAAGGTGAATATCGGCAGTCTCGATCTCTTGGGCCTCAATCTGTACAACGGCTATGCTTTCAACGCGCACGGCCTGCAGGAGAATATCGACGCGCATGGCGTCGGCCATGTCTACATGTCGGAGACCAATTGCGACCTCATGCACGTGTGCCACACCGACGAAGAGCTCGCCACCGAAATGAAAGGTGATCTGCTGCGGCTCATCAGCGAGTTTCCGCAGACCGGTTTCTACGTCTATACGTGGCGCCAGGCGGGACCGGCCGCTGCCTTCAGCGTGGTCAATTATCCGAAGACGCTGGCGCTGCTCGGCATTCGCTAGGCGGCTTTTTTCAAGCGGCAAAAACTTTTTCACGCGGCAAGAATGGCGCGGATGCCGTCGACGACATATTGCACGGCAAGTGCTGCGAGCAGCACGCCGAGCAAGCGCGACAGCACGATGTTTCCGGTCATGCCGAGCAGCCCGCTGATGCGCTCGGCAAAGACGAAGGCGAGCCAGCAGGCCACAGCAATGAGCGCCACGACGACGATCAAAAGCGCAAGCAGCGTCGGATCGGCATCGGCCCGGCCGGCCAACAGCACGGTGGCCGTGATGGCGCCGGGCCCCGCCATCAGCGGGATCGCCAGTGGCACGGTGGCGATATTGCGCACGCGCTCCTCGATCGCCTCCTCGGCGGTCTCGCTTTCGCGGCGCAGCCGCACCCCGAGCACCATTTCCGAGGCGATCGAGAACAGCAAAAGTCCGCCGGCGATGCGGAACGCCGACAGCGAAATTCCAAGCTTGGCGAGGAGCCAATCGCCGATCAAGGCAGAGCCGGCGAGGATCGCGCCGGCGGTGACGCTGGCGCGCCAGGCAACGCCGCGCCGGGCGGCGCGCGGCAAGCCGTCGGTCACGACCAGAAAAGTCGGGCAAAGTCCGACCGGATCGACCACCACAAACAGCGTCAGCAATGCCGAAACGGCGTAATCGAGCAGCATGAACCATGTCCGCCGGGGAGGGCCCAAGAAGGCCGCCACGAGGAGTTTGCCAGCATCTTGTGACGCGGTCTTGCGGGCGTTCCCGGAGCGCCATCAGGACGCCTCGGATTGTCACAATAAGGCCTTGAAAGTAAAACAGAAATTCCTATGTACAGAGAGCCGATAAAGGTGGCAATAGCGCGCCCGATCGGGTACAAAATCCGAATCCAAATCGCACCAGATTCGTAACCGGATTCATAGTCAGGATTTCTCAGGCTTGTCAGACCAGGATAATGCCCCGCCCCCCAATGGCGGCGACGGCGGGCAAGGCGCCGAACCTTCCGATATTCGCCCCGTGTCGATCACGGAGGAGATGAAGAAGAGCTACCTCGATTACGCCATGAGCGTGATCGTGGCGCGCGCGCTGCCCGATGCGCGTGACGGCTTGAAGCCGGTGCATCGCCGCATTCTCTATTCGATGCACGAGAACGGTCACACGCCGGACAAAAAATATGTGAAATGCGCACACGTCGTCGGCGACGTCATGGGCAAATACCATCCCCATGGCGACCAGTCGATCTATGACGCGTTGGTGCGTTTGGTGCAGGATTTTTCGATGCGCCTGCCGCTGATCGACGGGCAGGGCAATTTCGGCTCGGTCGACGGCGATAACGCGGCGGCCTACCGGTACACCGAGAGCCGGCTGGCCAAGTCGGCCATGGAATTGCTGCACGACATCGACCAGGACACGGTCGACTTCCAGCCCAACTACGACAATTCCGTGCACGAGCCGGTGGTGCTGCCGGCGCGCTTTCCCAATCTTCTGGTCAACGGCGCCGGCGGCATCGCCGTCGGCATGGCGACCAATATTCCGCCGCACAATCTCGGCGAGGTGATCGACGCCTGCGTGGCGCTGATCGACAATCCGGCGCTGTCGATCGACGATCTGATCGCGATCGTGCCGGGGCCGGATTTCCCGACCGGCGGCATCATTCTCGGCCGGCAAGGCATCCGTTCCGCTTATCATCTCGGCCGCGGCTCGATCGTGATGCGCGGCAAGGTCGAATTCGAGACCCTGCGCGGCGAGCGCGAAGCCATCGTCGCCACCGAGATTCCCTACCAGGTCAACAAGGCGCATCTCGTCGAACGCATCGGTGAACTGGTGCGCGACAAGAAGATCGAAGGGATCACGGCGCTGCGCGACGAATCCGACCGCGACGGCTATCGCGTCGTCGTCGAACTGCGGCGCGACGCGGTGCCGGACGTCGTGCTCAATCAGCTCTATCGCTTCACCGCGCTGCAATCTTCGTTCGGCGCCAATATGGTGGCGCTCGACGGCGGCCGGCCGCTGGTGATGAACCTGAAGGACCTGCTGACTGTCTTCATCAACTTCCGCGAGGAAGTGGTCTACCGGCGCACCAAGCATCTTTTGAACAAGGCGCGCGACCGCGCCCATATCCTGGTCGGCCTTGCCATCGCGGTCGCCAATATCGACGAAGTGATCCGCCTGATCCGTGCCGCCAAGGACGCCAACGAGGCGCGCGAGCAATTGATGGCGCGCGACTGGCCGGCGCGCGACGTCGCCACCATGGTCACGCTGATCGACGACCCGCGCCACATCGTCTCGCCGGAAGGCTCCACGAAACTGTCGGCGGAGCAAGCCAAGGCCATCCTCGATCTGCGGCTGCAGCGGCTCACCGCGCTCGGCCGCGACGAGATCAAAGCCGAGCTCGACAAGCTCGCGGCCGAGATCGCTGAATATCTCGACATCTTGCGCTCGCGCGCGCGCATCCAGACTATCGTCAAGGACGAGCTGCAAGCCATCAAGACGGAATTCGGCACGCCGCGCCGCACCGTGATCATCGATCAGGAAGGCGAGGTGGAAGACGAGGACCTGATCCAGCGCGAGGACATGGTCGTTACCGTCTCGCATGCGGGCTACGTCAAGCGCGTGCCGCTCTCGACCTATCGGGCGCAGAAGCGCGGCGGCAAGGGCCGCGCCGGCATGCAGACGCGAGACGAGGATTTCGTCACCCGGCTGTTCGTCGCCTCGACCCATACGCCGGTGCTGTTCTTCTCGTCGCGCGGCCAGGTCTACAAGGAAAAAGTGTGGCGGCTGCCGCAAGCAGCACCTCAGGCGCGCGGCAAGGCGCTGATCAATATTCTCCCCCTCGAGCAGGGCGAGAACATCACCACCATCATGCCGCTGCCGGAAGATGAAAAGACCTGGGACAAGCTCGACGTGATGTTCGCCACCACGCGCGGCACGGTGCGGCGCAACAAGCTGTCCGATTTCGCCGACGTGCGCCGCTCCGGCATCATCGCCATGAAGCTCGACGACGGCGACGCCATTGTCGACGTGCAGATCTGCAAGGAGGACGACGATGTTCTCCTCACCTCGGCCGGCGGCCAATGCATCCGCTTTGCGGTGAACGATGTGCGCGTGTTCCAGGGCCGCACCTCGATGGGCGTGCGCGGCATCAATCTGGCTGACGGCGACAAGCTGATCTCGCTGTCGATTCTGCGCCATGTCGAGGCGAGCGCCGACGAACGCGTCGCTTACCTCAAGCGCGCCAACGCGGTGCGGCGCGGCGGCAATGGCGAAGCCGAGGAGAACGGCGGCACGGACGCCGAAGAAGCCGAGGGCGCCATCGAGCTCGGCCAGACCCGCTATGCGGAATTGTCGGCGGCGGAGCAATTCGTGCTCACCGTCTCCGAAAAAGGCTTCGGCAAGCGCACCTCGTCGTTCGAATACCGCACCACCGGCCGCGGCGGCAAAGGCATCGTCGCCATGTCGGTCACCGAGAAGAACGGCAAGCTCGTCGCCTCGTTCCCGATCGAGGAGAGCGATCAGATCATGCTGGTCACCGACGGCGGGCAACTGATCCGCTGCCCGATCGACGGCATCCGCATCGCCGGCCGCTCGACGCAAGGCGTCATCGTGTTCTCGACCGGCGAGGGCGAGAAGGTGGCGTCCGTGGAGCGGCTCTCCGAGGAGAGCGAGCAGGGCGAGCAGGGCGAGGAGAACGGCGGGGAGTGAGCGTTTGAAGGATCGTGGAGACAACCATGACGGCACAAGAGCTCAAGCACGCCACTCTCGTTTTTGAGCGCATTTGCGCTGCGAATACCGCGCGGGTCTTTGCCGCGCTCGCCGATCCCGTCGAACGTGCCGGTTGGGGAACGCCTTCGGAGACCGCGGCGCTGATCTATGATGCGACGGATTTTCGGGTCGGCGGCCGCGATGTCTTCCGCTGCGGCGCCAAGGACAATCCGCAATATCGCGGTGTGACGACCTATTACGACATCGTATCGGAGCGGCGCATTGTTTCGAGCGAAACCGTCGAGGTCCAAGGCCGCACGGTTTTGATCAGCATGTCGACCATGACGCTTGAGCCCGACGGCGCCGGGACCAAAGTCAAACTGACGGCGCAGGTCACTTCGCTGGACGGCGACAATATGATCGAGGGCGCGAAGTTCGGCAATAATGCCGCGCTCGACAATCTCGTCGAGGCTATGCGCTAAGCTTGGGGCCTGATATGGCGGATGCACCGGTCGATTTTAGGCTGTTGGCAGGAGCGGGCGCTCCGGCGCGCGATTACAAGGCCGGCGACGTCATTTTCAAGGAAGGCGATGCCGCCGACGAACTGTTCATCATCCAGAGCGGCGAGGTCGAGATCCGCCTCGGCAATCGCGTCCTCGAAACGCTGCCGCAATACAGCATCTTCGGCGAGATGGCGCTCGTCGATGCCGCGCCGCGTAGCGCCACCGCGGTGGCCGCGAGCGATGTCAAGCTCGTTCCGGTGACCGAGAAGCAGTTCCTGTTCCTGGTGACCAATACGCCGCATTTCGCGCTCAACATGATGCGCGTCATGGCGCGGCGATTGCGGGCGACGAATAGAAGCCTGTAGGATGTGTTGAACCGAGCGAAACCCGTCGCTCGGCGCGGCGTGAAGAAGGCCGACCGATGAATTGGGACCTATTTGCCGCGTTCCTGGTTATCACCGCCGTTCTGATCGTCGTTCCGGGCCCGATCGTCACCTTGATCATCGCGACCGGTGCGCGGCAGGGCGCGCGGGCCGCGCTGGTGACTGTCGCCGGAACGTCGCTCGGCGATGCAGTTCTGCTCGCGGCCATCGCCTTCGGTCTCGGCTGGGTCTTGCAAAACGCCGAACAGCTCTTGGTCGTTCTGCGCTGGGCCGGCGCCGCCTATTTGATCTGGCTAGGCGTCGCGGCCTGGCGCCATGCCGGCGAAACGAAGCCGGTGGAAACCAGCGGCCGGGTCAATTTCACGCGTGGCTTTCTGGTGGCTTTGTCGAACCCGAAGACCATCGCATTCTTCACAGCGTTCCTGCCGCAATTCGTCGATCCGCATTTGCCCGCGGCGACGCAACTTGGCGTCATGTGCACGGTCACGGTGGTCTTTGCCGCTGTGTCCAACACAGCCTGGGCGATGGGCTCGGGCATAGGCCGCGCTTGGTTGATGCGGCCTGAGCGAGCGAAACTGCTCGGCCGGATGTCCGGCGCCGTCTTGGTCGGCGGCGGCATCTGGCTGTCGCTCGCTCGCCGCACCGGCTGACCGCGCCATGCGACGCCGGCTCGCGACGCTTGCGCTTCTCGCCGTGGCGGCTCTTGTCGCTTTCGGATCGGCAGCGGAGGCCGCGCAGTCGCGCGCGCATGTTTACCTGTTCCGCGGCCTCGCCGACGTCTTTTCCACCGGCATGGATACGCTGACCGACGAGCTGAACCAGCGCGGCGTTTATGCAACCTCGCACAGCCATACGGAATGGCAGCCGCTCGCCGACAGCGCCGCGGCCGCCTACAAGGCCGGCAAGGAAGGCCCGATTATCCTGATCGGCCATTCGCTCGGCGCCGATGCCGTCATGGAAATGGCCGATTATCTCGGCGACAAGGGCGTGCCGGTGGCGCTGGTGATACCGTTCGACGGCACGCAATCCTTTCCGGCTTCCGCGAATATCTCCCATGTCGTGAATTTCACGCAGCGCGATTACGCCTATATGCGCAAGGGACCCGGCTTCCGCGGCACTCTTGTCAATGTCGACGTGAGCTCGGATCCGGATATCGGCCATCTCAATATCGACAAATCGCCGCGGCTGCATGCCCGCGCCATCAGCGAAGTTTTGGCCGTCGCCGCCGGACATATGGGCCCGCCGGTCGCGGACAAACCGGGCGGCACCCCGCCGCAAAGCCTCTCGATCGGCACCGTGCACCACGAGGGTGCCGGCAAGAACGAAGAGCCGCGCGGCGGGGACCGCGCCATAGAGCGCAACATGGAGCGCAGCATGGAGCACGAAACGCCGGCCGTTTCGGCGCCGGCAAAGCCCGAGGAGGCGGCGAAAGGCCCAGCGACAACAAGGCCCGAGACAAGCCCACCGTCGGCTGCCAGTATTGCGCCCAAGGCGCCCGCGGCGGTGAGTCCGAGCTTTCCGCCACAGCCGCCGCCACCGCGCCTGGCTCCGGTCAAGCCATTGGAAATACCCGATTAAGATTTGGAAATACCGGACTAAATTTTGGCACTGAGTTGTTGGACTGAGTTTTCCTTGCGCGATTGCTGGTAGGTGGGATGAACAGGCGACGGTTCGTTGTGGCGATGGTGCTGGCTTTGGTCCTGGCCGTACGTCTGACACTTGCTCCGCCGGTTTATTCAGTTGTGCGCGCGCAACAGAGCGCCGATCCGCGCGTCGCCGACCTGGTCCAGGCCGGAAAAATCCGCGCTGGCCTCGGTATCGGCAATCATGCTTCGGCGATGAAAGATCCGGTGACCGGCGAGATGCGCGGCATGGCGGCGGACCTCGCGCGTGCGCTCGCGGCGCGCATCGGCGTTGTGCTGGAAGTCGTCGAGTATCCGCGGCCGGGTGCGGTTTTCGACGGCGCCCAATCCGGCGCGTGGGACGTGACGTTTCTGGTGGTCGACCCCGACCGGACCGCCGAGGCCGAGGCTTCGCCGGCCTATATGCAAAGCGAGTTTACCTATCTCGTTCCCGCCGGCTCCTCGATCCGCAACGTCGCCGATGCCGACCGACCCGGTACCAGTATCGGCGTGCCGCGCGGCGACGCCGTCGACCTGAGCTTGAGCCGCATCCTCAAGCAAGCGAAATTGGTGCGCGCCGAGAGCCAGGCGGCCGGCATCGACTTGCTGCGCGCGGGAAAGGTCAATGCCTACGCGGCGCCGCGTTCGGCGCTGCTCGCGCTATCGCCGCAAGTGCCGGGCTCGCATGTCTTGGCGGATGCTTTCGCGACGACGTCCTGGGCGGCGTTCGTGCCGAAGGGTCGCGGCGATCGCCTGGCTTACGTGACTGCCTTTGTCGAGGAGGCCAAGGCCAATGGCATGCTGGCGCAGTTTATCGAGCGCGAAGGGCTGCGCGGCATCGAGGTCACGCCGCCGGCGAAGCGCGAGTGATTTCGGCAGTGCTTCGGTGCAATCCGGCCGAAGAAAACGCCCTCGCGCCCTTGCGCGCTCGCCGCTAACATCGGCCGGATAGTCATAAGGCCTCAAGGAAACGCCGCGATGACCATGCCGATTGCGCTCAAGGACATCACCATCCATCCGATTATCGAACAGCAGGGCGCTTGGTTCGACGCGATGGGATTTTTCCCGGAGCTGACCAAGGAGGTTTTCGACGAAAACCGCCCCTGGCTGAAGCCTTCATTTCTCGACCCGGCCGACAAGCTCGTGTTTTGCATCCAGAGCTTCGTCATCAAGACGCCGCACCACAATATCCTGGTCGACGCCTGCGTCGGCAATCACAAGCCGCGGCCGACGCGGCCATTCTGGAACATGCTCGATAGCGACCGGTTCGAAAAGGAGCTTGCGGCTGTGGGCCTCGGCGTCGACGATATCGACTATGTGATGTGCACGCACCTGCACACCGATCACGTCGGCTGGAACACGCGGCTCGAAAACGGCCGCTGGGTGCCGACCTTTCCCAAGGCCAAATACATCATGTCCGATCGCGAGCTGACGCATTGGACAGCGCGCGAGAAGGAGAACCCGGCAAGCGTGCCGTGGATCACCGACTCGGTGCTGCCGATCGTCGCGGCCAAGCGCGCGCAGATCGTGAGAAGCGATTTTAACTTCAACGAACGCATCCAATTCATTCCGACGCCCGGCCACACCATCGATCATTTCTCGATTCTGGTCGGCCAAGGCGGCGACGACTGCTTGATCACCGGTGACATGATCCATTCGCCGCTGCAGGGCAAATATCCGCAATACGGCATGATGTCGGATTACGATTCCGGGCAGGCAGAACAGACCCGGCATCAAGTCTTCGACCGTTTCTGCGAGGCTTCCACGATCATGTGCGCGTCACATTTTCCGGCGCCTTCGACAGCGCGGGTGCGGCGCTGGGGCGACGGCTACAAATTCATCGCGCTTGACGCTTGAGGCGCTGCGCCGTCGGGCGCAGTGTGATATCAGACGCCAGAACCAGAACCCATGACCGAACGTCACGATCATAGTCATTTGCAAGGCGACGCCCATTCCGAGGCCGAGCGCTGGAAGAACGATGGCGTGCGCGTCATCCCGGCCGCCCAGCTCGATCCCAATGTGCCGTCGACGCCGGGCATGGACCGCAAGGCGGCGATCAACTTTGCCCGCGTCGGCGCGCAGAAGCTATGGGCCGGCACGGTGACCATCAAGCCGAATGCCAAAACCGGCGCGCATCATCACGGCCATCTCGAGAGCATCATCTATGTGGTGCGCGGCAAAGCGCGCATGCGCTGGGGCGAGCATCTGCAATTCACGGCGGAAGCCAATCCCGGCGATTTCATCTTTATTCCGCCTTACGTGCCGCACCAGGAGATCAATGCCTCGACCGACGCGACGCTGGAATGCGTGCTGGTGCGCAGCGACGGCGAGGCGATTGCCATCAATCTCGACATCGAGCCTGCCGAAAAGCCGGAGACCGTATTGTGGATCGACCCGATTCACCGCGATCCGGCGGCCAAGAATTGAGCCGGAAATTGAGCCAAGAATTGGGCTCGGTTGCTTTGGTTCCGCGGTTGCGGTGAAATTTGCTTAAGCTTATCGTCGATAGGTTGCTTGACAATCCCAGGCGTTGGATCAGAATTTCTTCGCACCCTTTCTGGACACGGAGGCCGAAATGATTCCGCCGGGCCAAAGGGCCGCGATGATTGTTGCGGGATTCATTCGGACCGCAATATAGCGGCACACATGCGAGTGGTTCGCCGGGCGCGACATTTCGCGGGTCGCATCAGTCAGGCATGACCCCACCTTGGTCGCCCCCGGCGAGTATTTTCCTCGGAAAATGTTCGACAATTCGCTATTGCAGCAGTCGGTAGCCGAAGGTGTGGCACTGGTCGAAGCCGCATTGCGCGATGACCGACAGAAAATTGATCGCGCAGATCGCAATCACGTAGAGAGCCAGCGTCCGAGCGACTGCGCCAGGGACATAGCCATGGACATAACCATGCACATAACCATGCACATGGCGCTCCGCATCCGCGGCGCCCCGCGCGCCGCCGAACAGCGCCAGCCGGATGGCGAAGCCGAGCAATAGAGCAACCGCGATAATCACCGACCACACCGGCAGGTGGATGCCGAAGACGGCGCTGCCGACATAGTCGTGGCCCGGCCGCGGGAAGAGATCGAGCAGCGTCTGCCGCACCGAGATCACCAGGAGCAGCACGGCGAAGATCAGCGCGATGCCGGTGCCACGTTCCGAATTATCCGAACGCAATTGCGCGATGAGCCCGAAGCAGCATCCGAACATGGCGACGCGCTGCAGCAGGCATAGCGGGCAGGGGATTTCGCCAAACGCATATTGCATGACCATCGCCGCGGTGAGGATGGCCGCGAGAACGGCCAGCATGAGGACGAGGATCAAACGATCCAATGTGGCCGCGGCCGTGGCAGTTTGGGTTCCGCTCACCGCTGCAGCCGGTTTCATAGCTGCAACCAGGGCATGCCGAAGCCGTGTTCGGGGCTGTAAACCTCCCACAGGAAGAGCCCCACACATAGTGCAAAGGAGAGAAAGAGACAGGACACCGCGACGCGGCGAAGCCCCGCGAAATCGAGGATGAAGGCGAGCAACAAGGTTGCGAAGACGGCGGCCATCATGGCTTTGACACTCGATTGCTTTGACACTCGATTGCTTTGACAGTCACACGACGGCGTTGCGCCGGATGACTTCCGCATAATACGACGCGCTGAGCTTAGGCGTCCGCTTGAGCGTCGCATAGTCCACGTGGATCAGGCCGAAGCGGGTTGCGTAGCCGTCCGCCCATTCGAAATTGTCGAACAGGCTCCAGACGAAATAGCCGCGCACCGGCACGCCTTCGGAGGTCGCGCGCTGCAGCATCGTCAGATAATTGCGCAGGAACATGATGCGGTCGCTGTCATAGACCATGCCATTGGCCGCCGGATCGTCAGCCGTACCGCAGCCGTTTTCGCTGATGAAAATCTCCTTCACGTTCCAGATTTTGTGAACGTGCCGCGGCGCCCAATAGAGTGCCTCGGGGCCGATGAATTGCCAGGACGACGCCATCCGCGGATGTGATTTGTCGAACGGAACGATCTCGTAACCCGGCTCTGCTGTGATCGCGCGCACATATTGCGGCGAATAAATATTGGTGCCGATGAAATCGAGCGGTGTCGCAATCACTTTCATGTCTTCGGCGGTGAATTTCGGCGCGTCGGCGGCGGCCGATGCCAGGAAGGTTTCGCTATAGCGTCCTTCCAGGATGACGGTGAGATAGTCGGCATTGAGGTCGCGCGTCGCGCGTTCGGCGGCGGCGATATTTTCAGGCGTCTCGATGATCGGCACGCAAGCCGCGATATTTTCGGCCAGTCCGATTTTGACGCCCGGCTTGGCGCGGGCGCGGATCGCTTCGACGGCAAGACCGTGGCCGAGCATGGCATGATGGCGGACTTGATTGAGGCGCGCCGGCGGCAGCGCCAGGCCGGGCGCGAACTGGCGCCCGCCATATCCGACCTCAACGAAAGTGGTGAATTCGTTGATCGTGAAAAAGTGCTTGATGCGGTCGCTGAGCTTGTCGCTGACATAGCCGGCATAGTCGGCAAAGGCTTTCGCGGTGTCGCGCGATTCCCACCCGCCGGCGCTGTCCTGGAGCGCCTGCGGCAAATCCCAGTGATAAAGCGTGGCGAAGGGCGTAATGCCGCCGGCGAGCAACGCATCCGTCAAACGTTCGTAAAAATCCAAGCCTTTGGGGTTTGGCTGGCCCGTGCCTTGCGGAAATAGGCGCGGCCATGAAATCGAGAAGCGATACGACTTCGCGCCCAGCGCCTTAATCGACTGCACGTCGTCTTTGTAGCGGTGGTAATGATCGAGCGCGACGTCGCCGGTATCGCCGTTTTTGATCTTGCCGGGCGTGTGGGCGAACCTGTCCCAGATCGATTCGCCTTTGCCGTCCTCGTTCCATGCGCCTTCGATCTGATAGGCCGATGTCGCCGTGCCCCACAGAAATCCTCGCGGAAAAGTTTCCAGTGCGCCCGGCCCGATGTCGGCGCTGGTTCTGGCGCTGGCCGGTGTCGCGGCAAGGGCGCCGGCGCCCGCAAGCTTAATCAGATCGCGGCGCGATAGGCTCTTCGCTGCGGCCGCCCGAGAATCAGGTTTATCGGACATGATCGTTTCAGCTGTTCCCGGCGAACAAGGACAGGATGAGCAGTGCCGCCGCGGCGATTAGGCCTTGCAACAGCGTACCCAAACTGAAAGCCCTGAGTCCGCGCAACGGCGCAAGCCCGGCTCTGTCCACGACCAGCCAGAAATAGCCGTCGTTGATGTGGCAGACGGTCATGGCGCCGGCGCCGATCGCGAGCGCGGCAAGCGCCTTGCCGTTGGTGCCGCCGAGCCCAAGCGCCGACATCGACGGCTGCATCATCCCGGCGGCGGTGATGGCGGCGACCAGCGAAGAGCCTTGCAACGTCTTCATGACGGCGGCGACGAAAAACGGCACGAGAATGCTCAATGCGCCGATATGCCAGCCGAGCACATGCTCGGCGAGCAAAGTGGCCATGCCCGTCTCTTGGCAGAGCCGCTGCAGGCCGCCGGCGGCGCACACGATCAAGAGGAGGCCGGCAATATTGCCGAACACCCGCGAGGTCCAGGCGGCATCTGTGACCAGGCCAAGGCCCTGTCGCGGCTGGCCGATGATCGTGATACCGACACCGGCGAGAAAGAGGATGAGCGGGCGGCCGATGCCGAGGATCAATTCTCGCGTTGGTCCGCCGCCAAGCGGTTCGCTTGGAATGTTGCCGACGGACTGAAACATCAGCATGGCGAGCGGCAGGAGGACCGCAAGACAGAGCGCGAGCGCGGAGCCGCCGCTTCGTTTCTCGGCGGGCGGCGGCGGATAGGATTGCGCCGACGTCTCCGAGGCGGATCCGACACTTGACGACCACCGCGAAAATGCGGCGCCGAACGCGGCCGCCAAGACGGCGAGCGGCACGCCGAAGAGCGCGACGCGAATCCAATCGGCATCGACAATGGCAGCGGCAGCGATCGGTATCGGCGTAAGGGCGATCAAGCCATGACTCGCCGAAATCGCAAGCCCAAGCGTCAGCGTCGCGCCTTCGCGCTGCTGCGCCGTTTTCCCACCGATGGGGCGAAGGAGCGGCATGAGCAGCGCAAATGCGGTCGCGGGCGAAGCGCCGATGCCGGCGATCAGGCCCAAAACCGCAGCAATGCCGTTCGCACCGCGCCCATTTGCACCTAACCATGGCCACCGGCTGCGCCATCCCTCGATCCGCGCCAGCAGCCGATCGGAAGCCGTCGTGGTTTCGGCGATGCCGGCAATCAGCGCCGCGCCGACGATGACCAATCCCGGCACATAGATCGCGTCGGCAAAACCGGTACCGAACACCCGGCCGAGGATCGACGTCGGAAAGCCGGCAATGAAGCCGAAGACGGCGGCGACCACCACCAGTGCGAGAAACGGATGGCAGTGTCGCCACTCAATGGCGGCGATGACGACGATGACGGCAGCAAGAAAGACCAGCGCCTGGGCGATCGGCATGCCATACATCGAAGACGCAACCTCGCAAGTTTCGGCCGGAAGCGGCTATTGCCGTTCCGCCATAGGCGCTATGCCTTGATTCTAAAGCACGATCCCGAAAACCGGTCACCGCTTTTCGGATCGGGTCATGCACAATTGAATTGCAGCTCCTGGCATGATTCTAGCTTCGACCTTGGTCCCGAAGGGACATTGTCAAAGGGCCTTGTTCATGTGCGTTCGCGCCCTCCGGCTGTGCGGCCAATTCCATGCCCGGCTCCGCATTCTGGTCTCGGCCCTTACCCCATTCATGGCCCTGCTTATGGCCCTGCTTATGGCCCCGTTTTTGGGCAATGGCAGCGGTTGTGCACGCGCCGCGACGGCCGATTTCGTTCATGCCAAAGGCACCCGCCTCGTCGACGGCGATGGTGAGAATTTCGCCATCAAGGGGATCAATCTCGGCAATTGGCTGGTCCCCGAAGGCTACATGTTCAAATTCAAACATGCGCTGAGCCCGACCGAGATCGCCGGCGTCGTCGAGACGCTGGTCGGGCCGGAACAGGCGACGCGCTTCTGGAGCAAATTCCGTGACGTCTATGTCGCCAAGGACGACATCGACTTCATCAAGGCGGCGGGCTTTAACACCGTGCGCGTGCCGCTGAATTGGCGGCTTTTCGTCGAGCCCGGCGATACCGCAAGCGACGACAAGTTCGATGGGCCAGGCTGGGCGCTGCTCGATCGGCTGGTGCAGTGGTGCCGCGACGACGGCCTGCGCGTGATCATCGACCTGCACGCGGCGCCGGGCGGGCAGACCGGCGTCAACCACGACGACGGCACCGGCTTTCCGCTGACCTTTTACGTGCCCCGCTATCGCGATCTCACCGTAACGTTGTGGCGCCAACTTGCCGCGCGTTATCGCTCGGAAACGGCGGTGCTCGGCTACGACCTGCTCAACGAGCCGATCTCGCCCTACAACGACGTGAACTATCTCGATCCGCAGCTCGAACCGCTCTATCGCGACATCGTCGCCGCCATCCGCAGCGTCGATGGCAACCACGTGGTGCTGCTCGCCGGCGCGCAATGGAGCACGAATTTTTCCGTGTTCGGCCGGCCCTTCGACAGCAACGTGGTCTACGAATATCACAAATTCTGGGCCAATCCGACGCGCGACGCGCTGCAGGATTATCTCGATTTCGGCAATCGCTGGAACGTGCCGGTCATGATCGGGGAGACCGGCGAATATACCAACGGCTGGAATGAGAAATTCCGCAAGCTCCACGAGCGGTTCAATATCGGCTGGTGCTTCTGGACCTATAAGAATCTCGACACCAGCACGTCGGTCGTCTCGATTCAAAAGCCCGACGGATGGGATCTGGTCGCCGAAGTCGGCAGCGCCGAGAGGGGCGCATTGCCGTCGCGCCAAGAGGCCCAGACGATCCTCGATGCTTACCTTGAGGCCGCCAAACTCAAGAACGGCCGAATCAACGGTGGATATCTCAAGTCGCTTGGCCTCGTTGTGCCCTAGGCGAGCTGTCGGCGGCCCATTTTCGAGGGATGCAAGCGTGTTGGCGAGAATCATCCGCGCCCGCCAGGGCCGCTGCGTGGCGATGTCTCGGTGGCGTTCTGCCGGTGATTGCGGAGGCGCCTTGATTGGCGGCGCGGGAGTTGCACCGGCCGACTCAGCGTTCGGCCGACCCGTAATTCGATACCTATCCGGCGCTCGGGAGGCGGCTCCTGGCCGGGCCACAAGCAATGGCCGCCGCTAAAGAGCGACGCATTCCGCACAGCTGTCACATGCCGGTGCAAGCCGACGCGCAAAGTGTTGCTAAGTTGCGACAAAGGCGCGATTTCTCATGGGTTTGGGGGGTGTACGCGCTTGCGCCGCGATTTCTTGTATGGAACAGTGACTCGTTCCCCCAGGGGCTAATTTCCGAGGGGCGTCTCAGGTTGAGGAGGAACTAATGCGCCGTATTCGTCTTTCGCTGTGTCTTGCCGTAGCGCTGTCGGCTCTCGCTTATTCCGGAGCTCAGGCTCTCGGGCTCAACTGCGCCGTTGGCATCACCGTCAACAACAAGGCCACGATCTGGCTGCACCACAAGAAGATCGCCACGTGCTCCGGCGCGTTCGGCTGCAAGTGCGTGTCGTGCTACGATCTCGACGGCTCCGTCTATTCGGCTTGTTACCCGCTCGTGGCGGCAGGCCCGAAGTAACGCCGGGCGCACCCGCGCTTTTTCACGGCGTTTGACGTTCCGTATCGCCAGTTTGGCGCGTCCAGCATCGCTGGCGCGTCAGACTGCTATTCTTTTCCGTGTACCGCTGCAGGAATGCTATCCGCTCGGCGACATCGATCGCGAGCGGGCGCGGTTGCCTGCGCACGGCTTCCGCGCAGGATATTCTGGCAACGAATCAGCGAAAGGCGCCGCCGCGGTTTCCGTGTTTTGCGCCGGCCGGGGTCGCTACGGCCCGCTATGCCGCCGCAACGGTGGGGGCTGACACCGCCAGATTTGCGTAAAGCTGGTCGGCGCGCAGCACCACCACCAGTTCGTCGTCGCTGACGCCATCGGTCGTAAGCGCGGCGTCGGCAAAGGTGTCTTCCGCTGCCACCATGCTCGGCAAGAATCTTACGCGATCCTCGACGACCTCGACGATCTCGCCGAGCCCGTCGACCATGAGCCCGAAACGGCTGCCGCTTGACGATTTCATGACGACGACCTGCGCCGCGGCGCGTTCTTCGGCGGCGCCGGCATCGTCCATGACGCGCAACAGATCGAACACCGGCAACGGTGCCCCGCGATACATCAGGCATCCTTTCATGCCGAGCGGCATGAGCGGCAGCGGAACGATGCCGGTGGCGTCGATCGCCTCGATGATTTCGGCTGCGCGCGCCGCAAACAGGCGCCGGCCCACGAAGAAGGTCGCGATCTCTTCCTTTTGCCCCGCCTGCATGCGGTCGGAGCGGATGGTGATTTTGTTAGGCTCAATCTCGGCGGCTTGCGGCGGCGACGTCGCAAAGCGGGGTGAAAATCAGGACGACAACGGTGTTGCGATAGGCGTCGTCCGGGCCTTTGTATTCCCGGTAGCCGGATGAAGCTCTGGCGCCTACGGCATAGTAATTCTTGCCGACGGCGGTGAAGCCGAAATGGCCGCTGCCCGGCGACAGATGCAGGAATGCCGGATCGATATCGATTTGCTCGCCGGGGCGCAGATGGTCGTCGGAACAGGAAATGATCCGGCCTTCCGGTTCGACCAGTACCCCAAAGGCACCGCGCTTGACGGCGCCGGCGCCGTCGCGGGGCAGGGCGTCGACCAGCATGGCGGTGAATTGCGGCTCGGAATCGAAGACGATGCCGACACCGCCGACGACATTGTGGCGCTGCGGGTCGGCAATGGCCGCGCCGTAGATGTAAGTCGGCCGATCTTTATAGAGATGCGTCGGGACGAAAGGCGACACCGCATAGGCCTGGTCGCCACGCAGCGCCAGGATGCGCGAGACCCATTCTTCGTCGAGCACGGTGCCTTCGAGATCGCGGCTGTCTTGCGCCGAGACCGCGATGATGCGGCCAGCGCGGTCGAATACGATCAAATTCGAATAGACCGTGTAGAGCCCGTTGATCGTCTGCAGAATGGCGCGGATCGTCGCCCGGTGCGTGTCGGTCGGCGACGGTGCCGACAACAGTTCGGCAAATGCCGCGGTGAGGGCCCACCACCGGCAATCGTTGGCGCGCTCGTAGAGATTGCGATCCATGATGTCGATGGCGAGGGCTGCATGAAACTGATTGTCACGCAGCAGCGAGGTCACGACCGTCTTGTTCAGGTCGGCGATCGAGCTTTGAAAGACGTTCTTGGTCTTGGCGCCGGTATTGCTGATCTCGGTGAGCAGCGTCTTCGAAAAGCCCGCCGAGTCGGCCGAAGCGCCGCGCTGCGAAGATTCTTTCAGCTTGAGATTGCCGTTCCACACCGAGCGGTTCAATTCACGCTGGATGTGCTCGGCCTTGGACGGAATGGCGCGCATGTCGTCGTTGAATAATTCGGACGAATGGATGATGCGCTCGATCATCGCCGGTTCGACGCCGGCAAGCATTTCCGTGGAGCTTACGGCGAAAGCGTGCGGCAGCGGCACCATCACGTGGCCGTACCAGCCGGGGCCGCCATAGCCTTGATAGGGCTGCGCGGCGCGCGTGACGGCGAGGTATTCCATGGGTCCGAAGCGGACGATCCGATATTCGGTGTCGAGCACCGGCTTGAGCTTGGCGCCGACCGGGATATGAAATTCGTCGGAGGAGGCCAGCACGGTGCCGGCTTGGTCGAGAATGGTGACGACCGACCAATCCTCGTCGTCGACCAGATTGGAAAAGATCAGCTCGGCTTCGTTTTCCAGGCGAAAGCACAGGCACATCACGCCGAGCAGAGCCCCGTTATGATCGGTCACGCGATAGGAATAGATCAGCGACCGCTTTTGCCCGGCGACGAGGTCGCTCACGGCAAAACTTTCGACATAGGCCGCCGTCGTTTCGATGGCGGTGCGGATCGCCGGATCGGCGCTGGAAGCGACCTCGACCGTGTCGTCGTAGCGCGCCAGCACATTGCCTTTCGGATCGAGCACGATGATGTCGGAATAGACCGAATATTTGCGGACATATTCGCCGAAACGCTTGCGTAGCGCGGCAAGCTTTTCGCCTTGGCCGGCGTGGTCGCGCAAAAATGCGCGGACGTCGTCGTCGCACGACAGAAAGCCGATATCGGCGGTGCGCTCGAACAGGTTTCTGACCAGAATATTGATGGTGACCTGGGCTTTGGCGCTCAAATCCTGAAGGCATTTCTTGAGCGCTTCACGGCCGAGCTGATTGAGCAGCGTCTCGGCAAGCTCGCGGAACGCGACGCGCGTGGCGCTCATATCGGTATTGTTGCCGGATAGCTGGCCGAGCAGCGTCAGGTTGTCCCATCCGGCCTGCAAATGCTGCAGGGCACCACCGTATTCTTCGGCGGCGGCGACGTGCGGAATGATGCGCTCAAGACCGCCATCAAGATCGACACCTTTGAATTTGATGGTCATTCCAGCAACGCGGGAGAGCTAAAACTTAGGTTAATACTTCCGCCTAAATTAGCCGGAGCGTCTTATTAAAGTATTGATTGCCTGTTGTTTTATCTGCCTAATTTTCAAGCAGATAATGCAGATCACCCGCCGGCGCGCGCCGCGTGCGGCGGCTCGGTTTGACACGCAATCTGTCGGTCGTTCAACGGCTTGCCTGTCATTGCCGGCTCAATGCCGAGCATCTGCCGCTGCGACAATTCAGACCTGGAGGTTTCCCGACAACCTGTCATTCTGAAGGCTGGGGAAATGCAGAATCAAAAATAACGCCGGTCAACGGCGGATGAGGAGGAACGAATGGCAATCAATGTCGCGATGGCGATTATTGGCATGAGCATTCCTGCGCTTATCTTTGCCGGTTGCATGATGACCCGCAAAAAGAAGGCGCCGGATTTGCCCAAGGTCGCTCCCCATTATGAACTCGATCGCGCCGCCTAGGGTGGAATTGGTTTCCGGCTCAAAAGTGGCGCGCGCGATGGGCGCGCGTTTCTAAAACTCTTGCCACTCCGGGTCGCTCACGGCTGCGGCGACTGCGGCTTGCATACGGCCGACAGGGTTGCCGTGCCGCGCGGCCGCTGTCGGCTTTGCGGCGGGCGGTTTGGCGGCCGGCGGTTTAGCGGCCGGTGGCTTGGCTTCAGCCGTCTTGTCCTCGGCGGTCGATTTTGCCGCTGCGGCCTTAATAGCGACGGGCTTCGGCGCGGCCGGCTTGTGAGCCGCTGCCGCATGCTTCGGTGCGGCCACCGCGTCGTCGTCGACGCGGAACGTGCTCACCTCGTCATCCATCGCCTTGGCCTGTTGCTCGAGCGTCTTCGCGGTCGCCGCGTTCTCTTCCACAAGCGCGGAATTTTGCTGAGTGACCTCATCCATCTGGGTGAGGGCCTTATTGACCTGCTCGATGCCGGCCGCCTGTTCGGCGCTCGCCGACGCGATGTCGGAGACGATACTGGCGACTTTCTTGATCGAATCGACGATCTCGGTGAGCGCCGTGCCCGCTTTGTTGACGAGATCGACGCCGTCCTTCACCTGGCTATTGCTGTTGGTGATGAGATCCTTGATGTCCTTGGCCGCTTGTGAGGAGCGCTGCGCGAGGCTGCGCACCTCGGACGCCACCACGGCAAAGCCGCGGCCCGCTTCACCGGCCCGCGCCGCTTCGACCGCGGCGTTGAGCGCGAGCAGATTGGTCTGCCGCGCAATCTCGTCGATGACGCCGATAATGTCGGAAATCTTGCGCGAGGACTCTTCGATGCGCGCCATCGCGTCGACCGCCTTGGCGACCACCTGGCCGCCGCGATCGGCGACGTCTTGCGTGCTCGCCGCCGATTGATTGGCCTGCTGGGCGTTTTCGGCATTCTTTTTGACGGTCGCCGACATTTGCTCCATCGAGGCCGATGTTTCCTCGAGGCTCGCGGCCTGTTCTTCCGTGCGCTGCGACAGGTCGGTGGTGCTGGTGGAGATTTCCGCCGAGGCGCTCGACACTTCGCGCACCGAGCTTTTGATTTTCGAGATGACGGCCGCCATCGTGTCGAGCAGGCCGTTGACGCCGGCGCACAGCGTTTGGATTTCGCCGCTCTTGCCGTCCAGCGGAACGCGATCGGTCAGGTCGCTGTTCTTCGCCGCTTCAACGACGTCGCGCACCTGCGCCACCGCCTGCTGCAAGGCTTGGCTCGCCTTCACGCTGGCGGTAATGTCGGTTGCATATTTGACGACCTTGCACGGCTTGCCGTCGAGATCCATGATCGGATTGTAGCTCGCCTGAATCCAGACCTCCGATCCGCTCTTGCCGATCCGCTTGTACTGGCCGGCATCGTACTCGCCGCGGCCGAGCTTTTCCCAGAACAGCTTGTATTCGGGGCTCTTCCGATAGGCGGCGTCGACGAACATCGAATGATGCTGTCCCTTGACCTCGTCAAGCTTATAGCCCAGCGCATTGAGGAAATTGTCGTTCGCTTTTACAATCGTTCCATCGAGCATGAACTCGATCACGGCCTGCGCTTTGCTGATGGCGGCGATCTGTCCCTCGTAGTCGGCGTTTTGCAGCTTCTGCTCGGTGATATCGGTGGCGAATTTCACCACCTTGAAGGGCTTGCCGCTGCTGTCGAAGACCGGGTTGTAGCTCGCCTGGATCCAAACTTCCTTGCCGCCCTTGGCGATCCGCTTGTACTGTCCGGCATCGAACTCGCCGCGGCCGAGTTTCTCCCAGAACTGCTTGTATTCGGGGCTCGCCCGATAGACGGGTTCGACGAACATGGAATGATGTTTTCCGCAAATCTCGTCGAGCGTGTAGCCCATCGCGTTCAGGAAATTCTCGTTGGCATGCTCGATGGTGCCGTCGAGGCCGAACTCGATCACCGCCTGTACCTTGTTGACGGCGTTCAGCATGCCGGCGCTGACGCGCGCGGAAGAGGCGTTTATAGATTTTTTAAACCCAAGCACATCGGTCTCCGTCTATTCGTTCCTGAGCGCCGCTATTTCGTCAGAGGTGAGCGAAAGAAGATTGGGCAGATCGATGAGGGCGATCATGGCATCGTCGCTGGTCACCAAGCCGCCGAGAAAGTTCGCGCGCTGCGACTGCGCGACCTTGGGCACGGGTTTGAGCTCGACCCCGTCGAGCGAGACGATGTCGAGCACGCGGTCGGCGAGCAATCCGACCGCTTTGGCGTCGATCTGCACGACAATGACGATGTGCAGCGGCGTCACCGAGGTCAAGCCTTGGCCGAAGCGGCAGCGCAGGTCAACGATGGGAATAATCACGCCGCGAAGATTGAGCACGCCGCGGACATATTCCGGTTGCCCGGGCAGCGGCGTGATCGCGGTCCAGCCTTTGATCTCGCGCACCGCCTTGATATCGACGCCATACTGGTCGTCGCCAATGGCGAAGCTAATGAGCTGGTTCGGCGTCGCCGGAGAATCCGAGACGACTGGCTCGGGCGGACGCGCGTCAACAGACGACGCAAGAGCTACTTCGCTCATGCTGCTCGATCCCTTGTGTATAGGAGGCCGGCGCATTGGCGCGGCGCGGCAAAAATTTCGCGCAGTTCAGTTGAAACCGCGCATATCGGCGATCTCGTACTATCCAAGAAAAGTTATCATCCCTAAGATTTCAGATCAGTTAATGATGGTAACGCGTGCAACTAATTTAATTCGACCTTGCCTCGCGCGATCGGGAGCAAAAAAAATCGGTTTGCGTAAGCGTGCGCCGGCCGATTGGAGCGGCGGCGAAACACTGCGCGCATAAATGGAAATCAGGCCGCGCGCACGCGACCGAAGAACTCGGTCACTTTGGACTCGAGTTCGCGCGCGCGCGAGGCGACGCGCGCGGTCAGATCGGCGATCTCGCTAAACGCCGTGGCGCTCTGCCGGGCGGCTTGCTCGACCGACTTGATCTCGGTCGAGGCGCTGGTCGTATATCCGGCCGCCGTCTGAATGCTGCCGGCGATGTCGCGGGTGGTATTGCTTTGCTGTTCGACCGCCGACGCGATGCTCGTCGCCGCGGCGGTCAGTTGCTCGATGGCGCGCGCGATCGACGATATCTCGTCGACCGATTTCCGCGTCGCGTCCTGGATGCCGCTGACTTGCTGCGAGATTTCGTCGGTGGCGCGCGAGGTTTGATTGGCCAGCGCCTTCACTTCGGAGGCGACGACCGCAAAGCCCTTGCCGGCGCTGCCGGCGCGGGCCGCTTCGATCGTGGCATTGAGCGCGAGCAGATTGGTCTGCGAGGCAATCGTGGAAATGATGTTGACGATCGTGCCGATCCGCTCAGCGCTGTCGTTGAGCGAAAACACGGCCTGCTGGGTGCGTTGCGTGTCGCCGACCGCGGCTTTCGCCATTTCGAGCGCGCGGGAGGTTTCCTGCCCGATATGATTGATCGAGCCATAGAGCTCGTCGGTGGCTGCGCTGGTGATTTTCACCCGTTGCGTCGTTTCTGCCGCCGCCGTCGAGGCCACCGCGATGCGGCCGACGGCGTCGTCGGCGAGGCCGCGCATGGTCGTACAGGTCGCGGTCAGCGACGCCGAGGCGTCCTTGATCGCTTCCAGCACCGCGCCGATCGTGCCGGCGAAATCGGCGATCGCAACGTCGATGGCTTGCCGGCGTTTTTGCGCTTTGATTTCGGCGGCTTCACGATGCAGCGTCATCGCATTGGCGACATCGAAGGCGAGGGCTTTCGACAGCAGCGTGGTTTCTTCGACGAGTTTTTTTCGCGAAAACCTGTGCTTGCGGGAAAGGGCCTCCATCGCGCCGCGCAGCAGATAATTGCCGGCGGTGCTGCGAAAACGCGCATCGAAGCCGAGCGCCATTTCCTGCTCGACGGTCTTTCGACAGGACTCGAAATAGGCGCTGTCGAGGTTGCCGCTCAGCAGCGCTTCAAAATGCGCAATTTCCAGTTTTTTGATCAGCGGGCCGTGTTCTCTGACCACCCCGGCAAGATGCGGCAGGCCGGACGCGGCTTTCAGGATGCCGTCGACGGCCTCGTCGAGATGCGGTGCGACGGTCGGCCAAATTTGGTTGATCGCGCCGCGCGCCCGCGCATCGAGCTCATAGAGCCGATAGCGCAACTTCAACTCCCTGTATGAGCTCATCTTGCGTCACGGCAAATCCCCAGGCGGCAGGTGCGCGTTTTCCAGGAACCTACTATGGATTGGTTGTGCCAATGTTAACGATGGGGAAACCATTTGACCGCAGTGGCGGTTCCGCGGCGGCAGACCTTGCTGTTTCGCCCCGGGGAATTCCGCGATTGACCCGCTTTATTGTCCGCGCCGCGCGGCGCTGGCGAAGCGCCGCGCTTCCTCGGCGGCGCGGAACAGCGCCTTCGCCTTGTTGATGCATTCCTGCTGCTCGAATTCCGGATCGGAATCGGCGACCACGCCGGCGCCGGCCTGGACATACATGGTGCCGTCTTTGATCAGTGCGGTGCGCAGCACGATGCAGGAATCCATTTCCTCGCCGGCTGAGAAATATCCGACGCAGCCGGCATAAAGCGCGCGCTTTTCCTTTTCCAGTTCGTCGATGATCTGCATGGCGCGCACTTTCGGCGCGCCCGACACGGTGCCGGCCGGAAAGCCCGCGGCCAGCGCATCGATCGCGTCGCGATCCCCGCGCAACTTGCCCTCGACATTGGAAACGATATGCATCACCTGGCTATAGCGTTCGATGAAGAACTGGTCGGTGACTTTCACCGTGCCGATCTCGGCGACGCGGCCGACATCGTTGCGGCCGAGATCGAGCAGCATCAGATGCTCGGCGCGTTCCTTGGGATCGGCCAGAAGCTCGGCTTCGAGCGCCTGATCTTCGTGCGGGGTGGCGCCGCGGCGCCGCGTCCCGGCGATCGGGCGGATGGTGACGGTGCCGCCGCTCGACTTGACCAGAATTTCCGGGCTCGACCCGGCCACCGCAAAAGCTCCGAAATCGAGAAAATACAGATAAGGCGACGGATTGACCCGCCGCAGCGCGCGGTAGAGCGCAAACGGCGGCAGCTTAAACGGCGCCTCGAAGCGCTGCGACAGCACGACCTGAAAGATATCGCCGGCGGCGATGTAATCCTTGGCGCGCAGCACCATGCTCCTGAATTCGTCCGGCGACGTGTTCGATCGCGGCTCGACATGAAGCGGGCCGTCATGGAGCGGACCGTCATGGAGCGAACCGTCATGGAATTCCGTCGCCGTCTTGTCGAGCGGCTTGTCGAGCGCATCGATGACGGCGGATAGGCGTTCGATCGCCCGCGACAGCGCGGCTTTTGCCGTGACGCCGGAATGCGCCCGCACCGGGGTGACGACAGTGATCGTGTCCTGCACCGCATCGAAGGCGATCACCAGGGTCGGGCGCATGAGGATGGCGTCGGGAATGCCGATCGGATCGCGGCCCGGCGGCGGCAAATCCTCCATCAGCCGCACCATGTCGTAGCCGAGATAGCCGAATACGCCGGCAGCCATCGGCGGTAGAAGAGGGGGCAGCGCAATGCGGCTTTCGGCGATGATATTGCGCAACGCAGTGAGCGGCGGGTCGTTGCTGGGCACAAAGGCTGCGGGATCGGTAGAGGGCGTGCGGTTGATTTCGGCGCTCTTGCCGTCGACGCGGAAGATGAGATCCGGCTCGAGCCCGATGATAGAATAGCGGCCGCGTACCGCGCCGCCTTCGACCGACTCCAGAAGAAAGCTCATCGGCCGGCCGCCGGCGATTTTCAAGAATGCCGACACCGGCGTTTCCAGATCGGCGACCAAAGTGGTCCAGACGAATTGCGGCTCGCCGGCCGCGTAACGCGCGGCGAAGGTCTCCGCCGAAGGCTCGATTTGCATTAGTTGGAGTCGAGCGGGTTGCCGCCCGAATTGCCATTGCCCGGACCCTGGCCCATGGCCTGCGCCAACGCCGCGCCGTTGATGCTGGTGCCAAGATAGGTCTCAAGCCACGCCATATATTGGCCGATCACGTCGTCGGCCATTTGCTGCTGCACCTTCTGCGCCACATTCTTGGCATCGGGCGAATTGGCGTCGAGGCCCGGCGCCTTGATGTCGGTGACGCGGAATACGACCCATTGTGTCGGCAGATCGCCGACGCTGTCGCCATAGGCGTCCTTGGCGGTGTGGAAAACCGCTTCGGTCATGCGCGGCGTAATGGCGCCGTTCGTGCCGCCGCGTTTGAGGTCGGTCGCGGTCTCGATCTTGAGCTTCTCGGCCGCGGCGAGCGTGTCGAAGGCTTCGCCGGCTTTGAGCTTGCCGAGAATGTCGTCCGCCTTGGTCTTGAGCCGCGCCGCGATCTCGTCGTCGCGCCAGCGCTGCGCGACCTGAGCTTTGACCTCGTCGAGCGTGCGCTCGTGCGCCTTGGCGATGTCGGCGACGGCATACCAGATATAACCGCCGTCGGCGTCGATCGGGTCGTTGTCGACGCCGACATCGGAGGCGTAGGCGGATGTAACGACTTCGGCGGCATGCGGGACATTCGTCATCGGCTTGCCGTCCGGCTCGCGCCCGGATCGATCGACGTTCACGGTGACGATCGGGAGCTTGAGCTTCTCGGCGGCCTGTTCGAGCGAGGCGCCGCCGGCGCGGTCATCCTCGATCTTGTCGTGCAGGTCGGCCACCTGCGTCTTCGCGCGCTCGAGCGCGATGTCGTTGCGCAACGCCGCGGCGACATCCGCCAGCGGCTTGGTCACTTGCGGTTCGATCTTGAGCACGGTGACGAGGATCGCGCCGAACCGGCCCTGCACCGGCGCCGACACTTCGCCTTCTTTCAGCGCAAAGGCTGCATTAGCTTCCGCCGGATCGACGATGCTGGATTTCGCCACCGTTCCGAGATCGGTGTCTTGTTCCTTGAGCCCGCGCTCGGCGGCGATCGCTGAAAAGCTCGTGCCGTTCTTGATGCGGTCGGCGGCGGCCTGCGCGTCCGCCATGTTGGGGAAGATGATCTGCTGGATGTGACGGCGTTCGGGCGTGGTGAAGCGCGACTGCTGCTTGGCGTAGGCGCTCTTGATATCGTCCTCGGAAATTTCCATCCACTTCGCGAGTTCCTCCGGCGTCACCGCGACGACGTCGATCTTGCGGTATTCCGGCGCACGGAACATGATTTTGCGCTCGTCGAAATATTTGCTGAGCTGTTCGTCCGTCGGCGGCGGCACGTCGCCGGCCTGCGCCGGTCCAAGCACCACGTAGTTGACGCTACGCAACTCGTTCTGGAACTGGTTGATAGCGGTGAGCCAGGCTTGCGGCGCCGCAAGATCGCCGCTCAAGCTGTCGATGATCTGCCGGCGCAACGCCGTCTGCCGCTGCTCGGCGACAAAGCGCTGCTCGGTCGTGCCCATATTGCGCAGGATCTGCTCGAACTTGGTACGATCGAACTGGCCGTTGAGGGTTTGCAGGTTCGGATCGGTCGTGATGTGGCGTGCGATCTCGCTGTCGGGGATGCCAAGCCCCATCTGGCGCGCCCGCTGATCCATGCCGGCCTGCGCCACCATTTCGCCGAGAATTTGCCGGTCGAGCCCGAGCGCTGCCGCCTGTTGCGGCGGCAACGGCTTGCCGAGATCGTGGCTGATCTGAGTGAGACGGTCCCGGTAGGTCTGCTGGAACTGCTCGATCGGGATTTCGGTGCTGCCGATCTTGGCGAGCGTCGAGCGGCCGAAGCCGGTAAAGATGTCGTTGATGCCCCAAAGACCGAAGACGCCCGCCAGCAAAAACATGACCGCGGCCATCACGATGCGGCCGAGCCAATTTTCGGAGGCTTTGCGGATCCCTCGAAGCATGTGTCCAACGCTGGATTGTTGCGGGCCTAAGCGGTGCCGGCCAAAAAGCCGGGTATCCGGCCGGACGAAGGCGGCGCACTATAAGGAGCGGCGCGTTGCGCCGCAACCGACCGTTTTTACTGCTAAAACGACCCTTTCCCGGGCGCAACCGGTCTGCTAACGCCTCTTTGTCGCAGGGTTTTTGCTACACGGTTTTGAACAGAAGATGGCGCGCCGCCCCCTTGTCGCCGGAAATTGGAAGATGAACGGGCTTGCCGCGGCCTGGTCCAAGCTCGACAAGATTGTCGCCGGCGCGGCCAATCTGCCCGGGCATATCGACATCATGGTCTGTCCGCCGTTTCTGCTGATTCACGGTTTCGCCGCGCGTGCGCGGGGCAGCCGCGTTGCCATCGGCGGACAGGATTGCCACGCGAAGCCTTCCGGCGCGCATACCGGCGATATCGCCGCTGAGATGCTGGCGGATGCGCAAGCCTCCGCCGTGATCGTCGGCCATTCCGAGCGCCGGCAAGATCATCACGAAACCGACGAAGAAGTGCGCGCCAAGGCGCTCGCGGCGCGGCGCGCCGGGCTATCTGCCATTGTCTGTATTGGCGAGACCCGCGCCGAGCGCGATGCCGGACTCGCAAAGGAGGTCGTGGCCGCACAGCTTGCCGGCTCGCTGCCGGACGGCGCGGAGAATATCATCGTTGCCTATGAGCCGGCCTGGGCGATCGGGACCGGACTGACACCGACGGCGGGCGACGTGCGCGACGTGCACGGATTCATCCGCGAACGGCTGATGTCGCGCTACGGTGCGGCGGGAGACGGAATTCGCATTCTCTACGGCGGTTCGGTGAAGCCCGCCAACGCCAAGGAACTATTGGCGATCGAAAACGTGGACGGCGCGCTCGTCGGCGGCGCAAGCCTCGATCCGGACGAGTTTCTCGCTATCGCCGGTGCCTGTCGTTAGCGTGCGTTGCCGTACATTGCGGCCGGCGTCACTTCATTCGATGCCGTGACGATATCGGCATTGCCGATCCGATATATGATCACGCCGGCGACCAAGACCGCGCACAACACCACCGCCGCGAACCAGAATCCCATAGCATCGGGGCCATTGGCATCGGCGGCATTGCTAAGTTCCGGTTTCCTCGGCAGCTTACTTTGTTTGTTCGTTTCGCTGTCCATCGAACCCTCCATTCCGAGAGAGCAGGGCGAAAGAGATATAGGAAGCGCACCGAAGCCCTGCTACGGCTACAGGCTAGCCATGCAAAGTTCGATGCTGGGTTAATCCCCGCGAACGGCCCTAACCCATTCCCGACACCGCGTGTTAGGGCTATTGTCTTTGCAACGCACAAGGCCGCCGCGCGTTCCGCGCGCGAGTATGGTCGGTAAATGGGGAGGATCCGATGAGCGATGACGCGCTGCCGCGCCGCAAATTTCTTGTGGGCGCAGGACTAGCTGGTACAGCCGTTGCGACGGGCCTAACGCAGTCCGCGAGTGCCGATCCGCAAATGCCCGCCGCGGCGGCGGCCGCCGCAGCCAATGCAGCGTCCGCGCCTGCGCCGCAATCCGAATCCCAGCCGCTCCTCATCCTCAATGAGACCGAGCATGCTTTCGTCGTTGCCGCGGTCGATACCCTCATTCCCGCCGACGAATTGTCGCCGTCCGGCAGCGATTGCGGTTGCGCGGTCTATATCGACCGCCAATTGGCCAGCGCCTGGGGCGGCGGCGCAAAGTCGTACCGTTCGGGGCCATTTCTCAAAGGCAAACCCGAGCAGGGCTACCAGCTTGCGCTGACGCCGGCCGAGTTCTTCTCAGCCGGCATCGCCGCCGCCAATGACTGGTCGCACAAGACTTACGGCCACGACTTCGACGGGCTGCCGCCGGACAAGCGCGCCGAGGCGCTCAAGGCGATGCAAGAGGGCAAGGCCGAATTCGCCAATTTCAGTTCCAAGGCGTTCTTTGCCCGCCTGCTCACGCTGACCATGGAAGGTTTCTTCGGCGACCCGATCTATGGCGGCAATCGCAACAAAGTGTCGTGGAAAATGCTCGGCTTCCCCGGCCTGCCGGCAACTTACGCCAACGTCATCGATGAGTATCGCGACAAGCGCTACGTCGCCGAGCCGCAATCGATTGCAGATTTCTTGTAAAGGGAGGCGGACATGGTGACGCGATTAAAAGACGTCGATGCCGTCACGGTGGGTTTCGGCTGGACCGGCGCCATCCTGGCGCGCGAATTGACCAAGGCGGGATTGAACGTGGTCGGCCTCGAGCGCGGCCCGGACCGCGTGCCAGGCGAGGATTTCATCCTGCCGTCGGTGCGCGACGAGGTGAAGTACGCGCAACGCCTCGAATTGATGATGGACAATTCCCTCGACACCATCACCTTCCGCAATTTTCCAAACGAACAGGCGCTGCCGATCCGGCGTATCGGCGCATTCCTGCCGGGCGAAGGCACCGGCGGCTCCGGCATCCATTGGGGTGCTCTGCTCTGGCGCAACCTGCCGAGCGATTTCCGTATCCGTAGCGCGATCGCCGAACGCTACGGCAAGAACGCAATCCCGGACGACATGACGATCGCGGATTGGCCGGTGAGCTATGATGAACTCGAGCCGTTTTACGATCGCTTCGACAAGCTGTGCGGCGCGTCGGGACAGGCCGGCAATTTGCGCGGCAAGAAGATCGACGGCGGCAATATATTCGAAGGCGCGCGCAGCGATCACTATCCGAACGCGCCGATCAAATCGAGCAATGCCGGGTCGATCTATGGCGCGGCGGCAAAGAGCCTCGGCTATCATCCGTTCCCGGCGCCGGTTGCGATTGCCAGTGCCGCCTACACCAATCCCGAAGGCGTGACGCTCGGCGCTTGCGAATATTGCGGCTATTGCAATCGCATCGCTTGTGAGACCAACTCGAAAGCATCGGCCAATTCCGCGGTGCTGCCGGTGCTCCGTCTCGATCCGAAATTCGAGCTGCGCTCGCGCTGTTTCGTCACCAAGCTGAACTACGACAAAGCGGCAAAGCGCGTGGTCAGCGTCACTTATACCGACATGCGCAACGGCGAGGAATACGAACAGCCCGCCGGCATCGTCATCCTGTCGTCCTTCGTGTTCGGCAACGTGCAGCATTTGCTGCTCTCAGGCATCGGCGAGCCCTACGACCACGACAGCGGCAAAGGTCTTGTCGGCAAGAACTACGCCTATCAATACGAGGCCGGCGCCAGTGCCTTCTTCGAGGACAAGGAGATCAATCCGTATTGGGGCTCGGCCGGCATGGGCGTCGTCATCGACGATTTCAACGGCGAAAGCTTCGATCATGGCGGCCTGGGCTTCTTCGGCGGCGGCTATATCGCCTGCAACAGCGCGGGCGCGCCGCCGATCGCCGGCCGCACGGTGCCGCACGGCACGCCGGAATGGGGCTCGGAATGGAAGCGCGCGACCGTGAAATGGTATCACCACGCCGCGCGTTTCAACACGCAAGGCTCGGTCTACGCCAACCGCAATAACTACATGGATCTCGATCCGACCTACAAAGACGTGTTCGGCCGGCCGTTGATCAGGCTCTCTTATAATCCGCCCGACAACGAATATAAGATGTCGCAGTTCCTGTTGGCTAAGCTCGAAGGGGTCATCAAGGCGATGAACCCGACAAGCTACGACATGCATCCGCGGCCGAAGACCTTCACCGTCGTGCCCGTATCAGTCGACCCACAATACCGGCGGCACGATGATGGGCGCGGATCCGAAGGCAAGCGTGGTCAACCGCTACCTGCAGGCCTGGGACGCGCATAACTTGTTCGTCCAGGGCGCGTCGGTGTTTCCGCAGCAGCACGGCTACAATCCGACCGGTACGGTCGGCGCGCTTGCCTATTATTCGGCGCAGGCCATCACCACGAAATATCTCAAAAATCCGGGGCCGCTGGTTCAGGCGTGAGGGCATGCGCGCGGGCCTCGGAGTCCGCGCCGCAAACAGGGGAAGACATAATGTCGGATGGGAAAGGCGGGCTCACGCCCGGGGCTTTATGTGTTGCCGCATGTGTTGCCACGTTTGGCGCGGCGTTTCTGACGGTGGCCTCCACCGGCACCGCCTTCGCGGCCGACGCTGATCACGGCAAAGCCGTGTTTCAACAATGCGCCGCCTGCCACACCGACAGACCGGGCGCGATCGGCCCGTCGCTGCGCGGCGTCGTCGGCCGCAAGTCCGGCGCGGCTGACGGCTTTCGCTATTCGGACGCCATGAAGCGCGCGAACTTGACCTGGGACGAGACGAATTTACGCGACTACATCACCAACCCGCAGGCCAAGGTGAAGGGCAACCGCATGCCGTTCGGCGGCGTCAACAACCCCAAAGACCTCGACGACCTGATCGCCTATCTCAAAGACTATAAGTAAGCGGGCCCCACCGGCCAATTCATGCGCCGATGAACCGCCCCCAAAAACCGCGCCCCTTTGGGCGATGAAACCGGCCATAGAAATGCCGCGGCGGATCGTGTAGAGACCGCCGCAACTTCCCATATAGAGGGGCGGATATCGGGGGTTTTCCCTGATTTTCGAGGTTTTCGGCCGGGACGGATCGCAAATGCTGGTACTTATCGTCATTCACCTCATGCTGGTGCTCGCCATGATCGGCGTGGTGCTGCTGCAAAAGTCCGAAGGCGGCGGCCTCGTCAGCTCGTCGAGCGGCTTTTTGACCGGCCGCGGCACGGCCAATGTGCTGACCCGCACTACGGCGCTTTTGGCGGCCGGCTTTTTTCTCACCAGCCTCGCTTTGTCCTGGTTCGCGGGTTTCGACCGCAAGCCGGCGTCGATCATCACCGGCGCGCCGGCGGGCCAAGAGGCCCCCATCGGTCCGCCGACCGCGCCGCTCAATCAAGGCAGCGGCGGGCTTCTCGGCAAGTTGGGTGGCGCAGCAACGCCGGGCGCGCCTTCGTCACCGCAAAGCCCGGCGCCGGGCGGGCCGCAGGTGCCGCAATCGCACTAGCGACAATCCGTTCGCGGCAGCTTCAGGCGGCCGCGACCCTGGATAATCGCCAAGTCGCCGTCATGCCGGGGTTTCGGCGCCGCATGAAAACGTCCATATAACGGCAGGTCCGTGTAAGACCTGTCGATGCAAGGCCTGTCGATATAAGACCTGAACTCGAAAAGCTTTTCCACAGCCGCCGACATCCTTATTCAAGTCGCGGCAGATATTCCGGAAAATCGCTCGTCGAATCGAAAAACGGGCGCTAACCAATAGGTCCCATGGCGCGGTACATTTTCATCACCGGCGGCGTGGTTTCCTCCCTTGGCAAGGGTCTCGCTTCGGCGGCGCTCGGCGCGCTCCTGCAGGCGCGCGGCTATAAAGTCCGCCTGCGCAAGCTCGACCCCTATCTCAATGTCGATCCGGGCACGATGTCGCCGTATCAGCACGGCGAGGTCTTCGTCACCGACGACGGCGCCGAGACCGACCTCGATCTCGGCCATTACGAGCGCTTCACCGGGCGGCCGGCGACCCGACAAGACAATATAACAACCGGCCGTATCTATCAGGAAATCCTCGCTAAAGAGCGGCGCGGCGATTATCTCGGCGCCACCATCCAGGTCATTCCCCACGTCACCAATGCGATCAAGGACTTCATCCGCGACGGCAGCTGAGGATTTCGACTTCGTGCTGTGCGAGATCGGCGGCACGGTGGGCGATATCGAGGGCCTGCCGTATTTCGAGGCCATCCGCCAATTCGGCAATGACGTGCCGCGCGGGCACGCGATCTACATCCATCTGACGCTGATGCCGTTCATTCCGAGCGCGGGGGAACTGAAGACCAAGCCGACCCAGCATTCGGTGCGCGAATTGCGCGCCATCGGCATTCAGCCCGATATTCTGCTCTGCCGCACCGACCGAGCGATCCCGGAGAGCGAGCGGAAGAAGCTCGCGCTGTTCTGCAATGTGCGCGAAAGCGCGGTGATCGAGGCGCGCGACGCCGACAATATTTATGCGGTGCCCGAGGCCTATCACGCCGGCGGGCTCGACAACGAAGTGCTCGCCGCCTTCGGCATCCAAAATCCGCCGGAGCCCGATCTCGCGACCTGGCGTCTGATCAACGAGCGCGTGCGCAATCCCGAAGGCGACGTCACCATCGCCATTGTCGGCAAATATACCGGCATGAAGGACGCCTATAAGTCGCTGATCGAAGCGCTGTCGCATGGCGGCGTCGCCAACAAGGTCAAGGTCAAGCTCGACTGGATCGAGAGCGAAGTATTCGAGAACGAGGATCCGACGCCGTTCCTCGAACATGTCGACGGCATTCTGGTGCCGGGCGGTTTCGGCCAGCGCGGCGCTGAAGGAAAAATCCGTGCCGCGCAATTCGCCCGCGAGCACGACGTGCCGTATTTCGGCATCTGCTTCGGCATGCAGATGGCGGTGATCGAGGCGGCGCGAAATCTGTGCGGCATCGAGGAGGCGAATTCGACCGAATTCGTCGCCACGCCCGAGCCGGTCGTCGGCCTGATGACGGAGTGGATGAAGGGCAACGAATTGCAAAAGCGCGGCATGAGCGCCGATCTCGGCGGCACCATGCGGCTCGGCGCTTATCCCGCGATGTTGCAGCGCGGCTCCCGCGTCGCCGAGATTTACAACGCGACGGAAATTTCCGAGCGCCACCGCCACCGTTACGAGGTCAATACCGCCTACAAGGATCGTCTCGGCCAGCACGGCATGCGCTTCTCCGGCATGTCGCCCGATGGGCTGTTGCCGGAAATCATCGAATATGCCGATCATCCCTGGTTTATCGGCGTGCAATTCCATCCCGAGCTGAAATCGCGGCCGTTCGCGCCGCACCCGTTGTTCTCGTCCTTTATCGGGGCCGCGGTGGAGCAGAGCCGGCTGGTGTAACTCCTCGTCGCGCCACCTTGCGCCAAAGTCTATGCGCCAAGCGCGGCCCTGACGCGGCCGGCACGGTGCTTGTGCCCGCTCACGCGGCAACGCTAAATCACGCCGGCAAAACGGGAGGAAACCATGATCTACGAACAGCGCATCTACACTTGTATCCCCGGCCGGCTGCCGGCACTCCTCAAGCGCTTCGAGAACGAGACGCTGAAGATCTGGGATAAGCACGGCATCAAGCAGGCCGGGTTCTGGACCGTGCTGGTCGGCGACGGCAATCACGATCTGCACTACATGCTCGCCTGGGACTCGCTTGCCGACCGCGAGACCAAGTGGAATGCGTTCCAGGCCGATCAGGTCTGGCACAAGGCGCGCGATGAGAGCGAGAAGGATGGCCCCATCATAGCCAATATCAAAAGCGCGTTCCTCCGCCCGACGGCGTTCTCTTCGGTGAAGTGACGCAGTGGCGCGCGGCCTCGACCATGTCGCGCATGCGGTGTCCGATCTCGACGCCGCGGCCGCACTCTATGCCCGGATCGGCTTTACGGTCGGCGCGCGTAATCGCCATGCCCCGGCTTGGGGTACGCAGAACCACATCGTTCAGCTTCCCGGGTTTTTCGTCGAACTCTTGGCGATGGCGGATACGACCGCCGTTGCGCCGCATGCCGAGCGATATTTTTCCTTCGGCGCGTTCAACCGCGATTTTTTGGCGCGCCAAGACGGGCTTTCGATGCTGGTTCTGGAAGGTCACGACAGCGCCGCCGAGGCCGCGGCATTCCGCACGGCCGGGATCGGCGATTTCGAACTGTTTCATTTCGAACGCGACGCCAAACGGCCCGACGGCACGCCGACTAAAGTGGCGTTTTCATTGGCCTTTGCCCACGACTTGAAAGCGCCCGACATCGGCACCTTCACCAGCAAACAGCGCTATCCGGAGAATTTCTGGAATCCCGCTTTTCAACAACACGCCAATGGCGCGATCGGCATTGCCGGTGTGGCACTGGTGGCGAACAATCCGGGCGACCACCGCGCGTTTCTTGCCGCCTTCACCGGCGAGCGTGACGTGCTGACCAGCTCAACGGGCATTTCAGTGAAGACACCGCGCGGGGAAATCCAGGTGATGGATCCGGCATCGTTCACGCGCGATTTTGGCGCAGCACCCCCCGACACGAAGCGCGGTGCACGGCTGGCGGCGCTGCGCTTCGCGGTGCGCGACATCACGGCGGTCCGGACCATTCTGCAAGCCGAGAAAATCGACTTTGCCGCGCGCGGGCAACGGCTTGTTGTCACCCCCGATATTGCCAAGAGCGCAACGATGGGCGCAACGCTCGTGTTCGAAGGCGCGCGGTTGACCCGGCCCGGTGCGGCGATCATGGTCGCGCCAAAGGACGATCATGACTGAAAAGCCAAATCCCATCGTCGCCATCGGTGCGGCCAAATTCGGCAACAAGCTGCCGCTCGCATTGATCGCGGGCCCGTGCGCGCTGGAAAGCCGCGCGCACGCGTTCGAGATGGCAACCGCGCTCAAAGAGCTCACCGTGAAACTCGGGCTTGGCTTCGTCTACAAAACCTCGTTCGACAAGGCGAACCGCACCAGCGCCGGCAGCGCGCGCGGCCTCGGTCTCGACAAGTCGCTTTCGATCTTTGCCGAGCTGCGCGAGAAGCTTGGCGTGCCGCTCCTCACCGACGTGCATGAGCCGGATCAATGCGCGCCGGTCGCCGAAGTCACCGACGTCTTGCAGATCCCGGCCTTTCTCTGCCGCCAGACCGATCTTCTGATCGCCGCGGCGAAAACCGGCCGCGTCGTCAACGTCAAGAAGGGCCAGTTCCTCGCGCCGTGGGACATGGCGAATGTCGTCGCCAAAATAACCGGCGCCGGCAATGCCAATGTGCTCGTCACCGAACGCGGCGTGTCGTTCGGCTACAACACGCTGGTCTCCGACATGCGCGCGCTGCCGGTGCTGGAAAAGATCGGCGCGCCGGTGATCTTCGACGCCACCCATTCGGTGCAGCAGCCGGGCGGGCAGGGCACGTCTTCTGGCGGCGAGCGGCACTACGTCCCGGTGCTCGCGCGCGCCGCCGTTGCGGTGGGTGTCGCCGGCGTTTTCATCGAGACCCATCAGGATCCGGACAAGGCGCCGTCCGACGGCCCGAACATGATCCCACTCAAGGAGTTGCCGGCGCTTCTTGAGCGGCTGATGCAATTCGATGCGCTTGCTAAAGGTAGCTAGCCGAGAGGCCGCGAAAAGCTCGCCTGGTTTGTAAACTGCCGCCGCCATTTCATCGCAGGGTTTGTGTCATTCCGCCCCTTATCCGAGTCGTCAGCCTGGTGGTCTTTGCCTCGACGCTGTTCACGCGCGCGGTCGACCCGGTGGTGCCGAAAATCGCCGCCGACCTCGGCATTGCGGTCAGCACCGCCGCGCTGCTCTCGACTGCTTTCACCTTCCCTTACGCCATCATGCAGCCGGTGCTCGGCGTGGTCGGCGATTTCTTCGGCAAGACGCGACTGATGAATCTGAGTCTGGCGATCGTCGTCGTGACGACTTTGGTCTGCGCCTTCGCCAGCAATTTCACGGTGCTGGTCGCGATGCGGATTCTCGCCGGCATGCTGGCGGGGGGAATTTTTCCGGTCGGCATCGCCATCGTTGCCGATCTTGTGCCGGTCAAAGGGCGCCAGGTGGCGATCGGCCGGCTGCTGGCTTTTGGCCTCACCGGCAATCTCATCGGCGCCACGATTTCAGGCTTCATCGGCGACCTGCTCGGCTGGCGCGGCGTGTTCCTCACCATCGGCGGCTTCGGGCTCATCGTCGCCATCGCCGCCTTCTTCGCCTTTCGCGGGCTAGAGCTCGGCAAGCCCCGACCGTTCAATCTCGCCGCGGTCGGCGCCGGCTATCGCGGGATTTTTTCCGATCCGCGCGCGAAAATCTGTTTCGGCTCGGTGTTCTTCGAGGGCATCACCATCCACGGCATGTTTCCCTTCGTCGCGCTGTTGCTGCTGGCAAGCGGCGTCACCCGCTCGTCCTATGCCGGCATGGTGATCGCGGCCTTCGGCCTCGGCGGCATTCTGTTTTCGCTGTCGCTGCCATTCCTCGTCGCCCACATCACCGAGCGCTACATGATGCTGATCGGCGCCGCCGCCGCGGCCTTGGCTTTCGTTCTGATTTCGTTGGGTCTGCCGTGGTACACGCTCGCGGGCGTGTTTTTTCTGTTCGGCGTCGGTTTCTACATGCTGCACAATTGCATTCAGGTTCACGTCACCGATCTTAGCCAGACGGCGCGCGCCACCGCGATGTCGATGCATTCCTGCTCGTTCTTTTTCGGCCAGGCGATCGGCCCGATCTATTACGGCTATGCCTTCCGCCATTTCGGCAACAGCGTCCCGCCGCTTTTCGGCGCGGCCGTGATCATCGTGGTCGGCCTTGTCTGCGCGCACTACCTGCGGCACCGGCGTGATCTGCGCCTTGCGGAAGGGCCGTAGAACGCCCAATATTAGCACATAGGCCAGGGGTGCCGCGGCGACGCGGCTGAGATCACACCCGTCGAACCTGTCTGGGTCATTCCAGCGAAGGGAGCCGCGTTGAGCAAATCTTCTCCGTCCATTGCATCTATCGCCAAACTGCCGCGCGTCGTGATTATCGGCGCGGGTGTCGTTGGCTTGGGGATTGCGTGGCGGCTCGCCGGCCGTGCCGAGGTTTTGGTGTTCGATCGCGGCAAGGCCGGCATGGGCGCGAGCCATGCCGCGGCCGGCATGCTGGCGGCGTGTTGCGAAGCCGAGCCCGGCGAAGAGGCCTTGCTCGCGCTCGGCCGCGACAGCCAGGCGCGCTGGCCGGGCTTTGCCGACGAGCTTTTGCGGGCAAGCGGCGTGGATGTCGAACTGCGGCGCGAGGGCACATTGGTTCTCGCGCTGACCGCCGACGATCAGGCCGAAGTTGCGCATCGCCTCGACTTTCAGAACAAGCTCGGCCTGCCGCTCGAATGGCTGTCGGCCGCGGCGACGCGGGCGCGCGAACCGCATCTGGCCGGAAAAATTGCCGGCGCTGTATTTAGCCCGCAAGATCACCAAGTCGACAATCGCAAAGTCGTCGCGGCGCTGCGCATTGCCGCGCAAGCGGCCGGTGTGGACATTCACGAACAGCGGCCGGTCAAGGAAATCTCTATTCAAGGCGGCCGTGCCGACGGCGTCGTCCTGGAAGACGGAACGCGCATCGCAGCCGACATCGTGGTGCTTGCCGCGGGCGCCTGGTCGCGCGGCATCGCCGGATTGCCGCCCGATCGGCGGCCGCCGGTGCGTCCGGTGAAGGGCCAGATGCTGGCGTTGCGCATGGACGCAGCAGCGCCGCTTCTCAATCACGTGCTGTGGGCGCCGGGCGCCTATCTGGTGCCACGCCGCGACGGCCGTCTCATCGTCGGCGCGACCGTCGAGGAGAAGGGATTCGACGACACCATCACCGCTGGCGGGTTGCTGACGCTGCTTGAAGCGGCGTGGCGCGCCATTCCGGCGATCGAGGAATTGCCGGTCGACGAAATCTGGACCGGCCATCGGCCGGGCAGCCGCGACGACGCGCCGATCCTCGGCCGCGGGCCGCTGGACAATCTGTTCTACGCCACCGGCCACCACCGCAACGGCATTTTGCTCCTGCCGGTGACGGCGGATGCCATGGCAAGGCTCATTCTCGACGATGTGGCGGATCCCGCGATCCGCCCGTTCGGGCTCGAACGCTTTCTGCCGGCGCGCGCGGCGGAGTAGGGGAGATATTGATGTCTCAAGAAACGATCCGCGTGAACGGCGAACACGAACCGCTCGGCGAGCAAACAACGCTCGACGCTCTGTTGGCCGAAAAAACCGCCGATATCTCGCAGCGCGGCATCGCGGTCGCGCTCAACGGCTCCGTCGTTCCGCGTGCGGCGTGGCGCGAGACGGTGCTGCGCGCCGGCGACAGCGTCGAAATCGTGCGGGCGCGGCAAGGAGGTTAAGAAACATGTCAGATCCTCTCATCATTGCCGGCTACGAATTCGGCTCGCGGCTGTTTCTCGGCACCGCCGGCTATCCCAATCGCAAAATGATGCTTGATGCGGTCGCGGCAAGCGGCACCGCCATGGTCACCGCCTCGATCCGCCGCATCAGCCTGGCCGGTGACGACGAGAGCCTGATCGATCTCCTCGGCGGCCGCGTGAAATTCTTGCCCAATACCGCGGGCTGCCAGACCGCGAAGGACGCGGTGCTGACGGCCGAACTAGCGCGCGAGGCGCTCGATACCAATTGGATCAAGCTCGAAGTGATCGGCGACCGCGAATTGCTTTATCCCGATGTCGAGGAGCTGTTGCGCGCCACGGCGGAACTGGTCGCCAAGGGCTTTGTCGTTTTGCCGTACTGCACGGACGATCCGGTGACCTGCCGCAAGCTCGCCGATGCCGGGGCTGCTGCCGTGATGCCGCTCGGCTCGCCGATCGGCTCGGGGCTTGGCATTTGCAATCCGCATCTGATCGAACTGATCTGCGCGCGCTCGCCGGTGCCCGTCGTGCTCGATGCCGGCATCGGCACCGCGTCCGACGCGACGCTCGCCATGGAGCTCGGCTGCGCCGCGGTGCTGATCAACACCGCGGTGTCGAAGGCGCAAAATCCGGTGCTGATGGCGAAAAGCATGCGCTCAGCGGTCGAAGCCGGCCGCCTGTCGCGCCTTGCCGGACGGATCGCGAAACGCACACACGCCGAGCCGTCGAGCCCGCAGTTCGGGCTGGTGGGGACCTAAGGGCGTCAACGCCTTTAGCTCATCATCTCCCGCACCATCGGGATCACCTTGCGCCCGTAAAGCTCGATGCAGTGCATGATCTTTTCATGCGACAACGCGCCGGCTGAGTATTTCAAATCGAAACGCGACAGGCCGAGCGCCTTGGCGGTTTCGGCGATCTTGCGCGCGACGGTTTCCGGCGAGCCGACATAGAGCGAGCCGTGTTCGATTTCCTGGTCGAACTCGTTGCGGCCCATCGGCGGCCAGCCGCGCTCGGCGCCGATACGGTCGCGGAACGTCTTGTAGACCGGATAGAGCTGTTCACGCGCCAGTTCGTCGGTGTCGCAGACAAAGCCCGGCGAGTGCACGCCGATCTCGCGCACCGGCCGGCCGTATTGCGCGGCAGCGCGGTGATAGAGATCGACATAAGGCTTAAAGCGCTTGGGATCGCCACCGATGATGGCGAGCATCAGCGGCAGATCGTAATGCGCGGCGCGGACGACGGATTCCGGGCTGCCGCCGACGCCGATCCAGGTTTTAAGCCGGCCGCTCTCGATCGGCGGAAAGACGCGCTGATTGGTCAGGGGCGGGCGGAGCTTGCCCTGCCATGTCACCGGCTCGTTCTTGAGCAGCGCCGTGAACAGATCGAGCTTCTCTTCGAACAATTCCTCGTAGTGCGAGAGCTCAAATCCGAACAGCGGAAAGGATTCCGTGAACGAGCCGCGCCCGAGGATCACTTCGGCGCGGCCGTTGGAGAGGGCGTTCACCGTCGAGAACCGCTGAAACACGCGAATGGGATCGTCCGAGGACAGCACCGTCACGGCTGAGCCCAGATGAATGCGCTTGGTGCGCGTCGCGATGCCGGCGAGGACGACTTCCGGCGCCGACACCGCGAAGTCCGGGCGGTGGTGTTCGCCGACGCCGATGAAATCGATCCCCATCTCGTCGGCGAAAATCGCCTCATCGACGAGATTGCGGATGACTTGCGCAGCCGGAAGAAGCTTGTCGTCGGGACCGGCGGTGACGTCGCCAAATGTATCGACGCCGAGCTCAAGTTGCTGTGCCATAAGAATGCGTCTCACAAATCCGTATTTGCGCCTTGGGGCGACGATCGGTTTCGGGGAAAAGACTTAAGTCCGCAACTTGTCCAGCACGCTATGTGGTGCCTATAGGCAATCAGATCAACTGCTGCTGCAATTCGTCGGCCAAGGCCTGCAAGCTCGCGAAGTAATGGCCGTGCAGCGCTTTTAGCGGCGTGCGTTCGGAGTGCACGCCGATATTCAAGGCGGCGACGACCCGCCCGTCGCGCTTCTTCAACGGGATGGCGATCGAGCGAAAGCCGATCTCGACCTCCTGATCGGCCAGCGCGTAGCCGCCTTTGCGGATGCCGAGAATGGCTTTGCGCAGCTGGGCCTTGTCGGTGACGGTGAATTTGGTGATTTTCTCCGGCCGCAGCTGCGCGAGAAATTTATCGAGCTCCCGATCGTCGAGCGCCGCGAGGAGGACGCGGCCGAGTGCCGTCGCAATTGCCGGCAGCCGAAAGCCGATCTGGGCGCTGACCGGAAGGACGCGCTTAGGTGACGCATGCGCGATCATGGTGACGTCTTCGCCGTCCAAGACGGCCGCCGAACAGGACTCGCCGGTCTGTTCGCTCAAGCGCTCGAGCGCAGGCTGGACGATGTCGGTGACGGCGTTCGATTGCAGATAGGCCCGTGCGAGGTTGAGAACGCGCGGCCTGAGGCGGAACATGCGGTCATCCATCTCGGCATAGCCGAGCTTGACCAGCGTGTGCAGGGTGCGGCGCACCGAGGCGCGCGGCAGATCGACGAGCTTTGCGATATCGCTCAACGTCAGCTGCTTGCGATCCTGGTTGAAGGTCTCGATCACGCGCAAGCCGCGCGCCAGCGCTTCGAGAAATTCCGGGCCCGACGCCGCAACGAGCGTTTGCTCGGACGCTGATCTGTTGATGGCCGGCATCGACAAAACTCCCGCGCTTGCCAGGCTTTTGGTTATCTGTTCTAATTCCAATTACGAACGTACGTTCGGTCAGCGAACAAACTAGCCGCCTTCAGGTCGAGGGTAAAGCGAAATCGGCAAAGCGAAATTTTGGGGATCGGCGATGCTCAGCGCAGAACAGAACGATCGCATCACACGCGTTGGTCCAGAGAAGCCTGCGGGAAAGTTGCTGCGGCGCTATTGGCAGCCGGCGGCCTTGGTCGACGAGCTCAACGGCGAACGTCCGATCAAGCCGATCAGGCTTCTTGGCGAAGATCTCGTGATCTATCGCGACGAGGAGGGCCGCTACGGCCTCCTCGGCCGCGCTTGCCCGCATCGCGGCACCGATCTCGCCTATGGACGCCTGGAAGGCGGCGGCCTGCGCTGCGCGTTTCACGGCTGGCTGTTCGATGTCGAAGGCCGATGCCTGGAAACGCCGGCGGAGCCGGAAGGCAGCAATATGTGCCGCAACATCCGGCAGAAGGCTTATCCGGTGATCGAGAGGAACGGCATTTTGTTTGCCTATATGGGGACCGGTGCGCCGCCGGAATTTCCGCACTTCGACTGTTTCGTCGCGCCGGACTCGCACACTTTCGCTTTCAAGGGCATGATCGACTGCAATTGGCTGCAATCGCTGGAAGTCGGCATCGATCCGGCGCACACCTCGTTCCTGCATCGCTTCTTCCACGACGAGGACCCTAAGGAAGGCTACGGCAAGCTGTTCCGCGACACCTCGATCGATTCGGAAATGCCGATGACCAAGATCATGCGCGAGTTTCCCCGCCCGCGCATCGAAGTCGAGACGACCGAGTTCGGCTTCCGCATTCTGACGCTGCGCGAGATCAGCGCCAAGAACACCCATGTCCGCGTGACCAACCTGATGTTCCCCAATGCCTTCGTCATCCCTATGAGCCGGGACATGACGATCACGCAATGGCACGTGCCGATCGACGACACCAAGCATTATTGGTACGCGATTTTCACGAGCTTCGGCGCGCCGGTGAACAAGGACGAGATGCGGCGCCAGCGTTTGGCGCTCTACGAATTGCCGGACTACATTCCGCGCAAGAACAAGGACAACAATTACGGCTACGATCCGCACGAGCAGGATCACGACACCTATACCGGCATGGGCGCCGACATCAATGTCCACGACCAGTGGGCCTGTGAATCGATGGGCGAGATCGCCGACCGCACCCAGGAGCATCTCGGTCAGTCGGACAAGGCGATTGCCGCCTATCGGCGGCTGTTGCGTTCGGCCATCGATGCCGTGGACAAGGGCGACCGGCCGCCGATGATCTTCGATGCCGCTTCAGCTAAAACGGTCACGGGTCCTGCGGCCATCGACGGCATCGGCCCGACCGACGATTGGCAGGGCTATTGGCAGCGGACCGACGCCAATAAACGAAGCGCCGCCAGCTGGGCGAATATGCGCTAAAGTCGCGGCGGATCACGGCGGGCCAAGACGGGCAAAGGCATCTGGGCGAATATGTCCTCTCACAAACGCCGATCGCTCGCTTTGAACTTGGTCGATCGGCACGGCCTGTGGAGTGACGCGCAGGCGCGCGCCGCGGCCGCCGTCGAAAAGACGATCGGTCAGAAAAATCTCGAACTGGTGCGCTTTTCCTTCCCGGATCAGCACGGGATTCTTCGCGGCAAGACGCTGGTGGCGGCGGAGGCTTTGCGCGCGCTCCGCTCCGGCGTGACGATGACGAGCACGCTGTTCGCCAAAGACACGTCGCATCGCACGGTGTTTCCGGTGTTCGATCCCGGCGCCGGCATGGGGCTTCCGGAAATGACCGGTGCCGGCAATTTCGTTATGGTGGCCGATCCGGAAACCTTTCGCGTGCTGCCGTGGGCGGAGAATACCGGCTGGCTGTTGTGCGATTGCTATTTTCCGAACGGCAAGAAGGTGCCGCTCGCGACGCGCCAGCTCTATCGCGATGCATTGGCAAAACTGGCTCATGCAGGCTTCGACTATTTGGCCGGACTCGAAGTCGAGTTTCACCTCTTCAAGATCGAAGATTTGCAGCTTGCGCCCGAAACGCTCGCCTGGCCGGCCGAGCCGCCGCGCGTCAGTCACACGACGCACGGCTATCAATACCTCACCGAAGGCCGTTACGACCAAGTCGCGCCGATCCTCGACGTGCTGCGAAAAACCGTCGCGGCGCTCGGCCTGCCGCTGCAATCGCTCGAGGTCGAATTCGGCCCCAGCCAATACGAATTCACCTTCGCGCCGGAAATCGGCATGGCGCCCGCGGATGCCATGGTGCTGTTCCGCAGCGCGCTCAAACAGGCGGCGCGGCGCCACGGCTATCTGGTGAGCTTCATGTGCCGGCCGCGGCTCTCCAACACGCTCGCCAGCGGCTGGCATCTGCATCAGTCGCTCCTCGACAGCAAGTCCAAGGCCAACGCCTTTGCCTCGCATGACGAGACGGAGACGCTGTCGCCGCTCGGCAGCAACTTTCTCGGCGGGCTCTTGGCCAATGCGCGCGCGGCAAGCGTTTTCTCGGCGCCGACGCTCAACGGCTATAAGCGCTATCGCGGCGTCAACACGATGGCGCCGATCCAGGCCGTCTGGGCGCAGGACAATCGCGGCGCCATGGTTCGCGTCATGGGCGAGGCCGGCGATCCGGCAACCCATTTCGAAAACCGCTGCGGCGAACCGCTCGCCAATCCTTACCTTTATATGGCGTCGCAGATCCATGCCGGCCTTGACGGCATAGCGCGCAAGCTCGATCCCGGCCCGTCCGCCGACGCGCCTTACCGGACCACGGCCGAAGCCTTGCCCGCCACGCTGGAAGAGGCGATTGCTGCACTGCGCAGCAATGCCTGTTTTCGGGCCGGTTTTGGCGACGGCTTTGTGGACTATTACACCAAGATCAAGGAAGCTGAGATCGCGCGATGCCGGAAAGATGCCCGGCCGGACGAGGCGGACGTCAGCGAATGGGAGCACCGGGAGTACTTCGATAGTCTTTAATTCAACCGGCGATTTGCTCACGCACCGCGCCGAACAGAGGAGGGGTAGTATGACGAAAACATCTATGGCCGCGGGCGCAACGTGGATCGCCGCAGGCGCGGCCCTTGCGCTTGTCGCGGGACCGGCACTGGCGCAACAGAAGACCGTCAAGATCGGTGTCATCTCGACCTTCAGCGGCCCGCCCGCCGCCATCGGCAACGACATGAAGAATTCCTTCGAGCTCGGCCTCGACCATCACGGCCGCAAGCTCGGCGGGCTGCCGGTCGAGGTCATCTATGAGGACGATCAGACCAAGCCGGAAATCGGCGTGCAGAAGACGCAGAAGCTGATCGAGTCCGATCACGTCGATTTCGTGGTCGGCTATATCTGGTCGAACGTCGTGCTCGCTTCGCTCAAGCCGCTGACGGATTCCAAGACCATGACGGTCGTCACCAATGCCGGCGCGTCGCAGCTCGCCGGCGAATTGTGCTCGCCCTATGTGTTCTCGACCTCGTGGAATAACGACCAGACCCCGGCCTCGGTCGGTCTTTACATGAACCAGAAGGGCGTGAAGTCGGCCTTCCTGATCGGCCCGAATTATGCGGCCGGCAAGGACATGCTGGCCGGCGTGCAATCGACCTTCAAAGGCCAGATCGTCGGCCAGGAACTGACACGCTGGCCCGATCAGCTCGACTTCTCCGCCGAACTGTCGAAGGCGCGCGAGGCGAAGCCCGATGCGATCTTTGCGTTCTATCCGGGCGGCGCCGGCGTGCAGTTCGTCACGCAATATGTGCAATCCGGCCTCAAGGGTCAGATCCCGCTCTATACCGCCTTCACCGTCGACGATCTGTCGCTGCCGCGGCTAAAGGATCTCGCCATCGGCATTCCGGGCGCGCAGGAATGGGTCAACGATCTGCCGAACGACGCCAACAAGAAATTCGTCACCGACTACAAGGCGAAGTACAATTCCTCGCCGTCGTTCTACGGTGCGCAGACTTACGACGCGGTGGGCTTGATCGACAGCGCCATCACCGCGGTCAAAGGCGACCTCACCAACAAAGAAGGCATGCGCAAGGAAATGCAAAAGGCCGACTTCAAGTCGGTGCGCGGTCCGTTCAAATTCGGCAACAATCACATCCCGATCCAGAATTTCTATCTGCAGGATGCGGTGAAGAATGCCGACGGCACTTTCGCGCTGAAGACCGTCGCGACCATCGTCAAAGATAGCCAGGACACTTTCCACGACAAATGTCCGATGAAGTGAATGGCTTTTGCTTAGGTTAGACGCCGAATACACCCGACATCGTCATGGCCGGGCACAGACGTTCGAAGAACGGCCTCACTTCGTTTCGCCTATGCCCGGTCATCCACGTCTTTCGCTTAGCCCGGGAGTAAGACGTGGATGCCCGCGAGAGCCGCGGCATGACGGTGAGGCGCTAAACGCAACGACACCGGCATGCTCTATTTCATCGAACAACTCCTAAACGGCATTCAGCTTGGAATGCTGCTGTTTCTGTTGGCCGCAGGCTTGACGCTGATCTTCGGCATCATGGATCTCGTCAACCTGGCGCACGGTTCGCTCTACATGCTCGGCGCCTATTTCGCCGCCACTTTCGCCGACTGGACCGACAGCTTTGTGCTCGGCGCCATTCTCGCGCTGGTCGCCACGCTCGCCGCCGGCATGGTGCTCGAAGTGGTGGCGATCCGCAGGCTCTATGGCCGCGACCATCTCGATCATGTGCTGGCGACTTTCGGCCTCTTGCTGTTCTTCAACGAACTGGTCCGGCTGATCTGGGGCCCGGCCGGTCTGACATTGGCGCTGCCGAGCGAGATGCTCAATGCCGTCCAGGTTTTGCCCGGCTTGTATTATCCGCTCTATCGCCTGGTCATCATCGGCGTGACGCTTGCCGTCGGCGCGCTGCTCTATGCGCTCGTTATGCGCAGCCGCCTCGGCATGCTGATCCGCGCCGGCGCGTCCAATCGCGAAATGGTCGGCGCGTTGGGCATCAACATCAAGCTGCTTTACACGCTGGTGTTCGGGCTGGGCGCGGCGCTCGCCGGCTTTGCCGGCTTGATGCAGGCGCCGATCCTTACCGTGCAGATCGGCATGGGCGAGAACATCCTTATCGCCGCTTTCGTCGTCGTCACCATCGGCGGCATCGGCTCGATCCGTGGCGCCTTTGTCGCGGCGCTCCTGGTCGGCATCGTCGATACGATCGGCCGCGCCTTCGTCCCCGACCTGCTGCACACTTATCTGAACGAAGCGGCGTCCTCGAGCCTCGGCCGGTCGTTGTCGTCGATGCTGATCTATCTGCTGATGGCGCTCGTTCTGATCGTGCGTCCCGAAGGCCTGTTTCCGGCGGCGAGCCGATGAGTCATTCGCTGACGCCGCGGCTGGCGGTGAACATTGTTCTGCTGCTGATTCTCGGCTTGGTGCCGGTCTATGCGGCGCTAACCGGCAATACATTCGTGATGACGCTGTTCACCCGCGTTCTCATTCTGGCGCTGGCCGCGCTCAGTCTCAATCTGATCATGGGCTATGGCGGCATGGTAAGTTTCGGCCATGCCGCCTATCTCGGCATCGGCGGCTATGCCGTCGGCATTCTGGCGAAGGAGGGCATCTATTCCGGTTTCGTGCAATGGCCGGTCGCGATCGGCGCATCGGCACTTTACGCGCTCGTCGTCGGCGCGCTGAGCCTGCGCACCCGCGGCGTTTATTTCATCATGATCACGCTCGCCTTTGCCCAGATGATCTATTACGTCGCCATCGGGCTTGACCGCTATGGCGGCGATGACGGGCTGACGATCTATCGCAACAGCCAGTTCGGCGGCCTGGTCGATCTCGGCAACAAGACGTTTTTCTATTATCTGTGCTTTGCGCTGCTGCTGGCCGGCGTTTACGCCGTCTGGCGCATGGTCAATTCGCGCTTCGGTCTGGTCATTCAGGGCGCGCGCTCGAACGAGCGGCGTATGCGCGCCATCGGTTTTCCGACCTTTCGCTACAAGCTGGTCTGTTTCGTGATCGCCGGCGCCATGTGCGGGCTTGCCGGCGCGTTGCTGGCCAACCACACCAATTACATTAGTCCGGCGATGATGGAATGGACGCGCTCGGGCGATCTTATCGTCATGGGTGTGCTCGGCGGCATGCGCGCGGCGTTCGGGCCGCTAATCGGCGCCATGACGTTCCTGCTGCTGGAAGACTGGCTGTCGCGCGTGACCGACTACCCGAACCTAGTCATCGGGCCGCTGCTCTTGATCGTCGCGATCTATGTCAACGGCGGCATCGACGGCTTGCTCGGGAGGGTGCGCCGTGGCTGACGCCTTGCTCGAGATCGCGGATCTGACCAAGCGTTTCGGCGGCGTGGTCGGCTCCGACCGGATTTCGCTCGCACTTGATCGCGGCGAGCTGCATGCCATCATCGGCCCTAACGGCGCCGGCAAGACCACTTTGATCGGACAGTTGACCGGCGAGATCGTGCCCGATGCCGGCAGCGTCCGCTTCGACGGCCAGGATATCACCGCGCTTCCGGTCTATCGGAGAAGCGCCATCGGCTTGGCGCGGTCGTTCCAGATCACCTCGCTGTTTCTCGATTTCACCGCGCTCGACAATGTCTCGCTTGCGGTGCAGGCGCATGCCGGCCATTCGTTTCGCTTCTGGCGCCATGCGCGCGGCGACGCCGCGTTGCGCGACCCGGCTCGTGCGGCGCTCGTCAATGTGGGCCTTGGTGCGCGGGCCGACGTGGCGGCCGCCGATCTCAGCCACGGCGAGCGGCGTCAGCTTGAAATCGCGATGGCGCTTGCGACCAAGCCGCGCATGCTGCTCCTTGACGAGCCGATGGCGGGAATGGGACCGGAAGAATCCGCCCGGCTCATCGAAATCCTCCGCCGGCTCAAGGGCGGCGTGACCATTCTTCTGATTGAGCACGACATGGACGCAGTCTTTGCGCTGGCCGATCGTATCAGCGTTCTGGTTTACGGCCGCATCATCGCTTCCGGCGATCCGGCGGCGATCCGGGCGGACCCGGTCGTGCGTCAGGCTTATCTTGGCGAAGGTGAGGGAGCCAGCCGTGGCTGACACTCCGCTCCTCGAACTTTCCGCGATCGAAACGAGCTACGGTCTGAGCCGTGTGCTGTTTGGCGTTTCGCTGACGCTTGGCAACGGCGAAATGGTGTCGCTGATGGGCCGCAACGGCATGGGCAAGACCACGACCGTGCGATCGATCATGGGGCTGACGCCAGCGGTCGCGGGTTCGATCCGCTTCGGCGGCGCAGAAATTCGCACGCTTCCCGCCTACCGCGTCGCCAAGCTCGGGATCGGCCTCGTCCCGGAAGGGCGGCAGGTGTTTCCCAATCTGACGACGCGCGAAAACCTGGTAGCGACGGCGGCCAATCGCTGCGCTGCAAACGATCCGTGGACGCTCGACAAAGTGTGCGCCCTGTTTCCGCGGCTTGCCGAACGCGCCCGCAGCATGGCGAACCTCTTGTCCGGCGGCGAACAGCAGATGCTCGCCATCGGCCGCGCATTGATGACCAATCCGCGCTTGCTGATCTTGGATGAAGCCACGGAAGGCCTGGCGCCAGCCATCCGCGAGGAGATCTGGCGCTGCCTCGAAGGCCTGCGCGGCACGGGGCAGTCGATCCTGGTGATCGACAAGAATGTCGACGCACTCATGCGTATCGCCGACCGCCACTACATTATCGAACGCGGCCGTGTGGTGTGGACCGGAAGCTCGCCGGAATTGGCGAGCGCGCCCGATGTTCAGCACCGTTATCTCGGCGTTTAATGTCGCGTGTCGATGCGCTGCGGTTCGGCGAGATAGACGATCCGGCCGGCAACGATGACGGCGACGACGCGCGGCCGTCCCGGTATCGCCGCATCGACCAAAATGAGATCGGCGCGCATGTTGGGCGCGATGCTGCCGCGATCCGCGAGATTCATTGCGCGCGCCGGCGTGCCGCTGATCAGCTCCCAAGCTTCGGCGAGCGGCAAGGTGCCGGTTTCCACGAGCCGGAAGGCGGCGACCAAAGGCGCGGGATAAAAATAATCCGACGCCAGGATCGAGCACAGGCCGCGCGCGACCATATCGCGCGCATTGACCCAGCCGATATGGCTCTTGCCGCGTACGATGTTCGGGGCACCGAAGACGATCTGATCGCCGCCGGCGACGGCGTCCTCCGCCGTCTCGATATTCATCGGAAACTCGCAGACCCGGCAGCCAAGCGCGCGGAACCATTGCCGTTGCTCCGGCGAGGAATCGTCGTGCGAAAGCAGCGGGATGCCGGTGGCATTGGCACTCTTGGCCATGCGCACGATCAAGTCCGGCACTTCGCCGGCGCGGCTCTGCAACGAGTGCACCAGCTTGAAGAAGTCCTCGCGGCTCAGGCCGGTGCGGTCGATCATGGTGCCGATCTTGGACGGCGGCCTTTTCGCGTAGTCTGGCGCCAGCATGTGATCGTTGAAAGCGAGCGCGTCGATCTTGCGCTCGTCAAGCCAGCCGCGGGCCTCCGGTTCGGCCTCGAAATTGAACGTCTCGAAGCGCAGGTGATAGCGCGTATCAGCGGCGAGCTGCGGCTTGAGCGCTTCGATCGCGGTGAGCAGGTTGCGCGCATTGTCCGGCCCGCGCAGGCCTGGCTCCCAGGACCAGGTGACACCGTGGAACACCGTCGTAATGCCGTTGGCGATGACCTGACGGTCGGTATCGACCAGCGCCAGATCGACCGCAAAATCCACGCCCGGGCGCGGCATCATCTGCCGTTCGAAAGCGTCGCCGTGTACGTCGACAATGCCCGGCAGCAAGATCAGGTCTTTGGCGTCGAGCGTATGCGCCGCGCCGCACTCCGAGCCGATCTCGGCAATGAGGCCGTCGTCCGCATGAACGCTGGTTTCCGCAAGCTCGCCGCCGGTCAGAACCTTGGCGCCGGTAATACGAATGTCCATTTCTCTGCTCAGTGACTTGCTATAGCGATTTTGGGAGAGCTTTGCGCCGTCTCGTAGCGATCGAGGAATTCTTGCGCGCTCATGCGGCGGAAATCAGGTAACGCGAGGCGAAGACGCTGGTGTGACCAGTGCCACCACTCAAGTTTCTCCATCCGCGCAGCGATTTGTGTCGGGAACCGTTGGCGGATCGCCCGCGCCGGATTGCCGGCGACGATGGCGTAGGGCGCGACGTTCTTGGTCACGACCGACCCAGCCGCGATCACCGCCCCGTCGCCCACGCTGCGCCCCGGCAACACGATAGCGCCGTGCCCGATCCACACATCGTGACCGATGGCGACGCCGTGCGCGCGCCGCCATTCGAAGAACTCCGCGTCGTCGGTTTCGCCTGGAAAATAGCTGGAGGCGCGGTAAGTGAAATGCGCCTGGCTCGCGCGATGCATCGGATGATTGCCGGGATTGATCCGGGTCATCGCCGCGATCGAGCAGAACTTGCCGATTTTGGTGTAGGCGATGTTGCTGTCGTTGACGATATAGGAATAGTCCGCCACCTCGACTTCCAGCAAAACCGTGCGCGCACCGATATCCGTATAGCGCCCGAGCGTGCAGTCGCGCACATCGGCGGTCGGATGGATCAGCGGCTCCTCGGACAGAATCTTTGTCATGGTTCCAGTACCAGCGCGACGCGATCGGAGGCAAAGCGCGATCGCGTCGTCAGAATTGGCACGCCGTCGGTGTCGGCGTCCACGCTCTCGACCACCAGCAAAGGACGGCCGAGCGCAAGTTTCAAGCTTTCGGCATCCGCTGCCTCGGCGATGGCCGCGGTGACGCGGGTACGCTCGCGGGTGAAATCGCGCACGCCGAAATTCGCCAGCATGCGCGTCATCGAGTTCGACGACATGGCATAGACGCGTGCGGCATTTGGAAACCGGTCCGCCGGCAGCCACGTCGTCGAGGCGACGATTGGAACACCATCAGCCTGGCGGACGCGTTCCATCCGAATCACGGGCGCCGCCGGTTTGAGTTTGAGCCGCTTGGCGATTTCGCTGTCGGCATTTTCGATGCTGCTCGCCACGAGGCGGCCGCCCACAGCATGGCCCGCGCCGCCGATGATTTCCGAGAACCGCGTGCGGCGGCGGATCGGATAGGCGATGCGATCGGCTTCGACATAAGTTCCGCTGCCGCGCTCGGCGCGCACCAGCCCGCGTTCGGCGAGTGCGGCAATGGCGCGGCGCACGGTGTGGCGATTGACGCCGAACCGCTCGGCGATTTCGGTTTCAGCGGGCAGTTTGGTTCCCGCTTGGAACGCGCCTTGCGCGATCGATTGCTCGAGCTCGTCGGCAATGCGCCGCCACAGCGCGACGCCGCCGGTCGCGGGCTTCGTTTCGGCGCGCTTCGCCGCATTGGTCGCGCGGCGTGTCATTGGAATCGGCCTTGTCATGGCAGCGTCAGCAAAACTTCATCGTCGAGCGCTAGACAGTCTGGTAGTTGTCTAGTAACATAGACAACTAGGCGAGACAAGATTTTTCGCTGATTGGGCGAGGCGACGAGGACCGATCCGTGGACGAGATGCGCACGCAAACGCCGGGCGGCCATGGCGGTGCTCGCCGAGAGCAGTGCGGGCGAGATTGCGCATTTACTGGAGACGCTCGGACAGCTGCCGGCGCACGAAGAGATGCGCGCGCCGGAAAACGGCCTGGTGATGGTTCGCGGCCGCGTCGGCGGCGACGGCGCGCAGTTCAATCTCGGCGAGGCGACCGTGTCGCGCGCCGTGGTGCGGCTTGCCGGCGGCGCGACGGGGGGCGAGATGGGTTTTGGCTACGTGCTCGGCCGCGACCGCGTCAAGGCGCGGCTGATCGCGCTGTGTGACGCGCTGGTGCAGACGGAGGCTTATGCCGCGGCGCTCGAAAGCAAGGTCATCGCGCCCATTCGCGCCGGCCTTGAAGCGCAACGCGAGCTGCGGGCCCGGCAAGTGGCCGCGACAAAGGTCGACTTCTTTACTCTGGTGCGCGGGGAGGACAGCGCATGATCGGCTCCGGCTTCGCCGATCCGGTGACGTCGGCGCAGGCGGCGTTTCGCGCCATTCTCGACAGCGACATCGCGGCCCGGGACGGTGTGCGCCATCGGCACGGAAGTCTCGGCGCCGCCGCCGCTGTCGCCGGCTCTTGCCGCCATTGCACTGACGCTGTGCGATCAGGACACGCCGGTCTGGCTCGATGCGCCGCTGCGCGCAGCGCAAGACGTCGCGGCGTGGCTGCGTTTTCACTGCGGTGCAAGGATCGTGGACGATCCGGCCGCGGCAGGCTTTGCATTCGCCGCCGACGCAGCCGCGCTGCCGTCGTTTGAATGCTTCAATCTCGGCACCGCCGATTATCCCGATCGCTCGACCACGATCGTGCTCGGCGTCGAATTCATTGCGGTCCGGGCATGAGCTGATCCTGGAAGGGCCGGGGATCAAAACCCGTCAAGGCTTTCGCGCCGCGCCGCTGCCGGACGATATTGTTTCGACGTCTCACAGCCAATCGAAGCCTGTTTCCGCGCGGTGTCGATCTCATTCTCGCCTCGGCGAGCGAGATTGCGGCGCTGCCGCGTTCGGTGCGGCTGGTCGGCGAGGGTGCACCATGTATGTAGCGGTCAAAGGCGGCGAACGCGCGATCGAGAACGCGCATCGGCTGCTGGCGCAGGAGCGGCGCGGCGATCCTGCCGTGCCGGAACTCTCGCTCGAACAGATCGGGCAACAGCTCACGCTCGCCGTCGACCGCGTCATGAACGAAGGCTCGCTCTACGATCGCGAGCTTGCGGCGCTGGCCATTTAGCAGGCGCGCGGCGATCTGATCGAGGCGATCTTCCTGCTGCGCGCCTTTCGCGCCACCTTGCCGCGGTTCGGCATGAGCGAGCCGATCGACACCGGCGCCATGGCGGTGAGCCGGCGGATTTCGTCGACGTTCAAGGATATCCCGGGCGGCCAAGTGCTGGGTCCGACATTCGACTACACGCACCGCCTGCTGGAGACACAGCCCGAGACGGCGGCGGAAACCGCGCCGGCCTGCGCCGATGCTAGCCCGCCGAAAATGCCGCGGGCGACGGATCTGCTCGCTGCCGACGATCTCATCGAGCGCTCGCCGCAAGCTTCAGACGACGAACGCGTCGGCGATTTGACGCAGGATCCGTTGAGCTTTCCGGCCGATCGCGATCTGCGACTGCAAAATCTTGCGCGCGGCGATGAGGGATTTTTGCTGGCGCTCGGCTACTCGACCCAGCGCGGCTACGGCCGCAATCATCCGTTCGCCGGCGAGATCAGGCTCGGCGATGTCGAAGTGGAGTTCGCCCCGGAGGAAATCGGATTTGCCGTGCCGCTCGGCCGCATCACGGTGACCGAATGCCAGATGGTCAATCAGTTCCGCGGCACGGCGACCGAGCCGCCGCGCTTCACCCGCGGCTATGGGCTCGGCTTCGGCCATTGCGAACGCAAGGTCATGGCCATGGCGCTGGTCGATCGCGCGTTACGCGCGCGCGAACTCGGCGAGGAGGCTAAAGGGCCGGCGCAGGACGAGGAATTCGTGCTGTCGCATTCCGACAATGTGCAAGCGACCGGTTTTGTCGAGCATCTCAAGCTGCCGCATCACGTCGATTTTCAGGCCGAGCTCGGGCTCATTCGCCGCCTGCGCGCCGAATTCCAGGTAGCGTCGGCTGACGACGTGCGCGAGGCGGCAGAATGAACGCGCCACAAAACGCTCCCGCCTACAATTTCGCCTATCTCGACGAGCAGACCAAGCGCATGATCCGCCGCGCCATCCTCAAGGCGGTCGCCATACCCGGCTATCAGGTGCCGTTTGCCAGCCGTGAAATGCCGATGCCTTATGGCTGGGGCACCGGCGGCGTGCAGGTGACGGCCGCGATCCTGGGGCCGGACGATGTGCTCAAAGTCATCGATCAGGGCGCCGACGACACCACCAATGCCGTGTCGATCCGGAAATTTTTCCAAAAGACGGCGGGCGTGAAGACGACGACCAGGATGCGCGAGGCGACGGTTATTCAGACCCGCCATCGCATTCCGGAAACGCCGCTCACCGAGAACCAGATTCTGGTGTTTCAGGTGCCGATCCCCGACCCGCTACGCTATCTCGAACCGCGCGAGACCGAAACGCGGCGCATGCATGCGCTTGCCGAATACGGGCTGATGCATGTGAAGCTTTATGAGGATATCGCGCGGCACGGCCATATCGCCACGACTTATGCCTATCCCGTGAAAGTCGACGGCCGCTACGTGATGGACCCGTCACCGACGCCGAAATTCGACAATCCGAAAATGGACGATTGCGCGGCGCTGCAATTGTTCGGCGCCGGCCGGGAAAAGCGCATCTATGCGATCCCGCCGCACACCAGGGTCGTCTCGCTCGATTTCGACGATCATCCGTTCGAGCGCTACCGCTACGACGGCACCTGCGCGCTATGCGGCGCCAAGGATTCTTATCTCGACGAAATCGTCACCGATGATCGCGGCGGTCGCATGTTCGTGTGCTCGGACACTGACTATTGCGAAGGCCGCCGCGGCGACAAGGCCGCCGCGCCCAAGGCCGCGCGCAGCGCCGGCCTGGCCGAGGCGCGCACGCCATGAATATAGCCGTGAACGAAACCGAACCGCTGTTGATCGCCGAAGGCCTGACCAAATCCTTCGGCCGCCAGATCGGCTGCCGCGACGTCTCCTTCAACCTTCATGAGGGCGAGGTCATGGCGGTGGTGGGCGAGTCCGGTTCGGGCAAGACGACGCTACTGCGGCTCCTTGCCATGCAGGCGGAGGCTGATGCCGGCCGTGTGCTCTATCGCATGCGCGACGGCGTCACCCGCGACCTCGCGACGCTGGGCGAAGCGGAATTGCGCTTTCTGGCGCGGACCGACTGGGGCTTCGTCCATCAAGATCCGGCGCTCGGCTTGCGCATGGCGGTGTCCGGCGGCGCCAATGTCGGCGAGCGGCTGATGGCGGTCGGCTGGCGACACTATGGAAATATCCGCGACGTCGCGGCCGACTGGCTGTCGCGGGTCGAGATCGATGCCGCGCGCATCGACGACCGGCCGACGACTTATTCCGGCGGCATGCGGCAACGGCTGCAAATCGCCCGCAACCTCGTCACCCAACCCCGGCTGGTTCTGATGGATGAGCCGACCGGCGGGCTCGACGTTTCGGTCCAGGCGCGGCTTCTCGATCTGCTTGCGCAACCTGGTCGCGGTGCTCAAACTTTCGGCGGTGATCGTGACCCATGATCTTGCCGTCGCACGTTTGTTATCTCATCGCATCATGGTGATGAAAGGCGGCGAGGTGATCGAATCGGGACTGACCGACCAGGTTCTCGACGATCCACGCGAGCCGTACACCCAATTGTTGGTCGCTTCCATTCTGCAGCCTTGAGACAGACTTCGAGCCTGAGACTCACATGACGCTCTCGAACTCCGCGACGTGGCCAAGAGCTTTACCATGCACCTGCAAGGTGGGCGTGCGGCTCGCGGTCGTCGCCGGGGTGACTTTTTCGGTCCGCGCCGGCGAATGCGTCGTGCTCACAGGCCCCTCGGGCGCCGGCAAATCGTCGATCCTGAAGATGATCTTTGGCAATTACCGCTGCGACCAGGGGCAGATTCTGGTGCGCGACGGCGCGCGGAGTTTCGACATCGCCACAGCCACGCCGCGCCAGATGCTGGCGTTGCGCAACGCAACGATCGGCTATGTCAGTCAGTTTTTGCGCGCTGTGCCGCGCGTGCCGACCGTCGACGTCGTCGCCGAACCGCTGATCGCCTGCGGTGTGCCGCGCGAGGCCGCGCATGCCAAGGCGGCGGAGTTGTTGCAACGGCTCAATATCCGCGGCGCGCTTTTGCAGCTGCCGCCGGCCACGTTTTCCGGCGGCGAGCAGCAGCGCGTCAATATCGCCCGCGGCTTTCTGCCGGACTTGCCGATTCTCCTGCTCGACGAGCCGACCGCCTCGCTTGACGCCGACAATCGTGCCGCGGTGCAGAAACTCATCGCCGAAAAGAAACAGCGCGGCACCGCCATTGTCGCCGTGGTCCACGACGAGAATGTGCGCGAGGCGATCGCCGACCGCATTGTCGAGGTCAGCCAATTCGCCGCTGCCGCGTGACAGACTAGAGCCTGAGATGTTGGAACAACGAGACTTCGTCCTAACAAACGCGAGAATCGTGCTCGCCGATCGGGTGATCGAGCGCGGTTGGCTTGCGGTTTCCTCCGGTGCGATTGCCGAATTCGGAGAGGGTCCGCCGCCGGAGCGCGGCGCGGATTTGGGCGGCGACCTCTTGCTGCCCGGCCTTGTCGAACTGCACACCGATCATCTCGAAGCGCATTATTCGCCGCGGCCCAAAGTCTATTGGGATCCGGTCGCCGCGGTGGTCTCGTTCGACGGCCAGCTCGCGACGAGCGGCATCACCACGGTGCTCGATTCGCTGCGGGTCTGGCGCGAGGAAGGCGCCGAGGATGTCGACGGCCAGGCCGAGATTTTGGCGGAGGCCATTGCCGAGGCGCGCGACGCCGATCTGTTGCGCGTCGATCATTTTCTGCATCTGCGTTGCGAAGTGCCGATGCCCAACGTCGTGAACGAGGCGGCGGCTTTGATCGGCCGCGCCGATGTCAAGCTTGCCTCGCTGATGGACCATACGCCGGGGCAGCGCCAGTTCCGCGATGAAAGCAAGCTGCGCGATTATTACCGGGGCAAGGGCAATCTGTCCGACGCGGAGCTCGATGCCTTGTTTGCCAAGCGCTTCGAATATCAGACGGCCTATGCTGCGGACAATTACTTAAAGATCGTCGCGCTTGCCAGCGACGCACAATACGCCGCTCGCGAGCCACGACGATACGACGCTCGACCATGTCGACCAGGCGGTTCGTGACGGCGTCGCCATCGCCGAATTTCCGACCACCATCGAGGCGGCGCAAAAGCTGCATGCAGCCGGCATTCGCGTGCTGATGGGCGCGCCCAATCTGGTGCGCGGCGGTTCGCATGCCGGCAATGTAGCGACGGTGGATCTCGCCGAGCGCGGCGTGCTCGACGTGCTGTCGTCGGATTATGTGCCGGCGTCGCTCTTGATGGCGGCGCTGCTGCTGCCGCAGCGCGCGCCCAATATCGATCTCGCCGCCGCGGTGCGGACGGTGTCGAAGACCCCGGCCGCCGCCGTCGGTCTCGACGACCGCGGCGAAATTGCCGTCGGCAAGCGCGCCGACCTCATTCATGTGCGCGTCGCTCACAATGTGCCGACGGTGCGCACGGTCTGGCAGAACGGGAGGCGGGTGGCGTGAACCGGCTCAGCAAACCGCAAAGCTTGATCGCGCCGAACCCGGGTGCGCTCGGTCCCGGCCGCCTTGTTCTCGTGGTCGGGTCCGAGCGGCGCCGGCAAGGATACCTTGCTCAAAGGGGCCCGTGCCGCCTGCGCCTACGATCCCGCTGTGGTGTTCCCGCGGCGTGTGGTGACGCGGCCGAAATCGGATGCCGAAGATCACGACTCGATCGAGGCGGCGGCATTCGAGCGCGCCGCCGGCGACGGCGCCTATGCGCTGTGGTGGCGCGCGCACGGCAACGGCTACGGCATTCCGGCCTTCGATCGACCGCGACATCCGCGCCGGCCGCACCGTGGTCTGCAACGTGTCGCGGACGGTTATTGATTCTGCGCGGCAGCGCTACGGTTTCGTCACGGTGGTCGAGATCACGGCGCCGGAGCAGGTGCTGCAGTCGCGCCTGGCGTCGCGGCAGCGCTCCAGCGACGGCGACGTTGCCCAGCGCATGGAGCCGTTCCGCCGAGGTCGAGCGGCTCTACTCAGCCGACATTGTCATCAGGAATGTCGGGCGGCCGGACGGCGGAATTCGGCGGCTCATCCGCGCCATCCGCACCAGTGCGCGGGGCAGCGGCGGTCGCCGCGCGGCGGCGAAGCATTAGACCTCGTTTAGACGTTGAGCAGCTCGGGTTCAGGCAAGATGTTCGCGCAGCGCGGCCGATAGTCTTTCGGCGCCGAGCACGATGACAAAGATGATGATCAGCAAGCAGCGACACTTCCTGGTATTGGAAGAGATTCATCGCCGTGAGCAGTTCGAAGCCGATGCCGCCGGCGCCGACAAAGCCGAGCACCAGCGACGAGCGGATGTTCTCGTCCAGCCGATAAAGGCTGATGCCCAACAGCGTCGGCAGGATGGTCGGAATGATGCCGTGGGTGAAGACCTGAATGCGCCGCGCGCCGGTCAGTTCGAGCGCGTGGATCGGCGCCATGTCCATCTGCTCGATGGTTTCGGCGAACAACCGGCCGAGCATGCCGATCGAATGCACGCCGAGCGCGAGGCCCGCCTGGAAACGGCCCGAGCCCGACGGCGGTGACGAACAACAGCGCCCAGACCAGATCAGGCACCGCACGCGTAAAGCCGATGATGCTGCGCGCTGCCGATAATAGGCAAAGCGCGACGGCGTGATGTTCGAGGCGGCGAGAACGGCGAGCGGCAGCGCCAGGACGACACCGACCATGGTGCCGAACAGCGCGATGTCGACGGTCTGTATTGTCGGCCAGATCGTCGACGGCAGTTTGGAGAAATCCGGCGGCACGGCGCGTCGGATCAGGTCGGCCATGCCATGGACGCCGGTGATGAGGTCACTCGGCCGCGCCTCGACGACGATGAGCGATTGCACGACAATGGCGATGCCGAGCAATGTCAGGGCGCAGCGCGTCGCGATGACGGCCGCGCCGCCCCAGCCGCTCGTCGGGCTGCGCGCGCCGTTTGAGATAGCAGGTCGGCGTGCAGCGGCATCGACGCTCATGCCGCCTCGCCGATATAGAGGCGATTGCACGCTGTCGCGCGACACTTGCTCGCACGGCAGGTCGAAAACGACGCGCCCGTCGCGAACGCCGACCACGCGATCGGCATAGCCGTAAGCGAGCTCGACCTGATGCAGCACGCAGAGCACGGCGAGCTTTGCCGTCCGCGCGAGCTGTTGCAGCAGCCGCATGATGTCCTCGGCGGCTTCCGGGTCGAGGCTTGCGATCGGCTCGTCGGCCAGCAGCACGCGCGGATGCTGCGCCAGCGCGCGCGCGATCGAAACGCGCTGTTTTTGGCCGCCGGAGAGCGTGCCGGCGCGCTGCGCGGCGAGGTGCTCGAGACCGACCTGCGCGAGATGGTCGCGCGCCGCTTCGAGCTCGCCGCGCGGCAGGCCGCCGAACGCGGTCTGCAAGGTGTAATGGCGGCCGAGCGTGCCGGTCGCCACATTGGTCAACACGCTTGAGCGGCGGATGAGGCTCGGATGCTGCGAGATCATCGCCAGTTCAAGCCGCGCGCGCCGCAGCTGTTCGCCTTCGAGCGCGCACAGATCGGTATCGCCGAGCCAGATTTCGCCCGCACTCGGTCGCAGAATCCGGGCGATCGAATGCAGCAGCGTCGTCTTGCCGCTGCCGTTGCCGCCGAGGACCACGACAAGCTCGCCCGGCTCGACATTCAAATCGAAGCCGTCCAGCACGAGCCTGCCGTTTGGATAGCGGACCGAAAGCGAGCGGACGCGCAGCATCTGGCTCTCCGGCAACGCCTCAGCTCAGCTTGGCGAGATCGATGTTGAGCGTCTTCACCAGATCGCGGATGCGGATCATAGGCGGAGTCCGTCTGCGGCACGAAGCGCGTACCGTGCATGCCCATGACTTTGCGGTCGGCCTCGTCGATCGACGTCAGATCGAGATTTTGCAGGATGTCGGTCAGCCGCTTCTTGAAGGCGTCGGGGAGGTCGCCGCGGATCGCGATCGGATCGGTCGGGATCGGGTCGGACTTCCACAGGAATACCAGGTCGCCGTCCTTGTAGTGGCCGCGCTGGGTCGCCGATTCAAGCTGCTCGCTGTTGAGCTCGCCGACATCGACCTTGTGATTATAGAGCGCTTCGAACGAAGCGGTGTGGCTGCCGGCATAGATCGCCTGGATGTCCTTGTCCGGATCGAGGCCGGCTTTGCGCATGCCCGTAAGCGGGGAACAGATGCCCGGAGGTCGAAGCCGGATCGGAGAATGCGAAAGAGTGACCGCGAATATCGGCGACCGTCTTGATGCCCTGTCGTCGGAGAGGTCACGAGGCTCGCCCAGTAGCTGTCGGGCTTGCCTTCTTTGTTGCTGAACGCCGCGACCGCTTCGGCTTTGGCGATCTGATGCGCCAGCACATAGCCGAGCGGGCCGAATTCACCGATTTCGAGCTTGCCGTTGCGCATGGCTTCGATCTCGGCATTGTAGTTCGTCGCGACGAAGACTCTGACCGGGCAGCCGAGCTTCTCGCTGATCATGGCGCCGATGCGCTCATAGATCGGGGTGAGGCGCGGCGAGGTGTCGAACGGCTCGACGCCGATGCGCACTGTGCCGTCGCCGGGGCAGTCTTCGGCGATGGCGGGCCGGGGAGGGGTTGCCAATGTCGTCAGGGTGGCGAGCGCGACCGCAGCGAGCGTCGTCGTCGTTGCACCGATCCAGCGCATTTGCGTGTTCATCCTCAAGCTCCTGTTCCGTGGCATTTGTTTGTTTCGTTGATCGGGGTTCGTGATCGGGATTGTGTGAAGCTCGGCGACGCGTCCATTGCGGCGCGGCGCGAATGCTTCTTTTTGCAGTTACTCAACGGCAGGTACGCTTCTACCGGACGCAGAATTCGTCTCGCGCGATTTGCCATAAGCCAACGCAAATTGCCGCGCGCCAACTGCATGTTCCGCACGATAGCGAAGGAGAAAATGCCCAATCAGGCTATTGCCCGCTCATGACAGTGGGATGAATGAAGGCGCCGTCTGGGGACAAAGTCACCGCGCATTTCCATCGCGGCAGCCACCCCATCACAGCACATCCGCCCGGACATAGATGACGCCGCGATTGATCATGCCGAGCGCGCGGGCCGCAGCCGGCGAGATGTCGATGACGCGGCCGCGGCGGAAGGGTCCCCGGTCGTTGATCGTGACGACGACGCTGCGGCCGCTCTTGGGATCGACGAGCCGCACACGCGTGCCGAAGGGCAGGGTGCGGTGCGCGGCCGTCAGGCCTCTTGGATTGTATCGGCCTCCGGCCGCGACCCGGCGGCTCTCGGTGTAGAAAGAAGCGAGCCCCGAAAAGCCCCGTGTCTTGGTTTTGCCGTGGTTTGCCAGCGCACCGGATTGCCAAAAGCCGGCCAACACGACGGCGGCCGCGCCGATCGCCATGCTTGAAAGTTCTCATGCGCGTAACTTTCGGGTGTGAAGCTTCCATGTGACGTCCCCATCCGCATTCGCCGGTCGACGACGTGCTGGCACCGCGCGCATCGCGCAGGAGAGCGTCGGGCGCTGATGGAAGTGAGCGTTCGCGCACAGAACAGCTTGTTTGGTGTCGTCGCGCAGCGGCGGCAAAATAGCGTGGGTCCGTGACACGCAAGAGAAAGAGAACGGCGTGCGAGCGTCGGGCGGGAGCGGCGCGCAATGCACACGTCATTAGATATTACGTGTAAATGCAAAACCCTAGGTTACATACGAGTGCGATTGCGGCGCCGAATCGCGCGCCTGAACTGCGGTGATCTTTCGCGGGTCTTAACTGATCGGCAATTGTATATGCGGTATTTATTTCATCGCTTCATATTTGAAGTATTGCGCGCGTTGAACCGCTTCGCTGCCGAGCTTTCGTTGCGATGGTTTGGCACATGAAAATGCCGGCGCCGCCCCGGGGGAAACAGCCAATTGAGTGTCATGAGTAATTCCGCTTCGCCTGCCGCCGACGCCCGTCAAGGCGCCACCCAAGTCCCGCCGCAAGCCGCATCTCTCGACTTCGGCCTCGCCAATGGCGCCAACGCCAAGACGTCGTCGTCGCAATTCATCAGCTTTGCGATCGGCGAGGACCAATACGGCGTCGACATCATGGCGGTGCGCGAAATCAAGGGGTGGACTGCGATCACGCATCTGCCGCGGCAGCCGGATTACGTTCGCGGCGTTCTCAACCTGCGCGGCGTCATCGTGCCGATCGTCGATCTGCGCTGCCGCTTCGGCCAAGGAACGACCGAGGCAACGCCGCTTCATATTGTGATCATCGTGCAGATCGGCACCAAGCTCGTCGGCCTTTTGGCCGACCGGGTGCTTGACATCGTGTCGCTTGACGGCACGGAAATTCAGCCGGTGCCGCGGGTGGTGCAGGCGGCACGGCTCGACTTCCTGTCCGGCATCGTCACCGTCGATGATGCCATGATCGCGCTCATCGACCTGCCGAATCTCCTGTCCGTCAACAATACCAGCGAGGCGGCGTAGCGCTCGCGTCGTTCGCCGCCTCCGGAATTGCCGACCAGACCGGCCGCCTCCACCGATCTAAAGGACTTGCCGAGGAACCCACCATGCTCAACCGATTGACGATCAGCACGCTTCTCAAAACAGCCATTGCGCTGTGCGGGGTGGCGGTCATCACGCTCCTGTCGTTTAGCGTGGCGGATTCGTGGAGCCGGTTGCGCACCGCAAGCCGCGCCGCTGCGGCGACCGAGGCTTCGTCTGATCTCTTCACGGCGCTGTCCAACATTCGTTTCGACCGCGCTAACACTTACCGCGCTCTCCAGGCCGACAATCCGCCACCGGATACAATCCCATTAATGCGCAAGGCGCGTGCGGCCGAATTGCCGGCGCTGAAATCGGGCATGGCGATACTGCAGCAGCTCGATCTGCCCGGCCAGCGAGATGCGGTCGCCGAGCTTGTGCGGCAGGTTGCCAAGCTCGAGGAGCTTCATCAGACGACCGACGCCGCCTTCAACCAAGCCAAGCCGGCGCGGCCGGCGGGGCTTGCCGATCGTGGCGTTCAAGCAGACGGCGGATCTTTTGGATCTGATCGATGGCTTGTCGAAGGGTGTGGCGGTCGCGATCAAGCTGCAGGATTCCTATATCGATCAGTTGCTCGAGCTGAAGGATCTGGCTTGGGCCGCGCGCAATGCCGGCGGTGACGCCTCCGTCGTCATCTCCACGACAATGGCGGGGAAGCCGCTGCCGCCCACCGCGTGGGACGATTACGTTGCCCTGGTGAGCAAGATCAGCGCCAATTGGGCGGAGCTCAAGGAAGTTTCCAAGGGTTTGCCGCTGCCGCCTCGGTTCCAAGAGGCGGTGCAAAAAGTGGAGCATGAGTTCTTCGACCCGGACTATATCGGCATGCGCGCCAATGCCCTCAAGGCGCTGATTGCCGGTCAACCGCCCGGCATTACTCTTGCGCAATGGACGCCGCTGACGGTCGCCAGATTGACGACGGTCGAAGACGTCGCCGTCGTGGCGCTGGACGCCGCCAGGGATCAAGCCGCCGCTCAGTATGCGGCAGCGCGCAGCGATCTCATCTTGCAGCTTGGCCTGATGGCGGGCGCCGTGGTCCTGGTCGTCGGCATGTTGCTTCTGATTTCGCTGCGCGTGGTCAGCCCGCTGCATAAACTGAGCGCGGCGATGCGTAAGCTCGCCGACGGCGATTTCGGCGTGGTGCTGCCGGGGCTCGGTCGCAAGGACGAAATTGGCGCCATTGCCGCGGCGGTCGAAGGCTTCAAGGTCAAGGCCGGCCGAAAAGGCGCAGCGCGAGGCCGCCGCACAGGCCGAACAGGAACGCGAGATGGCGACCGAGCGCGACGCCGCAATGACGCGCTTGAGCGGCGAATTCGAGGCCGCGGTAGGCGGGATCGTCCAGGCCGCGGTCCGGGGCGATTTCTCGCAGCGCGTCGCGCTCGACGGCAAATCCGGGCTTATCCTCAATGTCGGCACCGCGATCAATACGCTGTGCGACAATATTTCGAGCGCGCTCGACGATCTCGCCGCGATGCTCGGCGCGCTTGCCGACGGCGACCTGACGCGGCGCATCACCGGCGAATATGAAGGCACCTTCGCGGCGATCAAGGACAGCGCCAACACGACGGCCGAACGGGTCGGCGCGACGATTGCGGAGATCAAAGACGCCGGCCGGGAGGTCGCCAGCGCCGCCGCCGAGATCTCGGCGAGCACGACCGACCTTTCGCAACGCACCGAAGAGCAGGCCGCGAGCCTCGAACAGACCTCCGCGTCGATGGAGGAAATGTCCGTCACCGTGAAGAAGAATGCGGAGCAGGCGAAATTGGCCAGCCAGTTCGCGGGCGAAACCCGCGAGACGGCGGATCGCAGCGGCCAGGTTGTCGGCGAGGCGGTCCACGCCATGTCGCGGATCGACGATTCCTCGAAGAAGATCGCCGACATCATCACGGTAATCGACGAGATCGCGCGGCAGACCAACCTGCTGGCGCTGAACGCCGCGGTGGAAGCCGCCCGCGCCGGCGAAGCCGGCCGCGGCTTCGCGGTCGTCGCCTCGGAAGTGCGCAGCCTGGCGCAACGTTCGTCGCAGGCCGCCAAAGACATCAAGGACCTCATTACGAGCTCCTCGACGCAAGTCCGCGAAGGCGTGGAGCTCGTCAACAAAACCGGCTCGTCGCTCTCCGGGATCGTGGAATCGATCAAGAAGGTCGCCGAGATCGTGGCCGACATCGCCACCGCAAGCGTGGAGCAATCGACCGGCATCGATCAGGTCAACAAGGCGCTCACCCAGGTCGACGAAGTCACCCAGCAGAACTCGGCGCTGGTGGAAGAGAATGCCGCAACCGCCAAAGCGCTCGAGCATCAGGCCGGCGTTATGAATGAGCGCATGGCCTCGTTCCGGCTCAATGACGTGCCGGCCGCGGCCAAACGTGCGCAGCCTGACAGCGCCGGCGATCGAGAAGGCGAAGCCGAAACCCGCCGTTGCCGCAAAACCTGTGGTGCAACGGAAAGTGGTGAACGGTTCGGGCCGCGCCGCTGCGGTCGCCAAAGTCGCCGAACCAAGCACGGACTGGCAAGAGTTCTAGTCCTCTGGCCCGGTAGCTTGGCGAATCGCTGCGATTTTTAGAAGCGCCCTCGGATCGTCCTCCGCGGGGCGCTTCTCTTCCAGACTCAGCGGTCGGCCGCTCCTTCGCCCTCTTCGCAGGTATCAGAATGTGGCAATGGCCGCGCCGGAAACCGGCGGCCGTTAAGTAGCCTATTTATCTGGAAAACCACGGAAAACTTGCACCCGGCCGATCGGCCATAGGGCGGACAATTAACCAATCCGCAAGTGTATCTGCCTTATTACTTTATTCGGGAAAATTCGAAGTTTCCGCAGCGCGTCGCCGGGACTCATTGGGTGAAATCTGACGCCGCCGTTGCGGCGCCAGATACCGATGCCCTGCGGGGACAGAGCGAGGCACTGAGGGCCATGAGTGATTTAGCTGTTTCTTCCGCAGTCGGCTCCCCGCAGCGGGCGCCCGTTGATCCCGGCATGGCTATTGCGTCCAGCGCGGCCGCGGCGCCAACTCAGCTCATCAGCTTTGCCATCGGCGACGACCAATACGGCGTCGACATCATGGCGGTGCGCGAGATCAAGGGCTGGACCGCGATCACGCATCTGCCGCGGCAGCCCGACTACGTTCGCGGCGTGCTTAATCTCCGCGGCGTCATCGTTCCGATCATCGACCTGCGCTGCCGTTTCGGCCAGGGTATGACCGAGGCGACGCCGCTGCACATCGTCATCATCGTCCAAGTTGCCTCGAAGCTGGTCGGTCTGTTGGCCGACCGCGTTCTCGATATCGTGTCGCTCGACGGTTTGCAGATCCAGCCGGTGCCGCGCGTCGTCCAGTCGTCGCGCGTCGAATTCCTGGCCGGCCTGGTGACGATCGAGGGCGCCATGATCGCGCTGATCGATCTGCCCCACCTGTTGTCGATGCCCGCAAATAGCCTCGATGGTGCACGTTCGAACCATTGAGGCCAGGCGCGACCGTTGGTCCGCCTGGGAATTGGAATGAGGAGTACCACCCGATGTTAAAGTCACTGGTCGACGCCAGCAATTGGCGTATCGGCGCGAAGATCTTCGCCGGCTTTGGTTCGATCATTGTCCTTTTGGCGTTGGTGTCGGGCTTTGGCGTCTACGAACTGTCTTCGACCGGAGCGAGCGTCACCCGCTTGAACACGGCGTCGGAAGCGTCACAGCGCATTCTCGAGCTCGACCAGAATATGGAAGTGATGCGGCAGCGCGCGCTGCGCTTCAAGGCGCTTCACGACAAGGCGTCGGTCGACGAGTTCAACGAGGCATACAAGCAATCGGCGGAGCTTTTGGCGCCAGCATCAAGGGCGCGCCGAGCGAAGAGCGGCGTCAGCTTTACGAGAATGCGTCGAAGCAGGTCGAGATCGCGAAGCAGAAATTCGATGATTTGGTGAAGAGCGTTGGCGGTCTCTTGCAGGCGCAGGACCAGTTCGGCCTTGCCGGCAACAAGCTCAACGCCTCGGCGCACAAGGTGTTCGCGCTCGCCGAAATCGGCAACAATTCCGACGTGATGCTCGCGGTGCGCGACATCGAAGTCGCGCTCGACATCATGCGGGCGACCGTGTGGCGCTTCCAGGTCACGCTGGACCCGAAGGATATGTCGTCGTTCAAGGCCAATGTGCAAAATCTGAACGCGACGGTCGAGACATTCGGGCAGGTCGCCAATGCTCAGGCGAAATCGCCGCTCGGCGACCTGACGGCGGCGGTCAAGGCTTACGATGAGACCTTTGGCGCCGTCGCCAAAGCGATGCTTGCGAACGAGGATATCTATTCGAACCAGATCCGTCCCGTTCTCGCCGAAGTGTACAAAATCACCAACGGTGCCAAGGCCTCGATCATAGAAAGCGCGCAGCTGTCCAAAGAGGCTGCGGACGACTCGGTGTCGACCGGTACGATGCTCACTGTGGCCTTGGCCGCCGGTACGATCGTTCTTGGCGTTGTGCTGGCTTGGTTCATCGGCCGCGGCATTTCGCGTCCGCTGCGCAAGACCGCGGAAGTGCTAGGCGACCTGACCAACGATCGCATCGTCGATGTGCCTTATACGGCGCGCGGCGACGAGATCGGCGCCATCGCCAAGGCGACCGAAGTCTTCAAGCAATCGATCGCCCAGAAGGTCGTGAATTTCCGCGTGCGCTGCGCGCTCGATGTCGTCCGTTCCGGCGTCATGCTGGCCGACGACAGCTACAACGTTCTGTACATGAACGGCGCGCTCACCGAAATGATGCGAGAATGCGAGCCGGATATCCGCAAGGCGCTGCCGAATTTCGACGCCGGAAAGATCGTTGGCGCGCCGATGGATCTGTTCGACAAGGATCCGGCGCATCAGCGCCAGATGCTAGACGGCCTCACCGGCGCACATGAATCGCTGATGGAGGTGGGCGCGCTGAAGTTCGTTCTGGTGGCGACGCCCGTTATCGATCAGCACGGCCACCGCACTGGAACGGTCGTCGAGTGGCGCAACGTCACGATGGAAAAGGCGGTCGAGTCCGAGATCGACGAGGTCGTCAAGGCCGCGGTGGCCGGCGATTTCTCGAGACGTTTGCCGCTCGAAGGCAAGAAGGAGTTCATGCTCAATCTCGCCACCGTGATGAATTCGCTGTGCGAGAACACCGCCGGCGCGCTTGACGATCTGATCGCCATGCTGAGCTCGCTTGCCGAGGGCGATCTTACCGCGCGCATCACCGCCGACTACCAGGGCGCTTTCGGTACGCTGAAGAACGACGCCAATACCATGGCGGAACGGATCGGCTCGACCATCGGCGAGATCAAGTCGTCGGCGCGCGAAGTGACCAATGCGTCGGCAGAAATCTCGACCAGCACCACCGACCTGTCGCAGCGCACGGAAGAGCAGGCCGCGAGCCTCGAACAGACATCGGCGTCGATGGAGCAGCTCGCAACGACGGTGAAGAAGAACGCCGAGAACGCCCAGCAGGCCAGTCAATCGGCCAGCGGAACGCGGGAGGTTGCCGATCGCGGCGGCCAGGTGGTGGCCAAGGCGGTCGGCGCCATGTCGAGGATTGAAGAATCCTCGCGCAAAATCTCCGACATCATCACCGTGATCGATGAGATCGCGCGCCAGACCAATCTCTTGGCGCTCAACGCCGCCGTCGAGGCGGCGCGAGCCGGCGAGGCAGGTCGCGGCTTTGCGGTCGTTGCGTCGGAAGTTCGCAGCCTCGCGCAACGTTCGTCGCAGGCGGCAAAGGACATCAAAGACCTGATCACCAGCAGCAACGGCCAGGTGAAAGATGGCGTCGACCTGGTCAACAAGGCGGGTGCAGCTCTCACCGAGATCGTGGAATCGATCAAGAAAGTGGCCGACATCGTTTCCGGCATTGCGACGGCCAGTACCGAGCAGGCAACCGGCATCGAGCAGGTTAATAAAGCCCTCAATCAGATGGACCAGGTCACCCAGCAGAACTCGGCGCTGGTGGAAGAGAACGCGGCGACCGCGAAGACGCTCGAGCATCAGGCCAAGGCCATGGATGAGCGAGTCGCTTTTTTCCGCATCGCCGCGGGCGCGGAAGACGTTGCGCCGGCGACGGAAAGGCCTTCGCCGGTCGTTGCGCCAAGAACTGTTGCGCCAAGAACCGCTGCGCCGAAACCCGTCCCGCCGAGATCTGCTGTGCTAGAGGCCGCCGCGGCGAAGCCAAGCGTGTCCGATGCCGGCGAGCGGCGCAGCCCGGACAAAGGGCGCGCCAATGGCGGCGCTGCCATTGTCAGCCGCGGTCCGGTGGCGCGCATGCAGGCGGCGATTGCCGAAGCCATGAGCGACCCGGAGTGGAAAGAATTCTAGATGGCAGCCGTCCGTCAAAGAGCAATGGCTGCAGCGCTCGCCACTTTACCGAGTGACGTCGCTGCGCGCGAATTTGCCTTTTCGGATGCCGACTTTCAGAGGCTCGCTAAGCTCGCCTACGACTATGCCGGGATCGCGCTCCCCGACAGCAAGCAAAATCTGATCTACAGCCGATTGTCGCGACGGCTGCGCGTGCTCAGGCTCGAGACGTTCCACAACTATTGCGACTACCTCGACGCGACGCCGGCCGAGGTCGAGAATTTCATTAATTCTCTGTCAACCAATCACACCAAGTTGTTCCGCGAAATCCATCACTTCGAGCATTTCCGCGGGCACGTCGCGGGCTCTTTTGGCCAGGCTGCGGCGCGCAGGCCGGGGGGGCGCCTGCGGATCTGGTCCGCCGGATGTTCGAGCGGCGAGGAGCCTTACACGATCGCTGTCGTGCTCAAGCGTGAAATCCGCGATCTCGGCGGGAACGATGTGAAAATTCTTGCGACTGACATCGACACCGATGTGCTGGCGCGCGGCGCAGCGGGCGAATTCGTTGTCGCCGCAGTCGACGAGGTGCCTGCGGAATACCGCGGCTATTTCACCGACCGGGCGGGCGAGGGCGCGTCCGCGAAAGTGACTATGGATGGTGACGTAAGATCCCTTATTGCATTCCGTCGCCTCAACCTGATGGAAGCCTGGCCTTTCCATGGTCTGTTTGACGCCATCTTCTGCCGCAACGTCATGATTTATTTCGACGGTCCGACCAAAACAAAGCTGGTCGAGCGCTTCACCCGGCAACTCAAACCGGGCGGCTTTTTGTATATCGGACATTCGGAATTGCTGGTCGGCTCGCATCCGGGCCTCGAACTCGTCGGTCGTACGACCTACCGGAGAGTGCCATGACCGGCGCCACCGCTCTGCAGCAGTCTCCGGAAGTTTTGAACCACAACAAGATCGACGCCTCCGCCGGCCGCCGCTTCTTCGACAATGCGGCCGCCGCCTGGATGATCAAAGTCTTTCCGGGCGAATTCTACGTCACCAAGAAACCCGACGAAGTGGTGCTGACCGTGCTCGGATCGTGCGTCGCGGCCTGCATTCGCGACCCTTTGCTCGGCATCGGCGGCATGAATCACTTCATGCTGCCGTCGCACAATTCGGGCGATTGGGGCGGCGACCTGAAATCGACGCGCTTCGGCAATTTCGCCATGGAGAAGCTCATCAACGAGCTGATCAAAGCGGGCGCCACGCGCGATCGCATGGAAATCAAAGTGTTCGGTGGCGCCAATGTGACCGAATCCACCAATGCGGTTGGCACCGACAATTCGGCGTTCGTGCTGCGTTATCTGGAAGCCGAAGGATTGCGCTGCGCGGCGCAAGACCTCGGCGGCACGCTGCCGCGACGCATCAACTACTACCCGGCCACCGGGCGCGTGGTTCGGCGCCTTCTCGGCATGAACGAGAGAGGCATGGTCAATCGCGAAGAGCACGATTACGGCAAGCGGCTGCTTAAACAGCAGCCCGCGGGTGAAATCGAACTGTTTGGGGATAACTGATGACACACCGGAGAGGACCAGTTCGCGTATTAATCGTCGACAATTCCTCGGTGATGCGCCAGCTCTTGGCGACACTGTTGTCGACGGATCCCGAAATCGAGGTCGTCGGCACCGCCGAGAACCCGCATATCGCGCGCGAACAGATCAAGGCGCTTAATCCCGACGTCGTCACGCTCGACGTCGAGATGCCGCATATGGACGGGCTGACATTCCTGAAAAAGATCATGGCGCTCCGCCCGATGCCGGTGGTGATGATTTCGACGCTCACTCAAAGCGGCGCCGAGACGACGCTCGAGGCCCTCGAAGTCGGCGCCGTCGATTTTATCGCCAAACCGACGAGCGGCGGCCTTGCCTCGGGGCTGGAGGACTTGGCGGCCGAATTGCAGAGGAAGGTAAAAGCGGCCGCCGGCGTCCGTATCGGATCGCGCCGCGCGGCGGCTCCGGCGCCGCGCGCGCCGCGGGAACCGCGCACACACCGCTCGACCGGCAAGATCGTGTTTGTCGGCGCATCGACCGGCGGCGTTGAAGCGCTCAAGACGCTGCTGCTCGGCATGCCCGTCGATTGTCCGCCGATTCTCATCACGCAGCACATGCCGCCGCGCTTCACCACGGGCTTTGCCGAGCGGCTGAACCGGCAGTGCCCGATGGCGGTGTCCGAAGCCGCTCATGACCAGCCGATCGAGCACGGCCACGTCTACATCGCGCCGGGCTCGCATCACCTCGAGATCGCGCGCGTCGGCACGCAGCACGTTTGCCGCCTGTCGGACGGTCCGGCGGTCAGCGGCCATCGGCCCTCTGTCGACGTCCTGTTCCGCTCGGCCGCGCGCGTCTGCGGCAAGTCGGCGGTTGCGGCGATATTGACCGGCATGGGCAAGGACGGCGCCGCGGGGATGTTGGAACTGCGGCAGTCCGGCGCTTTCACGCTCGGACAGGACGAGGACTCGTCGCTGATTTACGGCATGCCGCGCGCGGCTTTCGAGCGCGGCGCTGTCATGCGCCAGCATTCGCTCGGACATATGGCCGACGCAATTCTCGACGCCTGTGAAGGCGAGGGATCGCACGGCGCGCGGCACGGCGCCAACGCGGCATAGGATCGAAGAGAGCAGAGTACCGATATGCAAGACCAAGCAGACATAGTGCGGTTGAAATTGCCGACGGTGCTCGATCTCGCCGCGGCCGAGCACTTTCTCGATACGATTTGTCGCCAGATGCCGGCGCAGGCGCAGATGCATATCGATGCGTCGGACGTCGAGACGCTGACGCTGCCGTGCATCCAGATCATTCTCGCCGCGCTGCAAGGCGGCCAAGTCTCGATCGAGAATCCGTCGCTTGCCTTCGTGGCCGCTTTCGAGGATTTGGGCCTCGATTGCGCCGCACAGTGCATCAGCGCGACCGCGCCGGACCAGCCGAGCGCCGGCCCACGGCCCATTGAAGACGATTTCGGGCAGCCTCCCGAGCAAGCGGAACAACATGACATGAAGCGCATCCTGACGATCGACGATTCAAAAACGATCCGCGACATGCTCATGCTGACACTCGCGGATGCCGGCTTCGACGTTCTCCAAGCCGTCGACGGTCAGGACGGCCTCGACGTGCTGGACCGCGAACAGGTCGATGTCGTGATCACCGATATCAACATGCCGAAAATGGACGGTTACGAAGTGATCCGGCACATGCGCAGCAATTCGGCGCATAAGTCGACGCCGATCCTGGTACTGACGACCGAGAGCGAGGCCGACAAGAAAAGCCTCGCGCGCGCTGCCGGCGCAACCGGCTGGATGGTCAAGCCGTTCGATCCGGACCGGCTGATCGCAACTATCAACAAGGTTGCTCCCTAAGCGGCAGCGAAAATCGAGGAGCATTTGACTATGTCCAGCCTTGACCAGTTGAAGACGACATTCTTCGACGAATGCAGCGAAGCGCTTCAACAAATCGAACTCGGCCTTCCGGATATCCGCGACGGCTCGGGTTCTGAAGACACAATCAACGCAGTGTTCCGCGGCGTCCATTCGGTGAAGGGCGGCGCCGGGATATTCGGCTTCGAAGATCTGGTGAAATTCGCCCATGTCTTCGAGACCGTGCTCGACGAAATGCGCAGCGGCAAACTTGCCGCGACGCAGGAGATCGTCGACACGCTCCTGCAAGCCAACGACGTCTTGACCGACCTGATCTCGATGTCGCGGTCCGGCGACAGCATTCCGCCGGATTTCGGCTCCGAATGCCGCGCAGCGCTGCAGCAGATCCTGCGCGCCAATTCGGGCGGTGAAGAGATCGACGACGACTCGGCGGCGCCGGCCGATTTCGAGGGTATCGATTTCGTTCCGGTTCAGTTCAATTTCGACGAGCCTGCCGCCGACGACAATGGTGCGGCAAGCGGCGAGCACGAATTCAAGATCGTGTTCCGGCCCAAGCCTGAATTGTTGAAGAAGGCCAACGAGCCGCTCTACATCATCCGCGAACTAAGGAAGCTCGGCACGCTCGATCTCGTGGCCGAGACCGACCGGCTGCCGCCTTTGGCCGAACTCGAAGCCGACCGGCCTTATCTCGGCTGGACCGGAACGTTGCGGACGGCGGCGACGCGCGAACAGATCGACGAGGTTTTTGAATTCGTCGTCGGCGATTGTGAACTGGAGATCACGGCGGCCGAGCCGATTGCCGCTGCAGAACCTGTTCCGGAACCTGCTTTAGAAGCTACCGCAGAGCCTGCTTCGTCGCCGGCTTGGGAGGGTATGGTCGGCTCGGTCGTTCCGCCGGATGTTTCGGGCGCGCTGCCGAAGCTCGATATTGCCCCGAGCGTGGTGCCGTCACCCGACGTCGAGGCGGCGCCGCGCGTCCAAGCCGCGCCGGCTGCCGCGCCGAAACCCGCGCCGGCGCCAATGCCGGCGAGCCGCGCAGCCAATGCGGCTCCCGCCGCCACGCCGATGTCTGCGCCGGCAGCGACTACGGAGCATGCCGAAGCGGCGCCGCCGGCAAAGGCGCAGGCCGCCAAGCCCGCAGCCGCCGGTGCGACGACGACCCGCGTCGAACTCGAAAAAATCGACCGCGTCGTCAACATGGTCGGCGAGCTCGTCATCGCTCAGGCCATGCTGGGGCAGGTGGTTCACAGTCTTCCTGAAGACGTCAGCGCCCGGCTGGTGCAAGTCCTTGAGGAAGTCGTTCATCACACGCGCGAACTCAAAGACAGCGTGATGTCGATGCGCGCGCAGCAGGTCAACGCGGTGTTCCAGCGTATGCCGCGCCTGGTCCGCGAGCTTGCCGTGAAAACCTCAAAGAAAGTGAAGCTCGAAATGGCGGGCGAAAACACCGAGGTCGATCGGTCCATCATCGAACGTCTCGGCGATCCGCTCACCCACATCATTCGCAACTCGATCGATCACGGCATCGAGGCGCCGACGGATCGGTCGGCGGCGGGCAAGTCCGAGGAAGGCACGATCCGGCTCTCTGCCGAGCATCGCGGCGGCCGCATCGTCATCGAGATCAGGGACGACGGTGCCGGCATCAATTCCGACCGGGTTCTGGCCAAGGCGCGCGAGCGCGGGCTGGTCGGCGCCGATGCCTCGCTCAGCGAAGAAGAGATCAACAATCTGATCTTCCTGCCCGGTTTCTCGACCGCCGAAAAGGTCTCCGATATTTCCGGCCGCGGCGTCGGCATGGACGTCGTCCGCCGCAATATTCAGGACGTCGGCGGCCGTATTTCGCTCAAGTCGGACCGCGGCCGGGGCATGACTATCCAGCTGGCTTTGCCGCTGACGCTCGCGGTGATGGACGGGATGGTCATCCGTGTCGGTTCGGAAACCTACGTCATGCCGATGTCGGCGATCGTGGAATGCCTGCGGCCGCCGGCTTCCGACATCCACGCGCTCATCGGCACGCCCGGCATGCTGCGGCTGCGCGGCAATCTCGTACCGCTGGTGCAGCTCTGCGACCTCCTCGATATCGGCTCGACGGCTTCGGCGACGGACGAACGCGTCATCATCATCACCGATGCCGGCGAGGGCGCCCGCTTCGGCATCGTCGTCGACGAATTGTGCGGACATCAGCAAGTTGTCGTTAAGAGCATTGAGGAAAGCTACGGTTCGGTGCCCGGCATCGCCGGCGCCACCATTCTCGGCAACGGGCGGGTCGCCTTCATTCTTGACGTCGAAAAGCTATCCGACATCGCCAGCAGCCAGAACGTGCAAACCGGGGTAACCCGTTTCGTAAACGGTGAATCAAAAGCTGTCGTCGCCGTCAGCTAAGTTAGAGACAAATTTACGCCTTAGTGGCTACACGAGGCAGTTTCCTAGGAGCGCAGACAATGCCAGTCGCAGCAGTTCTCAAAGTCCTCGTTGTCGACGATCAAAACAGCGTGCGACAAATGACCCGTATCACCTTGGAGCAAATCGGGATTCGGCATATTCACGAGGCCGAAAATGGCAAGGCGGCGATGGACACGGCATCGCTGCAGCCACTCGACCTGATCATCTCCGACTACAACATGCCGGAAATGGACGGGCTCGCGCTGCTGCGGGCGGTGCGCGGACACCCCGCTGCGCGCAAAGTGCCGTTCATCCTCTTGACCGGCCGCGGCGACCGCGAATTGGTCGTCCAAGCGGCACAGGCCGGCGCTAACAATTACCTGGTCAAGCCGTTCACAGCCGACATCCTGCGCCAAAAGATCGAACAGGTGATGGGGAAGCTATCGTGACAGTTGTTGCCAAACCTGACATCCCGGCAGGTAAGGTAGTTAATGAAGTCTCAACGTTTCTGATTGCCACCGCCTCGGCGTTGCGCGATGCGGTCACGCGCTTTGAACAGACCTCGGCCGGTATCAGCGAATACGTGGCAACTCGTCCGAACGAAGCCAATCGCGACCTGATCGTGACCTTGCAGGCTTTCGACCGGCTGAATCAGGAATTCGTCGCGCTCGCCGAAGTGCTGACGCTGGCGGCCAGCAAATCCAGCGAGTCTTGGACGCGCACCGAAGGCGGCCTTCATCCGGCCGAGGACGCGATTTCGAGCGTGACGATCAGCGATCTCAAGGAGCGCCTGATGCGCCACCTTGGCATTACGGCGATGGATTTGACGATGCTCGTGCCTACGGGCGAGGAAGTCGTCTTCTAACCTGTCCCGCCGCAGCTCCTTGATGGAGCATGATCTTTTCGGGCCTTCCTTCGCCCGCCGAAGCGGGCTTCGCGAAGGCGGGAAACCGGTTCCCACTTTTCTGGATCATACTCTAGATCGTCACGTGCTTGACGACGCGCTGCAGGCCCTTGGTCAATTCCGGCACCTGCTCGGGCTTCATGCGGCGATATGATCGTTGCCGCGCCAGCATCAGCGCGTCGATATGACAAGTGATCGACTCCATGTTGCGCTCGCTGCCGGCTTCGATCGAATCCAGAAGTTCGCAGAGCGAGCCGGCGACGAAAGCGAGAAGGTCATAACCAAGCGATCCCGCGCTGTCGCGCAACTGACGGCTGCGGAATGTCGCTGTTTCAAGCCAGCCGGGCTCCTCGCTGCCCGTTGCCACGGTTCTAACGAGGTCTGCCAAGCCGGCCGCTTCACGCTCGAGCCAGTCGTCATAGGCAGGCTTGGCTTCCTCCAGCGCCGATTGGGCGCGCTCGAGAGCCCGGTCCCTCGGCATGCCGCCGGCGCGGCGCGCCAACTGCTCAAAACGCGTTTCGACGGTAAAGATGCGGGCTTCCACACTTGCCGCTTTCAGCCTGCCGCCCTTTGCCGTCTCGGTTTTGGCAATGCCCGCTTTCGGCGCGGCGGCCTTCGGCGCACCGGGTTTATGGGTTCCGGCTTTCGGATGTTTGCCTTTTGCCATTAGTCCCCCGTTTGCACGGAGCTAAACAGGTTGTCGATGTCGTCCTGGCCAAGCGCGGGACCGCTTTCGGCGCCGATTTCGACTTCCTTGTCGCCAGCCCGCCGTCCGACGCCGCCCGGATAGCCTTCGATCTTGAAGCGCCGGTCCGGGCCGAAATAGGTTTCGGTGTCGACGAATTTCCGCGGATTGAACGCGATCCAGCTCAGGCGATCGTACAGACTTGCCGGCGATATGGGCTTGGCGATGACCATATTGGCACCGGCGTCGCGCGCGCGTTTGATCGTTGCTTCGCGGGAATCGCTCGACATGATCAGGATCGGCATGGTGCGATGTTCGTTGTCGGTCCTGCCGCGAATGGCCCGCGTCAGCGACAGGCCGCCATGCGACGGCAGGTGCATGTCGCAGATCATGATGTCGATCTTCTGACCCATCAGCGTCTGCAGCACGCCGTTGGAATTGCGGACCTCGAGGATTTTGTTCGACCCGAATCCACGCAGCATGCCGTGGATGAGCATGGAGATATACGAACTGGGATCGGCGACCAGAATCACCAAGTCCCGGAGGTTCATATTGGGAGATGTTGCTGCCACGCGGCCCCGTTCAGATCGTCCTCAGATCATACTGTCAGGGTTTGCCGAGCGTTTATCGAACGGCTCCGGATGCCAACTCGTCCTGAGTTGCGCGATGAATCCGCCCGATTCGCTTTTTTATTACTACGTCACTCTATTCACGAATTCGCAATAGTGTCGAAAAATAAAACACAACGGTCAGAGGGATAATTGCCGGAGTGATTCGGCGAAGGCCGCCTTTCGCGGTGGCCTTATCGCTGCATCAAAAACGCCGGGCATCGCCCGCGCGCGCTGCCGTTAGGCAAATCGCACCAGGTGAAACGGCCGCGATTTCAACGCGAGCTGTCCCAACAAGATCGGCCGCGACCGGGCAAGAATCCCCGCTTCGGTCCGACAATGCAGCCAGGCAGCAGACCTTCGGTGAAACTTCGCCCTTTAGCGCATGTGCCGCATCGCACAATGAAGAGCAGCACATTCTGTGGAGAGTGGCGCCGCCTATTCTTGCAGCAATTGCTTTTAATGCAGCAATTGCTGTGGTGTATATTCGAGCAGCTAAATTAAAAAGACGGCAATGGCGGCGGCATCCGCGCCATTAATCGTCCAAGCGACGCTGTTGCTTAGATCCGGAAGGAGTTTTGGCGGCGCCTGGGCGCCGCCAGTGCCACGGCAGTCAAAAGCAAAATCCCGCCAAGCAGAGCGGGAGAATTGCCGCAATCGATAGGGGAGGATGATGTTTACGCAAATCACCGATCCACTGGGCAATCTGGGGCTGACATGTGTTGTCGCTCTGATTCCTGTCGTGTTTCTCCTTACTCTTTTGGCGGTGTTTCGTGTTTCGGCCTGGCTTGCCGTGCTGCTCGGCTCGATCGTGACCTACATCCTCGCTGTGTGGGTCTGGAAAATGCCGCTCGATACCGGCTCGCAAGCCTATCTCTATGGCTCGGCGACCGGCGTGTGGAACGTTGATTGGATTACGTTCTGGGGCTTGGTGTTGTTCAACACGCTTCGCATCAGCGGAACATTCGAAAATTTCCGCCGCTGGCTGATTTCGCAAGGCACGCTCGACGTCCGGGTGCAGACCATGCTCTTCGCATGGGCGTTTGGCGCGCTGCTCGAAGGCCTGGTCGGGTTTGGTTACCCCTGGGCCGTGGTGGCGCCGATCCTCATTTCACTCGGCTTGAGGGAGATCGATGCGATCCGCGTGGCAGCCATCGCCAACAATGCTCCGGTCTCATACGGCGCACTCGGCGCTCCGATCATCGCTCTCGCCGCAGTGACCGGCTATCCCTTGCTGGCGGTATCCGGTTCGGTTGGCAGCGTGGTCGCCGTGCTCGCGCTTTTGCCGCCATGGGTGCTGATCTATCTCGTCGCCGGCAAGGACGGCATTAAAGACGGATGGCCGCGCGCCGTTGTTGGTTCATTGGGCTACATTCTCGGCCAATGGCCGACGGCCGTTTATTTCGGTCCCTATCTGCCGGACGTGACGGGCTCCATCGTCTGCTTCGCCGCGTTGCTGTTGCTTCTGAGAGTCTGGCAACCGAGCCGCATTCTGGCCTATGGCGGAACGCCGGTCAGCGCAGCGAAGATCGCCGAGCAATCGCGCGATCACGGCCTCTCCACCGGCGAATTGCTGCTGGCCTGGATGCCGTTTGTGGTGCTGGTCCTGGTGGTCGGTTTGTGGACTGGCCCGTGGTCGAGCTTGCCAGGGATCGGCTGGTATTTCGTTCAAGTGCAGGCGCTCGCTCCGGAGACGAAATCCACAATCACGGCGGCCTTTAAGTTCGCGCCATGGGTCGGCGGCAGCGCGATATTGGCCTCATGGTTGATCATCTCGGTTTTGCTCATGGTCGTGGGCAAGCTGAAGGCCGGAGATATCGGAGCGATCTTCAGCAAAACCTTTCACCAAATGTGGGGTGCTCTGCTTGTCGGCGTGTTCATCTTCGGCCTGGCTTTCGTGTTCAACTATTCGGGGATGGCGTCTTCGCTGGCCAAGGGCTTCTCCTATCTCGGCCCCTGGTTCATCGTCGTGGCTCCCATACTCGGCTTTATCGGCGTGGCTCTGTCGGGCTCCAATACGTCGACCAACGCCATGTTCGGCAAGTTCCAGGCGCTGGTCGGCGTGCAGCTCGGATTCCCGGCCCTGTTGCTGCCGACGTTGAACTCGGTCGGTGCCGAAATCGGCAAGCCGATCGCGCCGCAAACCGCAAGCGTCGGCGTCTCGACCAGCAAATTCGTGCGCAACGAAGGCGAGGTGATCCGGCACAATTTCGGCTGGACCCTTGTTTTGCTGGTCTATCTGATCGTGATCGGCGTCGGCGTCTATTTCGTCAATCCGGCCATCATGAACTTGCACTAGAACCAGATAGACGCGAAGCCGCCCGATTGGCGGCTCCGCTATTTTCCCGCCGCGCCGCCTGTAGTCCACCGGGCCATCCCGGATTTCCCGCTGTTGGCGGGGCTTTCGGCCGATTGCTGCGGCGTCGCCGGCGTCGTCTTGACCCAAATCAATGCATTGCCGCAGCCGTTTACGGCAAGGAAACCCTGCACAGCTAAAATTTGGCTTCCGCCGCTTGCCCTTCGGCAAGCTGGCTTGGGCGTTGCAGGTGAGAGACGGCGATGAGTTTCAGCTCGGATGTGCCGCATGTCGAGACCGGCGGCAACGTCGTGCGGTTTCCGGGGGCCGCGAACGCCGCGCGCAACAGCTGGCGCAAGATCTGGCGACAAGCCTGGGACAGGAGCCGATCCGGTCTCAAGAACCATGGGTTCACCGCAGCCGTCATCGTTCTCGCCGGCGCCGGCGTCAGCGTGGGATTGTGGAGCTTCAGCGCGGCCAGCATCCCGCGCTACACCACAGTGCCGGTCAGCCGCGGCCCGGTGGCGCGCGTCGTGGCGGCGACTGGGACGGTCAATCCGGTACGGACGATTGTCCTTGGCGCGAGCGTTTCCGGCGCGATCCAAAATCTCGCCTGCGATTACAATGACGAGGTAAAGGCGGGACAGGTCTGCGCCAAGATCGATGCGCGGCCGTATCAGGCGAGGCTCGACCAATATTCCGGTCAGCTTCTGCGCGATCAGGCGATCCTCGAAAAAGATCGCGCCGACGTCGCGCGTCTACGCCGGCATGCGGCCGGAAATCCGTTTGCGCAGCAGCAGGTCAAGGATCAGGCCCTTGTCGTCAACCGCGATGAAGGCACGGTGAAGCTCGACCAGGCGCTGGTCGACGGCGCAAAACTCGATCTGGGCTACACCGACATCGTCGCGCCGGTCGACGGCACCGTGATGTCGCGCAACGTGAATGCGGGCCAGCCCGTTGCAGCGAACTCGCCGGCGCTGTTCCTGATCGCGGCCGATCCGAAACATATGGCAGTCGATGCCACGACCAGCCAGAGCAATATCGGCGCGGTCAGGCAGGGCGACAAGGCGACGATGGCGGTCGAAGCTTTTCCCGACCGCGTTTTTTCCGGCACCGTGAGCCAGGTGCGACGATCGCCGCAGAGCGCTTCAAATTCGGCGACAAGTGCGGCGACCTATGATGCCGTGGTGAATGTCGATAATGCCGATCTGGCGCTCAAGCCGGGCATGACCGCCACGACGCAGATCGTGGTCGCGCAAAAGAACGATGTGCTGCGCGTCCCCGATCAGGCGCTGCGGTTCGCTCCTTCCGTCGCCAAGGTGCAGTCCGCGGCACCGGCCCAAGATCAATTGCAGAAAGATCAATTGCAGAAGGATCAATCGCCGAAGGGTCAATCGCAGGTCTGGCTGTTGCGCGGCAACGAGCCTGTCGCCGTGAACGTCGTGATCGGCCTCGACGACGGCAATCTGACCGAGATCGTTCAGGGTGAGCTTCATCCCGGCGATCAGGTGATCGTCGGCGAGAACCGGCCGCAGACGAATAATCCGCAAGGCGCTCCGTAGCGAGGCGGGGCCTATTCGCCCTTCCATTGCGGCGGGCGCTTGCTGAGAAACGCGTCAAGCCCTTCGCGGAAATCCTTGCTCATGTAGCACATGAGGATGAGGTCCTGGCCTTCCTCGCGGCTGAGCCGGCGTTGTAGGCGCGCCAACGCTTGTTTGGTGGCGTTGAGCGTCAAAGGCGCGTTGCCGGCGATCTGGAGGGCGAGCTCGTCGGTCCGTTTCTGCAGCGCCGGAATGTCCTCGACCACTTCGGTGAGCAATCCGACGCTTGCGGCTTCCTCGGCGCCGACCAGGCGGGCCGTGAAGATGATATCCTTCACCCGCGCCGGCCCGATAATGGCTGTGAGCCGGCTGATATTCGACAGCGACAGGCAATTGCCGAGCGTGCGGGCAATGGGAAATCCTATGCGCGTGCTCTTGGTGCCGACGCGCAGATCGCAGCAGGCGGCGATGCCGCCGCCGCCGCCGGTGCAGGCGCCGTTGATCGCGGCGATCGTCGGCACGCGGCATTGTTCGAGCTGGGTCAGAACGCGGTCGATACGCAATTCATAGTCGAGCGCATGCTGCGGGGTGGTGAAGGCGCGGAATTGGTTGATGTCGGTGCCCGACGCAAAAGCCTTGTCGCCGGCGCCCTGGAACACCAGCACCTTGATGGCATGATCCTGGTTCGCCTCTTCGCAAATCCGGCCGAGCCGCTCGTACATTTCGAAGGTGAAGGCGTTGCGGGCTTGGGGGCGGTTGAACGTGACCTTTCCGATGCCGTCCTTGAGGTCATAAAGAAGGTCGTCGGAGGTCGATGTTTTCTGATCCATTTTTAGTCCTGCGTCATCGTTTTCGGGCAATTCCACTGCCGGAAAGGCACCTTAGCAAGAACGCAAAGTCTTTTCACAGTGGCCAAGCCGCCAAGTCGCCTTAGCCAAGCCGCCAAGTCGCCTTAGCCAAGCCGCCAAGTCGCCTTAGCAAGTCGCCTTAGCCAAGTCGCCTGTGCCAAGCGACTTGAGCTAAATCACTTGGGCGCACGCGACGTCGGCACCAGTGCGCCAAATTCCGCCGCGGCATCGAGGAGCCACTCGCAAAAGCTCGCGGCAAAGCTGCGGAAAACCGCGAAGTCATAGGTTGGAACCGTATCGGTCTGCCAGAAATGCACATTTATATGGCCGACCACCGTCATCGCAGTGTCGCCGGGGCCGAAGACGCGCGGATCGAGATCGAGCGGGACGCCTTTGGCCAGCACCTCGCGCGCCTTCGGACCGCTGATCCGGATGATGGAGCGCCCGTCGGACTGGCTGGTCACCGAGGCAAGGCCGCAGAGGACTTCGCGCAAGTTGCGTTCGAAGGTGCTCGGCACTTCGTCCGGCGCTTCCGCCAGCCATCGTCCTGGGCCGGCCCATATAAAGTGTATGCGGCCCTCCGCCGCGCGTCGGGGCGTCATCGGCAAATCGACGCCGAAGCGTTCCTTGGCGCGCGCGCAAAGATCGGCGGCCTTGCCTTTGCGGGCCAGGACGCTTGCCAGTGCTGTGCCGGCGCGCTCGGAGATGACGACACCCCCGACCTCGGCCTCGACGCCGTAGTGTCCCGGCACCAGAACACGGTCGAGCGCCGAACGCGGTGTGAGGACGAGATCAGACACGCAGGCGTTCTCCCTTGGGGTCGACGAAAATCGGTAAACAGACCTCGACTTCGGTGAAGGCGTCGCGCATGAAATCGACCATCATCACGGGTTCACCGAGCCGCTGCGGCCCGCGCGCGAGGAGCGCAAGCCCGACCCAGTGATTGAGGCTCGGCGAAAATGCCACCGAGGTGACCACCCCCTGGTCGTTCTCCGCAGTGTAGGCTCCGCCCATCGGCAGCACATGCGCTCCGGCATGGAGCCGCTGCGCCGGGTCGCGCGTGCGCAGCCCGACGAGCTTTGGCCGTTCGGCATCGCGCAGGCCGGGACGTCCGCTCATGACTCTGCCGATGAAGTCTTTCTTGGTTGACATCATGCGGCCGAGGCCCAGATCGTCCGCTGTGGTGCGGCCGTCGATCTCGTTGCCGGCGACGTGGCCCTTCTCGATGCGCATGACGCCCAAAGCCTCGGTGCCGTAAGGTGCAATGCCGAACGGCTGCCCCGACTGCATCAGCGCGCGCGCGAGCGCATCGCCATAGCGCGTCGGCACGCCGATCTCAAAAGCGAGCTCGCCGGAAAAGGAGAGCCGGTAAAGCCGCGCCGGCGTGCCGCCGCCGACTGTGCATTCCGCGACGCTCATATAGGGAAAGTCGGCATTGGCGATGCTAAGCGGCGGATCGACGAGCTTTTGCAATGTCTCGCGCGAGCGCGGTCCGGCAACTGAATATTGCGCCCACTCGTCGGTGGCGGAGACGAATTGTACGTCGAGTTCCGGCCACAGCACCTGGTGGCAGAACTGCATGTGCTGGAACACGCGGCCGGCATTGGCCGTGGTGGTCGTCATGAAATAACGGTCGTCGGCGAGCCGCGAGGTCGTGCCGTCGTCGAAAATCAGACCGTCTTCGCGGAGCATCACGCCATAGCGCGCGCGGCCGACCGGCAGGGTCGAAAAGGTATTGATGTAAAGGCGATCGAGAAAAGCGCCCGCATCCGGGCCGTGCACGTCGATCTTGCCGAGTGTGGAGACATCGCAGAAGCCGACGCCGGAGCGCACGGTTTGCACTTCGCGCCGCACCGTCTCGAACCAGCTCGCTTCGCCCGGACGCGGGAAATATTGCGCGCGCAACCACGGGCCGGCCTCGACGAAAACCGCGTCCTCTTCCTGCGCCCATTGATGCGACGGCGTCAGCCGCAGCGGGCGGAATTCCGAGCCGCGATGATGCCCGGCCAATGCGCCGATCGCGACCGGTGTGTGCGGCGGGCGGTAGCTCGTCGTGCCCGTGGCGGGGATCGTCTCGCCGGTGAGCACCGCCATGATGGCGAGCCCATTGACGTTGGACATTTTGCCCTGATCGGTCGCCATGCCGAGTGTCGTGTAGCGCTTGAGGTGCTCCACGGAGCGAAAGCCTTCGCGGGCGGCGAGCGCGATGTCGGCGGCAGTGACGTCGTTTTGGAAATCGACAAAAGCCTTGCCGCCGTTCATATGCCAGCCGCTCACATGCCACATCGGCGTGATGGCACAGGTCTCGCCGTCAACGGCGAGGGACGATGCCGCCGCGGTTTTGAATCCGCAGTCTTGCGCGGCCGCTCGGCCCGCTTCAAACCCGTCGGCGAGGCAGGCACCGAGCAACATCGCGCCGTTCGCAGCGCCGATGACTGCCAGGCCCGGCGGCGGATTTTTTGGCACAAAGGCCGCGATGTCTTCGCTCCAAACCGGCCGGGCGCCGTGGTGACAGGTGAGGCTGACATCGGGATTCCAACCCCCGGACATCGCCAGCGTATCCGCCGCAATGGTTTCGGCGCCGTCGCGCATAGTCACCGTGATTCCGTGCAGCAGGCGCGTGCCATGTGTTGCTGTTATTTGGGCGCCGGTGAACACGCGCGTTGCCGGGCATGCTGCCGGCAAATGCGCGGGCAATTCGGACCGCGTGTCGATGACGGCGGCAAGTTCGATGCCGCGAGCGGCGAGCGCCTTGGCGGTACGCCAGCCGTCGTCGTTGTTCGTGAGCAGCGCGACACGTCGCCCGGGCGTCACGGCGAAACGCTCGACGTAGCTGCGCACCGCGGCGGCCATCATCACGCCGGGACGGTCGTTACCGGCAAAGACGATCGGACGTTCAATGGCTCCGCCGGCCAGAACCGCGCGTTTGGCGACGATGCGCCAGAGCCGCTGCCGCGGCTGATAGGGCTGCGGCTCCGGCAGATGATCGCTAACGCGCTCCACCGCGCCATAAGTACCGCTGTCATAGACGCCGAAGACGCAGGTGCGCGGCATCAGCCGCACATTTGGAAAGTCGCGCAACTCCTCGATGGCGCTTTCGGCCCAAATATGACCGGCTACCCCGCCGATCTCGCGGCCGTCTGCCAGGAGACGCCCGCCGAAGGCAAAATCCTGTTCGCAGAGAATAACGCGCGCGCCGGACCGCGCCGCGGTCTGCGCGGCCGCAAGACCGGCGGGTCCGGCGCCGATGACGAGGACGTCGCAGAACGCAAAGGCTTGTTCATAATGATCGGGATCGCTCTCGCCCGTGGCGCGGCCGAGGCCGGCGGCGCGGCGGATAAGCGGCTCATAGACCCGCTCCCAGAACGCCGCGGGCCACTTGAAAGTCTTGTAGTAGAAACCGGCGGGAAGCAACGGCGCCAATAGTGAATTCAACGACAGAACGTCGAAGCGCAGCGACGGCCAGCGGTTCTGGCTCGCGGCTTCGAGACCCTCGAACAGTTCGGTCGTCGTGGCGCGCGTATTCGGCTCGCGGCGCGCGCCGGTGCGCAATTCGACCAGCGCATTGGGCTCTTCAGGTCCGGCGCTCATGATGCCGCGCGGGCGGTGATATTTGAAGCTGCGGCCGACGAGCCGGATTCCGTTCGCCAGCAACGCGGAGGCGAGCGTATCGCCGGCAAAGCCGTTGATCTCCTTGCCGTCGAAACGTGCGCGCAACGGCTGCGCGCGATCGATCAGTCCGCCGGCCAGGCGATGCGGCTGGCGTTTGTCGGCGAGCGGTTGCGGCTTAGCGCTCATGTGTCGGCCTTGCATGAGCGCACGGCCGCGATCGCATGCGTACGCGTGTCACGCTCGACGATGAGCCAAGCCTGACAGCCGGCGACGTGGTACCAGAGCTCCGCGTGCTGGCCGATCGGATTGTCGCGGATATAAACGTAAGCGTTGAACCGCTCCAGCGCGTCGGCGCCGTTCGGATCCGGGCGCGCGGGCTTGGCGTCGCCGAGATAGCTGAATTCGCGCAGGTCGCGAGCGCCGCAATGGGGACAAGGGATGCGCATCGCGCGGTCAGTGCAGGTTCGGCTGCGGGCCGGCGCCGCGCTCGTCGATGGCATAGCCGCGGGCGAAGCGGTCGAGCCGCAACTCGGTCGCGGCCGGATGGGGCTCGTCGCGCGCGATCAGATGCGCAAAGCAAAAGCCCGAACCGGGTGTCGCCTTGAAGCCGCCGTAACACCAGCCGGCATTGAGATAAAGCCCCTCGATCGGCGTGTGGTCGATGATTGGTGAGCCGTCCATCGACATGTCGACGATGCCGCCCCAGGAGCGCAGCACGCGCAGCCGGCCGATCATCGGCATCAGTGCCATGCCGCCTTCGCAGACATCTTCCACCGTGGGCAGGTTGCCGCGCTGCGCATAGCTGTTATAGCCCTCGATGTCGCCGCCGAAAACGAGCCCGCCTTTGTCACTCTGGCTGATATAGAAATGTCCCGCGCCGAACGTGATGACGTGATCGATCAGCGGCTTCACGGCTTCGGAAACAAACGCCTGCAATGCATGGCTTTCGATCGGCAGGCGCAAGCCCGCCATGTCACCGAGCCGCGTGCTGTTGCCGGCAACGACGATGGCGACTTTGCCGGCGCGGATCCGGCCGCGCGACGTCTCGACGCCGGTCACGCGGCCGTTCTCGCGTGTGATGCCGGTGACCTCGCAGTTCTGCACAATGTCGACTCCGCGCGAGGAGGCCGCGTGCGCAAAGCCCCAGACGACGGCATCGTGGCGCGCGGTGCCGCCGCGCCGCTGCAGCAAAGCGCCGTGGATTGGAAACCGCGCATTTTCGTAGTCAAGATAAAGCAGCATGGCCTGAAGCCCGCCGCGGTCGAGGAGCTCGCCGCCGGCGCCGTGCAAGCGCATGGAATTGCCGCGACGAGCAAAGGCGTCGCGCTGCGCGTCGGAGTGATAAATGTTGATCACGCCGCGCTGGCTGACCATCGTGTTGTAGTTCAAATCCTGCTCGAGTCCTTCCCAGAGCTTCATCGAACATTCGTAGAAACGCTCGTTGCCGGGGAGGAGATAATTGGAGCGAATGATCGTGGTATTGCGGCCGGCATTGCCGGAACCGATCCAGTTCTTTTCCAGCACTGCGACATTGGTGATGCCGTGTTCCTTGGCGAGGTAATGCGCGGTCGCGAGCCCATGGCCGCCGCCGCCGACGATGACGACGTCATAAGCAGCTTTCGGCGACGCATCGCGCCAGACCGGCTGCCAATGTCTTTGGCCTGTCAGGGCGTTCCAGGCCAGCGCCCATGCAGAATATCGCATCCCGGCTCGCGCGCTCAGCAATCGAGCGTCGTCTGACGTTCCCACTCGGTCAAGTGGCGGGAATAGGCGTTCCAGTCGTCGTGTTTGAGCTTGATATAGGCCTTTAGCGTTTTCTCGCCGAAGGCGTTTTTCAGCACCACAGACTCTTCGAGCGCGCGCAGCGCATCGAGCAGATTGAGCGGCAGCTTCTTTAAGCCGGTCACCTTATGGCCCTCGGTATACATATTGATGTCGAGGCGCTCGCCAGGCTCGCGGTTGCTGCGAATGCCGTCGAGGCCCGCTGCGAGAAGCGCCGCCTGCAGCAAATAAGGATTGGTTGCGCCGTCGGCCAAGCGAAACTCGAAGCGGCCGGCGTCGGGGATGCGGATCATGTGGGTGCGGTTGTTGCCGGTATAGGTCACCGTGTTGGGCGACCATGTCGCGCCGGACAACGTTACCGGCGCGTTGATTCGCTTATAGGAATTCACCATCGGGTTGGTGATGGCGCACATCGCCTGCGCCGAATGCATAACGCCGCCGATGAAAGCGTAGGCCGTGCGCGACAGCCCGAGCTCGCCCTTGGGATCGGCGAATACATTGTTGCCGGATTTGTCCCAGAGCGAAGCGTGGACGTGGCAACCGTTGCCGGTAAGGTTCGAAAACGGCTTGGGCATGAAGGTGGCGCGCAGGCCGTGCTTTTCCGCGATCGACTTCACCATGTATTTGAAGAAGGTGTGCCTGTCGGCGGTGCGCAACGCGCTGTCGTATTGCCAGTTCATCTCGAACTGGCCGTTGGCGTCCTCGTGGTCGTTTTGGTACGGCTTCCAGCCGAGCGCCACCATGGCGTCGCAGATTTCGGCAATCACGTCGTAACGGCGCATGAGCGCTTGCTGGTCGTAGCAGGGCTTGGCCTGTTGGTCGGCAGCATCCGAAATGGCACTGCCGTCGGGCGCGATCAGGAAATATTCGCATTCGACGCCGGTCTTGAGCTCGTAGCCGCTTTCGGCGGCCGATTTGACGATCTTCTTGAGAATCTGCCGCGGATTCTGCTCGACCGGCGCGCCGCCCATGAACAGGTCACCGGTGACCCAGGCGACTTCCGGCTTCCACGGCAATTGAATGAGCGAATCGATCTCGGGGGTTACCAGCACGTCCGGATCGGCCGGCGACATGTCGAACCAGGTGGCGAAGCCGGCGAAACCGGCGCCGGCTTCGGCGACATCGTCGATGGCGCTCGCCGGCACGATCTTCGCCCGCACCGTGCCGAACAGATCGACGAACGAAATGAGGAAGTAGCGGATGTTCTTCTGTTTCGCGACGTCACCCCAGGACGGCATAGCTAATCCTTGTCGTTAGATTGGTTAGTCTCGCGCCCGCCCGGGGATCCAGTCGGTTCCCGCCAAAGGCACGCGCGCCATCGCGGCGGCCTCGACGGTCAAGGCGACCAGATCTTCAGGCTCGAGATTGTGGACATGCGATTTGCCGCAGGCGCGCGCGATGGTCTGCGCTTCCAGCGTCAAGACGGAAAGATAGTTCGCAAGCTTATGGCCGGCGATGATCGGGTCGAGGCGCGCGGCCAGCACCGGATCTTGCGTGGTGATGCCGGCGGGATCGCGGCCTTCGTGCCAGTCGTCATAGGCGCCGGCGGTGGTGCCGAGCGCCTGGTATTCCTGCTCAAGATGCGGATCGTTATCGCCGAGCGCGATCAGCGCCGCCGTGCCGATGGAGACGGCGTCAGCGCCCAGCGCCAGCGCTTTCGCCACATCGGCGCCGTTGCGGATGCCGCCGGACACGATCAATTGCACTTTGCGGTGCATGTTGAGATCCTGCAGCGCCTGGACGGCGGGCGGAATGGCGGCAAGCGTCGGAATGCCGACATTCTCGATGAAGACTTCCTGCGTCGCCGCGGTACCGCCCTGCATGCCGTCAAGGACGACGGCGTCGGCGCCGGATTTCACCGCCAGCGCCGTGTCGTAATAGGGGCGGGAGGCGCCGACTTTGATATAGATCGGCTTCTCCCAATCGGTGATCTCGCGCAGCTCCTGAATCTTGATTTCAAGATCGTCAGGCCCGGTCCAATCGGGATGCCGGCATGCCGAGCGCTGATCGATACCTTCCGGCAGCACGCGCATTTCGGCGACACGCTTGGAAATCTTCTGGCCGAGCAGCATGCCGCCGCCGCCGGGCTTGGCGCCTTGGCCGACCACCACTTCGATGGCGTCGGCCTTGCGCAGGTCGTCCGGGTTCATGCCGTAACGCGACGGCAGCACCTGATAGACGAGAATGCTCGAATGTCCGCGCTCCTCGGGCGTCATGCCGCCGTCGCCGGTCGTCGTCGAGGTGCCGACGGCAGAAGCGCCGCGGCCGAGAGCTTCCTTTGCTTGGGCTGAGAGCGAGCCGAAGCTCATGCCGGCGATGGTGATCGGGATTTTCAGCGTGATCGGCTTTTTGGCGTAGCGAGTGCCGATCGTAACGTCGGTTGAGCATTTCTCGCGATAGCCTTCGAGCGGATAGCGGCTGATCGAGGCGCCGAGAAACAACAGATCGTCGAAATGCGGCAGCTTGCGCTTGGCGCCGGCGCCGCGGATGTCATAGATGCCGGCTGTGGCGGCGCGCCGGATCTCGGCGATCGAGGCGTCGTCGAAGGTCGCGGATTTTCGCGGCGGCGTTTTGATCCAACGGTCCCGCGTCGTCATCAATATGACCCGACATTGTCGATGTGGAACTGATAGAGCTTGCGCGCGGAGCCATAGCGGCGGAATTCGTTGAGATCGACCGAGCCGTTGATGCCGGCGGCATCGAGCAAACGACGCAAGTCAGCCTTGTGATGGTCCTCCATTTTCTTCTCAATGCAGTCGGCGCCGAGGCTATGGACCGTGCCGCGCACATAGAGCCGCGCCTCGTAAATGGAGTCGCCGAGCGCTTCGCCGGAATCGCCGAGCACGACCAGATTGCCGGCTTGCGCCATGAAGGCCGAGAGGTGGCCGACGGAGCCTTTGACGACGATATCGATGCCTTTCATGGAAATGCCGCAGCGCGCCGACGCATTGCCGTCGATCACCAGCGTGCCGCCGCATCCGGTGGCGCCGGCCGCTTGCGAGGCATCGCCCTTCACCCAGACTTTGCCGGACATCATGTTTTCGGCAACGCCTTGACCGGCATTGCCTTTGACAATGACGGTCGCCTGTTTGTTCATGCCGGCGCAGTAATAGCCGACATGCCCGTCGATCTCGACGAGAACCGGCCGATCGAGGCCTGCGGCGATCGAATGCTGGCCGCGCGGATTGAACACGCGCCAATGCGTCTCGTTGGTGTCGGCCTGCAGGCGGTGCAATGCGTCGTTGAGCTCGCGCACCGAGCTATGGGCGAGGTCGATATCTGGCATCAATGCAATTCCCACCGATAGACCCGAGCCGGCTCCGGTTCCCAGACCCTGGCGGAGGCGATGCCCGGCAAATCCACCAATGCCCGATATTCGGTACCGAACGCGACCCAGCGCTCGGTCTCGGCCATCACCGCCGGCTTGCAGGCTATCGGGTCGCGCAATACGCCGAAACCGGATTTCGTGCCGATGACGAAGGTATAGAAGCCGTCGAGCGCGCCAAGCGAGGACTCCATCGCTTGCTCGAGCGAGCATCCGCTGCGTAGCTTCGAAGTGATGAAGCCCGCCGCAACTTCGGAATCGTTCTTGGTCTGAAATGTCAGGCCCTGCTTGATCAGTTCGCGGCGGAGCGCGTTGTGATTGGACAGCGAGCCGTTGTGCACCAGGCATTGATCGGCGCCGGTGGTGAAGGGATGCGCGCCCTCGGTCGTGACTTCGGACTCTGTCGCCATGCGGGTGTGGCCGATGGCGTGGGTTCCCGGCATCCTCCCGAGGCCGAAGCGGCGCGCGACGTCGTCGGGAAGCCCGACCTCCTTGAAAATCTCCATGCGCTGGCCGGCGCCGACGATGACGACGTCCGGAAACGCCGCAAGCGCATGGCGGGCCAGCGCCTCGCGATCCGCCGGCAAGGCAACGACGAGGTGGGTGTCATAGTTGCGATGGGCGACTTTTTCACCGACCGCCGCCCGCAGGCTTTTGAGTACAGGGTCGAAATCGAATTCCACCGGCGCACGCAGGGTGAACTTGAGATCGCCGGCCGTTTCCGCGCCATAGATCGCAAAGCCCGCCGAGTCCGGGCCGCGGTCGCTCAGCGGCGACAGCATGCCCGCCAGCAGCGCGCCGAGGTCAGTTTCGAGCTTGCGATCCTTCAGAAAGAGCCCGGCAATACCGCACATGCCTATAGATCCTTACGAGCCCTCTGGTTCTTCCGGCGACGTTTCATCCTTCGCATCTGCGAGAAGTAATGTCAACTGATAAGCACATATGTTTCCTTATAGGAAACTTATAGGCCAGATCTGTGATGAAGCCTTTGACGGTTTCTTTGTTGTTTTTCGCTCATTTCTTGCTGAGTTTCTTGGCGGTCCGAAGCCTGCCAGTATAGGGTCTGCCTAGCGCCGACTCGAAGAGGGATTGGGATGTCCAGCCGCATAGCCAACGGGCCAAGCCAAACCGCTGTAAAGCGAAAGGCGGGCGGCGCGGAAAAAGGGGCGGCGCGCGAATTGCGCACCGGTTCCCTTGCTCCGGACTATGCGCCGACCCGCAGCGTCGAGCAGGAGATCGGCACGGAGGTGCGGCGCTTGCGCAAGACGCTCGACCTGACGGTTACCGAATTGGGGGCCGCGGCCGGCATCTCGGCCGGCATGTTATCGAAGATCGAGAACGGGACGATATCGCCCTCGCTGTCGACGCTGTCGGCGCTGGCGCACGCGCTCAATGTTTCGATCAGCAGCCTGCTCGCCGAGACCGATGAGCGGCGCGACTGCTCGTTCGTGCGGGCGGGGTCCGGCGTACGCATCGACCGGCGCGGCACCAAGGCGGGCCACCTCTATGACCTTTTGGGACATTCGCTGGCGGGCGAGATCGGCGTCGAGCCTTACCTGATCACGCTGAAGACCGATGCGCAGCCCTACACCAATTTCCGCCATGCCGGCGTCGAGTTCATCTACATGCTGACCGGCAAGGTGCGCTATCGCCATGCCGACCGCACCTATCTTTTGGAACCGGGGGATGCGCTCTTCTTTGACGCCGCCGCCCGGCATGGGCCGGAAGAGCTGATCAAGGCGCCGATGACCTACTTGTCGATCATCATCTATCCGCGGCGCTCGTAAGCATTTCAGCGGCGCAGCAGCAGGACCAGCGTCACCAAAAAGGCGGCGGCAAACAAGAGCGCCAATGCCTGCCACAAGCGGACAGGTGTGATGCCCAACACGCGCGAAGGCTTGGCGGCTTGCGGCTCTTTCGGCGTTCGCAAATTGGCTTGATTCAGGCCTTGTTCCAACGCCTTGGCGAATTCGCCGGCGTCCGCAAAACGCTTGCTGCGATCGTTTTCGAGCGCCTTTTTCAGGCATTCGCCGACCCAGGCCGGCAGATCCGGACGCAGTCTTTGCAGCGGCACGGCTTCGCGCTGACCGAAGGGGAACGCGCCGCCGGAGAACAGGCGATAGACCGTGACGCCTAAGGAAAACACCTCGGAACATTGGTCGGCGGGCACTTTGCGAAACAGCTCGGGAGCCATGTAGCGCGTGGTGCCGCCCAGCCTGTCGTCGTCGGGCTCGTCGACGCCGGGAAGGTAGGCCATGCCAAGGTCGATGAGCTTGATCTCGCCGCCCGAGAGCAAGAGAACGTTGTCCGGTTTCAGATCGCGGTGGACAATCTGGTAGGCCGCCAAATCCTGAACCGCCGCGCACAGTTTGAGCGCAAGCCCGATGCCGTCGAGATAGGGAATGGGCGGCGGTCGCATCAATCGCGCTTCGAGCGTCTCGCCGCGATAATAAGGCAAGACGAGATAGAGACTGCTGCGGCGCTCCGCCGGCACGTCGATATAGGTCGCAATCCTCGGGCTGTGGACGGTCGCGCCGACCCAGGCTTCGCGCAAAAAACCGGCGCGGAAGACTTGATCATGCAGCATCGAGGGCAGGGGGATTTTGAGAACGACGTCCCGATCGTTGACGGTGTCGTGCGCGAGCTTGAGCGTGGTGTAGCGGCTACGATAGAGCGTGCGCCCCAGCACAAACCCGTCCCAGTTTTCGCCGTCGCGCGGCGCGCCGCGCAACGACAGATTTTGGAACGCAGCGGACAATTCGTCGAAGCTCGTCTCCGGTAGCTGCGCGACGTCGATCACGACGGCTGTGGCTTCTTGACCGCTGTCGCCTGGTTTGTGGACTGGAGCGAGGCTCTTGGCGACCTCATCGGCGGAGGCCCGTGCGACGAGCCGTTCGGTTAACTGCGCCGCTCCGGCATAAGCGCCTTTGCTCAGTGCGATATAACGATCCGATACTTGCGGTTCGTCTTCGCTGTAGTCGATATGCAATTCGGCGTCGCTGCCGACCGAGCGGGTCAATACGGTCATGCCGTCGGCAAGCGGCCGCGTGTGATCGTCCGTTAGCGGCGTGATTTGGCCTTGGCGCACACGATAAACGCGGCAATCGCCGACATTAACGACGCCCACGCGCCGGCCGGCAAAAATCAGTGCCGCAAGCGACGCCTGCATGGCGTGGTCGCGATCCATACGGGACTGGCCGAACATCCAGGCATTGGCGCCGGTCAGCGCTAGCGCCGCGGCGCGCCTGACGCTCAAAGTGGCGGCGGCGCCGAAATAGCCTTCCATCAAAAGGTGGATCGCGACGTGTGCGGCTTCATGCGCTGCGTGCTGCGCGCGAGGTCCGGCGCCGACGCCGCGCACGACGGCGGCCAATATGCCGCGGGCGGGGCGTTCGAACTTTTCGCCGCTATAGACCGCGAAAATATCCGCGCGTTCCGACGTCTGCGGTGAGGATGCAGATGCGCCCAGTTTGAGCATCCATCCCGAGGCCGTGAGCGTCGATGTTTCCCCAGTGAGCCGGTCGCCTGACTCGTCCATCAGACGGCTAAAGTAGCCAGGCAAGACCCGAAAAGTCCACGCAAGTTACTGCGGCAAAGCGCACAAAAAAGCACCCCTTCCCGACCGAGGAAGGGGTGCGAAAGCCGCCCGCCTGGGGGTTAGCGGTGGCCCGATTACTCCGCGGGCGAGGTGCTGGCTTCGAGATCGTGCTCGATGCCAAGCAGCGCCTGCGGCACGCGCGCCTTCAAGATGAAGAACCAGGTCACGCCCAGCAGCATGTAGACCAGGAAGAAGTAGGGGAAGTAATTGTACGGCGCTGCCGGCACCGGATAGACGCTGCCGATCGCCGACAGCACCATGAAGAGGGCGCCGAGGCCGCCGAGGATCTTGTCCCCCGTCGTGGCTCCGCCGTTTTTCGCCAAATATACCGGCGCCGCCAGCGAGCACAGGAAATAGACAACGATGAAGCCGAACGAGGCGATCGTTCCGTACCAGCCGAAGGTGTCAGTTTCCGCCTGGCCGGCAAACGCGGCGCAGACGATGAAATTCATCACCGTGCCTACTGTCAGTGCGACATAGGGAGTTTTGTAGTCCTTGTGCACCAATCCCATGGTCTGATGCACGAACTGATAGCGTCCGAGCGAGAACAGCATCCGGCCATAGGCGTTCAGCGAGGCGAGAGCGCAGGCGAAAGAGCTGATCACGGCGCCGAAATAGACCAGCGCCGTCAAAGTCGGGCTGACGTCGTTGGTTATGTCGGCGAGTGGCGACCCGCTGGCGCCGAGCTTGGCGGCGTCGTCGCCGAAGCCCTGTACGATCAGATAGGTCGTCAGCGTGAAGAATACGCCGGCAAAAATGACCGTTCCAATGATGGCCTTTGGAATGGCGGTCGTTGCATTTCGCGTTTCCCTGCCGAGCGTGGCCGAGCTCTCAAAGCCGACGTAGGAAAAGATGCCAAGGACGATGGCGGGAGCTGCCGATTTAAAGTCCATGCCGGCGAGGTTGGCCTGCTTGGGGTCGATCTTGAAGCCGAAGTGGGCGAACATGTAGATGCAGACAAAGGAAATGATTGCAACCGATATCACTTCGAGCGTGAGGCCGATGCGTGCCGAAATTTTGATATCGCGACAGGCGAAGGCCCAGATCCCGATCGAAACCAGGAAATAGAGCAGCGTATTGGGGATGTTGACGTTGACTCCGAGCGACGTGAGGAACGTCTTGAAGAGGATCGAGGTCGCAACCGTGAGCGCCATCGCCGTGAAGATGTAGGCGGCCAACATGGCCCACCCGGACAGCATTCCGTAGGACGGGCCAAGACTCCGCGATACGTAGATGAAGAACGAACCGGCAGCCGGGATACGGCCGGCGAGCTTGCCGACATTGATGCCGACGATCACGAGCGCGATCGTGGCGAAGACGTAGACCAGCCAGGAAGCGCTCCCAGCCATTCCCGCTACGGCCGCGACGACGAGCGCTGGCGTCAATGTCGGCGACACGTTGGCGACCGACTGCCCAAGCGCCTCGACGAACGATAGACTATCCTTTCGCAGTTCCGACATAGTTCTGACTCCCGTTCTTGAGAGGGCCGCGGCCGCCCCGCCGTTTAACCACCAGTACCCCCACCCCGCATGCCGGCGCGAGCACCATTTTCCTGCCACGCAAATAAGTTTCTTGTGCGTCGTATCGAGGAAAGCAAGGTCTGTGCCGCGCGGGAAAACCCTTGCAAAGCAGGGCGGTTGTCCGAAGACGCGCGCGGCGGCCGCATGCGGTCTATGCAACACGACTAAAAATTGGGCGCGTTATGGGGTTCGCAAAATAGCGAGCGGAGAACGAAAGTATAATCGCCGCTGCGTCGGGCTAGGCTTGCTGGCGAATTACGCGGGCTCGGTGACGCGTTCGATGATGGCGCGCAACTCAGGAATGCAGGACCCGCAATTGGTACCGGCGCGCAGCTTTTGGCCGACAGCGGCGACTGTCGTTGCGCCGCATTTGATGGCGTCGCGGATGGCGGGGAGGCCGATGCCGAAACAGGCGCAGACGATCGGGCCGGTTTCGGCCGCGCCGTCGCTGCTCGATCCTGACAGCAAAATGCGGCGGTCGCGCTCCTCGACAGTGCCGGACTCGAAAAGCCCGCGCACCACGTCCCAGCGCGGCAGACTGTGCGCGGGTCCGACGAAAATGCAGCCGTCGAGATGGTTGGAGCGGAAAGCGCCAATACGCGTGAGTCCGCGCCGCTCGTCGATGTATTCGGCGATGTCGGCATCGGCCGGCATGAATTGTCGCGCAAGATCGCGCCAGGTCGCTGGCGGCTCGTTGGTTGCAAATAGAACGCCGGAGCCGCCGACAACGGCCTGACGCGCGAACCAGGTTCCGGCCGGCAGCGCGATCCGGCCCCGCGTGAGCGCGAAACCGCGATAGGCGAATTCGACGGGTTCGACGCGCGCCGGGGTCGCCTTGGCCTCAGGTTGGCCGGAGTAAGGATCGTTCTGCGACGTGGCCATTTCCCCGACGCGGGCATGGCCCGCATTGGCGTCGCTCCAGTGGATCGGTACGAAGACCGAGCCGCGCCGTTGGCCTGGCGCGATGACGACCTTCAGGATCGTCGTGCCGTGGCGGGTCGTCACCCTGGCAAAGCCGCCGTCGGCGACCTCTGCGATACCGGCATCAGCCGGATTGATCTCGACGAAAGGTTCGGATGAATGCGCGGCAAGCCGCGGGCTTTTTCCTGTGCGCGTCATCGTATGCCACTGGTCGCGCACGCGGCCGGTATTCAGACGCAGCGGATAGATCGCATTCGTGGTGCCGCGCAGTTCGGGCGGCTGCGGCGCGATGAAGCGGGCGTGGCGATCGTCGGTGAAAAACCCGCCGCCTGCGAAGAAGCGCTTTTCGCCGCGCGTCTTGCCGACTTGCACCGGCCACATCACGGCATCAAGGCTCCGATAGGCGCTATCCGAAAGCGTCGCGAGGCCGCCGATGTCGAAATCGCGCGAGCCGTCGTTTTCGAAAGCGGAGAGGGACGCGTGTTCGCGAAAGACATCGGCCGGTCCCCGGTAGGCGAAGGCGTCGGCGAAGCCGAGGCGGCGCGCTATTTCACTGACGATCCACCAATCGGGACGCGCTTCGCCCGGAAGCGGCAAGAATGCGCGCTGGCGCGACACCCGGCGCTCAGAATTGGTCACGGTTCCGTCCTTCTCGCCCCAGGCGGCCGCGGGCAAGAGAACATGGGCGCCGGCTTCGATCGTGTCGGTGTCGCAGACATTGTCGGAAACGACGAAGAGGTCGAGCTTCTTCAAGGCGTCGCGCACCGCGCCGGCGCGCGGCATCGACACCGCCGGATTGGTGCCCATGACCCACAGCGCCTTGATCGTTCCGCGATCGATGGCGTCGAACATGTCGACCGCTTTGAGACCTTCAGCCGCGGCGACCCGCGGCGCATTCCAGAAGCGCTGCACGCGATCGCGCTCGGCGGGAGAGAAGCCCATATGGGCCGCGAGCTGGTTGGCGAGACCGCCCACTTCGCGCCCGCCCATGGCGTTGGGCTGTCCGGTGAGCGAGAACGGTCCCATGCCGGACCGTCCGATGCGGCCGGTGGCGAGATGCACATTGATGATGGCGTTGACCTTGTCGGTCCCCTGGGCGGACTGATTGACGCCTTGGGAATAGCAGGTGACGACGCGCTCGGTCTTGGCGAACAGCTTGAAGAACTGCGTGACTTCGGCCTCTTTAAGGCCCGCTGCGCGCGCCGTCGCGGCAGCGTCCGCCGCGATTTCGCGCGCGCGCGCCAGCGCTTCGACGAAGCCTTTGGTGTGCCGCTCGATGTAGGAATAGTTGAGCGCCCGCGTGTCGGCGAGATGCGCAAGCAGCCCGCAAAACAATGCGGTGTCCATGCCGGGCGCGATCGGCAGGAACAAATCCGCCTCTTCGCCCGTCGCGGTGCGCCGCGGATCGATGACGATGAGCTTCGTCCCGCGCTCGCGCCGCGCCGCGACCATGCGCTGGAACAGAACCGGGTGGCACCATGCTGCGTTCGAGCCGACCAGCACAATGAGATCGGCCTCGTCGAGATCCTGATAGGTGCCCGGCACAATGTCGGCGCCGAAAGCGCGTTTGTGGCCGGCGACCGAAGACGACATGCACAAGCGCGAATTGGTGTCGACATTCGCCGAGCCGATGAAGCCCTTCATCAGCTTGTTGGCGACATAGTAATCTTCGGTCAGGAGTTGGCCGGAGAGATAGAAGGCGATGGCGTCCGGCCCGTGGCGGGTGGCGATATCGCGCAGTCCATTCGCGACTTTGTCGAGCGCGGTATCCCAGCTTGCGCGCGCCATCGCGCCGTCGGCGCCGCGCATAAAAGGGTGCAGCACGCGCTGATCGAGGCTCAGCGTTTCGCCGAGTGTCGAGCCCTTCGAGCACAGCCTGCCGAAATTCGCCGGATGGTCCGGGTCGCCTGAAATCGCCGCGCCGCCTATTCCATCGGGTGCGGCGAGAACGCCGCAGCCGACGCCGCAATAGGGGCAGGTGGTGCGCACCGCGGGAGAAAGGGGGAGCGGAGCATTCATGTGACTTCCCGCTCAGTAGACGTCGGCTTGATAGCGGCCTTTGGCTTTGAGATCGGCAAGAAATTTCACCGCCTCCGGCGGGGTGCAGCCGCCGTGCTCGGCGATGACGTCGACCAAGGCTGCTTCGACGTCCTTAGCCATGCGCAGGGCGTCGCCGCAGACATAGACGTGCGCGCCGTCGTTGAGCCAGGACCACAGATCGCGGCCGACTTCGCGCATGCGATGCTGTACGTAGATTTTTTCCTTGCCGTCGCGCGACCAGGCGAGCGTCAGCCGGGTCAGATGCCCGGCCGAACGCATCGGCACCAATTCATCTTCGTAGAAGAAATCGCATTTGCTGCGCTGATGGCCGAAGAACAGCCAGTTGCGGCCGGGTGACTTGGTTGCCTTGCGCTCGTGCAGGAAGGCGCGGAACGGCGCAATTCCGGTGCCCGGGCCGATCATGATGATCGGCTTCGACGTATCTTCCGGCAGCGCGAAATGTTGCGCCTTCTGAACATAGACCCTGATCTTGTCGCCCTCCCGGATGCGGCCACCGAGGAAGGTCGAGCAGACGCCGAGACGCGTGCGTTTTTCGATTTCGTAACGCACGGCGTCGACCGTCAACGACACGCGGCCGGGAGTGGATTTCAGCGATGAGGAAATCGAGTAGACACGCGGCTGCAACGGCTCAAGGCACTCGATGAATGCTTCGGGGTCGGGCCGTGCGGTCGGAAATTTTTGCAAGGCCGCGAGCACGTCGATGGTCGCTGCGTCGCCATCCGGATCCTCGCCGGACGCCAGACGTTTGGCCCTCTGCTTGCGCTCGCCGCCTGTGAGGTATGAGAACAGCTGGAACAGCATGTCGGGCGCCGGCGACAACGAGACGCCGTCGGTAAGCTCCTCACGCAGCGTGCGGTCGCCGATCGGGAAATCCGGCGGCGCGTGAAGCCCGGCAATGACCGCTTCGACAAGGTCGGCATCGTTGGCGGGAAATATGCCGAAGGAATCTCCGACCTCATAATCCAAACCGGCTGCGCCGATATCGATGTCGATGTGCCAGGTTTCTTTTTCGGATCCCTCTTTGTTGAGGCGGCGTCGTGAGACGAAGGTCGTATAAGTGGGGTTGTCACGAGAATAGCCGGGGGTAACGGCGGGCTTCTTCGGCGCAATCTCGGCGACGGTGGCGGGCGCCGCGGTGCCCGCGGGCGCGGCTTCAAATTCCTGATAGAGCTGCTTGAGCATGCGGGAGGTGTCTTTGCCCCCGGGGACGCAGAGGTTGAGCCGCTTCTCCGACTTTGCAACCAGCGCATCCGCATAATCTTTGCAATTGTAGCCGCACTGGCCGCAATCCTGTTGCGCCATCGCCGCCATCAACCGCCGCGGCAGTGCCTTGCCTTCGGCGAGCTTCATCCGCTCGGGCATCGGCATTGCCGGATCGTGCCAGGGGGCTCCATCATCGGCTTCCGCCGGCGCGGGCGTTGCACCGCCACCGCCGAGCAATCCCGCAAGAAGCTGCGCAGACTCGGTAGGCGAGAGCGGCGTCACACTTGCTTCGAGGCCGAACACACCGGCAAAAAGCCCGTTCAGCCAGAGGCGCTGCTCCGGCGTGAACGGCGCCGATTCAGGAATGAACGACGGGATCGGTGGGCGCGGCGTCACGCTCATTCCGCGGCCTCCAGTTCAGCCATCGCCTTCAACGCGTCGATGTCGTGCCGCCGGGCGAAGACGAGGAAGCTCTCGTCGGGCGAAGCACGATGCGCGATATAGGTTTTGAGGATGCGTTCGACGATGCGCGGCGCATCGTCAGCGACGACGTCGCGATAAAGCTCGCGGCCGATCGCGGCATGCGGACCGAAGCCGCCGCCGACCAAGATGTGATAACCCTCGACCGGATCGGCGTCCTCGCTCGCCTGAACCCTGCAGGCGAGGAGGCCGATCTCAGAGATGAAGTGCTGCGCACAGGAATGATGGCAGCCAGTCAGATGAATGTTGACGGGCGTGTCGAGCGCGACGCGCGTCTCGCACCAGCTCGCGATCTCCTCGGCATGCCGCTTGGTGTCGGAGGCCGCGAATTTGCAGCCGGTATTACCGGTGCAGGCGATCAAGCCGGACCGGATCGCGTTGGTCGTGACGCTAAGACCGAGCGTTTCGATGCGCGCCTGCACCGCCGCAAGCTGTTCCGTCGGCACGCCTGAAAGCAAAAGATTCTGCCAGACCGTGAGGCGAACGTCGCCGTCGCCAAGTTCGCGCGCGATATCGGCGAGCCCGCGCATCTGCGCCACCGACAAACGGCCGACCGGCACGACGACGCCGATCCAATGCAGGCCCTCCTGCTTCTGCGCATGAATGCCGATATGGGCCGTGCGATCGAAATCGGGACGCGGCTTAACGGCGCCGGGCATCGCGCGGTCGAGCTTGCGGCCGAGCTTCTCCTCCATGAGGACGAGAAATTTTTCGACGCCCATGGCGTCGAGCACGTATTTCAGGCGCGCCTTGGTGCGGTCCGTGCGGTTGCCATGCTCGATGAAGACGCGCACGACCGCGTCCGCCACCATGCAAGCGTCGTTGGGGCGCACCAGGACGCCGGTCTCGCGGGTGAAGTCGCGGTGCCCGGTGATGCCGCCGAGGCAAAGCTTGAACCAGATGCCGGGCTCGAGGCCAAAGCCGTCGTTGATGGCGACGGCTTGGAAACCGATGTCGTTGGTGTCTTCAAGCACCGGGATCGTGCCGGCGCCGTCGAAGGCGACATTGAATTTGCGCGGCAAGCCGTAGAGCGATCGATCGTTGAGGATGTGGAAGTGCCACTCACGCGCAAACGGCCGCGTGTCGATCAGTTCCTGCGGATCGATCCCCGCTGTCGGCGTGCCGGTGACGTTGCGGATATTGTCGGCGCCGGAGCCACGCGAGCATAGGCCGAGATCCTGAACGCCCTCGACCATGGCGACGGTATTGTGCGCCTCGATCTCGCGGATCTGAATGTTGGCGCGCGTCGTGACATGCGAATAGCCGCCGCCGTAGCGTTCGGCGAGATCGGCCAATCCCGCGAGTTGCGCGGCTTTGACGATGCCGTTCGGCATGCGCAGCCGGCACATATAGGAGTTCTGGTTCGGCGCCACGTAAAACAGGCCGAAAAAGCGCCAGCGGAAATTGTCCGGCGGCTTTGGATATTCGCCCTTGGCGGCGTGGTCCTTCAGCCGCTCGTAAGTGTCGAACGGATGCTGCTCGCGCTTGAATTTTTCCGGATCGGACAACTTGCCGCCGGATGCGAGCACGCGGTTTTGTGCCTTCAATCCAGCAGCATCGGGGCCTACGGGCTCAGGTTCGGCGGCACCGCTGCTCGGGGCTGCGGTACCGGCGACGCTCTTTGCAGCTTTGGCGATCTGAATACCGGCGACGAACCCTTCCAGATATCGCTTCTGTTCGGGTTCGAAATCGCCGGCCTGGGCGCCTGCGGCGCTTTTGAGATCGGCCTCGGTCATTCCGCGGGCACTCCGGTCGGAGCCGTCAGCGGCGCGGGCGCGGTGTTACGGGGTTTGTGGGTCAGGTAGAGGGCGAGCCCCGTGAACACGAAGCCGCCAACCAGATTGCCGAGCGTCACCGGGATCTGATTCCAAATCCACCATTGCGCGACACTGACATTTGCGCCCATCATCATGCCGGTCGGGATGATGAACATGTTGACGACGGAATGTTCGAAACCCTGCGCAAAGAAGATGAACACCGGCATGTAAGCGCAGGCGATCTTGCCGATGGTCGACGTCGTCGTCATTGCCGCAACGATGGCGAGGCAGACCATCCAATTGCACAGGATCGCCTTGACGAACACCGTGACCATGCCGGCGAAGCCGAGCGCCTGGTAGCCCACCGTCTTCGCCTCGGCGACTGCGATAATCTTAGCGGCGACGCCGGCCGGCGCCGCAGTGCCGAAATTGGTCAGCGCGATCGCCAACAGCCCGCCATAGACGACGCTGCCGATCAGATTGCCGAGGAACACCCAACCCCAATTGGCGACCATGCTTTTGGCGTCGCCTTCGCCGTTGATCCACGGCAGCGGCACGATGCCGAAACTGCCGGTGACGAGGTCGAGCCCGAGCAGCACGATAAGGATCAAGCCGACAGGAAATATCAGCGCGCCGACCAGCGGCTGGCTGGTCTGCACCATGCCGGTGAAGGCGAGGCTTGTCGCCGCGGCAAGGATGGCGCCGGCGAGGCCGCCGCGGATGATCAGATCACTGGCAGGCAGTGCGAGCTTGGTCCGCCCGGCATTGATCATGACTGACGCGAGGTCTGTCGGCTTCACATAATCCATATCTCATTCCTCCTTCGAGATTTGTTCTAACGCCGTACTGATGTCGTCGATTCACCGGATCGGGCCGGCAGCATGTGCGGTGGCGGGTAGGGCGCGGCCGCAGCTGCGCCCAATGCCGAACCTTGAGCATCGCGCGACGCGCCAGGCAAAATCGCGCCGAGTTGACTCTCCGGCTCGGCCGCAAGGCTTGCTTTGCGTTCGGCAAAGGTTCGGCCGAAGACCAGGTCTTGACGAATGGATTCGATCAAGGCGCCGGAGCGAAGAAGCTCGAGATACCATCGCGCATCGGCGGTATCGCCGTAGAGCACAGCCCCGGCGAGGCGTCCGCCTTCGATCACCAGCTTGCGATAAGTGCCGAGACCGGCGTCGGCGAGCGTGATCGATTCCGTTCCCGGTGCGCCGACAAAATCGCCGGCAGAGAACACATGAACGCCTGACACTTTCAGATTTGTCGCATTCACGCTGCCGCTGTAGCGCGTATCCCGACCGGCAAAGCGCTCGGCAAGCACGCGCGCCTGTTCATTGGCCGGCTCGACCAGCCCGTAACAAACACCGCGATGCTCGGCGCATTCGCCGATCGCGAAGACATTCGGATCGCTGGTCGAGAGATCGTCGCCGACGACGATGCCGCGGTTGACGGTGAGATTGGCAGAGCGTGCGATTTCGGCGTTTGGCGCGATGCCGACAGCGATCACTACGGTGTCGGCCGGCAAGAAACTGCCATCCTTGAGCTCGACAGCCTCGGCGCGCTCGTGTCCGACCACACGCACCGTTGCCGTTTCGAGTTTCACGTCGATCCCCTTCGCCTCCACGGCGCGCTTGAGCATCGCCGCCGCGCGAACGTCGAGTTGCCGCTCCATCAGCCGATCCATCAGATGAACGAGCGTGACGGTGACGCCGGCTTTGGCGAGCCCATAGGCGGCTTCGATGCCCAATAGCCCGCCGCCGATCACGACCGCGCGGGACCCGCGGCGCGCGGCACGAACAAGGGATTCGGTGTCGGCGAGATCGCGAAAGGTCAGCACGCCCGGCAAATCGGCGCCGGCGATCGGCAAGCGAACCGCCCGCGAGCCGGTGGCAAAAACGAGCTTGCCGAACTGCAGCGTCGTGTTGTCTTCAAGGGTGACGGTGCGCGCCGCGATATCGACGGCCGTCGCCGCCGTGCCGTAGCACAGCGTCATGCCGTGTTTGCGCCACCAGTCGGCGGGCTTGACCGTGATGTCGTTCGCCGAGACTTCGCCGGCAAGCACCGACGAGAGGAGGACGCGGTTGTAAGCGAGCCGCGGCTCCTTGCCGACCACGGCGATGGCATAGCGGCCAAGCGCGCGCTGCGACAGTTCTTCGCAGAGCCGCGCCGCGGCCATGCCGTTGCCGATGATGACGAGAGGTTCGCTCATTGCGGTTCGCTCATCAGTTTCGCTATTCCGCCGCGACGCTGCGGCCGTAAGCCTCGGAGATCATGAAACCGGAAAGGACCGCGTAGGCTTCGGCCCAAGCCGCCGCGAGTTCAGGCGTCCATTGCGGACCGAGGCCGCGTTCGAGGGTCCACAGCAACGCGGCGCCAACCGGTTCGTAATCGGCGGCTTTGACGCCGTAGTCGATGTGCCGTTTGGCGAGCGCGCTCGCTGCGGGCAGGACGCTCTCGAGATTGCCGAGGCCGTTGACGACGGCTGCGAGCATGGCCATGAGCTTGCGGCCTTGCTCCTCGATATCGCCGCGAAACAGCGGCTTGACCTCAGGTGTGATCGCGAACAGGCGGCCATAAAAAAGTGCTGCCGCCTGTTCGGAGATCGGGACGACCTTGGCAAAGCTGTCTTGGATCGCTTTGACTTGGTCCGGCGTCATGGTTGGCACCTTGCTGGTTCACACCTTGCCGGCTTACACCCGCGCCTGCGCGAGACTTCGTCGCGCTCGACGACACCGATGTTTTGCGCAGGTAGAACCACCAGGTCAGCGCGAGGCAGCTCGCGTAGAATGCCAGATAGATTTCCAGCGCCAGATGCGGACCGCCTGTGGCCGCAATCGACGCGCCGAAGCCGCGCGGGATCAGGTAGCCGCCGCAGGCGCCGATGGCGCCGATGAATCCGAGCGCTGCGCCGCTCGCGATGCCGGCCGCCTTCATGACGAGAGCCCGGTCGATGGGGCCCGATGCTCTTGCCTCGCGAAGCTTCTCCTCACGGAAGATCGACGGGATCATCCGATAGGTCGAGCCGTTGCCGATGCCGGTGGTGACGAAGAGAATGAGGAACATCACCAGGAAGCCGGTGAAGTCTTTGATGTTCACGAAGTACATTACGCCGATGGTCGCCGCGCCCATGGCGATGAAATTCCAGAACGTCACGATCGCACCGCCGACTTTGTCGGCGAGCAAGCCGCCGAGCGGACGCGCCAGCGAACCGACCAGCGGTCCGAGAAACGCGATACCCAGCGTGACGGTCGGGAATTGGGTCTTGATCAGCAGCGGAAATGCCGCCGAGTAGCCGATGAAAGAGCCGAACGTCCCGATATAGATGTAGGACATGATCCAGGTATGCTTGTTCTTGGTGATCGCGAGCTGATCCTTGAACGAGGAGCGCGCCGTGGTCAGGTTGTTCATGAAAAAGATCGCGCCAAACACGGCGATCGCCAGCGGCAGGAGCCACATCAGGCCGGCATTCTGCAAATAGACGCCGCCCGGGCCGGGCGTGCCTTGATACAGATTGACGATGCCCAGCCCCATCAAAATGGGCGCGAGCAATTGCACGCTGCTGACGCCGATATTGCCGCCAGCGGCGTTCAAGCCGAGTGCCCAGCCCTTCATGCGATCGGGGTAGAAGAAGGAAATGTTGGCCATGCTGGAGGCGAAGTTGCCGCCGCCCAATCCGGCCAGCGCCGCGACCGAGAGCATTTCCCAGTACGGCGTATCGGGCTGCGTCACGAAATAGGCGAGTGTGATCGTCGGGATGAACAGAACGGAGGCGCTAAAGATCGTCCAGTTACGGCCGCCGAATGTCGTGACCGCGAATGTGTAAGGAAATCGCATGAGCGAGCCGATCAGCCCGGGCAGCGCCACGAGCTGAAACAACTGATCGGTGGTGAAGTGAAATCCGGCCTGCGGCAATTTCGCCGCGACGATGCTCCACATCAGCCAGATCGAAAAGCCGATATGCTCGGCAACGATCGACCAAATCAGATTACGCCGGGCGACGAATTTGCCTTTGGACTCCCAAAATTTCTCGTCCTCGGGATTCCATTCCGAAATCCAACTGCTCATTGCATTGTCCTTTCGTCGTCGAAAAATCGCGTGATGCACATCCCCGGCGACCTCGTCTGGTTCAGGCAACAAAAAACGCCGTGCCCAGAAGGACGCGAACCTTGCGTTTCCTCCAGGACAGCGGCGTTGCTGTCGGCCCATCGTTGGACCTCGGACGCAGCCTGTGGCGGCGCCCTTCGGCTCCTTCAATACAAGCTTCGTGCCAACGCGAGAGATCGCCAAAAATGCCGACAAATCAGCGGCTTATACTATGCCATATTTTTGTGCAGCGCCGAGCGGGTGCTCAGTTGCGCTGCACCATGAGAAAATTTTGTGCAATGCAAAAGGTTAACGTCTATAGATTTTTCAAATCGGCTTGCAGCCCTGCGACGTAACCCGCGATGTCGCCGGTGTCGAATGGCGGACCGGCGAACGCATCGATCTTGTCTGACCGTGCGGCGGATAGCTTGGTGCTTGCGCTGAAGGATAGATCGTAGATGTCCGGACGAAAGCACGCCCTAGCTGCTGCGAGAAAATCCGGCGACAACGGCGCCTGATGCCAACGCACCATTTGTGCATAGAGCCACGCCGCATGGGTCGGCTCGGGGCGCGCGGATCCTTCGCGGCCGATGAGGATGTAGTTCGGATCGGCGCGGAAGTCGCCGCCGGGCGCGATCCGCAACCGGCCTGTAAACGTGCGTTCGATGATCTCGGGCGCCACGCCGATCCGATTTGGTGCGGCGAGAAGCGCTGCAACCTCGCCAAGATTGTTCGGGTCATTGATGAATTCGGCCGCTTGGCCGAGCGCGCCGACGAGCCGTTTGAGCACATCATCGCGGTTGGCCGACCACGCGGCGCGCACCGCCAATACCTTTTCCGGCGCGCGCGCAAAGATGTCGCTACCAAAATGAAGGATATGGCCGATGCCCAGTTCGACAGCGACTGCGTTCCACGGCGCGCCGACGCAGAAGCCGTCGACTTGGCGGCTGGAAAGGCTGTCCACCATATAGGGCGGCGGCAGCACGACGAGCCGCACATCTTCATCCGGATCAACGCCGCCCGCCGCCATCCAGAAACGGAGGAGGTAGTTGTGGCAGGAGAACGGAAACGTCATGCCGAAGGTGAGGGGATTGGCGCCCCTCTTCTTCCGCTCGGCGACGACACGGGCCAGCGCTCGCGCCGAGACTTTCGGATCGGCCAAGTCGCCCTCGGTGGCCAAAGCCAGTGCGCTATGGAGCGCTGGCGACACGGTGATCGCATTGCCGTTCGCGCCCAGCACAAACGGCACCAGGAGCGGCAGTTTGATGTGTCCGATGCCGAGACTGGAAGCAATCGCAAGCGGCGCCAGCAAATGTGCGGCATCGAACACGCCGATATTGAGCTTGTCGCGCACATTCGACCATGACACTTCGCGCACCAGATCGAGCGACAGTCCGTGCTGCGCGGCAAATCCTCTGTCGGCGGCGATGATCAGCGCTGCCGCGTCGGCCAGCGGAATAAAGCCGATGCGGAGGCTGTCGCCGCTCATTTCAGGAGCTCCGCCGCCGTAACCACGGATTGCGCGACTTCTGCGATCTTCTTGTTCTCGTTCATCGCGGTCTTGCGCAGCATCGCGTAGGCGTCCGCCTCGCTGACGTTCTTGACCTTCATCAGGATTCCTTTGGCGCGGTCGATCACCTTGCGCTCGCTCAAGGCATTCTGCGCGCGCTCGAGCTCGTTGGTCAGGCGGGCGAAAGCATTGAAGCGGGAAATGCAGAGATCGAGAATGCCTTTGATCCGCTCTTTCTTGAGGCCATCGACAATATAGGCGGAAACGCCGGCGTCGACGGCGGCCTCGATGGCGGCCGCGTCGCTTTGATCGACGAACATCGCAATCGGCCGTTTCACGGCGCGGCTGACTTGAAACATCTGCGCCAGCACGTCGCGACTGGGGTTTTCCAGGTCGATGAGGATGACGTCGGGATCGAGGCTGTAGATGCGCGCCAACAAGCTCGTGGTTTCTTCAATCCGCGTAACGCGCGTATAGCCGGCTTCGCGCAATCCATCGGCCAGGATCGCCGCCCGAACCGGGTTTTCGTCGACAATGACGATATTAAGCGCGGGATCCATCTGCAAAAAACTGTGCGAGCCGCTTATGCAAGAGCATGCGGGCGCGGCCGACGCAACTGGGCGAATCGAAGCGGTGCCGGCCGGGGTTTTTAGCCTGACGTCGCCGGGTCCAAGGCGCGCACACGGCCGACGCGGCCGGCGATGCGTTCTGCCGACGCGACGGTATTGTGCAACAGCATGGTGACGGTCATCGGGCCGACCCCGCCGGGCACCGGCGTGATGTAGCCGGCCTTCTGGCGGACGCCTTCGAAGTCGACGTCGCCGACCAATCGTCCGTCGGGGAGCCGATTGATGCCGACATCGATGACCACGGCGCCGCTCTTGACCATCTGCGGCAGGATCAAATTGGGCTGACCGGCCGCGACGACCAGAATATCGGCGATGATCGTGTACTGCGCGAGGTCGCGCGTCTTGGCGTGGCAAATAGCGACGGTAGCCTCTTTGCGCATCAGCATCAGCGCCATCGGCTTGCCGACAATATTGCTGGCGCCGACAACGGTGACATTGCGGCCCTCGAGCTCAATGCCCTCATATTCGAGCAGCTTCTGCACACCGTAAGGCGTACACGGCGGAAAGACCGCGTCGCCGGCGACAAGGCCGCCGACATTATAGAGGTGAAACCCGTCGACATCCTTGTCGATCGAGATCGTCTCGAGGATTCGCTGCACCGAGATGCTCGGGGGGGTCGGCAGTTGCACCAGAATGCCGTGAACCGCGTCGTCCGCGTTCAGCCGGCGGATGCAATCGAGCGTTTCGGTTTCGGAAACACTGGCGGGAAATTTAAAGACCTGGGATGAAATGCCGACATCGGCGCAGGCGCGCACTTTGTTGCGCACATAGACCGCGGAAGCCGCGTTCTCGCCGATCATAATGACGGCGAGGCCAGGCTGAATGCCGTGCTTGGCCAGGAGCGCTTGCGCCCGGTCGCGGATCTCGACCCGGACCAAGCGCGCAATCGCGGTTCCATCAATGATCTTGGCGGTCATGCCACCTCTTGGAGCGCGCAAGCTCCGAGCGCAAGACAAATTTGCAAAACTCCCGGCGACTTCATTGCCCGGGATTAAACCGGTCTCACGGCCGGCTTTTTGGGGGACACCGCCCACGATTTTGCCCGCGCTGACCGACGCGGCGGGCGACAATCCGTGTTGCCAATCACATCGCCGTCCCTCGCAGCGTCTTATCGTGCTTGCTGAGGCGATGGAGGTGACGATGAACACGATGATGGGTCTTCACGGGTCGGTTTGGCGTCGGGTGAGAGCGCCATATCGTAGTTTGGCCAGCCGTCGTGATCTTCAGCCGCTGCCGATGCGCTATTCCGTTCGGCCGGCCTTCAGCGTGCGATCTCGGCTCGTTGCCGCAATCTCAGATCCGGACTTTGTCGCGATCGCCATTTTCTGCGCGATCGGTTTGCTGGCGACGGTCAATCTGATGCTGCATGTTTCCGATGTCGGGATGATGTGAAATTGGCTCGACGTCTGCAGCTTGATATCGCCTGTTCGAACGAAACCGGCGGTCCTGCGCGAGCGTAGACTTTTGGCCCAGGCAAATATTGCCTAGCCAGCCGTGTGGCGGCAGCAGCGCCGTCCGTCAGGCGCCGAACCACTCCGGGTGCTGCGTCAACGCCACGACACCGCAGGCGAATGTCAGCACGCAGATGGTCCAGAGCAGCAGAACAGTGTAATTTTCATCGGTCATCGCTGGTTGCGATGCAATCGACATGCCAAAACGGTCCTGCGAGGATCGAAGAGCCGTCGACGCGGGAGCGTAAGCCCGCGTTAACGAATCGTAGCGGTTAAAAACCTAGCTCAGCAGAGCGGCCGTTTGCTCGAGAACAAGATAGGATGACGGAACGTACATCGAGCATACCAGCCCCGTCATACAAAAGCCGATGACGGCCCAGAAGCCCGCGCGCGTTGTCGGATGCTTGCGCGATTGCGTTGCGGGCGGGGCCTGACCGCTTAGCTCGGCATCATCCAGTTGACTGTCACTGAGAAGTTTCCGGTCGTGCATAGTCCTTCTCCTGCAATGGTGTCTTGGCATCGGCGCGGGCCAAAATTGGATCAAATTCGGTTCATGATCGGATCGCTTCCGAGACACTGCATTGCGGCATCCCGTAAAGGGATTGCGTCGGAACGCGATCGCCGAACTATCTCTCAAATTTTCAAAAATAGGGTTCGGTAATTCGCTAAAAGTTTATCGATTGCGCAGCTGGTGCGATCCGGTGCCAATCGACCGGCCCGTTAGGTGAAAGCCATTCAGCGTTGCCCGCGCCAATGATCTCGGCGTTCCAACTCCACGCCGTTACCAAGAAACAGGGCGCATCGGCCCAACCCAGCGAGCACAGCAAGGCGAGCTTGTGCCCGGCAACAGCGTCTTTTACACAGCGATGAGCCGGCAAGGGGCGGATCATACGGGACCACGGTTCGACAACGGGCATGGGGAGACGATGGGCGAAGCCACACAAAAGGTCGCGCTGGTGACCGGAGCTGCGCGTGGGATCGGCCTGGCGACCGCCAAGCGGTTCCTCGCCGACGGCTGGCGCGTCGCGCTGCTCGATATCGACGACGCGACGCTCAAGCGCAGCCACGCCGCGTTGTCGAATTCCGGCGCGGTCATCGCGATCCACTGTGACGTCGCCGACGCCAAAGGCGTGGCGCAAGCGCTTGCGATGGTCGCGGAAAAATTCGGCCGGCTCGATGCTCTCGTCAATAATGCCGGCATTGCGATCTTCAAGCCGATCCTCGACGTCACCTATGAGGACTGGTCGCGCGTACTGGCGGTCAATCTCACCGGGCCGTTCCTGTGCGCGCAGGCCGCAGCGCCACTGATGCGCGACTCTGGCGGCGGCGCCATCGTCAACATCACCTCGATATCGGGACTGCGCGCTTCGACGCTGCGCACCGCCTACGGCACCAGCAAAGCCGGCCTTGCGCACCTCACCCAACAACAGGCCGTCGAGCTCGCGTCGCTCGGCATTCGGGTCAATGCCGTCGCGCCGGGTCCGGTCGACACCGCCATGGCCAAGGCCGTCCATACGCCGGAAATCCGCGCCGCCTATCACCACGCCATTCCGCTCAACCGCTATGGCCTCGAGCAAGAGCTCGCCGAAGCGATCTTCTTCCTGTGCAGCGATCGCGCAAGCTACATTACCGGGCAGACGCTTGCCGTCGACGGCGGCTTCGAGGCGACCGGCATCGGCCTGCCGGCGCTGCGCGAGGCGGGGCGCAACACTTAGCGGCTCTTGCGCGCAATGCCGCGCCGGCGCCGGCACGCGATATTATAAATGGTAAACGTGAAAGCCGGTGTTCCGGGGGGACCATGCTCCGCTACAATGCGTGAGCGTTAATCGATTCAAGCTGAAACAATTGCCCGCTGGGACTTTTCCGACGATGCTCCGTGGCAATTGCCGTTTTCTATTGCCGCAGCCGGGGACACGATCATCATGCCGAGTTGGAAGAAACTGACATCCTGTGCCGGCGCCGTGCTGTTGGCGATTTCCGGCTCGGCGGCCGGGCAACAGCCTGTCGCTCCTCCTTCTCTGCCGCGGCCGCAACCGGTGCAGCAAACAGTGCCGGCGACCGCGCCGGCGCAAATCGAATTGCCGCAAAGCACGACCGCGACTTACGGCAATTGGGTCGTGCAATGCCAAACGCGCGCCGGGCCGCCGCCCGAGAAGATCTGCGACATGGCGCAAGTCACCCAGGTGCAGGGCAATAGTGCGCCGTTTTCGCGCGTCGCGGTCGCGCAGCTGGTGAAAGGGCAGGCGGTCAAGCTGGTTGTTCTGGTGCCGGTGAATGCGCCTTTACGGCCAATGTCCGCATCCAGACCGGCGATGCCGATCCCGGCATAGCGGCGCCGTTCGCACGCTGCGTGCCGGGCGGCTGCTCCGCCGATTTCGAACTGAAGGAGGAGATGCTTAAGAAACTCCGCGCCGCGTCGGGCGCCGGCAAGTTGTCCTTTGCCGATGCCGCCGGACACGACGTCGCGGTGCCGATTTCGTTCAGTGGTTTTGCCCAGGCCTTCGACGCGCTGGCGAGGCAGTAAGACGAAAATCGACGGGATCACTGCATCCGAAATCGCGAAAAGCCTGGATTTGCAGCGAGACATATTTGCAACACCCGGTGGCAGAGTTTTGTGACGCTCGCAAGCGCTCGGAATTTTCCGAGATAAAGCGAAATAAAGCATTGAGTGAAAACGGAAAGTTCGCCCGTTAACCATATAGCCTTGGTGGCGCCTGACCAAGGTTCCATAAGTGGACGGCCATCCTGCCCGTTAAGATACTGATAACCATTCGGTTTGTGGGGCCGGTGGGTGCCAGTGGTTGCGTGGCCGATAAGGCGGGGGATTTCAACCCCGCGTTGGCGCAGTTCGCCGCGTTTCTCGGCTCGGTGGAGGATTCCCGGCTGTCGTGAACTCGTTGGCACGTTGGTCGAAGTTCGCGACGCTTCTTATTTTTATTTGCTTCGGATCAGTCGTCGCTCATGCGGGCGGGACGCAATCTCGATCTTAATGGCGCCAACGTAACAATCCCGGGCACGACGCCGGCAGGCGGCCAATCCGTCCAACACACCGATTGGCACGCCGGGACTAGACGACAACACGATTTCGTCGGTCACCAATAATGGCTCGCAGCCGGCAACGCTGACGACCGGTGACGGAAGTTCGGCGAGTTTCAGCGGTACGATCAGCGATGGCTCCACGCCGGGACGACGGCGCTGACTTTGGTCGGCGGCGGCACGCTGACGCTCTCGGGCGTCAATACCTATAGCGGCCCGACGACGATCAGCAACGGCACGCTGGCGCTATCGAACGCGGGCAGCATTAGCAACTCTAATAGCATTGCGATCGCGACCGGCGCGACATTCGATATTTCGAACGTCAAGAGCGCACTCTCGGCTTCCGGTATTCCACCCGGGCTGACTGGAACAACGATCAACTCGCTCCAAGATGGAAGCAGCGGCACCATCAGTCTTGGTGCCAACACGCTTTTCATCAGCAACCAGACCGCAAACGCGACGTTCAGCGGCACTGTCACCGGAACGGCCCAGACCTTTAGCGGCAATTGCAGTAGCGATTGTCTGCCGACGCAGGGCGTCTCGCTTGGCGTGAGCGGCGGCGGCACTCTGACGCTCACCGGAGTGAACGCCTATACCGGTTATACCGGCGTCTTCGGAGCTACGCTTGCGCTTGCCGGCAGTGGCGACATTAGCACGTCAGGCGGAGTCGTGCTCCGTGACGGTTCGGCTTTCGATATTTCAGGACTGAGCGCTGCCGGAACGACTGTGGCTGGGCTCCAAGATGGCGGCAATAGCGGCGGCGGCACGATCTCTCTCGGTAGCAAGACGCTCACCGTCGGCACTGCGTTCGGGCCGAACGCAAATCAAAATTCTAAATTCAGCGGCGTAATTTCGGGCACCGGCGGCCTGACTGCGGCGGGCACCGGCACGTTAACGCTGAGCAACACCAACACCTATACCGGCGCCACAACGATCAACAGCGGCACGCTGGCGCTGCAGACCCAATGCGGCAATTGCGACAGCAATCCCCCGCCTGCGATTCCGACCATCGTCTCGACTGGCGACATTAGTAAATCCAGTGGAGTGACGATCAACTCCGGTGCGGTGTTCGATATCTCGCAACTGTCCACAGTTAGCGGTGGCAATTTCGCGCCAACCACCGCCGCAATGGTCGCCGCGATTCAAGATGGCACTGGCGGCGGCGGCAATATTTATCTCGGCAGCAATACGCTCACCATTGGTATCCCTGGTTCAGCCGCCAACGCCAACCAAGATTTACAATTCAGCGGCGTCATCTCTGATTGCGGAGGCGGCAATTCATGTGGCGCCGCGGCCAACTGCAGCGGAAATTGCACTTACAGCGGCTCCCTTTTCAAAGACGGCACCGGCACACTGACGTTGTCTGGCGACAACACCTATAGCCACGGCACCACGATCAATGCCGGCAAGTTGCAGCTTGGCAACGGTGGCACCAGTGGCTCCATTGTCGGCGACGTTACCGATAATGGCACCTTCGCTATCAAGCGATCAGACACTTACACCTTTGGCGGCGTCATTTCCGGAAGCGGCGGCTTCCAGCAAAACGGCGGCGGCACGACTGTTCTTACGGCGACCAACACATACAGCGGCGGAACAGCGATCAACGCCGGCACACTCGCGGTGGGTGCGGACGCCAATCTTGGCGCGGCAACGGGCGGTCTCACCTTCGATGGCGGCACGCTGCAATTTGGTTCGAGTTTCAATCTCGCAGCCACGCGCAACATCACGCTTAGTGCGGGTGGCGGAACGCTCGACGCGAACGGCAATTCCACCACCATTTCGCAGGGCATCGGCGGTGGGGGTGGGCTGAAGGTTATCGACAGCAGTTCTACCGGCGGCGGCACGGTTACGCTCAGCGGCAATAACACCTATTCAGGTGCCACCGACGTTGGAAATGGCAACAAAGCGGTGACGCTCGCACTATCCGGGGCCGGCAGCATCAGCCAATCCAGCCAGGTCGCAATTGCGACCGGCGGCACGTTCGACATTTCGCAGACGAACGCTGGCGCTTCGATCACGACGTTGGCGGACACGGCCGTTGGGCAAGCCGGCAACGTCGCGCTCGGCTCGCAAACGCTGACGATCACCAACGGCTCGAAGACGTTCTCAGGCATCATCGCCGACAGCGGCAGTGGTGGCAGCCTGGCGATCACCGGCGGCACACAGACGCTGGCAGGCAACAATACCTATACCGGCGGGACAAGCGTGACTGGCGGCGCCACAGCGGCGGTTACACTTGGCTCCGACGGCTCCAAAAATTCATCTGTTGGTTCCGGCACCGTGACGCTCAACAACGGCACCTTCCAGAACGCTACGAAAGGCGTTCTCGGAGCGACAGCTTCACTGACGTTTGCCAACAATTTCAATCTCGGCGCCGGTGGCGGCACGCTTGATACGACCGGCGGCAACCTCGCCTTCAACGGGGCGATCTCTGATGCAGTCCCTGGCACGCCGGGCGCTTTGACCATTGCCGGCGGCGGCACGGTGACGCTGACGAATTCCAACGGTAATACCTATTCGGGAGCGACGACGATCAATTCGGGCAGCACCCTTGCCACTGGAGCAGCCTATTCGCTCAGTGCCAACAGTGGGGTCACCGCCAACGGCACGCTCGATCTCGGCAGCCTAAATCAGACAATTGCCTCGCTCTCCGGTTCCGGAACGGTCACTAGTCTGACCAATCCCCAAAGCGTTCCTTCCGGCAACACCGCCGTGTTGACGATTGTGGGCGGCGCATCCCAGTTCGATGGCGCGATCCGAGATGGTCAGTCGGCGACTCCGGCAGCGGGCGTGTTGACTGGACTTGCCGTCACTAACGGTAGCGCGCTGACGCTCACAGGCAACAACACCTATAGCGGCGGAACGAGTGTTACGGGCGGGAGCGCAGTAGCAATTGGCGCAAGCGGGGGTGTCGCGTCTTCGCTCGGTACCGGAAACGTCTCGCTGATCGACGGCACATTGCAGAATGCATCCGGCAAAGCGTTGAGCTTTGGCGCTTCCCAGCAATTCAACATCGGCAGCACCGGCGGCTCGGGCGCGATGATTGATCTGAATGGCGCGTCTGGCGGCAATATGACCATCAACGGTGTAATCGCTGATGCCGGCGGAACCGTCAACGGGCAGGCCGTAAAGGCGGCGCCGTTGATTGTCATGGGTGGGAACACCCTGACGCTGACCAACGCGAACAACACTTATAGCGGAGGCACCGGAGTTCTCGGCAGCACAGTGGCGGTCGGGGCTCAAGGAGCGGCCGGATCGGGCTTCGTCGTGCTTATTGATGGCACATTAAAAAATGCCGCGTCCGGCAATCTCGCTTTCACCAACACACAAAATTTCTACCTCGGCAGTATCGGCGGATCGGGCGCAACGATCGACCTCAGCGGCGGTAATGTCACCATCGCTGGCCAGGTTGCTGATGCAAATCCAACTATCGCCACGAAAATCAACGGCCACACCATAACTCCGGGCGAGTTGACCGTGACCGGCAATAACACGCTGACGCTGACGAATACGGGCAATACGTATTCGGGATCGACGACCATTAGTGCTGGCAGCACGCTCGCCGCCGGCGCGGCAAACGCATTCAGCGCCAACAGCGCGGTCACCAACGATGGCAAGCTTGACCTCGGCACCAACAGCCAAACGATCTCCGCTTTCAACGGCTCGGGCGTTGTCGGCAATTTCAGCGGTAGCGGTGCTGGGCCTGCAATTCTTACAGTAAGTAATGGCGGTACATTCGACGGGACGATAACCGACGGCAGCGTGAACGGAGTTACGACGGGACTAACGGTAGCAGGAGGCACGCTTACGCTTCGTGGCAGCAATAGCTACAGCGGTGCCACAACTATCGAGGCGGGAAGCACATTAGCAGCTGGCGCTGCGAACGCGCTCAGCGCCAACAGCGCAGTGACCGTCAATGGCACCCTAGATCTTGGCCTCTCTGATCAAACGGTAGCGTCGTTAAACGGATCCAGTAGCGGCTTGGTCGGCAGCCCGAACGGCGGCTTTGGTGTGGTCAAGTTGACGGTCAGCAATGGGGGTACATTTGCCGGTACGATTGAGAATGGCAACCTTGGCGGTGTTACCAGCCTTTCCCTTACTGGGGGCACGCTGACACTTTCAGGTAACAACACCTATACCGGCGTGACAACGATCACTGGCGCGACATTAGCGTTGAGCGGGACAGGCTCGATCAAGTCATTTGTACTCAATAACGGCACGTTTGATATCTCTGGGTTGACAAACGGTGGTGTGGCGATCGCGGGAATATCGGGCTCAAGTAGCGGTATCGTGAAGCTTGGCGGCAACACGTTGACTAGCCGGGCTAACGGCGATTTCGCTGGCGTGATCGAGGGGACTGGTGGAACTCACGATAGACACCGGTTCGGTGCTTCAGGCGCAGGCGCTCTCTGGTGCCAACACTTATACGGGCGCCACGACAATCAGTTCAGGGACGTTGGCATTGAGCGGAACCGGCTCGATCTCCTCATCTAGCGATGTAATTGCCAACGGCAGGTTCGACATATCCCAGACAAGTGCTGGCGCCTCGATCACAACCCTGTCGGGCAATGGCAGTGTCTCACTCGGTCTGCAAACACTGACGATCAGCAACGGCTCGACCACGTTCTCCGGCACAGTCTCCGACGGTGGCATTAATCCCGCCATTGGTGGCAGCCTCACAATCGCGGGCGGCACGCAGACGCTGGCCGGCAGCAATACTTACACCGGCGCGACGACTGTGACTGAGGGTACTCTGGCGCTTTCCGGCACAGGTTCTATTGCCACATCGAGCAAAGTAGCAATCGCGACCGCCGGCACGCTCGACATTTCGCAGACCAGCGGCGGCGCTTCGATCACGACGTTGGCGGATACAACTGTTGGGCAAAGTGGTAACGTGGCGCTCGGTTCGCAGGCTCTGACGATCACCAAAGGATCGACGACCTTCTCGGGTGTCATAGCAGACGGCGGCGTTGGAAACGGCACAGGTGGCAGCCTGACGATTGCCGGCGGCACGCAGACATTGGCGGGTGCTAATAGCTATACCGGCGGCACAACGATAACCGGTGGTACGCTGGCGCTGACAGGTGGTGGTACGCTTGGCGCAACGACTAATTCTATTGCGCTAAACGGATCGACCGCGATCCTCGACCTTGGCAAGACCACGCAGACGGAGAATGGTGGTGTGACGCTGGGGGGCGGCGGCACAATCCAGAACGGCACGCTTTCCTCCAATAGTGCATTCTCCATGCTGTCTGGCACTGTAAGCGCGGTGCTTGCCGGTACAGGAGCGTTGAACAAAACGACTTCAGGAAAGGTTACGCTCTCCGGTGCTAACACGTACGACGGCGGCACGACGGTCAGCGGCGGAACACTCGCGATCTCTCAGGACGCCAATCTGGGCCAAGCCGGCACGGCGCTCGCCTTCGATAACGGCACACTGCAATATCTCGCGGGCTTTACAGATTCGGCGCGTGGAGTAACGCTGACCGGAGCCAACATATTCGACACGCAAACCTATAGCAGCACTCTGTCGGGCGTAATCGGTGGTGCCGGCTCGCTGAGTAAGATTGGCACGGGAACGCTGACGCTATCGGGCGTGAATACCTATCAAGGCGGTACCAATATAAACGGCGGAACGCTGGCGGTCACTAATGACTCGTCAGTCGGTACTGGCGCTGTCGCGCTCAATGCGGGCACATTGCAGAACGCCACTAAGAGTGTTCTTGGCACGTCGAGTCCACTTACCTTCGGCAACAACATCAATCTCGGCAGCGCAGGCGGCACGTTTGACACAATTGGCGGCAATCTCGCGCTGTCGGGGAAAATCGCAGATGCGCTTGTTGGAACGCCCGGTTCTTTGACTGTAACCGGCGGCAACACGCTGACGCTCACGGGTATGGAGACCTACACCGGCGCCACGACCATTAACGGCGGCACGCTTTCAATCCTCGGCGACATTACTTCATCGAGCGGGGTAAGCGTGAATTCTGGCGGCATACTATCCGGGATCGGCTTCGTTCCAGGCGTGATCGTCGCCAAGGGTGGCATATTGCAGGCCGGCACCGGCGCGCTTGCGCTGGGCACGGGCAATACGCCGACCGCGGTGCAGACCTTGACCATCACCGGCAATCTGGTGCTGCAAACGGCGTCCACTTACCAGGTCGCCATCAACGGCAGCAACTACACGACAGCCACGCTCACAGGTGCAGCGAGCACGGCCACCATCCAGACTGGCGTGACGCTCAAGATATCCGGCGCCAGCCTGTTGTTGAATACGCCCTACAATCTGTTGACGTTGACAGGAAGCGGCAAGATTACTGGCGCATTCAGCCTACCGCCTGTGGTGACGCCAACGACGATCTATACGGCGAATGTGACCGACCCCACGGGCAAACAGATTGACATTACGTTCTCCAATCCGCAGCCGAATGCGCCCTCCGGTTCCGTGAACTCCGGCGGTCAATTCGCCGCCGCGGATATGCAGACATCGTTCGCGACGACGCTGCTCAATCCGAATGTCGGCGGTCGCGGCGGCTCGCCCGCCGGCGGTTACGGCCCGGCGCTCGGCTTTGCGCCGGAGGCACAGCTGACGCCGGAAGAGCAGGCGGCTTATGACGCGGTGACGCCGCACGAGCCGCTCGATGCGATGATGCGGTCCCTGAACACCGGCTATAGTCACAGCGTGTGGGCCTCGGCCTATGGCGGCTATAGCCACGTCTCTGGCGACAGCGCCTCGGGCAACTCGACCGCGAACAGCGGCGGCGGCGGCATCGCCTCCGGCATCGATTTCCGCCTTGGCGCCGACACCGTTCTCGGCTTTGCGCTCGGCGGCGGCTCGACGAGCTGGAGCCTGTCCGCCGGCCAAGGCAGCGGCACCAGCGACATCTTCCAGGCCGGCATCTACGGCTCGCACCGCTTCGGCGATGCCTATATTTCCGGTTCGCTGGCTTATGCCTTCGATGCCATGAACACCAAGCGCAATATCACGACGGCGCCAGTCGCAAATCTCACGTCGAGCTTCAACGCCAACGGCGTGACCGGCCGCGTCGAAGGCGGATACCGCTTCAGCCTGCCGGATGTCGGCATCACGCCCTATATCGCCGGCGAGTTCAGCGCGCTGCATACGCCGTCCTATTCCGAGACGACGGCGTCCGGCGCGTCGGGCTTTGCGCTGTCCTATGCCAGCCAGACGCAAACCAATGAGAGGGCCGAGGTCGGCATCTGGGCGGACAAGCTCTTCCAGATCCAGGAAAACGCGATCGTGCGGCTCGGCGCCCGCGCCGGTTATGCCCACGATTGGTGGAGCAGCACGTCGTTCAACGCGCAGTTCGTATCGCTGCCGACGCAAAGCTTCACCATGACCGGCATCACGCCGCCGTCCAATCTCGGGCTCGCGTCGCTGCTCGCTGAAGTGCGATACCGCAGCGGCGTCTCGCTGAGCGCCAAGTTCGATGCCGAATTGGGACAGAACGCTTACAGTCTCGCTGGAACGGGAACGTTCCGTTACGCGTGGTGATCAAGCAACGATCGGGTCGTGTCATGATGCGTTTCACTGTTTCTCTTGTCGTGCTCGGGTTGGTCACGGGCTCCGCCCTGGCGCAAGACAATTCTCAGCCTGCCACTCCGCCGGCGACGGCAGCACCCGCCGTGTCGGCTTCGCTCACGCCGGCTGCGGGTGCGGGGGCCATATCGCCGGTGATGCAAAACCCGCTCGAGCGAAGCCGCGGCGCGATCGAGGAGTGCCGCCAGCGTCGGCTGCGCGGAGAAATCAAGAGCTACAAGGAATCCGCGCTATGCTCCAATCCGCAGATTTTTGCGGCGTGGAAGCAAGCCAATTATCCGCACATGGATCTGATCACGACCTGGCTCAATACCCGCGAAGCGGAGTCCGAGAAGGTGGATCAGAAGCTGATCACGGCGGAGCAATTCGAGCGCGAGATGGACGACCTCACGGTTCGCCTCACCGCCGAGGAGCGCCGGCGCCGCGCCGGCTTGCTCAGCACAGCCGACAACGAGCTGACGCTGCAACTGCCGGCTTCGACCAAAGTGCTGGGCGTGGTCACGCCGGCGAGCCAAGATAAACAGGCGGCGAAGAAATCCGCAGCCGCGCGTGCGCGCGCGGCACAACCGCCTGTCGATACGTCATCGACAAATGCTGGCTCCGCGGCGTCGCTGGCGGCGCTCAATTCGCCCAAAAGGCCGTCGGGTGTGGGCGGCCCGTTCGTGCCGGTCGACCCGAATAGCCCGGCCGCGCGTGCCGTCATGGCCGCTGCGGCGCCGGGCGAGGGCAGCAGCGGGCTCTATGCGCAAGTGGCGGCGCAGCGCAGCGAAACCGAAGCGCGCATGACTTTTCGCGGCCTGCAATCGCAATTTCCCAACATATTGGGCGGTCGCGACGCTGTCATTCGCCGCGCCGACATTGCCAATCAGGGGACCTATTATCGCGTTGAAGTCGGTCCCTTAAGCGCCGGACAGGCTGACGAATTGTGCGGCAATCTCAAAGCCTCTGGCGCCCAATGCATTACGCGATCCGAATGAGCGATCGGGGATGGCAATTGTCGGTCCTGCGACAGCAAAGCAATTGGCGGCGGGGAAGGGGATAAGTCGGGCGCTTTTCGAGACACGATGCCGGCATATCCGCCTCGGGCCTATTCGGCGGAGCGGCTGGCGGCACCCACATACCTGGACTAGAATTCAACAAGACGAGCAATCTCCCTTTTCGCTGTGCACAAGGCTCGCGCCGGCTCAGCCGGCAGATAGACGGGGAAGACATGTTCGAGGAATTCAACCCGCGCACGCAAAACAGAATTGTCCGCGATGAAGGCGGCGTCGTGCGCGTGCTGTCGCATCCCGAATATCACCTCGTCGCACGAGCCTCGACACCTCAGCTTGCGGCGATGGCCTATCTGCGCCGCTATGGCCACCTATTGGGATTGCGGCAGGCACACCTGAAACATCTGGCGAGCCCAGTCGCCTACGAACTCACCGATGCCCGCGTCGACTATCGCTTTCTCGCCGAGAAACGGCAGGCTGACATCACTGCCGTGGCCTATCACCAGACCTATCTTGGCCTGCCGGTCTGGGAAGCGGGCTTCTCGGTCACGATGAAGCACGCGCCGTTCCGCGTCCTTGGGGCGCGGTCGACGCTGCATTCCAAGTTTGCGCTCAAGCGTTCGCGGGCGGCCGAGCGATCGGTATCGCTGGACGGCAAATCCTTGGCCGAGAGTCTCGGTCTTGCCGGCAGTGTGCGCTGCGGCGCGCCGCTGCACATCACCGATCAGCGCCTCATGATCTATCAGCATGACGCGGAACGGCTCGAACATGCGATGGCGGTGCCGAAACGTCGTGCGGCATTGCAGTCCGGCGCTCCGACATTGCCGCTCGTGCGGGCTCATAAGTCGATCCGGGACGGACGCCACTATGTCGTCCGTGCCGTCTATTTCAGTTTCGATCTGCCGCCGGTGCGGCCGCTGCACTGGGTGGCGCTCATCGAGGCCGAAACCGCGTCGGTGCTGCTGCTGCGCCCGTTTGTCGACAACATCGTGGGTTGGGTGTTCAAGGCCGATCCGGCGACGCTGGGCGGCCCGCCGGCGGATGCCGGCAATGCGAGGCTCAATCCGCTGCGCAGCGCGGTCCGCCTGTCGGCTCTCGCCGCGCCGGTGAAAGGCACGCAGGCCTTGCGCGGCAGCCGCGTCGTCATTGCCGACGTCGTTACCCCGCAAGTGGCGCCGCCGACTATTCGGGCGGGCAGGAACTTTCGGTTTGACGCGAGGAGCAACAATTTCGCCGCGGTGAACGCCTATTACAATTGCGACAGGGTGTTTCGGCTGGTGGAGGATCTCGGTTTTCCTCTCGCCGATTATTTTCCCGGCACGCGATTTCCCAGTCCGGTGGATCACCGCGGTCATTTCGACAAACACTTTCCCCAAGGCGACGAAATCAATGCGCATTGCGCCGGCAATTCAAGCGGCACCGGCATCGGTTATACGACCTTCTCGCTCGCCGATCTGCGCAACCTCAAACAGCCGATCGGCATCGCTTGCGATTGGCGGATCGTGCTGCACGAGCTGCTCGGCCACGGCATTCTGTACAATCACATCGGCGCGCCGCGCTTCAAATTTGCCCATAGCGCGGGCGATAGTTTCGCCGCGATCATCAACGATCCGGACAGCAAGGCGCGCGACCCGGGTGATACATTTCCGTGGCTTGTCGGCATTGCTCCCGCTGCGCGCCGGCGTCACGACAGGGCGGTGGCCAAGGGCTGGGGCTGGGGCGGCTACATCGCGCACCATCCCTTCAATCGCGAGAAGGACGCAGGCGGCTATAGCAACGAGCAGATTCTTTCCTCGACGCTGTTCCGCTTCTATCGCGCCATCGGCGGTGACTCCAAAAACGTCGCCACCAAGCGCGCCGCGGCGCGCACGGCCTGCCGTATCATGCTTGCCGGCATCCACACTTTGACGCCGGCGACGAGCCCGACCAACGCCGCGCACTTTGCCAGCGCGCTGATGAAAGCCGATCGTGCCGACTGGCCGGCCGAGGGCATCACCGGCGGCGCCTACCACAAGGTGATCCGCTGGGCCTTCGAGAAACAAGGTCTTTACCAGCCCGCCCGCAGCCGAAAGCCGAACAACAAAGAGGGTGCGCCGCCGCCGGTCGACGTCTACATCGAAGACGGCCGGCACGGCGAATACCAGTTTCAGTCGAATGACTGGAATTGCCTGGCGATCTGGAATCGGCGGCAAAGCGATCGCGGGGCTAGTCATGAACAGCCGATCGCCGGGGTGACCAATTACGCCTATGTGAAGATCAAAAATCGCGGTGCGCAAACGGCGGTGGATGTCGTCATGCGCGGCTTTCACGCCGGGTCGGCGGCAAAGCGCGTCTATCCGCATGACTATCGGGCCATGAAGCCGGCGAAGCTTGCGGTGGCGAAAGTGCCGCCCAATTCCGCCGCCGAAATTGTGGTCGGCCCGTTCGCCTGGGTGCCGTCGCGGACCGGGCGCGCCTACATGCTCATGGTGGCTTCGGCCGCCGGCGATCCCAGCAATGTCGACAACTTCACGGCGCGTGATTCAATGCCGGACTCGCGGCTGGTTCCCAACGACAACAATATCGGCCTGCGCCGTGTGTCGGTCGTGACGAAAACGCGGCGACGCCCTCGCGGTTGATCTGTTTGGCTGTCGATAGAACACGCTGCCATTCAATCGATCTTGACAGCAGAAAAGGTGCACCCCGCGCCGGTCGGCGTCTAAGACGACCGGCGCGACGAATGCAAAGCCTCAGTCGCGAAGAAAGGACGGCAACGGATCGCTGCCCTCGATCGGCCGGCCGAATTCAAGACGTGCTGCTTAAACTCGCGGCGCTGCCAAGTGTTCGGCTTGGGCGGCTATCACTTGGCCTTCAGTTTCTTCAATGTTGGACTGGTTTTCTGCCGGAGTATCTTGCGGATCTGCGGATGCGCGTGCAGGTGCTTTACAATTTCTTTCTTAAGCGCCCGGCGGTTGCTCGGGTTCAGTCCCTTGAGTTCCTTCGCAGTGTAAAGGGCGGGGCGGAATGCTGCCATGGCCGTATCTCCTTAGGATGAGCGTTCACTCGTAATAGACGACAAATCTCAACTTAACGATTACTCTTGCTCGAGATGGTTATGGCCGTGATCGGCCGTTGCGGCTCCCTCACCATTTGCTCGAGCACCGCGCAATAGTCTCGAAACAAACGGTCGATAGATTTGGTGCTGAAGAGATGCGGTTTGTAGATGCACGAACCCACCAGCCCCTCGCTGCTCTCGCGCACTACCAAGATAACATCGAAATTCGAGGCAGTCACCAGCGGTTGTGGCATGCTTGGATTGGCCTCCTCCAAACAAAGCATCGCTCCAGAGCTCGCCACCGGCCGCAGTGCGGCATTGTGCAGCAGAATCATCACGCGGCAGAGTTCGGCTGAGTCGAGGCCGCGCTCGTCTTTCAGCACATCAGCGAGCTCTTCGAAGGGCAGGTCTTGATTGGCGTAGGCGGCAAGCGTCGTGGCACGGACCCGGCGCATGACCTCCCGCAGCGTCGGGTCGCCGCCGAGATGGCTGCGGAGGATAACCGTATTGGCCAACGGCCCGATGAGACCCTCGGTCCCCGCGCGATTGCGATTGGCGACGTTGGTGGCGACCCGTAGATCGTCCTCGCCCAGATAGTGATGCAGCAATGCCATGAGAGCGGCGACAAGCGCCATGAATAACGTGCCGCCTTCGCGGTGGCCGAATTGTCTGACGGCATCGGTCAGTTTTGCCGGTACCGTGACTTCCCGTTGCGCGCTATAGAGCCTCTCGGCGGTCGGCCGCCGGCGGGGCGCCGCAAAATTGAGCGCCGGCAGCGGGTCGCGCAGTTGTTCGCGCCAATAGTCGAGCTGCGCAACGAGGTCGGCATGCGACCGCCACTGACGCTGCCAGCTGGCGAAATCGGCATATTGGAGGGCGAGCGGCTTGAGCGGAGAGGCCTTTCGCTGAGCAAAGGCGTGATAAAGAGCATCCATTTCGTCCATGACCACGCCGAGCGACCAGCCATCGACGACGCACTGATGCAGCGTGATCAGCAACAGGTGCTCGGTCTCGGCGAGGCGCAGCAGACGCGCGCGAATAAGCGGGCCGCGCGTAAGGTCGAAGGAATGAAGTAATTCTTTCTCGATGATCTTGTGCCCGGCATCCTCCCGCCACGCGCGGGGCAGCTTCACGAGGTCGTCGAAGGCTACAGGGACCGTCAATTGCGGCGAAACAACCTGAATGTGGCGGCCGTCGCGGACATCGAAAGTCGTGCGTAAGATTTCATGACGCCGCACGATTTCATCGATGCTCTGCTCGACGACAGACCGATCGACGTGCGAGGTTACCCGCAACGCATGCAAAACGTTGAAAAAGGGCAAATCCGGGGATGCGCGATGAAGCTTTGCCAGGCGCTCCTGCGCCGGAGAAGCCGGCACGGCATATTGCCGCGATATGTGGACAATATCCGAAGACACCCGCGGCTCACCGCCGGATTTTATGAGCGGTTCGAGATGGAGTGCAAGTTCGGCAATGGTCGGTGCGTCGAACAGACCGGTGACGCCGACATCGATCTTCATCACATCGTGGATGCAGGTAAGAACCTGCGCGGCCAAAAGGGAATCGCCGCCCACATCGAAGAAATTATCGTGGATACCGATGCGTTCGCGCTGAAGGACCTGTCCCCAGATTTCCGCGAGCGCGTGTTCGAGCGGTGTGCGCGGGGCGACGAAGAGGCTCTCGGTACTCTTCGTCAGGCCTAATGTCACCGCCATGCCGACGCGCTGCACTTTGCCGGTAGGGCCTTTTGGCAGCGCTTTGACAAAGAGCAATTGGCGCGGGACCTTGAACTCGGCAAGGCGCAAAGCTGTGAACTGACGAATGTCTCGCGCTGTCGCCTCGGCGTCCGGGCGCAAGACGATGGCCGCCGCGACATCTTCGCCCAGCGTGGGGTGGGGGACGGCAAAGGTGACCGCCTCCGCGACTGCCGGGTGTTCGAGAAGCACCTCGTCGACTTCCCGCGGCGCGATATTTTCGCCGCCGCGATTGATCATTTCGCGCGTACGCCCGGACAAAAACAGGTAGCCGTCGGTATCGAAAAAGCCCTGATCGCCGGTCTTGAACCAGGTTCCGGCAAAGGCTGCCTTTGTCGCCGCCGCGTCGCCGTCATAGCCCGGCATCACGCTTTGGCCGCGCACAGCGACCTCGCCGGTTTGACCGCGCGGAACGGCGACCCCGCTTTCGTCAATGATCGCGACCTCCAATCCCACCGTGATGCCGACTGAGCCGGGCTTGCGCCGGCGTGGCGGCAGCGGATTGCACGCGATCGGGGCGGATGCGGTTTCGGTCATGCCGTAGAATTCGATCACCGAGGTGCCAAAGGTCCGCTCCAATTCCGCCAACACGCGCGGCGGCAGCGGCGCGGACGCCGAACGCACCAGACGCAGCCGGCAATCCTCGATCCGCTCACTGCCTTGATGTGCTTGTTGGCGCGCTCGCGCGAGAATGGCTTGGTGCATGGTCGGCACCGCGGAGTACCATGTCGGCCGGAACGTGGTGAGCCATCCGAAAAACGAATTGACGTCACAGCCCGGCGTGCAGACGACGCTCGCCCCGGCCGTAAGCGAGGTCAGCACCGTTGCGATCAGACCGTGGCCGTGAAACAGCGGTAGCACGTTCAAGCACCGATCGGTTTCGCGTAGCGCCAATGCCGCCGCCGAACTATGGGCCGAGCTGCAGATGTTGGCGTGCGTGAGCGGCACGATCTTTGGCCGCGACGTCGTGCCGGATGTGAGCAACATGATCGCAGTGTCGCCGGGGCCGACCGCATCACGCGACGGCTGAGCCGTCGGGTCGGCGCTGAGCGTGAACAGTCCGGCCTCCATACCGGCCGCCGCGAGTTCGATGATCATGATGTCGGCCGCCAGCGCCACGCGGCGGGCCGGGCCATCGGCGCCGGCAGGCGTGATCAATGCGCGAGGGCGCAGGGCGGCAAAATATCGCTCCAATTCTTCCGCCGCATAGACAGCGTTCACCACTGCGCAGGCGGCATTGGATGCCACGCAGACGATCGCGACCGCCAATTCGGGACCGTTCGGCAGCATCACTGCCACGCGATCCTGACGGCCTATTCCGAGCGCCCGCAAATCACGCCCTGTTTTTTCAATATGTCGATGCAGAGTGCCATAGCTCAACGGCGGGCGATCCAAAGCCAGCACTGCCGGAGCGTCGGCAATATGCCTGCCGTGATGTTCGAGCAAATCGGGCAGAGACAAGAATGGCGCGGGGATTTTCGACTGTTTGGCAGTTTCGTCCAGCACGATGTTCAAACCTCACGCGGAGCGGCTAACCCTATTGGAGTTCGTGCTGCTTGAGCCAAAAGCTCATTTCCATCTCGCGGTACATCGCAGTCGCGGCGGCGAGATGTTCGCGAGCGGCTTCCGACTTCCCGTTACGGCGATGATGCTGGCCTAGACCGACATGGCAATGAGCGACCAGCGGCCGCATGCCGTGCTTTTGCGCGAGCTTCAGCGATTCTTGGTAATGTCCGATGACGCTCACCGGATCGAAGCGGTCGGGGTGGGCGGCAATGTCGCCGAGGAGGTGCCGGGCATGGGCCGCGAAGCCCGGCTGGCGCTGCGACGTCGCGACGGCCAGCTCCGCCAAGCGTTGTGCGTCGTCGAGCCGGCCCAGCAATAGGCAAGCGCGACCTGCCGCCTGGTAGGCCCAGCCGCGATGACCGACGATCCCCCGCGCCGCCTGACCCTCGAGAAGATGCTCGGCTTCCATCACGCGATGCAGCGCCTCGCTCTTTTCGCCGATCTGCGCCAGCGCCCAGGCCGACGAGGCAATCGCCCATGGCAGATGAATACCGGCGTTTCCGGTGCGAACCATCTTGATCCAATGCTCGACCCGCGAAAGCGCTTTCACCCAATCGCCCTTCAGGAGAGGCGGCATGCTGGCGGCGAAATGGGCCCAGCCGATTGTAAACGCATGTTCCGTCGATTCGGCGATGTTGATCGCCTCGGTCTCGTAGGGAGCGGCCTCGGCAAATCTGCCGAGCTCGGCGAGGCTCATAATGAGACAAGCGCGATCGAACACCGATGGCGGCACGGTCATGCCCAGATATTCGGTGGTCCAATTGGCCGGCAGCGTCGCCAGAGCCTCACGCGCAAGTTCGACCACGCGCTCGTATTCGCCGCGATAGCAATGGGCCTGCTCGATGCAGCTGGTCGCGACGACGCGAATCTTCATGTCGCCTAATCGCTCGGCAATTTCCAGGGCGCGTGCACCGGTTACGAGCGCCTCGTCCAGCTCGTCGAGCGTCGCCTGTACGGTGACCATGAACGCGCAAACCTGCCCCAGCCGGCGGTCGTCCTGCAATTGTTTGGCAAGGACCTCGGCATCACGGAGCTGCACGAGCATCTCCTGGCCTTCGCCGAGCTGGCGCAGCACCGGCCGCAGCTCGAAGCGAATCTCGAACGCCTGCTCGAGCGTGTCGCGGCTCTGCGGGAGCGTCTTGAGAGTCGTTAGCGCCCCCTCGAACCGGATCCGCGCATCGGCGAGCGCCGAGCGCGCAGCTGCCTTGCCGCCGGCCAGGCGAAGGTAGTGCACGGACTTTTCCCGCAATTCGCCGCGGACGGCATGATGCGCGAGGCGCTCGGTTTGCTCACCGAGCCGCTCGGCATAGAGCTCCTCCATGACCTCGACAATTCGAGCATGGATGTCGCGGCGGCGATCCCGCAGCACGCCATTATAGGCGACGTCGTGGGTGAGCGAATGCGTGAACGTATATTGCGGGTCGGGAAAGAGCTGCGTGGCGTTGAGAAATTCGGCGGCCTGCACATTGTCGAGCAACACGCGAACTTCGTTTTCCGATAGCCCGCTTATCGAATGCAACAGCGCGAATGAGACATCGTGACCGATGACCGCCGCCTCCTGCAACAGGCGCTTCTCGGGGGCGGGCAGCCCGTCGATGCGCGCGGCGAGTACGGCCTGCACCGTCGGGGGGACGTCGAGGCTCGAAAACGGGCGGGCGAGGCGGAATTGGCCGCGCGAGCCTTCAAGCACGCCGGTATCCACGAGCGAGCGTACGATCTCCTCGACGAAGAACGGATTGCCGCTGGCACGCTCGATGAGGAAGCTCTTGAGCATTTGCAGGCTTGGATCAGAGCCGAGCAGAACCTGGAGAAGCTCAGCGAGATTGCCGCTGACCAGCGGATCCAAGCGCAGCTGACGGTAATTCTGCCGGTCCCGCCAGTCGTCCCGGTATTCGGGGCGGCAGGTGACGATAAGCAGCATGCGCGCGTCTTGAGCGCGGGCGACCAGCTCGTTCAAAAGACCAAGAGAAAGCGTGTCGTACCAGTGGACGTCATCGAAAATCGCGGCGACCGGCTGTAAGCGATTTTCGCATAGAAATAGCCGGATGATTGCCTGGTATGTGTAGTGGCGGTGCTGAAGCGGGTCCAACGATCGGAACGGGTGGCCGTCTTCGAGTGCGTTGAGAAGATCAAGCACCGGCAGAATGGCATCCTGCAGGGAAGGATCAAGCTTCAGAATCTTGCCGGACACTTTTTCGCGGATCGTCTGCGTGCCGTCGGTGGCGCTGATTTTGAAATAGACCTTGAGCAGCTCGATCACCGGCAGATAGGGCGTCGCCTGCCCATATGACGCGGAATTGGACTCCAAGACGAGCCAACCCGCGGTCTGATGTGAATGGACGAATTCATGCACCAGGCGGGATTTGCCGACGCCCGCGGGGCCGACGATGGCGACCACCTGTCCACGGCCGTGTGCGGCGAGCTGCTGAGCGTCGTAGAGTTGTTGTAATTCGGCCTCGCGGCCGACGAAGCGCGTCAAGCCGCGGACGGCCGCGGCCTGAAGCCTTGTCCGCGCCGCCCCGGCGCCGGTGATCTCGTAGATTTGGACCTCGTCGGTGAGACCCTTCACCGGCACGGGTCCGAGCGCCTTCGCGGCGATATAGCCTTCGGCGAAGTGGAAAGTGTCGGCGGTCGCGAGAATGGAGCCGGGCTTGGCCATCTGCTCCATGCGCGACGCCAAATGCACGGTCTGGCCGACGACGCTGTAGTCCATCTGCAAATCGGTGCCGATCGCCGAAATGATGATTTCGCCGGAATTGAGTCCGACCCGGATCATGACCGGCGCGCCATGGCTCCGCTGCACCTCCTCCGAAAATTTGACGATATTTTCCTGCATTCTGAGTGCGGCGAAACACGCACGCACCGCGTGATCTTCATGAGCAAGCGGTGCCCCGAAGAGAGCCATGATGCCGTCGCCCATAACGCTGTGCACGGTGCCCTCGTAGCGGTGGACCGCTTCGATCATCCGATCGACCACATTGTGAAGTATCGCCCGCGCGTCCTCCATGTCACGCTCGACCAGCACTTCCATCGAACCCTTGATATCGGCAAACAGCACCGTGACCTGCTTGCGTTCGCCCTCGAGTGCCGTCCTCGCTATGAGAATTTTGTCGACGAGGTGCTGAGGCGTGTAGCTTCTCGGCGACGAGAAGAGGGGATAGTCAGCGACCGGCTTAAGCGGCTGGCCGCATTGCGAACAGAATTTGGCTTTGGCGGCGACCTCAGTTCCGCAGTTCGCGCAAGCGCGCGCCAGCGGGGCAGCGCAGGTCGCGCAGCTGGCCGCTTCTGCCGGATTCTCGTGCCCACAAGACAGGCATTTCATCTGACGCCTCCGGACACATACTAACCGGACGCACTGCGCAGCTAAAGGTACGAAGTATGACCCTTAAATCGCAACAATTGCCGGAAAAGCATCGTAACGTCCCGTGCTAAAGCGTCCGCCCGAATGGAAACGAGGGCATCGACCTTGCCGCCGTTGGCCACGTTTTCGAGCACGCTCAAAAGCGATCCTCGGGGACGGTTCACCCGCGTTTGCGCCGCACCGCCACCGGCGCGCGCCGCCCGCGGATGTCGTCGCGGCATTGACGCGCGGCATCACCCTGCGGGGAGACTTGCTGTGGGGAGACTTGGGGTGCCGCTCGCTCGTCAGTGCCGCCAATTTCGCCGCCAAATCGAAGCCGAGAGCCCTCGGCAATCTGCATGCTTTCAAAGTTCCAGCGCCGGGCGCCTCGTTCGCCTGGCCGTTGACCTCTTTCCGGTCTTTGCATGCTCGTGTTGTAACAGTGCCAGGCTTTGATGGCGTCCAAGATCGAAGCAAAGCCGCCCTCGGGCGCCGGAATTTGCGCGACAAAGGAAAAACGGCGCTCGTTGGCGTGATCCGTCACCTTCTGTTTCCTATACATGTTGGCCATGACTGTTGCCCCAGCGGCGGTTTGTTGGCCATATCCACAACTGCGTCCAAGAACCGCGTCCAAGAGCATTCTCGTGTCGGGTTATGGAAACTGCGCAAAGGACGCGGACATTTCGCCAAAGCCCGGAATTGCGACGAGCACAATGGCCGTTATCAACAGGCCGATACCGCAGAATATCAAGACCGCGATCAGATCGGGGCTCGTGAGCGCCGACGCAGTCGCCCATTGAGGAATGCGCGGATCGGTCGGGTCTATCAGGATCAGACGTTCGGATCGTATTGACGCATTCATGGCAACCTCCTGGGTGTCGTGTTGCCCCTCTCCAAGCGTCAGGGGATTGGCGCGGGCTGAACGCGCGTGTCCCGCACCGACTTAGTAGTCTCCGGAGATTCGCAGGCTGTGCCGCATGTCACAGTGAATACGGGCACCGGACCGGCATTCGGCATTGCCCGGGCGCTCAAGCTCGCTTGCGCGGTTCATTTGTCTGAAAAATGCTCGCGATTCGGAGCGGCAATCTCAACTATGTCGATTTCACCAATTGCCGCAGGACTTCCGGCTTGAGGATGATCGTCCAGCGATTCTTGAGTTCCAGAATGCCCTTGCGCTGCCAATCGCGCAGGCAGCGATTGACCTTCTCGCGGGATCCGCCGACCATTTCCGCCAATTCTGTCTGGGACAGCGAGAGTTTCATGACCCCGCGGCCTTGCGGTTGATAGTGCAGCAGCGTCTTGGCGAGCCGCACCGGCAAATCGAAGAATGCGATATCGGACATGCGCTCATCGGAGCGGCGAATTCGCGCGCAGAGGATTTCCATCAGCTTCATGCACGCGGCCGGGTTGCGTTCGAGGAACGGCAACACATCTCGCCGCTCCAAGACCAAGAGTTCGCAATTGGTCAGTGCCGTCGCATTGGCCGAGCGCGCCTTGCCGTCGAGGAGCGCAATTTCGCCGAACAGCTCACCTGCAGGAAGGTCGGCGAGAATGATTTCCTTGCCTCTGACCGTCGGCAGCCAGATTCGCACAGTGCCGACGACGATCGCCATCATGCTGTCGCCCTGGTCGTCGAGCCGGCAGATCGGGTCACCCGCGGCGAATTTGCGCAACTGAGCATAGGCCGAGATTTCGCGGCGGCCTTTCTCGTCAAGCGCACTGAACAATGTGCACTTTTCCAGCGCTTTGCGCCCGTCATCACTGCGCATGTGACATGCCGTCGGAGTTTCGTTTGAGGCCAGACAGGCGGTTGAACTCCGAAATCAAATGCATAACGGATGTGGCCGAGCAACGGTCCAGCCGCTGGCCCTGTGGCTGCGAAGATAGGGCAAATAGTCTACTGGAACCAGCAGGAATGTCTGGGCCCATGCTTACTCATCCCCTGAGAGCTACCGGAATTCATTGCTTCGCTTGCCGAGCAAAGCGCCCGGCGGCCCCTTCTCACCGCAACCGGCTGAAGTCCCCGCCCACCCCTGCGGCGGCCTTGACCGGGAATAAACGCGCTTTGGCGGACGGCATGCGGTTGCAGTAGCTGGCATAGTCGCTTTCGGGCTTGTCGTTTTTGCCGTCGTCCGGCTCTTCGGCGCTGATGACGAGCATAGCGCCGTCGCGGCGAAGCGTGGGGAATTCGTTCGTCGTCTTGAACGCGCCGCCGACAATACGACCGTCGCTGCGCACATCGCAGCGCGTCTTGTATTCGCCGGTCAGCCATTGAAGCCCTCGGCCGTCATGGTGCCGTCGGTCTTCTGTTTGGCGGGCGTGATCGTGAGCTCGGCATTGTAGGCCTCCCACATCCCGGCGATGCCTTCACGCTTCTCGTCGAGATTGGTCAGCATGGCGAAGCGCTCCTGAAGGCGAAGCGCCAATTCCGCGCGCGCTGTCGGTTTGGTGCAGCATATAGTTTGGTTTGTTCGCGGCAGGGTGCAGGCTGGAATTGAATGCGGTCGGGTTGTCCTTGACCCAATTGCGCTGATCGGCGCGCAGCGAAGAGGCAGGCCGCAGCTCTAGACGACGCAGCGTCTCGCCATAGACGCGGGCGAGGGCGGCATCCTGGGCGGCGAGATCGGGATCGGCGCAGATTTCCTCCTCGTCCGCGTTTTGCGCGGTGGCGCATTTGAAAGACGGTGCGACGGTGCGCGCCGCAACGGCGGCGGCCGTTCCGATGGCGGCGGCATGCATCGGAAAATAAGTGCCAGTCATCATCGCCAGCTCGCCGCATACGGATTGATCACGGTCGCCATACAGATGGACCACGCGCAAGGTATTTCCCTGCAAGCGCAGACGCGCCGGAGTTGTGGTGCCGTCCTGCGCCGAAAGGTCTCCGGCAAACCATCCGTTGTCGGGCTTGAACGTTCCAGTAAGATCGCAGGTGAGCGTATCGTCGCGCTCCCCATAGGACAGCATTGCCGTCAGCGTCACCCGAAGCGCATCGATTCCGTCCCGACCCACCGATACGGTCGCCAGCGCATTTCCCCACGTGCCCGCGGGCGTAGCGGCGATCTGTTGCGGCATGATGGCGTTGAGAACCGCGACCCGGCGCGCCAGCATGTCCTTGAGCTGCAATCGCGCCGGACCGTCGTTGCCATTGAACTTCGTGGCGTCAAGGTTGCCCAGGATTTCCGCGAACCACCTTTGATCTCGCCACAAGAGCAGCGCCGTCAAGGATCGGCTTGCGCGACAACGGCGTCGAAACGGGCGGCCGCGGTGCGGTCGAGCCCAACCAGTTCGCGATCCAGACATACCGCCTCGATCTGGCCCGTTTTCGCACCGGCACATTGGAATATCGGATCGGCCCACGCGACCGGCGGCGCGGCAAACAGTGCGAGAGCGAAAAGCAGGATTCTTGCCGTCATATGAAACATTCGTCCAGCGTTCGTCCGAGTTCCTGGCGACAATTGGACTTCGCCAGCTTGTCGCCGGTTCAATCGCCAACGAAGGGATTCTTGCGTCGGTTCGGACGCGAGAGAGCGGCTTCTGCCGCAAGTGCCGCGGCACGGGTTCCCAGTTCAATAAAGTGATGTATTTTAGCTCGACGTGACATCCAGCGACGACACCGGACGGTAACGGTATATGAAAATCGAGAACGCAGTTCCTCATATTGGCGCGCTTGTGACCGACCTCGACATCAAGCGCATGACCAACAGCGAATGGCAGACGCTCTATCAGACCTGGCTCGACCGGCACGTCCTGATCGTGCGCGGGCAGGACCTGTCGAAGGCCGACTTTCTCGCCTATAGCCGCAGATTCGGGCGCTTGAAGCCCCACATGGTCAAGCACACGCGCGATCCCGAGAACCCGGAGATCACGCTGATGGGCGTGACGAGCATGGCCAAGGATACGACGGGCGAGAGTCTCATTCTCGATCGCGGGCAGGCCTGGCACACCGACAGTCCGTGGGACACCGAGATCTGCAAGGGCACGCAGCTCTATGGGATCGAGATTCCGAGCTACGGCGGCGACACGCTGTTTGCGTCCATGCATGCGGCCTACGACGCGCTGCCCGAGCGCTTGAAAGAGCGTATTGCACCGCTGAAGGTCGAATTCCGCTACGGCGGGCGGGCACGCAAATGGTTCGATTTGCTCGATTCCGAGGATCAGGCGCGGCCGCCGGCCGTCCACGACATGGTGCGCGTTCATCCCGAGACGGGACGAAAATCGCTCTACGTCAATCCGACCCATGTCATCAGCATCATCGGCATGCCTGACGCCGAAGCCGACCGGCTGCTTGCCGAGCTTTACTGGTACATGCTGCAGCCCAATGCCGAATACCGGCACAAGTGGAAGGTCGGCGACATCGTCATCTGGGACAATCGCTGTACCGTGCATTCGGCCGCCGGAGGGTATCCGGCGGACGAGCGGCGCATCCATTGGCGAACGACGATCATGGAGTGAACGCGATCAAGGATTGACCGGAGGGCTCGTGTGCTCATGCGCAGTGCGCTCGCCCCCGGAAAAAAGGCGACCATTTTCGGAACTTATCCAGGAAACCCTAGGCCCGTCGCGGCGTTATCTCTTCGAGCGGCATCTTATGAAGCTCGAAGAGAGGAGCGCATCATGAGTAGCGTAAAGGGAATTTTGGCAAATACCGTCCTCGCGCTTGGCTTTGTCGGCGCGATGGCGATCGGCGGCACCACTCCCGTGCAAGCTCAGGGGTTCTCTATCGATGCGCCGGGCGTGCACGTTCACGTCGGCGGGCACCGGCACGATTGGGACCGGCGCTATTATGATTATGCACCCGGCTACTACGACTATCGCGATTGTCCGCGCGGCTTCACCGTGCAGGACGGTGTCTGCAAGCCCTATCGCGGCTATTAGATTTTCATCGAACCGCGCGTGCTCAAAAACGAGTCAGGGAGTTGACGATGAAGCGATTGGCCTTTGCTATTGGCGTCATCACGCTTGGTTTCATGGCGCTTGGTTTTGCCCTTTCAACGCCGGCGCGTGCTGACTACGCGGTGGTTCAATTGGACGACGGCTGGTGCAAGATCTGGTGGGAGGGTGGCGCTGCCCCGTGGGGCACCGGGTGGACAAAAATTGCGGTTGGACTTCCCGACTGGCTCGATGCGTCGGCGGCGCTCAATGTCGCTCGTTCGCAAGGGGCCTGCCGGTAGTCAGGCCGCCCAGTCGCAAAACGCGATGCCGTAAGACTGGTATCATCGCGGCGATCTGAAGATTGAAATCACAAAACCCGTCAATTGACGCGGAAATGCCTCGCTCAATTTCAAACAGCGATTCTTGCGCTGCGGCCTGACCCTTGCCCACACTGTCGCTTGCGATTTCTCTCTAACGTGCCGTGTTGCGGATCGGCAGCACAATGGCGGGACCCGTGTGCCGGTCGCGCTCACTGCCGTTGCCACTAACTGACATGCCTAGCCGGGCCGTCGCAAGCAGGCTAATTTCTCTTTTCATCGCGCCAATGTTATTTGCGTGGTCAAATGCATTGTGGCGAAGCGGGGGACGCAAGGTGTGATCCGCATTTGCCGGTGTGGCGCCAGGGACGGGGGGAAGGGCTGTGCTGAGGATAATTAAGTTTGCGAATGCGGCGGCTCTGACGTGGGCTGCGAGCGGGTCGGCGGCGTGGACGCTGGATCTTATCAAAGCCGGCATGTCCTGGCCTTCGGTGCAGGAATGAATATCGTCGGGGTGGATATTGGCGGCACGTTTACCGATCTCGTCGGATGTGTCGATGGCGGGCTGATCACGGCGAAAACGTCGACCGTCCCGGCGGATCCGACGCGGGGAGTGGCCAACAGCCTGGCCATGGCGGGCTGCGACATGGCGGCTTTGGCTGAGGTTCTGCACGGCTCGACGATCGCCATCAACACGGTGCTCGAGCATAAGGGCGCGCGCACGGCTTTGATCACGACCAAGGGTTTTCGCGATGTCTACGCAATCGGGCGGGGCAACCGGTCCGAGGCCTTTAATTTGTTCTTTCATCGGCCGCAGCCGCTGATTCCGCGCAACATGACGTTCGAAATGGATGAGCGGCTGAATTTCAAAGGCGAGGTGCTGGCAAAATTGGATCCGGCGGAGGTACATGCACTGGCGGAGAGCCTGGCGCGCGAGGGGATCGAGGCGGTGGCGGTTTGCTTCCTGCATTCCTATGCCAATCCGGCGCACGAGATCCTGGTGGGCGACATCCTGCGCCGCGCCAACCCGGATATGTTCGTGAGCTTGTCGCATGAGAACCTGCGCGAATATCGGGAATATGAGCGGACCTCGACCACGGCGCTGAATGCGTTTGTCGGACCGCGGGTGCGGGCCTATCTGCGCCGGCTGGAGAGCCATCTGCGCGGCGAGAGGTTTGCCGGCAAGGTGCATATCATGCGCTCTAACGGCGGCGTGATGTCGATTGCCGCGGCGCAGGATCAGCCGGTTTCCATGATGGAAAGCGGGCCGGTAGCGGGCATGATCGGCGCCGGCAGGCTGGCGATGAGCATGGGCGTCAAGCGCTGCATCGGCTTCGACATGGGTGGGACGACGGCCAAGACCAGTCTCATTATCGACGGCAAGCCGGGGATCGAGGACGGCTATGTCATCGGCGATGACCAGGCGAGCGGCCAGCCGATGCAATTGCCGGTCGTCGATATCGTCGAGGTAGGCGCCGGCGGCGGTTCGATCGCCTGGTGCGATGGGGCGGGCGGCATTCATGTCGGGCCGCAGAGTGCGGGCGCCGATCCGGGGCCGGCCTGTTACGGCAATGGGTCGGGCAAGCCGGTGGTGACGGATGCAAACCTGGTGCTGGGACGGATCAATCCGCAGCGCTTCTTGAATGGCGGGATGAAGTTGGATGTCGCGGCGGCGGAGAGAGCGATTGCCTCGACGCTGGGTGGACCTTCGGGCTTGAGCGTGAAGGAAGGCGCCCTCGGCATTGTGCGCATTGCGGATGCGGCGATGTCGTTGGCGGTGCGGGCGGTCTCCGTCAATAAAGGAGTTGATCCGCGGGACACCGCGATGGTGGCGTTCGGCGGGGCGGGGCCGCTGCACGCGGTATCGATCGCGCGGGAGATTTTCATCCCGACGGTGATCATTCCGAAAATGCCGGGAACTTTTTCGGCGTTGGGAATGCTGATGGCGTCGTGGCGGCAGGACTATGCCCGGACGATGATCGGGCTGTTGGGGACATTGGATGCCGCCGAAGTCACGTGCGTCTTCGCCGACCTTGCGGCGGCGGCGCGTGACCAATTGGCGCGCGACGGCATTCCGGAAGCTGCGGCGCGCTTCGAGTATCTGGCTGACCTCCGTTACGTCGGACAGGAACACGCGATCGCCATCGTGGTGCATGAGCTGTCGCAGTTGACCGTCGCAATGCGAGCCGCTGAAGGCCGCGTTTAACGTCGAGCACGCGCAGCGCTATGGACAGTCGGCAGTGGACGAGGTGCTCGAAGTCGTGAAGATCCGGCTGGTGGTGAGCGCGCCCCGGGCGGAGAGCTTGGCTGAGAGTTGGCTGGCGGAGCCTTGGATACCGGAGGCGAAGGTGCCGGATCAGACGCGTGCGGTGGTGTTCGACGACGCAGACGGGCCGTTGGCGGCGCGGATCGTGTGGCGCCCATCCTTGCCCGCGGGAGCAAAGGTCGAGGGGCCAGCGGTGATCGAGGAGCCGAATTCGACGATTTTGCTGCATCCCGGCGATCGGGCTGTGGTGTCGGATGCCGGGCATCTGGTGATTTCAGTTGCGCTGCAGAGCTGACCCTTACAGACCCAAACAAATAAAAGATTTTTCCGGTTCTCTTTGAGAGCCCTCCTCGGGAGACGAAGATAATGACTAATCGTCTGGCGCATCCGATCACGGTCGAAGTCGTGCGCAACGCCGTCGTCGCTTATGCCGACGAGATGGCGAATGCTTTGTGCAAGGCCGCCTATAACATGATGATCTACGAAGTACGTGATTATTGCTGCGGCCTGATCGACACCAGCGGGCGCATGATTTCGCAGAATCGCGGCGGCCTGCCGATTTTTCTCGCCGACCTCGGGGTTGCGGTGGAGGATGGCATTCGGCGCTATGGGCTCGACGGGTTCGCGCCGGGCGATGTGCTGGTGATGAATTATGGCGCGGTGTGCGGCCAGCATCTGAACAACGTCGTCGTCTACGCGCCGTGCTTCTTCGAGGACAGGCTGGTCGGCTTCGCCGCCAACCGGGCGCATTGGGTGGATATCGGCGGCGGCCGGCAGGGCTTCGGCTCGTACGGCACGACGGAAATTTACAGCGAAGGCCTGCAGATGCGCTCTCTGAAAATGTTCGAGGCTGGCAAGCGCAACGAAACGCTGTGGCAGATCATCCACGACAATATTCGTTATCCGGATGCGAGCCTCGGCGATTTGCGCGCGCAGATGGCGTCGTGCCAGCTTGGCGCCAAGCGTTATGCGGAGCTTTTGACGCGCTACGGCCAGGCGGTCGTTGCGAGCTGCATCGACGTGGTGTGGGACCAGGCGGATCGCTCCGCCCGCGCGGTGGTGGAAAGGATTCCCGGACGGGACTTATACCGCCGAGAGCTTTCTCGACAATGACGGGCGGCGCTTGGACAAGCCGCTGCGGGTCAAGGTCACCGTCGTGATCGAGGGCGCCACCATGACCGTGGATTTCAGCGAGATGGAGCCGCAGGTGGACGGCCCGTTGAATTCCGGACGGTCCGGCGGCATCGCGGCGGCGCGGGTCGCCTATAAGGCGCTGACGTCGCCGGCGCTGGATGTGAACGAGGGATGTTTCCGCTCGCTGCAAGTGAATTTGCCGGATGGCACGATGCTCAGCGCGCGACCGCCGGCGGCACTGGGTTTGTGGAGCGTCGCGCTGCCGACGGTGATCGATACCATCCTCAAGGCGTTGGCGCCAGCGATCCCCGCGCTGATCCCGGCGGCGCACAAGGGCGACATGGGCGGCTGCTCGTTCTTCGGCGCGCGCCCGGATGGTTCGCGGTTTTTGCTGATGAACATCTTCGGCGGCGGCTGGGGCGGACGGCCGCATGAGGACGGCGAGTCGAGCGCGGTCTCTGTGTGCCAAGGCGACGTGCGCAACACCCCGGTGGAACTGCAGGAAACCAAGTATCCGTTCATTGTGGTGGAACATGCGCTGCGCGATGACAGCGGAGGAGCGGGCCAGTATCGCGGCGGCATGGGTGTGACGTTGCGGTATCGCTGCCTGCAAAAATGCAAGGCGAATATCAATTTCGATCGGACGCTGACACCGCCCTGGGGTTTGCATGGCGGCCACGCCGGCGCAGTGAATGAAGGGCGAATTCATCGGCGCGACGGGACAACTGTGGTGGTCAACAAGGGGACGGAGATCGAACTCGAAGCCGGCGACGAGGTCAGCTTCCTCACCGCTGGAGGCGGTGGTTACGGCGCACCCGGCAGGCGCGATCCGGCAGCAGTGGCGCGGGACGTGGCGATGGGGTTCGTGTCGGCGGAAAAGGCGGCGGCCGATTATGGGTTTGTGGCATGAGCGCCGATCTCGCCTTGCAAGAACGCAGAACTCGGCTGGCGGCGGCCATGGAGTCGGCATCGGTCGATACCATAGTGGTTTATGGCAACGCCTGGCAGGGCGATTATTTTCGCTACGTCACAGGCTTTCGGACGCTGGAGGGGCAAGGGTTGGCGATCGCGCAAAGGGACGGCACGATCAGCGTGTTTATGGATAGTCATATCGATGTCGAGCGCAGCGGTGAAGTGGCCGGCGCGGACGTCGCCTATGCGCCGCACTTGCTGACGCAAGTGGAAGCGGTGCTCGATCGGGGCGGCAATCGACTGATCGGCGCGGCGCCTTATCGATTATTGCCGCAGCGGTTGGCGACACGGACCGGAGCGAAGGCGATCGCTGACTACACTTCATTGTTGGATCATTTGCTGATGGTCAAGTCGCCGGCTGAGCTGGCGGCGATGGCTAAGGCCGCCGCGATGGCCGACACGGGCTATGACGTGTTTCGCAAGGCCGCTCGGGTGGGGCGGGCGGATTATGAAGTGATCGCTGAAGTCGAGCGGTTCTACCGGGCGTCGGGCGTGGAAGACAATTTCATGATCATTGGCGTCGGCGGCCCGGAGGTTCGCGGCATGGCGCCGCCGACCGGGCGGCGGATCGCGCGAGGCGACATGGTGACGACGGAGCTGACGCCGTGTGTCGATGGATATTACGCGCAGATTTGCCGAACCTTGGTGGCCGGTGAGCCGAGTGACGAGCAGCGCAGGGTTTTTCAGATTTATCTCGATGCGATGGAGGCTGGCATTGCCGCGGTGCGGCCGGGCGTGACGGCTGCCGATATTGCGCGCGCAGAGAATGACGTGATGCGCGGCCACGGCTTGGGTGAGTATGTGACCAGTGAATATACCAGGGTGCGCGGGCATGGCTTGGGGCTGTTCGCCGATACCAAGCCGCATATTCTCGAGGATGTGGACACCGTGATCGAGGAGGATATGACGCTGATCGTGCATCCAAATACCTATAATCCGTCCGTCGGATACATGGTGCTGGGCGATGCCTTGATCGTCACCGCGACGGGCAGCGAAAATCTGATCAGGACGCCGCGCGCCCTGTTCAGTGCTTCGGCCTAGACCCTAATCCAATTCAATTGAATCGGATCGGGGTCTAGATTTTACGTTCGAGCATGATCTTTTCCGAAAACCGGTTTCCACTTTTCGGGATCATGCTCTAAGGGGAGGCGGAAATGCGCCGCGGATTGATGAAGTGGGAGCCAGCGGAGTTGCCGGAAGCTATTCTGACGGCGCGCAGGGAGCGGGTGCAGGCAGCGCTGGCCGCGGCCGGGTTCGACGCGCTCTTGATCTACACGAACAATGTGCGGCCGGCGGCAGTGACTTATCTGACCGCGTTCACGCCGTATTGGTCGGATGCGATGTTGCTGTTGCCCCGGCGCGGGCCTTCCGTGTTCGCGACGTCTTTGTCCAAGCGGGTGTTGAACTGGATCCGCTCGACGAACCCGGTGAGCGACGTCGTCAATACGCCGCAGCCGGGTGTGGTGCTGGGGGCGCAACTGGTAGCGGACAAGAATGTGCGGCGCGTCGGCGTGTTGGAGTTCGACATGCTGCCGTTCGGGATTGCCGATGACCTGAGCAAAGGCGCGCCGGCGCTGGAGTTTGCCGACGCCACCGAGGCATTTGCGTCGGTCAGGCAGTATTTGGACGAAGCCGAGATTGCGCTGATCGGCAAGACCGATGAACTGGTGCGGCGGGCGCTGGTGGCGCCGTCGCCCGGGATGGAGGCGGGGGCGCTGCTCGGGCTCGTGGAAGAGACGGTGCGCGACGGGGGCGCCGAGGAGGTCTATTCGGCGGTGGCGCCGGACTTGCAAGCGGGTACCAAGTTCGTGCGCAATCCGGGCGCGCTGGTGTTAGGTGATTGTGTCGCCGTGAGCGCATCGGTGGCGCTGAAGGGGTGCTGGGTGCGGCGGACACGGTCGTTCGCCGCCGGCGGAACGGCGCAAGCCGTGTTCGCCGGGGCTGCGACATGGTGGGAGCAGGGCGGCTGTGTGCTGCGTGCCGGTCAACCGATCGGACGGCAGGTGCAGGCGGCGGTGGCGCGCTTGCCTGGCGCACGGCTGGAATCCTGGATAGCGGAGGGCTGCCGTGGCAGCTATCCTTTGCAGGTGATCGCGTCGCCCTCAGCCGATGCCGCCCCTTTGGCCGGTTCGTTGGTGGTGCTGACGGTGGCGCTTGAGATCGACGGATTGAACTGGCTTGGGGCCGCGCCGCTCGTGATCGACAAGATCTGAATTTGCTTGGGAGAGCGCTGACGTGCGGTCGATTCCCATTTTCACTCAGCTGCCGCCGCATCGCAATAAATAAAATCGGCGCGGGCACATCGGCCCGCGCCGCACTATTCGATTTAAGCCGAGAGTCCGGCTAACTTAGCGATTGTCTGCCTCGTGGTCATGATCATGACCGCGGCAGCGTTCGTGTTCAAACTGCGCATTGCCGTGCGTCATCAAAGCCTCGCGTCGGCATCCCTTGCGCAAAGCAGTCGTCGTTCGGCGTGGTGAATACGGCGATGCAGCCTTGCGTATCGCTGCCGCCGGCCGACGAGCAGACCGAGCTTCCGGAAGTGCTTGCGATCGGAACATAGACGTGACCGGTGACTGGATCGGAGGCAACCGAGTGATTTGATCCAATGCGCCGCCGCCTGTTTTGGGAGCCGTGGTAACGCTTGCATCCGATCGGGCAGGCGGGCCGGCATCGACGACGCCCAGTGCCTGGCTGACAGGATGAGCTGGATTCGGCCAGGAAGTAATGGTTGTCGGCCGGGTTGTAGTCGACTTCGTCCGAGCCGGATTCGTTGTTCAGCGTCGTCACTACGTCACCGTGTTCATTGATGACCGCAGTGGGATTGTTCCCGGACGGGCCGGGAGCGTTACAGCCGAGAAGAATCTGACCGTGCGGACCAAGCGCCATGCCTTGCGGTCCGGCGCAACTGGCGAGCGGAATGGTGAACGTCTCCTCGATCTTCATTGTCTTCCCCGAGATCGTCAACACAGCGCCGGGAACGCTGTCATTGCCCGGTCCGTTGACCTCGGGAATGTTCAGATAAATCTTGCCGTTCCGCGGGTTCCATTGGCACTGCTCGATGCCGTTGGTGGCCTTCGGCGTTCCGTTCGTGCCGTCCATCGTGATCCTGCCGAGGACAGCGTAGCTATCGGCATCGATGAAGGTGACGAACGGGAACGGCGATTTCAGCGTCATTCGCGATCAGGATCACGCGATTCCTGGCGTCGAAGCAAAGTTCGTCGGCCCGGTTCACGCCGCCGGTATTGATTTTGGCGAGCTCGGTGCCGGTGCCAAGATCGAGCACCTTCACCAGGCTGCCGCCGTCACCCACCCAGATCCGATTGTGGTCGGTGACCAGGACGCCATCGGGTCCCGACGTGTCATTATTGCCGGTGAAGCCGGCGAAATTGTCCTGGTATTGCGCTGCCACCGTATTGGTGGAGGTATCGATGATGTCGATCGATTTGTTGGTGCGATCGGCCAGGAAGTAGTTGCCAATCCTTGGATCGACGAAACTGATGTCGAACGACTTTATCGTCTGGCCGCCTGGCAATGAGATCGCCTTTGTTGCCGTGAAAGTTTCATCACTCGACGCCATACCCGCAGCAAACATCACCGGCACAAGCATGCCGATGACCGAGGCCAAAATTTTGACCCGTCTTTGCATTATCGCCTCCCTGTTTTGGCAGTTTTGGTAGTGAGAGCGCGGGTGCAACGCCAAGTCTGCGACTTGGTTCCTGCGCCATCCGCGGCAATCGCACTGACCCATCAACTGGAACCAACTCGTTTTCGGAGCGATGACGGATTGTCGGCAGGGGCGATTGCAGCATCGCAATTGAAGAAAATACACGAGGAGATCGATGAAAGTTCATTGCGAACACAATTCGCTAATTCGAATTAGTCGCATCGGAAACTGTTGACCCGTGCTTGACTTTTTGACGCCGTCTGCCCGGATTTTTCCAAGTAAAGTTCCACATCTATGTCTATTCCGTAGTCAGCATTGTGCGAATTGCATGATGGACTCCCGTCCACAGGCCGAGATTTTGAAGCCACAGTGCTGGCTCGCAGTGCTGATGCGAAAAGCTCTCGCTAGGCGCGCATCAGAGGGAAAAGATTGGAACTCTGGAACTCGTTTCTGCACGGCGTCGATGATCGCGCCCATCGGCATATTTCACCTTCGCTCGCTTCCCGGTTTGCAAGCCGAGGCGCGTATTGCCCGTTCCAGACGCCGCTAAGGCCTGCTATCTTCAATTCAACTGCCGGTTCCGAGCGTAGTATCGGCTCGCGATGCGTGATGAGTGGGGTTGTATGGGGGGAGCGCGGGGAGTAGCTGCTGCCGCCGCTTGCGTCGTGGCGATGAGCGTCGCCGGCTGCGACAGCACTTTGAATTCCTCCGTGGCGCCGGAATTCACGGCTCCCACGCCCACCGTTCAAGATCCGCTCGACGTCAAGTATTATCCGTCCGACCAGCCGCTTAAACTCGCATTGGAATATTTCGACCGCGGCAATTACGGCTTGGCGCAACGATACTTTCTCGACGCCACCGAACGATCGCCGAACGACGCAACCGCCTGGGTCGGGCTTGCGGCGAGCTACGATCGGATCGGCCGCTTCGACCTCGCCGACCGTGCCTATTCTCAGGCGATACGGCTGGTCGGCGAAACCACCGACATCCTCAATAACCAAGGCTATTCGTACATGTTGCGGGGCGATCTTGGCGCCGCGCGCAGCAAATTCCTTAAGGCCTACGAGCGGGAACCGGGGAATCCGACCATCTTAAATAATCTCACGCTACTCAATTCGAGCTACCGATACATCGCCCGCGAACCTGATCCGCGCGGCACCTCTCCCAGATAGTATTTTGACCATCCATTGCGCCGATGGCACTTAGCGCCGGTCTGGCCAATATTGTTCTCATCATCACCGCTGGCGTGCTGCTTTACGTGGCGGTCGCGGACCTGAAAAGCTACACAATACGCAACGAATTCATTGTCCTCCTTGTCGGTCTGTTCCTTCTTCATGTAGCGATTTCCGGCCGCTGGAGCGTCCTGCCGTGGAATCTGGCAATTGCGGCCGTTATCTTCGCGGTCCAGCTCTACTTTTATTCGCGGCACTGGATGGGCGGCGGCGACGTGAAGATGTTGACGGTGGCCTTCCTCTGGGTTGGTGCCGATTGTGCGTTGCCGTTTGCGATCTTGCTGGCGGTGTTCGTATCGCTTCATGGGCTCGGCTGCGAAGCTCAAGTGGGTGCCGTCCCAGCAGGCGGCCAATGACCAGCGCCAGCGCATTCCTTTCGCGCCCTCGATCGCAGCGGCGCTGATCGGCGTCTTTGTCCTCAATTGCCTGGCTTAGCGGACATCGCCCGGAAAGATCACGGAGCGTTTCTCGGCGCATATTTTTCGACGAGGGCGTGGAACCGGCTCTTTCGTTCGGAGTTTAGTCAAATGCTCTCGACGGAGACCGGGAAAACACGCGCAAAAACGCTGTCGTCGGCAGGATAGGCGCTCCGTCATCCGGAGCGTCGACGGGGACATCGGCGTGATTGCGGCCGTAGGGAGTCGGCAGCGGGGTCGGGATGCACTGGTCCACAAGACCGCGCTGGCGCCGGAGCGACTGAACTCGATTTGAATCCGGTGTGTGAGGAAACAGGGCAATGAAAAATTCTGTGGTGACAAGCTGGGCGACGTCAAAAATTCTCAAAGCTGCGAAGAAGGTCGGTAAGGACGAACAAGGCGCCGCATTGGTGGAGTACACGGTTCTTCTCGGCGTTATGTTGGTCACAGTCATTTCGACCGTCGTATTGGTGGGCGGCTGGGTGAATACGAAGTGGATGGCACTCTGGACGGTGCTCCAGAGCAATCAGTGAGCGCATCTGGACCGCGTCGCGGTCACTAGGCGATCCATCGCAGGCGATCGTTGCGCTGCGGAAAAGTCCTTGGAGGCGAGAATGTCGCGTTCGGCACAAAGCTGGACCGAACGTGCGGCGCTATTGGCGCTTGGTGGCCGCAAAATCGCGAATTGTTAGGTGTATCAATTCGGCAACAGGCGAGGCTCAGCCGCGCTGCGTTGCCGGAAGGTGTGGCGTCCGTCCGGTTTCTGGGATTTAATCACGGTCCAGTTCCGCGCAATAGAGCAAGCTCCACCCGATAGTTAGTAATCGGGCTAAGCGACAGGGAGGCGGATCGTGCGAAGGAACAACGCGATCATTCTTGTGTTCGCGATTGTGATGGGTGTTGCAGCGGCGCTGCTGTCACGGCACTGGCTGATCACCCATGCCGGCGGCTCCGCGTCGTCCGCCACTGTCGGCACGATCGTCGTTGCCGCACAGCCGTTGGCGTTCGGCACCACACTCTCGCGGGACAATGTCACGGAGATACCTTGGGCTAGTGCCAGCCTTCCCGAGGGTGCATTCGCGACCGCGCGCGATCTGCTCCAGGACGGCAGCCGCGTCGTGTTGGCTTCGCTCGATCGCAACGAGCCGGTGCTGCACTCAAAAGTGACCGAGCCGGGCCAGCGCGGCTCGCTTTCGTCATTGGTGAAAGGCGGGATGCGCGCCGTAACCGTACGCGTCGATGACGTGCGCGGCGTGGCGGGGTTCATTCTGCCCGGCGATTTTGTCGACATCGTCCTCATCGGCGACGATAGCTCGGCAAGGCACGAAGGCTATTCGGAAACCTTGTTGCAGCACGTCAAGGTCCTCGCCATCGATCAGCTGGCCAGCGAGCGACAGGAACATCCGACGGTCGCGAAAGCGGTCACGGTCGAAGTCACCCCGGACGATGCCCAGAAATTATTGCTCGCCAGCAATATCGGCAAATTATCGCTGGTGCTGCGTCAGCCGGGCGATCTCAATCCGAGCCCCGACCGGCGAGTCACGGAACGGGATCTCGGCAACGCGCCGCCCGTCGAGCCCGTTCGGGTGTCGGCGCCGTCCGTTCAGGCGCCGCCGCCGGTCGCGGCCAAGGCGCCCGTATCCGACACGGTAACGGTCGTGATCGTCAGAGGAACAAAGCGCGAGGAATATAAGGTGAAGCGAACTGCAAGCTACTGAAGGCGCGCGGCAGCCAAGGTGCGGCTTTGATCAGAGCAGCTTGCATCAAACATGGCTTGAGGGACGGCGTCCGGTCAAGATTACCGGTGAGAGCGTGAGGGGATTGAGCGTTATGCGTAGTCTCGGAGTAACCGATCCGGATCCGGACGGTTCACAGCCGCCGTCGCGGCGACGCGGTTCGCGCGGTAGGTGGCGCGGCGCTTTGGCCGTAGCGCTTTTGGCGCTTTCAGCCCTCTTGGTCTTTGATTCTGTCGAACCGGACTCGGCAAAGGCCCAATCGTCCGGCGACTGGCAGGGCGATGGCCAGCCGGTCCGGCATGTGACGATCACCGTCAATAAATCGCGAACCTTTCAGCTTACCCAACCGTTCAGCACCGCGGTCGTCGGGGCGCCCGACATCGCCGATGCGTTGCCGATGAACGATCGCACACTCTACGTTCAAGGCAAGAAAATCGGCACCACCAACGTCTCGATTTTCGATACATCAAACAAGCTGATGAGCGTGCTCGACGTCGAGGTTGCGGTCGATACGCAAAACTTGCAGAACAAGATTCGGCTCGGCACCGGCGTGAGCAGCATTCGGGTTTCGGCGAGCAATGGACAGATCATTCTCAGCGGCATGGCACCGAATGCCGTTATCGGGGACCGCGCCGTAAGCATCGTTCAGAGCGTTGCGCCGAATGGCGTCATCAACGCGATGAGCATTGCACCCTCGCAGCAAGTCCTGCTCAAAGTCAGGTTTCTCGAGGCGAGCCGCGAAGCGGGGCGGCAGCTCGGCGTCAACTGGTACGGCTCCAATGCCGCGGGCACGCGCGGCGTCAGCACCGGCCTAGGGCAGGTCAGCAGCACCAATGGCTCGACGACGGCGGGTGGCGGAGGCTCGACGGTCACCACGTTCCCCGTGCTGCAACCGCTGTTTCAGGCCACTGGAACGCTGGCTCAAGGCACTCCCTTCGGCGTGGTGCTCGCGCAGATGGTCAATGGCGGGACCAATATCGATGCGCTGGTCACCGCGCTCGAGACGCAAGGGCTTGTCCGGCGCTTGGCCGAGCCAAACCTGATGGCGCTGTCCGGCGATTCTGCCAAATTCCTGGCCGGCGGCGAATTTCCGGTGCCGATCGCGGCGACCTCGGCGAGCGGCATCGTCACGCCGACCATCGAGTTCAAGCCGTTCGGCGTGCAGTTGTCGTTCACGCCGACAGTGCTGCAGGACGGCATCATCAATCTGCGCGTCCAGCCGGCGGTAAGCGAGCTCGACTTTGCCAATGCGGTGACGATTTCGGGCACGACTATTCCGTCGCTGATCAAGCGCGACGCCGACACGACGGTGGAATTGCGCGACGGCCAGAGCTTTGCCGTCGCCGGCCTCCTGCTCGCCGACAATACGCGCAACCGGTCGCAAATTCCCTGGCTCGGCTCGGTGCCGGTGCTCGGCGCGCTGTTCTCGAGCAACAGCTACCAGAAGAACGAGACCGACTTGGTCATTATCGTTACGCCGCATCTGGTCCAGCCGGCGGACCCGGGCCAACGTTTGGCGTCGCCGCTCGACAAGCATTTGCCCAGCAACGACGTCGACTTCTTCCTCAACGGCCAGACCGAGGTGCCGAACAAGTACTCCGACTATGTAACAACCGGAGGAGGCGTCGTGGGTCCCTACGGCCACATCATTCGTGTCGAGCCGGGTTCGGACGCCCCCGTGGTGAAGTGAGGGACATCGGATGAACATCGTTCGAGCAACGCTCGTCCTGTCTTTTGCCCTGACGGTGGGCGGATGTTGGGGCACCAGCGCACAATACGCCAACCGCACCGACACGATTACGACGAGCGCGGGCGATGCCCAGGAAGTCAACAGCGCGATCCACATCATAGATCCGTGGCCGCGCTATGTCGGCAATCGCCGAATTCCAGGTAACGGCGAGCGGTTGAGCGGAGCGGTGCAGCGTTATCGATCACCACCGCAAGCCGCCGGCGCTTTTGGCCAGACCGGTCAACAGGCTGCACCGGCGGCATCGGGATCGGCGTCCGCGCCGCCGCCGCCCACTCCGTCCTCGGGAGCTGCGACTCCCGCAGCGACTCTGCCGTTTTAAATCCCCGTGATGCGGTCGCGTTTGCTGACAAGAATCGCACGCTTTGCCATCGCGCTCTGGCGTGACCAGGATGGCGTGATCTTGCCCTATGTAACGGTCATGCTTGTTGTGATCATCGGCGTGTCCGTCTTAGCGATCGACGGCGCCAGGCTGATGAGCTTGCAGACGCAGCTGCAAAACGGCGCCGACGCCTTGGCACTGGCGGGCGCGGCCGAGCTTGATCGCTTGCCGGACGCCGAGACGCGCGCCGTCAATGCGATGAACGGTCTGGTTACCAATTCCACCGTGTTTGGCAGCGGCGCCAGTCGCAACGTGCAGATTTCGCAGATTGAATTCTACAGCCGGCTACCCGCCAGTGATACGAGCCCGATGACCGAAGCGGTGCGGGCGAGCGACGCTACCAATGCCCGGTTTTTGTCCGTCACGGTCGTGCCCGTTTCACTCAACACGATCCTGCCCGCGGCGCTCCTCGGCGGCAGCAATGTCATATCGGCCGGCGCCTCGGCCATTGCAGGCTTCGACCAGGTAGTTTGTCAGGTCACGCCGCTCTTCGTCTGCAATCCGTACGAACAACCCGGAACGAGCTACAGCGAGGCCAGTAACGCCCTCGAGATCGCAGAATCCCAGCCGACTATCCGGCGTCGTCTCATCCGACTGCGCCAATACGGCGACGGCGACACCCCATACAGAGCGGGAGATTATGGATTTCTCGACGCCGCGACGATGCCAACCGGCCAGACCGGCACCATGGACGCGCTGGCATCGGTGCATCCGGCCGCCTGTTTCGTGCAGAACGGCGTCACGTTCCGCGCGGGATCGCTCGACAGCGTGCGCGAGGCTTTCAACGTCCGTTTCGATATTTACCAAGGGTCCATGAGCGGCCGCCAAAACGATCTCGACTTCCGGCCGGCGTTGAACGTCCGCAAAGGTTATGTGGGGGCCGGCGGCGGCGGCAATGGCGGATCCTGCAGCGCGACGCCGGCAAGCAACTGGCCGATCGGCAGCCCGCCCAATCAAGCCACCGGCCTGCCGATCGATTTGGAGTGGCCCAACATGAACGGCCACATGGGCAATGGCATGTGGGATTTCAGCACATATTGGCAGGTCAATCACAGTTCCGACGGCCGGCCTCCGCCCATCGTCAATGGTCAGGCGGCGAACAATTCCGATCCACCTAGCCGCTATGAGGTATATCGCTACGAGATCGAACACGGCTACGTTTCGGATCACTCGCCCGGCGGTGAATCGGGTGCGCCCGCTTGTTACGGCGGTGGCGGCCTGAGCGATGTTCCCGATCGAAGGGTGATGTACGCGGCAATCGTCAACTGCCAGAGCCTCGGCCTTCGCGGCGGCCCGGAATCGAATGTCCCGGTTGCCGCCTTTGGCAAGTTCTTTTTGACACTGCCGCTGCAGCCGTCGCAGACCGATTTGTATGTCGAAGCCGCCGGATTGGTGAAACCGGGAGACGGCGCCGATTTCGACATGGTGCAGTTATATCGATGAGTGGTCGATGTAGTGAGGCATGATGGGCTGGTTAGCGAAATTAGGATCGTTTGGGCATGACGATGCCGGTTCGGCGCTGGTCGAAGGAGCGGTGTTGTTGCCGCTGTTGGTCATCCTATTTTTGGGCGTCTTCGAGTTCTCGTGGTTCTTCTATCAACAGCACCTCGTTTCGATGGGCATTCGCGACGGCGCTCGCTATTTGGCGCGCGTGCCTGCTTCGTGCGACGCCGCCACGCCGGCGTGGAATGCCGATCAGGCCTATGCGCGAAATCTTGCCGCGACCGGCTCGATCTATGGCGGCGCGCCGCGGGTAAACGGCTGGACGCCGGCAATGGTGGCGACCCTTTGTACGCCGGTCGCCAATGCCATTGAGATGAACGGCTTACCGGCTTATCGCGGCGGCAATGTCGTCTTCGTGGTGACGATGTCGACGCGATTTGCCGATCCGTCGCTCGGATTTTTCAGCCTTCTCGGCCTCGCGCCGCCCGCAATTTCCGTTTCGCATTCCGAGCGCGTCATCGGGCCCGGCTGAAAAACATAAGGTTCATGCGATGCGCGCTCGAAGCCTCTCGCGCGATGTCGGCGGTGCCGTGTTTGTCGAAGTCACGGTGATGATGAGCATCATGCTGGTATTCCTTTTGGGATCAATCGAATTCCTGTTCGTCTTCTATCAGCTGAATGCGGCCGCCAAAGCGGTTCAGGTCGGCGCCAGGATCGCAGCTGTTTCGGACCCGGTGGCGACCGGGCTCAGGTCGTTGAGCACGTCCGTGCTGGGCATCGTGCAACCGGGCGCAATCATGCCGGGTTTCGAGATCAGGTGCGACGGCGAGGCTGCGCGATGTACCTGCACGCGCGGCCCAGCCTGTCCGCGCGATCTGGGTTTCAACAGTGCGGCCATGAACACGATCGTTTTTGGCCGCGGCAGCTCGTCTTGTACCGACGCCTCCAACTTTTATAATAGCGGCATGTGCGATGTGTTATCCCGCATCACGCCGGCGAATGTCGTCGTTGTCTATGCGCAAACGGGGCTGGGCTTCGCCGGGCGCCCCGGCGGACCGGTGCCGACCATTACCGTGTCGTTACAAAATCTATCGCTGCAATTGCTGTTTCTCGGCGGAATTCTGGGACTGGACAAGTTGCAGATCCCCGCGCTCACGACCTCGATCACCGCTGAAGATCTTTCGTCGAACGCCCCTTTATTCTGAATGCGATGAGGCTCGGATGGCCATTTACCTTTTGAGCTCAGGCGTCGATGCAAGGCAGACAAGTCTCATCGAGCAGAGAATTCGCGGCGTGCTGCCCGATGTGATCCATGCCGACGACATTGCGGAGATCGCCGGCGCCGCACGGGGCTCAGCCGATCCCGCCTACGTGCTAATCGCGGCGCCGGGGCGGGACCAGGCCCGTTTCGCCGACGTGCTGAAAAAGGCGCAGACGCGCCGCGACGGCATGTATTTCATCCTTGTCAGCGACGAAATCTCGGCCAGCGACTATAAGGCACTGACGCGGACCGGCGGCGCGGACTGGGTTTCGCTCACCGCCGACCCGCAAGAAATCCTCGATATCATCGCGCGGCAGCGCCGAAGCCGTGGTGGGAATGAGGCGCCAGGCCGCAAGGCGACGGCCGTATCTTTCGTGCCGAGCGCCGGCGGTGTCGGCAACACGACCTTGGCCGTGGAGACCGGCATCTATCTCAAGACACGCAAGGCGACCAAGGATCGTGACATTTGCATCATCGATCTCGATTTCCAGACCAGCCATGTCTGCGATTTTCTCGACATCGAGCCGCGGCTGAAGATTCAAGAAATCTCGAGCAACCCGGAGCGGCTCGACGAGCATCTCTTCGAAATCTTCATCAGCCGGCATACGAGCGGGCTGCATGTTTTTGCCGCGCCGCGCAGCCGTTTCGACACCTGCGGGTTGGATGTTGCCGCGCTGGACGCCTTCATCAGCATGGCTTCGCTGCGTTACGATACGATGCTGATCGACCTGCCGCTGGCGAAATACGAATGGACGTCGCAGCTGGTTGCCGCCTCGGACCGCGTCATCGTCACCGGCCTCAACACGGTTCCGGGCTTGCGTCAAATGGCGGAGAGCGTGGCGGATATTCGCGGCGCGCGGCATACCTCTGAACGCCGCGTCCCCGAACAAGTTGCAATCGCAATCAATCGCTGCGAGCGCCGGCTAATCGGCGGGGTGGCGCGTCGGCGTCACGTCGAGAGCCTGCTGAGCGACGAAAAGGCCTTCTACGTCGGCCATGAATCGGCGGCGCTGCAGAGCGCCAATACCGGCGTGCCGATGATGCTGTCCAAGCCGTCAGCGGCTTTCGAAAAGGAAATTTCGGCCATCGCCGCGTTTTGCGGCCATCCGAAGCCTGTCGGCGCGGTCTTGCCGGCGTCCGTCTGATCTTCGGCGCTTTGGGCGTCCGCCGGCGGGCCCATGCAGCGGAACTTTTTGCGCCCGGCGCAGTTCCCCCTCCGGCGACATAGGAAACGCACTGCTACGGCAGCGTTTTTTTCTGCGCCGTGGGGGGCATATGCCAGGGGTCGAGGGATGAGCTTCCTGTTCGGGACGAATGGGCGTGACGTCGATCAATCGCGATCGGCGGGTCTCGCCGCTGGCTTTAAGGCCACAGCCGGCGACCATGAGGGATTGTACGGCGACCTCGCCAATCAGCGCCCGGCATTACTGGACGAAAAGCTCAAGCTGCACGCGCGGATCATCGACGAATTCAATCTCACGGTGCTGGAGAAGCTGCCGCGCGACGAGCTTGTGCGGCAGGTCAGTACCTATGTCGCCAATTACGTCCGCACTGAAAAGATATCGCTCAATCAGAAAGAGCTCGAGATCTTCAGCAAGGAGATCATCGACGAGATGACCGGATACGGGCCGCTCGAGCCGCTGCTCAAGGACCCGACCATCGCCGATATTCTGATCAATACACACAAAAGATGTTTCGTCGAACGCTTCGGAAAATTATACGAGACCAACGTCTATTTCAAAGACGAAGCCCATCTGCTTCGCATCATCGGCAAGATCGTTGCCGGAGTGGGCCGCCGTATCGACGAATCCTCGCCGATGGTAGACGCCCGGCTGCCGGACGGTTCGCGCGTCAACGTCGCGATCAGGCCGATCGCGATCGATGGGCCGCTGGTCTCAATTCGCAAATTCTCGGAACGGGCTTTCGGCTTGGCGCGATTGGTCGATGTCGGAACGCTGGATCAGGCCATGGCCGACTTGCTGATCGCTGCGGTCCGCGGCCGGATATCGCTCATCATCAGCGGCGGCACCGGCAGCGGCAAGACCACGCTTTTGAACGCGCTTTCGGGATTTATCCCGCATCAGGAGCGTTTGATCACCATCGAGGACTCCGCCGAGCTGCAATTGCAGCAACCGCATGTCGGGCGCCTGGAGACGCGTCCGCCGAACGCCGAGGGAAGGGGAGAGATCAGGCAGCGCGAACTGGTCAAGAATGCGCTGCGCATGCGCCCGGACCGCATCATCGTCGGCGAGTGCCGCGGTGAGGAAGCGTTCGATATGCTTCAAGCGATGAATACCGGTCACGAAGGCTCGATGACCACCATCCACGCCAACTCGCCGCGCGATGCGCTGCGGCGGCTCGAACAAATGGTCACCATGGCCGGAGTGCTGACAAATCTCGCCAGCATCCGCGGGCAGATCGCCTCCGCGGTCAACGTCATCATTCAGCTGCAGCGCTTGCCCGACGGTAAGCGCAAAGTGACGGGCATCGGCGAGATCACCGGAATGACCGGAGAAAACGTCGAAGTCCAGGAGATTTTCCGCTTTGAGAAGGAACGCACCGATGACGCCGGCAACATCCACGGCCGCTTTCGCGCCACCGGGGTGAAGCCGAATTTCCTCGACGATCTAAGGGCCTATGGAATCGTCGTTCCGGAACAGCACTTCGAGTTGGGAACGCAAGCGCTGTGAACGAGCTTCTGACGGTCTTCGTGCTGGTCTTCGTAACGGCGCTATTGGCGATGAAAATCGTCGCATCGTCGGCGCTCCGCAGCTATCAAGCACACGCTTCCGTCACTCGCAGGCTCGGTGACAGCAAACGGCTTCTGACTTCAGAGCAGTCCGTCGGCGCCGTCCGCGGCGTGCGCGGCATCGCCGATTTCGACAGCCGCGCATTGCGGCGCGTCAACGACTTCCTGATGCAGACTGGCTTGAAAATCACGCGAAACCGCTTGTTGCTATTATACGTCGCGGTCTTCGCCATCTGGTTTGTCGTTTCGGTTTTCGCGATGGGATTGGGCCTCAAGTCGCTGCTCGTCGCCGGGCTTGCGGCTGCACTGTCGCTGGTGTTCTACTTTCGGGCGGTACGACGAAGGCGCATTGCCCGTTTCGCCGCGCTCCTTCCCGACACGATCGACATCATCGTTCGCGGACTTCGCGTCGGCTATCCGCTGCCGGCCGCGCTCGATCTGGTGGCGCACGAAATGCCGAACCCCATCGGCGACGAATTTCGCGTCACCTGCGAGGAAATCGCATTCGGGCTCGACTTGCGCACTGCGATCGAAAATCTCCACCGCAGAGTGGGGCAGGAGGATTTGCTGTTTCTCGTCATGGCAATCAACGTGCAAAGCCAAACCGGCGGCAATCTGGCCCAGATCCTTTCAGGGTTGTCACGGCTGCTGCGCAACCGCAGCAAGCTCGCGCTTAAGGTCAGGGCGTTGAGCGCCGACGGGCGCATGTCGGCGATCGTGCTGTCGCTGATCCCGTTCATCCTCATCGGCGGCATCAATCTGCTTTCGCCATCCTACTTTGGCGAGGTCCGCGATCATCCGGCAATGCTGCCGGCCTTGATCTATGCCGCGGTCTCGCTCCTGATCGGCAATATCGTGATGTACCGGATGGTCAACTTCAAATTCTGACAAAGCGATGCACGAGCTGGATATCATCCTCGTTCCGGCGCTGTCGTTCGGCGCCGTGGCCGCCGTGGTCTTTGTGATCGGCCAATACTTGTCGATCCACAGTAAGGTTCATCGCCGGCTGTCGACGCCCTCGTCGGAAATCTCAGCCGAACAGCCGCTCGTTCCGCTGCGCCGTCTCGTCGTCAAATACTTCGCGGAGACGCGGTTTGGCGTCAACGATGTGCAGCGCGAAAAGCTGCGCCGCGAGCTGTTGAAGGCGGGCTATTTCAGCCCCTATGCCGTCAATTACTATATCGGCGCAAGGATCGGCAGCGTTCTGCTGTTTCCGACTGTAATGTATTTGTTGCTGGCGCTGGCGCCCGTGAGGGTGTTGCCGATCGTCGAAATTCTGCTGGTTTCGATGACGGCGCTGATCGCCATTGTGGCGCCAGACGCGTATATCTCGCGGCGGCAACGGTCGCTGGCGCGGCGCTATCGCCAGGTATTTCCCGACATGTTGGATCTGTTGATCATTTGCGTCGACGCGGGCCTCGCGCTTGAGGCCGCGTTCGACCGCACCAGGCCGGAAATGGCAAAGCAATGTCCCCCGCTCGGCAGCAATCTCGAGCTGATGGGCGCCGAAATGCGCGCCGGACGCAGCACGATCGAAGCGCTCGGATCGTTTGCCGGCCGGCTCGGGCTGGACGAGGCCGGATCGTTCGCCACCATGCTGCGTCAATCGCTGGAGCTTGGCAGCGATATAGCGGAATCGCTGCGGGTATTTAGCGAAGAAATGCGCGACCGCCGGCTCCTGCTTGCGGAAGAGGCCGCGAACAAGCTCTCGGTCAAGATCGTGTTGCCGCTCGGCATATTTATTTTTCCGGTCATCCTTTTGGTCATCATGTTGCCCGTGATCATCAAGCTGATGTCGGTGCTCAAATGAGTTTTCGTCGGGAGATTGCGAACCGCAGCGCGGAAGCTGCGGCGAGCCGTGATGGAAAATCGGGATAGTTAAAACGGCAAGAGCAGCGAGGCGTGCTGCTGGCCCAGAGCGGATGACGCGCTCGGCAAAAATACGCGCGGAAAAAATGCGACATCCACACCCGCGACATCCTGCGTGAGGAAGCGATACTTCGCGGCCAATTCGATATTGCTCAAGCCAGCCATTGTCGGGCTGGCCGTGGCGAAGTCGTATCCCGCCGGCAGGACCGCCGTCAGCTGAAGATTCGGCGCCCCACCGTAATTGAAGTCGATGCCGGCTTCGCCGCTTGTGCCGTCTTTGGTCAGGGTCCCATTCGAGAACGTGTAGATCTCGAAGTGCCGGTAATCCGTGGGTTCCGTATCGTCGGTCATATAAGGCGGTCCGGCAATCGCTGGCGTCGCGATCCTAAGGAGCAGAACGGCATAGATCGGCAGGCGCGCAAGTCGCCCCGCTTGCCGCAATGAATCTCCAATGCGATAGAATGACGGAAGTCGCAATTCCATGAACCCGACCAGCCTCGGCGAGCCGATATTACAGCTTCGAAGCGACGGGTTCAGCCGCGAACGGCGGGCGGAAGGGTGTCCGCCATTTGTGGCGGCTCGCGAAACGGCATCTGGGGCCCGCTCATCCGGGCCCTGAATATAAAGGTGGAAGGGAGAACGCCGATGAACGTCGTGGAAAAACCCGGTGCGAAGCTACGGCCGAATGCCGTTGACTTCGAGCGCTTCCGGTTGCGCTGCTTCATCGAAAGCCTCGGCACAGAGGAACTCGACACTTGCAGCACCGCCATCGACCTCGCCGGCCTCGCCGATGTGATGGAGGGCAACCCGAAAGCGGTGCTGTTCCGCTCGGCCGGCCCGGAAGAGGCCGAACTTGTCGGCAATGTCATGGGTGGTCGCGCCCGGATCGCTAAGGCATTCGGCGTCAAGCCGCACGAACTCATGAAGGAAGTGACGCGGCGGCTGCGCAACAAGGCCGAAGTTTTCGAGGTCGCTAGTGCCGAGGCGCCCTGTCAGGCGGTGGTGCTGACCGGCGCCGACGCCGACGTCACCAAGCTTCCCGTGCATCTCCAGCACGGCGCTGACGGCGGGCCTTATATCTCCGCCTCGATCGACTACGTCATCGATCCCAAGACCGGGTTCACCAATGTCGGGTTGCGCCGGCTGATGCTGCGTTCGGAACACGAGACCGGCATCGATCTCGTGGCGCCGAGCGATCTCAAGGCGATCTATGAGAGCCAACGCCGCGGCGGGCAAGCCGACGCCGGTGAGCTTCGTGGTTGGCGCCCATCCGATCGATCACGTCGCCGGCGTGATGCGGCTGCCGGTCGACGAACTTGGCATCGTCGCGAGCCTGCGCGAGGCGCCGTTGCCGGTGGTCAAGAGCATCACGAACGACATCCGCGTTCCGGCCGACGCCGAATATGTCATCGAGGGCTATCTCGACGAGCGTGGCCATGTCGAGCCGGAGGGACCGTATGGCGAATTCCTCGGCTATTACGGCACGGTGAAGCGCAATCCGGTGTTCCACGTCACGGCGATCACGCATCGCGACGACGCGCTGTTTCAGACGTCGACCATCGGCGGCAAGACACTGGGCCGCACCGACACCGCGCAGCTTTCGGCGCTGCGCACCGAAATCAGCATTTGGGGCGCCCTCGAAGACGCGGTGCGCGAGCCGGTGGCGGTTTTTGCCACGACATCCAGCGGCGGCGCCTTCAACGTTCGCGTTGCCTTGCGCCAGCGCGTGCCCGGCGAAGCGAGGAACGCCATCGGCGCCTGCATGGGCGCGCTCGCCAACTGCAAGAACGTCTATGTGGTCGACCCCGACATCGACATCTTCTCCGACGAGCAGATGGACTGGGCGATGGCGACGCGCTTTCAGCCCGACCGCGATCTGATCGTGATGAGCGGCATGCGCACTTTGCCGCTCGATCCGTCGCTGCCGCCGGGAAGCCGGGTCGGCGCCAAAGCGGGCTACGACTTGACCTGGCCGTTCGGCCACGGCGATCGCCTCGAGGTCCGGGTGCCGGCGCCGCCGACCTTCGTTGGCAACCGCTTTGCCTCGGTCGAGGCGGCGCTGGCCGACGGTCCCAAATTCTTCGAGGAACTGATGGCCGCGGTGGGCAGCCGCGACGGCCGCGAGGTGGTGCGCGTGTTGGGCAGCCTGCGCAACAAGCTGACGCTCGACCGCGACGGGGAAGGGCGCTACTTCATCAAGTCAGGCGGCAAATAAGCCGAGCGGCCAATGCAGCGGACGGCGGGGGAGTGACCATGAGAGTGTTGTCGTGGGTTGTGTTGGCTGCGTTGGGCGTGTCCGGATTAGGCCCCGCAAGTGCGCAGGAAACGACCGTCAAGGTCGGCATCGCGCGCTCGACCTCCAACGCCGCCGAGCTGATGGCGCTCAAGCGCGGCTACTTCAAGGATGCCGGCATCAACCTGCAATGGGATGACATCGACACCACCGCGAACGTCATCGCGCTGTTGGCGCAGAACCAGTACAACATCGTCGCCGGCGGCATCTCGGCCGGCATTTTCAATGCGCTGGAAAAGAACCTCCCCATCACCATGCTGTCCGACCGGGTCTCCACGCCGATCGGCCACAATCTGATGCTGCGACCGGACCTCAAGGACACCGTCAAGAGTTTCAAGGATCTCAAGGGCAAGGTCATCGCCAGCAACGGTCAGGGTTCGGTATCGACCTACGAGGTCGGAAAAATACTCGAGCGCGAGGGCCTGACCATCGCCGACGTAGATCTGAAGATCATCCCGTTCACCCAGATGGGCCTCGCCTTCAAGAACAAGGCCATCGACGCGGCCATCGTCATCCCGCCATTCGTCTGGCAGCTCGAGGAGCAGGGATTGGCGGTGCCGTTCGGCAACGTCGATGAGCTGGTGCAGCCGCAGCCGATGACCATCGCCGTCATCATGGCCAACACCGATTGGATCAAGGCCAACCCGGATCTCGTACAGCGCTACATGACCGCGTGGCTCCGCGGCGCCCGCGACTACTGCAATGCCTATCACGGCGGGGCAGACCGCCAGGAAGTCATCGACGAGTTGGTCAGCAGCAAGACCGAGCCGCGACGGGAGCTGCTCGAGAAATACCCGTGGCCGGCGCGCAGCCCGAACGGCAAGATCAACACCACGAGCATGCTGGACATCAACGCCTGGTACGTCACCAACAAGATGTCGGCGCAGAAATTCCCGGCGGAGCGGGTCGTCAACTCGACCTTCATCGACGCGGCGAACAAGAAGCTCGGGCCGTTCCAGCTCGAGAACAAGGACAGCAAGCTGCAGGGCTGCCGCGATTGACACCATTGAAGAAGTCCTGGGGGAGAAGCTTGATGCCGGTGCAACGGCGCGGCGCGGCGGTCGAGATCGCGGGCCTGCGGCGGGAATATCTCAGCGGGCAGGGCAGCGTCGTCGCGATTGACCATGTCGACCTGCGCGTCGCGCCGGGCGAATTCCTCTGCATCGTCGGCCCGAGCGGCTGCGGGAAATCGACGCTGCTGCGCATCCTCGCCGGCCTCGACCGCCAGACCGCGGGTACCATCACGGTCGATGCCGCCGGCTGGGCGGTCGAGAACGCCATGGTGTTCCAGGACACTGGGCTGTTCCCCTGGATGAGCGTGGAGACGAACGTGCGCTTCGGCCTCGACACGCGCGGCGTGCCGCGCGAGGAGGCCGACGCCAGAGTCGAAGCGGCGCTCAAGCTCGTCGGCCTGACGCGCTTTCGCAACCACTACCCGCATCAGCTTTCCGGCGGCATGCGCCAGCGCAGCGCCATCGCCCGCGCCTTCGTCACCGATCCGGGCATGCTTTTGATGGACGAGCCGTTCGCGGCGCTCGACGCGCAGAACCGCGTCCTGCTCCAGGGCGAATTGGTGCGGCTGTGGGAGCAGACCGGAAAGACCGTGATCTATATCACCCACTCGATCGAAGAGGCCCTCCTGATGGGCGACCGCACCGTCATCATGACGGCGCATCCGGGCCGCATCAAACAGATCATCGACGTGCCGTTTCCTCATCCGCGCGACCTGCTGCAGCTTTCGGCGTCGCCCGAGTTCGGCAAGCTTAAGCTCGACATCTGGCGGGTGCTTGAGGAGGAAGTGAACCGGGCGCGGGCGGAGATGGAAAAATGAGTCCCAAAACTCGATGAGCCCCAAAACTCAAGAGCGGCTGCTCTATCTGATCTCGCCGATCGGACTGATCGCGCTGTGGCAACTGCTGCTCATGGCCGGCATCGGCGACCGCCGCTTCGTGCCGGCGCCGAGCGACATTGCTTGGCGCTATTGGGAGATGGTGGTCAGCGGCGAGCTCGAGAAGAATACGCTGGTGACGCTCTGGCGCGTGCTCGCGGGCTTCGTCCTCGGCAGCGTCCCCGGCATCGCCGTAGGCCTGCTGATGGCGATGTTCCGTCCGGTTCGCATCTTCTTCGATCCGCTGATCGCAAGCCTGTTCCCGATCCCGAAGATCGCGCTGATGCCGCTTCTCTTGCTCGCTTTCGGCTTCGGCGACGCCTCCAAGATCGCGCTGGTGGTGACCGCGGTGTTTTTCCCGGTGGTGGTGAACACCTATGTCGGCGCGGCCAACATCGAGCGCATCTACTGGGACGTGGCGAAGAACTACGGCGCCAGCCAGTCCGTGATCTTCCGCCGCATCGTGTTCTTCGGCGCGCTGCCGATGATCTTCGCCGGCCTCCGCATCGCGCTCGCGGTGTCGTTCATCGTGCTGGTCGCGGCCGAGTTCGTCGCCACCAAGGCCGGGCTCGGCTACCTGATCTGGAACTCGTGGGAGCTTTTGCAGGTCGACGTCATGTTCGTCGGCATCGTCACGGTGGGCGTGCTCGGCCTGATCGCAACCGTCATTCTTCAGGAGATCGAACGCAAGGTCATTCCCTGGAAGACGGAGTAGGCAGGCGATATTCGATCACCCGCCGCTTGTCTAAAGTTTTCGTTGGAGCATGATTTTTTCCGAAAACGCTTTCCACTTTCCGGGATCATGCTCTAGCCGCCTGGATCGCGCTCCAGATGCGCGCCGACGTTGCCGGCATGTCCATATGGTCGACGCCGCGATCCTTCAGCGCATCCATGATGGCGTTCATCACCACCGCCAGCGCCGGCGTAATGCCGGCCTCGCCGCCGCCTTTGACCCGCAGCGGGTTGCCATGGGTCGGGTCCTCCGTCAGCGTGATGTCGAATGACGGCACCAGATCGGCGCGCGGAATGGCGTAGTCCATGAAGCTGCCGGTCAGCACCTGGCCGCTGTCGTCGTAACGCACATCCTCGACCAGCGCTTGACCGATGCCCTGCACGATGCCGCCGTGCACCTGGCCATGCAGGATCAGCGGATTGATCGCCTGTCCGGCGTCGTCGATCGAGCCGTAGCGCGGAATGCTGATCGCGCCGGTGTCGGGATCGATCTCGACCTCGCAGATCGCGCAGCCGGTCGGATAGGCTGGTATGCGGCCGGTGAACGTCTTCTTGGACTGCAGCGGCTTGCCGCCGGCAAGCGCTCGGTCGTCGTTCATCGCCTGCGCGACGTCGTAGATGGTCAGCCGCCGATTGCTGTTCGGCGTCGCGAACAGGCCGTCGGTAAAGGAAACCTCGCCCTCCGGCACGCCGAGGATTTTTGCCGCCACCGCCTTGCCCTGCACCACCACGTCGGTGGAGGCTTCCACCATCAGCGTGCCGCCGAGCCGCATCGAGCGGTCGGAATGGGTGCCGCTGCCGGACGGAATTTTCGCGGTGTCGCCACCGATGAAGACGATGTCCTCCGGGTGCACGCCGAGCAAATCGGCCATCACCTGCGCGAAGCTCGTCTCGTGGCCCTGGCCGGTGGATTGCGTGCCGACCGCAAGTTCGACTTTGCCGGTAGGGAGCACGGTGACCTCGACACGCTCGTGCGGGATGCCGACCGGCGTCTCGAGATAGTTCGAGATGCCGATGCCGCGCAGCTTGCCGCGCTTCTTTGCCTCGCGCTTGCGCGCGGCAAAGCCCTTCCAGTCCGCGAGCTCGATCATGCGCTTCATATTGCCTGCGAAATCGCCGCTGTCGTAAAGGAGCCCGCTCGCCGTGCGGTAGGGCAGCTTCTTCTTCGGGATGACGTTCTTCTGCCGGATCTTCACCCGGTCGATACCGAGCCGGTCGGCGGCGAGATCGATCAGCCGCTCCAGCACCAGCGTCGCCTCCGGCCTCCCGGCGCCGCGGAACGGCGCGGTCGGCACCGTATTGGTCACCGCCGAGCGGCAGCGCATGTGCATCAGCGGGATGTCATAGACCGTGGTCGCGACGCGATAGGCATTGGAAAGCGGCACATAGGTCACGGTCTGGCCGCCGCAGGTGCCGATGTGATCGACGTGATAGGCGGTGATGCGGCCGTCGCTCCTGAGCGCGAGGCGCGCTGTCGTCGCCAGGTCGCGGCCCGCATAATCGGTGAGGAAGGATTCCGAGCGGTCGTTGGTCCACTTCACCGGCCGGCCGACGCGCTTACTTGCCCACAGGATGGCGGCCTGCTCGGGATAGAGATTGTTGCGAAGACCAAAGCCGCCGCCGACATCGGGGCAGACGAAGCGAACCTTCTCGAGCGGCAGCCCAAAACTTTCCGCCAGCACCATGCGCGGTGCGTGGACGCCCTGGTTGCCCGAAATCAGCGTGTAGGATTGCGCTGCCGCGTCGTAGGAGGCGACGCCGGAGCGCGGCTCCATCTGCGCACTGGCGATCCGCTGATTGCGGAAGGTCTGCGTGACAATGAGATCGGCCGCCGCGAACGCCGCGCGCACCGCCGCGGCGTCGCCGAACTCCTGGTCGAGCGCAATATTGTCCGGCGCCGATGCCCAGATCGTCTCGGCGCCGTCCGCCTCGCGCAGATCGGTCACTGCCGGCAGCACCTCGTATTCGACCTCTACCGCCTCGGCAGCGTCCCGCGCCTGAAACGGCTGTTCCGCAACCACCACCGCGACCGCTTCGCCCGGATAACGCACGCGGTCGAGAGCAAGCGGAAATTGCTGCTCCTCCAGCACCGGGCGTTTCTCCGGCGCGAAGGCGCGCACCTTGATGTCGATCGCGCCAGCCGGGTTGGCGCGCTGCAGCGCGCCTTTCAACCCATCGGCCAGGTAATCGGCGCCGGCCAGGACCGCGATCACCCCCGGCATCGTTCGCGCGGCCGCAGCGTCGATCCGCTTTACGATGGCGTGGGCGTGCGGTGAGCGCACGAACGCGGCAATCGCCTGGCCCGGCATGGAGATGTCGTCGGAATACTTCCCCGCGCCGCGCACCAGCCGCAGGTCCTCAAAGCGCGGCATCGGCCGTCCGATATACGGCCCGCCGTCGGAGTTCGGTTTTCGGTCCATTGCGCTTGCCGGGTTCTCCCTGGTGGCGGGAGCTTTAGTGAATGTCGCCGGACAATGGCGAGCGACCACAGAGGTAGGAACTGGCGGAAGGTATGTCCGCCAATCACCAAGCTAAAGGCAAGCAATTTCAATGCAATATAAAAATCGACGAGATTACGGCGCTGGTTACGACGCCAGCTCGATGCGGCTCAAGCGTTCACTGCGCGTTTTGAAGAAGCATTAGAAGTCCGCCGACCACGGGGATGTTGGCGACCATGCCGTTCTGCATTCCGGTCCGCACGGGTGGGACGTCGACCTCCCAGAAGCGGAGCAGCAGTAGCGAGCCGGTCAGCACGTTGTCGAACATCACGGCGGCGTCGAGCTCGTCGCCTTGGGCGCGCGGCCCGCAACTGCCTTTTGTGCGACGACGGCGAGGAAGGAGTTAGCCAATCTCACCGTCGCACGACACTCCGGATCAAGCCGCTGAGGGAATGAGTTTCTCGAATCCGCGCTCCTTGAGATGCTGATCGAGCCCCCAGCGTTCGACTTGGGTCATGATCTCATCGAACTCCGATTTCGGGATCGGTTCATAGACGAAGCGTTCGCCGCGGGAGAATTTTCCGTAGTCCCAGCTGTTGTTCTGGAATTCGGGCGGAACCGAAAGCTCCCAGAGCGGAAGATATTTTGGCAGGTCGGCTTGCAATGCCTTCTCGGCGCGATCGAGCGCCCGCAGGTAGCGCCTTAGAACGTCAGGGGACATGTCGTCCGGCACCCACCAGATTGTGTGAAAGCTGTCTTCCATAACCGACCGCATGCCAAGTTGCTTTGCCATGTCGATTTGTGGCGGCAGCAAGCTTGCGGCTTCAACTTCGCCATTGAGCAAGGCAGTAAGCCGCGCGCCGAAGCCGCCGACGTTGATCGGCTTGATGTTCTCAAGCGGCAGATACTTTTCGAGGCGGTAGGGAACGTTGAAGTGGCTCCCGGCTCGCATGCCGACGGCGATCGGAATATCCTTTAGGTCCTCGGGTCTTTTGATTTTCAAATCCGGCCGGACAAAAATTCCCCACGGCGAGACGCCATAGCAATCAGGGACGAATTTTCCCATCCCGGCGCTTGCATTGCATACCGAGCCCCAGGCGCAGGCGCCCTGGATGACGGACCGGTTTTCCGAAAAGGGCCGGTCTTGCGGACGATTGAAATACTCGAGATCCTTCCAGTTCCCTTGCGTGCCGCGGAACGTCTTCATGTCGAATTCGACGTCGAGACCCTCGGCAGTGAAGAAACCCTGCTGCATCGCCACGAAATCGTTCAGCCCCATGCCTTTCGGCGCGACGGTCACCTTGATTGTCATCCGTGCCTCCGTTCGTTTGGCCGTTGCCGTAAATTACGTAACGCGTATTGTAGCGTCGTCATCAAAACGACGCATCATTGCATGACCACGCGCGCCGCGAAAAGAACCTGGTTGCCAAAACCTCACGCGTGAATTCGGAAATGTCCATTGAGTGCTTTCCAAGCTGCGCGATATGTTGATTAAAATGCGCTTGCCAACGCGTCCGCGGTCGGGAGGAACGACGATGAGTCTTAGGGTGGCCTCCGTTCTTGTCTTGGCCCTTGCGGGTAGTTTCTTTGCCCTTGCGACGAGCGCCAAGGCGGAGCAATGGCCCGACCGACCCGTCCATATCATCGTGCCGTTTCCGGCAGGTTCCGCGGCCGACACGGTCGCGCGGCTGATCGGATCAAAACTTTCCGACATGCTCGGACAGCCCTTCATTGTCGATAACCGCGACGGCGCAAGCGGCGCGATCGGCACCGCCAAACTCGCCAATTCGGAACCCGATGGCTACACGATCGGCATGGCGACAACGACGACGGTGGTGACAGTACCGGTGCTCAATAAGGGCGTCGGCTACAACGCGTTGGAGGATTTCGCGCCGATTGCCATGATCGGCTATTCGCCATTCATGCTGGTCGTTTATCCAGCGGTGCCGGCCAAGACCGTTGCCGAATATATCGCGCTGGCGACGGCAAAGCCGGGCTCGTTGTCTTATTCGTCGGAAGGCGAAGCGAGCTTGGCGCGGCTTGGCGCTGAATTGTTCGCGACAACGGCTAAGATCAAACTCAACCAGATTCCCTATAAGAGCTCGACCCAAGCCGTCGTCGATCTGCTCGCGGGGCGCATCGATTCTCAGTTTGGCATCCTGACCACGACAAAGCGCTATATCCAGAACGGACAACTGCGCGCGCTCGGCGTCACCACGCTCGCGCGCATCGCCGATCTGCCGGACGTGCCGACGATCGCCGAATCCGGCCTGCCCGGATTCGAAGTTACGCTGTGGATGGCGATGATCGCTCCCGCCAAATTGCCGCAAAATGTCATCGACAGACTGAGTGGCGATATCAATCAGATATTGGCGCAGGACGACATCCAGAAGGCTCTTGCCAACCAAGCCATATTTGTCGATCCGCACACAGCCGCAGAGCTGCACGCTACGATCGAAAAGGATATCAAGAAGTGGATGGATCTTGCCGGCAAAGCGGAGCTGGTCCAGTAGGCTTGTTCGAAACGCGTTGAAAGCCTTTCGCCGAGCGCCCGTCCGCCGTTGCTCCTGCCGCTCACGATGGCACCGAGCGCTCTTTCAAATCACCACGCCGAAGGACGAAGCCGCCGCATGACCGCGCAACCCAAGCAGTCTGTCAGTTTGGATTTCCAGTCCCACCTCGCCGATCTCGAAAAGCGCGGTCTTCTCGTTCGCATCGACGAGCCGATCAACAAGGACACCGAGCTGCATCCGCTGGTGCGCTGCCAGTTCGTCGGCGGTATCGCCGAGCAGGACCGCCGGGCGTTTCTGTTCACCAATGTGATCGAACTCGACCGGCAAGAAATATGGGATGCCCGTGGCCGTCGGGGCGCTCGCGGCATCGCCGGAAATCTATTCCCTGGGCATGGGCTGCGCCGTCGGGGAGATCAGTGGCAAATGGGTGAGGGCCATCGCCAATCCGCTGCCGCCGACGGAGATCAAATCCGCGCCGTGCCAAGAGGTCGTTATCATCGGCAAGGATCTGACCAAGCCCGGCGGCGGTCTAGCGATGCTGCCGGTGCCGGTGTCGACGCCGGGCTTTGACGCCGCGCCGACGCTGACGGCGACGCTGTGCATCACCAAGGATCCGGAAAGCGGTATCCCGAATATGTCGATGAACCGCGCCGCGTTGAAAAGCACCAACCGCCTCGGGGTCCGCATGGCGTCGCGTCTCGGCCGCACCGGCGGGTACCTGCACTGGCAGAAATATCAAAAACTGGGCCAGCCGATGCCGATTGCTATCGTTCTCGGCTGCGCCCCGGTCGTCGTCTACAACGGGCCGCAGCGTCTACCGACCGACTTCGACGAGATCACAGTCGCCGGCGCCCTTGCCGGCCAGCCGATCGAGGTGGTGAAAGCCAAAACCGTCGATCTGATGGTTCCGGCCAATGGCGAGATCGTCATCGAAGGCCTCATCAGCACCGAACTGTTGGAGCCCGAGGGACCGTTCGGCGAAAGCACCGGATATGTCGCCCTTGAAGACTACAATCTCTCGATGGAAGTCACCGCGATCACGCACCGGCGTTCGCCGGTCTTCACGTCGATTATCAGTCAGGTGACGCCGAGCGAATCGAGCGTCATGCGCAAGGTCGCGATGGAGCCGGTGTTCCTGACGCATCTGCGCCAGATCGGCATCAGCGGCATCCGCAAGGTCGTGATGCATGAGATCTTGAGCAATCTGCGGCCGCTGATCTTCCTGCAATTCGCCAATGGCGTGAGCCGGACGGAAATCTGGCGTGCGCTGCAGGCGGCATCCTCGCGCATCGCCGATTGCGGAAAGATCGTGATTGCCGTCAGTGAGGACGTCGATCCCAACAACGCCAATGCGGTGTTCTGGTCGATGGCCTATCGCTCCAATCCGATCGAAGACCTGCAAGTACTGCCGTTCCGCGCACCCGACCACGGCCCAAGCTCCGACAGCGGTTCGGACGCGCCACACGATCCGCGAACGGCAAATTCCACGCTGCTCATCGACGCTACGCTCAAGCATGTCATGCCGCCCATCGCCTTGCCGGCGAAGCCGTATATGGAGCGCGCCCGCGAATTGTGGACCCAGCTGAAGCTGCCGCCGATCTCGTTCCAGGCGCCGTGGCACGGCTATCAGCTCGGCGATTGGAGCGAGGCTTGGGAAAAATTTGCGCAGAATGCGACCGAGGGCAAGTGGGAAGACAATGGCGCCAACACGTTGGCGCGGCGGCGTGGCGGCATGAAGCCCGAGACGTCGGTGCGTTCGATCGAAAGCTAAGCGGGAGGCCTTTTAGAGCAGCGAGATTTCCTGCTCGGTCGCGTCGGGCACGATGCGTGAGCGCTGCGGCTTGCCGGAAATGGCCCGCCAGATGCGCTCCGGTGTCGCCGGCATTTCCATGTGAGTGACACCGAAGTCAGCCAATGCATCGACAATGGCGTTGATGACGACGCCGAGCGCCGGCGTCGTGCCGCCTTCGCCGGCCGGACGCATGCCGAGCGGATGCGTCGTCGACGGCACCTCGCTGATATCGGTGGTGAAGAACGGCAGCATGTCGGCACGCGGCATCGCGTAGTCCATGAACGATCCCGCCAGCATCTGGCCGGAGCTCGCGTCGTAGAAGCAATGTTCGAGCAGCGCTTGGCCGACGCCCTGGGCGATGCCGCCGTGGGTTTGGCCGTGAATGATCAGCGGATTCACCGCGCGGCCGACATCGTCCACCGTGGTGTGACGGATAATTTCGACCAATCCCATTTCCGCATCGATCTCGACCTCGCAGACATGACAGCCATAGGGGAAGCCGGCTTCATTCACGGTCTGATCGCACTCGCCGATCAAGGGTCCGCGAAAATCCTGCGGCAGGTCGGCGCGCGAACTCATCGCCGCGGCGACTTCGCTGAGGCTCATGGCCTGATCGCGCTCAGCGAAGAAATGCCCGTCGCTGAAATTGATAACGGCCGAGTCCTTCTGCGTGAGCAGGCCGACGACCTGCTTGCCCTTCTCGATGATCTTGTTGGAGGCGTTCCAGATCACGATGCTGCCAAGCCGCATGCCGCGACCGGAATGCGTGCCGCCCCCGACATCGACGATGTCGGTGTCGCCGGTGATCAGGCGCACTTTTTCGAAGGGCGCTCCGAGCCATTCGTGAATGAGCTGAGCGAAGCTCGTCTCGTGTCCCTGGCCGTTCGAAATTGTGCCAATGACCAGATCGACGCCGCCGTGCGGATGCACGGTGATCTTGGCCTTTTCGCGCGGGATGCCGGTTGCGGTATCGACATAATTGGCGACGCCGATGCCGCGATATTTTCCGCGCCTGCGCGCCTCCGCCTTGCGCGCCGGGAAACTGTCCCAATCGGCGAGCTTCACCGCGTGCTTCATTACACCGATATAGTCGCCGCTGTCATAGACCAGCCCGAACGGATTTTTGTACGGCAGCTCGGATTGCGACACCAGATTGCGCAGGCGGATGTCGACGCGGTCGAATCCGGCTTGTCGCGCCGCGATATCGATCAGCCGTTCCAGCACATAGATGACTTCGGGACGTCCGGAGCTGCGATACGGGCGCGTCGGAGCGGTGTGACTCAACACGGCGCGCGCGCGAAAATGCGCCGCCGGCATCCGGTAGATGCTCGACATGATCTCGACGCCCTTCTGGACCATCGAGAAATTGCCGGTATGCGAGCCGAGATTGCCGATATTGGAGCCGCGCATCGCCAGGAAATTGCCGTCCTTGTCGAGCGCGAGCTCAGCTTCGACGGCAAGATCGCGGCCTTGGTAGTCGCTCAGCAGAAGCTCACTGCGTTCGCTGGTCCACTTTACCGGGCGGCCGATACGCCGCGCCGCCCAGGCGACCAGCGGCTGTTCGGCAAAGATCGCGCCGCGGGTGCCGAAATTGCCGCCGACATCCTGGATAACAAGGCGAACATTCGGCTCAGGCACGTTGAGTACGATCGACAGATCGCGCCGCAGCCGCAGCGTCGAGCCGCTGCATGTGTAAATCGTATAGCGGCCGGTGACCTGATCGTACTCGCCGGTCGCGGCACGCGGCTCCATCGGCGAACCGGCGACGCGCGGAATCCAGGTTTTGACCTTTGCGATATGGGCCGCCTTGGCAAACGCGGCTTCGGTCGGCGCGGTTTCGCCAACCTGGGCATCGATACAGACGTTCGACGAATTTTCCTCGCGCACGCGTGGCGCATCCGGCGCGGCGGCATCCACGGTGAATGTCACGCAGGGCAGGGGCTCGTAATCGATGGCGACGTGCTCGGCGCCGTCTTTGGCTGCGGCAACACTCTCCGCAATCACCATGGCGACGGCCTCGCCGACGAAGCGCGCTTTGTCGGCCGGCAACGGATAGTCAGGGACATTGAACGCCGGCGTGCCGTCGGCATTGACCAATGGTATTTCCGCAGGATGCAATGAGAAGGTTTTGTTGGGAATGGGATTCATGCGGTCGGCGATGAAATCGGCACCGGTCAACACCGCCAACACGCCGGGAACACGCAGCGCTTCCCGGATATCGATCGAACGGATGATAGCGTGAGCATGCGGCGAGCGGATCATCCATGCATAGGCTTGACCCTCGACCTTGAAATCGTCGGCATAACGGCCCTTTCCCGCCACGAAGCGCAAATCTTCCTTGCGCGGAACCGGCTGACCGATGCGCGTGCTCTTCGCGAGACCATGCATCGCTTGTCGTTCTCCTAGGCCGCGACGACGCTTGGCGTGGCGCGCTTCGTCATGAGATTCCAAAAAGCTTGGCGGCGGTACCGCCCAGAATCGCTTGCCGTTCAGCGGTGCTGAAATTGCACGAGTCGATGAGCTTGACCGGTTGCTGTTCGGCAATGGCAAACGGCTCATCGGTTCCCATCAAAACATGATCGGCACCCGCCATGTCGCAGACAAAGCGGACGGTCGTCGCGTCATAGACCACGGAATCGAAATAAAGCTTGTGGAAACCCAAGGCCGGATCGGCGTTCTGCGCCGGCGCCGTTGCAAAACTCCGCTTGAGACGGCCGAAGATCATCGGCAGCGCCGCGCCGCCATGCGAGATGACGAGATTGACGTTTGGATAACGCACGAAATGTCCCGAATATAAAAGCCGGGCCACGGCGAGCGTCGTGTCGGTCACGCGGCCCACAGCGCTGACCAAGCCATAGGCCTTCAGCCGGTCGTCACGCGCGCCAAAGGTCGGATGCACGAACAACGTTGCCTTGCGCGCCGAGGCGACCTCCCAAAATGGATCGAGGTCGAGATCGTCGAGCACGCCACTCGCGCCCTTGGGCTGGGTACCGATCATCGCGCCATGGAAGCCTTGGTCGAGTGCTTCTTCCAGCGCCTGCGCGGCAAGCTTTCCGGACTGCATCGGTACCGTCGCGAGCGGCACCAGAAAAGGGATCTGTGCGATGGCCTTGAGCAGATGGCCGTTAAGGAAGCGGTTCCATTCCAGGCCTTCCTCCGGCGGCAAATCGTAGCCGAACATATCGAGCCAGCCGCCGACCACTTGCTTGTCGATGCCGCGGTCGCCGAGCCATTTGCGCCGGCGCTCGACATCGCTCATGCCCGCGGGGACGGGGCGTTTCGCCTCCTGCCCGGCAAAGGCGAAGCGGACGCTGCCGTTTTCAGCGACGACTTTGACGGACGGGAATGCGCGCTGCTTGAGCGCTTCGTCGAGCAGAGCCTGAGGAACGAAATGGGCGTGGGCATCGATAATCATGATTGCGTGCTCTGTTGATCCGTGGCGGCGGCGAGCCGTCTGAACACGCAAGGCTGCGGCGCATTGCCGCCGCCCGCGCATTGCGCGCGTCAAAACCTCCGATTGGAGCCCTTTGATCGCTAAAAGCTTTAGTGCAGACCGGCAATTTCCTTATCGGCACAGACCTGTGAGTTTATTGCAAGCTTGGTTGTCGAAGTCGATGTTATAGGCCTTGTAAAATCATACAAAGCCGCGCGGCGGGGGATACCCAAGGACGGACTTGATGCGCACCATTGCCAAAGCTCTTGTCGTGGCCGGCATGCTGGCATGCGCCGGACAATGGTCGGCCAGCGCCGACGATTTTCCCACGCGCCCCATCAAGGTGATCGTCGGTTACGCTCCGGGCGGTCCGAGCGACACTGGCGCGCGGCTGATGACGGAGCCGCTGGGCCGCCAGCTCGGCCAGCCCGTCATCGTCGAAAATCAGGGTGGGGGCGGGGGTCTCAACGCGACGGAATCCTACGCGAAGTATGCGCCCGATGGATACACGCTCCTGCTCGGCGCCATCGGGCCGTTGACCATCATTCCAGCGGCTGAAAAGGTCACCTACGACCCGATCAAGGATTTCACGCCTTTGGGTCTGGTGTGGACTTCGCCATTGACACTTGCGGTTAGTCCGACGCTCGGCATCAAGACGCTGAAGGACCTCATCGCCTATGCCAAGGCCAATCCCGGCAGGGTGACGGTCGGCTCGGCCGGCGTGGGTTCGGTCACGCATCTCGCCATTGCGCTGTTCGCACATGAAGCCGGCATCGAGCTCACCCATGTCCCGTATCACAGCACGAGCGAGTCCCTTCCGGCGCTGATGGGCGGCCAGATCGACGCACTGTTCGGCGACACGCCAATCATCGCGTCGCAAATTAAAGCGGGAACCATCGTCGGCATTGCTGTCGCGGCGAAGAAGCGCGAGAGCGCCATTCCTGACGTGCCCACGATGGCCGAGGCCGGCCAGCAAAACGTCGAAGCCGCGAGCTGGTTCGGCTTTGTCGCATCGATGAAGACGCCGGCTCCCGTCGTCAAACGGCTCCAGGATGCGATGAGCGCCGCGCAGAAAGATCCCGACTACCGCGCGGTCCTGGCCAAGCAGGGCGCGAGCTTCGGCGAGCCCGGACCCGATGCCTATGCCGATCTCATCAAGACCGATGCCGTGAAATGGAAAACCGTCATCGATGAAACGGGGATCAAGCTCAACCAATAACGCGGACGCAACCTTTCGCGCTCAGACGCCACTCTCTGAAAACGCGATCACCGCTTCCTGCATGGCGTGATTGCCTGCCGGAGCGCCGCAATAGACGGTCGCTTGAAGGATGATTTCCTTGATGTCGTCCTTGGTGAAGCCGTGGGTCAGCGCCGCCCGCACGTGGAGCTTGAACTCCTCCCATTGATGCAGTGCGATCATCATCGACATGACCATGTAGCGGCGCGTCTTGTGGTCGATTGCCGGACGGGTCCAAATCTCTCCCCAGACATGACGTGTGATCATCTCCTGGAATTCGGTATTGAACGCGGTGCGGTTTTGCAACGTGCGATCGACCCACGCATCGCCCAAGACCGAACGTCGTACTTCCATTCCTTGCTCGTAAACTTTGTCGGCACTCACGTTCTGCCTCCCATGGGCTGGATCTTGATTTCGATGTAGGCGAATTATAGCCGGCGCGGCGCAGGGGCCGTCGAGATGATCGCCCAATGTGGCACTGCTTCACGCTTATGGAATAACGGTCAGCGCCACGCAATTTCGCAATCGACATCGTCACGTGAGCTTTGTTCAGGTATGCTTTGTAGCTGCTTATGCGGCCGCCGGGTCCGCGGGCAAGCGCGCCAGGATCGGATCAAGCTGCTGCTGCAACCATGATAGAAATTGCCTTGCCTTGCGGCTCGGCCCGGTTTCCGCCCGCCATACCGCACAATATGAGCCCTGGCGGATTGGCTTGCCGAACAGCGGGACCAGCGACTGACCGGCGAATTCGGGACCGAGTACAGGCACCTGACCGATAACGACGCCAACCCCGTCGGCGGCCGCCTGGTAGGCCAACATCGAGTTGGGAAACTCGATCATCTCCATTTCATCGAGCGGAAAATCGGCGTGGCCCATCTCGGTCAGCCAATCCCGCCAGTCGCTACGACGGTTGTTTGAAATCAGCAGACGATAGCCGCGCAGGTCGTCGATGCGTTCGATGGGCTGTCCACCCTTGAAAAGTTTTGGATTGCACATCGGTTGCACCCAGTTGGCGAACAACGCTTTGCTCTCGGTGCCAGGCCAATTGCCTAAGCCGACCTGGATCGAGATATCGACGTCTTCACGTACGAAGTCGACCGGGCCGAAGCCTGTGATGATGCGCACATTGATGCCGGGGTGCTCTTCCTTGAATTCCGAAAGGCGGGGAATGAGAAAGCGCACGGCAAATGTTGCCGGAACGCGGACAATGAGCGGCGCATTGTCCTGAGCGCGTGTGACGCGATCGGTCGTCGAAGTGATAATTTCGAAGGCGGGCGAGATTCCGCGGTAATATTCCTCGCCTGCCTCGGTTAAGACGTTGCCCTCGCGCGCCCGGTTAAACAAGCGAACATCAAGAAAGGATTCGAGCGTTGCGATCTGCCGGCTTACGGCCGACGGCGACACGCTGAGAATTTCGGCGGCCTTGGTGAAGCTGCCGACGCGCGCCGCGACCTCGAACACATGCAACGGATTGAGGGGCGGTACCGACCAGGCCAAAACGCTTCCTCTTTGACGAAAAACTCAACCATCGTTACCCATTACGAATTTGTCTGCCCAAGTCAAATGGGCGAAGGGGGCTGACTCGCGCCGACCTTGTCCCCTTTTGATCCGGTCGCGTTGTTCTTGCTAAATCCCAGGCTTTTCTGCTCAATTTACGGGCCAATGGGCGCAGCCAAAGTCGGAACTTGTTGCTTGCCAACGGCAACGAGAGCGAACAAGACCATGCGTCGAATGCTAACGGTGAGGACACGTGGCGCACATAAACTCGGGTCATCCGACAGCGGGCTCAGGAGCGCAGCTGTCCGCTTCGTCAATGGTTGAGCGCTTGCCCGAACTCGTCAACAGCGATGCGTCCTTGCTGCGGCGCGGCCGGCATCTCACCACGGACATCATGATCGAAATCGGCTCACAGCCCTATTACCTCTCGATCGATCACGGACGAGTCGGTGCACTTGAGCGCGGTCCTCTCGTCATGCGGTCGTGGTCCTTCGCCGTCCGCGGCAGTGAAGCGGCCTGGCAAACGTTTTGGCAGCCATTTCCACCGCCGAACTTCCACGATATTTTCGCCCTGGCCAAGCACGGCGCGTTTCGCATCGAAGGCGATTACCGGCCGCTGCTCACCAATCTTCTTTATTTCAAAGGGCTGCTTGCGGCGCCCCGCGCTTTGCAGTCGAAGGAGCATTGATGGCCACGTATCTCGATCCGATCGTCGGCCGCTATGTACACGTAAAACTCGGCGGACGCGCGCATCGCATCTATTTCGAGGACGCGGGGCAGGGCATTCCGCTCTTATGTTTGCACACCGCCGGTGCTGACGGCCGCCAGTTTCGCCACATGATGACGGACGGTGCGATCACCGAACATTTCCGTGTCATCGCCTTCGACATGCCGTGGCACGGCAAGTCGACGCCACCGGAAGGGTGGCAGGACGAAGAATACCGTCTGACGACCGACGCCTATATCGAAGCGATCAGGACGTTTCGCGACGCGCTTGGCTTGGAGCGACCAGTCGTGCTGGGCTGCTCGATCGGCGGCCGTGTAGTGCTGAGCCTCGCAATCCGTCACGCCGACGAGTTTCGTGCCCTCATTGGGCTAGAAGCTGCGGCGCATCAGACACCTTGGTACGATAGGGATTGGCTGAACCGTCCGGACGTCCATGGCGGCGAAGTCTGCGCCGGGCTCGTCTCCGGCCTGATCGCGCCGCAAAGTCCCGATGCCGCCCGCTGGGAAACACTGTGGCAGTACATGCAAGGAGGACCCGGCGTATTCAAGGGAGATCTGTATTTCTATCGAGTCGATAGCGACTTGCGCGAGGAGATCGGCAAAATCAATACCCGAGTGTGCCCGCTCTATCTGATGACGGGAGAATATAATTCGTCATGCACACCCGAGGATACGGCAGCAACCGCGAAGGAAATTGCGGGCGCGGAAATGACCGTCATGAGGCAGCTTGGCCATTTTCCCATGAGCGAGAACCCAGAGCAATTCCGCAGCTATATTCTTCCCGTGTTGGAAAAAATCCGCGGCGCAGACAAGATCGCGGGATCGTAAGTTCCTCCCGGCGACCGCTGGTGCGTAGCTGCTAGTTACAGATCACCATCAAAGGCGAGTGCCCAACGATGTCCGCTTTAGGCCACTGCCTAGCGGCAGCGGTCGTCAAGCAAGCGGTCAAGCGTCTGGAACCTGTCAAGGCCCCCAACTTTTACATCCATGCCGTCAGCTCGCAGCAGATCGCGCACCGACCCGTGTGCGGCGACGATACGCAGCGCCGAGCCCCGAGAGGCAAGTTCGCTGTACAATTCATCGAGCATGCGCGCGCCCGCTAGATCGATATGGGGAGATGCCGAGAGATCGCACACCACCAAGTCAATCTTTAAATCTTTGTCAGCCTGAAGGCGCTGCAATACCGCTTCTAGGACGGCATCCGCATTCAGGTAGATCAAAGATGCTTCGGGACGGAAGGCGATCACGCCGGGCAACGCCTCATTGTCGGGATGGCGGGCGACGTCGGAATAGCTGCTCGTACCTGGAATGCGGCCGAGAAATGCCACATGCGGCCGCGACATGTTGGCCAGCAGCAACAATAATGACGCCAACCCTGCAAGCAGAATGCCTTGCAAAATGCCAAGAAGCAGCACCGCGCAAAGCGCGATCGTTGCGGCGTAGCAATCCAAACGGCTCACTCGGTACATTCGGATTAGTGCGGGAAAATCCAGCAGGCCGGAGACTGCAGTCAGCACCACGGCGGCCAATACGGCCTTTGGAAGATTTTCCAACAAGTCAGCGAGAAAGAGCAGACACAGGGCCAACGTTATCGAGGCGAAGACCAAAGCGAGCGGGGTACGTGCACCTGCTTTGTCGTTCACCGCCGATTGCGACAGCCCGCCGGCGACGGGGTATCCATGCCCCAGCGCCGCTGCAAGATTTGCAGCGCCGATGCCAAGGAGCTCCTGCTGGGGGTCGAGGTGATATCCATGCTTTGCAGCAAAGGCGCGGCCTGCGGAAACGCTTTCGATATAGGCGAGGAGCAGACATCCGGCGGCCAACGGGACGATCCCTTCGACGTCGCGCAATCGCAGTGCCGGTCCGGCCAGGCTCGGTAGCCCATCCGGGATATTTCCCGTGACTGGTACGCCAAGTGCGGAAAATCCAAACAACGAAGCAGCGATGATAGACAGGACAACAACGACGAGGGCGATGGGCCTGCCGGGCAGCAAACGGTCACCGAACAATAACAGCATGATCGCAACGGCGCCGACCGCGAGCACGAGAGGGCGTGTTTGGCCGAGTTGCTCCGTCAGCAGCACGGCCCGCTCGAGGAAATTATGCCCGCCGCCAGCCACACCGAACAAACTCGGCAGCTGGGTCATTGCAATCGTTAAGCCGGCGCCGGCCTTAAAGCCAACCAGGATGCTGTCGCTGATCAATTTTACAAGAACACTCAGACGCAACAGCCAAGCGATCAGGCAAAGACCTGCCACAGTGAAGCCTGTGAGACTGGCGATTTGCGCATAATGTTTCAGGTCGCCGCCGGCCATCTCTCCCACCGAGCCGGCAATCATCAAGGAAATGGCGGAGGTCGGTCCAATCGCCAGCTGGCGCGACGATCCGAACAAAGCGTAACCGAGACCGCCCAGCAAATAACCATAAACGCCGACTTGCGGAGACAGGCCGGCCAGTACCGCATAGGCGAGAGATACCGGAATGGCGTAAGCCGCCAACGTGATGCCGGCGACGATGTCGGCGCCGAGCCATGCGGCGCGGTATTCCGCCAGCCACTGTGTCGGCGGCAATACGCCAGCAATTCTTGTCCATCCCTTCATGGGGAAGGTCCGTTCTCAGATTGAGCGGGGTTGGTCGGGTCAGACGTGCTTTTGTGATTCAGTTATCCTCGCTATATTGCCCATCGTCTCTCGCAGGACGTTCGCTGGCAAGGTGTCAGCGCATCGTTTGAATGATCAGAGGCTCGCATTTCGTGACGAAGGCGGCCCAGTATTCTGTGATCGAGAGGCTGCGCGATGGACGCCGCCTCGAAGTCCGCGCGCTCGTGCCGGCCGACCGGGACGGTATCCTAAAGGCATTCGACCGCTCCAGCCCGCAGTCCCTCCGCCGCCGCTTCTTTGCAGCAAAGGGCGGCCTTACCGAGAAAGAGATCGAGTTTTTCTCGAAGGTCGATTTTGTCAATCACGTCGCCTTGGCCGCCGTCGTGGAGGAAGAAGGACGACCGGTCATCGTAGGCGGCGGGCGGTACGTTGTGACCGAGCCGGCTCGGGCCGAGATTGCTTTCGCAATTGTCGACCAATACCAGGGAAAAGGCATCGGCGCGATACTCATGCGGCATCTCGCGACGATCGCTCGCGAAGCCGGGCTTAAGGAACTCGTGGCCGAGGTTTTGCCAGAAAACGCACCGATGCTGACTGTGTTCAAGAAGAGCGGATTACGTGTGGATACCAGACGGCAGGCCAGAGTCGTGCACGTTACATTGTCGCTACCCTGATGCAACGAACCCATCAGATCGGACGGATCTGTCTTCGTCGCTAACATCAATATCGTTCAGCAGCGAAACGCCGGCCCTTGAGCGAGACCTGGTCGTCATATTTGTTCTTGTCCGTGCGCTTGGGCAGTTTGACCTTGCCGTGCGGAATTTTCTTGTAAGGAAAGCGCGACAAGATATGCGCGATGCAGTTCAGCCTGCCGCGGCGTTTGTCGTCCGTGCGCACGATGTGCCAGGGCGCGCGCTTGCTGTCGGTCGCCTTGAGCATGAGATCGCGTGCCTTCGAATAGTCATACCAATGGTTGTACAATTCCACGTCCATCGGGCTCAATTTCCATTGCCGCATCGGGTCGTTGACGCGCGCCTGAAAGCGCCGCTCCTGCTCCGCCATGCCGACCTCGAGCCAGATCTTGATCAAGATGATGCCGCCTTCGATCACATAACCTTCGACGGCCGGACAAAGCTGCAAGAAGCGCTTGTGCTGCGCTTCGGTCGCAAAACCCATGACGTATTCTACGCCGGCGCGGTTGTACCAGCTGCGGTCGAAAATCACGATTTCGCCGGCGGCCGGAAAATGCGCCATGTAGCGCTGCATATACATCTGGCTTTTTTCGCGGTCGCTCGGCGCCGGCAGCGCGATGACGCGGAAGATGCGAGGACTCACCCGTTCCGTAATCGCCTTGATCGTTCCGCCTTTGCCCGCGGCATCGCGTCCCTCGAAGACGACGATCGCTTTTACTCCCTCGGCTTTGACCCAGTCTTGCAGGCGGCAAAGCTCGACCTGCAGCTTGTGCAGCTCCTTCTCATAAACTTTGCGCTTCATTTTTGCGGCTGTGGAAGATTTTTTAGCCGTCACTGATTTGCGAGCCATCGCAACGCCCCCTTTTTGAAAGAACGAAAGTGCGTTTCCGATCCAAATCTTCTTGAACAAGAGTCCCTATTTTAGTGGGTAATAAAACGCTATAATTTGCCCGAGATCAAACCGGACCGAGACCGGTCAGGCTGCATTCTTCAGCCGCGAGGGAGGGTTAGCTATGGCTCAAGTGGCGGCAAGTAGTCCCGATCCGCTGGCGGTCCTGCCGACTGCCAAGGATATCATGAAGCAAATCGCGTTGAAGGAAGCCGAGAAGGCTTCGGCGGCGATGCACGAACAGACCGCGGCGGACGCCGAGAAGCAGGCGTTGATGGAAAAGTTCTCCAAGCCGTCCGGCCTCTCCGACGAGGACCGCATGGCCCGCGCCGCGGCGATCATCAAGCGGGCCGCGAACAACGGCTTAACCGAGGTGTTTATCGTTCGGTTTCCCAACGAATTGTGCACCGATCGCGGACGCGCCATCAATCAAGCCGAGCCAGGCTGGGAGAAAACGCTGACCGGGCTGCCGAAAGAGCTCTTTGAGTTCTTTGAGAAATACCTCAAGCCCCGTGGTTACCGGGTGGCGTATCAGATCGTCGACTTTCCAGGCGGCATGCCGGGCGATATCGGCGTCACCTTGAAATGGGGCTAGGTTCTTCGTTTGAGCATGATCTTTTCCGACCTTGCTTCGCCCGCCGAAGCGGGCTTCGCGAAGGCGGGAAACCGGTCGCCACTTTTCAGGATCATGCTCGTCGCGGCGCCGCCGCCGCGACTTAATCCATAATGTGGTAGCCGCCGTCGATATAGAGCGTTTCGCCGGTGATCAGGCGGGCGGCATCGTGAGCCAGAAAGGCTGTCGCAACTCCGACATCATCGATGCTGACAAGGCTGCGGGTGGGCGCTTTTGATTTCGCCTTGTCGAGCAAGGCGTCGAATTCCGGAATTCCCGATGCGGCGCGCGTCGCCAGCGGGCCCGGCGAAATGGCATGGACGCGAATGCCCTTGGGGCCCAATTCCGCGGCGATATAGCGCACCGCGCTTTCCAGCGCCGCCTTGGCGACGCCCATGATGTTGTAGTTCTTCACCACCATCTGGCTGCCGTAATAGGTCATCGTGAACAGCGTGCCGCCTTTGCGCATCAGCGGCTCGGCGAGGTGCGCCATGCGGATGAAGGTCCAGCATGAGACGTCGAGCGTGGTGAGAAAGCCGTCACGCGATACGTCGACAACACGTCCCTGCAGGGCTTCTTTCGGCGAGAACGCGATGGAATGGACGACGAAATCGAGGTGTCCCCACGTCTTGGTGATGCCCTCGAAAACCGCCTCCATCTGGCCGGGCTCGCGCACATCGAGCGGCAGCACGATCGGCGCTTCGAGTTCGCGTGCCAGCGGCTCGACGTATTTCTTGGCCTTGTCGTTGAGATAGGTGACCGCAAGCTCGGCGCCGAACGCGCGGAACGCTTTGGCGCAGCCCCAAGCGATCGATTGATCGTTGGCGATGCCGACGACGAGGCCTTTCTTACCTTCGAGAAGCTTGGCTTTGACGGCGGGAATCATGTGAGCGACCCTGTTGCTGTCGCGGGCAATGCCGCATACCTTGCTTATTTCGTTATTTGATCGGTGCGCGAAAGCAGCGCCAGAAAATAGCATCGAATTTGTCGATGCATATTCGGTAGATACGGCGTCCAATCTTTACAGTAACATTATATAGGCTTGATGTACGTCAAAGTGCCGTCGCTTTGTCGTGTTAGTTTGGTTTGATAAAAGTTCCATCTGCCGCAAGTGCCGTTAGAGCATTTCGACAGTCCGCTGTCTGTTGCCGGCCCGGAAGGAAGGAACAGATCTATGACGGAACATCAGCAGATCAGCTCGCCGCGGCACGGCAACGGCAGCAACGGCAGCCTGTCGCCGTTCGGCTTGTTCGCGCCTGCGGCCGAATATGCCGTCGACGCTGCGCAGCGGTGGATCCTGTTCTGGGATGTGATGCGCCAGCGCGGCAATCAATATCGCGAGCATCTCGCCGAGACGGTCCCCAATGTGCTGAGCTACAAGGCCGAATTGGTGGTCGACGGCCGCCGGCTGGCGCGGCCGGTCAACTATCTCCTGGTGCGGATCATCCCGCCCCAAGGGGTCGATATCGATCCCGAGAAGCGACCTTTTGTCGTTGTCGATCCGCGTGCCGGGCACGGTCCGGGCATTGGCGGCTTCAAGGCCGACAGCGAAATCGGCGTCGCCCTCGCGGCCGGCCATCCCTGTTATTTCATAGGCTTCCTGCCGGATCCGATGCCGGGCCAGACCATCGAGGATATCGCTCGCGCCGAAGCGGTCTTTCTCGAAAAGGTCATCGAACTGCACCCGCATGCCGACGGCAAGCCATGCGTGATCGGTAACTGCCAGGCCGGCTGGGCGATCATGATGCTCGCCGCCATTCGCCCCGAATTGTTCGGCCCGGTCATCATTGCCGGCTCACCACTGTCCTATTGGCAGGGCGTGCACGGCAAATATCCGATGCGTTACAGCGGCGGCCTGCTCGGCGGTAGCTGGCTCACGGCTTTGACCGGCGATCTCGGCCACGGCAAATTCGACGGCGCCTGGCTGGTGCAGAATTTCGAGAATCAAAATCCGGCGAACACGCTGTGGAGCAAGCAGTATAATCTCTATTCGAAAATCGACACCGAAGCCTCGCGCTATCTCGGTTTCGAGCGGTGGTGGGGCGGCCACGTCAATCTCAATGCCGAGGAAATTCAGTTCATCGTCGACGAACTGTTCGTCGGCAATCGTCTCGCCTCTGGCGAGATCAAGACCTCGGACGGCGTGGCCGTCGATCTCCGCAATATCCGCTCGCCGATCGTGGTGTTCTGCTCCCAAGGCGACAACGTCACGCCGCCGCAGCAGGCGCTGGGTTGGATTCTCGATCTCTACGAGAACGTCGACGAGATCCGCGGCTACGGCCAGACTATCGTCTACACCATTCACGAGACCATCGGTCACCTCGGCATCTTTGTTTCCAGTGGCGTGGCGCGCAAGCAGCACAACGAGTTCTCCAGCAATATTGATCTCATCGATACGCTGCCGCCCGGCCTCTACGAGGCAGTGTTCGAAAAAAAGGCCGGCGACACGGTCAATGCCGATCTCGCCCACGGTGACTGGGTGATGCGCTGCGAGGTAAGGACACTCGACGACATCCGCGCGCTCGGCGGCAATGACATCGCCGACGAGCACCGTTTCGCCGCTGCCGATCGCGTGTCGCAGATCAATCTCGCGCTCTACCGCACCTTCATGCAGTCCTTGGTGCGCGCCTGTGTCACACCGCAGGCGGCGGATATGATCCGACAGTTCCATCCGTTGCGCCTGCAATACGAGATCTTTTCCAGCGCCAATCCGATGATGGCGCCGTTTGCGGCGATGGCTGAAGAGGTGCGTAAGAGCCGGAAGCCCGTGGCCGAGAGCAATCCGTTCATCGCGCTGCAGGAGACCATGTCGCGGCAGATCGTCGCCGCGCTCGACGCCTGGCGCGACGCCAGCGAGGCCGTGTCCGAGCGTCTGTTCACCCATATCTACGGCTCTCCCGTGCTGCAGGCGGCCTTGGGCGTGGATCCGGCGGCGACATTGCCGCTGCGCAAGGCGGCCAAAAGCCCGCTGCATCGCGAGCTCATGGCCAAGCAAATCGCGGAACTGAAGTCGAGGATTGCGGTGGGCGGTTTGCGCGAGGCCGTTATCCGCGGCCTGCTGTTCGCCGGCATGGGCCGCGCCGCCGTCGACGAGCGCGGCTTCGAGGCGGTGCGCCGCATTCGCGAGGCGCAAAGCGACCTATCGCTATCGGAATTCAAGGCAACCGTGCGCGAGCAGTTCTACATGCTCTTGATCGACGCCGAAGCGGCACTGCGGGCCATTCCCTCGATGCTTCCGGACGAGCCTGAGGCACGGCAGAAGGCCTTCGATCTGATCATGCAGGTGTTGGGCGCGAGCGGCGAATATTCTTCGGGCGATCAAGAGCGCATCGCGCGGATCGCCGGCCTGTTCGGCGCCGACGGGCGACTGACCGCGGCGCCAAATCTTGCGCTAGCCGCGGCTAACGAAAATCCGGCACAGGCCAAGGCATCTTGAGAACCCGGGCGTCCTAACCGAAGATTGGTGAAAAGGGCGTCCTGAAAAAATCTCATGTTTTTCCGGCATCGGCCGGTCGATCGCCGCTGCTCTCCTGGCGCATCCAGGCCCGCACCAGCTCCCAGGCGATGGCGAGCACGATCGGCCCGACGAAGAGCCCGATCATGCCGTGAACGAGCAGGCCGCCGATGACGCCCATGAGGATTACCGGCATCGGTGTTTTCAGCCCATGGGCGAGGACGATCGGGCGCAGCAAATTGTCGAGAAGGCTCACCGGCACCATGTAGACGGTGAACAGCAAGGCGGCATGCGTCGGCATTGTCAGCCAGCTCCAGATGATGAGCGGGACGATGACGATCGACGCGCCGATCTGCACAATGCCCAGCACCAAAGCGAGGAAGCTGAACAAGCCGGCGGCGGGAACGCCGGCGACGATGAGGCCGAGACCCGCCAACAGCGCCTGCAGCAGCGAGATGCCGATCACCCCGCGCGCCAGGTTGCGGATGGTCGCGCCCGCCAGGTCGACGAATTCCGCGCCGCGCCTGGTGGCGATGCGGTCCGAGACCGTCTTGAAGGAATCCACTAGCGCCGGACCCGGCACGAACAGGAAACCCGATATCGCCACCGCGGCAAGAAACTGCAACGTATTGATGCCGGTACTGCCGGCGACGCTCAAGAGGCTCGAACCCAGCGGCTTCAATTGCGGGCTCAGTTCGGCGAATGCGGCGCGCATGTTGGTCGACGCCAAATCCCAGAAATCGAACACCGCATCGCCGATCAACGGCCAGGTCTTGATTGATTCAGGCGGCGGGGGGATGGATAGCGCGCCGGTATTGAGCTGGTCGACAATGAAGCTGACGCTTGCAATCAGGCTTACGCCGAGCCATGTCGCCGGTCCAAGCACGATCGCGAGGCTCAATGTCGTGATCAGCGCCGCGGCGACCGCACGATGAAGCCGCAACCGCGATACCACCCAGCTGAAAATTGGATAAAGCGCGACCGAAAGAATGATGCTCCAGACGATAATCGTCAGAAACGGCTGGATCAGAAGCAACGACCAATAGACCAGAAGCGCAAGGCAGCCGATTTTGATCGCCCAATCGACCATTGTCGGGTTGAATGGCTTCTGGTCTTCGCTCACCGTCGGTATCCTCAGGATCAAGGTTCCGCAACTAGGCGGAGCCGCTCGCAGGAGAGAATAGGTTTGTAGATGAAAACCTATTGTGGAGGAAAGCAAACATGCCGTCGATCATCCAACTCATCGTGATTGGTGCCGTCATCGGCTTTGTTGCCAAATTATTGACGCCGGGGCGGAAGGAACCGTCCGGGTTCATCCTGACAACGGCGCTTGGAATAGGCGGAGCTTATCTTGCGACACTCGTCGGCCGAGCGCTGGGCTGGCTGGAATCGAATGAAATCGCCGGGATCATCGAAATGATCGTCGGTGCGATTGTCACGACCTTCATTTGGAATCGGATCGTAGCCTATCGGTCGTCTCAACAACACAAGTAGCTGCCCAGCTCCGCTATTTCCAAGTTGGTCGCGCGGCTCGCCGGGCAGTCAGTGCGCAATCCGATCCGTGGCCGGAATTTGCGCCCCGGATCGGATCCAGGCGCCGTAGGTCTCAAAGGTCAGCCCGAGCTTTTGGTAGTCCACCCGGAGATAACCGTCGCGGCCGGCAAAAACCGCCTGCGGCATGACGGGCTGTACGTCCTGCGCCATGACGCCGACATAGGCCGTGTCGCTGCCGTTGTAGCTGAAGCGATAGAAGCCGAGGCCGTCGTCGAGCCGGCCGAGATAGACAATGTCGTGCTTGAGCCGGATGTCGGAGCGCCGACCACCGCCACGACCGCCGCCGCCACGGCCTCCACCACCGCCGCCACGGCCTCCACCACCGCCGCCTCGGAAGCCGCCGCCATGACCGCCGCCGCCATGCGCACGCAATCCGCCACCGCCCCCGCCACGATGGATGGCCCCACCTCCGCCCCCGCGAGCCCCACCATGGCTCGGACGGGCCGCCGGCCTCGGGCCGCCACCGCCGCGGTTTGCCGCGTGATGGCGCTGGCCGCTGCCGCGTGCAGGCCGCGCCTGCGCGTGCTGCCGCCCACCGCGATTGCCAACGTTCGGATTCTGACCGGGCCGATGCCGGTCACCGAGATTGGTGCGGCCGCCGCCGGGATTCACAACCCGCTGACCATTGCTGCCGCGGAAATTCAGGCCCTGCTCACGCCCGCCGCGATTGCCGAGCCTGTGCTCGACATGGGCGCCGCGGTTCCAATTATTGCCGATATTGCCGCCGCCCGGCCGATTGATGGTGATGTTGTTATTGCCCCAATCGACGTCGCCGCGCCAATAGCCGCCTGAGGCCCAGCGTCCGAGCGCATAGGCGGCGCCGAAGGCGATGCCGGTTCCGATAATCCCGGCGGCGATATAGCCGGGCGCCGGCCAGTAATACGGTGGATAATCAGGATACGGCCAATCGCCATAGACGACGGCCGGATCGTAATACGGCACATAGACTGTGTCGGGATCGGTCGGCGCGATAGCGATAACCTGCCGGCCCTGTTCCTGTGTTACGGTGACGTTCTGCTGCTTGGTCGATTTCAATTTGTTGTTGGCCTGCGCCTTGCCGCGCAGGCGCTGGATCGCGTCCATGACGTCCGTCTGCTGCGCGATTACGGCATCGCCCAGCTTCTGCGTCCAGTCGAGCTTGGTGCTCATCATTTCGAGGACGGACGGCGTCGCCATCAATGATTTGATGCTGTCGTCCCAATCCTGCTTGTCGACGGCTGCTTTGAGCGCGTCCCCTTTTAGATCCTTGTTCGCGCTCGCCCAGCGCTCGGCCTGCACGACTTCGAGCGGATAAGTCGACGCCATCAGAACTTGGGAGAGAAGCGCATCGGGATAAAGCGCGATCGGCGCGACAAGCTGATCGAGTTCGGCGGGCTTGAGCGATTGTTGAGCCGCCGCTGCTGCGGGCGGCGGATTTGAGGTCTGAGCCCTCGCAGCGCACGGCAAAAGAATGAGGGCCAAGAGCAGCAGCGACTTTATCGTAGACAAAGTCATTTCCACCTCCCGCCGGTGAAACCACACAACCCTAACATATTTATTTCATCGCCGGCCACCCGGCGCGCCAGTTTGATCTGAATCAAACGCACCGCGGTGCAGCAAGCTTTTTGTCATTTGATTGTCGCAACTGATGGACAACGACCCACGAAGTCGCTAGTTCCAGCTCCGGCAGCGTCGGAATATGCACAACGAGGCGATGCATGCCGCAAGATCGCACTCTGACCAGGGCGAAACTGAAACCCCGCAGGCTGCCGCCGTGGCGGGCATGCTGTTTTCGTTGCTCGTGGTCGCCGCTTTCTGGCTGCTGTGGGCCGCAGTTCCGGCCGATCCTCAAGAGCCCGGCAGCTGGCTTCATGGAAACTTGAAGACGGCAGGATTGGCGATCAATCTGCTGCCGTTCGCCGGCATCGCCTTGCTATGGTTCATTGCGGTATTGCGCGACAGGCTCGGTCAGAGCGAGGACCGCTTTTTTGCCACAGTGTTCTTGGGCAGCGGGCTCCTCTTGCTCGGCATGTTGTTCACCGCCGCCGCGATAGCGGGCGCCATCCTTATTGCCTTCGCTGCGGCGCCCGAGCAACTCGTCAACTCGGCGACATATCACGTCGCCCGCGCCTTCACCTACAACATCTTCAACATTTACATGATCAAGATGGCCGCCGTGTTCATGTTCACGACGTCCACGGTCGCGATCAATACCGGATTGGTTCCGCGGTGGCTGGCGGTTCTCGGCTACTTGCTCGGCTCGCTGCTGCTGTTCGGCAGCTATTACATCCGCTGGAGCTTCTTCATTTTCCCCTTGTGGGTATTCCTGCTCAGCATTTGCATCGTAACCAGTGATCTCCGTCGTCCGCGCGCAACGTGACGCATAGAAAGCACAAGGGCTTGAGAGGGGGCTCGATGCCAAACTACCTCATTCCGATGGTCTATGTGAGCTTTGCCCTCGTCGCGGGCTTCACGCTTCCGCGATTCGAGCTCGCTTATTTTCCGACCTACCTGAACAATGTTGCGGTCAATTCGGCGCTGGCGACCTTGGGGGCCATCGCATCCGGGACGATGTCGCTCACCGCCATCATTTTTTCGATCGCCTACATCACCGTGCAATTTAGCGCGATCGCTTATTCGCCGCGGCTCGCTCTATGGTTCGCCGACCAGCCGCGGCTGTTTCACGCGCTCGGAAATCTTCATGGCGACGTTCGTCTACGCGCTGTGGATGATGGCCTGGGTTGATCGGGGCGGCAATGGCGTCGTGCCGCTGATGTCCAGCACGCTCGTCGTCATTCTGCTGATCGCCAGCACCTATGTCTTTACCATGTTGGTGCGAGGCTTATCGGAGTTGCAGATCACGAACACGCTGCATCATATCGGATCCAAGGGCCGCGCCGTCATCGCTGAAATGTATCCGCGGCGCGATTCGGAAGCTAAAGCCGCGCGCGAGCTTATCGAGGAAGCCCGAAGCTATCCGGTGAGTCAGGCGGTCCGATATTTCGGCGAGCCGCGCACCATTGCCGAGCTCGATACCTCAAGTCTCGTACGTGTGGCGGAGCAAGCCGGCGCCGTCATCGAGGTGACGTGCGCCATCGGCGACACGATCTCCGACGACACGCTGCTGATGAACATTCGCGGCGCAAAGACCCCGCTGCCCGAGCGGCGGCTCATGGCCGCGGTTCTGCTCAAGCGGCAACGGACTTTCGATCAGGATCCGAAATATGCCTTTCGGCTTTTGGTCGATATCGCGATCAAGGCGCTGTCTCCCGCCATCAATGATCCGACGACTGCGGTGCAGGCAATCGACCAGATCGAAGATCTGATGCGTCGCCTGGGTCGGCAGGATCTGGATGCTGCGGGCTGCGCCAGCGATGCGAAGAGCATCCCGCGGGTCGTTTTTCCCGTTCCGACCTGGGAAGACTATCTGCGGCTTTCCTTCGATGAAATTCGGCAATACGGAACAAATTCGGTTCAGGTCATGCGCCGTCTGCGGTCGGCGCTTGCGGCAGTGGCGGAATCGGTTTCGGACGAGGCGCAAGCCGCCGTGGTGCGGGCCTATCTGAAACAGCTTGATCTCGGAATCCTGCGTTCGCCGCTCGATGCCGAAGACCAATTATTCGCGAGCCAAGAAGATCGGCAAGGTCTCGGTCTCTCGCGCAAGCGAGCCACGTGAGAAGGGATTTTTCCATCTTGTGGTCACGTTGCGATCAAGTGACGCAGATGAAGTTCATCAGCGCGCTTCCGGCTTGGCCAATCGCTCGACTTGGGATCCAATCGCTCGACTTGGGATCATGGGGACCGCCGCTATTTTTTGACGTAGGCCAGCACTTTTTTGACGTAGGCCATCGGAGCGAGTTTGACCTGAGTTAATCGCACCGCAATGCAGCACGAGCCTCGGATCGCTTGGCTGCTCGATTTCCCGGAACATTTGACTCAGATCAAGAGATTGCAGTGCGGGATAATCTTGAGCGCGCGCGAGATTGGCGGCGTCACAATACCGAACAATTGTATTGGTAAGAGCTTATCAAGGAGGCTGCTGAGGCGTATGGTCACGGGCTTAAAAAAACAAATTGGCAAAAATCGATAAAAGTGGAACTGAACTGGAACTGAATTGAACTGAAAAAAAATAACCCCAGGGAGAGTGCCATGGAAGGAACAGCCGGGATTTCCCATAGTTCCAAGGGCGAGCACTACTGGAGAGGGTTCAGTTCAGGCAATTGGCGCGCCAGAATCGACGTGCGCGACTTCATCATCGATAACGTCACGCCCTATCTGGGCGATGAGAAATTCCTGACCGGCCCATCCGAGCGCACCAAAGCCGTCTGGGAAAAGCTTCAGCCCTATTTTGAGCAAGAACGAAAAAAGGGCGTGCTGGCCGTCGACGCTGCATACGCCGTCGACCATGCTGGCGCACAAGGCCGGCTATATCGATCAAGACAACGAAATCATCGTCGGGCTGCAGACCGACCAGCCGTTCAAGCGCGCAATATTCCCGTACGGCGGCTTGCGCATGGTCGAGGCCGGCCTGAAGGCCGCCGGATTCGAGGCCGACCCCCAAGTCCACGAAGCGTTCACGAAATACCGCAAGACGCACAATGACGGCGTGTTCGACGCCTACACGCCGGAAATCATGCGCTGCCGCAAGTCCGGCATCATCACCGGGCTGCCCGACGCCTACGGCCGCGGCCGCATCATCGGCGACTACCGCCGCGTCGCGCTCTACGGCGTGATCGGCTGCTGGAGGCCAAGCACGCCGAGCGCGCGCAACTCGACGACATGTGGCCGACCGACGAGGTGATCCGGCAGCGCGAGGAAATGGCCGAGCAGATGCGCGCGCTGCAAAGATCTCGTCGCGATGGGCGAAGCTCTATGACTGCGACATCGCGCGGCCGGCGGCCGACGCCCAGGAGGCCGTGCAATGGACCTATCTCGCCTATCTCGGCGCGATCAAGGAGGCCAACGGCGCGGCGATGTCGATCGGCCGCATCTCGAGCTTCCTCGACATCTTCATCGAGCGCGACATGCGCGAAGGCATTCTGGACGAGGCCGGCGCCCAGGAATTGTGGGACCAGCTCGTCCAGAAGCTGCGGATCGTGCGCTTCCTGCGGACGCCGGAATACGACGCGCTGTTCAGCGGCGACCCGTATTGGGCGACCGAATGCATCGGCGGCATGGGCCTCGACGGCGGGCCGCTGGTGACCAAGAGCAGCTATCGGATGCTGCACACGCTGACCAATCTCGGGCCGGCGCCGGAGCCGAACATCACGGTGCTATGGTCGAAACACCTGCCGGAGAATTTCAAGCGCTATTGCATCAAGATCAGCCGGGATACCTCCTCGCTGCAGTACGAGAACGACGATCTGATGCGGCCGCATTGGGGCGACGATTATGGCATCGCGTGCTGCGTCTCGGCGATGCGGCTCGGCAAGCAGATGCAGTTCTTCGGCGCCCGCGTCAATCTGGCGAAGGCGCTTCTCTATGCCATCAATGGCGGCCGCGACGAGATGTCGGGCGCGCAGATCGCTCCGGCCAGTCCGGCGGTGACGGGCGAAGTACTCGAATACGACGAGGTGTTCGAGAAGTTCGATCATCATGATGGAGTGGCTCGCGCGCACCTACGTGCATGCGATGAACTGCATCCACTACATGCACGACAAGTATTTCTATGAGCGCCTGGAGATGGCGCTGCATGACCGCGATATCCTGCGCACCATGGCGTTCGGCATCGCCGGTCTTTCGGTCGTTGCCGACAGCCTTGCCGCGATCAAATACGGCAAGATCCATGTGATTCGCGACGATACCGGTCTGGTTGTCGACTATCGTAACGAAAGCAACGATGCGGTGCCGCAGTTCGGCAACAATGACGACCGGGTCGATATTGATCGCCGCCGATATCGTCACGCGGTTCATGCAAAAAATCCGCAAGCACCCGACCTATCGCGGTGCGACCCATACGCAAAGCGTCCTGACCATCACGTCGAACGTCGTCTACGGCAAGCACACCGGAAACACGCCGGACGGCCGGCGCAAGGGCGAGCCGTTCGGACCGGGCGCCAATCCCATGCACGGTCGGGACAGCCATGGCTGGCTGGCGTCATGTCTCTCGGTCGCGAAGCTGCCCTACAGCGATGCGTTGGATGGCATCAGCTACACGGTGTCGGTCGCGCCGCAAAAAGCGCACTTGTCCGACGAGGAGATCGTCAACGAGGCGGTCAAGGCCTTCGATGTGTATTTCGGTGCCGGCGGATTCCACATGAACTTGAACGTCCTCGACAAAGCGACGCTCGAGGATGCGATGAAGAATCCGGACAAGTATCCGCAGCTCACCATCCGTGTGTCCGGCTACGCCGTGAACTTTATTCGGCTGACACGCGAGCAGCAGCTGGATGTGATCGGCCGGACTTTCCACGGTCAAATATGACGTTCTGCGACGAGACAATCGGCGTCGATCCGAACCGCAAGGCTGCCGCATGATGCGGATCGATATCAGCCCACGGCGGCAAACGTCGCGATGCAGGAAATAAAAAGCAGGAAATGAAAAGTAGGAAATAAAACCTGGGAGGTTCACAATGCTCAAGTGCCAATTTATCGCGTATCGCTATTGTGTCGGCCGCCTTCGCGCTGGTGCTTGCAACCAGCGAATTCGGCTTTTGCGAAGAAGAAACAACCGGCCAATCCCACTTACGAACAAGCGTGGGCTATCTGCATGAAGGAAATGGATCGGCAGCACATTTCAAGCCAGGACTTGCCGGCCAGCGCCAAGCCGCAGGCGGAGCCTGCATGCACACGTATGGATATCGCCTTTGAGCGATGGGCGGCGCTCGCGAACCGTCCGCGGTCTATGGCGCCGGAAGGCTGATCCTGAAGGCAGAGACTGGGGAGGACCCTCATGTCGCAGGCTGGAGTGCTAGAGGCAGGTAGCCGGCATGATCTGCATGTCGGCATTTCGCTCGACGCGCCGGACGAGTCTCAATTGCAGGAGACCGACGGCGCGTTCGGCTACTGCCATTCCTATGAGACGTCGTCGCGATTTGACGGGCCGGGATTGCGTGTTGTCCTGTTTGTTTCGGGTTGCCTGTTGCGTTGCGTGTATTGCCATAATCCCGATACCTGGCACCTGAAGGACGGCACCTACGTCTCCGCGCAGACGGTGCTTGATCGGCTCGGCAGCTTTGCTCCTGCGCTGCGCGCACTCGGCGGCGGCTTGACGATCTCCGGGGGCGAGCCCTTGGTGCAGTCGGCATTTACCCGACGGATTCTGGCCGGCGCCAAGGACTTTGGTCTCCATACCGCCATCGAGACGTCGGGCTATCTCGGCGACCGCGCCGACGACCGGTATCTCTCCGCCCTTGATCTCGTCCTTCTCGATATCAAAAGCTCGAACCCGGATACCTATCGCAAGGTCACTGGCCGAGACTTGGCGCCGACGCTGAAATTCGCCAAGCGTCTGGCGGCCATCGGCAAGCCTGTATGGGTGCGCTTCACGCTCGTGCCGGGATGGACCGATGATCCTGATAATGTCGATGGGATCGCGCGCTTTGTCGCTCCCATGAAGAACGTCGAGTGGGTCGAGGTGCAGCCGCTCCACCAGCTGGGCGCGTTCAAATGGAAGGCGATGAATCTTGAATACAAGAATGCAAACTCCCCGACGCCCACGCCCGATCTCATAAACCGCGTCCTTGAGCAATTTCGCGCCGCCGGTTGTCACGTCCGCTGATTGCCTGAAGAGAAGATGAAGCTGAGAAAGAGACGGAGACTGAGTCATGCTTGATTTTGCGCGTGAACTGATCGGGACGCAGCCGATCCTCACGGCCTTTCTTGCGATCGGGCTCGGCTATCTGGTCGGTCAGATCAATATCGGCGGATTTTCGCTCGGCGTCGGCGCCGTTCTGTTCGTCGGTCTCGCCCTCGGCGCCTTCGCGCCGAAAGCCCAGATCGTCGGGCCGATCGGGCTCATCGGCCTGATTATGTTTCTTTACGGCGTGGGCATTCTCTATGGACGGCAATTTTTTGAAGGCATGACGGGCGTGGCCGGCCGCAAATATAATCTCCTCGCATTTGTGGCCGTCATGGCCGGTCTCGCCGTTGCCCTTGGCCTCGGGCATGTTTTCGGGATCAAAATAGGACACACATTAGGCCTTTTTGCGGGCTCGATGACCAGCACCGCCACGCTGCAAGCGGCTCTCGACACCATGCGCAACAGCGAGCCCTCGATCGGATATTCGGTGTCCTATCCATTTGGCGTGATCGGGCCGATTTTGTGCATCTACTTCATGACGCGAATGGTGCAGCCGAAATTTCCGCCGAAGGAGCCGCAATTGCACATGGCGGAAATCACGCTCGGTTCCGATTGCCATGGCCGGACGCTTGACGATCTGAGAGCGAAAATCCCGAGCGGTATCCAGATCGAGATGGTCCGCAAGGGCGGCCGGAATTTCCTTCCCTCGGCCGATCTTTTGCTCGACGCCGGCGATGCCCTGTTGGTGATCGCCGAGCGGAAAGATGACATCGGCAATGCCGCGGCGCTTCTCGGCAAGCTGGAACCCGGACGCGTCGTCAAGGATCGTTCGGCGTTGGACTACATTCGCGTCTTCGTCGGCAAGGCCAATCTGGTGGGCGTACCGCTCGCGCGGCTGCCTCTGCCGACCGGCTTCCCGGTTCAGATCCTGCACGTGCGGCGTTACGATGCCGACATCGTACCCAATCCCGATCTGACCCTTGAGTTTGGCGATCGTGTCGGAGTGCTTATGCCTCCAGACCGGAAGGAAGAAGTACGAAAATATTTTGGCGATACGGTCAAATCCGCGGCCGAATTCAGCTACGTGTCACTCGGCGTCGGTATGGTGCTCGGCGTCCTGCTTGGGCTTATTCCGATTCCAATTCCCGGCGTCGGCACGGTGACCCTGGGCATCGGCGGCGGCCCACTGATCGTGGCGCTGATCGTCGGCAAGTTGCGGCGCACAGGTCCATTGCTCTGGGTGATGCCGTTGCCCGCGAACATCGTGCTGAGAAACTTCGGGCTTGCCTTGTTCCTGGCGACGGTCGGCGTCAATGCCGGTCAACCGTTCTTGAAGACCGTGTCGCAGACGGGACCGACGTTACTCTTGATTGGTGCGGCGGTGCTGCTCGCAACAGTTCTCATCGTCCTTCTTGTCGGCTATTATTTGCTTAGAATACCGTTCGACGATCTGGTCGGGGTTGCGTCCGGCGCCACCGGGAATCCGGCCATTCTGGTCTATTCGACGCGAATGGCGCCGACTGAACGCCCCGATATCGGGTACGCGATGATCTTTCCGTCGATGACGATCGTCAAAGTCATCGCTGTTCAAGTTGTTGGCCTGCTGCTGGGAACCGGTATCACTTAAACCCCACGGAGCGACTATGCCAAACGAACGTACAAGCGAGCATCCCGTCGGTTCCAAATACGATCGCCTGATTGCAAAAGCCAAAGAGGTCGCAGCGGCGAAAACGATCGTCGTCCATCCTTGCGACGAGACTTCGCTGCGCGGCGCCATCGAAGCGGCTGAGCTCGGGATCATCAGCCCGATCCTGGTCGGTCCGCGCGCCAAGATTGAAAGTGTCGCGCGCGATCATCGCATCGCCATTGGCAAATACGAGCTGGTCGACACTCCCCATAGTGATGCCGCCGCCGTACGAGGCGTCGAGCTCGTGCGTGAGGGCAAAGGCGAACTGCTGATGAAAGGCAGCCTGCATACCGACGAGCTGATGCGGGCCGTGACCGCATCGGCTACCGGCCTGCGCACGGCACGGCGCATCAGCCATATCTTCATCATGGATGTGCCGTCGCATAGTGAAACGTTGTTCATTACCGACGCCGCGATCAATATTTTCCCCGATCTCGACGCCAAGCACGACATCATTCAGAACGCCATCGATCTGTTTACCCAGGTCGGTCTCGGCACGCCGCGGGTCGCCATTCTCTCCGCCGTCGAGACGGTCACGTCCAAGATTCCTTCGACCATCGAGGCGGCTGCGCTCTGCAAAATGGCCGACCGCGGGCAAATCACCGGCGGCATCCTCGATGGGCCACTGGCATTCGACAATGCCATCGATCCGGAAGCGGCGAAAATCAAAGGGATTCATTCTCCAGTCGCCGGACGCGCCCAAATCCTGGTCGTGCCCGATCTCGAAGCCGGCAATATGCTCGCCAAGAATCTCATCTTCCTGTCGAAGGCTGATTCCGCAGGTTTGGTCCTTGGGGCTCGCGTCCCGATCGTGCTGACGTCGCGCGCGGACTCGGTGCGCAGCCGCATGGCATCCTGTGCGGCCGCCGTGCTGTACGCCGCGGCGCGCCGGACCGGCGCAAACTTGGCCGCGGCCTGATCGTCATGGACACCGTCCTCGTCGTCAATGCCGGATCATCCAGCGTCAAATTCGAAATTTTCGAAGTCACGACGTCTGGCGCCCCGCAGCGGCGCCTCAAAGGTCAGGTGGACGGGATCGGGACACGGCCGCGCCTGCGTGCCAAAGCGCGCGACGGTTCGCCGCTGATCGACAAATCCTACCAGTCCAGCGAGATCGCCGATGTCCCCGCGGCGATTGCAACGGCGGCGGATTGGCTGCGCGCAACGCAGCCTTTCGACTTGATCGCGGTCGGCCATCGCGTGGTACACGGCGGTCCAGATTACGACCAGCCGGTTATTGTCGATCAATCCGTGTTGTCGCGCTTGGAGCAATATAATTCGCTGGCGCCGCTGCATCAGCCCAACAATCTTGCGCCGATCAGGCTACTGCTCGCACGCCGTCCGGAATTGCCTCAAGTGGCGTGCTTCGACACCGCCTTTCATCGCACGCACAGCGCTGTTGCCGATCATTACGCCATTCCTGAGCATTATTATGCCGAGGGAGTCCGCCGCTACGGATTTCACGGGCTCTCTTACGCGTATGTCGCCGAGCGTTTGCGCGAAATCGCGCCCGATGTCGTCACGGGGCGCGTGATCGTGGCGCATCTCGGCAGCGGCGCCTCGATGTGTGCGCTGGCTGACGGCAAGAGCGTCGAGAGCACGATGGGATTCACCGCGCTCGACGGCTTGCCGATGGGCACGCGGCCGGGGCAAATCGATCCGGGCGTGTTGCTTTATCTCATGACCGAAAAGGGCATGACGCCTGATGCGGTGCAGAACATGCTCTATCGCGAGAGCGGGCTCAAAGGCCTTTCCGGCATCAGTAACGATATGAGAGAGCTCGAATCGAGTGCCGCCCCAAGCGCCGCGCTTGCCGTCGACTATTTCGTCTACAGGATAAGCTTGAATGCAGGAATGCTAGCGGCGGCACTTGGTGGAATCGACGCGTTCGTCTTTACAGCCGGGATTGGCGAGAATTCGGCGACGATCCGTGCACGCGTGGCGGAAAAAATTAGCTGGCTCGGAATTGCGTTTGACGCCGAGGCCAACGCTGCAGGCAGGCCGCTGATTTCACGGCCGGGGAGCAAGGTCGAGCTCCATATTGTGCCCACGGATGAGGAACTGATGATCGCCAAACATACGCTCTCGCTCCTGCCGAAAGCGCACACGGCACGGAGGGCTGGTTAGCCAACCTGATCCCTTGTCGTTTTCTTTGCGACCCACATTGGAGGCGACACGAAGCCGAGATAGCGATACACTTGATCACTTGAGCAGTTTGGTTGGCCGGGCTGACCGTTCTGAGACACGGGAGCGTATCATGCAGATTCTCAGAAAAATCGAAGGGACAGCCCGATGTCTCGTCCACGTTCGGACGCGACCGGTATATTTGACAGCACTCGCCTTGATTTTGTCGGCTGCCAGCGCATCGGTTGGCGCGCAGCAGCAGCAAGCCGTACCGGTCGGCACGATCTATGCCCAGCGGCAGTCGATTGCGCAAACGCGAGATTTTGTCGGACGTGTCGACGCGACTGACCGCGTCGAGATTCGCGCCAGGGTCAAAGGCTATCTGGATGCCGTGCTGTTCAAGGAAGGCGAGATCGTCAAGAAGGACGATCCGCTTTACCGCATAGAAAAGGGCCTGTTTCAAGCCGACGTCGTAAATGCGCAGGGCGCCCTGGAGCGGACCAAGGCTGCAAAAACCCTAACGGCCATCCAATTGCAACGCGCGCAGGATTTGCTCGAGAAAAATGCCGGCACGGCGGTCGCGCGCGATCAGGCGCTGGCGGCCGACCAGCAGGCGGAAGGCGCCATCATGGCCGACCAGGCCAGTCTGGATACCGCGAACATCAATCTCGGCTACACCGACATCGTGTCGCCGATCACGGGAAAGATCAGCAGGACAAATATCACTGTGGGAAATGTCGTCGGGCCTGACAGCGGCGTTCTCACGACCATCGTAAGTCAGGACCCGATGTATGTGACCTTTCCCGTGAGCCAGCGCGAACTGCTGCAAGCGCAGCTCAGGAACAGCCCGACCGATCTCGCCAAGATTAAAATCAAGATACGCTTTGCTGACGGCTCAA
>CAVXHE010000014.1:0-690370 GCA_963761595.1 uncultured Alphaproteobacteria bacterium
AACCCATGCCACCGTTTCGGAAGGCAACACGGTTCAGAGTCGGAGCCGACGCATTTGTCATGGTGGCCCATGTGGAGCTCAGCGATTACCGCCGTCGTACACGGCCCTAATCCGGTACGTGCAGGTCGAGCCGAACGGGCAGGCCGCTACCCCCGGCGACGACGTGACCCCCAAACGCTCGGTCTCCCATACCGAGGAGCCACCATCCAGCGAAAGGTCGTACTCATCGTCCTTGACTGTCGCGCCGGCGGGAGAACTAGGTGCTGCGAAGTAGAGCCCCATGCCGCCATCCCGAAACGCGACCCGCTTGATAGTCGGCGGGGGGACCGAGACCATCGTCTTCCATGCCGAGGACTTTGATTCCCCGCCGTCATAGACAGCCCTGATCCGGTACGTGCAGGTCGAGCCGAACGGGCAGGCCGCTACCCCGGGCGATGACGTGACCCCCAAACGCTCGGTCTCCCATACGGAGGAGCCACCGTCCAGCGAAAGGTCGTACTCGTAGTCCCTGATCGTTGCTCCCGAGGGATGAGATGGCTTCGTGAAATACAGCCCCATTCCCCCGTCCCGGTAGGCGACCCTGTTGAGATCAGGCGCTGGCGCCGCGGCGACGGTCTTCCACCCCGAGGTCAACGATTGACCGCTACCGTAGACAGCCCTGATCCGGTACGTGCAGGTCGAGCCGAACGGGCAGGCCGCTACCCCGGGCGATGACGTGACCCCCAAACGCTCGGTCTCCCATACGGAGGAGCCACCATCCAGCGAAAGGTCGTACTCGTAATCCTCAATCGTCTTCCCGGAAGGCGGCTTTGGGGGCGTGAAGGTGAGCGCTACGCCGCCATCGTTGTACATCGCCGACGTGATCACCGGCCGATTCGAGCCCGTGTCACTCGAAGCCGAAGGGGCGTGGATCACACCCACGGTCGAGTAGCTGTATCCGCCTCCTCACCGCTCACGGTGACGTTCCCACCGCCGATCGTCACCTGCTTTTGCGGCGTCGCATCAGTCGTATCACCGCTGTTCTGACTGACAGCCCATACGGTCCCGCTAGTTACATGCGAACTATCGTCGACGATCAGCACGTGCCCTCCGATGAAGTTCCCATCTAGGTATTCGTTGATGTCGACGACATCGCCCGGGCCCAAATAAGACACAAAGCCTTCGGGTTCCTTCGTTAGATTCGAGGGAGCCTGGTCGTAGAACGGCTGACCGGCGGAGCCGGGCCAAGTGGCTGATATCCAGCCTTTCGTCAAGAAGAGCCGGTTCACGAGCTCGACGCACTGCCACTCTTCGCCAGCGACATTCCCATTGACCGTCGACGTCCCACTCGCACAATCCTGATCGGAGCCCTCGTCACTGCCGTTGCTGTGGACATCGACGCCCCCACCTCTGGCCGGGAGCCACAACGGCCCTTTCACGAACACGTATCCGCAACGGCCAGGCGGCACCGCAGCCGCAGGCGCGGCGGTCCAGCACGCCCCTGTCAGCGATATCACAGACGAAGCAATCGCCACGCGCAACCACATCACTCGCCGCACACACACCCCCACGCATATCCAAATCTCGGCCGAGCCCATTCGTGAGCACGCACCCGAACGCGGGCACTATACGCAATCGAACGCGTCGACAGCTCCTATCCCATGCTTTCTGGTAGGACAACTTGCCCTCTCATGATGGTCCGATTCCCGCCGAGCCGAGGTCGAGAACTGGTCAGCTGGTCAGAGCCCGGCTCCACCCGCCATTCCGTCAGTCGCTGCTGACTGTCGCTCGCCCAGGTCATACGCAAGCGCAGCCCGACTGCTTGCGCTCGGGACGACGACCTGCAATCTCGTCACTTTCAGGAGATTGCTGCTCGAGCCCAACGATCCGAGAGTCTCCGGCCCCCTGGAGCAACGCTACCGCGTGCAACGCAAACCAGCCATGATGTCGATGCTCGGGCTGACGCGGAATAGCGCCTTGGCGACCAGGCGCTAATTGGACGACCATGCTAGCCCGAATCGTCGAGCTGTCCTTATCTGTTGCGAGGAGGCGTTACGCCCGGGGGAAAAGGTGACCCAATGCCCGCCATATGCGATCGATGTCCTCGGGCCGGAGAGAGCCGGGGCGCGCGGCGAACCTTGAGACGGGCTTAGGGCCGTCGATCACGATGTCTCGCACGGTCAACTGGCGAAAGAGCGGCAAGCCATCGAATGTGGGAAGCACAGCGCGCCTCGAACCTCGACCTCGCACTCGCCAGGTGGCACAGCGAGGCCCGCACGTGAGCGATCTGGCGCTCCACGCCGTCGGATGAGCCTCGTCTGATCGCGGCCCTCTAGCGTGATGATAGAACCGTGCGGCGCGGCGCGAACAGTCCGCCGACGTGGTCGACGCGGAACTCGCCGCGGTGGGTCTTGGTATCGATCACCGTCACCCCACCGGGCCCGACCGTGAGATGGTCGATGTTCGCCTGCCCGTGGCCGCGGATCCGGCGATCGTGCAGCACGCGGACGGCGCTTCCCTCCAGATGCTTTGCCAAACGAATCGTAGTCTGGACCTTCTCCCGTGCCGCCCTGGTTCCCAGACCGTCGTTGAGGTCGGCTCGTCAATCACCCGCGCAAGGAGCACACCCAACCCGCCCAGCTTCTCGCGCGCACGATCCTCCCGCCGTCGACGGCGACGCTCATACTCGCGCAGCGCGCTAGCTCCAGCCTTCCCTTCGACCACGGCCGCGCTCTGGAGCCGGCAGCCGACGCAGGTTACCTCACGGATATCGCGGTGCCACAGCCTCGTCGCCGACCGCCAGCTCCCGCCCGCAGACAAGGCACCGACCCGCTTGACGCAGCCGCAGCCGCTTCGACCGATCAGACGAATCCATGTCCGGTGCATCGGCACCATCAGAAGCGGCCTCACAGGGTCGCGGTGCATCCCGACCATTCGTCGACCACCGGCGCAATCCATGCTGAGGCCATCGCTCGCGGGTGCCCACCGGGCAAAGCGAAGCACGAAGCGGAACAAGAGCATGCGCCTGGATCGGCGCTTGACCTGCCAGGCGATTCCTGCGGGCCACGCCCGCTCCACCGTCCTCCCGCCGACCGAACGGCCCACGCCGGAGAGTGCCGCTCGGCATGGAAAAGGAGAAGCGACTATGAGTGACGCTTGAGCAACGTCGGCGGTCGACCTTTCGAGTCTCACAGGACATTTCGCAATCGGCTACGTTCGCCAGCGACGCTCGGCGGCGCCAAGGGCTTCTATTACACGCAGCGATGACGAACCCCTCCGGTGGCATCTTCTTGCTAGGCGACGACGGCACGCTCGTGCAGCTCAGCGAGCAGCCCTATGACAGTGAGGACGTCCTCCAAACCCTGCTGGAGCGCACCCGGAGTTGTTGGCCGGCGAGCTGATCGATCCTGACGTCCCGCGCCAGTGGCTGCTGATTTCGCGCGAGATCCCGTTCGCCGGGGACGACGGCGATGTCGGGCGGGTCGACCATGTGCTGATCGATCAGGACGGTGTGCCGACCTTCGTGGAGGTGAAACGGTCGACGGATACTCGTATTCGGCGCGAAGTGGTCGGGCAGCTGCTCGAGTATGCAGCCAACGCCGTCGCGTTGTGGAACGCGGCCGACATGCGCCAGCGGCTTGGCGACACTTCTGGCGGAGAGGAAGCGGCCGAGGAGGCAGTGCGCGCCTTCCTCGGCGATGCTGATCCGGAGGCGTGGTGGGAGCAGGTGCAGACCAACCTACGGGCACGCAAAGTTCGCATGCTGTTCGTGGCCGACGTGATTCCACCGTCACTGCAGCGAATCGTCGAGTTCCTCAACGAGACGATGGATCCGCCGGAGGTACTAGCCGTGGAGATCCGTAAGTACGCAGGGGGCCAGCCGCCCCGCACAAGCCTCGTCCCGCGGGGATTCGGTCAGACCGCGGCGGCATCGGCCAAGCGCAGCAGGGCCGAGCGCGGCGAGCCATGGACAGAGGAGCGATGGTGGGCCGCGCTCGCGCTGCGTAGCCCGGGAGGCGGCCGAGACGGTGAGACCGCTCGTTGATTGGGCGACACGGCACATGAGCGGCGTGTGGATGGGGGCCGGCAAGGTCGATGGCAGCCTTACGCCGGTGGTCTACATGGCCGACGGCAGGCAGTTCTTTCCGTTCATCCTGTGGACCTACGGGACGATCGAGATCCAGTTCGCCGCATTGTCCGACGCCCACCCTTTGACCAACTGGACCTGCGGCGCGAGTTGCGTGACCGGCTCGATGCGCTGCCGAACGTCTCCATTCCTGACGAGAAGCTCGACAAGCGGCCCGGGACCCCGATGATCACCCTCAGCGACCCTGCGGCGCGCCAGCAATTCATCGCGACCATGGAATGGGTGCTCGAGCGTCGGGACGACCGCCCGGCGGCGGCCGCTCCCGGCAATTGAGCTCGACGTAAAGCCGAAAGGGACACCCGGGAGCCGACGCCAGAGCGGCGCGTCGGCAACGTCGATGCCGGCATGTCCGAGGCTTGGCGCATAGCCTCTTACCGCCGCCGAGCCCGATCGCTTGGACGATGAGGAGCAGGCGCCGCTGGCATCGACATGCCCACCTGCGGTTTACTTCTCAGATCCAGCCGCCTTCTCCGCGAACCGGGCTTGAGCCCCCCTTTGGATGGCGGCGAGGGCTGTTATCCGGAGCGTGCAGGGTTCAGGCGTGGCGGCTGGCCGAGCGCACCTTGTTTGACGCGGTTTTCGACCGACATAGCTGTCTTGTAGTTCTCGGCGATCGCGAATCGGAACCCGAAGCTCCTGTGGATGTGATCACGGATGAGCTCGTCCATCGATAGCTCGCCGTCGCGGATGGCGGTGATCTGTTCTCGTGTGAGCTCCGGCATCACGTAGTGGTCAGCGACGTAGACACAGAACTGATCGCCGCTGCGCCGGCCGGACGCGTGACTCCGTAGACGCGTCGCGAGACCTGTACCGGTCGGGTTCCGTCCGCGATCCCCACGTACACGAGTTCGCCAGCGTCGTCCCAGATGGTGTAGACGCCGGCGCCGGTCCGCGGGATGACGCCGCCGAGGGTCGCGAACCCAGAGAAGCGGTGGAGCGGCCCATTCGCCAACTGTCGAAGCTCCCCATCCACCGTCCGCACTCTAGTCTCCAGCCGTGGCGACCCAGCGATTGGTAACGCACGACCTTGTCATCTGAACCGTTGTCAACCCTTCGTCCCTTTGCGAGGATCGGTTTATGCCGTCGCCCGTACTAGCGTCGGAAGGGTCCTTTTATGGATGACCAAGATGCGATTGCGGCGCTGATCAGCGATCTGCATTGGCAGATCGATCAGATGGGTCCGCGCGGGATAAAGGACCGGGCGGGCAATCCATACAACCCGTCGTATTACAAGCGCGGGCTACAAACCGCGATTGACAAAGGCGGCCTAGCCGTTGCGGACTATCTCCGCCGGTACCTAAACAAGCCGCCCAGCGAGGGCTACCGGAAGCTCGAGGACGCAAACTCGCTTGACCTCGCCTGCGAGGCGCTGATCGCCGACCCGGAAAGGCCCTACGCTCATCTATTCACCGATGCCGAAAGAGGCGCGGCACGGAAACGGCTCGAATGGCACCTCAACGCGATCGAGCAACGGAGAGCCGAGCGACAACGACGGATCGACAAGCAACGATCCGAGCTGCCTAGGACCTAGCGCAACTACGCAACCTCGCCGCGCATACCACAGACGCGGAAGACGCGATCGCCGTCAATTCGTCAATCATCAGCCACGACCAGAGCGACCTTGCGGCGCTGAACCGCCTTGGTCGAGCCTACGAGACCATCGGGATGATCGCGGACGCTACGCAAACCTTTCGCCGAGTGCTTGCACTCAACCCAGACAACCCGATCGCCAGCCGCCGCTTGCGCGACCTCAACCGCACCCATCGCTGACATCGGCGAAGCGATCCGGAACAATCCGCCAGCTGACGAGGCTGGGGGCCGCTGCGCGAAGCCCGGATCGGACGCATTCGGTGCTCGTCCAAGGCAGCAGTGGGGGACGGGTCTACTGGAGCAGCCATCGCCGCCCAGTGCGGAACGCGGATGGCTTAGGAGTCCGTGCTCACGATTGAGCGCCCTCGGGCCAGGAGTCGCGGCCGTAGTAGCCAACTAGGCGCTGACCGTTTCGGACCTCAACGACCTTCGTGAACCGTCCATGCCGTGGCCGAGAAAACGTCACGGTCGTCTTGACGGGAGTCTCAGTGCCCTGTGCACAATTCGGTACACACCCTGGATGTCGCTCGTGCCGTGGCCTGTCGCGCTCGTGCGCGTCCATCGCCACTTCAGCTTGCCCACGATGTTTCCGCCGTCGCCACTGAACGCTACGACCTTCGGCTTGATCCCGGAATATGACCCGATCACGACTCTTGGGAGCCTGTGGGTCTCACGAGCGCTGCCAGCAACGGCCTGCGACGTCCCAAACGCACCGACGGCTAGCACACCAAGAACCATCCCTACCACGCGAACGCGCATGACCCCTCCGCTTTCATGACCCGATGATCCGGCGGCTGGCAGGCGAGCCGGAATGCCAAGCCTACCTTGTCCCCCGGTGAGAAAACAGTCCGAACGAGACGGCATGACACCTGCCTGGAGACGAGTGGATCACCAAATAGACGCTGGCCATGCAGCCCACCGCGAGGTAACCGCCGGCATCCCCTTTCCATTTGCGAAGGGGCACTGGCGACGGCGGGCAGCGACGCACGACGAAGGCTGGGAACGCTGGCGCCCGACACCGTTTGATCGAGCTACCGAGCTCACGCAAGGCGTCTAACTCCCGTGAACCCGCCCTAGTCCTCCCCATCAGCGCAACTGCGAGCGCCCGCACGGTGCAAACCTCCCCTACGTGAGCACCGGCCTCGCCGTGCCACCCCCGACGCTCCTTGTGGTGTCAAAGTTGTAGAACGGCCCTTTCGGACAACCTTCGGGTTCTTGACCCTCCGGTTATGAGTCGGTTCAGGCGTGTAGGTACGTGCGTATTTGCAGGGATTTCGTGGAATTAGATCGGGTTGTGTGAGGTCATATTTGCTTGTTTTGGTACCCGTTCGGTACCCGTTTTCGGGCATGGAACGCGATCGACATCAGAAAAAGTCGGGGCTCAATGCCGCCGAAGATCCGCAGCGGGAGTACGGTCAGCGGGATCGGGCCCACTTGCCAAGCATCTCACCGCGCCTGCCGTCGACGCGGCACCGCACGCGCTGGCGCTGATGACTTCGTGTTCCCCGCCGGGCTGGCGAGCCGGTGCTCGAGGTCGGTGAAGGCGTCGATGATTTCGGTGGCTTCGAAGGCGCGGTTGCGGCGGCCGAGGGTCGTCTGGGGGAGGATGCCGGCCTCGAGCAGTCGCGGGATGGCGGCGTTGACCGCCTGCTCGCTGCGGCCGATGAGCGCAGCGGCGCTCTGGACGGTCACGATCGGCGCGCCCGGGAGGGCGTCGAGCCGACGGGCGAGCGCCGAGCCGGCCCGGACTCCTGCCAAGGCGCGCCCGCCACGAGATCTGTAGTCTCGACAACGGTCGGCGCGTAGGGCTCGGCGTCCGCGTACAGCGCGGGTCGTCGCGGCAGCGAACAGCCCTATCCAGCCGTCGAGCCCGATCCTGGCCGCCGCCGAGTCGGGATCGCTCGCGGTAACGAGTAGCGGTCAGCCCGTTGACGTAGTCGCGGACCAGGTGGCGAGCACGAGGGAAACCGGGGGCGGGACGTGGGTGCCAGGCCGCGGCGGCGCAGGATGAGCTGCATCAGTGCCCGCCCCGTACGCCCGTTGCCGTCGATGAAGGGGTGGATCGTCTCGAACTGGGCGTGGGCGAGCGCCGCCTGGACGATCGGAGGCAGAGCGTCCCCGTTGCTGAACGCGCAGAGATCGTCGAGAAGCGCCGTCGACGTGCTCGTGGGGCGGAGGCACGAACGCGGCGGAGCACGGGTTGTAATTGCTGCCGCCGATCCAGTTCTGCTCGGTCCGAATCGTGCCGGCGTGGTCCTCGAGCCGGGTTCCGGCCAGCAAGGGCTGGTGGATTCGAAGAACGTCGTCGGGGTGATCGTCTTTCGGGTCGCTGAGGTGCTCAATCGCCCAGTTCATGGCCTCGATGTTGTTGAGCACCTCGAGGGCAGTAACGTCGGATGGCGGCTCGCCCAAGCCTCGTGCGCCTCAGCGTGGAGGAGTCGACGTCCTCCGACTTCGAGGCCTTCGATCCGAGACGAAGCGACCGCCTCGGCGCGCAGCAAAAGTCGCGCTACCGCCTCAGAGTCGATGAGACTTCGCGCCTGCAAGTTGAGACGGACGACAGAAGCCTCGGCGTCGGCGATGTCAGCAGCCGTCTCCCCAGCGAGATCGGCCGGCCGATAAGGGGTCGGGTACGTACGCGTCGTACTCGCAGCCTTGACGATCCCGGCGAGGGAGACCGGGCGTAAGGTTGGAGGTCCAGCGACGGCGTAGTACGGAGGCCACAAAATCAAGGTTAGCATATAACCTTGATTACAGCTGGTTCCTCCTCAAGGTTTCGGCTGGTCAAGGTTAAGCCGTAACCTTGATTATGACTGGATATCAGTCGAGCTTCTGCTTGGAGAGAGTCGGTTGGCGGGGTAGCGCTTACGCCGCGTCACGTTCGAGCGCGCTGTAGCGCTCGACGGTGATCAGCACGGCGCGCATCTGGTTGCGTTGGGTCAGCACAACCTTCTGGAGCTCCCCCTCATCGAGCTGGTCGAGCAAGCGGCCGAGCTCGCGCATCGCTTCGCGGACGGTCGCGAGCTCCTGGTTGGACACTCGCAGCTGCGCCGGATCGTTCATCGTGACCCGGACGGTACGTCCCGGACCGGACGGATCCGTCGTCAGTTGCGTCGACGTTCTGTCCGCAGTCTGCACGACACTCCCAGGAATGACTCAGGTGTCAGTGTTAGATCGTTCGGCGGTGCGGTTCGGAACGGCACGCGGCCGGTACTTCCGGGAGAACTTCGCACAGGGCGGAGTCGATCTCGTCCAGATCATCCCCGAGCTGGTCACGAATGCCGACGCGGCGATCGCCGCGTCAGGCCGGCCGTCCGGGAGGATCGTGCTGACGGTCGCCGCACCGAGGCGGAGTTCGTGGCGATGTCGCGGGCCCGGATGCGGTCGCTGCGCTCACCGGCGTTGCTGTCGTGGGTGCACGAGCTGCGCTGCACCGATGACGGCGAGGGTGTAGACGCCGACGTGATCGACCGTCGGCTTGGCGCGCTCGGGGTCGAGCCGCCGACGGCAGGTCAGCGCGGCCTGTTCGGACGCGGCTTGCGGGATGTGTGGCTCGCGCAGGGCGCCGGCCGAATCGAGGGGATCCGCGGCGGCCGGCTGGTCGAGTCCTGGTTCTTCCCGGCCCCGGGAGATGAGCCCTACGCGTTCGCGCACGTCCGCGACCGAGTCGCGACCGCGCCCGATCTCAGCGCGCTCGGTGTCACCGTGTCCGGGACGCGGGTGACGGTGCCGCTGTCCGCGGCGAGGCTTCCGGCTGCGGCACGGCTGCGAGCGCTCGTCTCGCAGCTCGTGCAGCTGCGACCGATCCTGGAGGATCCGACCCGCGCCATCCTGCTCGAGCAGCCCGGGCAAACCCCGGCGCTGGTCACCTATCCGGCCCCGGAGCCCGACGTCGAGCGCCCCCCGTGTTGTTTGACGGTGACGTGCAGGTCACCCCGGCGGTCAGCGCCAGAATCACCGTGCGTCGCGCGAAGGAGCCGCTCTCGCAGGGCTTCTCGCGCGCGACCCGGCGGGGCGGGCTGGTCATCCGCTCCGGTCGCTCCGCGCACGAGACGACCCTTGCCGGTTTCGAGGGACGACCGGGTGCCCGACACCTCTATGGCGAGGTGGTCTGCGATGCGATCGAGCAGCTGCAGCGCGACGCGCTCAATAGGCCGCGCCCCGAGCTCGTCGTCAAAGTCGACCGCTCGGGGCTCAACCAGCACCATCCGATCGTCGAGCGACTGTACGCCGCGATGGAGCGCCGTGCTGCGACCGATCGTTGCCGCCGAGGAGCGCCGTGCCGGCGCCCACCTGATCGGAGCCGCTCGCGCCGTGACCGCCCGCGACCAGGTCGGCCTCCGCGCCCTGAACGACCTCCTGAAGGCCGCGTTCGACCAACCCGGCAGCGCTGGCGCCCAGCCCGGCACGGCTGGCCAGAGCAAACCGCCGACGCAACCCGCCGACAGCGCGTTGGGTGCGGAGGACGACCGCGTGTCCGACGAGTTTGAGAGGGAGCCTCCCGCCCCGTCGGCGTTGGTGGCGCAGCCGCTCTGGTTCAAGCAGTCACCTGTACGACTTCGCCCCCGGCGAGAGCGGGCCGTTCACCCTGTACGCCGACCCGGCGAGCGTTCGCCCCGGGACCATCGTCGAGATCGAGGCCGACCCCGGGCTATCGCTGACGCTTCGCACGCACGAAGTCCCGGCGCCGGGCGCGCGCGGCTACAGCACCCTCCAAGTCGCTATCCGCGCCAAGGTCACGGTCGAGCCCGGCTCTCGGCTCGTTGTTCTGGCGGCCGCGGGTGAGCACACGTGCAAGCTGGAGGTCGTGATCGTCCGCCACCGCGCCTCCGGGTGGGTCCGCGAGATCGCGCGTAAGAGCGAGGACCAGGTCACGGAGGCCGAGTTCGACCCGGAGACGGGGATCGTCACGGTTTACGAGGGCCGCCGCGAGTTCCGCGAGCTCGAACGCGCCGCCCGCAAGGCGGGCTACGGCAAGAAGCGCGTCCCGGAGTATGTCCCGTACCGGATGCTTGAAGTAGAGGCCGCCGCGAACGCTGTGTACGCGTGGGCGGCCGAGCAGATCCTTGCACGACGCCTGCCCGAAGAGCGACCCAACGACCCTGCGGAGTACGCAGCCGCCGTCCGCCACGAAGCTCAAGCGCTTCGCCACCGTGCCCACCACAAGCTGATGCAGGCGTTCCTCGAGCCGGAGATCTTCGAAGGCGCCGTCAGCCTCGGCGCGTGCCGGTCGCCACTTCCCCGCAGGATTTTCGCCAGGGTTGCCGATCCCCGGGCGAACGTCCATATAAATGTAAGTAATTTGGCCGAAATTACCGATCATCATGGCGACCGTCGACATCTACGACACCCCGTATTGTCCTTATTGCGCCGACGCGAAGGAGCTGCTCACCCGCAAGGGCGTCAGCTTTCATGAGATCGACGGGCGCGCAAACCGCGAGGTTCGTAAAGAAATGATCGCCCGCGCCAACGGCCGCTCGCAGCTTTCCGCAGATTTTCATCGGCGCGACCCATGTCGGCGGCTGCGACGATCTCTATGCGCTCGATGAAGCCGGCAAGCTCGACCCGTTGCTTGCCGAGGTCAAAGCCTCATGAGCGGCAATTCGACCTTCAAGGTCGGCCTGATCCAGATGCGGTCAGGCCTCGATCCGCAGGCCAATCTCAGTGCCGCCTTGGCGCTGATCGATGAAGCCAAGAGCTCCGGCGCCGATTATGTGCTCACACCGGAAATGACCAACATCCTCGCGCTCAAGCGCGAGCAGCTGTTCGCCACTATTGTGGCCGAAGAACAAGACCCGACGCTCGCGACCTTGCGCGAGGTCGCGCGCAAGTCTTCGACCTTCATTCATATCGGCTCGCTCGCCATCAAAGCATCGCCCGACAAAGCCGTGAACCGCTCCTTCCTGATCGATCGCAAGGGCGAGATCGCTGCGCGCTACGACAAGATCCACATGTTCGATGTCGATCTCGCCGGCGGCGAGAGCTATCGCGAATCCAACAATTACCGCGCCGGCGATCTCGCCGTGATCGGCGATCTGCCCTGGGGGCGGCTGGGCCTGACCGTGTGCTATGACCTGCGTTTCCCGGCGCTCTATCGGGCGCTGGCCGAAGCCGGCGCATCGTTTCTCGCCATTCCGTCGGCCTTCACCCAGCAGACCGGCGAAGCCCATTGGCATGTGCTGCAGCGGGCGCGCGCCATCGAAAACGGCTGCTTCGTCTTCGCAGCCGCCCAAGGCGGCCGGCACGAGAACGGCCGCGACACCTATCGGCCATTCGCTCGTCGTCGATCCGTGGGGCCGCATCATCGCCGAAGGCGGCACCGAGCCCGGCGTGGTCATGGCCGAGATCGATCCGGCGGCGGTCGCTGCCGCGCGCGGCAAAGTGCCGTCGCTGGGCCACGGCCGGCGTTTCGAACTGGTCGAGCCGATGGCCGAACCGACCTACCTGCACCCGGTGCGGGAGCCGACATGATCCGTTACGCGCTCATTGCGAGAGGGGCCATGCTTTCGAAAGCTGGTTCCAGAATTCGGCTGCTTACGACAAGCAGGCGAAGAGCAAGCTCGTCACCTGTCCGGTCTGCGGTTCCGCGAAAATCGAAAAGGCGATGATGGCGCCAAATGTCGGCCGAGCAGCCGCCAGGTTTTGCCCGCCAAGATCGTGCGGCGCCGACGCCGCGCCGCGCTCCCCGCCATCCGCGCCTCCTCCGGCCCGCCGCGCCAGCGCCGAAGCCCACCGCCAAAGCAGCGGTGGCGATGGTGTCGGCGGCGGAACGTGAGCTCCGGCAAAAGCTCAAGGAAATCCGCGACCACGTCACCAAGAATGCAAGCTATGTCGGCTTCGCGCTTTCCCGAAGAAGCCCGCAAGATTCATTACGGCGAGACCGAGCACCGCTCGATCTACGGCGAGGCTTCTCCCGACGAGGCCAAGGAATTGCACGAAGAGGGCATCGAATTTCATCCGCTGCCGATTTTGCCGGACGATCAGAATTAATCTGTCATTCCGGGGCGCGCGCAGCACGAACCCGGAATCCATTGCACCAGTCCGCGCGAAGTCTTCCGCAATCATCGCGAAGATTTGTCCGCGGCGACCATGTAGTTCACGTCGAGGTCGGTCGAAAGCTGCCAGCGGTCGGCGAGAAGATTGTAGATCACGCCGGCCTGGTCGGTGACATCGAGCCCGCTCTGCACGATGGCGATTTCAAGCTCGTTGGGCGTGACGAATTTGTCCCATTGATGGGTGCCGCGCGGCAGCCAGCGCAAGACATATTCGGCGCCGACGATGGCGAGCGCGAAGCTCTTTAAGGTGCGATTGAGGGTGGCGACGAACATCAGGCCACCGGGCTTGACCATCTCGGCCGCGACGTCGACGAACAAGCCGACATCGGTGACATGCTCGACGACTTCCATGGCGAGCACCACGTCAAAGCTCTCGCCCGCGGCCTCAAGCGCCTCGGCGGTGGTGGCGCGATAGTCGATGCTCAGCCCGGATTGCGCGGCGTGAAGCTTCGCGGCCGCGATATTGCTGTCCGACGGATCGGCGCCGACGACGGACGCGCCGAGCCGCGCCAAGGGCTCGGACGAGAACGCCGGCGCCGCAGCCGATGTCGAGCATGCGCAAGCCGGACAGACTGTCGAGCCGGTTCGGATCGCGGCTAAAGTGCGCCGCGGCGCGGTCGCGGATGTAGGCGAGACGGACCGGATTGAACTTGTGCAACGGCGCCATCGGGCCGTTCGGATCCCACCATTGGCTCGACAGCCGCGAAAACCGCGCGACTTCGCTCTCGTCAATCGTGGTGGCCGATGCTTGGTGCCGGTCCATAGGGAAAGCCGTTGTGACCGACATCTGGTACCACTTATCTCGTGTCCTGCGAAAGCGGCAGGAGGGTCGCTGCTTGCGCTGAGGCTAGGTAAGGAGCGCCGGCATCTTGATCGCCTGCGGCCTGGCGATGGCCTCGAGCTCGTCCCACAGCTTCGGCGGAATCGGGATGCCGGACTTGCGGCGGGTGGCTTCGGTGCGGCCAGAGCGTTCGCCGGGCAGCAGGATTTCGTCGAAGCCTGTTTGGCGCGGCAGCGCTTTGATCAGGGCGGCAAGCGTATCGGCGTCGCTGACGAATGCGCCGAACGGCCGGAACGCCGCGACGTCGATGGCGATGATCGCGAGATTCGACGTGTGACGCTTGCGCTTTTCCGGGCCGAGCACGCGGGCCTGAATCGGCGCCGCACCCAACACGCTCGCCAGCATTTCGAACATGAAGCTCAGGCCCGAGCCCTTCGGGCCACCGAGCGGCAGCAAGATTTCCGCCGTGCGCGGATCCGTGGTTGCTTCGCCCGCCGCGGTGAGCACCGTTCCCTCCGGCAGCTGTTCGCCGCTTGAGCGCGCCTGCAACACCTTGCCATTGGAGATCGTGCTGGTCGCCATGTCGAGTACGATAGGCCCCTTGCTCGTCGGCACCCCGATCGCGATCGGGCTGGTGCCAAGGCTTGCGACGCGAGCGCCGTGATAGGCCATCAAAGTCTGCCCCGCGGCTATGACAATGGCGGCGCAATCGCCCTCCGCGATCCATTGCGCGTAGCGCCCGATGGCGCCGGTATGCGTGGTCTCGCGGATCAGCCCGTAGCAGACGCCTGATTGTCTCGCCCGCGCGACGGCGAGCGCCGAGGCCTGCATCGCCGCGACCGGCCCGAAGCCGTGATGGCCGTCCATGACGAAGGTCGCGGCGCGGTCGGCAATGAGACTAGGCTGCACCTTCACGTCGATCTCGCCGCTTTCGACATATTTCAGATAGCGCGGCAGCCGCGATATGCCGTGGCCGTCGACGCCGCGCAGATTGGCCCAGACCAGGCCATCGGCGACGGTGTTGGCGTCGATATCGCTTGCGCCGGCGACGACAAAGACGTCGTGGATGAAGCGCTTCAGCTCGTCGTGGCTGACGACAATCTTCTCACGACCGATCTTCTCGCGATTAATGCGCGCTTTGCCGGAAAGTAAGTGTCGAGCCAAGTGCGCAGCAGGTTCCAGACGCGCGTCGAATTCTCCGCGAACAGGAAGTGATCGAGGCCCGCGAACAGATGCAATTCGCTCGGCTGGCCTGAGCGCTTGAACATTTCGATCGACTGCTCGGTCGGTGTCACCGAAATCTTTCGCCGAATGAATGAGCAGGAGCGGCCGCGGCGCGATCTTGCCGACCACCTCCTCGGCGCGGAAATCGAACATGCTCTGCGCCGTCTCGGCCGGAAACATTTCCACCGAATTGGGCGCCAGCATGCCGACCTTCTGCCGCTCGAGATTTTCGCGCACATGATTGGGGATCGGCACGATGTCATAGCGCGGCACCATCAGCGACTGGCCGGTGCGCTCGCGATGGACGCGGCCGTCCGCGAGCATTTTGGTGAATTTCGCCCAGGCTTCCGGCGTCGGATGCTGGCCGCGGAATTTGCGCTCGCCATGGCCCCAGCCGCCGTTGGATATGACCGCGGCGATGCGCGGATTGGTGCCGCCGGCATAGACCGCGACGGCGCCGCCGAAGCTCGAGCCGATGACGCCGATGCGGTCGGGATCGACCGCGGGATGCTGCGCCAAAAACGACAGCGCATTGCCGAGATCCTCGACCTGTTCGAGGCAAATGACGCGACCGAACTCGCCTTCGCTCTTGCCGCAGCCGCGCATGTCGAAGCGCATCGTGACATAGCCGAATTCGCTCAAGACCCGCGTCGGCTGCAAGACATTGTTGCCTTCGCTGTTCGAGCCGAAGCCATGCAGCACGATGAAAGCGGCGCGCCGTTCCTTCGCGGGAAGGCCGTCGGGAACGCCGACTGAGCCATGCAGGCGCAAGCCCGCGGATTGAAAGCTGACGGTTTCTTCTTTCATGGGGGATAAGACCAATCGATGCGGGACTACGGGCCGTGCGGGATCGCGGCCGGGATTGAGCCAAGTTGACCGCGCCAACTAGCCTAGGGGAACCGCCTTAAGCAAGATAGTCGTGAACGACCTTGCCAAGCGGTAGCGTCAGGTCGGCGATGATGTGGGTGCCGGATACGACTTCCAGCACCGGCAATTCGGCAAGCGGCGCCAGCGCATGTGAGACCAACGTCAACGCCGCCGGCCCGGTCCAGGCGCCCTTGAGGTCGACATCGGTCAATTCGTATTCGACCAGCTCGCAGATACGCGGCGTGCCGTCGACATGCGGAATGATCTTGAGCAGGAAATTCGGCGCCAACAGCGACGCCTTGACCGCGTCGTGATCGGCCACTTTGTGCTTATAGCCCATGGTGCCGGACGCGATGCGGATCGATCCATAGTCGAGCGTGCCGACGAACGTATCGATCTCGTCATGCAGCGTCGGTTTCGCAAGCTTCTTCGGAAAGCCCCACAGCTCGCGGCCGCCGGCGATGGGCGGATGGTCGTCGAGAAACATGCAGTGCGAATAGCCGCCCTTGCGGCCTTTGAAGCGTGACCGGGATGACCTGCCCGCTTTCGGTATAGTCGCCGAAGCCGGTCGAGTCCGGCATGCGGATGAACTCGAACTTGACCAGCGGCTCCTCGATCTGCAGCGGTTCCGGCACCAGCTCGCGCAATTTCGCTGCATCGGTGCGGTAGGTGATGATGAGGAATTCGCGATTGACGAAACGATAGGGACCTATCGGAAAGGCCGGACTGGTGAGCGGCATCGAGAAGGCCCGCTGTTTCACATCGCTTTCCTTCATGTTCAACTCCTTTTGTCACGGCGATCCGAAATGATCGGCGATCCAGTATCCCATTAATCTTGCCGATTAATCTTGGCGAAATCGAACGTCTGCACCCCAACGAGCCGGTCCGGCAGTTGCAGGATCTCGGGATTAGCCAGCGTTGCCAGCGCGTTGCTGTAGCCCGATTTCCAGTGCTCCTCCATCGTGCGCCGGGAGAACTCAAAATCCTTGGCGATGCCCTCATAGGCTTTGGCGCGATAGATCAGATGCACGATATTGCAGACTTTGTCGTCGGATTCCGCCGCCAGAAGCTTGGCGTCTTCGCTATCTTGGAATTCCGCGGGAAGGTGCTGGAGAACGTTTGCGGCGGCGATGCGAAGCCTCTGCATATGTTGGTACTGGTCGGTCGCCGCGCGATTACGGCTTGAATAGACGATTTCCTTCTGCCGCACCTCGACCTCGATCATATCCTTCGGCACCGTCGCCCCGCGCACTCCACAGATCGATCTGTAACGCCAACGTGTCGCGCCGCGGCCGGGAGTTCGAGCACCCATTGCAGCGGCGTGTTGGAGATCAATCCGCCGTCCCAATAATACTGTTCGCCGATCTTGGTCGCCGGAAAGCCGGGCGGCAACGAGCCCGAGGCAATGACATGCTCGAAGGCGATCTTGTGCGTCGTGGAGTCGAAATAAACGAAGTTGCCGGAGCAGACATCGACCGCGCCGACGCTAAAGCGCATCTCGCCGGAATTGATGCGGTCGAAATCGACCAGCGCTCGAGCGTCGCCCTCAGCGGCGTATTGTCATAATAGCTCGCCTTGTCGGCGCTGCCGCGGCGGCCACAGCAACGCCGGCGGCATTCGCGGCACGAAAAAATTGCGGCGCGCCGAACAGCAGGATGTCCCATGGCGCGCGCCTGATTGACGAACTGATGATTCGTTTGGTCCTTCAGTTCGACATGTTTGAAATAGGGAATGCCCAGCGGCGACGTGCTCACGGTTTCCCAGAACTCGCGCAAGCGCGTCGACGCGCTTCTCCGGCGGGTTGCCGGCGATGATCGCCGAATTGATCGCGCCGATGGAAATTCCGGCAACCCAGTCCGGATGAAGGTCGGCCTCGGCCAGCGCCTCATAGACGCCGGCCTGGTAGGAGCCGAGCGCGCCCCCGCCCTGCAATAACAAAGCGATCTGCTCGAACGGCGTGCGTCCCTGCGGCAAGGCTGCACTCCTAATTGTCCAGGCTGGTGTCCGGGTGGATAGTGTTGCGGTGCACCTAAGCCTACGGCGCTTACGCCCCGCGCGGCAAGGGCGCCTGCTAATGCGGGTGCGTCGGCGGGAGCCGCGCCGGGTCGTCGCCGGCCAGCGCGGACGCGGCCAGCGCTCGTGGGTCAGCGGCACCAGCATTTTGACGCTTAGACCCGTGCCCGCATAGGTCCGGATGACTTCGCCGTTCAATTGCCGCTCGATGACGAGATCAATCAGCCGCGTGCCGAAATCCGGTCTTGCGCGGCCGCCGCGCCGGCGGCCCGTTCTTCTCGACCCAATCGATGATCAAGGTCATGCCGCGCGCGGTGCGCTCGACCGACCAGTGCAGATCGAGCTGGCCCTTGGATCGCGACAGGCTGCCGTGCTTGATCGCGTTGGCCGCCAGCTCGTGCAGCGCCGCGCTCAGATTGAAGACCGGATCGGGCTCGAGATCGATATTCGGGCCGTTCAGCGAGGCCCGGTCGAGATAAGGGCCGAGCACGGCATGGAGCAGATCCGATGATCGGGATCGATTGCCAGCCGCCTTCGGTGATCAAGCGATGCGCATTGGCCATGGCCAGGACACGCGCCTGATACTTGCTGGTGAGATCGGGAATGCTCTTCGAGGTTCGCGCCGTCTGCGAGAACAGCGCCAGCAATTGCGAAAACAGATTGCCGGTGCGGTGGCGCATGTCGCGGATCATCAATTCGTGGCGCTGCTCGAGCTGGCGGCGCTGAATGGCGCCGGTGAGGAGATTGGCGACGGCGGCGAGGAACATGGTGTCCTGCGCGGAAAAGCGCCGCTTCTGGCTGCTGCAGACGCCGAGAATGCCATAGGCGCGGCCGTCGCGGCCGGCGATGGTGACATTCATGCCGCAGACGCAATTGTGATCTTTCAGATAGGGCGCGACCTCGAATTTTTTCTCGCCGGCAAAATCTTCGATCACGACCGGCACGGACGAATCAAGCGTGAAGCGGGCGAAGCTGTCGGACTCGGCCGTCGTCACCACCGTGCCGGCGAGATCGCTCTTCCAGCCGAACCCGGCGCGCAGCAAAAGCTCGCGGCCGCCGGGCAAGAGTTCGAGGATTTCGACGAAATCGACCGATAGCGTCAGCGCGACGGTCGAGACCGCGTCGTTGAGCAGCCGATCGAGATCAGGCTCGGCCAGCGCCCGTTCGCCGAATTGGGCGAGCGCTTCCTGCTGCTTGGCGCGGTTGCGCAACTCGTTCTCAAGGCTGACGCGCCCGGTAATATCGTAGCAGAGCCCCGACATGCCCTTGGCCTTGCCGCCTTCGGCGATGACCGTTCCGGTGGCTTCGAGCCAGCATTCGTCGTGGTCTTTAAGCTGCGGCGTCCGGTAGCGCGCGCGAAACGGCGATTGCGCGTGCATCGCCTCCTTGAGCAAGGCTTCGACATTGGCCCGGTCGTCGCTGTGAATGCTGCCGAGGAAACCCGCCAAAGTCCCGTTGAAGCTGTTCGGCGGCAGGCCGTGCAGCGATTCAAGATTGATCGACCATGTCAGCGTGTTGGCGTCGGCGTCCCAGGACCACACGCCGATGCGCGCCGCTTCGAGCCCGGCGCGAACGGTTGCCGCATTCGGAAAGAATTCCAACCCGAAGTCTCGTGCGTGCGCCGCCTTGTAGTGCGTTGTCTTGCGGAGCGCCTTGCACCGGCCCGTTTCTTTCGGCTGTCTCTTATCAGGCATGTCCATGCCTTTACACTTCCACCTTCCATCCCTTCCGTAAAGATTGTTATCGCCGGCGCCGAGCGGAAGTGGCGAAACTTTATTTGATCATGCGCGGATGTGAGGGCGTGCCATGCACTTGCGCTCACACTTGTACCCCCTTTGCGCAGACGCGAGTTCCGTCGGCCGAGAGAGTTCAGAACAATGCAAAGAGGCGCGCCTTAAGACGCGCCTCAGAAACGTCACGCCGCGGCCGAACTAGCGAGCGGCAATATGCGACACCGGCGCGTCGGCAGGCGGCGCTACCGCGATCTGCGCCGTCATGCGGCCGCCGTAACCCCGGTCGATCGTCAACGCCTTCGTTCGTCGACACGCGCTCCGCGGAAGCGTGCGGATCGTTGGGCAGCACGATGACTTTGGTGCCGAGCCCGACGCGCTGATAGAGATCCTCGACGTCGGAATTTTCCAGCCGGATGCAGCCGCGATGAGACGTTCTTGCCGATCGTGTCCGGATCGTTGGTGCCGTGGATGCGGTACTCGGTATTGCCGAGATACATGGCGCGGGCGCCCAGCGGATTGCCCGGACCGCCGCCGACCCAGCGCGGCAGATAGGGTTGGCGGGCCACCATTTCCGTCGGCGGAATCCAATCAGGCCATTCGGCCTTGCGCGAGATCGTCTGCACGCCCGACCAGGTGAAGCCCTGGCGGCCGACGCCGATGCCGTAGCGCATCGCCCTGCCGCCGCCCATGGTCAGATAGAGGAATTTATGCGCGGTATCGATGATGACGGTGCCGGGTTGCTCGGTCGGTCTGATACGCCACCACCTGGCGGCGCAGTTCCGGCGCCAATTGGTCCGACGTGGCGTTATCGCTCTGCTGCTGGGTCTGCGGCGCATATTGCGGGGCGACCGCCTGATAGCCCTGCATCGGCCGAAGGCGAGCGCCTGGCCCGCATATTGCGGAAAGCCCGGCCGATCGTTGAAGGCGAGCGCCTGGGCGAAGGCCGGGACGACCGGGACGGTCAAGATGCCTGCGAACAGAGCGATGCTGCAAAGATGTCGTGATCGGCGATGTGCTGACATGACCTTCTCCCCGTGCTGATGAGAATGCCGTTCTCATTAGCTTCAATTGCCGATGAAGCGTTTGGGTTCCGCGACAAACAAACAACAAACAAATAAAAGTCGAATGAAAACGCTCACTCGAATTTCGTTTGAATTGCGCGGACCGAATTAACTTGTTTGCGATGAGACGCGCGCGGCGGCGGAAAAGTTCGCCGCCGCCGTCGTGCTAAAGCGCGACTATCCGATCCGCGTTCAGATCGGCGCCGCATTTTCGAGATCACTCAATGCCGGCCGCATTACGTCGTGCAGCGGCCAAAGACATGCGCCAATTGCGGCGTGGTGATCGGCGAGAATGACGGATCGCAGCCGTCGGGGATTTCTTTCAAGCCTTGGATAGGCTTCGAACCTTGCGGGCGTTGCGGCACGTTCTTCGAAAAGGCGGAATTAGCGTCCGACGGCAGCGGCAGCCGGTCGCTCTTGAATTCGTGGTTGACCGAGGTTGCGGGCGCTCGCACGGTAAAGCCCGCGCCGGCGCTCGGACCCGCACTCAAGATCGGAAGAGGGAATGAGACCGACGAAAAACAGGGACAGCGCGACCAGTCCAATCGCAGCTCGCCATCCGAACGAACATGCGGACGAATAAGGCTTTGGCCATCGGACTTCTCCTGCACGCCGATCGATTTATTTGTTTGATCGACAGGACGCGCCAAAAGCCCCCGAGCCGACAACCTCACCGCGATACCAACGTGCCCCGCGGTGAGCTGTTCCGTCGCCAGCACCCATTCACTGAGACGTGATGGAAAACGGTTTTGTTCAAACACGCTCGCGTGATCGGCGACCTGATGTTGCAACAAACAGCATGGTCGCGGTTTGTCAGGGCGGGCCGGCCAGTCTTTCCCCCTCCCCCCGTGCTTGGCCGGCCGTGTTGGGCGCAGCCGATATGCCGATCGGCTGCGCCTTAACTTTTTCAGCACTGCGTCGCGGCACTGCCAGCGCAAAAACGCCCGGCCTCAAACGCCAATGGCCGGGACATATGCCCGGCCATTGATCAGAAACAGGAAATAGCTGCAGAGCGTGAGCTGTGGCCTAGGCCGTTGCCTGCCGCTCGACCGGCTTGCGTTCGCGCTGCCGCGCCTTGCGCCCGAAGAACAGCGCCTGGCTGACCACCGCCGAGACGACCGCGACCTGGAAGGGCTTGGCGATCAGGAAGGCCGGCTCCGGCCGCTGCCCGGTGAGGAAGCGCTCCGGATAGGCGGTAATGAAGATGACCGGCACTTCGAAGGAGCCGAGCAGCTCGTTCACGGCATCGAGGCCCGAACTGCCGTCGGCGAGCTGAATGTCGGCAAGGATGAGCCCCGGCCGCTTGGTCTTGGCCAGCGCCAGCGCCTCGCTATGGGTGCGGGCAATGCCGATGACATTATGGCCGAGGCTCTCGACCAGCGCCTCGATATCCATGGCGATGAACGTCTCGTCCTCGATGATGAGAACGTCGGTCGCGATCTCGGCGGCAAGCTCGCGTCCGGATTCCTCGACCAGGCCGCGCAGCGTCTGCAGATCGCAGTCGAGGACCTCGGCCGCGTCTTCTTCGGAAAAACCTTCGAGCGCCACCAGAAGAAAGGCCTGGCGCGGCCGCGGCGTAATCTGGGTGAGATGCTGCTCGGGGGGCAGAACGACTTCGGCCGGCGTCCGGCTTGTCGTTGAGCGCCACCGAATTCCAGATCTTCGTGAACAGCCGATACAGGCCGACCCGCGAGCTCGAGCTCGATTCCAGCAATTTCGGGCTGGCAATCGAGCGATTCCACGGTGGCGACGACATAGGCGTCGCCGGACGCCTGGCTACCGGTGAGGGCGCGGGCATAGCGGCGAAGCGACGGTAGGTGCTGGAGTACGGCTTGCGAGGTGGACACTACAACCCTCCCCTTCCATGATGCTGAGGTTACTGGCAAAAACGCCGCAGCGCAAAAAAAGTTCCGCGATCAATTTTCAGGGCGGAACTTCGGGCCATGTCAGTGCGTTAGCGCGTAACGGCAATGCGTGGGCTGTGTCGGCGGGCGGAGATACGCGCAAACGATGGGTGAACGGGGAAAAGAGAAGAAATGAAACACCGCAATTCCAATCTTGAGCCGGTTCGAGCCGGTCAGTGGAGAAGCCGGAGGCCGGGACAATATGACGACGCCAGCTTCCACCCAAGCCCGAAGCGAGGCTCGGCCGGGAGGTTCAGGCCCGCATCGGCCAGCAATTGCGCGCCATCTACAACGACGTGGTCAATCAAGGCGTGCCGCCGCACCTCGCCGATTTGGTTCGGCGATTGAGCGATCAGGACCAGGATTGAGGGACGAGCACCATGAAACTCGACCCAGCGATTCGCGACCAAGTGCTCGCCACCGTACCGAGTTTGCGCGCCTTCGCGATCTCGTTGTGCGGCAATATCGACCGCGCCGACGACCTGGTGCAGGAGACGCTGCTGCGGGCGCTCGCGCATATCGACTCGTTCCAGCCCGGCACCAATATGCCGGCCTGGCTGTTCACGATCTTGCGCAACCTGTTCCGCTCGGAATACCGCAAGCGGCGGCGCGAGGTCGAGGACGCCGACGGGCGCTATGCCGAGACCCTGAAGTCGCATCCCGAGCAGACCGGCCGAGTGGAATTCGAGGAATTCCGTACCGCGCTGGCGAAGCTGCCGTCGGATCAGCGCGAGGCGCTCATCCTGGTCGGCGCGTCGGGCTTCTCCTACGACGATGCCGCGGCGATCTGCGGCTGCGCGGTCGGCACCATCAAGAGCCGCGTCAACCGCGCCCGCACGCGGCTGGCCGATCTCCTCGCCATCGACAGCGTCGACGATTTCGGCCCGGACCGGGCTACCCGCGCCGTCCTCGCCGGCGGCGGGCGGAGTTAAGGGCGTCCAAACTAGCGTCATTGCGCAAGGCAAACGAGGCCATCCGGGCGCGAGCCGCCCTGGATGGCCTTGTGCATTTTCTCCTCGCCACGGTAAGTCCGAGTTGGCTTATTGAAGTCGCCTGTTGAAGTCGGTTGAAGCCTGCTCACTTGAGCATGTGCGACGGCAGCCACAGCGCCAGCGACCGGAAAGGCGATCAGGATCACCAGCCGGATGATGTCGGTGACGATGAACGGCAGCACGCCGGCAAAGATCGTCGAGAAGCTGACATCGGCAATGACGCTTTTGATCACGAACACATTCATGCCGACCGGCGGGTGAATGAGCCCGAGCTCGACCGTCATCACGATGATCACGCCGAACCAGATCGGATCGAAGCCGAGCTGCGTGATCACCGGGAAGATGATCGGAATGGTCAGGATGATCATGGCCAGCGCGTCCATGAGGCAGCCGAGCACGATATACATCAGCATGATCAGCGCCAGCACGCCGTAACGGCCGAGCCCAAGCCCGGTGAGAAACTCCGTCACCTTCTGCGGCGTCTGCGTCACCGTGAGGAAATAGCCGAACAACAGCGCGCCGATCAGGACGGTGAGCACGGCGGCGGCGGTGCGCACCGCTTGCAAGAGCGAGCGGCGGATTTCCGGCCGCGTCAGCTTGCCGCGCGCGACGCCGATCAACAGCGCGCCCGACGCCCCCATGCCGCCGGCTTCGGTCGGCGTGAACAGGCCGCCGTAAAGCCCGCCGATGGCGAACAGGAACAGCAATAGCGTCGCCCAGATATCGCGCAGGCCGGTGAGCGCGTTCCTTCCAGGAATGGCGCGGCGTCGCCGGGCAAGAAATTTCGGCCGCACTTTGCCGATGATCACGACGGTGAGCATGTCCATCGACGCCGCGAGCAAGCCCGGAATGATTCCGGCGATGAACAGTTTGCCGATGTCCTGCTCGGTGATGATGCCGTAGACCGCGAGCACGGTCGAAGGCGGCAGCATGGCGCCGAGCGTGCCGCCGGCGGCGATCACGCCGGTGGCGAAGGATTGCGGGTAGTTGTAGCGCCGCATCTCCGGATAGGCGACGGTCGCGAAAGTGGCGGCGGTGGCGACGGACGAGCCGGAAATCGCGGCGAAGCCGGCGCAGGCCGCGATGGTGGCGATGCCGAGCCCGCCCTTGAAATGGCCGACGAAGGCATTGGCGGCGCGGAACAGCTCCCGGCTCATGCCGGAATTCGACACGAAGGCGCCCATCAAGAGAAACATCGGGATGACGCCAAAAGTGTAGTCGGTCACCGTGCGCATCGAGGTGAGGCCTACGCTCTTGAGCGCCGCCGTGCCGCCGACGAGATAGGCAAAGCCGGAAACGCCGACGAGGCCCATCGCCATGCCGACGGGGACGCGCAAGAGCATCAGCGCGAACAGCGCGACAAAGCCGATGATCGCGACCGCGTTGGTGCTCAGATGCAAATGCGCCTCATCGTCTCGCTCGTGTCTTGCCCGTGTTTGTCCGTCATTCGACCGGTTTGATCTGGTACTGGCCGCCCAAGAGGTCGGGATGGAAAATCAGGCGATAGGTGCGCACGGCAATGAGCAGCACCGCGGACACGTCGCCGAGCCAAGCAACGAGGAAAAACGGCCAGACCGGCAGCCGCAGATCGAAAGTCAGCACATGGTCGGCGAAGGTGCCGCGCACCTTGTCGAACAGAGTGTAGGTTTGCACCGTCACGACGAACAGCAGCACCAGCGTCGCGAAAACGTCGATCACGCGTTTGGCGCGGTCGCCGACATTGGAATAGAACAGATCGACGGTGATGTGATTGCCGCGATAGGACGTCGCCGCGATCCCCCAGAAGATCAGGATGCCAAGGAGCAGCCGGCCGAAATCGTAACTGTCGGGGATCTGCACCGCGAAGAAGTAGCGCAGCATGACCGAGACGAAGATATCGAGCGCAACCACGCCGACAAAGAATGCGGCAATCAGCTCGATGCCGTCGATGAAGCGATCCATGATGCCGCGCGGACGCAGATCGGGACTCGGCTCGGATCGGCTTCGGACTCAGCTCGGGCTTGCGGCTCTGCCATATGCGCTGCTCGAATTGAGACCGGCGCCGGCGGCGAGACGCCGGCGCCCGTTGTGATTGCGCCGTCAGAATCCCGCGTTGTATTGCGTCAGCGAAGCCTGCAGCTCCTTGAAGATCGCATCCGGATCGCCGCCTGATTTCTTCACGTCGGCTGCCCATTTTAGCTTGAGCGGCTCGGCCGACTTCTTCCATTCGGCCAGCTGATCGTCCGAGATCTTGTAGACCTCCTGGTCCGGCTCGGCTTTCATCTTGTCGAGGCCGGCGGCCTCGAAATCGGCCCATGGATCGGCGAATCGGGCGGCCCATTCGCTGGTGCAGTGCTCGTCGATCACTTTCTTCTGCGACGCCGACATGGCCTCATAGGTCGCCGGGTTCATCAGCCACTGGAACGTCACGGAACCGAGCGGCTCGTCCATGTGATATTTGGTCACCTTGTCGAGGCCGAACAACAGCGTCGAGCCCCAGGGGAAGGTGACGGCGTCGGCGACGCCCTTGGCGAGAATGTCCCGCACCTCCGGCGCGCTGGCTTGCACATTGGTGCCGCCGAGCTGCGTCACCCAGGCAGCGATGGTGCCTTGGGCCGGCCTCACCTTCATGCCGGCAAGGTCGGTCGGCACCACGATCTTTTTGGTGGAGGAGTGCCACACCAGCGGATCGAGCACGAAGGAGAAGCAATAATGCACGTCCTTCATTTCGGCCGCGGCGTATTTGCGGTACCAGGTGTCGATGGCGCGATTGCCGCCTTTGGCGTGGCCGACCACGAACGGCAGCTCGCCCGCCGCGATGATCGGGAAACGTCCCGGCTGATAGCCCGGATTGACGTAAGTGAAATCGGCAATGCCGTCGCGCGCCATGTCGTAATGGTCGAATGCCTTGCCGAGCTGCTGCGACGGATAGATTTTATACGTGATCGTTCCGTTCGAGGCCTTCTGGACATCGTCGCCCCAGTCTTGAATGGCCTTCTGCAACGGATGCGACGGCGGCACCCAGTGCGAGAGTTTTAGCTCGACTGGCTTGTCTTGAGCCGACGCGCTGGCGAGACCGAGAAAAAGTCCCACTGCGGCAAGGCCGCAGAATTCCTACTCGGCGCATGTAGTCCTCCCTCCCCGTTCACCAATTTTGAGGCCTATTTAATCGCAGAACCGACGCGCTGTACAAGCAATTCCCAAACCCAATCGATAAAATTGTCCGCATCGGGATTGCGCTTGTTACACGCTGTTTTCGATCATTCCGCGCCGCGCCGCCGCAACTTAACCGGGCGGCAGCAGCGCCGACATTATGCCGTTCCTGAACAAAAAGCCGGGAGAGCGCGCGCAAGCGTCTCATCTCGCCGTTCAGGGACGTCAAAATGTTGTTGCGTGTCGCGGCGTGGTGCGTTGCCGCATTCCTTATCGTCGTGCCGGCCTCCGCCGGCATCGAGACCGGCGCGGTCGCGGATGCGAACCTGTCCGCCGCGGCGATTGCGATGGATGCGCCGACGGGTGGCGTGGCAACACCGACCGGCGCGCGACAAGCCGTGAGTGCAGCGACAGCCGAAGACGCCGACGGAAATGAAGCCGCGCCCGGGCCGGTCGCTGCTTCCATTCCGCCGAATATCCCGGCCGCGGTGGCGCCGATCGTTCAGGCCGGCGTTTCGCCCGACATCGAGAAACGCGACATCGAGAACCATGACATCGACAAACATGGCCAGATTGACGCCAGCGCGCCTGTGCAGCTCGCCGCGCTCGAACCCGGCGCGCCCAACCAGCCAAACGCGGTGTTGCCGCGCGCCGAAATGCCCCGCAATGATTTGCCGCATATCGACACCGCGTCCCGCTTCAACATCCTGCCCGTCAACGGCGGCGATGTCTTGGCGAAGTGGAACGGCATCAAGGCCGACATGGAGGCCGAGAGCGAGATTTTCGCGCGCTGCCGGGTGAACATGCGATTCGTGTCCGGCCGCGGCGAAACGATTTCTCGGCATCGTCGATCAAGGCCGCGCGCTGACCGGCCGCGCCCGCATCGGCGTCATCAACCGCGCCGTCAATCTGGCGATCGAGCCGGTGAGCGACATGGCGCAATGGGGCGTGCCCGACCGCTGGAGCGCCCCGCTCGAGACCTTCGCGACGAAGAAGGGCGATTGCGAGGATTATGCCATCGCCAAATATGTTGCGCTCACCGAAGCCGGCATCGCGGCAGACGACGTCAAACTCATCATTATCCGCAACACCGCCGCCAATGAAGATCACGCCGTCACCGCGGTGCGGCTCGACGGTGCTTGGATCATCCTCGACAATCGCTGGCTGAGTCTTGTCGAAGACACAGGCCATGCCGCAAGCGGTGCCGCTGTTCGCGCTCGGCAGCGACGGCGTCCGCCAATTCCTGCCCGACATGCGCGTCGGCGCGCGCCGCGCGCCGGCGCCGGCCTCCATCGCCGAATTAAAGCTTCTTATTTGGATTCCGCTGCGTAGACGCCGTCCCAATCCGGCCCCGGCGGATGGGCGCGGTAGGCTTCGATCCGCTCCTCATACATGTCGTAGAGCCCCGCGACATCGAAGCCGTTGGCGCTTTTGCGGCAGCGTTGGATCAATTCCAGCGCGCCGTCCCAGTCCTGCTTGCGGAAGCGCGCAAGCATCTGCGCGTTGAGATCGCGCAATTCTCTGCAGCGCGGATCTTGCTCGACCTCGGCGCGGCCGAGCACGGTGAACACCGCTTCCGGCTGCTTCTTGCCCTTCACCAGGATCAGATCGATTTCCATGACGGCGAATTTCTGCTTTGGCCATTTCCGCGGTGCGCGAGCCGATCACCATCGGCAGGCGATAGTCCTTGGTCCGCGCCTCGAGCCGCGAGGCGAGATTGACGGTGTCGCCGAGCACCGAATAATTGAAGCGGAAATCCGACCCCATATTGCCGACGACGCAGGGGCCGGTATTGAGCCCGATGCCGATGCGCAGCGGCATATATTCGCCGCCATCGGCTTCGGCCTCCGCTTTGAGCTCGCCGTTGAGCGTCTCGGCGCGTTCGAGCATTTGCAGCGCCGCCTCGCAGGCATTGGCTTCCTGCTCGGGATCGTCCACCGGCGCGTTCCAGAACGCCATGATGGCGTCGCCGATATATTTGTCGATCGTGCCCTTGCGCTCGATGATGGCGTTGGTCAGCGGCGTGAGGAAGCGGTTCATCAGCCGGGTGAGGCCCTGCGGATCGTCCTTGTAGTGCTCGGAAATGGTGGTGAAGCCGCGCACGTCGGAAAACAGGATGGTCATGCGGCGCTCTTCGCCGCCGAGCACGAGCTTTTCCGGCGAACGCGCCAGCTGCTCGACCATATGCGGCGACAGGTAATAGCCGAAGGCGGAGCGGATCTGCTGGCGCTGCTTCTGCTCGCGGAAATAATTGACGAAGGTGAGGACGAGATAGATCAGCCAACTCGAGATCAGCGGATAGGTGAAATCGATCAACAGATTGTGCTCGGCGAAGAGGTAGAGCGACAAGCCCGATCAGGCCGGCGATCAGAAGCGCGCCGAGCACGACGTTGACGGTCGGCGACAGCATCGGCGCCGCGATGATGACGCCGATGCCGAGCAGCATGGCGATCACGAGTTCCGCGCCGATGGCATAATTCGGATTCAGCAAAGTCGACTTGGTGAGCACGCTTTCCAAGATCTGGGCGTGCACTTCGACGCCCGGGATCACCGGATCGAGCGGCGTGGTCTTGATATCGAGCAGGCCGGTCGCCGACGTGCCGATCAGCACCAGCCGGCCGCGCATGCGGTCCGGCGGCACGCGGCCCTGCAACATGTCCTTCGCCGACACGTAACGCGCCGGATCGTGCTTGTTGAAATGCACCCAGAGCTGGCCATTGCGGTCGGTCGGCACTTCGCAGCCCGGGCACCGCCACCGACTGCACGCCGGCCTCGTTCGACGTGCACCAGGATCGCGCTGGCATGCGTGACGACCCGCAGCATTTCCATGGTCAGCGACGGCACCAGCGCGCCTTGCGCCTCCATGATCACCGGCACGCGGCGAATGATGCCGTCGGTTTCCGGATTGATCGAGAACAGGCCGCGGCCGGCGGCGGCTTCCTCGATCGGCAGCACATTGCGCAGCAGCCCGGGAAACGTCACCAGGAAGGGGGTCGGGTCGGGGCCGAGAAAGGCGACGCCGGTCTGCAGCGTCTGCTCGGCTTTGGTCTTCGGATCGATATGTGCCGAGCCGACCTGACCGACGACGACGCGGGAATTCTTGATGGCATCCGCAAGCACCGCGTCATTGCTCGGCAGGCTGTCGAGCTTGGCGCGGGTCTCGGCATCGATGCCGCGAAAGCTTTGCTCGGCGATCGCCGGCGACATGCGGTCGGGTTCGGCGAAAATGATGTCGAAGCCGATGCCGGCGGCGCCGAGCTGGGTGATCTTGGTGATCAGATCGGCCACGGTGGTGCGCGGCCATGGCCATTGCCCGATGTCCTTGAGGCTGTCCTCGTCGATATCGACGATGACGACCGGCCGCGACGTCTGCTCGCGCGGCCACAGCACCTGGAACAGATCGAAGGTGCGGGCGCGCAATTCGGCGAGCGGCCGCGGATCGGCGAGCCGCAGCGGCACCAGCGCGAACAGCAGCACAAGGCATACCGCTCTCGCCACGCCGAATTGCCGCGCCCAGCGGCCGATCTGTTCATGGAGGTCCTCGCGATCTGCCTGTTCCGGCGGAGGTCAAGCCAAACCGCACGACGTCGATAATCTTACCCGCTCCCGCGGCGGCGCGGGAGGCTATTCTTATTTCTCGCGGAACGCCCGCATCAGCTGATCGTGCAGCGGCTTGACCAGATAGGAGAGCATGGTGCGTTCGCCGGTCTGGATGAAGGCCTCGACCGGCATGCCGGGCGTCAGCTTGACGTCGCCGAGCCGCTTGACCTCGTCGGCCGGCATCGAGATGCGCACCAGATAATAGCTCTGGCCGGTGCGCTGATCGGTGTTGGTGTCGGCGGCGATGCGCACGACCTTGCCGTTGATCTCCGGCGTCGTGCGCGCGTTGAACGCGGAGAAGCGCAGCACGACGGGCTGGCCGAGCTGGACCTGATCGATGTCCTTCGGATCGACCTTGACCTCGACCAGGAGATTGTCGCTCTCCGGCACGATCAGCATGATCGGATCGCCGGCGGTGATCACGCCGCCGACGGTGTTCGCCGTCGACTGGAACACGGTGCCGTCTTGCGGCGCGCGGATATCGGTGCGCTTGAGCTGATCCTCGGCCGTGACCTTGCGCTCGACATATTCGCCGATCTTGCTGTCGGTCTCGCGCAGCTCCTTGGCGACGTCGCTCGACAGGTCCTGATCGATCTGAATGATCTGCAGCTGGGTCTCGGCGATCTTGCCCTTGGCCTCGGCGGCCTGGGCGATGAGCTGGCCGCGCTCGCCTTCGATCCTGCGCCTCTCGCGCTGCAGCGAGGTGAGCCGGTTGAGCTGGACCAGGTTCTTCTGCCAGAGCTCGCGCACGCCCTGCAGCTCCTCCTCGATCAGCGCCGAGTTCCTTGTCCTTGGCGCTCTGTTGCGCGGTGAGACCGGCGATCTCCTGCTGCAATTGGGTGATGCGCTGCTGCAGCTGCTGTTTCTGGCCGGACCGCGCCTGTGCGCCGCAAATCGAACAGCTTGCGCTCGCTGTTGAGCGCATCCTTCACATCGGGATTGTTGATATTGTCCGCCAGTTCCTGCGGGATCGCGACGGAATCGGCGCCGTCGCGCTCGGCGGCGAGCCGCGCCTTGCGCGCGTAAAGCTCGGTGAGGCCCTTGGTGACGATCGCGAGATTGGCGCGGGTCACGGTCTCGTCGAGACGAAGCAGGATCTGGCCTTCCTTGACGTGATCGCCGTCATGCGCGAGCAGCTCGCCGACCACGCCGCCGGTCGGGTGCTGCACCTTCTTCACGTTCGAATCGACGACGAGCGAGCCTTGCGCGATCAGCGCGCCGGAGATTTCGGCGGTCGACGCCCAGCCGCCCAGGCCGAAGGCCAGCACGGCGACGAGGATGCTGCCGGCGATGATGTGCCGGCGGATCGAAGCGTCGGCGCTTCGGGCGGCGAATTGTCGTAGAACAGCCAGGAGAATGTCGGCGACAATTTCGCTTCCAGCCAATGCAGCTGGCGCGGCAGCCTCCAGGAATCGGACCTGAAGCTTGCCGAGAATTTGCCGGGGAGCTTGCTAGAGAGCTTGCCCGGGAGCTTGCCGGAGAACTTGTCGACGAGCCTGTCCGCGAGCTTGCCCGCTGCATTCGCGGGCAACTTGCTCTTGATCTTGCTGGCCGCTTTGTCGGGCGCGCCGATCATCCCGCACCTCCCTGCTCCGCCACTTTCAAGGCCGCGGCGGCGGCGGGGTCTGTGCGGTGACGCGGGTCAGGATCTCTTCCTTCGGCCCGAACTGCTGCTGACGGCCCTTGCCCATGATGAGAATGTAGTCGACGCCCGCGATCGCGCTCGGCCGATGCGCGACCACGACCACGATGGCGCCGCGCGCGCGCAGGCCGAGAATGGCGCGCGTCAAAGCCTCGTCGCCTTCGGCATCGAGGTTGGAATTGGGCTCGTCGAGCACCACAAGGAACGGATCGCGATAAAGCGCGCGCGCCAGCGCGAGGCGCTGGGCCTGCCCGGCCGACAGCGCGCTGCCGTGATCGCCGACGATCGTGTCATAGCCGTCCGGCAGATTGATGATGAGATCGTGGACGCCGGCGGCCTGCGCCGCAGCGATGACGGCGTCCGGATCGGGCGGCTCGTCGAAGCGCGAAATGTTCTGCGCCACCGTGCCGTTGAACAATTCGACGTCCTGCGGGACGTAGCCGATATGGCGGCCGAGCAATTCCGGCGACCACTGATCGATCGTCGCGCCGTCGAGCCGCACGGTGCCGCGCGCCGGCGTCCAGACGCCGACCAGCATGCGCGCCAGCGAGGATTTTCCCGATGCCGTCGGCCCGATCACGCCGAGCGCCTTGCCCGCGGTCAGCGTGAAATTGATGTCCTGGGAGACGATCTTCGGCTCACCGGGCGGCGCGACGGCGGCGTTCTGCACCACCAGCGTGCGCGCCGGCGGCTTGAGCGGCATCGGCGCGGCGAGCGGCGGCAGGTGCCCGAGCAATTTCGACAGGCGCTGCCAGCTTTGCCGCGCGCCGACGAAACCGCGCCAATTGGCAATGGCCATGATCGACCGGCGCCAAGGCGCGGGCGCCGAGGATCGAGCCGGCGATGATGATGCCGGGCGTCGACATCTGATTGATCACCAGCGCCGCGCCGACCGCGAGAATCGCGGATTGCAGCAGCATCCGCAAAACTTTCGACATCGCGCCGAGCCCGCCGCCGACGTCGCTGGCGCGGCCGCTGGCGGCGATATAGCTGCGATTGAGATCGCCCCAGCGCCTGGAAATGCGGCCGACCATGCCCATGGCGGTGATCGCCTCGGCATTGCGCCGGCTCGCTTCCAGGAGGTTGTTGCGCGCCGCGGCAAATTGCGTGGCGCTCCGCGTCGGGTGCCGGGTCTGCAACTCGGTCAGGACGGCGAGCGCGCCGAGGACGATGGCGCCGCAGAGCGCGGTGAGGCCGATATAAAAATGGAATAGAAAACAGATGGCGAGATAGACCGGTATCCATGGCAGATCGAAGAAAGCCACCGGGCCGATGCCGGAGAGGAAGCCGCGCACCGCGTCGAGATCGCGGATCGGCTGCGTGCCCTCGCCTTTGTTGCCGACCTTGAGCGGCAGCCGGACGATGGCGTCATAGATCCGCAAGCTCATCGCCTCATCGAGCCGCTGGCCGACGCGCACCAGGATTCGGCTGCGGATCAGGTCGATGATGCCCTGCGCCGCATACATGCCGGCCGCCAGCAACAACAGCGCAACCAGCGTCGGCACGCTGCGGCTCGGCAGCACCCGGTCATAGACTTCGAGCATGAACAGCGCGCTGGTGAGCATCAAAAGATTGCTCATGCCAGAGAACATCGCGATGGCGTAAAAAGCCCGCCGGCACGCGCCAAGCGCGTTCGCGAGCTCGGAGCTGGCGGGCTGCTGCCGCAGCGGGCCGGGAGGCTGGCTCATGGGCGTTCGTATCACCGTAGCGGGCGTAAAACCACGCCCGTGCTTGCGCGCGACCTGGCCGCGGCCCGCTTGAAAGGCCCGAAAGATGGCGGAAGCCCCCGACCAGATCGGGAACAATATACACTTAGTTACGGAGCTATTGGGGCAGGTTCACGGCCGGTAGTTAATATATAGAGCCGGGGAATTGGGCTTGTGCCTCGCCGCGGCCGCAACGCACCGTTGCGCGAGCCCAAGCGGACACCATTCCTAGGACATTCCCGGGACCGCGCAATTGCCGGTGCATCCACCGGAAGCCGAGCCGCCCTCGCTCACCAACAACAAAAAACGCACGACGGCATGCCCAGCCCGCGCTCGGCGGGCCGGCATGCCGTCAAATCTCGTGAGTAGATCAGCTGCTGAGAGTTTAGGAACGGGAGTCGAGCGACAGCCCGATGCTGAACGCCTTCTGACGCGTTGCGCCTTCGGTCCGCTTCAGCTTCTTTGCGATTTGCGACGCGGTGGTTTTCTTTTTCGCCATCGCCTTGAGTTCACGAATTTCGGCTGCAGTCCATGCACGCCGCTTCTTTTTCGTCTTCGCCATAAAACCTCCCTTTCAAGAAAGGCAGCTTGTATCCCTTACGGGAGTGAAAGAAAAGCCAACAGATGGTTTGGAGGGCAACTTTATTTGCAGATGAACCTTAGTTACGCAAGCCTGTAATGCGCAGGTCTTTGTTGCATAATCATTGTTGCTTGAACAAGCCTTGCAAAAAGTCCGCGTTACACAAACCCGTGTTTGCCAAAAACCGCTACAGGAGAACCGCTACAGAAGCCTTCGTCGTATCGGCCTTGATCGCATATCGACAATTGCGTTGAAGAGCAACAGCGACCGGCGCCGATATGGCGGGGCGAGTTAACAAAGGCTTTTTGTTGGATGGTTCTTAGCGTGGTCATCGGCGGGACGCAAATTCAACTTATGAGATTCCGCTCTGCGAAACGACCGCATCACATGCTCGCCAAAAGTGTCACCCCGCCAAGAATCGTCGCCGAAAGTCGCCGAGCGCCGCAAGGCAGGGCGAACAAACATATTGCCTGACATCATTCAGTCCTAATGATACGCAGGATGCCGCCCGGCACTACTCGGTCCGACACCGGCGATTCGGGGAACAAGCGATGAGAAAAATTCTGCATGCGTCATTGTTGTGGCTCGTTGCCGCCTTGGCGCTGACGCTCGGCCCACGCCTGGGCATGGCGGCAGAGCAGCGTTTCGCGCTGGTGGTGGGCAACTCGCAGTACAAGACCGGAACGCTGGCAACGCCGGCCAACGACGCCGGTCTCGTCGCCGACGCGCTACAGGCCGCCGGCTTCACGGTGACCGGCGCGCGCGACCTCGACCAGGCGACGCTGCGGGAATCGTTTCGCGAGTTCGTCGATCAGGTTGCCGCTGCGGGGCCTGACGCCGTCGCCTTGGTCTATCTCGCCGGCTATGGCGTGCAGTTCGCCGGCGACAATTACTTCGTGCCGGTCGATGCCGACATCCAGCACGACGTCGACGTGCCGCTGCAGGCGATCCGGATCACCGATTTCGCCCAGCCGCTGGCGTCGCTTCCGGGCCGCGTCAAGATCGTCATCCTCGATGCGGCGCGGCAGAATCCATTCGCGCCAGGCGGCCAGCCGCTGGCCGGCGGCTTGGCGCTCGTCGATCCGCCACCGAGCATGGCGATCGCTTTCAACGCCGCGCCCGGAACCGTCGCGCCCGACGAGCAAGGTCCGTACGGCGCTTACGCGACCGCGCTGACCGAAATGATCGGCGCCGGAGGCTTAAGCCTCGACGATATCTTCGCGCGGGTGCGTTTGCGCGTCAGCGAACAGACGCAAGGCGCCCAGGTGCCCTGGTACGCCTCGCGGATCGACGGTCCGTTCTTCCTGACCGAACGCTCAGCCGACGCGCCGCCGCCGGCGAACGCGGCGCCGCTCGCCGACTTCCGCGATAGGCCGCTGCGCGACTTCGGCAATCCCGACGACGCCTATGCCGCGGCGCTGGCGCTCGACACGATCGACGGCTACGAGCAATTCCTCGCCGCCTATCCGGACAGCCCCTATGCGCGGCGCGTCGCCGCGATGGTCGCCGTGCGCCGCGAAGAGATCGCCTGGCGTCACTGTGTTGAGAACGACACGCCGCCGGCTTATTGGTCCTATCTGCGACGCTATCCGAACGGTCCGCATATGTGGGACGCGCGCCGGCGCTTGGCGATGCTGCGCGCCGAGATGGAGCCGCCGCCGGACTTCGCCATGTTCGATTTCGGCGTTCCGCCGCCGCCGCCGGACGAGATGATTTATGTCGACCGGCCGGTGATCATGTTTGGCGGTCTCGGCTTTTTGCCGCCGCCCCGGCCGCCGGTTTTCTTCCTGCCGGAGCGGCGACGCGAATTCGATCGGTTGCCGCCGCCGCCACCGCCGCACGAGCGTTTTGCGCTGCCAATTCCGGCGGCTGCGGTGGTTCCTGTCTTCATCCGGCCGCCGCGCACCGTCGAAGTCCGCCCGGCACCTCCAGGAGCGCCGGCTGGCCCGGGCGGCCGTCCGGAATTCCGCGTCTCGTTACCCGCGGCCGCAGCGCGCGCGACGCAAAGCGGGGCAGGTGGCGGAGCAGGTGCGCCTGGGACGCCGGGAGCACGGTCGGGCTTTGGTGCGCCCGCGGCACTGACTCCGGGAGCGGCGCTGCCGCATCCCGGCACCGGCGCGCCACCACCGCCGCCACCGAGCGCCTTCGTGAAGCCCGAGGCCGTGCCGCCACATCCTGGCGGACCGACGCCGGCGTTCGAGAAGCCTGCCGTACGCCGCCGCCGCATCCGACAGGGCCGACGCCGGCTTTTGAAAAGCCCGCGGTTCCGCCGCCGCATCCGACGGGGCCAACTCCAGCCTTCGAGAAACCGGCTCCCCCGCCGCCGCATCCGGCAGGACCGGCGATCGAGAAGCCCGTAATACCGGAGACGCATCCGGCGCCGGCAATGGTCAAGCCGCCGCCGCCGCCTCCCCCGCCGCCGCATCCGGCACCGGCCATGGTCAAGCCACCGGCTCCACCACCGCCGCCTCCTCCCCCGCCGCATCCGGCGCCGGCAGTGGCCAAACCGGCACCGCCGCCACCACCACCGCCGCCGCCAAAGCCGGCGCCGCCACATCCAGCGGCCGGCTGCCCGGCCGGCAAGACGGCGACGCCACAAGGCTGCAAATAATTAAGCAACAAAAGCGGGCCGGCGAACTCTCGCCGGCCCGTTCTTTTTTTAGAAAGGTCCGCCCCTTATGTTGCGGCGCAGGGGACGGCGTTATGCAAACAATCCTTCTCAGCCTCTTGTTCGGGGCCACGTGTACGATGGTGCTGTGGGCCGCCGGCTCCGCAGCCCTGATGCGCGATCGGATGATGCAGGATTACCGCGATCTCTCGCCGTCTGGGGAAGTCTAGACTGGCAAGCCGCATCGATGCGCATCGCCCGGCTTTGTTTGCTCAGCCTCGTGCTTCTCACCACAACGGAACCCGGCCTGCAAGCGCAGACCGCGGCTTTGTCCTGTCACGGCGCGCAACAGGTCCGGCAAGTCGCCGAGCTCTTGTTTGGACGCGATATCGGCCACAAGCTCGGCGTGAGCGAGAGCGCCTGGGCGCGCTTTGTCGCGCGCGAAATGACGCCGCGCTTTCCCGATGGCTTGACCGTCACCGACGCGAGCGGCCAATGGCGCGACAGCGCTGACGGCACGGTCGTGCGCGAACCAAGCAAGCGCGTCGAAATCGTGCTGCCTGGAGCTGCCGACGACACCGCGCGGCTTGACGCCATCGTCACCGCCTATAAGCGCGATTTCCACCAGCAATCGGTCGCCGTCATCGTCCGGCCCGCCTGCGTTTCTTTCTGATTCCGCGTCATTAAGGGCTTGCGCCCTGCAGGCCTCCTTCCTAACTTCGCAACAGAAGAAAATCTGCTGAACGGGATCGTATCAGCTGGGCGCATCAGGCGGGCTCGCAATGGATTCGTGCGTGGAACTGAAACTTGTCGCGCTCGACAAGGACGACATGGAAGTCGTGTCCGCTCACGTGCAGGACGCGATGGTGAAGGTCGCTGACATGTTCTGGAGGCCGCGCGAGCATCGCTTCGTGATCGCGATGAACCGGTTCGATTGGATCAGCGCGGCCGAGGCCAAGCCGGACAGCAAGGCGGACTATCGGCGATGCCGGACCGCGCTGCGGTTCGAGCGCGTGCTGGCCTGCAAAACCCGCGATCTCGATCAGGCCGGCAAGGATGCGCGGCTCAATCTGCTCGCCGTCGAATTCGCCGAAACCGATACGCCGGCCGGAACCGTGACGCTGACCTTTTCCGGCGGCGGCGTCATTCGTCTCGACGTCGAATGTCTGGAAGCCGAGCTTGCCGATCTCGGCGAAGTCACGACGGCGGCCTTGTGCCCGGACCATTCGGTCGCGGGTGTGGCAACCGCCTAGTCCGTCATTCCGGGGCCGAGCGAAACGAGGAACCCGAACTCCATAATCCCAGCGCTGGGGTATGGATTGCGGATTTGCCGCTTCGGGGCAATCCGGAATGACAGGATCACGCCGTACGCGGATGCTGCTGCGAAGACGACGGCGAGGAAAACAGCTTCATCAGCACAATGATGACGGCGAGCGTCGCCGCATAGACGACGACCTGCATCGCGGTCGGCTGATCGACATAGCCGATCAAAGTGTGCAGCGCCTTGCCGAGAAAGCTTGAATCGCTGAGGATCCAGGACGTGTCCCACACTGTCTCGCCGAGCGCGGTGAGGATATTAGCCTGTTCGAGAAAGGCGATCGCCTGCGCCGCCATGCCGGCGGCGAGAAGCGCGATCAAGGCGCTGGTCACGCCGAACAGATAGCGCGACGGGATCGTCACCAGGCCGAGATAGGTCAAGAGGCACACCGACGAGCCCAGCGCGAGCCCGACCAGTCCGCCGGCGACGAGCGACCAGCTGGCGCCGCCCTGCGCGGCCGCGACTCCGTAAAGGAACAGCACGACCTCGGAGCCTTCGCGCAGCACCGCAATCGCAACCACGATGGCGAGCGCCAAGAGCGATTTCGATCCGGCCGCCACCGCCTCGCCGGCCGCGCGCAATTCGGCGACCAGCTCGCGGCCGTGCCGCGACATCCACACATTGTGCCAGGTCAGCATGAGAACGGCGAAACCGAGAATGCTGGCGTTGAAGATTTCCTGGCCGCTGCCGCCGAACAGCTCCGACAGGCCGCCGGTGAAGACCGCCACCAGGCACGCGCCCAAGACACCGGCGGCGACGCCGCCCGCGATCCACATCGCGCGGCCGGGAACGGCCGCGGTCACCGCCATGACGATGCCGACGACCAGACCGGCCTCGAAGACTTCGCGAAAAACGATCAGCAACGACGCGAGCACGGGACCCTCATTTCACGGCACCACCATCACCACCATCTCATTGCTCGACCATTTCACTGCACAACGAGGGCGCCTTGCGTCTCATGATGGAAATCGTCGAAGAAATTGTAACGGCCCGGCTGTTGCGGCCGCACGTAGACGACGCCCTCGCTGCCGACCGGAAGGATCTTCTCGAAATGCAGCTGGCTGCTTTCGAACTCGGTCACGATGGCATTGAGATTCTTCACATGGATCGCGATGGTCTTGCCGGGCGGCGCGTGCAATTCGGCGGGATCGAACAGGCGATCCTTCATGGTGACGGAGAGTTGCACCGTATCGTCGGCTTTCGTCGGCGCGCTGCCCGCTGCAACCGCGGCACCGAGCACCAGCGCCGGCAGAAACCGCCGGCACAGCCCGACCAGCGAGGCATTGTTCGCGAATGACAAAGCGCGTTTCCTCCGCCGTGAATTGATGCTCATAGTGACGTTCATGGAGTTGGGGAACATCGGACTTTTTGTCAATCTAAAAGCCGAACATTAGAATTGTTATAAGGACGGAGGACTGCTACTGAGCGCACAGTTCTGCGCCAAATTCGCCGCCTAACGTCGTGCAAGCACTCGCGCCGCAGCATTCCGATCGCAAATCCCAGTCTTCTGATCGCACCAATGGCCATTCGTCTCGACATCCGTTCCAGCGACTTTGCGCAAAAATTCCGCGCTTTCCTCGACACCAAACGCGAGGCCTCCGCCGACGTGGAAACGACGGTGCGGGCCATCGTTAACGATGTCGCAGCCCGCGGCGATGTGGCGCTTGCGGACTACACGCTCAAATTCGACAGACTCGATCTCACCCGCGCCGCAATTAAGGTCACCGCAGACGAGATCGCGGCTGCGGTTAAAGCCTGCAGCCGCGAGACGCTCGACGCGCTTGAATTCGCCCGTGCCCGCATCGAGGCCTATCACCGCCGGCAGATGCCGAAGGACGATCGCTTCACCGATGCGCTCGGCGTCGAGCTCGGCACACGCTGGACCGCGATCGAGGCGGTCGGGCTTTATGTGCCGGGCGGCACCGCAGCCTATCCGTCCTCGGTGCTGATGAACGCCGTGCCGGCGAAGGTCGCCGGCGTGCCGCGGCTCGCAATGGTGGTGCCGGCGCCGGGCGGCGAGCTTAAGCCGCTGGTCCTGGCCGCGGCAAAACTCGCCGGCGTCGACGAGATTTTCCGGATCGGCGGCGCGCAAGCGATTGCGGCGCTCGCCTACGGCACGCAGACGATCGCGCCGGTCGCCAAGATCGTCGGGCCGGGCAATGCTTACGTGGCGGCCGCCAAGCGGATCGTGTTCGGCAAAGTCGGCATCGATATGATCGCAGGCCCCTCCGAAGTGCTGATCATCGCCGACAAGGACGGCAATCCCGACTGGATCGCCGCCGATCTTCTGGCGCAGGCCGAGCACGATACCAGCGCGCAGGCGATCCTTCTGACCGACGATGCGCAACTTGCCGATGCCGTCGAGCGGGCGATCGAAGGCCAACTGAAAACACTGCCGCGCGAAAAAGTGGCTGGCGCGTCGTGGCGCGACTTCGGCGCCGTCATTGTCTTGCGCAAGCTCGACGAAGCCCCGGCACTGGTCGACGCCATCGCGCCGGAGCATCTGGAAATCGCCGCGGCCGAGGCCGAAGAGCTCGCCGGGCGCATCCGCAATGCCGGCGCCATCTTCATCGGCGCGCACACGCCGGAAGCGATCGGCGATTACGTCGCCGGCTCCAATCACGTCTTGCCGACCGCGCGCTCGGCACGCTTCTCATCCGGCCTCGGCGTGCTCGATTTCATGAAGCGCACGTCGATCCTCAAATGCGGGCCTGCGCAATTGCGCGCGCTCGGCGCCGCCGCGATCACGCTCGGCACCGCGGAGGGGCTCGACGCCCATGCCCGCTCGGTGTCGATCCGGCTCAACCGGTGATGGCTCCGGCGAGCCGCGATAAGGACAAAACCGGCCGGCTCACGGCAGTGACGCTGGATGAAGCCTCGCTCGGCAATGCCAATGACGAGATCGAGCACGAGCGCCGCGTCGCGATCTACGATCTGCTCGAAGACAACAGTTTTCGGCCGACCAGTCACGACGGCGGGCCCTACACGCTGCAACTCGGCATTACCGGGGCCCGGCTCGTCTTCGATATCCGCCTCGCCGACGGCGCGCCGGTGATCGCGCATATGTTGTCGCTGGCGCCGTTCCGCCGCATCGTCAAAGACTACTTCACTGTCTGCGATAGCTACTATGCCGCGATCCGCACCGCGACGCCCGACCGCATCGAAGCGATCGACATGGCGCGGCGCGCCTTGCACGATGAAGGCTCGAATCTCGTGACCGAGCGGCTCAAGCACAAGGTCGATCTCGATTTCGATACCGCGCGGCGGCTGTTCACGCTGATCACGGTCTTGCATTGGAAGGGCTGAGGGGCCCGAAATGTCATCCACAGAAAACCGCCCCTCCACCCGTCCGTTGGCGGTGCTATTCGCCTGCGGCCTCAACTCGGTGCGCTCGCCGATGGCGGCTGCTCTGTTCAACCAAATATTCGGGCGCGCGATCTATGTCGGCTCGGCGGGCGTGCGCAAAGGCGAGCTCGACCCGTTCGCCGTCGCCGTCATGGACGAGATCGGTCTCGATATTTCGCGGCACAAGCCGGTCACCTTCGAAGAAATCGAAGAATGGGAGGGGCTCAATTTCGATCTCATCGTCACGCTGGCGCCCGAGGCGCATCACCGCGCGCTCGAAATCACGCGCACCAATGCCATCGACGTCGAATATTGGCCGACGGCGGATCCGAGCGCCGTCGAAGGCAGCCGCGAACAGCGATTGGATGCCTATCGCGACGTGCGCGACCAGATCTTGGCGCGAATCAGGCAGCGTTTCATTGCCCGCGGAACCGGCAATGAGTGAATATCGCTTTCCGTTCGTCCCCGCGAAAGCGGGGACCCAGTGCCGCCGCCCATCTGGATTCCCGCTTGCGCGGGAATGAGCGGGAATGAGCCTTGTCACGGTAGTTGTAGAGCGCGCCGCCATCCGCTAGGTTCCGCGCAAATTCCGACCCATTTTGGCCGCGCCCCTTTTTAAGGTCGCTTACTCAAGGTCTTGGCCAGACCGCCACTGCCGGATACCGAATGGCGAAAGAAGAACTCCTGGAATTCCCTGGTGTCGTGACGGAACTGCTTCCGAACGCCACTTTCCGCGTCAAGCTCGAGAACGAGCATGAGATCATCGCCCACACCGCAGGACGCATGCGCAAGAACCGCATCCGCGTCTTGGCCGGCGACAAGGTGCTCGTCGAAATGACGCCCTACGATCTCACCAAAGGCCGGATTACCTACCGGTTCAAATGATCGGCCGTCCCAAACTTGTGCTTGCTTCCGGCTCGCCGCGCCGGCTGTCGCTGGTCAATCAGATTGGCCTCGAGCCCGACGCGTTGCGCCCGACCGATATCGACGAGACGCCCAAGCGCGGCGAGCTGCCGCGCGCCTGCGCGACGCGCCTCGCCCGCGCCAAGGCCGAGGCCGCGCTCAACATGATCCGCATCGATGAGGAACTCAAAGGCTCCTATATCCTCGCCGCCGACACCGTCGTCGCTGTCGGCCGGCGCATCCTGCCGAAGGCGGAACTGCTCGACGAAGCGGCACAGTGCTTGCGGCTTCTGTCCGGACGCAATCACCGCGTCCACACCGCCGTATGCCTGGTAACGCCGAAGGAGACGTTCCGCCAGCGCCATGTCGAAACCCGCGTCCGCTTCAAGCGACTGTCCGACCAGGACATCGAGGCCTATCTCGCGTCGGGCGAATGGCGCGGCAAGGCCGGCGGCTATGCGGCGCAAGGCATTGCCGGAAGCTTTCTGGTCAAAATGGTCGGCTCCTATTCGAGCGTTATCGGCCTGCCGCTCTACGAGACGCTGACACTCCTCGGCGGCGAGGGTTATCCGATCCATTTCGGCTGGCTCAACACCGTCTGACGCTGGCAGCGACACCGGCGCGCCCCATGTTCCGCCCATGATACCGCCCATGATATCGCCCATGCCCGACACCAAAAACCGCAAGCTCTGCGCGATCTGCGGCAAGCCCGTGGACGCCGTGTTCCGGCCGTTCTGCTCGAAGCGCTGCGCCGATGTCGACCTGCACCGCTGGCTGTCCGGCGTCTATGCGGTGCCGGTAACGGAGGACGAAGAGGAAGACGAGCGGCGGGACGAGGACGGCGGAACGCAGCAATAGCGCTCAAAGATCGGCGAAACGCCTATTCTGGACAGTCCGGGGCTCACCCATTATAAGACGGCGCTCTCGCAAAACCCCGGTCACCGGGTCACCGTTTGTGCGAGAGTACAGAGCGAAATCGCGAAGGCTCTGGGCCCAGGTAGCTCAGTTGGTAGAGCACTGCACTGAAAATGCAGGTGTCGGTGGTTCAATTCCGCCCCTGGGCACCAACGCCAAATTTGATTTTGATTCTGCTCAGTTTTTTCCTGAAAAAGCCCCACCCGAAAAAACGGAATCAAACCCCATCTACTTCCGACGGCGGCCGACGCGGCACTGCGCCGTTCAATGTCCGCTTTCGGGGGTAAATCAGCCGCGCCTCCGGCTAGGTCGCGCGGCAGCTAATGACGCTCAGCGGACTCGAAGTGAGGCTCTTACGAGCCGCAACTGTGATACGTTTCGCCGCTGCGAGGTTTGGACGCAGTCAAAAATCGAAATCAAACTTTCTTTCGGGAGCCGGTTCCCGGCCTGAAATGTGGAGGTGATCCATGTCAGCGAAATTGCCGTCCCCCGACCGTCGCAAAATTCTTGCTGCCTCGGCACTCATGTCCGCAGCCGCCGCCTCTAGCTTAATCCCCATGCAAGCGCACGCAGCGACGGCAAATGAGGACATACGGCTGTTCCAAATCAACATTCCCAATGAGCAACTCGTCGACCTCCGCCAGCGCATCGCCGCGACGAGATGGCCTGAGCAGGAAACGGTCGCTGACAATTCGCAGGGCCTGCCGCTTTCGGCGATGCAGGAGATAGCGCGGTATTGGGGAACTGATTACGATTGGCGCAAGGTCGAAACAAGGCTGAATGCGCTACCGCAGTTTATGGCAACGATTGACGGACTAGACATTCATTTCATTCACGTTCGTTCGAAACATGAGAATGCTTTACCGGTGATCGTCACCCACGGCTGGCCCGGTTCGGTCATCGAACAGCTAAGGATCATCGATCCGCTGACCAATCCCACCGCGCACGGCGCAAGCGCGGCGGACGCATTCCATCTGGTGATTCCGTCGATACCAGGCTACGGATTTTCAGGTAAACCCACCACGACCGGCTGGGGCCCCGAGCGTACGGCACGGGCCTGGGTCGTGCTGATGAAGCGCCTTGGCTACACGCAATTCGTGGCGCAAGGCGGCGATTTGGGCGCCGGCATCTCAGAGGTGATGGCGCTTCAGGCGCCCCCGGAATTGCTCGGCATTCACGTCAACCTTCCGGGCACGATTCCACCCGACATTGCCAAGGCGCTTCAGGCTGGAGACCCTCCGCCATCCAATCTCGCTGCTGACGAACGACGCGCCTACGAGCAACTGAGCGTCCTGTTCGCGAAGAGACGAGCGTACGCAAGCTTCATGGCAACTCGCCCGCAAACGCTATACGGATTGGCAGATTCGCCCGTCGGCCTGGCGGCCTGGATGCTTGATCATGGTGACGGCTATGGCCAGCCGGCCGCAGCGGTCATGTCGGCTGTGCTCGACCGCACAATCAATGGACATCCTGCAGACGGCCTGACTCGCGACGATGTACTCGACGACATCACGCTTTACTGGCTGACCAAGACGGCGGTGTCTGCCGCGCGCTTCTACTGGGAAAACAAGTTCAACCTTTACAATGCCGTCAATGTCGCAATCCCGGCTGCCGTGAGCGTCTTTCCCGGCGAAAATTATGAAGCGCCGCGCAGTTGGGCCGAGCGCGCGTATCAGAAACTAATTTACTACAACATAGTCGATAAGGGAGGTCACTATGCCGCCTGGGAGCAACCAGAGATTTTCAGCCGTGAGCTTCGGGCGGCATTCCGGCCGTTGCGCTCGCAGATAAAGGGAGGGGGTTAACATGAAAACGGTTCGTTTCATCCAAACGCTTGCCGCAGTCGCAGCTGGTACCGTGCTCGTCACGAACGCCTTCGCCCAGAGCGCAAGGGCGGTCCGCGAAGTCTCACCATACGTCGCCATCGAGAACGAGGCCCCACCCAAACTGATTGTGGACCCCACGCCGCTTGCCGCAGGACTGGCCCACGACATCGTCTGGATCCAATATCATGCGGAGAACGTGCGTATCGTACCAGTGTTCGGGACAGGTGCGCTCACCGTATCTCCACGGATCGGGCATCTGCACATACACATGGACGACCTGCCTTGGGGTTGGGTGGAGGCGACGCCTGACAACAATACAATCAGCGTGGCGGGTCTGCCACCCGGTCAGCACAAGATGCTTGTCGAGTTGGTCGACGCTAACCACCACGTATTCGCTGGATGCGTGGAGTGCAGGCAGACGGTGACGTTCACGGTCCCAGAGGGGCCACCTCACTAATACTGAATTTGCTGCGGTTGCTCAGGTCCGGTTTTGGCCCAAAGCGGACGCGCCGGGCGGCTACAGCCGCGGCAGCTTTCGGGGGTAAAGCAGACATGTAGCGTCGGCGAAAATCGGTGGGACAATCTCAAAAATACGCATTGGGATTCAATGGGACCAGCGAGCGGAGTGGGACACGATAAGTTTCTGATTCAACTAAATTTTGTCAGGCCGCCCCCTGGGCACCACATTTCCCGCAAATCGAAAGAGCAGCATGGCCGTCGTATGGCCCAATAAATGCATCATGAGAATGCATCATAAATGCATGCTGCCCAATTGAGCCGCAATGTCCGCTCAAGCGAACCGCGAGCGTCCCATGCAAATTCGCGCCGGCTACGAAATCTCCTACGATTGTCCGCAGCCGACGCCGATGATCTTGACGTTGAGCGTCCATCCGTCGCGCATCGACGATCTGATCACGCTCGATCGGATGCGGCTTGAGCCGCCGATCGTGCCCAATACCTATCACGACATTTTCGGCAATTTCTGCCATGTCATCCGCGCGCCGGCCGGCCGGCTGACGATGTCGGCGGATTTCATGATCCGCGACAGCGGCGAGCCGGATGCGAGCGCGGCGGGGGCGGAGCAGCATGCGCTCGAAGACTTGCCGGTGAATGTACTGATCTATCTGCTCGGCAGCCGCTACTGCGAGACCGATCGTTTGTCGGACAAGGCGTGGTCCCTGTTCGGGCAGGTTCCGAAGGGCCGGCCGCTGGTGCAGGCGATCTGCGATTACGTCCACGATCGCATCAGTTTCGGCTACGAGCACGCCAGCCCGACCAAAACCGCCTGGGGCGCCCATGCCGAGCGGCGCGGCGTCTGCCGCGACTTTGCCCACCTCGCGATCACGCTGTGCCGCTGCATGAATATACCGGCGCGCTACTGCACCGGCTATCTCGGCGATATCGGCGTGCCGGCCGATCCGGCGCCGATGGATTTTTCCGCCTGGTTCGAAGTCTATCTCGGCGACCGCTGGTACACATTCGACGCGCGCCACAACACAGCGCGCATCGGGCGCGTCTTGATGGGGCGCGGCCGCGACGCCACCGACGTCGCCATCGTCACTTCGTTCGGGCCGTGCACGATGGCGAGCTTCAAGGTCGTCACCGCGGAAGCGCCGGTACGCGCGGCCTCGGCGACATGAATTTCCCGCGAGGGCCGCTCGCCGCGGAGCGGGTTACGACGTTGGCTTCTGCAACGATTGCACCCACTTCTCGGCTTTTCCCATTGCGCCCCAGGCCGCCACGGCGAGAAAGATCGGCAGCGCCGCATTGCCCAGTCCCGCCCAGCTGCCGACGAGCGGAATGGCTGTCCCTAAGCTCGGACCAACCGCCTGCAGCACGGTCGTCGCCGCGGCGCCGACGATCCCGATCGCGCTTTTTTTGCCATCGAGCAGATTTCCGATTGTCTGTCCGAGCGCCCCGTTGACCTGCCCCAGGACCTGTTGTCCCGTCGGGCTGCCGGCCACGGCGTTGAGGATATTGATGAACTGCGCAATCTGATCTTGCGACGGCGCCGCCGGCGTCGTTGTCCCGGGCTGGGCGCCTTTCGCATTTGCGGCGAGCGCCAACACCTGTTGTATGAGCAAGGCCAAATTGACCTGTGCAGCAGGCGTCGCGGGAATGGTCGTCGCTGCTGCAGGAACAGTCGTGGTGCCGGCCATCGTCGCCTCCAATTGATCGATCAGTTGTTGGATCAGGGCAAGTGCAGGAGCTGTTGTTGCTACTGGCGTTGTCGGTTGGGGCTCCAAGCTCCCCACGAATTCCCAGTCGACAATTCCTTTGCCCGCAATGCCGATTGCGCTCGCCGCGGCGGGAGTGAGATCGATGCCTGCGAGATTGGTTTTGCGGCCGGTTTTATCGACACCCGACTCGGCTTGCGGCCGCGTGCCGGTTTGCCAGTATGGATCGTTGGTATTCCACGGACCGACATCGATGACCTTGCAGATCACGGATTTGCCGGCATTCCACACGCAAACACTCGGCGGCGGCTCTGAGAAATGATACGGCAATGCAACGCCGACTTCGCTATCGGTGATGACGTGGCCATCATAAGCGCTTGTCTCGTAATCCGCGGCGCCGCCGAAAACGGTGGCGGTGATGCCGCTGTAGAGTTTGACCGCAAGCGGCGGGCTGGCGACAACGGGAACGTTGATCGAAGGCGCCGGCGGACGGTAGATGCCGAGGCATTGGCTTATCGAGTAACTCGAAAGCTTGACTTGGCTGCTCTGATTGCCGCCGTGGCAAACGTAGCAGTCGCCCTGCGTCTGCTCGTAAAGCGTTACATGATGATCGCTGCCGCCGAAATAGAACACCAACACGTCGCCGGGTTGCGGCGAATTGACAGGCGTTCCAAATTGCTTCCAGGCCAGCGCATAAAAGAACCTGTCGGTGTCGGTCGCGCCAAACACCGGCTTTATGCCGTTTATCGCCATGCAGTATCCGACCGTGAGCCCGCACCAGGCGATGGAATTGTCGGTGTAAGTGGCGCAGTAGGCGGCAAGTTCGGGAAACAGCTCACCGATCTTTTTGGCCCACCCGACGATGACCGAATTGTCGTGGACCGCATTCGTCCCGTCGATTTGCCGCATCGTTGTCAGCCAAGCGGGAACGGCATCAGCCATGACTTTCCCTCCATGCGAAGCGCTGTAGCGGGAGCCGAAATACGATCTGGGGAACCATCAGGACCGCAGGCCGAACTGCCTTCGACCCTCTGGCGCAATTATCGCGAAGAATTCCTCGGCTCGGCGGCGACATCAAAAAGATGCAAGCAGAAAGGGAAGGATCAGCAACGCCCACCGCGCGCGGCTCGACCGAGCGTCTCAGGCGCGGCGATATGCCAAACCACCGTTTTGTTTGCGCAGTGGACATCGAAGTTTCAAACGCGCAAAACCACGCGGCTCCTCTGCCGTCCACGCGGCTCCTCTGCCGTGAGGCATTTATTATGAGCAACTGGCAGTTGCGGCGTCAAGTCTCGAATCTCGCCGTCTTCGAGACACCGAAGAACGCTTCGGCTTAGATCGCCGGCAGCACCGCGCGCGACAGATAGAGAAACAGCGCGACGCCGAGGAGGCCGATCAGCACGGCGAGCGCGACATCGAGGCGTTCGCCGGCACTAGGTACGTCCACCTCGGATTCAATGTCCTTTGCGGTTCTGGAAAAGCGGAAACCGGCGATCACGATCATCGCCACGCCGATGGCGATGAAGGCGAGGCCGGCCAAATTTGCCAACATTTGGCCGTGCGCGCTGAGTTGCCGCTGCGCCAGTTGCGGTACGGCGACCGCAAGGAACAGATCGAAGCGCTCGATCACAAACCCGAACGCCATCACCGCAATCGCGGTACGGACCCAGGCGAGAAAGGTGCGTTCATTGGCGGCGTGGTCGCTGTAGCGCTTGATCATTGAACTGCCCCGCAAATCTGACCCGACTATAGCGCCGCGTTACCCTGCGCGCTTGCCGGTCCGGCGATAAAGGGGCAGTGTGCCGGCCAAAATCCGGCCAAAACGCATCGCCGGGCCGTAAAAACATTGCTGGGGAGTGAAAATAAATGTCCGACAAGCCCGCCGCGTCCGCCGTCAGCAGGGGCCGCTGGTACATCCTGCTGATGATCAGCGCGATGTACCTGATCACCTATCTCGACCGGGTCAATATCTCGACCGCGGCGCCGCTCATCAGCAAGGAATTCGGTTTCGACAAGATCACGATGGGCTACATTTTCAGTGCCTTCTTGTGGTCTTATGCGCTGTTTCAGGTCCCCGGCGGCTGGCTTTCCGACCGGTTCGGCGCGCGCCGAGTCTTGGCGAGCGTCGTCGGTTTTTGGTCGATCATGACCGCCGCCACTGCAGCCGCCTTCAGCGCCACCTCCTTCATCGGCGTGCGCTTTCTGTTCGGCGTCGGCGAGGCCGGCGCCTTTCCGGGCGCCACGCGCGCCATGCAGCTCTGGTATCCGCGCAGCGAGCGCGGCTTCGTGCAGGGCATCACGCATAGCGCAAGCCGCGCCGGCGCCGCGATCGCGCCGCCGTTCGTGCTTCTGATCATGTACTATCTGGGCTGGCGTTCGGCGTTCTTGATTTGCGGCGCGATCGGCGTGCTGTGGTCGGTATGGTGGTCCTTGAGCTACCGCAACCTGCCGGAGGACCACAGCCTGGTGAATCGCGCGGAGCTCAAACAGATTCGCGGCCTCGATGCGAGCGGCGCGATCAATCCGCCGCAGATTCAGAAACAAACGCAGGTGCCGTGGAGGAAGCTGCTGCGATCGGGCAATATGTGGGCGATCATGTGCGCCTATTTCACTTACGTCTATTGCCTGTGGATTTTCCTAAGCTGGCTGACGACCTATCTCATCGACGTGCGGCACTTCACGCTGCTCAAAGGCGGCCTCTTGGCATCGCTGCCGCTATGGGCCGGCGTGATCGGCGACACCGCCGGCGGGCTTGCGACCGACTGGCTGTTGCGGCGAACGGGCAGCGCCAAGATCGCGCGGCGGACTGTCGCGATTACCGGCCTGTTGGGTTGCGCGGTGTTTATCACGCCGGCGGCGCTCACCGCAGACGCCATGACCGCCGTCATCTGTCTCACCATCTCGATGTTCTTCTTGGAATGCACCATCGGCCCGTCCTGGTCGGTGCCGATGGATACCGGCGGCAAATATTCCGGCACGGTGTCCGGGATGATGAACATGGCGGGCAATATCGGCGGTGCGATGTCGCCGATCGTCTTCGGCTACCTCGCCCAGGGCGGCAACTGGGAAGCTCCCTTCATCGTCGCCGCCGCGCTTCTCGTCGTAGGCTCCGGCGTATGGGCGTTCTGGATCGACCCCGACAAGGCGATCCTGACCGACTGATCGCGCGCCGGGGGCACAGCAGCAGCCTCGCGCGCCCTCGCGGCGCGTGGCTTGGCTTGGCGTGGCCTGGCTTTGCTGCGCACTTACATCCTCCGACAAAGCGTTCTCACCCTCTTCCCTAATCCGAATTAACACTCTTGTTGCGTTGATTAACGAGACGGAAATGGATGTTGGCTACCAATCGGACAGGGCGAGTAATCTTAAAGATCGGCGGCACAAGTCGGAATGTTCCGGATCTTCAACTGTTTGACCACACAGCACGACTTACGCCTGGTCGTGGTCGCGGGCGTGGTCTGCTTCCTGTCGAGCCTAACCGCCATAACGCTGTTCAACCGGGCGCGGGCGACGACGAACTGGGCTCGGGCGATCTGGATCGCCGCCGCAGGGGCCGCTTCCGGCTGCGGCATATGGGCGACGCATTTTCTAGCAATGCTGGCCTACGACCCCGCCGTGCCGGTCGCCTACGACATCGATCTCACGATTCTGTCGCTCATGGCGGCGGCGATCGTCACCGGGCTCGGCTTGGCTGTCGCGGTGCTCTTTCCCCGACGACTGGGCGCGCTTCTCGGAGGCGCCATTATCGGCGTCGGCGTCGCCTGCATGCATTACCTCGGCATGGCGGCGCTCGAACTCCCCGGGCACATTGCGTGGGAGCCTTCTTACGTCGTTGCGTCCATTCTGGTGGGCGTCGCGCTCGCCGCCGCCGCGCTTGCGGTGGCTGCGCGATCGCGGGATCGCTACGGACTGTGGCTTTCGGCACTGCTGCTCACGCTTGCCATCGTATCGCATCACTTTACCGCCATGGGAGCCGTGGATGTCGTCCCGGATCCGACACGCAGCCTGAACGAGCTGTCGCTGTCGCCCGCATCGCTCGCGCTTGCCATTGCCAGCATCGCCGTGGCGATTTTGGGCATGAGCTTGGTCAGCGCCTTCGCCGATCGCCGGCTCGACGACAAAGGTCGACTGCTCGAGCTCACGCTCAACAATATGTCCCAGGGTGTGGTGATGTTCGACGAGTCCGGACGCCTCGTCGTCTGCAACGAGGGTTATCTGCGCATGTATGGGTTGTCGCCCGATGTCGTCAAACCCGGCGCCAATCTTGTCGATATTGTCAATCATCGTTCCAATACCGGCAGCTTACAGCGCGACCCCAAGCAATACTGTGCCGAGCTCATGGAGAGCATGACTTCCGGCAAAGTTGTCAGCTTCATCGCCCAGGCGCCGGACGGCCGCTCCATTTCCGTCGTCAATCGCGCGATACCCGGCGGGCGTTATTGGGTCGGAACCCATGACGACATCACCGAGCGCCTCTCGGCGGAGCAAAAGAACGCGCAATTGAGCGAGCAGGAAGCGCGCCGCGCCGTCGTCGACGACGCCATCGGCTGGTTCCGCGGCAGCGTCGAGGGCGTGCTCAAGACCGTCACCGAAAGCGTCGCGGCGATGAAGTCGACGGCGACCGTGCTGTCGACCACGTCGAACCAAACCACCGCGCATACGACCGGCGCGGTGCGCACCTCGAACGAGGCGTTCAGCGGCGTCGAAAGCGCCGCCGCCGCCGCCGACGAATTGTCGAAATCGATCGCCGAAATCAACCGCCAGCTGGTCAGCGCCAGCGACGTCGTCGGCGCCGCCACCGCCGAGGCGCAAACGACCAACACGGTCATCGGCGAACTCGCCCAGGCGGCGCAGAAGATCAACGACGTCGTCAAGCTTATTCAAAACGTCGCCGGCCAGACCAATCTCTTGGCGCTCAATGCCACCATCGAAGCGGCGCGCGCGGGAACGGCCGGCAAGGGCTTTGCCGTCGTCGCCTCCGAGGTCAAGGCGCTGGCCGTGCAGACCGCCAAGGCGACCGACGTCATCGCCTCGCAGATATCCGCCGTGCAATCCTCGACGCAAAGCGCGGTGCGCGCCATCGGCAGCATTACGAACCGCATGGAGGAGATCCGGCTGTTCACCTCGGCGATCGCCACGTCGGTCGATCAGCAGAACGCCGCGACCAGCGAAATCTCCAACAATGTCGCAGCCGCCGCGACCGGCACGCGGTCGGTGGTCGGCGTGCTGCAAAAAGTGTCCACTGCGATCGCCGACATGCACAGTTCGGCGGATACGGTGCTGACGGCGGCAAACGCGGTGCAGGAGGCCGCCGACAGTTTGCGCGACAGCGTCGACGGCTTCCTGCGCAAAGTCGCGATGTAGTCTGAGGCGAAAGCCCACACTCGGGAATTTAGTTCTTTACCGTTTTGCGATTGCCGACGGAATGATCCGCCACCGCAATCGTGTTTGCGGATTTCATCAATGCCTTTGTCACTTCTGCGCGCCTCTCTTCTGCCGCACCCAAATCCCTCGTTTGCCATTCGCCCCACGCGAGGACCGCGCCGAAAATCAAGAAAGCGACGACTATGGCTGTGAGTACACATATTGCCAGCACCGACATGATGACCTCCCAATTTTGGCCATCATGCCCACCAGATGCGTAATGGCTTTGATTTAGATCAAGGCCAAAGGCCGACTTGAATCAAAGTCGCTTGGATCAAAGATCGCGTTCTAGGAGACGCGCTCGCGCACTGGCTCGGTCGCAACCCGCGCGAAGGTCGACATGATTCTCGCGCCGGCTTTGAGCGAACCGCGCAGCGAGCCCGCGACCTTCGATTCGCCGGCGCGCCGCCGCCGATAGCCGACAGGCAGTTCCAGCACCCGCAGCCCGGCGCGCGCCACGCGCATCTGCATTTCCAGGTTCCAGCCATAGGTCAGTTCGCGCATACCGAGACCGAGCAAGGTGTCGCGGCGGATGGCGCGAAACGCGCACATGTCGGTGTAGCGCACGCCGTAGAGGAGCTTGGTCAGAACTCCGGCGAAAAGGCCGGCGAGAATCTGGTGCCACGCCATGCTGCCGGGCTCGCGCTCGCCGCGCGCGCGCGAGGCGATGACGAAGTCATAGTTGCCGCTGCGGATGGGGGCGATCAGTGCCGCGATGGCGGAAGGGTCGTCGGCGCCATCGCCATCCATGAACACGATGATATCGCCTGCGTCCGCCGCTTGGGCGCCGGTCAGGCAGGCAAGCCCGTAGCCGCGGCCGACCGCGACCGCCTCGGCGCCCGCGGCGCGCGCACGTTCCGGCGTGCCGTCGCTCGAGCCGCCATCGACCACGACGATGCGCGTGACGACGTCGCGCGGCAATTCGGCCACCACGGATCCGATCGATTCCGCTTCGTTGAAGGTCGGAATGACAACGGTCACACCACCGACCGCTGCACCGACTTGCGGCGGCATTTTTAGAGGCTCCACCGCAATCCGCAGCTCGCGCAGGCCTGCGGCGGCGTGTTCGACATCAGCGCCTTGCGGAAACTCGCATAGGCGGGGCCGGTCCAGATGTCGCGCAGCGACTGCTGGGTGGCGTCGCCGAGCGTGTAGTTCTCGTAACCGCGCTGCGAAAACGGCGCGATGCAGCACGGCAGCGCCCGGCCATTGGCGGTGAAATACATCACCGTCCACGGCCTCCGGCACATCGACCACGGTGAACCATTATCGTTGCGCTTGAGGCTGACGCCGGGCTCGGATGCGCCGCCCGAGGCGCTGAACGTGATGCCGAGCGATTGCGCAACGGCCGTGGCACGGTCGATATGGACCGCCTCCTCGCCGGACAGCTGTTCGTAGAGCGCCTGGTCCGGCCGCGCCATGCCGATGGCGTCGTCGTTGAAGAACACCAGCCGCTGCAAATGCACTTCCTTGACGCCGGTCTCGGCCGCGACGCGGACGAAATCGGGCAATTCCTCGATGGTCTCGCGCAAACCGGTGAGCCAGGCCGAAACCCGCGGCTTGGCATGACCTTCGCGCTCCTGCATTTCACGGAAGGCTTTGACGTTTTTCAGGATGCGATTGAAGTAATTCTTGCCGCGAATAACGCGATAAGATTCCGGGGTCGCGGCATCGAACGAGACCCGCAGCTCATCCAAATCGGCCTCGATCAGCGCGCGGCCGTTCTTCTCGTTGAGCACCGTGCCGTTGGTGTTGAACAGAACGTAAGTACCGCGATCTTTAAGATAACGCACCATGCGCGGCAGATGCTTCACCAGCATCGGCTCGCCGACACCGTGCAGCACGGCACGCTCAAGCTTTGGGATCTGGTCGACGATCGAGGTGAACAGCTCCCAGCTCATGTCAGCCGGCGGTTCGAGCTCCTCGTAGGTGCGCGGGCAGGTCGTGCACAACAGATTGCAGCGGTTCGTCGTCTCCAAATAAAGACAGACCGGTTCGCGCTCCGGAACCTCGCTCTTGGCCTGGACGCTCTCGAAGTAGCGCTTGGGATCGATCGCCCGCTTTGCCGCTGCCCTTTGCATTCTATCTCGCCTTAGGTCTTCGCGTGAATTTTTGATCTTCGCTTGAATTGAAGTTCGCTTTGATTGTGCGCCTCGACCATGCGCCGCTCAGGCGCGCGCACCGGCGACTTGCAGCACTTTTTCGATGCGGTTGCCGAAGTCGTGATCGCGCGACAGATCGGCCATCAGTTTAGCCGTCTGATGAGCATAATGCGGCGAATGCGCCGCCAGCTGCGGCCCGGAGAAATCCTCGCCGGAAAGCTCGGCGTTGAGCCGGCGCAAGCCATCGACATCGTCGACGTCATACCAGGCGGGCAGAGTGTGAACCTCCAGACCGATCTCGCGGGCGCGCGCGCCGGTCTGCTCGGCGACGCGCTCGGTGCTCCAATCGATGTCATCGAACATGCGGCGATGCGCGGCCTTGAGTCCGAGCAGATAATAGCCGCCGTCACGCGATGGGCCGAGCACGGCGCGGTCGCCCGGCTGCGCCAGCTTTTGCGCAGTCTCGATCAGGAGCGCGGTCGGCAAGGTCGGACTATCGGCATTGAGAACGACGGCTGCGCCATGGCCGCGACTAAAGATTTCCGAAATCGTCGCAAACAGGCAGTCGCCGAAATTCGGCAGCCACGCCCCAATCAAGCCGATCGCTCGCGGCAAGGTGCGGTGGAAGAATTCCTCCGAGCCCGGCGGGCCATAGGCGGCGTAACCTGAGATCCCGGCCTGGGGAGCGGCGTTGCGCGCGGCGAGCAGCACGTTATCGGCGACGTCGCGCAGAAACGCCGTGTTGAGGTTGGCGGCTTCGTCGAAAGTGAGCGGCGGCACGAGCCGCGTCTTGGCGCGTCCGGGCGCCGACGCTTTCGCCATGAAGGCAATGCCGCAAAACGCGGGAACGAAATCGGCCGAATCGGATTTCGTCAAATCGGATCTGGAATTGAATCGATCCGCGCCATTCATGCAGTGCCCCCAATGCAACCGATAAAACAACGCAGCGCCTTGCTTGCCAAAGCGGCCAGCAAAGCGCCAATCACTTCCGTCTCACAGGGCACAATTCGCGAAACACTAAAAAGTTATCCGCTTCACCAAGTCGTGATCGATACGATCAACGCCGCGCCAGCGCGATGCGAATCGTATCGTCGTCCGGCAGCACGGTGCCGCCATTGCTCTGCCAGATCGGCGCGCTTGCATAGTCGCCACGCGGCATGTCGAGCGACGCCACCTCGCGCCCGAAGACGCCAAGCACCGCGATCGGGACCGCCACCGGCCGTGCGCCCCAACCGAACCAGCCGCAGCAATCGACAATGACGTCTATCTTGTCCTGCGGCGTGCGCACCACTTGGCGAATATAACCGATGGTGCGGCTGTCGTTGTCGCTGACGCGCGCGCCGATCAGGGCGCCGACGCGGATCGGCTGTGGATAGCGCCGCTTCATGCGGTCTTCCGCGGCCATATTGGACGCCGCCATGGCCATGTCCTTGTCACCCATGCCGGTGGGCGGGATGTTGGCCTGAGCCGTGACGACGAGGCGGTCCATTCCTGCCGCACTTGCGGCACCTGCCGCCGCCATTAATGCCGAGGCCACCAAAACAATGCCCGGCAGGACGATCGCTGCACCAATCGGCAAACCTCGAAGTGTGAGTGGCACTTTTGTGAGTGGCACCTTAATGACCCTCATCCATGCACCATATCCATGCATTGCGGCTATCGATCAACAACGCCCCGCGAATTTGTGAAGCGACGTTTGTTGCGAACAACATTTCGCAACCGTACTGTCCGAAAGCCGTCTCAACAAGTCGTGTGCCGAAGCTGCACGGTCCATTCGCCGAATCAAAGGCGCTTATACAAGACTGATACTACAGTTCTGTGTTCCTCCAACGACCGCGGAATCCTCCGATGTCCACGTCTGCCGTTCTCCCTGCAGCGCCTCATGCAAAGCATCGGCTGCATCCGCTGCCGCTTCGCATCATGCATTGGATCAATGCGCTGGCGATTTTCATCATGATCGGGAGCGGCTGGAAGATCTACAACGACGACGTGATCTTCGGCTTTCTGCATTTTCCCGACTGGCTCGTGATCGGCAAATGGGCCCAGCATGGGCTGCAGTGGCATTTCTTCGGCATGTGGATTTTCGTGCTTAACGGGCTTGCTTATCTGACCTACGGCATCGCGACCGGCCGCTTCCGCCGCAAGCTGTTTCCGATCTCGATCCGCGAGATTCTCAGCACCGTCGGCGATGCGCTGCGCTTTCGCCTGGGCCATGACGACCTGACGCATTACAATCCGGTGCAGAAGATCCTCTATCTCGGCGTCATGCTGGTCGGCATTTGCATCGTCATTTCCGGCCTGGCGCTGTGGAAGCCGGTGCAGTTCTCCGAGCTCGCGGCTCTGTTCGGCACGTTCCAGACCATCCGGCTGGTGCACTTTCTCTGCATGTCCGCGATCGTTGCCTTCATCCTGGTCCATGTGTCGCTGGCTTTGCTGGTGCCGCAAAGCCTCGTCGCCATGCTGACCGGCGGGCCCACCGTCGATAACGGGACCCCCGAAGGCGCATCCGAGATCAAAGCAACGCACTGACAAGCTTCTCATCCGATCACCACTTTGCGCGGGGCGCACAATGTCGATCCAAACTCGTTCGCGATCCTTGTTTCGGCCCAACAAGCCGATCGATCAAAGCGTGCTCAAGGACAACCGCAAGCTGGTCGAGGACATCAATCGCCGCGGGCTGTTGCGCGGCGCGGTCAGTCTCGGCGCGCTGACCATGCTGACCGGCTGCGACGTAACCGAAAACAATTCGGTGCAGAAGATGCTGCGCGCCGTGTCGGCCTGGAACGATGGCGTGCAGGAGACGATCTTCCGCCCCGATCACTTGGCGCCGACCTTCAGTCCCGCGCAGGTGGTCAAACCCGCGCGCTTTAACGCCTATTACGATATCGAGGACGTCAAACCGATCGATGGTGCGACCTGGAAGCTCGAATTGGCCGGCCGCGTTTCCAATAAGCAGCCCTGGACGGCGCAGCAGATCTATGCGCTGCCGGAACAGGAAATCATCATCCGGCACGTCTGCGTCGAAGGCTGGGACTATATCGGCCAATGGTCCGGCGTAAACCTGAAGAGCTTCTTTGCGCGCGTCGGCGCCGACATGACGGCCAAATACGTCTATTTCATCTGCAACGACGACTATACCGAAAGCATCGACATGCCGACCGCGCTGCATCCGCAGACGCTGCTCGCCACCAAATATGCCGGCGACGTTTTGGCCGATCCGTTTGGCTATCCGCTGCGGCTGCGCACTTCGACCAAACTCGGCTACAAGAACGCGAAATGGATCAAGGCCATCGAGGTCAGCAACGATTTTCGCGAGACGTTCTGGAGCAAGCAGGGCTTCAACTGGTTCGCCGGGATTTAGCGCCCACCCGCCGCCGCTCGTACATAAATCCGCCAGTGCCCGTCGCGAGATTCCGCGAGCCGGTAATCCGGGCTCAAGGCGAACGGATCCCTGGTCCAAGCGCCGTCCTGCGGCACCAGAACGGCGACGTCGCAGCCATAGTCTTTCGCCAGGGCGGCGATATCGTCCGCCGTGCCTTCTCCCGCAAAGACGCGAATGATTTGCGCATTGATCGCTTCGCGACGGTCCGGCATCAGCGGCGCGAAGGCGAGCGCCATTTCACGGCCGGCGAAACACGAGCTGCGATCGGCGAGGAGCGCCCAGGAAATATTGACGGACCACGGCGTCACCTCTTGCAGGTAAGCGGGATTGTTGATGACACGCGCGTTCGGCGGCGCATAGCGGCGCACCGCGGCCCACAGATCCGGCGATTGAGCAAATTCCGCCTTGCCGGGCCGCGGCGTGCCCTCGATATTCGATTTGAGCATCCTCGCGGTATCCGGCAGGCTGAGAACAAGGCCAGAAAGCGCGAGCGCGGCGATCAAACCACGCCAGCGCGACGCCATGACAATCCCCGCGGCCGCGGCAGCGATCAGGATCATCGCGGCGGGCAGCACCGCGCGGAGCGTGAGATCGCTGTTGTCGGCGACCGTGCTGACAAGGAGCCATGAAACGCAGAACCCCGTCAGCGCCAGCGCCGCAAACACCATCGCGGCGGTTTTCTCCGTCCCCGGCGCGGCGCGGCGCAGCATCACGATAAGCGCGGTCGCGCCCGCGGCATAAGTTGCCGGAAATTCGATCGGCAACAGCAGGAGCCAATAGGCCGGCAAATCGAACACGCGGCGCAGCGCCTGAGGCACCATGTCGCCGAGAACCGCGAAAGGCATCACAATGATCGGAGGGCCGACGCCGCGCGCCGCGACGTTGGCAAGTTGATCGCGGATAAACGGCGCAGCAAGGCCCGCGGCTAATACTGCTGCGAGAAATAGGCCCGCGGCGAAGCGCACCCGCTCCTTGGGCGCGACACCGGCGAAGAGGAGCGGCGCGCAAACCAGAGCGGTGATTGCGAAGGTCACCCCGCCGACATAGGTCGAGCTTTGGAAGCCGGCGGTGACGATCAGAACCAGAATCAAAAGTCCCGCCAGGCTTTGCCGCTGCGCGTGGTGAATGAGCAGCACAATCGCTGCGACCGCGCACGATGCCGACATCAGATGTTGCGGCACCCAGGCCGCCTGAAACAGCCAGCCGGCAAAGCCCGTGGGCGAATCCAAAAACGGTGTCAGCGCATAAGAGCCGAAGATGAAGCTCAGCGTGACGCGCAGCGACGCCGCAGCAGCGAGGAGCACAACGAGGATTGCCGCGCCGGACCGTTGGCTGAGCCACACGGCGATACCCATCGTCAGAGTGAGCGAGGCGAAAGCCGTAAACCAGGTGAGGCCGATCGCGGCTTCCCAGCCGCTGACATGCAGCGGCAGCAAAAGCTCCGCCGCGCTGAAATGCCAAAGATAGTAGTAAGCCAGCCGGCCGGCCGCGCCGAAGGCGGCGAAAACGGGATTGACCGGCGGCAGTCCCTGCCGCGCCATGGCGTCGATGATCGCGATCTTGGCATGATCGAAAATCGGATCGGCGAGCTGCACGCCGTCCGCGGTCATTTTGGGCAGGAGCGCTGAAGCCGGCCCAAGCGCGAGAATCGCGGCCGCGGCAGTGCTCCACGGCGGTATCGCCGGCGCCGCATCGGATACAGTTTCAGGCGGCTGCCGCCGCATCGCGAAGAGGCCGACACTGCCGAGGAGACAAAGCACGCCGATCACGGTGACCGTCAGCGCGGTGAAGCCGACGATAGTCAGGATCGGCAGCGTCGCCGCGCTGAACACCGCCCAGCCGATGACCGGAGCGGCACCCGCGGCAAGGCCGCGCGGCAGAATGTGCCGCGCAATGCCGTAGCCGAGCGCCGAATAAAACCCCGCCGCCAAGAGCGCGCAGAGCACAGCATGAAGGGGCGATGCCATGCGTGAATGAGGCTCCAGGCTGCCAGATGTCAAACTGCCGCGGAATTGATTTCGTTCGTCCGCGACGGTGAGGACTAATACGCCTCTTCGGTATAGATCGGCTCGACCGAACCGCCCCAGGGGCCATGATATTTTGCCAAAAGCTCCTCCGCGGGCGTCACGCCGCGCGCGATGCGATCCTCCAGCACTTCGAGATAACGCGTCTCGTCCTGGCCGCTTAAGTCGAAATGCTTGCGCCGCGCCAAGCCCGCGCGTGAAGCTTTGAGAACCTCGCTTGCGATCTCAAACACGGTGCGGCCTTGGATTTTCGCTGAGAGACCTTGCTTCGGCACGTCATCGCGCAGCTTCTGGCGCTCTTGCGCGCTCCAGGTCTTGGCCAGATCCCAGGCCGCATCGAGCGAGGTCTCGTCATAAAGGAGGCCGACCCAAAGCGCCGGGAGCGCCAATAAATTCGGCAAGGGACCCGAATCGGCGCCGCGCATTTCGAGATAGCGCTTGAGCCGCACCTCCGGGAACGTCGTGCTCAAATGGTTCGCCCAATCGGACAGCGTGGCGCGCTCCCCCGGCATGGCGGGCAATTTGCCGGTCAGCAAATCGCGAAACGACTGGCCTGACGCGTCGACATAATCATCGCCGCGCTTGACGAAATACATCGGCACGTCGAGTGCATAATCGACCCAGCGCTCAAAGCCCATGCCCGGCTCGAACACCCAGGGCAGCATACCTGAGCGCGCATTGTCGGTGTCGCGCCAGATTTCCGAGCGGTACGATAGAAAGCCGTTGGGCTTGCCTTCGGTGAACGGCGAATTGGCGAACAGTGCGGTGGCGACAGGCTGCAGCGCGATCGACACGCGCAGCTTTTTCACCATGTCGGCTTCCGAGGAAAAGTCGAGATTGGTTTGCACCGTGCAGGTGCGATACATCATGTCGAGGCCGCGCGTGCCGACCTTCGGCATATAGGCGGTCATGATCTTGTAGCGGCCTTTGGGCATTTTCGGGATTTCGGCGCGCGTCCAATCCGGCGTCATGCCGAGCCCGAGAAATCCGATATGCAGCGGCTCTGCCACTTCGCGCACTTGCGCGATATGCGCCATCAATTCGCTCGACGTCTGATGAACGGTTTTGACTTGCGCGCCGGACAGCTCGAACTGGCCGCCGGGCTCGAGCGAGATCGCGCCGCCGCCGGTGACGTCGAACAGGCCGATAATGTTCGGCCCTTCCATGATCGGCTGCCAGCCGAGCAGATGCTGCATGCCTTCAAGCAGCGCGCGAATGCCGCGCTGGCCTTCATAGGGCACTGGATGGTGACCCTCGAGCGTGAACACGAATTTCTCGTGCTCGGTGCCGATATGGAATTGCGATTTGGGTTTGACGCCCTGGGCAATCCAATTCACGAGATCGTCGCGCCGTTCGAGCGGCGTCAGGTCGACTTGATCACGTGCCATGCAGGGTCCCGGGAAAAACGGCCGCGACCTTACACGCGGCGTGCGGCGAAGAGCAATGCAGCCCAAAAGCGGTTATGCGACAGCCTTAAGGTAATGCGGCGAAGCCTCATGCAACAGGGCGGAACCTCTGGACCGGCTCACGAGGCGACGGCTTTGCGCTGCAGCGGCGGGAAACGGCGATAGAACGTGTCGCCCGCTTTCGCCATGTCGAGCAAGAGGTCGCCCGGCTTGAAGCGCTCGCCGCAGGATTCGGTGAGATCGTTGCAGAGATCGACAAAGGCCTTGGTCCCCATACCGTCGATATAGGAAATGGTGCCGCCGGTAAAAGGCGCAAAGCCGAAGCCGAGGATGGAGCCGACGTCGGCTTCACGCACGTCGGTGACGACCTTTTCTTCGATGCAGCGGGCAGATTCCAAGGCCTGGATCGCCAGCAGCCGCCGTCCGAGGCCGGCGACACTGACGGTGTCGGGATCGACCTGTTTCGGCTGCAAATCGGCAAGCCCCGGCCATAGCCGCTTCGGCCCGTTTTGCGGATAATCGTAAAAGCCCTTGCCGTTCTTGCGGCCCAGGCGGCCGCGCTTCTCGACCATGTCCGCAAGCAGCGCCTTTTGCCGCGGATCGACCAGTTTCGGCCCAAGATCGGCTTCCGTCGCTTTGAGAATCTTCCAGGCCAGATCGACCGCAACCTCATCGTTGAGTGCGAGCGGGCCGACCGGCATGCCGGCGATGCGGCCGACATTCTCGATCAGCGCCGCGGGCAGGCCTTCCATCAGCATCAGATGGCCCTCGCGCAGATAGGTGCCGACGACGCGCGACGTGTAGAAGCCGCGTGAATCGTTGACGACGATCGGCGTCTTGCGAATCGCGCGCACATAATCGAGCGCCACGGCCAGCGCCTCATCGCCGGTGTCCTCGCCCATGATGATCTCGACTAGCATCATGCGCTCGACCGGCGAGAAAAAGTGGATGCCGATGAAGCGGGCGTGGTCCTTGAACGCGGCCGCAAGCGACGTGATCGGCAGCGTCGAGGTATTCGAGCCGAAGATCGCCTTGTCGCCGATGACATTTTGCGTCCGCGAAATCACCTCTTCCTTGACCTTGCGGTCTTCGAACACGGCCTCGACGACAAGCTCGCAGTCTTTCAGTTCGACGAAATCCGCGGTGGGCTTGATCCGCGACAGAACGAGGTCGCGGTCGGCGGCAGTGGCGGCGCCGCGATTGACCTGAGCGGTGATCAGTTGTTCGGCATGCGCTTTGCCCTTTTCGGCGGTTTCCGGATCGCGATCGACGAGCACCACGTCGAGCCCGGCGAGCGCGCTGACATAGGCGATGCCGGCGCCCATGAAGCCTGAGCCGAGCACGCCGATCTTCTTCAACACCGTTGCCGGCACATTGGCCGGGCGGCGCACGCCGCGATTGAGATCCTGCATCGAAACAAACAGCGAGCGGATCATGGCGGCAGCTTCCGGCGAGCGCAGGATTTTTGCGAACCAGCGCGACTCGACGCGCAGGGCCGCATCCATCGGCAACTGCAGCCCTTCATAGACGACCTGCATGATGGCGTGCGCGGCCGGGTAATTGTCGAAAGTCTCGCGCCGATAGATGGCGTTCGCCGGCGGGAAAGTGTTCAGGCCCGCCTTGGAATAGACCGGCCCGCCCGGCAGCTTGAAACCGTCAGCGTCCCAAGGCGCTTTGGCGCTGCCACCCGATTTGATCCAGTCCTTGGCCGCTTTGATGAGATCGCCCGGCGGCACCACGGCATCGATAAGTTTCAGCGCCTTGGCGCGATCGAGCCGCAACTGGTCGCCCTTGAGCAGGAGCTGCAGCGCGTCGGCCGGCGCCAAGATCCGCGCGATGCGTTGCGTGCCGCCGGCGCCGGGGAACAGGCCAACCTTGATCTCGGGCTGCCCGATACGCGTCTTGGCATCATCGGCGGCGATGCGGCGGTGGCACGCCAGCGCCAGCTCAAAGCCGCCGCCGAGCGCGGTGCCGTTGATCGCGGCGACGAACGGCTTGCCGCAGGTTTCGATACGGCGATAGAGCTGCGAGAGTTTGCGGCTCTCCTCGAACAGCCGCGTATTCGCCGCCTCCTCGCCGTGCGACGCCACCAGATCCTTGAAGGTGCGGCTTAAGCCTTCCAGCATGGTGAGATCGGCGCCGACGCAAAACGTGTCCTTGCCCGAGGTGACGATCGCGCCTTTGACCTCGGCATCGGCGGCGAGCTGTTCGACGATCGCGGAGAGTTCGGCGATCATCGTCATGTCGATGAGGTTCATCGTCGAGCCCGGCGCGTCCCAGGTGATGAGCGCGATGCCGTCGCCGTCCACGTCGAGTTCGAACTTGGTGAAAGTCATTGGCGCGCTCTCACTCATAGGGATCGCCGTTCTTGTGCGTGTAACGAAAACCTTTATCGTCGCGCACGACCAACAGATCGGCTTCGGGATATTCGACGCGCTCGAGCTTGGAGCGCGTGCCGACTTCGAGATAGACCGCGTCGCGGTTTGATTTATTGACGAGGTGATGACCGTTGCCGCTATTGGCCTTGAAGCCCGCGGCATCGCCCGGCAAGAGCTGCGTCTCGCCTTGGTCCTCGATCAGGACCAGTTCGCCTTCGAGCAGGTAGATGAATTCGTCCTCGCGCTCGTGCCAGTGCCGCAGCGCCGACGAGGCGCCGGGCTTTAACGTTGTCAGGTTGACACCGAACTGGTCGAGACCCGCCGCATTGCCGAGGCGCTTGCGCTCGCGACCGACGACGACACGGTCGTAGGGCGCGGGGTAACCGGTGCGGGCATCGGTCGGTATCTTGCTGATATCGATTTTGGGCATTGCACTCTCTTAAGGCTTAAGAACTTCACACGCGCTCGATGATCGTCGCAGTGCCCATGCCGGCGCCGATGCACAGCGTGACCAGTCCGGTCGACAGATTGCGGCGCTCGAGCTCATCGACCAGCGTGCCGAGAATCATCGCGCCGGTGGCGCCGAGCGGATGACCCAAAGCGATGGCGCCGCCATTGGCGTTGACCTTGGCGGAGTCGAGATCGAAGGCCTGCAGAAAGCGCAGCACCACCGAAGCGAAGGCTTCATTGACCTCGAAGAGATCGATGTCGGAAATCTCCATGCCGGCGGATTTCAGCACCTTCTTGGTCACGTCGACCGGGCCGGTCAGCATCAAAGCCGGATCGGAGCCGATATTGGCGAAGGCGCGGACCCGCGCGCGCGCTTTCAGTCCCGTCTTCTGCGCGGATTCCTTGCTGCCGATCAGAACGGCGGCGGCGCCGTCGACAATGCCCGAGGAATTGCCGGCGTGATGCACATGATTGACGAATTCCACTTCGGGATGCGCTTGGATCGCCACCGCATCGAAGCCGCCCAGTTCGCCCATCTGGACAAACGACGGCTTGAGCGCTGCGAGCGACTGCATCGTCGTGCCGGGACGCATGTGTTCGTCTTTGGCCAGGATGGTGAGACCGTTGACGTCTTTGACCTTCATCACCGAGCGGTTGAAGCGGCCCTCATCCCATGCCGTCGCCGCGCGTTTCTGACTCTCGACCGCATAGGCATCGACGTCATCGCGCGAGAAGCCGTATTTGGTCGCGATCAGATCGGCGGAAATGCCTTGCGGCAAAAAGTAATGCGCAACCGCGATCGAGGGATCCATCGCCCAGGCGCCGCCGGCCGAGCCAATGCCGACTCGGCTCATCGATTCGACGCCGCCGCCGACCGCCAGTTCCTGCTGCCCCGACATGATTTGCGCCGAAGCGAAATTCACGGCGTCGAGGCCGGAGGCGCAAAAGCGGTTGATCTGCACGCCGGCAACGCTGTCGCCGAAGCCCGCGACCAAAGCCGCGGTGCGCGCGATATCCGCCGCGGCTTCGCCGACCGGATCGACCACGCCCATCACCACGTCATCGACCAGGGCGGTGTCGAGATTGTTGCGGGCCTTGATGGCGCCGAGCGCCTGGGCCGCCAGATTGAGCGCGGTGACTTCGTGCAGCGCGCCATCGGCCTTGCCGCGGCCGCGCGGCGTGCGCACGTGATCGTAGATGAAAGCCTCGGGCATGGAGTCCTCTCAAGCGCTGACCGAAAGGCGCGCCAACTTATATGATGATTAGCTAGAACGCCTCCAACGGCAATGCCATTGTGCTCGACGCACCGGCCTTGATGCGCGCGAGATGGGCGGTTGAGGCCGGAAGTAGCCGTTCCATAAAAAATCGTCCCGTCGTCAAGCGCTGCGCCATTCGCTCGTCGGCGCCGTTTGCCATTTTGGCTTTCGCCGCACTGGCGATCTGGCACCACATATAGCCGAGCGCGACCAAGCCGAAGAGGTGCATATAATCGGTGGCGCCGGCGCCGGCATTCTCGGGGTTGGTCATCGCGTTCTGCACAAACCACATGGTCGCCTGCTGCAATTCGCCGAGCGCCTGCGTAAGCGGCGCCGTATAGGGCGCCATTGCCGCATCCGCGCCATGCTCTTTGATGGTGGTCGAGACTTCGCCGAAAAAAGCCTGCAGCGCGCGGCCGCCGTCCTTCGACAATTTGCGGCCGACGAGATCGAGCGCCTGGATGCCGTTGGCGCCTTCGTAGATCATGGCGATGCGCGCGTCGCGCACGAACTGCTCCATGCCGTGCTCGGCGATATAGCCGTGGCCGCCAAAGACCTGTTGCGCCGCAACCGTATTGGCAAAGCCCTGATCGGTGAACACGCCTTTGATCACCGGCGTCATCAGACCCAAACGATCGTCGGCCGCCTGCCGTTCCTTGGCGTCCTCGGAGCGATGCGCGACGTCGCTTTGCAGCGCCGTCCATAACACCAGCGCGCGCGCCGCTTCGTTGAACGCGCGGATATTCATCAGCATGCGGCGCACGTCCGGATGCACGATGATGGGATCGGCCGGCAGCTGCGGAAATTTTGCGCCGGTCATGGCGCGGCCGGCGCGACGTTCCTTGGCGTAGGCGGCGGCGTTCTGGTAGGCGACTTCCGACAGCGCCAAACCCTGCATGCCGACATTGAGCCGCGCTTCGTTCATCATCACGAACATCGCCTGCAAGCCGCGGTTGGCTTCGCCCACCAGCCAACCGGTTGAACCGTCGTAATTCATCACGCAGGTGGCGTTGCCGTGGATGCCCATCTTCTCTTCGATCGAGCCGCAAGTGACCGCATTGCGCGCGCCGATGCCGCCATTTGCCGCCGGCAGAAATTTTGGCACAAGAAAGAGCGATATGCCCTTGGTGCCTTGCGGCGCGCCTTCGATGCGCGCCAGCACCAGATGGACGATATTCTCCGACAGATCGTGCTCGCCGGCGGAGATGAAGATTTTCGTACCGGTGATTTTGTAGCTGCCGTCGCCCTGCGGCACAGCGCGCGTGCGCAGGAGCCCAAGATCGGTGCCGCATTGCGGCTCGGTGAGATTCATCGTCCCGGCCCATTCGCCGCTGACGAGCTTGGGCAGGTAGAGCGCCTTCTGTTCTTCCGAAGCGTGGGTGAACAGGGCTGCGATCGCGCCTTGGGTCAAGCTCGAATACATCGAGAATGCCATGTTCGCGGAGCAGACGAATTCGCTGACGGCCTGCGCGATCACCGCCGGCAGACCCTGGCCGCCGAACTCGGGCGGCGCCGAAAGGCCAAGCCAGCCGCCTGCGGTGAATTGCTTATGGGCAGCCTTGAAGCCGGTCGGCGTCGTGACGCTGCCGTCCTCATGGCGGCGGCAGCCCTCCTTGTCGCCCACCCGATTAAGCGGGGTGAGCACGTCTTGGCAAAACTTGGCGGCCTCGCCGAGCACGGCGGCGATGAGATCGGGCGTCGCCTCGGCGAAGCCGGGCAGGTTGTTGTAGCGATCGATGTGGAACACGTCGCTCAACAGGAACATGACGTCGTCAACCGGAGCCCGGTAGCTCGGCATGATGTCGTCCTCCCCCGCGCCCGCCGCGAACCCCCGACTGGCGGATTTGCCCATAGGCTAGCCGATTCACGACAGGGCGACGACGGCCAATTGTGACGCCGGTTCAAGCCCCGTTCCAGCCCGGTTCCAGCCCGGTTCCATGCCGCCCGACTGGCGTCCGACGCCCATTCTTAACGGGTCGAGGGCGGTCTTTAACCGCTTGTTTACTCTATTCCGGAAAAGTCGGATTCCGAGGACGCCGCGCCCTCTGCTTCGTCTGTTACCGAGCCACAGCTCAAAGACCAGGGCCATCCGCTCCTCGCGATTGATTTGGGCGCGCAATGAAATCTGGCGGTCCGTGGAATTTGAGAGGCCTCCGTCCAGAAGCGCGTGAAGCCGCCCGCGACGCCGCGCGCCAATCCGGCATGTCGGTCGGCGAATGGCTCAACGACGTCATCCGTCCCGAAGACGAAGATCATAGCGAGCGGGCGCGCTACGCCGATGACGACGACGACCGCGGCTACGGCGAGCCCTCTCGCTACTCCGAGCGCGAATTGGACCATGCGCCGCGCCGCGAATCCCGGCATGATTCCCGCCGCGATTCCCAACTATGGGCCGCGCTTCGAGGATACGGAACCGCGGCGCAGCGAAAGCCGCGACCGACCCCCGCGCCGGGATCGCCCGCGGGATTCCGAGCGCAACCAAGAGCGCAACCAAGACCGCCACAATGACCGCATCCCGGATCGCGATCCGCCGCGCGTCCGCGAAGCGGCCCGAGCCGCCGCCCGTGCCCGCGACGAGGAGCGGCATTTAGGGCGCGCCGGCCGCGAGGCCGCACGCGCCCGCGAGGAAGCGCGCGAGGCGGCCCGCACCGAGGAACTGCGGCTCGCCGCGCGCGCGCGGACGGAAATGGGCGAAGTTCATGCGCGTCTCGACAAGCTCTCGCATCAGCTCGAGCGCCTGGCGCGGCCCGAAGCGCCGCGCCTGACCGGCGCTCCGCCGGCGCCGCATCGCGACCGCACGATGCCGATGGGCCGGCCGCAAACCGCCAATCGCGCGATGCCGGGCGGCACGCTCTCGGTCGACGACGCGATCGCCGAAATCACCGAGCGGCAGCGCACGCTTTACGGCGAAGGCTACCCACGTCGCACGCCGCGCGCGCCGGTTCCGTTCGTGGCGCCTCAGCCACGGGCGCCGGAACCGCTCCCTGACGCGGCCCCCGCTCCGCTCTCGTTCAGTTCAAAGCCGCCGCAGCCGCTGCCCGAGACGGCCGCGCCGAGCGTCCCGCTGGCTCCAGCGCTCGATATTTCCAAGCTCGAAGAGCAGTTGCGCAACATCACGGCAAAGATCGAGACGTTGCGGCCGACCAACGATCTCGAGGGAGTCATCACGGCTTTCCGCAAGGATCTCGCTGACATCAGCCGCCAGTTTACCGAAGCGCTGCCGCGCCATGCCGTGGAATTGCTTCAGATCGAAGTCCAAGCGCTGGCGCAGCGCATCGATCATTCCCGCGATACCGGCGTCGATTCCTCGGCGCTCGCCGGGCTCGAGCGCGGGCTCGCGGAAGTGCGCGACGCGCTGCACAGCCTGACACCCGCGGAAAACCTGGTCGGCTTCGACGATGCGGTGCGAACGCTGTCGCAAAAAGTCGACCTGATCATCGGCAAGGACGATCCCGCCGCCTTGCAACAGCTCGAGACCGCAATCTCCGCGTTGCGCGGTATCGTCTCGCATGTCGCGTCCAACGATACTTTGACGAAGGTCGCCGAGGACGTGCGCGCGCTCGCCGCGCGAGTGGACGAGATCGCCCTCAGTACGGCAAGCGGGCAGGCGGTTTCGGCGCTGGAAAGCCGCCTCGATACACTCGCCAATGCGCTCAGTGCCTCGGCCGAAGCCGGGCACGCGGTGCCGCGCGAGCTCGAGAAGCTGCTGTCCGGGCTCATCGAAAAACTCGAATGGGTCCAGCTCACGCACACCGATCACGCCGCCCTTGGCCATCTCGAGGACCGCATCGCGCAACTGATCAAACGGCTCGACGCCTCCGACGCGAGGCTCGGCAATCTCCAAGCCGTCGAGCGCGGCTTGGCCGATCTCCTGGTGCATATCGACGAGGCTCGCGCGCGTGGGGGTACAGTTGGCGGCGCGCGCAGCGGATTAACTGCTACGCCGCAACCGGCGGCCGTCGACGCCATTAAGCTCGAGGTCGCCGAGATCAAGCGCAGCGATCGCCGCACCCAGGATTCGCTCGAAGCCGTTCACGGCGCCGTCGAACACGTGGTCGATCGGCTGGCGATGATCGAAGGCGGCAGGATCGAGGCTCCGGCCTCGCCGGCACCGGTAACGCCGCAGCTAAGGTCCGAAGCGCTGGTCGCCAAGCCTGTGCCTGCCGCCGCGGCGCGGCGTTAGAGCTATGCCGTTAGCAGCTGCGCCGGCAGCGCCCGCCGCAACAGTACCGACGCCGATGACCATCTCCGCACCCGAAATAGCGCTGGCGCCTGCCGCTGCCGAGCCCGGTTCCTTCGAAACCGCGCCGCGCCGCATGACGGCTGCGCCGCGCGCGCCGATCGACCCCAATCTGCCGCCCGATCATCCGCTGGAGCCCGGCTCTGCCCCCGGCTCGCGCGCCGCGCCATCCGCCGCCGATCGCATCGCCGCGTCGGAAGCCGCCGCCGGTTTGGTCGAGCCTCCCGCCGCCGCGGATGAAAAGCCCAATTACCTCACCGCCGCGCGAAAAGCCGCACAGGCCGCCGCTGCGGCTCCGGAGAATCGCAAATCGAGAGCCGCAAAGAACCCCTCACAGTCAAAAGGACTGTCACAGCGCTTGCGCAAGCTGCTGGTGGCCGGCGGCGCCGTCGTCGTCGCGGCACTGTGCGTTCACATCGTCCTGCACATGTTCCAGGACAATAGCGGCTCCGCGATTTCACCGCCGCCGCTGCCCGAACAATCGACCGATATGCCGCCGGAAAAAGATTCCGCGGTCACGCCGCCGCCCGCGCCGACAGCAGTTCCGCTGACGCTCCCGGTTCCAGGCGCTCCGACCGACACGTCGCCGAACACTGCGCCAAATGCGGGATCAAATGCGACGCCAAATGCGGGACCAAGCCAGCCGCTGAACATCACCCCGGACGCGCAACCCGCGCAAAATCCCGGCGCGGCGCCACCCGCATCGCAACGCCAGTCGACGCTGCCCGATTCACCCGACGTCACCGGCTCGCTGCCGCGCCGTGTGCCGCCGCGGGATTTTGCACCGGTTCCAGCTCCGTGCGGTGCCCCTCAGGCCTCAAGCGCCTGCCGCCGACGCCGACAAGCTGCCGGCGACGATCGGCGGGCCGACACTGCGCGCGGCCGCAGCCGCCGGCGATGTGGCGGCCGATTACGAAGTCGCCACCCGCTTTGCCGAGGGCCGCGGCGTTCCTGTGAGCAACGAGCAGGCCGCGCACTGGCTGGCGCGCGCCGCCGACCAAGGATTGGCGCCGGCGGAGTTCCGCCTCGGCGGCCTTTACGAAAAAGGCATCGGCGTGAAGAAGGACCTCGCCAAGGCGCGCGACCTCTACGCGGCTGCCGCCGACAAGGGCAACGGCAAGGCCATGCACAATCTCGCCGTGCTTTACGCCGAAGGCATCAATGGTCCGGCCGATTACAAGACCGCGGCGCTTTGGTTCCGCAAAGCCGCCGACCGCGGCATCACCGACAGCCAATACAATCTGGCCATTCTCTACGCCCGCGGCATCGGCGTCGAACAGAACTACGCCGAGTCCTACAAGTGGTTCACGCTTGCGGCCAATCGTGGCGATGCGGATGCCGGCAAGAAACGCGACGAAGTCGCCTCCCATCTCGACCAGCAATCGCTCGACGCGGCGCAGGGCGCAGCCGCGAAATGGGCCGCCGTGGCGCAGCCGGACGAAGCCATCAACGTCAAGACGCCGCCGGGCGGCTGGGATCCGCAAGCCGCGAAGGCGATGAAGCCGAAGCCCGCCGGCACCAAGCCCGGCGCGCCCGAAGCCAAGCTCTAAATTTTTGTTGAGCATGATCTTTTCCGACTAAACCGGTTTCCACTTTTCGGGATCATGCTCTAATCCGACAGACAGCGCGCGGCGGGCACGGCATAGAGCCGCCGCTCGCCCAGCATATGCGCCGTGAACGACAGCGCGCCAAACAAGGACGCGATGGCGCGGTCGCGCACATTGAGACCACCGGCATAGGCGCCGAAGGCCGGCATGACGAGACGGCGGCCGTCGCCGGCGAAACAGCGCCGCCGCAGCGCGCGGCCACGCTGCACGATGCAGGCCAGCGGATGCAGATGACCGGCGACCTCGCCGTCGCTCGGGTCGCGCGAAGGCTCGTGGCGGAAGGTCAGCGCGCCGAGCGCCAGCACGGTGGCGAAACGCCCGCCGATATTCTCCGCCGGATCGGGATCGTGATTGCCGGCAAGCCAGACCCAGTCGCAGCCGCGCTGGAGCGCTAAAAGCGCGACACGGCTCGGCTCGGCCATGCGCGCCGGACCGCCGCCGTCATGAAAGCTATCGCCGAGCGCGACAACGAGACGCGGCGCATAGCGATCGGTAAGGCGCGCGAGCCGCGCCAAGGTCGCCGCCGTATCGTAAGGCGGCAACAGCACGCCGCGCGCGGCATAGGCAGAGCCCTTTTCCAGATGCAGATCGGCGGCCACCAGAAGCTTTTCCTCGGGCCAATAGAGCGCACCGGCCGGATCGGCGACCAGCGTGACGCCGGCGACGACAATCTCGCGCGCATGCTCGCGCGCGGGCGAGGACAGCGCCGGCGGCTCGCCTGAGCGGGAATGAGCGGATGAAACGCTCACTGCATCGCCTCTTTCACCAATTCTTCCTCGGCTTCGGCGAGCAGCGTCTCGGCCGCCTCGCCATAGACCGCCTCGCGCCCGATCTCCAGCATGACCGGGACCGCGAGCGGCGACACATGGTCGAGCGCTTTATGGACGATTCGGCCCTTGATGCGCGAGAGCATTTCGCCGAGCCGGCGCACGTCGAGGAGGCCGGTGGCGGCGTCGGCGCGGGCGGCGCGCAACAGCACGTGGTCGGGCTGATGGCTGCGCAGCACGTCGTAGACGAGGTCGGTCGAGATGGTGACTTGCCGGCGCGACTTCTCCTCGCCCGGAAAGCGCCGCTCGATAAGGCCGGCGATAATCGCGCAATTGCGGAAGGTGCGCTTCATCAGCGCCGATTCGGCAAGCCACGCCTCGAGATCGTCGCCGAGCATGTCCTCGTCGAACAAGGCGGCGAGCGACAGTTCGCCGCGCGCGATGTGCAGCGCGACGTCGCCGAGCCCCCACACCGCAAGCGCATATTCATTGGCGACGAAGCCGAGCGGCCGTTGCCGCGCGCGCTCAAGCCGCCGCGTCAGCAGCATGCCGAGCGTCTGGTGCGCGAGCCGGCCTTCGAACGGGTAACAGACCAGGTAATTCTTGTTGCCGCGCGGAAAGGTCTCGACCAGCAATTCGTGCCGTCCCGGCAGTTGCGAACGCCACTTCTGAATCTCCAGCCATTCGCGGACTTGTTGCGGCAAGTGCCGCCACGCCTGTGGATCGGAAATAATGGCGCGCACACGATCGGCGAGATAGGTCGAGAGCGGAAATTTGCCGCCTTCATAAGCCGGCACTTTGGGATCTTCGGCCGTCGTGCGCGACACATAGACCTGGTCTTCGACGATGGTCTCGTATTTGAGAATCTCGCCGGCGAAGACGAAGGTGTCGCCGGGCACCATGGTCTCGACGAAATATTCCTCGACCTCGCCGAGGATGCGTCCGCCGCGCGGGATCATTTTCGAAGCGTGTGAGCGCACCAGCCGCACCTTGAGCATGTCGGCTTCGACGATGGTGCCAACATTCATCCGGTAGCGCTGCGCCACATTGGGGTGCGCGATGCGCCAGCGCCCGTCCTTGCCTTCGCGGATGCGGGCAAAACGGTCGTAGGCCTTGAGCGCATAGCCGCCGGTGGCGACGAAATCGACCACGGCGGCGAAATCCTCGCGGGTGAGCGCCGCATAGGGCGCGGCCGTCGTCACCTCGGCATAGAGATCGTCGCTCTTGAACGGCTCGCCGCAGGCACAGCCGAGCACGTGCTGCGCCAGCACATCGAGCCCGCCGATGCGGAGCGCCGGCGTGTCTTGCGCATTCACCGCAATCGCCTCGATCCCGGCGCGGCATTCCAGCACTTCGAAGCGGTTCGCCGGAATGAGCACGCCCTTCGACGGTTCGTCCATGCGATGATTGGCGCGGCCGATGCGCTGCAACAGCCGCGACGCGCCCTTCGGCGCGCCGACATTGACGACCAGATCGACATCGCCCCAATCGACGCCGAGATCGAGCGAGGACGTGCACACCACCGCGCGCAAGCGGCCGGCCGCCATCGCGCCTTCGACCTTGCGCCGCTGCGCCACGTCGAGCGAGCCGTGGTGCAGCGCGATCGGCAGGTTGTCGTCGTTGATGTGCCAGAGATCCTGAAAAATGCCCTCAGCTTGGCTGCGCGTATTGACGAAAACCAGTGTGGTGCGGTGCGCCTTGATGAGCGCATAAAGCTCACCGAGCGCGTAACGCGCCGAATGGCCGGCCCAAGGCACATGTTCGGTCGAATCGAGCATGGCGACATTAGGTGCTGCGCCGCCGTCGGCAACGATAAGATCGGCGCGCGCTGCGCGCGCCTCGCTATCGCGCTGCGGCACCATGAAACGGCATAGATCGTCAGGTTCGGCGACGGTCGCCGACAGCCCGATGCTGGACAGGTTCGGCGCGACGCGAAACAGCCGCGCCAGGCCGAGCGACAACAGATCGCCGCGCTTCGAGGTGACCAGGGCATGCAACTCATCGAGAATGACGCGGCGGAGCGAACCGAACAGATAAGGCGCATCGGCGGAGGCCAAGAGCAGCGCCAATTGCTCCGGCGTCGTCAAAAGAATCTCCGGCGGATCGCGGCGCTGGCGCTGGCGCTTCGAGGCCGGCGTATCGCCGGTGCGTGTCTCGATGCGGATCGGCAACTTCATTTCCGCAATCGGCGCTTCGAGATTGCGCGCGATATCGACGGCAAGCGCTTTCAGCGGGGAAATGTAGAGCGTATGCAGGCCGCCGTCGCGGCGCACATCGCGGCCGGTGGAGAAAAGCTTCTTTTCTCCCCCGCCTGCGGGGGAGGACGGCGAGCGAAGCTCGCCCGGAGAGGGCAAGTCGGCGTCGTCGTGGCTCCCGCGAGCCCCCTCCCCAACCCTCCCCCGCAAGCGGGGGAGGGATTTGTCACTCAACTCCACCAAACTCGGCAGAAATCCCGCGAGCGTCTTGCCGCCGCCGGTCGGCGCAATCAAGAGCACCGAGCGGCCGGCTTGAGCCTTCGCCAAAAGCTCCAGCTGGTGCGCGCGCGGCGTCCAGCCACGGCCGGCGAACCAGCGTGTGAACACGTCCGGTAGGGGTGAAATCTTTTCGAGCACGGTCACAGCGTCAGCGTATGCGCGCGAGCCGAGCAAGGGTCGAGCCAAAGGCCTCACAATGCAGGGTCGTATGTAAGGTTCCAACGTGTGAGGTCTTGCGCAACCACGCGGTAGACCTGCGTCACGGGCGCAGGCTAAAAAGCCGCCGACATGACAACGACAGCATCCGATGCCCCGTCCGGCCCGCGCCACGGCCTCGTCTTTCTCTCAGCTGCTGGCGCTGATCACCGGGCTGATCACCGGCTTCGGCGCGATATTCTTTCGCGGCCTGATCGCGGCGATCCACAATCTGTTTTTCCTCGGCACGTTTTCGCTTTCACTACGACGCCAACATCTTCACGCCCGCCGGGCCGTGGGGCGCGTTCATCATTCTCGCCCCGGTGCATCGGCGGCATGGTGGTGACGGCACTGGTGACCAATTTCGCGCCCGAAGCGCGCGGCCACGGCGTGCCCGAAGTGATGGACGCCATCTATTACACGCGAAGGCGTCATCCGCCCGATCGTCGCCGCGGTAAAATCGCTCGCCTCGGCGTTTTCCATCGGCACCGGCGCCGCGGTCGGCCGCGAAGGCCCGATCATCCAGATCGGCGCGTCGCTCGGCTCGAGCATCGGCCAGATTCATCACGATGGAGCCGTGGCAGCGCATCACGCTTATCGCCGCCGGCGCAGGCGCCGGCATCGCGGCGACGTTCAACACGCCGATCGGCGGCGTCATGTTCGCGATCGAACTGATGATGCCGGAAGTCAGCGTGCGCACATTTCTGCCGGTGGCGCTCGCCACCGGCACGGCGACATTCGTCGGCAACTGGTTTCTCGGGCCGCAGCCGGCCTTCGCGGTTCCGCTGTTGCCGCTCGCTCGGCCACCAGCCGTCATCGATGATCGCGCTCGGCGCTTTATGCGCTGCTCGGCGCGGTCATGGGCGTGGCCGCGGCCGGCCTTCGTGCGCGGGCTGTCGGCGGCGGAGGATCTATTCGAGCGCATCCGCAATCCCTATCTGCGGCATGCCGATCGGCATGCTGCTGGTCGGCATGCTGATCTATCGCGCTGTTTCATTATCTACGGCCATTACTTCGTCGAGGGCGTCGGCTATTCGACGATCCAAGCGGTCCTGACCGGCAATGACGCCGCTAGCACATCATGCCGTTGCTCTATCGTCGCAAAGCTAGCCGCGACCTCGATCAGCCTCGGCTCGGGCGCGTCGGGCGGCATTTTCTCGCCGTCGCTCTATCATGGGCGCGACGCTCGGCGGCGCATTCGGATTGCTGGTCAATGCTGATCCATCCGTTGCCCGACGTGAACATCGCCGAACTTCGCGATCGTCGGCATGGCGGCGATGGTGGGCCGGCGGCACCGGCGCGGCGATGACCGCCGTGACCATGATTTTCGAGATGACGCGCGATTACGGCCTGTCCTGCCGATGATCCTCGCGGTCGCGCTCAGCATCGGCGTGCGGCGCGTGCTGTCGCGCGAAAACATCTACACGATCAAGCTGTCGGCGCTGCCATCTGATCCGAAGGCGCTGCACGCCAACATGTTCCTGGTCCGCCATGACCGCGCTCATGACAAACGTGCTCGATCTGCCGGCCGTGACGGACTTCGATCATCCTGGGTCAGACCGAGCACGAGCGGCGCGCTGAAGCATGTCGTCGTGATCCGCAACAACCGCATCTTCGGCGTGCTGCGCGTCAATACGGCTCTGCGGCGCGGGCTCGAGGACGCGTTCACCGGCGTCACGCTCGGCGACGTCGCGCAGCGCGATTTCACCATCGCCCGCGAAGACGACGTCGCCTTCGACGTCATCGAGCGGATGTGGCGCAAGGGCGGCACCATGGCGGTCGTCGTCGCCGGCAAAGGCGTGCCGACCGCAGGCCGACGTCAAAGGCATCATCTCGAAGGAACACGTGGCCGATTCGGTCGCCGACAGCATCAAAGATTATGCCTGACGACGCGCGGTTATGCTGCAACGACGGCCACGACGACCAAGCCCTCGACCGGCACGCCCTTTTCGCTACGCACCGAAGTCTTGGCGAGGTGCCGGGCGACAAGCCCATTCGCGGCGAGGGCGGCGCGGACATAAGGCTCGCCGTGGGCGAAACGCAGTGTCGGCAGCAGTTTGACGCCGTCGCCGGAATAGGTTTCGGCCGTGAAAGCCAGCAGGCCGTTCGGCGCGAGGATTTTGGCGAGGCCGGCCATGAGGGGCAGGAGATCGTTGACGTAGACAAAAACGTCGGCGGCAATGACGAGATCGTAGTACTCGCGGGCGGCGGCGGCTTCGGCAAGAAAATCCGTAAAGCTGGCAGCGGCGGTGCGGTCGAAAATGCCTTTCTCGTCAGCCTTAGCGATCATCGCCGGCGAGAGATCGACGCCGACGAGTCGGTCCGCGAGCGGGCGAAAGGCAGTGCCGGCAAGGCCGGTGCCGCAGCCGAGATCGAGCATTCCGCGAAAATGCATCGTGCGCCCCGCATCGCGCATCACCCGCTCGACCGCTTCAAGGAGGATCGCCGGCCCGCGATAGCGCAGATGCTCGGTGAGCGCGGTGTCGTAGCGCCCGGCATATTGGTCGAACAGGCGGCGGACATAAGCTTGCGACATCGGCGGAACGGCCTCCCCGCCGCCAAGCCGCGCCAGCTGCAGCCCCGCGCCTTGCGAATCGTCGGAGTCCGCGTCGCGGGCCTGCATGAAGGCGGCAACGGCGCCGTCGCGGTCGCCGAGTCTGTCGCGAACCGCGCCGAGCGTGAACCAGGCCGCGGCGAAGCCGGGCGCGAGTTCGGTGGTCTGGGTCAAAAGATCCGCGGCGCCGGCCAAATCGCCGCGCGCGGCCAGATCGAGCGCCCACTGGTAGCGCCGGTCGGCGATCAGGTCGCCTGAGGAAACAAAGAGTGGGCCGGTATCAGCCATCGCGCTCGCGCCTTGGACAGGAATGACTATTTATCACTCGCGATGCGTCCTGAAGACATCCTTGTCCCCACCGCTGCCGGCGTGTGCTGCAAGCTTGGCGGCTTTCATATCGACCCGACGCGCATTGTCGAGCGGGCGCTGATCACCCATGCCCATTCCGACCATGCCCGTGCCGGCCACGGCGCGGTGCTGGCGACGCAAGAGACCCTCGACCTGATGCGGCTGCGCTACGGCGAAAATTTTGCCGGGTCGACGCAGGTCATCCGTTACGGCGAGAGCGTCAGCCTCGGCGGCGCCAAGGTCACGTTCCATCCGGCCGGACATGTGCTCGGCTCGGCGCAGATCGCGGTCGAAGCCCATGGTCTTAAGGCCCATGGTCTCAAGGCCAAGGGACTGCGCATCGTCGCCTCCGGCGATTACAAGAACGTGCCCGATCCGACCTGCGCGCCGTTCGAGCTTGTGCCTTGCGACGTGTTCATCACCGAGGCGACATTTGCGCTGCCGGTGTTCCGGCATGGCGACCCCGACGGTGAAATCGCAAAACTGCTGAGCTCGGTCGCATTGTTTCCGGAGCGCGCACACCTTGTCGGCGCTTATTCGCTGGGCAAAGCGCAGCGCGTGATCGCGCTTTTGCGCAAGGCGGGCTACATGGCGCCGATTTATCTGCATGGCGCCATGGAGAAGATCACCAATTATTACGCGGAGCGCGGCATTGCGCTCGGCGAACTGGGCCTGGTGCGCGGCGCGAGCAAAGCCAATCTCGCAGGTACCATAACAATCTGCCCGCCATCGGCTCTCAACGATCTGTGGACGCGGCGGTTTCCCGATCCGCTCGCTGCTTTCGCCTCCGGCTGGATGCGCGTGCGGGCGCGGGCGCGCCAACAAGGCATCGCGCTGCCGCTCGTCATTTCCGATCACGCGGATTGGGACGGCCTCACCGCCACCATTGCCGCGACCGGCGCCGGCGAAATCTGGGTCACCCACGGCCAGGAAGACGCGCTGGTCCATTGGTGCACGACGCGCGGGCTCAAAGCGCGGCCGCTCGATATCGTCGGGTATGGCGATGAGGACGAGACCGATACCGCAAGCAACGGTGAAGCGGCGTCATGAACCGCTTCGCCCAATTGCTCAACCGTCTCGCCTATGAGCCGGCGCGCAATGCCAAGCTGCGGCTGATCACCGACTACTTTCGCTCGACGCCGGATCCCGAGCGTGGCTGGGCGCTCGCCGCGATCACCGGCGCGTTGCGCTTTCCCCACGCCAAGGCCGGGTTGATCCGCAGCCTGATCGCGGAGCGCACCGATCCGGTGCTGTTCGAACTGTCCTACGATTATGTCGGCGATCTGTCGGAGACTGTCGCGCTGATGTGGCCGGCGAATTCCTCCCCCGCTTGCGGGGGAGGACGCGAGCGAAGCGAAGCGGGAGGGGGCAAGGAAGGGGGCAAGTCTTTACCGCTTGCGCAAACGGTGAGGCCGCACTCCCCCTCCCTACCCTCCCCCGCAAGCGGGGGAGGAGAAGAACTTTCTCTCACCACGGTCGTTGAAACGCTGTCCACGCTCGGCAAGGCGCAATTGCCGCAGCAACTGGCGCGCTGGCTCGATGCGCTCGACGAAACCGGACGCTGGGCCCTGATCAAGCTCGTCACCGGTGGCTTGCGCATCGGGGTATCGGCACGGCTGGCGAAAGCCGCCGTCGGCGCGCTCAGCGACAAGGATGCCCACGACATCGAGCTGTTGTGGCCGGGGCTTACGCCGCCCTATCGCGAGCTGTTCGCCTGGCTCGAGGGCCGAGGCGAGAAGCCCGTGAGCATCGATCCGGCGCCGTTTCGGCCGCCGATGCTGGCGCACGCGCTCGATGAACCCGATCTCGCCGGGCTCAACGCCGCCGACTTCATGGCGGAATGGAAATGGGACGGCATCCGCGTGCAGGCCGTCGCGGCAAGGCAAGATCGGCGCACCAATCATGACAGCATGATCGCGCGGCTTTATTCGCGGACCGGCGAGGACATTTCAAAGAGTTTTCCCGATCTCCTCGACGCCTTGCGACTGCCCGGCGCCATCGACGGCGAATTGCTGATCATGCGCGACCGTCGTGTGCAGTCGTTCAACGTGCTGCAACAGCGGCTCAACCGCAAAACCGTCACAGCGAAACTGCTCAACGAGTTTCCCGCGCATTTGCGCGCCTACGATCTGCTCGCCGACGGCGACGAGGATTTGCGCGAGCGTGCGTTTGCCGAGCGCCGGGCGCGGCTTGAAGATTTCATCGCGCAGCTTCACGAGGAGCGGATCGATCTCTCGCCGCTCATCAGCTTTGCGACCTGGGATGAGCTCACCGCCGCGCGTAAAAATCCTGCGGCGGCAGGGGCCGGTGCCGACGCAGCGGCGGTCGAAGGCGTCATGCTCAAACGGCGCGATGCGCTCTATCTGCCCGGCCGGCCCAAGGGACCGTGGTGGAAGTGGAAGCGCGATCCGTTCATCATCGATGCGGTCTTGATGTATGCGCAGCGCGGCCACGGCAAACGCTCATCCTATTATTCCGATTACACATTCGGCGTCTGGACCAAGAGCGAAGCCGGCGACGAGCTGGTGCCGGTCGGCAAGGCCTATTTCGGCTTTACTGACGAGGAATTGCTGCAGATCGACCGCTTCGTCCGCCGCAACACCACAGAACGCTTCGGGCCGGTGCGCGAGGTCGTGCATGAGCCGGATCAGGGTCTCGTGCTCGAAGTCGCCTTCGAGGGCTTGCAACGCTCGACCCGGCACAAATCGGGCCTGGCGATGCGCTTTCCCCGCATCAGCCGGTTGCGCTGGGACAAGCCGCCGGGCGAAGCCGATCGCCTGGAGCGGCTCGAAGCGATGGTCGAGCGGATTGAGCAGGGGCAGCTGCAAGGGCATATGTCGTGAGTGACCGATTCACACGCCCGACACCCTCCTTCCCTCAAGCTTCGTCGCGGACGGCCGAGCGACCTCGGTGACTTGGTCGCGCTCGAACACGAGCTTTTTACGAACCAGCTCTTTGCCGGCCACTTACTCCGACGCGCAAGCTTCCGCCGATTTCTCGGTGCGCCTGGCCCCACATTGATCATCGCTGAAGTCAGCGGCCAACTTGCTGGCTACGTCTTGGTCCTATACCGCTCAAATTCCAGGCTCGCGCGGATGTATTCTATTGGAGTCGCCGCCCATTTCCGAAGACACGGTCTGGCGCGAACGCTTTTGGCAGCCGCTCAAGACGAAGCGGCGAGACGGCGTTGCAGAGCGATGCGGCTGGAAGTGCGGGCGGATGATCGGGGCAGCGATCGCGCTTTATAAAACATCGGGTTACCATGCGTTCGGCCGGCACGCCGGCTATTATGACGGCCGCATTGACGCGCTCCGCTTCGAGAAAACGCTTGGCCCGGAACCAGACCGCGCACGGCGTCTGACACAACGCTCCTGACTCCGCACCGCGAATCGGTTTTGATGGTGGACATTGCGCAAGGTTCTGTCGCCAATCGTTTTGATTCCCGCTATGACGGCATCGTGTCGCGCCTCTGATTTCACACGCATGATCGGCCCCGCTTCGCATATGCGCCTGGGTTCTCCTGAGCGCAATCGCCGGAAAGGACCCCGTCCATGACCGGATGGGTCATCCTTGTCGACCAGCCCCGCGACCTGCCCAACGCCGAGACCCCGCACAAGGTCATCGCCACGAGCGAATATCTGGCGCGGCCGCGCCTGTTCGAGGCCGGGCGGCCGAAACTGGTCAACCTCGCCCGCTCCTATGCCTATCAATCCAAGGGCTATTACGCCTCGCTGCTGGCCGAGGCGCGCGGCCATCGCGTCGTGCCGACCGTCGAGACCATGCTCGAATTGCGCGAGCAGAAGCTCTACGAATATGCGCTCCCCGACTTGGAAGAGGAGCTCAACCGCTGCGCTCAGCGGGCCGATTTCCAGCCCGACGGCGAGTTCAAGCTGTTGGTTTGTTTCGGCATCGCCCGCGACGAGCGCTTCGAGCCGTTCGGCCGGCTGCTCTTCGACATGTTCCGCTGCCCGGCGCTCGAAGTGACCGTCGATCATAGCGGCAAGTGGCTGTCGATCGACCGGATCCGGCCGCGCACCATCACCAGATTGGCCAACGGCGAGGCCGAGTTTTTCCGCGCCTCGCTGCACAATCACACCAAGCGCGAATGGCGCGACCCCAAAGCGCGCTCGATCGCCAAATACGATCTCGCAGTGCTCTACGATCCGAACGAGAAGACGGCGCCATCGTCGCCCGATTCGCTCAAACACTTCGCCCGCATCGCCGAAAAGATGTCGGTCGATGTCGAACTCATCACCAAGCGCCGGCTCGGCGAGCTCGCCGAATTCGACGGCCTGTTCATTCGCGAGACGACGTCGATCGACAATCACACCTACCGTTTCGCGCGCCGGGCCTGGCAGGAAGGCATGCCGGTCATCGACGATCCGATCTCGATGATCCGCTGCACCAACAAGGTGTTCCTGATGGAGCACTTGCAGCAGAACCAGGTGCCGACGCCGCCGACCGTGATCATTACCGAGGACACCGATCTCACCAAGGCGATCGACGAGCTCGGCCTGCCGCTTGTCGTCAAAATCCCCGACGGCTCGTTCTCGCGCGGCGTGCACAAGATCGAATCGGAAGCCGCGTTCAGGCGCATCTCCGAGGAACTGTTCGAAGAGACCGACCTGTTGCTGGCGCAAAAATTCCTGCCGACCGATTTCGATTGGCGCGTCGGCATCCTCGCCGGCGAGCCGCTCTTCGTATGCCAGTACCGCATGGCGCGGGGGCATTGGCAGGTGGTGAAATACCGGCCCGACGGCTCCTCGCATGAGGGCGGCTTCCGCGCCTTCGATCTCGATCAGGCGCCGCCGGACGTGATCAATATCGCGGTGCGCGCGGCACGGCCCATGGGGGAAGGATTTTACGGCGTCGACCTCAAAGAGACCGATGACGGCATCGTCGTCATGGAGGTCAACGAAAATCCGAGCCTCGAGCACGGTATCGAGGACGCCGCCGGCAAGGACGAAATCTGGCGCCGCTTGCTGCGCTGGTTCATCGATCGGTTCGAGCAGTAGCCTTAGCGCGTCACCGTCTTCTCCAACGCCCCCTTGGTCACCTGCTCCAGCGGCCAGCGCGCGCGTGGCGCGACCGCAAGCGAATCGGTGAGCCCCAGCGCCAGCCGCTCGGCGCCGGCCCAGGCGATCATGGCGCCGTTGTCAGTGCACAAAGCCGGCGGTGGCGCCACGAGTTCGGTCCCCACTTCGAAGGCGACGCGGTGCAGGATCTTGCGGATGGCCTGGTTGGCGGCGACCCCGCCGGCGCAGACCAGCGCCTTGGGCGTATCGACCCGCAGGCGGAACATGCGCAGACCGCTGCGCAGCCGGTCCTTGACGACATCGACCACAGCTTGCTGGAACGACGCGCAGAGATCGGCGACATCCTGGTCGGAGAGCGGCGCAATTTTCTCCGCTTCGATGCGCAGCGCGGTCTTGAGCCCCGACAACGAAAAATCCGCATCGCGGCGGCCGTTCATCGGGCGCGGCAGCGCGAAGCGCTCCGGATCGCCGTGCGCCGCCTCTTTCTCCACCAGCGGGCCGCCGGGATAGCCGAGACCCAGCAATTTTGCCGTCTTGTCGAAGGCCTCGCCGATGGCGTCGTCGAGCGTGCCGCCGAGCCGCACATAATCGCCGACGCCGCGCACGGCGAGGATTTGGGTATGGCCGCCGGAGGCGAGAAACAGGCAATAGGGAAATTCGACGCCGTCAGTGAGCCGCGCGGTGAGCGCATGCGCTTCGAGGTGATTGACGGCGATCAGCGGCTTGTTGTGCGCGAGCGCAATGGCCTTGGCCGTCGTCAGCCCGACGATGACGCCGCCGATCAGACCGGGACCCGCAGCCGCAGCGATGCCGTCGAGCGCGGCAAATGACACTTTCGCCTCACCCAATTTCGCCTCGCCCATGGCTTTGGCGATGATGCGATCGAGCGCTTCGACATGGGCGCGGGCGGCGATCTCGGGCACCACGCCGCCGAACTCAGCATGTTCACCGATCTGCGACAGCACCACATTGGACAAGATGCGGCCTTGAAAGCCCCCTTGGTCGTCCTCGGTGCGCTCGACCACGGCGGCAGCGGTCTCATCGCAGGTGGTTTCAATGCCCAGAACGATCATCGGTGTATTATATGGTCATGCCATCGCGGGAATGCTGTGGCGACGTAGCATTTGAAGGTCCCAAGATACAATCGATGACACAATCTACAGCCCCCGCACTCCGCATCGGCTCGCGCGGTTCCCCGCTGGCGCTGGTTCAGGCGCGCGAGGTGCAAAACCGCCTGGCCGCAGCCTGCGGGCTTGCGCCGGAGCGGGTCGAGATCAAGGTGATCCGCACCACCGGCGACGCCATCCAGGACCGGCCGTTGGCGGAAGCCGGCGGCAAAGGGCTGTTCACTAAGGAGATCGAGGAGGCCTTGCTCGCGGGTGCGATCGACCTCGCGGTGCATTCCTCAAAGGACATGCCGACCGTGCTGCCGCCCGGGCTCGTGCTTTCGGCATTCCTGCCCCGCGAAGATGCCCGCGATGCGTTTGTCGGCCGACACGCCAAGACCTTGCGCGATCTGCCGAGCGGCGCCGTGGTTGGCACCGCCTCGCTGCGGCGGCAGGCCTTGGTCAAGCATTTGCGGCCGGACCTCAAGATCGTGCCGCTGCGCGGCAACGTCGAGACGCGGCTGCGCAAGCTCGAAGCCGGTGATTTCGACGCCACCGTGCTCGCAGTCGCCGGATTGAAGCGGCTCGGGCTTCTTGCGGCGGCAACGTCGTTGCTCGATGCCGACGAATTCGTGCCGGCGGTCGGCCAGGGCGCGATCGGCATCGAGACACGCGACGACGACAGGAAGACGCAGGCGCTTGTCGCCGCCATCAACGATGCCGACACCGCGACCGCGCTTGCCACGGAACGCGCCTTCCTTGCCGTGCTCGACGGCTCCTGCCGCACGCCGATCGGCGGCCACGCGCGCGTTGACGGCGACAGCATCCGCTTTCGCGGCTTGATCGCGAAAACCGACGGCAGTGAAGTTCTGGACGTGACGCGTGAGGGCCGCCGTCACGCCGCGGCAAAGCTTGGCGCCGAAGCCGGCAGCGACCTGAAGGCGCGCGCCGGTTCCGGTTTTTTTGTCGAGGATTGAGGATTGCGAATTCTCCTCACACGTCCGCAGGCCGATGCAGAGCGCACTGCGGCCACGCTGCGAGCCCGCGGCCACGAGGTGATCGTCGCGCCGCTCCTCGATCTCGAAATCCTGCCCGACACCGATTTGGGCGCTGGACCCTGGTCGGCAATCCTTCTCACCAGCGCCAATGCCGTGCGCGCGATCGCCGGCCATCGGCGGCGTGGCGCGTTGCGTGACATTGCCGTCTTCACGGTGGGCGACCGCACCGCGCAAGCGATGCGCGATTGCGGTTTCACCAGCGTCACCTCCGCCGGCGGCAATGTGGCTGATCTCGCGCGCCTGGTCGCTGAGCGCGTGAGCCCGCCGGCGCGCCTCCTCTATCTTGCCGGCGAGGAGCGCTCCGGCGACCTGGCCGGCCTGTTGCGCGAGCGGAATTTCGTGGTGCATACGGCGCTGGTCTATCGCGCCGTCGTCACCGCAAGCCTGCCGCGCCAGGCGGCCGACGCGTTGGCCGCGGGGCTCGACGGCGTTCTGCACTTCTCACGCCGCAGCGCCGAGGCTTACGTGAACGCGGCGCGCAATGCCGGCCTTTTGGCAGAGGCCCTCGCCAAGCCCGTCCAGTTTTGTCTCTCCGACCGAATCGCCGAGCCGCTGATGCTCGCAGGTGCTGCGGAAATCCGCATCGCGGCGCGGCCGGACGAAGCCGCTTTGATCGCGCTTTGCGGCTGATTAAGCCTTATTCTCCACCGTCTTTTCGGACTATTCGACATGTTGCCGCTAACTCGGCCCCGTATTATGCCGTGGTCATGTGCTGGGTGTCGGCCAGCGAGCCGGCTTCGAGGGACACGATGACAAGCGAGTCTGACAGCACATCAGGCCGGCGGCCGCCGACGATCGAACTGACGGCGACCGAAGTCGAACCGCCGAAAGCGCCGCCGGGCACCGCGTCGGAAACGGCGAAAACCGATCCGCGCGAGCAAAAGGCGACGGCAGAGACGGCGCGCCAAGACCCATCGGATGCGAAATCCGCGGCAGGATTGCGAGACCGCCTGCAAGGCCCGCTGCTGGTCCATGCCGTCAGTGCGGCGATCGGAGCGGTCGCGGCCGCCGCGATCTTTGTCGCGCTCTGGTTGGCCGGCTTTACGCTGGCCCGCGACGTCGTCACATCGGCGACCATGACGCCCGAGGCCGCCGCTCCCAATGCGGCCCAAAGTGCGGCCAATGCCGCATTCTCGGCGCGCCTCGACAAGATCGAACACGCACTTTTGGCGCCAAAGCCGGAAACCGCGACGATCCCGCCGGCCCTCGGCAACCGCCTCACAGCGGTGGAAATGCAGGCCAAAATGCTGGGCGATTCGGCCGCCGCACTGAACCACCGCCTCGACGATGTCGCAGCGACCGCGCAAGCGGCTCAAAAACAAGCGGCATGGCGCCACATCCGCGGCGGAGACAGCGAAGACTGCCGGACAAGGAGGCGTCCAGCCTGCCGACTTGGACGCACTGACAAGCCGGATCGCGGCACTGGAAAGCGCGGTGAAAACACTCTCGGAACAAGTCGCACACGCAACGACGGGCGCGGATCAGGCAGCGCGCCTGACGGTGGCCGCCGAGGCGCTGCGGGCCGCGGTCGAGCGCGGCGCGCCGTATCAAGCCGAATTAAAAGCAGTGCAACAGCTCGGCGCCGATCAAAGCGCGACGGCTCCGCTCGCGCCTTTTGCCGCGACCGGCCTGCCGCATGCCGATGCGCTGACGCACGAACTCGCAGCGCTGGTGCCGGCCTTGCGCCAAGTCGCCGACACGTCGTCCGGCGACACGACCTTCCTCGGCAAGCTCAAAGCCAATGTGCAGAATCTCGTCGAGTTTACGCCGGCGCAACCGCCGCCGGGCAACGATCCTGCCTCGGTGATCACGCGGATCGATATCGACGCCGATCGCGGCGATATCGACGGCGCCTTAAACGACATTGCAGCATTGCCGGATCGCGCCAAAGCGCTGACCGCCGATTGGGCCAAGAGAGCGCAGGCGCGCGAAGCCGCCATTGCGGCGAGCCGCAACATCTCGGCCGACGCGCTCGCGGCTTTGAGCAAACCGGCCGCGCAATGATCCGAGTCGTCCTTTATCTGATCCTGGTTGGGCTGGCCGCCTACGGCGTCGCCCAATTTGCCGATATACCGGGCAACGTCGTCTTCACCTGGCAAGGCGGGCACTTCAAAATCTCGCTCCTGTCGATGGGCGTGACTCTGCTTGTCGCCTTTGTCGCTCTCTACTTCATTGTCGCAATTATCCGCGCCGTTCTGCGTTCGCCATTCGTGCTGTCGCGCATGCGGCGCAATCGGCGCGGCATGCGCGCCTACGAAGCCATTTCCAACGGGCTGATCGCGATCGGCGCAGGCGACATCGCGGCGGCGCAAAAATTTGCCGTGGCAGTCAATAAGCATCGCGCCCGGCGAACCGCTGGCGCTGCTCTTGAGCGCGCAAGCGGCGCAGCTGTCCGGCGATCGCGCGGCGGCGGAGCGCGTCTTCCACGCCATGGCGAACCGCGCCGATACCAAAGCGCTCGGCCTGCACGGCCTCTTCATCGAGGCGCGGCGCCGCAACGATCTTATCGGCGCGCAGGCCTTCGCCGAGGAAGCCGCCCGCACCGCGCCGACGCTCGGCTGGGCCGGGCGCGCAGTGCTCGAATTCCGCTGCGCCACCGGCGACTGGGGCGGCGCGCTGGCGCTGCTCGATCGCAACAAAGACACGCTCGACAAAGCGAGCTATCGCCGCCAGCGCGCGGTGCTGCTCACCGCGCGCGCGCTGGCGGTCGAGGACACCGATCGCGACAGCGCCAAGGCTTTCGTGCTCGAAGCGCAAAAGCTCGCGCCGACCTTGATTCCCGCAGCCGCGCTCGGCGGCAGGTTTCTCGCCGAAGGCGGCCATTTGCGCCGGGCGGGCCGCGTCATCGACAAGGCCTGGCGCGCCAATCCGCATCCCGATCTCGCCGAGGCCTACGCACGGCTGCGCTACGGCGACACCGCGCGCGACCGGCTCAAGCGCATCGAGGCGCTGGCGAAACAAGTGCCCGACAATATCGAAGGCGCGCTGGCGCTGGCGCGCTCAGCGCTCGATGCGCGGGAATTCGCCAAAGCGCGTGCGGCGCTCGCGCCTTTTCTCGACGCGCCGACCAAACGCGTGTGCCTGCTGATGGCGGCGCTCGAGCGGGCGGAGCGCAACGACGAAGGCCGCGCCCGCGAATGGACCGCCCGCGCGGTTCATGCCGCGCCCGATCCGGCCTGGACCGCCGACGGTTACGTTTCCGATCATTGGCTGCCGGCATCGCCTGTCACCGGCCGCATCGACGCCTTCGAATGGCGCGTGCCGCTTACGGGAACGCTCAGTGCGCAAGTCATTGAACCCGGGATCGAGCCCGAACCTGCCGCGGTGACGCCGGTTGAGATCACGGCGCAGCCGTTGCCCGACGACGCCAAGCCTTCGCCCATCGCCGCGCAGGCGGCTTCATCGCCGGTTGCGATTGATCAGACACAGACCAAAGCCGAAGGGCTTAAGCCCGTGGAGATCAAGCCCGAGCCGATCATCCCGCTGGTTCACCCGCCCGACGATCCCGGGCCGGAGGTCGTCGATGAAGGCGAACCGGAACCGTCGCAAACGGACGGCGGCTGGCGGAAGATTTTAGGCTGAGTTGCGCGCGGCTCGGGGCTAGCTGGTTGCCACTTCGCGGCTCACTGTGCATTATGCGCATGCATTATAGTGCATAGGAGTTCACGTCCTTGCCCGCGGCAAAGTCAAAAGCCCGTCAGAAGAACGCTCAAGCCGCACCGACCGGGACGGCCGCCGCGGCAGCGTTCCTGGCCGCCATCGGCCGTGAGGTGCGGAGCCATCGCGCCAAGCGCGGCATGACGCGCCGGCAATTGGCGCATGCGTCCGAGACTTCGGAGCGCTATCTGGCGCAGATCGAAAGCGGCGCCGGCAATCCTTCCGCGAGCGTACTGCGCGCCATTGCGCTCGCGCTCGATCTCCCGGTGGGGGCGCTGTTGCCGGAGGGGAGTGCGGGCAATGCGGCGCTCGGACCCATTCTCGATCTGCTCGCGCAAGTGCCGGAAGGCGAATTGCCGGCGCTGACCAAATTGATCGAAACGCATGTCGCGCGCCCGGGCCATGCCGACCGGGCGCGGCGCATCGCGCTTGTCGGCCTGCGCGGCGCCGGCAAATCGACGCTCGGGCGGAGGCTTGCCGAACATCTCGGCTGGCCCTTCATCGAACTCGACCGCGTCGTCGAGGAAAATTACGGCGCCCGCATTCCCGATTTGATCGAGATGGCCGGCACCGCTACGTTCCGCCGCCAAGAGCGCAGTGCGCTCGAGCGCGTCATCGGCGGAAACGATGCAGCCATCATCACGACGGCCGGCGGCATTGTCTCGAACCGCGAAACCTATACGCTGCTGTTGCGCCGAACCCACACGATCTGGATCAAGGCGCGGCCGGAAGACCACATGGGCCGCGTCATGGCGCAGGGCGATTTCCGGCCGATGGCGCAGAACCGCGCCGCCATGGCCGACCTCGTGGCGATCCTCGACGCGCGCCGCGCCGACTATGCCCGCGCGCAAGCCGAGCTCGATACGTCGGGCGATACGGCCGAACGAAGCTTTGCCAAGCTGTTGCGGCTCGTCACAAAGATGTTGGGATTGAAGGGACAATAGCGGCGTGATGCTTGCCCAAAAGCTGTCTGACGAAGGCTTTCTCGACGTCGCGCCGCTGCGGCTTGAATACCGCATGATCGGGCCGCGGCCCGATGCGGCGCCGACCATCGTCATGCTGCACGAAGGGCTCGGCAGCGTCGGCCTGTGGGGTTCGCTTCCCGACGATATCGCGGCGGCGACCGGCGCCGGCGTATTTGCCTATTCGCGCTCAGGCTACGGCAAATCGCCGGCCGGAAAAATGCCGCGCACGACTGCGTTCCTCAACGAAGAAGCGTGTGACGTGCTGCCGCGCGTGCTTGCGGCAATCGGATTTGCGCGCGGCCTGTTGCTCGGCCATAGCGACGGCGCCTCGATCGCGGCGATCTATGCCGGCAGCATTCAGGATCACCGCGTGCGCGGCCTGGTGCTGATCGCGCCGCATTTCTTCACCGAGGAAAAGGGACTCGCCGAGATCCGCCGCGCCGGCAAATCGTTTGCGACCGGCGCGCTGCGTGAAAGGCTTGCGCCGTGGCACGCCGATGTCGAGTGCGCTTTCCGCTCCTGGAACGAGCCGTGGACGCATCCGGATTTCGAGGCGTGGGATATCACCGAGGCGCTCGGCTATATCCGGGTGCCGATTCTGGTCGTGCAGGGCGAAGACGACCAATACGGCACGCAGCGGCAGGTCGAGATCGTGAAGGAAGAGTGCACCTGTCCGGTCGAGACCGCGATTTTTCCCGGCATCCGCCACGTGCCGCAGCGCGAGGCGCCCGAGCTCACGCTCAACACCATTTCCGGCTTCGTCAACCGGCTGTTGCGCGAGCATCATGAAGGGGAACGGCCGGCCAATTCCGGCATTGCCGTGCCATGAATTATAATGCATAACTCCGACATCCATGCCGGGTATATGCACTATAATACATAGAAAGTGACGACACGGCAAAGGCTTGAGAGGGCGGAGACATCGTCATGGGCGACGCAGATCGCGCTCACATCAACGGCAAGCTTGCGAACGGTAAGCTGGCTAACGGCAAGACTTGGATCGATTTCCGGACCGAGCCGCAGCTTTATCGCCATTGGCAGCTCAGCATCGACGGCGACGTCGCGACGCTGGCGATGGACGTCGATGAGAAATCAGGCCTGTTCGAGGGCTACGATCTGAAACTGAACTCCTACGATCTCGGCGTCGATATCGAGCTTGCCGACGCCATCGACCGGCTGCGCTTCGAACATCCGCAGGTCCGCGCGCTGGTGCTGCGTTCGGCGAAGCCCCGCGTCTTCTCGGCCGGCGCCAATATCCGCATGCTGGCCGGCGCCAGCCACGCCCACAAAGTCAATTTCTGCAAATTCACCAACGAGACGCGCAACGGCATCGAGGATCTGAGCGAGCATTCCGGGGTCAAATCGATCTGCGCCATCAACGGCACCGCCGCCGGCGGCGGCTATGAGCTCGCGCTCGCGACCGATTACATCATGCTGGTGGACGATGGTTCGGCGGCAGTGTCGCTGCCGGAGCTGCCGTTGCTTGCGGTTCTGCCGGGCACCGGCGGGCTCACCCGCGTCTCCGACAAGCGCAAAGTGCGGCGCGACCTTGCCGACGTGTTCTGCACGACGGAAGAAGGCATCAGAGGCAAGCGCGCGGTCGAGTGGCGCTTGGTCGATGCCGCGGTGCCGGGCTCGAAATTCGACGAGACGATTGCCGCGCGCGCCAAGGAATTCGCGGCGAAGTCGCCGCGCTCAGGCGCCGGCCCCGGCATCAAGCTTTCTCCGCTCGCCCGGACATTCGCCGCCGACGGCGTTGAATACACCGCGCTCTCCGTTGAATTCCAACGCGCCGAACGCATCGCAACGCTGATCTTGCGCGGCCCTGCCGCACCGCCGCCGGCGTCGGCCGAGGCCATGGTGGCGCTGGGCGCGGATTTCTGGCCGCTCAAGCTCGCGCGCGAGCTTGACGACGCCATCCTGCATATCCGGATCAACGAACTCGACACCGCGGCGATCGTGTTCAAGTCCTGCGGCGATCCGGCGCTGGTGCTGGCCTACGATCAATTCCTCGGCGCCAACAAGACCCACTGGCTGGCGCGCGAAATCCGGCATCTGTGGAAGCGCGTGCTTAAGCGCGTCGATCTTACCTCGCGCTCGCTGGTTGCGCTGATCGAGCCGGACTCATGTTTCGCCGGCACGCTCGCCGAACTGCCCTTGGCCTGCGACCGTTCCTATATGCTGATCGGGCGGCGCGACGGCGACAACAAGCCGGCCGCCACTATCGCGCTCGCCGACGCCAATTTCGGCGCCTATCCGATGTCGAACGGGCTGACGCGGCTTGGCTGCCGATTCCTCGCCGCGCCCGAAAACGTCGAAGCCGCGAAGGCCGAACGTGGAAAAATGCTCGATGCGAAAGGCGCGCAAGAGCTCGGCCTTATCACTTTCGCGCTCGACGATATCGATTGGGACGACGAGGTACGCGTGTTCCTCGAAGAGCGCGCCAGTTTCTCGCCGGACGGTCTCACCGGGCTCGAAGCCAATCTGCGCTTCGCCGGGCCGGAGACGATGGAATCGAAAATTTTTGCGCGGCTGACCGCCTGGCAGAACTGGATTTTCCAGCGCCCCAACGCGATCGGCGAAGAAGGCGCGCTCAAGCGTTATGGCACCGGGCAGAAGCCGGTGTTCGACACCAAGCGGGTGTGATCAGGAGCGGCAGTCATGAACATCGAGAACGTCGATTACACGACTAAGATTCCGAACAACGTCAATCTCGCCGAGGACCGGCAGGTACTGCGCGCGCTCGAGAGCTGGCATCCGGGCTATATCGACTGGTGGATGGATATGGGGCCGGAAGGCTTCCAGGACGCGCTGGTCTATTTGCGCACCGCCGTCTCAGTCGATCCCAAGGGCTGGGCGAAGTTCGATTACGTCAAAATGCCGGAATACCGCTGGGGCATTTTGCTGGCGCCGAAAGAAGAAGACCGCAAGATTCCGTTCGGCCGGCATTACGGCGAACCCGTCTGGCAGGATATCCCGGGCGAATATCGCGCCATGCTGCGCCGCCTTGTCGTCATCCAGGGCGACACCGAGCCGGCGTCCGTCGAGCAGCAGCGCCATCTCGGCAAGACCGCGCCGTCGCTCTACGACATGCGCAACGTGTTCCAGGTCAATGTCGAGGAAGGCCGTCATCTGTGGGCGATGGTCTATATCCTGCAGAAATATTTCGGCCGCGACGGCCGCGAGGAAGCCGCCGAATTGTTGCAGCGCCGCTCCGGCGACGCCGACAAGCCGCGCATGCTCGGCGCCTTCAACGAAGAAACGCCGGACTGGCTGTCGTTCCACATGTTCACCTTCTTCACCGATCGCGACGGCAAGATGCAGCTCGAGAGCCTCGCGCAATCGGGCTTCGATCCGCTGTCGCGCACCTGCCGCTTCATGCTGACCGAAGAGGCGCACCACATGTTCGTCGGCGAGACCGGCGTCGGCCGCACCATCCAACGCACCTGCGAGGCGATGCAGGCGGCCGGCATCGAGGATCCCGGCGAGATCGAGAAAATCCGCGATCTCGGCGTGATCGACCTGCCGACCATCCAGAAGAAGCTCAATCTGCATTACACGCTGTCGCTCGACCTGTTCGGCTCGGAAGTCTCGACCAACGCGGCGAACACGTTCACTGCGGGGTTAAAGGGCCGCTTTCAGGAGACCAAGATCGACGACGATCATCGCCTCGAAAACGCGACCTATCCGGTGCTGAAACTCGTCGGCGGCGAGATCAAGCGGATCGACGAGCCGGCTTTGACCGCGATCAATATGCGGCTGCGCGACGACTACACCGCCGACTGCCAGCGCGGCATCGACCGCTGGAACAAGATCATCGGCAAGACCGGCGTCGCGTTCAATCTCCAACTGCCGCATGTCGGCTTCCACCGCCAGATCGGCGAGTTCAAGGATGCGAAAGTCTCGCCGGACGGCAAATTGATCGACGAAGCCACATGGAACCGCGAAGAGAAGCATTGGCTGCCGTCGAAGGACGACGGCGACTTCATCGCGAGCCTGATGCAGCGCGTCGTCGAGCCCGGCCAATTCGCCAGCTGGATCGCCCCGCCGCGCGTCGGCATCGACAACAAGCCGGGCGATTTCGAATATGTGAAGATCGCGGCGTAACATCCTCCCCCGCGATAGCGGGGGAGGAAGAATTATGCTCTTCAGAAACGCCAGCAGATCGGCGTTGATCGTCTCCGCCTCCGTGGTCGGCATGCCGTGCGGGAAGCCCTTATAGGTCTTCAGCGTGCCGTTCTTCAAAAGCTTGGCCGAAAGCGGGCCTGCGGCGACATAGGGAACGATCTGATCGTCCTCGCTGTGCATCACCAGCACCGGAACGTTGATCTTTTTCAGGTCTTCGGTGAAATCGGTCTGCGAGAAAGCGACGATGCCGTCGTAATGCGCCTTGGCGCCGCCCATCATGCCTTGCCGCCACCAGTTGTCGATGGTCGCCTCGGCAGGCTTGCCGGTTTTGTTGTAGTTGTAGAAGGGGCCTGAGGCGACGTCGCGATAGAATTGCGAGCGGTTGGCCGCGAGCGCCACCTGGAAATCATCGAATACTTTCTTCGGCAGACCCTTCGGATTGGCCGGCGTCTGCACCATCAACGGCGGCACCGCGCTGATGATGGCCGCTTTGGCCACGCGGCTCTCGCCGTGGCGCGCGAGATAGTGCACCACTTCGCCGCCGCCGGTGGAATGGCCGACGTGAATGGCGTTCTTCAGATCGAGATGCGCGACCACCGCGGCAAGATCGTCGGCGTAGTGATCCATATCGTGGCCGTCGGCGACCTGGGTCGAGCGGCCATGGCCGCGCCGATCATGGGCGATGACGCGATAGCCGTGATTGAGAAAGAACAGCATCTGCGCGTCCCAGTCGTCGGCCGACAGCGGCCAACCATGACTGAACACGATGGGCTGACCCTTGCCCCAGTCTTTGTAAAAAATTTCAACGCCATCTTTGGTTTTGATGAACATGAAATGCCTTTCCGCAATCGAACGACTGCCTGAATATCCCGAACCCGGCAGTGCAATTATGTTGCGTTGCGCGAAACGGCAATGACAGATCTGGTGTCTGTCAGCTCAAGCGAGCGGTCCCTCACGCAAGCGTGATAGGTCGAAGCGATCGATTTCGCCGAGCAATTCCACGAAGGCTTGCGCGCCCTGCGCCAATGCCGCCTCGCCTTTCGCGGCTGTCGCCAGCGTCGCATCGCCGATCGCGCCGGTCGGATTGATGTCCTGCGTCATCCAGGCAAAACCGGCCGGCCGATAGGTGCCGAGCCATTTGAATTCGGCCGCCATCGCGATCGTCGCCGGCGTGGCGTTGGGCGCCTTGTCCATGCGCACCGTGTCGGGCTTTGCCGCGAGCATCAGCGAGGTCTCGATATCGCCGCCGTGAATGCCGTGCTTCTTTTCTTCAGGCGTGAACGCACCGTCCGGATAGCCGAAGCGGTGCCAGCCGACAGTGACGGCCAGCATGCCAAGCCGCGTGCGCAGCTCGCGCGCCACCACTTCCATTGCCGCGACATTGCCGCCGTGGCTGGTGACCAGAACGAGCTTGCGCAGCCCGGCCCGCGCCAAGCTCTCACCGAGCTCGGTCCACGCGGTGATGGCTGTGGTTGCGGAAACCGTGAGCGTGCCCGGAAAAGACAGATGCTCGGCCGAGACGCCGATGCGCTGCACCGGAAGGAAGGTGACCGGAAGCTCGTCCGGCAGAATTTTGCCGACCCGTTCCAGATAGGCCTCGGCAATGAACGTATCGACGCCGAGCGGCAGATGCGGCCCATGCTGCTCCACCGCGGCGAGCGGCAGCACGGCGATCCAGCGCGCCGTTTGCGCCCCGGCAATCTCCTGCCAGGTCATGTCCATCCAGTTGCGTCGCGGCAGCATCACCTTCTCTCGTCAATCGGGCCGGGATTTTACCGGGCTGCAATCTTACCCGAAATCCCGCGGCAAACCCGGATTCACAGCCGGAGACGGGCTTTTTTCGGGATCATGCTTTATTGTCGCGTCGCCGAGCATAAGGAGCAATCGATGCGGTCTGCCGGGCTTTTTCACATGGCTGTTGCCGGGCTCGCCGCATTGCTGACGGGCATGCCGGATCCAGCGCAGGCGCAGGCGCTCGACAAGGTGTCATTCGGCACCAATTGGCTCGCCGAAGGCGAGCAAGGCGGCTTCTACCAGGCACTGGCCGACGGCACCTATCGCAAGCACGGCCTCGACGTGACCATCGTGCCCGGCGGCCCGAACGCGAATAACCGTATCCTGCTGCCGGTCGGCAAAATCGATTTCTTCCTCAGCGCCAACACGCTGCAGAGCTTCGACGCCGTCGCCCAGAACATTCCGACCATCGAAGTCGCCGCCCTATTTCAGAAGGACCCGCAGGTTTTTATCGCGCATCCCGATCAGGGCATCGAGAAATTCACCGACCTGAAAAACCTGACGCTGTTCGTTTCGCAAGAGGGCGTCGCCAGCTATTACCAGTGGCTCAAGGCCGACTACGGTTTCAAGGACTCGCAGGTCAAGCCGTACACGTTCAATGCCGCAGCCGTTCCTCCTGGACAAGAAAAGCGCCATGCAGGGCTATGTGACGTCGGAGCCGTTCGCCATCGAGAAAGAGGCGAAATTCACGCCCAAAGTGTTCCTGCTCGCCGACCAGGGTTTTTCCGCCTATTCGACGCTGATCGAGACGCGGCGCGAATTGGTCGACAAGAAGCCCGATCTGGTGCAGCGCTTTGTCGACGCCTCGATCATCGGCTGGACCAATTACATCTATGGCGATAATTCCGCCGGCAATGCGCTGATCAAAAAACAGAACCCCGATATGAGCGACGATCTGCTCGCATATTCCGTCGCCAAGATGAAGCAATATGGCATCGTCGATTCCGGCGATGCCATGACGCTCGGCATCGGCGCCATGACCGACGCGCGCATGAAGGAATTCTTCGACAAGATGGTGCGCTCAGGCGTCGTCAAAGCCGGGCTCGACTACAAAAAGGGCTACACGTTGGCCTTCGTCGACAAGAAAGTCGGGCTCGATCTGCGGCCGAAGCAATAGCGATGAAATACCGCAGCGATCGGCCTCTCCCGCTCCGTCCGTCGTCACGCTGCGTGGCGTTGCCAAGACTTTTCCCAACGGCACGGCGGCGCTTGCGGGACTCGATCTCGATGTGCGCCAGGGCGAGTTCGTCTCGCTGCTTGGCCCTTCGGGGTGCGGCAAGTCGACGGCGCTGCGCATCATCGCGGGCTTAAGCGAGCCGAGCGCGGGCAGCGTCGTGTGGCCACGGCGGGACGCCAATCCCGGAAGCGAAAGCCGAATCGGCTTCGTCTTTCAGGAGCCGACGCTGATGCCCTGGACCACAGTCTTCAACAATGTGCTGCTGCCACTCAAGCTCAAAGGCGTTGCCGGCGACAAGGCCGATGCGAGCGTCACCTCAGCGCTCGATCGCGTCGGCCTGCAAGGCTTCGCGCAAGCCTATCCACGCGAGCTTTCCGGCGGCATGCGCATGCGCGTGTCGATTGCGCGCGCGCTCGTCACCGCGCCCGATCTTTTGCTGATGGACGAGCCCTTCGCCGCGCTTGACGAGATCACGCGCTTTAAGCTCAACGACGATTTGTTGGACCTGTGGCAGACGCTGCGCACCACCGTGGTATTCGTAACCCATTCGGTGTTCGAATCGGTCTTCCTGTCGAGCCGCGTGGTGGTGATGGCGGCGCGGCCGGGCCGGGTCTTTACCGAGCTTGCCATCGACGCGCCCTATCCGCGCGATCAGAATTTCCGCACCTCGGCCGACTACGCCGCGTTCTGCCGCCGCACATCGGAAGCGCTTGCCGCGGCCATGAGCACGGAAATGGCGTCGGGAGGCAAGCCATGAGGACCGCGCGCGAAAACCATGACCGCGTGCTGCGCATCGCGCTGCCGATCATCGTTCTGGCGCTCATTCTTCTGATCTGGGAAATGGTCGTCCGCATCGGCAACATTCCGCCTTACGTGCTGCCGGCGCCCGGCCTCATCTTGCAAACCCTGATCGCCGACTGGTCTTTGCTCTGGCAATCGCTCCTGGTGACGCTGGTGACGACGATCGAGGGCTTCCTGCTGGCGGCGGTCGGCGGCGTCGGCCTCGCCGTGCTGTTCAATCAATTCCGCCTGCTCGAATATTCGCTCTATCCCTACGCCGTGATCCTGCAAGTGACGCCGATCGTCGCCGTCGCGCCGCTGCTCTTGATCTACTTGCCGCAGCCGCTTGCGGTCTTGGCCTGCGCCTGGATCGTCGCGTTTTTTCCGGTGCTGGCGAATTCCACGCTCGGGCTCAATTCGGTCGACCGCAATCTCACCGATCTGTTTTCGCTCTATGGCGCGTCGCGCAGCCAGGTGCTGTGGAACCTGAAACTGCCGTCGGCGCTGCCCTATATTCTCGGCGGCTTGCGTATCGCCGGCGGATTGTCGCTGATCGGCGCGGTGGTCGCCGAAATTGCCGCGGGCTCGGCAGGCGCCGGCTCCGGCCTCGCCTACCGGATTGCCGGAATCCGGTTATCGCCTGAACATCCCGCGCATGTTCGCGGCGCTGATCCTGCTGTCGGTCGCGGGCATCGTGATCTTTTACGCGCTGTCGCTGGTGAATTATCTGGCGCTGCGGCGCTGGCACGAGAGCGCGCTGGAGCAGGACCGCTAGTTTCTCTTCAGCTCTCCCCGCCGCGCGGGGCGAGCGAGTTTGCAAGCACACGCGCGACATGCACCGCCTCGCGGCCGGCGCCGTCGTGAATTTGGTGCCGGCAGGACGTGCCGTCGGCAACAATGATGGCGTCGTCCGGCGCTTTGCGCACGGCAGGCAACAACGACAATTCGCCCATGGCCCGCGATACGTCGATGGTGTCAGCGTGGTAGCCGAAGGCGCCGGCCATGCCGCAGCAACTCGATTCGATTTTATCGACTTCGAGATCGGGGACGAGCTTCAGTGCCGTTTCGACCGCGCTCATCGTGTCGAACGATTTTTGATGGCAATGGCCGTGAAGCAAGGCGCGCTTTTTTATCGGCGTCAGCGGCAAGTCGAGCTTTCCCGCCGCAGCCTCACGCGCCAAAAACTCCTCGAACAACAGCGCGTTGCCGGCAACCTGCCGTGCGGTTTCGCTTTTCACCAGCGACGGGATTTCATCGCGGAAGGTGAAGAGACAGCTTGGTTCAAGACCAATCACCGGAAGGCCTTTGGCCACGAAAGGTGCGAGCGCCGCAAGCGTGCGCTCGGCTTCCCGGCGCGCCTCGTCGACCTTGCCGACCGAAAGGAACGTGCGGCCGCAGCACAGCGGGCGCTCGCCCTCAGCCGGCGTGGCAAAATGAACCTGATAGCCGGCGGCGGTCGAGCACTGCGAGCGCAGCATCGATATTCTCACGTTCGAAGTAGCGATTGAACGTGTCGACAAACAGCACGACTTCGCCTCTCCCGCTTGCGGGGGAGGCCGGATCGCGAAGCGATCCAGGAGGGGGCCCGCGTTCCGAGTCCGGGGCTCCCGGCCCCCTCCCTACCCTCCCCCGCAAGCGGGGGAGGGAGAAGGATGTTGTATCGTCGCGAAAATAATCCGACCGCCACTTCGGCAAGCTCCGCCGCGCGCTAAAGCCAGCCACCGCCTCGGATAACTTCGCCGCACCAGGAACAACGTCGCGCAGATTGAGAAGCCAAGATAGCCGCGCCGCGTAAGGCGCATAGCGCGGCAGATAGCCGACGAGGCGCTCGTGCAGCGTCAGCCCGAATTTTTCCGCGCGCGCCCGCAGGACTTCGATCTTCATCCGCGCCATGTCGACGCCGGTCGGACATTCGCGCCGGCACGCCTTGCAGGAGACGCAGAGTTTGAGCGTCTCGGCCATGTCGTCGGAGGTCAGCGCATCCGGCCCAAGCTGCCCGGTGATGGCAAGCCGCAGCGAATTGGCGCGGCCGCGCGTCACATCGCGCTCGTCAAGGGTGACGCGGTAACTCGGGCACATGACGCCGCCTGAGAGCGCGCGGCAGGCGCCGTTGTTGTTGCACATCTCGATCGCGCCCTGGAAGCCGCCGCCCGAGCCGGGATAGGCCGACCAGTCGAGCGCGGTCTTGAGCGCATCGGCGCGATAGGCCGGGCCGTAGCGGAAATTCGTGCGGTCATCGAATTTCGGCGCGCGCACGATCTTGCCGGGATTGAACAGGTTTTCCGGATCGAAGCGGTCCTTCACCTCTTCGAAGGCGTGCACCAGTTGCGCGCCGAACATTTTTTCATGAAATTCCGAGCGCACGATGCCGTCGCCGTGCTCGCCGGAATGCGAGCCCTTGTATTCGCGCACCATGGCGAAGGCTTCTTCGGCGATGGCGCGCATGGCGCGCACGTCGTTGTCGAGCCGCAGATTGAGCACCGGCCGCACATGCAGGCAGCCGACCGCGGCATGCGCGTACCAGGTGCCGCGCGTGCCGTTTCGCTCGAACATTTCGGTCAGGCGCGCCGTATAGTCGGCGAGATGTTCGAGAGGCACGGCGCAGTCTTCGACAAAGGAGATCGGCTTGCCGGCCTCCTTCATCGACATCATGATGTTGAGGCCCGCGGTGCGCACTTCGGTGATGGCGGCTTGCAATTTCGGATCGAGCACTTCGACCACGCCGCCCCATTTGGCGCCGGTCTTGTCCCACGCGATGCCGAGATCGCCGATGAGCTCGCCGAGCGCTTTAAGCCGGCGCAAATTCTCATCATCGTCCTCGGCGAATTCGACGAACAGAATCGCTTCGGGATCGCCGCGCAGGAACGCGTCGATCGTCGGCTTGAACATCGCGATGTCGCGCGCCAGTCCCAGCATGGTGCGATCGATCAGCTCGACCGCGATCGGATTGAGCTTGACGATATATTGCGCCGCCGCCATCGCTTCGTGAAAGCTGCCGAAATGGCAGGCGCCGACGGCGCGGCGGCCGAGAAGCGGCGAGAGTTTCAGCTCGATCTTGGTCGAGAAAGCGAGCGTGCCCTCGGAGCCGACGAGAAGATGCGCGAGATTGACGTCGTTGCGGCCGGGCACCAGCGCATCGAGATTATAGCCGCCGACGCGGCGCTGCACTTTCGGAAATCGCCGTTCGATCTCGGCGGCTTCGCGCGCGGCGATGGCGAGGAGATCGTGCACCAAGGCTTGCGGCACGTCGACGCCGGCTTCTCCGATGCGGCCGAAATGCGCCCGCGTGCCGTCGGGCAGCACGGCGTCGATCGCGTGCACGTTCTCGCGCGTATTGCCGTAGCGCAGCGAGCGCGCGCCGCAGGAATTATTGCCGACCATGCCGCCGATGGTGGCGCGCGATGCGGTGGAGATATCGACGGGAAACCACAGACCGGTCGCCTTCAGCTTGCGATTGAGCTCGTCGAGCACGATGCCGGGCTCGACCACGCAGCGGCGGTTGACGGTGTCGACCTCGAGCACATTGTTGAGATGCCGCGAGCAATCGATCACCAGCGCGCGATTGACGGTCTGCCCGGCCTGCGATGTGCCGCCGCCGCGCGGCGTCACCGGCACGCCCTCTTCCCGGCAAATCCCGATCGCCCGGTCGGCTTCCGCGATCGTGCGCGGAGTGACGACGCCGAGCGGCATGATCTGATAGTGCGATGCGTCGGTGGAATAGCGCCCACGCGTAAAAGCATCGAAGCGCACCTCGCCGGCCTGTTCGGCCTTCAATCGTCGCTCGAGGCCGGGGTGTAAAATAGGGGCCATCTTCATCCCTGACGCGCGTGATGGTTCTTGCGAGCGAGCGCGGCTGCCGGTGGGATAGCAACGCAATTCGATCCGGTCCACATCCGGACTACCCATTCGCCGCGTTTTCCGGCGCATCGGCGGCGCAAAACATGATAGGCTGTTGCATTGCAGCGATTGATCGGCGCCCGGGGCTGGACCGATGACCTCCGAGTTCGTACGGCGTGCGGGATTTACCCTTGGCGCCCTCCTGATCTACCGCCTCGGCTGCGCCATTCCGTTGCCCGGCCTCAATTTTGAGATAATCGAGCAGATTTTCCGGACGCAAGCGGCCGGCAGTCTAAAAGCCATACTGCTGTCTTCTGGCCGCCTCTCACACCTCGCAATCTTCGCGCTCGGGATTACACCCTATATTTCGGCGGCGATCCTGTTGCAGCTTGGCGGCATTGTTTTCAGCCGTCTAAAACTCCTGCAATCGCAGGGTGCGCGCGGCCGCCAAATCTTGCGCAGGCTCACGTTCTGCCTGACCATAGGACTAGCGGCTTTTCAGGCCTATGGCGTCGCGCATGCCCTTGAGGGCGTAAACGAGGGAATACCCGGCGCCAGCGCCGTCGAAAATCCTGGATGGCTGTTTCTGACGTCGACCACGCTCACCTTGACGGGTGGCACCGTATTTCTGGCCTGGCTCAGCGAGCAAATCACCGCGTTCGGTCTCGGCAACGGCATTGCACTCATTCTTTTGTCCGGTACGACGATAGCGCTGCGCGATCCCATCGTGACCATCACAGATCTCAACGAGCGGGGATTGTTGTCGAGCAACACTCTGCTGAGCTTTATCGGGCTCCTCGTCTTCACCACCGGTGCCGCCGTCGTGTTCGAGCGCGCGCGGCGGCAATTTCCAATCGACTATGCCAAACGTCAGATCGGCGATCGCGTGTTTGAAGGCTTGTCGTCGGCTCTGCAGATCAAGCTCAATCCTGCGGGAATTATTCCGGCCTTCCTCGCTTCGTGGGTGCTCGGCATCGCGATTACAATTGCCAGCCTCGTCGCCGACCAAGACCTCATCATCAAGCATCTGGTGCCGGGACGGCTAGTTTATTTGGTTTTGTATGCGATACTCATATTCGTCTGCACGCTTTTCTACACGGCTTACATATTCAACCCTGAAGAAACCGCAGAGCATCTGCAAAGGCAGGGCGGCACGCTTCGGTCGATTGCGCCCGGAGAAGCTACCGTCGCCCATCTCGATGCGGCCGTGTCACGCATTGCCTTGTTCGGCGCCGTCTATCTCACGGCGATCTGCCTCCTGCCGGACATATTAAGGTTCTATTTGCACGTCCCGTTTTATTTGGGCGGCCTCTCCTTCCTTATTCTGGTCTGCACGGTTCTCGATTTCGACCATCAAATCAGAGGTTATCTGCGCTTTTCGGGCATAGCCCGTCGTCCTTAATGGGCTTGACCCGGGCATCGCATTCGCTATGTGAACCCCCACAAGCCGCCACTACGAGCCAACAGCACTAGCCACTGGCGCTTTCGGACACGCGCCGCCGGGGCCAATCGAACAAGTCCGAAGGAGCCTCGACTATGCCGCAGAACACCTCGCGCGCCGCTGGGCGTCATTTCCTGCAAATCCCGGGGCCGACGCCGCTGCCCGACCGCGTGCTGCGCGCGATGGACATGCCGATCATCGATCATCGCGGCCCCGAATTCTCAAAGCTCGCCAAAAGCTGCCTCGACGGCATCAAGACGGTTTTCAAGACCACCAATCCGGTCATCATCTATACCGCGACCGGCACCGGCGCGTGGGAGGCAGCCCTCGTCAATACATTGTCGCCCGGCGACAAGGTGCTGATGGTCGAGACCGGCCAGTTCGCCACGCAATGGAAGACCATGGCGGGCAAGCTCGGCTTAAAGCCCGAATTCATTCCCGGCGATTGGCGGAGCGGCGTCGATCCGGCCGTGATCGAGGAGCACCTGCGCAAGGACAAGGCGCATGAGATCAAGGCCGTCTGCGTGCTGCACAACGAGACCGCCACCGGTTGCCTGACGCCGATCGATCCGATCCGCAAGGCCATCAATGCCGCGGGCCATCCGGCGCTCTTGATGGTCGATACCATTTCCTCGCTCGCCTCGACCGATTACCGGCATGACGAATGGGGCGTCGACGTCACCGTCGGCGGCGCGCAGAAAGGCCTGATGCTGCCGCCCGGCATGTCGTTCAATGCGGTGAGCGACAAGGCGCTCGCGGCATCGAAGACTTCGAAACTGACCAAGTCGTTCTGGGCGTGGGACGACATGCTGACGATGAACAAACAGGGCTTCTTCCCCTACACGCCGGCGACGCAGATGTTGCAGGGGCTCGCCGTGTCGCTCGCCATGCTGCACGAGGAAGGCCTCGACAATGTGTTCGCGCGCCATCACAGGCTGGCCGAGGCGACGCGGCGCGCGGTGCGCGCCTGGGGGCTCGAAATCCTCTGTCGCGATGCCAAATATTATTCGCCGACCATCACGGCTGTGCTGTTGCCCGACGGCCACGACGCCGACGCGTTCCGGGCGCTGGCGCTCGAGACCTTCAACATTTCCTACGGCGCAAGCTTCGGGCCTTACGCCAAGAAATATTTCCGCATCGGCCATCTCGGCGACGTCAATGACGGCTGGCAGATCGGCGCGCTGGCGGCGACCGAAATGGCGCTGGCGCTCGCCGGCATTCCGCACAAGAAGGGCGGCGTGCAGGCGGCGATGGATTACATCGTCTCGGCGCATTCGAGCGGGGCGCGGGTGGCAGCGGAGTAGGCATCCACCGCTCATTCCCGCAAGCGGAATCCACTATCTCTGAAAAAATTAGAGCGCCGGGTCCACATGGATCCGGCGCTTTTGTTTCACGACAGCGGCACGCTGCCGACCTGATCCTTGAACGCCTGCCGCGATGAGATCGCGGCATACCAGCGCTCGAAATTGCGCAGCGGCGGCCGGTCGGGCACAAGCTGGCGATAGCGATAAGCCATGATGGCGACGGGAATGTCGCCATAGCTGAACGCATCGCCGGCAAGGTACGCGGTCTTGCCGAGCTGTTCGTCCATCATGCTCATCGCCATCGTGGTTTTCTTTTTTCCCTCTTCGATCTCGGCATGATTGCGCTTTTCCGCCGCGGTGCGGATCAAGCCCCAGAACACAGGCGTGATCGCCGGGCCGGCCACCGACAGCTGCCAATCCATCCATTTGCTCGCCAGCGCCCGCGCCCGCAGGTCCGCGGGTTCGAGCACGGCCGATTTATGCTTGGCGGCGAGATAGCGCACGATGGTGTTGGATTCCCACAACAGGAAGCCGTCGTCTTCCTCGAGCGTCGGCACCAGTCCGTTCGGATTCTTGGCGAGGTATTCCGCCTCGTGGTTTTTGCCGAAGGCGCCGCCGATATCGATGCGTTCATGCGGCAGGCCGATCTCGCCGATCGCCCACATCACCTTCTGCACGTTCGACGACGTGTTTCGACCCCAGACTTTGATCACGGTTTTTTCTCCTGCACTGCCAACTCGTCATGCCCGGCCTTGTGCCGGGCCTCCACGTCTTTTCCTCAGCGCGATGCATAAGTCGTGGATGGCCGGGACAAGCCCGGCCATGACGCTAGTGAAGCTAAGCAGTACGAGTCAATCAATCCGCCGCGCTTCCTCCGGCAGCATGATCGGAATGCCGTCGCGGATCGGATAAGCGAGCTTGGCCGCGCGCGAGATCAGTTCCTGCTTCTCGGCGTCGTATTCCAGCGGACATTTGGTCAGCGGACAGACCAGAATTTCGAGGAGCTTCGGGTCGACGCTGTCGGTGGGACGATCGGACATGAAGGGACTCCGATGAAAAACTTCACTGCAATGGCGTATCGCCGTTCTTGCCCTTGGCAAGCTCGATCTCGGTGACCGCGACCAGGATTTCGGCGCGCGCTTTCAGGTCCGGCGCTTCGAGCATGGCCTGTTTCTCGGCGGCGTCATAGGGCGACATCATCGCCAGCGCGTTGACCAAGGCCTCGTTGGGCGCATTCTCGATGCCCTCCCAGTCGGCCTTGAGATTATTGGCCTTGAGAAACGCGGTGAGCGCGCGCAACAGCGATTTGCGGTCAACCTCAGCCTCGCCCTTGCGCGCGGTAAAATCGTCGATGAAGGGCTGGTAGGTCACGCGGCATTGGCGATAAGGCGTCGCGACGGCAAGCTCTTCGGCGATGCGAAAGCGCGCGATGCCGGTGAGCTGAATGAGATAGCGGCCGTCGCCGCTCTCGGCGAATTGCGTCATGCGGCCGACGCAGCCGACGCGAAACAGATGCGGCTTCTCTTTGTCGGGACCCGGATGCGACGGATCCGGCTGGATCATGCCGATGAGGCGATGCGGCGAGCGCAAGGCATCGTCGGTCATCGCCAGATAGCGCGGCTCGAAAATATTCAGCGGCATCTGCCCGCGCGGCAACAGCAGCGCGCCCGGCAGCGGGAACACCGAAATCACCCCAGGCAGATCGTCCGGGCCTTTGTAGTTCGCATTTATCGGCATGCCGTACTCCACCTTGTAACGGCCCCGAGACTTTAAATTTTACGCGAACAAAATCGACGACAACCGCTTGCGGCCTTCGAGGGTAGCCTCGTCCGCCGGCCCCCACGCGTCGAAGAACTGGACGAGCTGCTTGCGGGCGCCGTCGTCGTTCCATTTGCGGTCGCGCTTGACGATAGAGATCAGGTGCTCGAGCGCGTCGAGCCGCTGGCCCTTGCCGTTGAGCGCGAGCGCAAGATCGAAGCGCGCCTGGTGGTCAAGCGGATTGGCAGCGACTTTTTGTTCGAGCTCGGCGACCGGCCCCAGAGTCTTGGCCTGCTCGGCAAGCTCAAGCGCGGCGCGCGCCGCGGCGACCGTGGCATCGTTGTGCTTGGCTTCCGGGATCATCGCCAGCGTCTGCTTGGCCTGATCGAGCGCGCCGGTTTCGACATAAGAGCGCGCAAGCCCGGCGAGCGCCGGCACATTGGCTGAAATCCTCGGCGAGAAGCTGCGCATAAAGCTCGGCGGCGCCCGCGGCATCGCCTTCGGCAAGCGCGGTATCGGCCGCCTTGAGCAGGTCCTTCGCTTCACCGCCGATGCGGTCCTTGGTCAGCCGCTCGAGAAACGCGACGACCTGGCTCTCCGGCAACGCGCCCATGAAGCCGTCGGCCGGCTGGCCGTTGACGAAAGCGATCACGGCCGGGATCGACTGAATGCCCAACTGGCCGGGAATGGCCGGATGCTCGTCAATGTTCATCTTGACGAGCTTCACCTTGCCCTTGGCCGCCTTCACCGATTTCTCGAGGATGGGCGTGAGCTGCTTGCACGGCCCGCACCACGGCGCCCAGAAATCGACCAGCACCGGCTGGCGCTTGGATTCCTCGATGACGTCTTTGACGAAGGCCTGTGTCGTCGTGTCCTTGATGGACGTGTCCGCGACTGCGGTCTGAGCTTCCAACATTGTTCCTTGCCCTAATCCCCGCCTCACCCGCGCGCCCATCTGCGCACCGACCGGGATATGCCCTATTCGCCCCGTTAAATGGGAAGAAAATCGCCGAAATGCAATCGGAACGTTATTGTGTCCCGGAAAGGACCTCGATCCGCGGCGGATGGCCCGTGGCTTTGAGGAATTTGAGCAAACCCTCCCGCGAAATCGTCGTCGTTCCCGTGTTTGTCAGCGGGTGAAAGTTGAGCACCTCATGCGCCATCAAGGCGGCGTCGAGCACCACGGTGACGCGGCAGGCGGTGTCGTTCAGGACGGCGAATGGCGTCACCGAGCCGGGCTCGACGCCAAGCAGCTCGCCCATGAGCTCGGCCGAGCCGAACGAGAACCGGCCGCTGGCGCCCAAGAGCCGATGCAGCGATTTGAGCTCGATCGGCGTGTCTTCCTGCGCCACGACGAGAAAAGGCACGCCCTTCTTGTCGCGCAGGAAGAGGTTCTTGGTGTGCCCGCCTTCGGCCAAGCCGCGCAGCGCCCGGCCCTCCTCGACGGTAAAGACGGCTTTGTGCCACCCGGTTTGGTGCGGGATGTTCAGCTCGGCGAGAAAAGCGAAAAGGTCGTCTGGCGAGGCGGGCATGTCCCGCCTTCATAGGCTCAGAGCACGATTCCGAAAAGCATGCCCCAAGATCCTGCCCCAATGGAAGATTTCGGCCGTGGTTGCCAAACCGGGCCGTCTTTGGCATAGCTTGCCCGGCCTCCGCTGATGCGGTTGGCCGTTTACCCTTCTCGGATGCGGGTGTAGCTCAGGGGTAGAGCACAACCTTGCCAAGGTTGGGGTCGAGGGTTCGAATCCCTTCGCCCGCTCCAGAATTTCCAAGGACATTAGGAATTTACGAGAAGGCCGCCGCGAGGCGGCTTTCGTGTTTCCGGCAAGCGCGAGGTCCAAAGCCGCGCCCTTCGTTTCCTTGACGCCGCAACTATCTCTGGATATATTACTGGAAATAACCCGAGACCATCATGGGATCCTCGCAGAAGCGCGCCATTCGCAACTACCGCACGCGCCTTCGCAAGCGCGGCCTGGCGCGTTTCGAGGTGCTCGGCCGCGACACCGACCGCGACCTGATCCGCTCGCTCGCGCGACAGCTGGCCGAAGACGGCCCCGAAGCCTCCCGCCTGCGCACGGCCGTGCGCCAAACAATCGCCGGCGAACCGCCGAAGAAGGGCGGTATCCTTGCGGCGCTGCGCCGCTCACCGCTCGTCGGCGCCGACCTCGATGTTGACTCGTCCTCGCGAAGCAGGACGGACCATCAAGATCTGACACGCGATCCGATGCGCTACCTGCTCGACACCAACATCATCAGCAACATCACGAAGGCTAAGCCTTCCGCATCCTTGCTGGCGTGGCTGGCCGAGCAGAACGACGACGATCTCTGCATCAGTGCGCTGACGCTCGCCGAAATCCGCCGCGGTGTTCTGGAGAAGCCCGCCGGCAAACGGCGCGCCGACCTCGAAGCCTGGTTCGGCGGCCCGGAAGGACCGCAAGCTTTGTTCGCCGGCCGCGTGCTGGCCTTCGACGCGGCCTCAGCCCTGATATGGGCGCGTCTGATGGCGGACGGCAAAGCGAAAGGCCGCCCGCGCAGCGGCCTCGACACCATCATCGCTGCCGTCGCCGAAGCGAATGACTGCGTGGTCGTCACCGATAACGAGAAAGATTTCGAAGGGATCGAGATTATCAATCCACTGCGAGGCCCGTAGCCCGTAGCAACCATGAGATTGCGGCGGGCTGAAAGCGATGCACGCGGGCGAACGCTTTAAGAAGCTTCCCAGCACGAACCAGTGGCGAGCACGCAAATGAAACAAGGGTTCTGGTCTATGAGACGGACGGCTTTGCTCGGTGCGGTCATCTTGGTCGCATACAAAGCCGTAACGAGAGACCAGTGGGTGCTTGGGGGCGATTACACAGCCCGAATGGTCGGCGAGTTTGTAGGATATGCAGTGGTGGGCGCAATCATGGGCGCGATCATTGGAGGTTTCTTGCCCTCTCAAAATTCAAAGTGAGCGCGTAGTATGGGTTGAGCTCTTGCAAAACCCATCGCTTTCCTCACCTGCCAATGATGGGTATCGCTGCGCTCAGCCCACTCGACGCTTGCGCCCCGCGCAGCAAACGACTCCCTTCGATATTTTCCATCGTCATGGCCGGACTTGTTCCGGCCATCCACGTCTTTGGCCTCCACGGTGCTTAAGACGTGGATGCCCGGGACATAGGCGGGCGAAGCGACGCCGTTCTTCGAACCGCTAGGGCCCGGGCATGACGATCTTAATAGCTCGTCACTTTTTCATTGACTTTAGTCCCTATTTCAGTTACATTGCGCGAATCGAATCTCGCTCACAGGACGCCTTCGGGAGGCATCCCGCAGGTTGGGGCGAGTGCGGTGCCTGCGGGCGGGCTTGCGATCCGCTCCCGGGCGGTTTCGGGCATCAGCATCCCAGCACTACGGACTGGGCCGCGAGGTGCTCGCTGGACTGGGACAGGTGAAGGCGGGTAACGCCCGCACCAACTGCGTCGGTGCTGCCCCCGGAAGGGGGATGTGACAGGATCGGCGCTAACTCCGCGTCCCAGGAAGCATGGCCTGAGATCGCACCTAGGGATGGAATACTCTCCAGGGCAGAGCCGCGGTGGAACGCCGACAGGCGAGCGCGCCCGCAAGGGTCGCGCAGCCGGCACCCGTGCGCGAGCCGCACCGCTGGTGCGGACCATGAACATGCGCCTGTCGGCGTTCCGCTTCCCTTTTTTTTTCTTCAGTTTTCGTCATTGCGAGCGAAGCGAAGCGAATCCAGTGAGCGGCGGTGCGGTCCCTCGTTCCCCGGATTGGCTTCGGTCGCTTCCGGGCTACGCGTCGCAATGACGCGCGACGCCTGCCGTGCGCGTCTATCACCGCAGGGGCATCCGCTGGCAAGAACGTGCGCGTCGCTTATCTGCCTCGCATGACGTGCCGAAGAAGCCGGCATCGCGCCGACGAGACGCATGGAACAAGAAGACCGCTATTGGCGGCGCAACCTGGCCGTCAGCCTCATCGGCTCGTTCACGACCATCGTCGCCATGACGCTGTTGCTGCCGTTTTTGCCGCTCTATGTCGGCGAGCTCGGCGTCACCGATCAGGCGGCGGTCGCGCAATGGTCGGGCGTCGCTTATGGCGCGACGTTCTTTGCCGCGGCTCTCGTTGCGCCGATGTGGGGGCGGCTCGCCGACCGCTATGGCCGCAAGCTGATGCTGGTGCGGGCGAGCCTCGGCATGGCGATCGCCATGTCGCTGATGGGCATGGCGCATAACATCTGGGAGCTTGTCGGCTTGCGCTTGTTCGCGGGCTTTGCCGGCGGCTATTCGTCGGGCGCGACGATCCTGGTGGCGACGCAAACGCCGAAGCAGCGTTCCGGCTGGGCGCTCGGCATGCTGATGTCCGGCATCATGGCCGGCAGTCTGGTCGGCCCCTTGATCGGCGGCACGCTGCCGCCGCTGATCGGCATTCGCGGCACGTTCTGGCTCGCCGGCGGCGTCATCTTCCTCGCGTTCCTCGCGACGACGTTTCTCATCAAGGAAGAAAAGCGGTCGGCGCTGACGAAGCAGGCCGCGGTCGAAGCGAGCTGGTCGCAAATCCCCGACAAGCGGCCGGTCATCGCCATGCTGGCGATGGGCATGCTGCTCACCTTCGCCAATATGTCGATCGAGCCGATCATCACGCTCTATGTCGGGCAATTCGTCGACGCGTCGCGCGTAACGTTCGTGTCCGGCCTGATCATGTCGGCGGCGGCGCTCGGCGCCATCCTGTCGGCGTCACGGCTCGGCAAGCTCGCCGACCGCGTCGGGCATTGGCAGGTCATCATCGTGACGCTTGCGATCTCGGCGCTGCTCCTGATCCCGCAGGCCTTCGTCACCGCCGGCTGGCAACTCGTGGTGTTGCGCTTTCTCATGGGGCTCGCTTTGGGCGGCCTGATGCCGTGCGTCACCAGCGTCATCCGCCACAGCGTTCCCGACGCCGTCGTCGGCCGCGTGCTGGGCTACGCGACGTCGTCGAATTTCGTCGGCCAGGTCGCGGGCCCCCTCCTCGGCGGCTTTGTCGGCGGCCATATCGGCATGCGCGCGGTGTTTCTCGGCACCGGCATTCTGATGGCGCTCGGCGCCGTCTATGCGTGGCTTGCAAGACCGCACCGCGCGTGACCGCCTCGGCATGGCGCGATGAATGGGTTAAATTGAACGCCAAAACAAACATGCGCCGGCGAAAAGGCGCGCAAAAACGCGCGAAAGAGAGCCATCATTCGTCCCGATCCGATCCGATTAAGCCTGCTCTGGCTCGCCGGCGCCTGCTTGCGATTGACCGTCCTGGCCATTCCGCCGGTCATACCGCTCTTGCACGCCGACCTGCATCTGTCCGAAACCGACATTGGCTGGCTGTTGGGCCTGCCGCCGATGCTGTTTGCCATCGCCGCCGTGCCCGGCGCCTTGCTGATCGCCCGCTTCGGCATCGTGCCGGCTTTGGTCATGGGACTGCTGATCAATGCCTTCGGCTCCGCCGCGCGCGCGGCTTATCCGGATGCAATGTCGCTCTATGTCTCGACCATCGTCATGGCGGCCGGCGTGTCGATCATGCAGCCGGCATTGCCGCCGTTGGTACGAACCTGGTTTCCCCAGCGCGTCGGATTCGCCACCGCGATTTACACCAACGGACTTCTCATCGGCGAGACGCTCGCCGTCGCGCTCACCATTCCGCTCGTCCTGCCGCTGGTGAACGACAGCTGGCGCTTGAGCTTCGTCGTCTGGTCGGTGCCCGTCGTGCTGACGGCATTGCTTGTCGTCGTTTGCACATCGTTGCTCGGCGGCGCGCATACGGCGGCCATCTCGACAAATCGCCGCTGGTGGCCGGATTGGCGGCAGCCGCTGATCTGGCGGCTCGGTTTGATCCTCGGCAGCGTCAACGCGATGTATTTCGTCACCAATGCGTTCCTGCCGGACTATGTCGTCGCCGCCGGCCGTCCCGATCTGATCTCAAAGTCGCTCACCGCGCTCAATGTCTGCCAGTTGCCCGCCTCCTTCGTCATGCTCGGCCTGGCGGGACGGCTGGTGAAAGAGCCTTGGGCTTATCGGGTGACGGGCGCGCTCGCGGCTCTCTGCGTCGTCGGCATGATGACGATGACAGGCTATTGGATCGTATTCTGGTCGGGCCTGCTCGGCTTTGTCACCGCGGTGACGCTTATCCTCGCCTTGGCTTTGCCGTCGGTGCTCGGCGCGCCCGACGATGTCCATCGCACATCGGCCGGCATGTTCACGATCAGCTACAGCGTCGCCATGGTGCTGTCGGTTGTCGGCGGCTGGCTGTGGGATCGCACGCACATGCCGGTTGCGGGCCTGGCGCCGGCCGCGGTCTGCGGGCTTGTGATCGTGCTGCTGTCGTCGACCGTGCGCCGCACCGGCCAGCCGGCAGTGGCGAGTTAGATTCTTCGTTTGAGCATGATCTTTTCCGACCTTCCTTCGCCCGCCGAAGCGGGCTTCGCGAAGGCGGTAAACCGGTTCCCACTTTTCGGGATCATGCTCAATTCCCGATCGCCAGCGCGCCATGGGTGCGCGGATCGGCGGCGCCCACAATGCCTTGCGGCGTGATCATGATCGAATTGGCCGAAGTGAACGGCCGCTGCACGACGACCTTGTCGCCGAGTGCCCGCAACGCGTCGATGAGATCGGGCGCGAACGCGGCTCGACAGTGACCTGATCCGGCATCCATTGATTGTGCAGCCGCGGCTCGGACACCGCGCGCGCAATATCCATGTTGCGGTCGATCACGTCGACGATGATCTGCAAGACCGTGGTGATGATGCGGCTGCCGCCCGGCGAGCCGGTGACGAGGAACGGCTTGCCGTCCTTGAGCAGGATGGTCGGCGACATCGACGACAGCGGCCTTTTGCCCGGTCCGGGTTCGTTGGCCTCGGCGCCGAGCAGGCCATAGGCGTTCGGCGAATCGGGCTTCGCCGCGAAATCATCAAGCTCGTTGTTGAGCAGCACGCCCGTGCCTTCGGCGACGAGGCCGACGCCGAAGCTGAAATTGAGCGTGTAAGTGTTGGACACCGCATTGCCGAAACGGTCGACCACCGAGAAATGCGTGGTGTTGCGGCCTTCGTGGTCGGCATTGCCGCCGGCGCGGATGTCGCTTGCCGGCGTCGCGTGGCCGAGCCCGATGGTGGCGCGCCACGCCGCGGCATAATCCTTCGAGGTCAGGCGCGCGACCGGATTTTGCACTTTGTCGGGATCGCCGAGAAACAGCGCGCGGTCGGCATAGGCGCGTTTCATCGCTTCGATCAGATAATGCAGCTCCTGTGCCTTGTCGGCATGCGCGAGGTCGAAGCCTTCGAGAATGTTGAGCATCTCGATCAGTTCGACGCCGCCCGACGACGGCGGCGGCATCGAGACGATGTCATAGCCGCGATAGTTGCCGCGCACCGGCGCGCGCTCGATGGCGCTGTAGTCGCGCAGATCGTCGGCGGTCATCACGCCGCCCGCGGCCTGCACGGCCGCTGCGATCTCGTCCGCGATCGGCCCCTCGTAGAAGGCGCTCGGGCCCTCGCGTGCGATCGTCTGCAGCGTTTCCGCGAGATCGCCCTGGATCAAACGGTCGCCGGACGACACCGGACTGCCGTCGGCCTTGAAGAAAATCTTCGCCGTCGAGGGCCAGCGCGCCATCCGCGCCTGCTCATTGGGCCGTGCTTCCGCCTTGTCGTCGGCGAAGGTGAAACCGTCGCGGGCCATGGCAACTGCGGGCGCGATCAGATCGGCCAGCGTGAAGCGGCCGGAGCCGTATTTGTCCTCGGCCATAGCGAGGCCGGCGACGGTGCCGGGAACGCCGATGGCAAGCGCGGAATCGCGCGATTTCTGCGGATCGGCATTGCCTTGCGCATCGAGAAAGCTTTTGGCGTTGATGCCGGCTGGAGCGGTTTCGCGATAATCGATGGTGGTGTCGTCGCCATTGGCAAGGTGGATCACCATGAAGCCGCCGCCGCCGAGATTGCCGGCGCGCGGATAACTCACGGCCAGCGCAAAACCGACCGCGACCGCGGCATCCACCGCATTGCCGCCCCGTTGCAGAATGTCGTTGCCGATGCGTGCGGCGCGCGCCTCTTGCGCCACCACCATGCCGTTTTGCGCCAGCACGCCAAGCGCGGGCGGAATTTGCGCCGACGGGATCTGGCTTTCCTGCGCCAGCGCGATGACGGGAAAGGCAAGGATGAGCGCGGCAGAGCAGAAGCGATGCGGCAAAATTTTCAAATTCGGCATCGCTCCGTTGATCAGTCGCTCTTTAAAACTGGGCGCTCACAGCATCGATGGCAAGACACGGTCCGGCGGACGATGCCCATCGAGGAATGTCTTGATATTGACGATCACCTTCTCGCCCATGTCGACACGGCCTTCGATCGTGGCGGAAGCGAGATGCGGCAGCAGCACGACTTTGCCGGCGCGTGCGAGCTTGACGAGCTTCGGGCTGACCGCAGGCTCGTGCTCGAACACGTCGAGACCGGCGCCGGCGATTTCCTCGCTCTCGATGAGCCGCGCCAGCGCGTTCTCGTCGATCACCTCGCCGCGCGCGGTATTGACGATATAGGCGTCGGGACGCACGAGCTTGAGCCGGCGCGCCGAGAGCAGATGATAAGTCGCCGGCGTATGCGGACAATTGATCGAGATGATGTCCATGCGGGCGAGCATCTGATCGAGGCTCTCCCAATAAGTCGCGTGCAATTCTTCCTCGATCTCCGACGCGACCCGACGGCGGTCGTGATAATGGATTTTCAGGCCGAACGCTTGCGCCCGGCGCGCCACCGCCTGGCCGATGCGGCCGAGCCCGACGATGCCGAGGCGCTTGCCCCAAATGCGATGGCCGAGCATCCAGGTCGGGCTCCAGCCGGTCCATTCGCGGTCGCCGGTGAGCACCTGCGAGCCCTCGGCCAAGCGCCGCGGCACTGCAAGGATCAGCGCCATGGTCATGTCGGCGGTGTCCTCGGTGAGCACGCCCGGCGTATTGGTCACGGTGATGCCGCGCTGCACGGCGGTCGTGACGTCGATATTGTCGACGCCGTTGCCGAAATTGGCGATCAGCTTGAGCTTTTCGCCGGACTGGCTGAGCACCGACTTGTCGATGTGGTCGGTGACCGTCGGCACGATGACGTCGGCGGTCTTGACCGCCTGGATCAGCTCGGCCGGGCTGAGCGGCTTATCGTCGGAATTGAGCCGCGCGTCGAACAGCTCGCGCATGCGCATCTCGACGCTGTCCGGCAGGCGGCGGGTGACCACGACCAGCGGCTTTTTGGGCGATGCCATGAGCGCCTCTTGCCCTGCCTCTCGCGCAGCCTTGCGCTGCCTCTTGTACCGTCTCTCGTGCCGTCACTTGCGCGACGGGCCTCGACATGAACTGCTGCAATTCAGCTCGAAAATTCAGCCGCCTACAATGGTGGATGAGCCCGTATCCGCCCGTTCAGTTGTCCTTAACCCCCCTCGCCGACACTGCGGCCGGGAGCCGGTTCTTTAAAATCTCTCTAGCAGATGGCCGCGCTTCCCACAAAGCGCGCCGGGGCTCCCGGCGTGTCGCGTCGATAACGGGTTTGGGGCGTGTCGCGATGAGTTTGCGACGGGGAATGCTGGCTGTTTTGGTGTTGCGGGCGGCGATTTCGTTCCTGCTCGTCCTGACCTGCGCGGTTACGACCGCATGGGCCGGCGGCGACACGACAAGCGGGCTGCCGGTTCCGCGCTTTGTCAGCCTCAAGGCCGACCGGGTCGCCGTGCGCGGCGGTCCGGACAAGGATCACGACGTCTCCTGGATCTATACCCGCGCCGGCTGGCCGGTCGAAATCACCGCCGAATTCGAGAACTGGCGCCGTATCCGCGATTCCGACGGGTCGGAAGGCTGGGTCTATCACTCGCTCCTGTCCGGCAAGCGCACGGCCTCCGTCCAGATGAAGTCGAAAGCCGATCTGGCGCAGCTCTACGCCCAGCCCGACGACAAGAGCCGGGTGACGGCGCAATTGCAGGTCGGCGTGTTGGGCACGGTCAAGCGCTGCACCGGGACATGGTGCGAATTTACCGGCGATGGCTTTGACGGCTGGATCACGCAGAACGAGCTGTGGGGCGTTTATCCGAACGAGAAGTTCGAGTAGGGCACTGCTCGCGTAACCCGCGCTGGACGCCGCGTCATTGCGTATTCAAGAGCGCGATCAGCCCTTTTAGGATTTCAACAGGCCGGCGGCGGGCAGCCGCGGATATGCAGGTCGACCGGCACGACATTCGACACGCCGCCGCTGACAGCGTAGCTGCCGGCAAAAATTCCGCCGTCAAAGGCACAGTCGCCGAGCGCGACCACCCATTTCGGATCCGGCGTCGCCCGGTAAGTGCGCTCGAGCGCCTCGCGCATGTTCTTGGTGACGGGCCCGGTGACGAGCAGCACGTCGGCATGGCGCGGCGAGGCGACAAAGCGCAGACCGAAGCGCTCGAGATCGTAAAACGCATTGTTGAGCGCGTGGATTTCAAGTTCGCAGCCGTTGCATGAGCCGGCATCGACCTCGCGGATCGAAAGGCTGCGGCCGAGCCGGCGGCGCGCGGCGCGTTCGACGCTCGCAGCCAATTCGGCGAGCGCCGTGTCGTCCGCGGCAGGCGGCGCTTCGGTCAGCGGCCGGTGAGTGAGGCTTTCGAGGAGCGTCCGGCGCATCAGAGGTCATGCCCCGAATACGAGCAGTTGAACGATTTGTTGCAGAGCGGGAAGTCGGCAACGATGTTGCCTTCGATCGCCGTCTCGAGAAGCGGCCATTGAAACCAAGACGGATCGCGCAGGTGACACCGGCTGACGCGGCCGCCGTCGAGCCGCACCGCGGCCAGCACGTCGCCGCGGAAACCCTCGGCAAAGCCTAATCCCTCCCCTTTGCCTTCCTCGCTGCCGCTATCGAGCGAAGCTGCAATCGGCCCAACCGGCAGGCGATCGATGATCTGTTCGATGAGCGCAAAACTTTGCTCGACTTCGCGAATGCGGATCCAGACGCGGGCATTGACGTCACCCGCCGTCAGTACGGGTACAGTGAAGTCGAGTTGGTCATACGGCGCATAGGCAATCGCTTTCCGCGCGTCGAAATTGCGGGTGCTCGCGCGCCCGACATAGCCCGGCGCGCCGAATTGCTGGGCGAACTCGGCGCGGACGATGCCGGTCGAGACAGTACGATCTTGCAGCGAGGCGGTGTTGTCGTAGAGCTCGACCAGGCGCGGGAACCGCTGCCGGAAAATCTCCAGCGCATTGATCAGTGTCGCCACGCCATTGCTGCGAAGATCGGCGGCAACGCCGCCGGGCACGACCCGGTCCATCATCAGGCGGTGACCGAAACAGGCATCCGCCGCGCGCAACACTTGCTCGCGCAGGATGCCGCAATGCGCGTGCATGATGGCGAACGAGGCATCGTTGCAGATGGCGCCGATGTCGCCGAAATGGTTCGCCAGCCGTTCGAGCTCCGCCATCAGCGCACGCAAATAGCGCGCCCGCGGCGGCGCCTCGACGCCCAGCGCCGCCTCGACGGCATGCGCGAAGGCAATGCCGTAAGCCACCGTGCTGTCGCCCGACATGCGCGCGGCAAGTTTCGCCGCGCGTTCGATGGTCGCGCCGGCCATCAGCGACTCGATACCCTTGTGCACATAGCCCAAGCGCTCTTCGAGCCGCACCACGGTTTCGCCCGAGGCGGTGAAGCGGAAATGTCCCGGCTCGATGATGCCGGCATGAACCGGGCCCACCGGAATCCGATGCAGGCTTTCGCCTTCGACGGGCAAGAAATCATACGCGGCTGGCGGCTCCGCCGCCGGCAGGCGCGGACCGAGCGGATATTGCACGTCCCAGAAGCCGAGATCGAGCCAGGGCCGCCCATCCGGCGCGCCAACCGGCTCGAGTCCGAAGAGGCTGTAAATTGCGCGTTCCAGCCTGATCGCGGGTGGATGCAGCGCGCCGACCGACGGGAATGTTTGTCGCGGGCATTCGAGGCTGACGACGGCGATGCCGCCTGTATTTCGGTTCGCATCTTGGGCGATGACTGCCATATGCACTTCGCTGTGCGCCGCGCTGGAAGTGCCGGCATCGCCCCACAGGCCGAGTAGCGTTGCGTGGCCTAAGGCAAGCTCGCGGGCAACGGCTGTCCAGCCGTCCGCCGTCACCACCACGCGCGGCCACGGCCGATGCGCCTCGACGCGGCGGCCCTGCGCAATGATGTCTGTCAGCGACGGCATGGCTTTATCCCAAAAGGCTTCATCCCAGAAGCTTTGCGACGTTCTCGAACCAGACGACGAGCGCCGGCGGCAGATAGATGCCGGCCGTGAACACCAGCGCCAGATGTGCGAACATCGGCACGTAAGACGCTTTCGCCTTGGCGCTTCCCCCCGCGGCTCGCCGAAGACGATGCTGTTGAGGCGGAGAAACAGCGCGGCAAAGCCGACCAGGATGCCGAAGACGAGCACCAGCGCCAACAGCGGCTCGCGCGCAAAGGTCGAGCTCACCACCAAGAATTCGCTCATGAAGATGCCGAGCGGCGGCAATCCGGCGATGGCGACGACACCGAGGATCAGGCCCCAGCCGAGCACCGGATGGGTCTCGGTGAGACCGCCCATGTCGGCGATGCGCTGCGTGCCTTTGACCTGGGTGACATGACCGACGGCAAAGAAGATCGCCGATTTGGTCAGCGAATGCATCGTCATGTGCAACAGCCCGGCAAAATTGGCGAGCGGGCCGCCCATGCCAAACGCAAAAGTGATGATGCCCATATGCTCGATCGACGAATAGGCGAACATGCGCTTGATGTCGCGGCGGCGGTACAGCATGAAGGAGGCGAAGACGAGTGACAGCAGGCCGAGCGTCACCATCAGCGGCCCCGGCGCCAGCGCCGCGGCGTTGGCGGCGAGCAGCATCTTAAAGCGCAGCAGCGCATAAAGCGCGACGTTGAGCAGCAGTCCCGACAGCACCGCCGAAATCGGGGTCGGGACCCTCGGCATGCGCATCGGGCAGCCAGGCATGCAGCGGCGCCAGCCCGACCTTGGTGCCGTAGCCGAGCAACAAGAAGACGAAGGCGAGATCGAGCAGCGCCGGATCGAAGCCGCCGGCGCGGCTCACCAGCACCGTCCATTGCATGGCGTCGAGGCCCTCGCCGACAACCGGCCGCGCCGCCATGTAAACCAGAATGGTGCCGAACAAAGCGAGCGCGATGCCGACGCTGCCGAGGATGAAATATTTCCACGCCGCTTCGAGCGCCTCGTGGGTGCGATAGATGCCGACCATGAGGACCGTGGTCAAAGTCGCCATCTCGATCGCCACCCACATCAAGCCGATATTGTTGGCGATGAGCGCGAGATTCATCGCGAACATCAGCACTTGATACATGGCGTGATAGAAACGCACGAAAGGCGGCGTCAGCCGCCCGGTTTCAAGCTCGTGGCCGATGTAACTGGCGCTGAACACGCTGGTGGTAAAGCCGACGAAAGTGGTGAGCACGACGAAGGTGCCGTTGAGATCGTCGATCAGGAGATAGACGCCCGGTTGCGGCCGCCGCACCAAGAGCGAGAGCGCGCAGATCAGCGTGATCGCGGTGGCGAGCACATTGAGCCGCGCGGTCAACCGATAATCGGGCAAGAGCGCCAGGAGCACCGCGGCGACGGCCGGGACCAGCAGCAAACCTGTCATGGCATCGAACGTTATGGCACCGGGCATCATCGACGTTCTCCGCGGAAGCGGTCGAGCGCCTGCACGTCAACGGTGTCGAAGCGCTCGCGGATGCGGAACAGGAAAATCCCGATCACGATGAAGGCGATCAGAACCGAAAAGGCGACGCTGATCTCGACCACGAGCGGCATGCCCTTGGCGCCGGTCGCTGCCAGCACGAGCCCGTTCTCGAGCGACATGAAACCCACCACTTGGCTCACGGCGTTGCGCCGCGTCACCATCATCAACAGGCCGAGCAGAATGACCGACAGCGCGAAGGCGAGATCCTCGCGCGCCAGCGGATCGGCCTCGTGCGTCACCCGCAGCATCACCACCATGGACAGCGCGACGAGGCCGATGCCGGCGAGCATGACCGGACCAACGCCCACCACCTTCTCGATCTCGCGATGGATGCCCAGCCGCACGATCATGCGGTGCAGCACGACAGGAATAACGATCGCCTTGAAGACCAGCGCAATCGCCGCGGTGATATAGAGATGCGGCGCGTCTTGAATGAAAGCCTGCCAGGCGACCGAGGCCGCGAGCACCAGCGCGTGCATGGCGTAGATATTGAGGAGCGCGTAGAGGCGGTCCTGATAAAGCTCGAGGAAGCTGATCAGCACCAGCGAGCCGGCGAGCAGATGGGCGATGTCGAAATCGATGCCGCTCATCAGAAGCTCCCCGATACGAATCGCAAGAGCGTCGCCAAGAGGCCGAGCATCAGCGCCGCACCGAGAAATTCCGGCACCCGGAACACGCGCATCTTGGCGATCGAGGTCTCGAACAGCGCCAGGAAAAAGCCGCCGAGTGCGAGCTTGCCGAGATAGGCGGAAATTCCGACGCCAAGCGTCGCCAGCGAGCCGCCGGCGGATTCGATGCCCCAGGGCACGAACACGCAGGCGAGCAGCGAGACATAGAGGATAAGCTTGAGCGAAGCCGACAGCTCGATCAGCGCCAGATGCCGGCCCGAATATTCGAGCACCATGGCTTCGTGCACCATGGTCAGTTCGAGATGTGTCGCCGGATTGTCGACCGGCACGCGGCCGTTCTCGGCGATCGCCACCATCACCAGACCAAAGAGCGCAAGCGCCGAGCGAGACGCGCAGCCCAACCTGCGGCGACGCCATGAATTCGGCAATGGTCGAGAGTTGCGTGGAGCCCGCGATCAGCGCCAGCGTAAACACGATCATGATCATCGCCGGCTCGGCGAGCGAGGCGATCATCACTTCGCGGCTCGACCCGATGCCGCCGAAGCTCGTGCCGACGTCGAGGCCGGCAAGCGCGAGGAAGAAGCGTCCGCTGCCCAGGAGCGCGATAATGGCGATGAGATCGGCTGACCAGGAGAACAACAACCCGGTGCGGAATGTCGGCACCAGCGACGCCGCGACCCACGTGGCGGCGAAAATCAGATAGGGGATGACGCGGAACAGCCACGAAGCGTTCTCCGCGAGGACCACCTCTTTGCGCATGAGCCGCGCCAGATCGAGATAGGGCTGAATGAGCGGCGGCCCCTGCCGCCGCAACAGGCGCGCTTTCACCTTGCGCACGAAGCCGGTGAAGAGCGGCGCCAGGATGAGCACCAGCAGCATCTGTGCGCCCTGAATGGCAAAGTCGCGGATCAAGACCATACGGCGAGCACCAAGAGCAAAATGACGAGCGCACCGAAGACGAGACTTAGATACTGGCGGATCGTCAGGAATTGCAGGCGATTGAGACGATCCGCGGCAAAATCGATGCCGGCGGCGAGCGGCGCGTAGATCCCGTCCCAGATGAGGTCGGAGATGTCCACCTTCAGACGCGCCGGACGCGTGTCGCCGGGCGGCGGCATCTCGGCATGTTCGCGGGCGCGAAACACCATGGTGCCGAAGACGCGGCGGATCGGCTGCGCGAAGCTCATGGCGGTGTACTGCGTTGCCGGACTGGCGTCCGGATAGCCGCAATCCCAGGCCGGCGCACGGCGCAAGCGGTCCGACGCCAGGCGATGGATCGCGAACGCCGCGAGCATGCCCGATATGATCATGAACAAGAACACCAGCAGGCCGTCATAAGAGCTGCGGCTGGCGGCGATCGGAACGATGGAGAGCCATTGCGCGCCGATCTGCGCCGGCATGCGCGCACCGATCAGGGCCGAGGACACCGGCGCCAGTGCATCGATGAACAGTCCGGGCAGGATGCCGATGACGAGACACGATGCCGCCAACACAATCATCGCGGCGAGCGAGAAACGGTCGGTCTCGGCCGCCGTTTCGGCAGCGCGGGTGCGCGGCCGGCCGAGAAAGGTCACGCCATAGGCCTTCACGAAACAGGCGGCGGCGAGCGCCGCCGAGAGCGCCAAAAGCGCGCCGACGGCAGGCACCAGAAGCTTCGAGTCCCCATGAAGGCAGTTGCGGACTGAGCAGGATCGCCTGGAATGTCAGCCATTCCGACACGAAGCCATTGAGCGGCGGCAAAGCGGAAATCGCCGCGCAACCGACGAGAAAGACAAAGGCGGTCTGCGGCATGCGGTGAATGAGGCCGCCGAGATGCTCCATGTCGCGTTCGCCGGTCGCGGTGAGGACCGCGCCCGAACCGAAGAACAACAGGCTCTTGAACAGCGAATGGTTCAACACGTGAAGGAGCGCTGCGGTGAGCGCCAAAGCCGCGGCAAACGGCATCCCGTAGGTCTTAAACGCGAGCGCCAGCCCCAAACCGATAAAGATGATCCCGATATTCTCGACGGTGTGATAGGCGAGAAGCCGTTTGAGATCGTGCTGCATCAGCGCATAGAGCACGCCCATCACCGCGGTGATGCCGCCGAGCGTGAGCACGACGATGCTCCACCACCACGCCGGCGCACCGGCAAGCTCGAAGACAATTCGCACAAAGCCGTAAACGGCGACTTTGGTCATGACGCCGCTCATCAGGGCTGAGACATGGCTCGGCGCGGCCGGGTGCGCGAGTGGCAGCCACGCATGGAGCGGCACGATGCCTGCCTTCGATCCCGCGCCGATCAGCGCGAGAATGAGCGCCATGGCGCCGAACGCGGCGGAGGGATGCGCTGCGCGCATGTGCTCGAATGTGTAGAGCCCGTCTGGTCCGGCGAGCAGCCCGAAAGCGAGCAACAACGATAGCGTGCCGAAACTCGCCATCACCAGATAGACATAACCGGCGCGGACATTGTCGGGCACGCGATGGTGCGCCATCACCAAGGCCCACGAGGACAGCGACATGAATTCCCAGGACAAAAGGAACGTGAACGCATCGTCGGCAACCACGACAAGCGTCATGCCGGCAAGAAAGGCGGGGTAAAACGGCAGCACGCGCTGCGGCGCCTCTTCGTGCATGCCGTAGCCGAGCGCGAACAGGCTCGCGCTCAAGGCGCCGAAATCGACCACGACCAGGAAGAAGGCCGAGAGCGCATCGAGGCGAAAATGCGCGCCGAGCCACGGCACGCCAATTGGTAATGTCAGGCTTGCAGGTGGCTGCGCGCCGAGAACTTGAGCGCCAAGAAGGTGGATCACCGCCGCGAAGAGCGAAATCGTCGCGATAATCATGCTCGCGCCGTAGACGATGCGCGTGGCAGCGGCGCAATGCACGACGATGACGGCGAGGACCGCAAGCGCGAGCAGCGCTGCTGCGCAAGCAAGGATGACCGACAGCATCACGGCGCCGGCCCCTTCAAGCGTACGCCGCGGCCGCCCGTTTGGCTCGGCGCATTGTCGGAAATCAGCTCGATGCCAAGCGCGTCGAGGGCGGCGACAAGCTTCATCAGGGAATCGACATTGCCGCGAACGACGCCATCGCTTCCTTCCATGCGTTGGATCGTCGGAAGGGACAGGCCGGCAAACTCAGCGAGCGTGCGCTGGTCGATGCGGAGAAGGGCGCGCGAAGCCCTAAGCTGGCCTGCAGTGATCATGCGGCGTTAGAAATGATGTTTTATATATCTATTATTGTGGATTGAAATAGCATTATGACGTTAAAATCGTCAAGTACCTCGCCGGCCCTGTGATACGGCCGAGCGTTCGCGACCGTCCAACATGCCGGCGCGCTTGAAGAATCTTGATGCAGGGATCGGCCAAATTGGTCGCTCAAGACGAGCGCAGGCCAGCACCGGCTTCGGTCAAAATTTCGGGATCAGACGAATCGATTAAGTCCGGCGTCAGGGCTTGCGATTTCAGCCCTGCTTGCGGCGCAGCCGGACCACGACGTCGATGCGGGCGATCTCGTAGCCTTCCGGCGGGACCGGCGCCTTGCCGACGACGACATCGCTCGAAGGGATGTCCATAAGATCGTTCTTGTCTTCGATGAAGAAGTGGTGGTGCTCGGAATTATTGGTGTCGAAATAGGCTTTCGACCCATCCACCGCGACCTGCCGCAACAGCCCGACTTCAGTGAACTGGTGGAGCGTGTTGTACACGGTCGCGAGCGACACCGGCACCTTGGCGCGGGTCGCCTCTTCGTAGAGCATTTCGGCGGTCACGTGCCGGTCGCCTTTGGCGAACAGGATCCAGCCGAGCGCCATGCGCTGACGGGTCGGGCGCAGGCCTACGTCGCGCAACTTCGACTTGACGTCGTGCCACGGACACCCGGTGAGGTCGGCGCGATCCGCCTGGCCTTGCGGCTTGACCATCGTCACGCTGGACGCCGGTAAGGCGGACCCGCCCGATCTGGCCACATTCGCCCCAAGGGCAAAAGAGGAGCCGGGTACTCGACGCGTTTCTGTCATAGCAAAACCGATACTTTCATAGCAAAAGCGCGGCCCGACATCGGACCACACCCGTTGCATCTGAAATTATTATACGCCACCTTGCGTTTGCCGCAACTGTCTCGGGTTTTTGGGCGCGGACTTGGGGTTGCCCACCGCGCAGGAGCGCGAGTGGGCGCATTGGGGGGTGCAGCTTTGCCGCTTTCGCCCAATATGTTAGGAAATTAACTTAAGCCGCCGCAGGCGGCGGAGTGGATGCGCATGCCGGAACGGCGTTCGAATTTCGACTACGAGGACTTGTTAGCCTGCGGCCGCGGCGAGCTGTTCGCCGAGGGGCCGCAACTTCCGCTGCCGCCGATGCTGATGTTCGACCGCATTTCCGAAATCGCGGAAGTGGGCGGCGAATACGGCAAGGGCCTGGTCCGGGCCGTCCTCGAGCTCAAGCCCGATCTCTGGTTCTTCCCCTGTCACTTCAAGGGCGACCCGGTCATGCCCGGCTGCCTCGGCATCGATGCGCTCTGGCAAATGCTCGGCTTCTTTCTCGGCTGGCTCGGCTCTCCGGGCCGCGGCCGCGCGCTCGGCATGGGCGAGCTCAAGTTTTCCGGGCAGGTTCTGCCGAACATGAAGAACATCGTCTACGGCATCGACATCAAGCGCGTGATGCGCTCGAAGCTCGTGCTCGGCATTGCCGACGGCTGGCTCTCGGCCGACGGTTCGGTCATCTATCGTGCACTCGACCTGAAAGTCGGTCTGTTCCGCGACGTTGAGCCGCAACCGACCGAAGCGTGAGCGCGATCGCGCTTACATGATCCCGAAAAGACATTACCTGTTTTCGGACGTGATCGTGCGCCAACAGAAAATCCGAAAGAGGGACCTATGAAACGCGTCGTTGTCACCGGGATGGGCATCGTCTCGTCCATCGGCAACAATACGCAGGAAGTGCTGGCGTCGCTGCGCGAGGCCAAATCCGGCATTGTGCGCGCCGACAAATATGCCGAGCTCGGCTTCCGCTGCCAGGTGCACGGCGCGCCGACGCTCGACGCCAGCGAGGCCATCGATCGCCGCGCCATGCGCTTTCTGGGCGGCGGCGCCGCCTGGAATCACGTCGCCATGGAACAGGCGATCCGCGACGGAGGCCTCGAAGAGACCGACGTTTCCAACGAACGCACCGGCATCATCATGGGCTCGGGCGGCCCGTCGACGCGGACCATCGTCGAGAGCGCCGATATCACCCGCAGCAAGGGGCCCAAGCGCGTCGGACCGTTCGCGGTGCCGAAGGCGATGTCGTCGACCGCCTCGGCGACGCTTGCCACCTGGTTCAAGATCAAGGGCGTCAACTATTCGATCTCGTCGGCCTGCGCCACGTCGAACCATTGCATCGGCAATGCCTATGAGACCATTCAGGTCGGCAAGCAGGACATGATCTTTGCCGGCGGCTGCGAAGAACTGGACTGGACTTTGTCGGTCCTGTTCGACGCCATGGGCGCGATGTCGTCGGGCTTCAATCAAACGCCGGACAAGGCCTCGCGCGCGTACGATGCCGATCGCGACGGCTTTGTCATCGCCGGCGGCGCCGGCGTCCTCGTCCTCGAAGAGCTCGAACACGCCAAGGCGCGCGGCGCGAAAATCTATGCCGAGGTCGCCGGCTACGGCGCGACCTCCGACGGCGCCGACATGGTGGCGCCGTCGGGCGAGGGCGCGATGCGCTGCATGAAAATGGCGCTTTCGACCGTCAAGCCGCCGGTCGATTACATCAACCCGCACGCTACGTCGACGCCGATCGGCGACCTGAAAGAGATCGAGGCGATCCGCGAGGTGTTCGGCGCCAAATGCCCGCCGATCTCGGCGACAAAATCGCTGACCGGTCACTCGCTCGGCGCCGCCGGCGCCCAAGAGGCGATCTATTCGCTCCTGATGATGGGCTCCGGCTTCATCTGCGAAAGCGCCAATATCGAAAAGCTCGATCCGGCTTTCGACGACATGCCGATCGTGCGCGCGCGTCAGGACGACGTGAAGCTCGGCTGCGTGTTGTCCAATTCCTTCGGCTTCGGCGGCACCAATGCCTCCGTCGTGTTCAAGCACGTGGATGCCTGACATATGACGGAGCTGATGCAAGGCAAGCGCGGCCTGATCATGGGGGTCGCCAACGATCACTCGATTGCATGGGGCATCGCCAAGACGCTCGCCACCCACGGCGCCAAGCTTGCCTTCACCTATCAGGGTGATGCGCTGGGCAAGCGGGTGAAGCCGCTCGCGGCGTCGGTCGGCGCCGATCTCGTCCTGCCGTGCGATGTCGAGGATATAAGAACGGTCGATACCGTGTTTGCCGAGCTCGGCCGCGCCTGGGGCACGCTCGATTTTCTGGTTCATGCCATCGCCTTTTCCGACAAGGCGCAGCTCACCGGCCGCTACGCCGACACGACGCGCGAGAACTTTTCGCACACCATGCTGATCTCGTGCTTTTCGTTCACGGAAGCGGCCAAGCGCGCGGCGGCGATGATGCCAAACGGCGGCGCCATGGTGACACTGACCTATAACGGCGGCGGGCGCGCCATGCCGAACTACAACGCCATGGGCGTCGCCAAGGCGGCGCTCGAAGCCTCGGTGCGCTATCTCGCGGTCGATTTCGGGGGAAGCGGCATCCGCGTCAACGCCATCTCATCCGGCCCGATCCGCACCTTGGCGGGCGCGGGTATCGGCGACGCCCGCGCGATGTTCGCGTTCCAGCAACGCCACTCGCCGCTCCGTCGCGGCGTCACGCTCGAAGAGCTCGGCGGCGCCGGGCTCTATCTCTTGTCGGATCTGTCGGCCGGCGTCACCGGCGAAATCCATTTCGTCGATTCCGGCTACAACATCATCGCCATGCCGCACCCGGATGCGCTGCGGGACGATCACAAGCAAGCGGCGGACGACGCGGGAAAGTGACTACGCCGTCATACCCGCGCTTGTCGCGGGCATCCACGACTTTGCAGCACCGCAACAGGCAAGACGTAGATGGCCGGGCATAGGCGAACAAAGTGACGCCGTTCTTCGAGCGGCTATGCCCGGCCATGACGAGTCAAAGTCCAACCAGATGCGGCATCACCTCGCTACTGAACAGTTGCAGCGAGCGCAGCGCGTCGGCAAGCGACATGGTGCCGAGGAAGAGATACGTCAAAAGATAATTGATGCCGAGCTCTTCGACCTGCCGCTCGATCTCCGCCCGCACGGTCGCTGGCGAGCCGGCGATGACGGTGCGGTCGGCAAGGCAAGCTTCGAAATTCGCGCCGCGCGGCACGTTGAGCCGCGACGTCAAGCCGGTCTGGCCGTGCGTCGTGCGCAGCCAATTGAGATGCGCGAGGTGCGCATCCATCGCCGGCTTGCCGAAGCGAATAGCTTCCGCGTCGGTATCGGCGACGAAAATGTGCCGCTGCACGCCGATGGCCGCGCCACCGGAAAACTCCGACTTGGGCTGCGCCGCGCCGCCGCGTTGCGCCAGCGCCGCTTTGTAGGCGGTGATATTGGCCTTCGCGGTCGCCATCGGCCCCAAAGTGACGAAGTGCAGGCCCTGCTCGCCGGCCCAGACCGAGCCGATCTCGTTCGATGAGCCGTACCAGAACGGCGGATGCGGCTGCTGCAACGGCCGCAGCGCGATCGGCACATTCTCATAGACGAAATGCTCGCCCGTGTAGCTGAGCTTGTCCGTGGTCAGGCCGGCGCTGATGCATTTGTAGGCGTCGATGAAAATCTCGCGCGATTGGTCGTGCTCGACTTTGTGGAATTTCAGCTCGTAGGGCGACACGCCGCGGCCGACACCGACGTCGAGCCGGCCATAGCTCAGATGATCGAGCATGCAAATTTCCTCGATCAGCCGCAGCGGCGAATAGAGCGGCAACAGATAGACCAGCGGGCCAAGCCGCAGACGCTTGGTGGCGCGGGCGACGGCGCCGAGATAGACCCCCGGAACCGGGACCATGTTGAGCGGCGTCGCGTGATGTTCGGCGACATGCAGGCAATAGAAGCCGGCCGCGTCTGCGGCTTGCGCAAAGCGCAACCGTTCGTCGAATAAAGTGGTGAGCGGCCGTTCGCCGTTCTCGACGTGATCGAAGAGTCCGATTTTCATGATGTCACTTTGATCATTGCAATGTTGATGGGTGGAGCTACGGACGAGATGGATTCTTTGCCAGCAGACCGATGCGCCGGCCCATGCCGCGGCAATCCTCGTCGGTCTTGAGGCCTGCAGCGTGAATGCCGTGGATCGCAAGTTCCTCGTCGCGGTCCTCGGTATCGCCGGTCACGCCGACCGCGCCGATGATCTCGCCGTCGTCGTCGCGGATCAGCATGCCGCCGCCTTCGGGAAAGATCTGCTCGCCGCTCGCGGCGATGAGATAGCGCATGAAGATCGGCCGCTCCACCGCGCGCTCGCGCACGAGCTTTGAGCTGCGGCCGAGCGACAGCGCCGCATAGGCTTTGCCATAGGCCATTTCGAAACGGATCATCGACGCGCCGTCCTCTTTCTTGAAGGCTTTCACCTTGCAGCCCGGCTCGACGACGATCACGCTGATCGGACGGCAATCGAGCGCGGCGCCGCGTTCGATGACGGCGTTCATAATGAGATCGGCTTGCGCCATCGTGATCATGCTCATGTGACGATGCTCATGTGATTCTACTCATATGATCGTGGTCCTCCCCTTCGACGTTTTGCCAGTTTCGGCGGCGGCCTGCCAGCGCGGGCACGGCATTTCCGGCCTTCTCATAGCGCACTCCTCTTGAACGCACTCCCCTTGCCTCCCGCGGCCAACCGCGCCACATGTGCGCGATGCCGGGCTTAAAACCTCCTCCGATTGCCGTCGATCGGCTCGTCAAAATCTACAAGACGATTCCGGCCGTCGACGGCATTTCGTTCACGCTGACGCCCGGTTCGGTCACCGGGCTTCTCGGCGGCAATGGCGCCGGCAAAACCACCACCATCGCCAGCATCATGGGGCTCGTCCTGCCCACCTCCGGCCGCGTCACCGTGCTGGGCGCCGAAATGCCGAGGGACCGTTACCGCGTGTTGCACCGCATGAATTTCGAAAGCCCCTATGTCGAGGTGCCGATGCGGCTCACCGTGCGGCAGAACCTGACCGTGTTCGGCATGCTCTATGGCGTCGAGGATTTGCGCGCGCGCATCGCCGAACTGGCGCGCGAGCTCGACCTCACCGATCTGCTCGACCGCCCGACCGGCCGCCTGTCGGCCGGCCAGAAAACGCGCGTCGCGCTCGCCAAGGCGCTGATCAACAATCCGGACGTTCTGTTGCTCGACGAGCCGACCGCCTCGCTCGATCCCGACACCGCCGACTGGGTGCGCGGCCATCTCGAACGCTATTGCCGCGAGCGCCACGCCACGGTGCTCTTGCCTCGCACAACATGAGCGAGGTCGAACGCTTGTGTGAGCGCGTCATCATCATGAAGCGCGGCCGCATCGAGGACGACGACACGCCGACAAAACTCTTGGCGCGTTACGGCAGGGCGACGCTCGAAGAGGTTTTCCTCGATGTCGCGCGCGGCGAAGGCATTCACAGCGAGGCGGCGCAATGACCGGCAGGGTGGAAACGCGCCTACCGCCATTTCTCTCGGCCGCAGCGCATCGCCGCGATGATGCTGCGCTACTGGTATCTGTTGCGCTCGTCGTGGCCGCGGCTGCTCGATCTCGTTTATTGGCCGACGGTGCAAATGGTCACCTGGGGCTTCCTGCAATATTACATCGCCAACAATGCCGGCTTCTTCGCCCGCGCCGGCGGGACGTTCATCGGCGCGGTGCTGCTGTGGGATATTCTGTTCCGCGGCCAGCTCGGCTTCTCGATTTCATTTCTCGAGGAAATGTGGTCGCGCAATATCGGCAATCTGATGATGAGCCCGCTGCGGCCGATCGAGTTCATCATCGCGCTGATGGTGATGAGCGTGGTGCGGCTCTCGATCGGCGCCGTGCCGGTGACGTTTCTCGCCATCGCGTTTTTCGGCTTCAATCTCTACGGATTGGGCTTCGCGCTGGTGGCGTTCTTTTTCAATCTGATGCTGACCAGCTGGGCGATCGGGATTTTTGTCTCCGGCCTCATTCTGCGCAACGGCATGGGCGCGGAGAATTTGGCCTGGTCGATCATGTTCCTGTTCATGCCTTTGACCTGCGTCTACTACCCGGTGACCACGCTGCCGGTCTGGCTGCAGCCGGTGGCATGGGCGTTGCCGCCGACCTATGTCTTCGAGGGCATGCGGGCGCTTCTGATCGACAGAACGTGTTTCGGCCCGACCTGATGCTCTACGCGCTGGCGCTCAACGCCGTGCTGTTTGCCGCCGGCGTGTTTGGCTTTCTCAAGCTATTGCAGAGCGCTCGCCGCCACGGCTCGCTGATGCAGACCGGCGAATAAAGTCCGATTTGGGAAGCCGCGGCCGGTCTCGCCAAAGCTGCGCGGGGAACGTGGCGGCGACCTGCGGATTGGCCCATGTGCGCCGCGAATGGCAGGAAAGCGTTGACTCTCATACGTAACGGATAGGGAAAGTTTTCCTTATATATTGACGCAATGACATACGACAGTCACAGTGCTGCACTGCAGCAATCCGGGCAAGGCTATCTCAATGGCGATTGGTGAGTTTGGCGGCGCGCCTGCCGTACCAGGCGGCGAACACGGCGTTCTTTTGTCGACGCCACTCTATTGGTTCTACGAAATGAGCCACGCGGCGCTGAACCCGTCGCGCGCCATGGCCGATGCCACGCGATTGTTCTTCAAGAATCCGATCAATCCGCTGTCGTTTACGACTTACGGCAAATCCGTCGCCGCGGCCTGCGAACTGTTCGAGCGCTCGACGCGCCGCTACGGCAAGCCGGAATGGCGCATCTCCTCGACACTGGTCGGCGGCGAGCGCGTGCCGGTCAATATCACGACCGTCTGGGAACGGCCGTTCTGCAAGCTCATGCGCTTCGAGCGCGCGTTCCAGCACCCGCCGAAGCGTCCGCAGCCGAAGCTTCTGATCGTCGCGCCGATGTCGGGCCACTACGCGACGCTGTTGCGCGGCACGGTCGAAGCCTTTCTGCCCAATCACGACGTCTACATTACCGACTGGGTCGATGCGCGCATGGTGCCGCTGTCGGAGGGCGCGTTCGATCTCGACGACTATATCGACTACGTGATTTCCATCCTCCACGCGCTCGGCGGCGACACCCATGTCGTCGCCGTATGCCAGCCATCGGTGCCGGTGCTCGCCGCCGTGGCGCTTGATGGAAGCGGACGAAGACCCCTACACGCCGAAATCCATGATTCTGATGGGCGGCCCGATCGACACGCGCGTCAATCCGACCGCCGTGAACGATCTCGCCAAGAGGCGCGGCATCGATTGGTTCCGCACCCACGTCATCACCAAAGTGCCGTTTCCGAATCCCGGCTTCATGCGCGACGTCTATCCGGGATTTCTCCAGCTCAACGGCTTCGTCAGCATGAATCTGGATCGCCACATCGAGGCGCACAAGCAATTGTTTCTGCACCTGGTGAAGGGCGACGGCGACTCGGCGCAGAAGCACAAGGAATTCTATGACGAGTATCTTGCCGTCATGGATCTCGCGGCGGAATTCTATTTGCAGACGGTCAACACCGTGTTCGTGCAGCACGCTCTGCCGAAGGGCGAGATGACGCATCGCGGCCGGCCGGTCGATCCGAGCCGGATCAAGCGCACCGCGCTGCTCACCATCGAAGGCGAGTTCGACGATATTTCCGGCGTGGGCCAGACCGAAGCGGCGCACCGCCTGTGCACGAATATCCCGCCGCACCGCCACGCGCATTGGCTGCAGCAAGGCGTCGGCCATTACGGCGTGTTCAACGGCTCGCGCTTCCGCGCCGAGATCGCGCCGCGCATCTCCGATTTCGTGCTATCGATGCGGGAGTCGCAGCCGGCGGCGCTCAACGGCGCCGGCAGGCGTCGCGTCGGCAACGGCGTCGCGCTGCATACCGCGTAAGCGGCGGCGGCCGGCGCCGTAATATTCCCGCACTCTCCCGTTACCGTCTGCGATGTGGCATGATAGCCGCGATTCATGTGTCGCGTTTGTTGACGCCGTCCATGCCGTCATTCTTGGTTGCCATACTGGTCGCCGTTCTTGCCGCGTTGGAGTGACCTCGCCATGTCGTTGCAGCATATGGCGCAGCGTGCGCTGCTCTACCGCCGTCCGAGCGAGCCGCAGACGATCGAGATTGTATTCGACGGATCGGTCTATCCGGTGCGGCTGCGGCGGCACCGCCAGGCGCGCCGTTACACGCTGCGCATCCAGGCGACGACGCGCGAAGTCATTCTGACGATACCGCCGCGCGGCACGGTGAAAGAGGCACGCGCCTTCGCGCAGAAGCACGGCGGCTGGATCGCGGCGCGTCTCGGCCGGTTGCCGGAGGCGCGCCGTTTGCCGACGGCGTGGTGTTGCCGCTGCGCGGCGTGCCGCACCGCATCGCCCATCGCCGCGGCGTGCGCGGCACGGTCTGGACCGAGGCCGGCGCCGACGGCGAGCGCTGCTTATGCGTCGCCGGCCAGGCGCCGCATGTCGACCGGCGCATCGGCGACTTCCTGCGCCGCGAAGCCAAGCGCGAGCTGCAAGCCGCGAGCCGGCGCTATGCCGACGAGCTCGGGCTGCGCTTCAAGCGCGTCGCCGTGCGCGATCAGTCGAGCCGCTGGGGCTCATGCTCGACAACCGGCGTGCTGTCGTTTTCCTGGCGGCTCATTCTGGCGCCGACGGCAGGTGCTCGAATTATCTCGCCGCGCACGAAGTGGCGCATCTCGTCGAGATGAACCATTCGCCGAAATTCTGGCGGCTGGTGCAACGCATTTGCCCGGATCACGAGCGCGCCAAGGCCTGGCTCGACGTCCACGGCGCCGATCTGCACCGCTACGGCTTGCCCGAGTGATCCGTTCGATCCCGTTCAAGCCCTAGGAATATTCTGATGCTGCTGTGCGGCGAAGCGCGTTTGTGAATTTCTCGTAATGTCGAAATGCCGCGCCGGCGCGCGCGCAAGCGCCGAACTAATTTGTTGCAGGCGCATTCCTTTCTCAGCTTCGCCGGCGCGTTTTGACGCAGCGTGAAACACTAAATCGTGATCTGCGTTGTATTTGCAGAGAGCGCACTTATCTCAGCGCGGACTAGGCCGACCGGGCGGTTCCCCATCCCCCCGACACCCCGCCGTCCGGTCAGATAAGCCTGAGTTGAGGCAACAACTTGAGGACCCCAAGCGGCGTAACTGCTTGGGGTTCTTTTCTGTTTGATGGGTCCTGTTGATGGGGTCTTGTTGATGGAAGTCTAGGAAGTAAGCGCCTAGTTCTTCACCAGATCGCCGAGGAGACTAGCGGCGACCGAAAGCTTGGACAGCGTAAGCCCGGAACCGGCGATTTCGTGGATGGCAAGCCGGATGCGTTCGACCTCGTTCTTTCGCGGTGCAACCCAAGCTTCGACGGCGCCTGCGCCGGCTGCGCCTTGGCCCACCATCGCCGCGGTGAGCCGGCGCTCGGCGTCGCCGATCGAATCCCGCGCGCGGTCGAGCGCCAGCCGGTCGAAATAATCGGCGATGGGAATGTTTTCGGCAGCCGCCGCGATGCGGTCGAGGCGGAAGAAGGTCGCCGGCGGCAAAATAAGTCGCCGCGACCTCGCTTACCGGCTTGCCGGTGCGGTCGGCGACCAGCACGATGTCGGGGGCCGAAGCGAGCGCGCGCAGATCGGCGATGCGGCCGGCAAGGTCTTCGGGCACGCCCGCCTCGGCAAGCTCCTGCCGGCGCGCCACCCGCGCATTGCAGCGCATCCTCCGAGAGCGCGCCGTCGAGCGTTGCGGTCACGGCGGCAATGCCGTCACGATAATGCGTCACCAGCTCGGCCAGTCCTTTCGACAGATCGACATTGCGCAGGAACCAGATGATGCGGTCGAGGAGCAGATCCTGGACCGCGGCATAAAGATCGAGCTGAAGCTTGCCGGAAATCTTGTTGTCGAGGCTGTCGATCGCGGTATTGAGCGCGCTCATCCCGTAGCTGTCGCGCACCGCGGCAAAGGCCGAGGCGATCGCTGAGGGCGCCGGCGCCTGTCTGGTCGGCAATGCGCACGATCAGCGACGGTCCGCCGCGATTGATCATCGAATTGGCAAGCTGCGTGGCGATGATTTCGCGGCGCAGCCGATGATGTTCGAGCGCGTCGGGATAACGTTCGGCAATGGCCTTTGGGAAATAACGGCCGAGCTCGCGCCCGAGATAGCGATCGTCGGGCACCGCGGATTCGAGAAGGTCGTCGTAGAGCGTGAGCTTGGCATAGGCGAGGAGCACCGCAAGCTCCGGCCGGGTGAACGGCTCCGAGCGGCGGCGGCGCTCGGTGAGCACCATGTCGTCGGGCAGATACTCGACCGCACGATCGAGCAGGCCGCGGGCTTCCAACGTCTGAATGAGCCGCTGCAGAAAGCCGAAATCCTCCATGCCGCGCCGCTGCGACAGCGACAGCGCCAAGGGCTGCAGATAGTTGTTGCGCAGCACGAGGCCGGCGACCTCATCGGTCATCCCCGCCAAGAACGCGTTACGCGCGTCCAAGGTGAGCCGGCCGTCGCGCAACGGAATGCTCAGCGCGATCTTGATATTGACCTCCATGTCGGAGGTGTTGACGCCGGCGGAATTGTCGATGGCGTCGGTATTGAGCCGGATGCCGCGGAACGCCGCCTCGATGCGGCCGCGCTGCGTCATGCCGAGATTGGCGCCCTCGCCGATCACCTTGGCGCGCAGATCCTTGCCGGTGACGCGGATCGGATCGTTGGCGCGGTCGCCGACCGCATCGTCGGTTTCGTCACTGGCGCGAATATAGGTGCCGATGCCACCGAAAAAGATCAGATCGACCTGCGCTTTGAGGATGGCGCGGATGAGATCTTGCGGGGTGACGCGTTCGCCGACACCGAACAGCTTTTGCGTCTCGGCCGAGAGGCGTATCTCCTTGGCGCTGCGCGGATAGACGCCGCCGCCTTTGGAGATCAGCGACTTGTCGAAGTCCTGCCAGCTCGACCGCGGCAGATCGAACAGCCGCTGGCGTTCGGCGAAGGTCTTTTCCGCATCGGGGTCGGGATCGATAAAAATATCGCGGTGATCGAAGGCGGCGATCAGCTTGGTCGTCTTCTCGCGCAATAGGCCGTTGCCGAAAACATCGCCCGACATGTCGCCGACGCCGACCACGGTAAACGGCGTTCTGCCAATGTCGACATCCATCTCGCGGAAATGGCGCTTCACCGATTCCCAGGCGCCGCGGGCGGTGATGCCGATCTTCTTGTGGTCGTAGCCGGCCGAGCCGCCCGAGGCGAAGGCGTCGCCGAGCCAGAAATCGTGCGCAATGGCGAGCTCATTGGCGATGTCGGAAAAAGTCGCCGTGCCTTTGTCGGCGGCGACCACGAGATAGGGATCGTCGCCGTCATGGCGCACCACGTCGGGCGGCGGAATGACACCCGCCGTTCCGATGCCGATATTGTCGGTGATGTCGAGCAGCGTCGAGATGAACAATTTGTAGGTGGCGATGCCTTCGGCCTGGATGGCCTCGCGCGGACCGCCCGCCGGCAGATATTTCGGCACGAAGCCGCCCTTGGCGCCGACCGGCACGATCACAGCGTTCTTGACGTTCTGCGCTTTGACGAGGCCGAGGACTTCGGTGCGGAAATCCTGCGGTCGGTCGGACCAGCGGATGCCGCCGCGCGCCACTTTGCCGAAGCGCAAATGCACCGCTTCAAGCCGCGGCGAATAGACGAAGATTTCGTAGAGCGGCCGCGGCAGCGGCATGCCGTCGACCTTGCGGCTTAAAAACTTGATGGCGATGAGGTCCTTGACGAAGCCGTCGCGGCCGATCTGGTAGAAATTAGTGCGGATCGCAGCCGTGACCGCGTTGACGAAGCGGCGCAGGATGCGATCCTCGTCGAGGCTCTCGACTCCTGCAACGCCGTCTCGATCGACGCAGCGATGGCAGCCTCCCGCGCGGCGCGCTCGTCCGCAGAGATCGCCGAGCGCGGATCGAACCGCGTCTGGAACAGCGAGACGATCTGGGCTGCAAAACTCGAATATTTGCGCAGCGTCGTCCACATATAGTCCTGCGAGAACGGCACGCGGACCTGGCGCAGGAAGCGCGACATGGTGCGGATCAGCGCCACGTCGCGCCAGCCCAGTCCGTTCGCCAGAACGAGCGCGTTGTAACCGTCGCTCTCCGCCTGCTTACCCATCACAACGAGGAAGCAGGCCTCCAGCCGGTCCTTCAGCGCGGCAAGGTCGAAATCCCGCCCCAGTGCGCTTTCGAGCGTCATGTCGTGGAACCAGATCGGGTCACTTTCCTTCGGGCTCGATGTGATAGGTCCGCTCGTCGACGACGCGAAACCCCATATTCTCGAGCACCGGCACACGCTCCGACAGCGGGATCGGCCGGTTGTGGCTGAACACTTTCAGGCCGGCGCTCTGCGGGCCACAGCCTTCCGCGCGGTAGAGCTGGACGCCGAGCGGCCGTTCCGGCGTCAGCATCTCGATCACGCCGATATCGGTGAGCGCCGTCGCCGGCGGGTAGACTTCGCGATAGTCGATCGGGAAGGCGTCGCGGTAGCGCGCGAACAGCCTCTGTCCACGCGCCCGATCGGGACCGGCAGTCAGCGCTTCGCACAAGCCGTCGCTCCAACTGCGCACGATCGCTTCGACGGCGCGGTCGAGCGACGCGCGATCCGGGTCCGGCGCTGAGCCCTCGTTGCGGCCGATGATGAAATGAACGCGCACCAGCGGCCCTTCCGGGAAGAACGGATGGTAGGCGCTCACACGTCCGTTGAAGGCCGAGGCGAGATAATTGCCGATCGCCGCTCTGACCTTGCTGTCATAGCGGTCGCGCGGGACATAGACGAGGATCGACACGAAGCGGTCGAAACGATCGCGCCGCGGCAGGACGCGCACGCGCGGGCGTTCGTCGAGCTGCAGGATGGTGAGCGCGAACTGATAGAGCAGATCCTCGTCGATCTGAAACAGGTCGTCGCGCGGATAGGTTTCGAGCACATTGACCAGCGCCTTGCCGGAATGGCTCGACGGATCGAAGCCGGCGCGCCGAATGACGCTGTCGATCTTGCGCCGCAGGAAAGGAATGGTGCGCGCCGCGCGCGTATAGGCGGTCGAGGTGAACAGGCCGGTGAACCGGCGCTCGCCGATGAGCTTGCCGTCACGATCGAAGCGCTTGATGCCGATATAATCGAGATAAACGCGCCGGTGGATGCGCGAGCGTATGGTGGCTTTGGTGACGATGAGGAGCTTCGGCTGCTCGAGGAAGGCGCGGATTTCCGGTGTGATGGTCAGCGGCTGGTTCCAGCGCTGCAACAGCCGCACGTCGCGCGAGCGCAACAGGCCCAGCCCGGTTTCGAACGACGGCTCGAGCGCGTCGACGTTTTCGGAGAAGGCATAATCGCGCGCGCCGAGCAGCGTGAAATTGTCGTCTGCGATCCATTCCAGAAACTGGACCGCTTCGGCGATCTCCTCGACCGGCAGCGGCGGCGGGTTGCTGCGCAGATCGGCGATGATGCCGGCGATCCGCGACAGCATCGGCTTCCAATCCTGTACGCTGACGCGCACATCGGAGAGGATGCTTTCAATCTCGCGGACCAGCTCCGCCCGCTGCTCGGCATCGTCGCCGCCGTCGACGTGAATATGGATGAAGCTCTCACGCTGGCCGCCGACCGTACGCGCGCCCTTGAAATTGACCAGCCGGCCGGCGAGGTCGCGCTCGACGACAAAGACCGGATGGACGAACAAGCGGATATCGAGGCCGCGACGGTTAAGTTCGCCGACGACGGAATCGACGAGAAACGGCATGTCGTCGTTGAGGATTTCAAGCACCGCGCCGCCGCTTTTGGCCGCGGCCGGCGCGAACCGTATCTTGGCGGCGCCCGATTGCCGCTCTTGCAAAAACGACCAAGAACGCTCGGCAATGTCGGCGAGCTCTTCCGCCGTATAGCGTTCCAGATCCTCCGGCACTGCGAGGCCGAACAGCTTTGCCGCAAAATCGTCGGGAATGTCGCGCTGGCGCTGTGCCAGCACGGCCGTCGCCGCGCCGATCAGGGCTACGCTCGCATAGTCGTCACCGCTATGGGGAAGATCGCCTCGGGGTACGTCTTGTCGGGGTACGTCTTGGACGTTCATGGCCACCCCTCGATTCGCCGGGATTCTATCCGTTCAAGGCACGTGCAGCGCTACCGTCCAGGCATTTGATATAGTCACTTTTGGCAGCCGATAAGGGCGGAAGGTTGAAGAGATCCATCATGGCCAAGCACCGCAGCAAGACAGCCCAAAAGCCCATGCCAAAGCCCGTGCCTGCGGCGCGGCCGAGCGCCGTGGCGGATGACGACACCGCCATTACCGCGCTCGACCTTAAGGCCGAGCCATTGACGCCGTATATGGCGGCCTATTTCGCCAAATGCGAGGAAAAGCTCGGCTTCGTGCCGAACGTGCTCAAGGCCTACGCCTTCGACACGGCGAAGCTTTCGGCCTTCGTCGGCATGTACAACGATCTGATGCTGGCACCGTCGGGCTTGAGCAAGCTCGAGCGCGAAATGATCGCTGTCGCGGTATCGGCACATAACCGCTGCTATTATTGCCTGGTCGCCCACGGTTCCGCGGTGCGCGAATTGTCCGGCGATCCGCCGCTCGGCGAGCTGATGGTGATGAATTATCGGGCGGCGCGCCTGTCGAAGCGGGAACGCGCCATGCTCGATTTTGCCGTGAAACTGACGGCCGAGCCGTGGCTTGTCGAAGAGGAGGATCGCGAGCGCTTGCGCCGGGCCGGTTTCAAGGAGCGCGATATCTGGGACATCGCGGCGGTGGCCGGCTTCTTCAACATGTCGAACCGCGTGGCCTCGGCCACCGACATGCGGCCCAACAGCACGTATCATCGGCAGAGCCGCTGACATATCCTAATGATACGAATCATGAGCTTCGGGGGGATCGCGATGCATACTCACATTGCTGGTATTGTTGGGGGTGCCGCCGCGTTGGTTCTCGTCGCGTCATCGCTTGTCAGTTCGGCTGTTGCCGCACCGCCGGCGACAAAGCTTGCGCCGGACGCCATCCAGTCAACGTTCTTCAACGGCCAGCCGTTCAACGCGGCGACCAATTCCAACGTCAAATTCAAGATGACGTTTTCGGCCGACGGCAAAATGACCCGCGCATCGGCCAGCGGCGGCGGCGGCAGAGGCGAAGGCACCTGGAAACTATCGAAAGACGGCTTCTGCACGACATGGAAGAACGCTGGCGCCAATTGCTTTACCGTCATCAGCGCCGGCGACAACAAGTGGTCGGTGCTCAAAGGCTCGACCATCATGGCGACTTGGACCAAGTAGACTTGGACCAGTAGACTTGGAGCAAGTAGGAGCCTACGCGTGCACCGCCAGATCTTTGATCGTCGGATGCTCGCCGGATAAGGGGTTTTCCGGATCCCAGCCGTAGCGCAGCGTCTCGAAGCGCATGGCGCGGGCGTCGAACATGACGAGCCGGCCGACCAGGTTTTCGCCGAAGCCGACAATTTCCCGGATCACTTCAAGCGCCATCATCGAGCCGACGACGCCGGCCAGCGCGCCGAGGATGCCGGCCTCGGCGCAGGCGGGCACGGCGCCGGGCGGCGGCGGCTCCGGAAACAAACAGCGATAGGTCGGATTGGGCTTGCCGTCGGCGCCGCGCTCATGGGCACGGATCGTGGTGAGCGTGCCGTCGAATGCGCCGAGCGCCGCGGTCACCAGCGGCTTCTTGGCAAAATAGCAGGCGTCCGCGACCAGATACCGGGTGGCAAAATTGTCCGACCCGTCGACGACGATGTCGTAGTTGTTGATGAGATCGAGCGCATTTTGCGCGGAGAGCCTCACGCCATGCTGCTCGACGGCAACGTGCGGATTGAGGCGGCGGACCGTGGTTGCGGCGCTGTCGGTCTTTGCCGCGCCCACATCCGGCGTGCCGTGAATGACCTGACGCTGCAAATTCGACAGCGCCACCACGTCATCGTCGACGATGCCGAGGGTGCCGACGCCGGCGGCGGCGAGATAGAGCAGTGCCGGCGCGCCGAGGCCACCGGCACCGACCACCAGCACGCGGGCGCGGCGGAGCGCGGCCTGTCCCGGCCCGCCCACCTCGCGCAGCACGATGTGGCGCGCATAACGTTCAAGCTCTTCGCTGCTCAGTTGGGTGCTCAGCATGCCGGTAATATAGGTCACAATGCGCCGCCCGGCGACCGCGACATTGGACTCCCCCGACCGTTCGGCTAGGTTTGCCGCGTGGCGTCGGGTGTGGCGATGACAGCGCAGATTGCGAGCATTGCTGTCGGCTTTTTGGTCGCGGGGACACTGGCCTTCGCGCCGCAGGCGGACGCGAAACCGGGCAAGGCTGCGCACGGCGCGGCACATCCTAAAGCCGGTGCCAAAGCGGGTGCCGACACCGGCGCCAACACCCATAACGCCGCGCCGCCGGGCGCCGAAACGGGCATTCCGGAACCGCAGCGCCTGGCCATCCAGGCCGATCTGATCTGGCTCAACGGTTATGGCGAGATGGCCGCCGAAGAAATCAACGCGCATCTCCTCGATCAGATCAAAGCATTCCAGCGGCGCAATAACGGCAAGGATACCGGCGTTCTGACCGGCCAGGAACGCGCAGCGCTCGCTGACGCGGTGAAGGCGAAGCAAGCGGCCGCCGGCTGGCGGCTGATCGACGATACCGCGACCGGCGCGCGGCTCGGCGTGCCGGAAAAGCTCGTGCCGAAAGCGAGCGCCGCCCGCACCGGCAGCCGCTGGACCTCAATGCGAGGCCAAGTCCAGATCGAGACCTTCCGGCTCCGCGAAGCGTCTTTGCCGGCTTTGTTCGATCAGGAGAAGCGCGTATCGCAGCGCGAGATCGGCTCCAGCAATCTCGAGCCCAACTCCTTCGTCATTACCGGCCAGCAAGGCCTGAAGAAATTCGTCGAGCGGGTGCAGTCGAGCAGCAGCGAAGTCCGCGGCGTGACGATCCTCTACGATCAGGCGACCGAAGGCACCATGGCGCCGATCGCGATTGCCGTCGCCGACACATTTGATGGCTTCCCCGATCCGGCGGCGCTGCCGCCGGCCGGACGAAAGCGCGGCGTCGAGTACGGCAGCGCCGTGGTTGTCAGCAGTTCCGGCGACCTGATCACGACCGCGCAAGTCGCCGACGAGTGCCGGTCGATCACGGTTCCGGGCTATGGTCACGCCGCGCGCATCGCCACCGACACGAGCAGCGACCTCGCGCTGTTGCGGCTCTATGGCGCGCGCGACCTCGTGCCGGTGACGCTCGCCGAGGACGGAGGCGCCAGCAACGCGCTCACGCTTTTGGGTATCGCCGATCCGCTCGGAGAAGGCAGCGAGAACAAGGTGACGCGCGCCGGCGCGCAGCTCACCGATCAGGGCCTCAATCCCGTGCCCATGCTCGGTTTCTCCGGTGCGGCGGCCGTCGATGCCCAAGGCCGCCTCGCCGGATTGGTTGAAATGAAAGCGCCGGTCATTGCCGGCGCCGGTGCGGTGCCGCAGGCAGCGCTGGTGCCGGCCGCAACCGTGCGCGCCTTTCTGCAGGCGCAAGGGATTGCCGCCGCTCCCGGTCATCCGGCGAGCGACCAATCCGTCGTCCGCGTGATTTGCGTCAGAAGATAGCGCCGTCGTTATTTGTTCAAAAATTTGGCGGGGCGCTTTTCGACGAAGGCGTGCATGCCTTCTTTCTGATCCGCCGTCGCAAACAGCGAATGGAAAATCCGCCGCTCAAAGCGGATGCCTTCGGCGAGCGAGGTTTCGAGCGCGCAATTCACCGCTTCCTTCGCTGCCAGAACCGAGGGCAGCGACATCGCGGCGATAATCGCTGCGACTTTCAGCGCCTCGTCGAGGAGGCTCGCAAGCGGCACGATGCGCGCGACGAGGCCACAGCGTTCGGCCTCCACGGCGTCCATCATGCGGCCGGTCAGGATCAGATCCATCGCCTTCGACTTGCCGACAGCATGCGTGAGCCGCTGCGTGCCGCCGATACCGGGAATGATGCCGAGCTTGATTTCCGGCTGGCCGAATTTGGCATTGTCGGCCGCGATAATCAGATCGCATTGCATGGCAAGCTCGCAGCCGCCGCCGAGCGCGAAGCCTGAGACGGCGGCGATGACCGGCTTGCGCGCCCGCGCGACGCGGTGCCAGTCGGCGGCGAAATCGTCGAGAAACACGTCGACGAATTCCTTGTCCGACATCTCCTTGATGTCGGCGCCCGCCGCGAAGGCCTTCTCGGACCCAGTGATGACGATGCAGGCGATCTTACTGTCGGCCTCGAACCCATCCACCGCGACCGCAAGCTCGCGCATCAGCGCCCGGTTGAGCGCGTTGAGCGCCGCCGGCCGGTCGAGCCGGATCAGCCCGACCCTATCGCGTGTTTCGACGATAATGTGCTCGGTGCTCATAAGCGCATCTCCCGGTGATTTCTGGCGGTTACGATTGGCAATCACTTCTGACATGTCGGACAATAAAACGTCGAGCGGCCGTTCTGCACGATGCGTTTGACGATGCCGTTGCAGCCCTTAGTCCGGCACGCCCCGCCTTCGCGGTCGTAGACCTGGAAGTCGTGCTGGAACATGCCGAGATCGCCGTCGGTCTGCCGGTGATCGCGCAACGACGAGCCGCCCGCCTTGATCGCCGCTTGCAGCACCGCCTTGATGGCGTCGACCAGCCGCACCGCGCGCTCATTCGGTTCGCCGTTGCGGCCGGCGATCGTCGAAGCCATTCGTTTCGGTGACAGCCGGGCGCGATAAAGCGCTTCGCAGACATAGATATTGCCGAGGCCGGCGACGATCCGCTGGTCCAAGAGCGCCGCCTTGAGGCTTGTCTTCTTGCCGTGACAGGCGCGCGCGAGCATGGCGGCGTCGAATTCGTTGCCGAGCGGCTCCGGGCCGAGCCCTTTCAACAGCGGCTCGGCGTCGAGCTTGTCGCGCGCCACAAGCTTCATCGAGCCGAAGCGGCGCGGATCGTTGAAGGTCACGCTTGAGCCGGACGACATGTGAAAGACAATATGATCGTGCGCGTTAAGTTTCGAGCGGTCATGATAATAGCGGCCGAGCTGCTTGCCGCTTTCGTGAAAGACACGGAACGAACCGGACATGCCGAGATGCATGACCAGCACATCGCCCGACGACAGATCGGCGAGCAGATATTTCGCGCGGCGGCCCAGTCCGGTGACCGTCTTGCCTTTCAGGCGCTGGGCAAAGTCCTTCGGCAGCGGCCAACGCAAGTCGCCGCGGCGCACCTCGACCTTGACGAAGCGCTCGCCCTCCATCGCCGGCTCGAGGCCGCGGCGCACCGTTTCGACTTCGGGAAGTTCGGGCATCTAGAGGCGGACTTCATGCGGCAGCCGGTGCGGTTTGTTCGCCAAATCTAAGGTGATTGCCGAACGGATCGGTCACCCAGACCTCAGTCATGCCCCATTCCTGCCGCTGCAGGCCGGGCCGCATGTGCCGGTATTTCTTGGCATTCAATTCGTGATGCAATTGCTCCACTCCGGTCATATAGACATAGGCGGTCGAGCCCGGCGTTGCGTCACCGTGATGCTCGCTGAGATGAAAAGTCAGCCCGTCTCGCGAAATCTGCATATAGATCGGGGCGCCGGGTTCAAAACTGCCCTCCCAATCGACCTTGAAGCCGAGAAAATCGAGATAGAATTCACGAGCCTTTTCGAGCGAGAAAATCCGGAATATGGGGACGGCACGCTGAAACTGGATTGTCATTCTGAACCCCTCTAAGGCTCGGATATGCACCCCTAAACCATGACGGCCAGGCTTTGTAGCGCCCAAGCGCCCGCCGCGCTATCGTCGAGCCGAAGGATAGAAATGGCTGACCACAATCAACAACAGGCCGATTTCGGCTATCGCCAGGTGCCGCTCGACGAGAAGCAGGATCTCGTCGACGGCGTCTTTCATAGCGTCGCGCATCGTTACGACCTGATGAACGACCTGATGTCGCTTGGCCTGCATCGGGCCTGGAAGGATGCGCTGGTGACGGCCGTCAATCCGCCGCGCAACCGGCCCTTCGCACTGCTCGATATCGCCGGCGGCACCGGCGATGTCGCTCTGCGGGTCGTCGCCGCCGGCGGCCCCGACACCCGCGCCACGGTGAGCGACATCAATTCCGACATGCTCGATGTCGGCCGCGCCCGCGTCGCCGCGCAGGCGCGCGATGACGCGATCACCTTCGCCGAAGCCAATGCCGAAGTCGCTGCCGTTCGCCGACCGCAGCTTCGATGCCGCAGCAATCGCCTTCGGCATTCGCAACGTGCCGCGCATTGAGCGTGCACTCGCCGAAGCTTATCGCGTGCTACGAATCGGCGGCCGGTTTTTTTGCCTCGAATTCTCCGCCGTCGACGTGCCGGGTTTCGATCGCCTCTATGAGCTCTACTCCTTCAATGTCATTCCGCAACTCGGCCGCATGGTCACCGGCGATGCCGATTCTTACCGTTATCTCGTGGAATCAATTCGCCGCTTTCCGAAGCCCCAAGCCTTCGCTGCAATGATGCGGACGGCAGGCTTTGCGCGCGTTGCCATCCAGCCGATGACCGGCGGCATCGTGACGCTTCATTCCGGCTGGCGTTTGTGATTTCCGGCGCCGCGCATCTGATCCGCCTTGCTCGCGCCGGCTTCGTGTTTGCCCGCGAAGGCGTCCTCGGCGTCATCGATCCCGCCATGGTGCCGGTCCCGGCGCGTCCGCTCTATCGCATGGCGCGGCTGCTGGAACGGCCGTCGAGCAAGGCGTCGGAGGCGCGGCTGTCGACGGCGCTGGCGAAGCTCGGGCCGAGCTATGTGAAGCTCGGGCAGTTTCTGGCGACGCGGCCGGACGTCGTCGGCGAGGCGTTGGCGGCCGATCTCGAGCGCTTGCAGGATCAGATGCCGCCGTTCCCGCAAGCCGACGCCGAAGCGGCAATCGCGGCGTCGTTCGAAAAGCCCGTGGCCGCGGTCTATGCGAGCTTCGGCCCTTCGATCGCGGCGGCATCGATTGCGCAGGTGCATAAGGCCACGGTCGCGACGGCGGCCGAGCCGCGCGCCGTCGCCGTGAAAGTGCTGCGCCCCGGCATCGAGCAGCGTTTCCATGCCGACCTCACCGCGTTTGCCTATGCGGCGCGGCGCGCCGAAGATCTCTCCGCCGAGGCGCGGCGGCTGCGGCTGGTCGAAATCGTCGAGACCTTGCGCCGCTCCGTCATGGTCGAAATGGATTTCCGGCTTGAAGCGGCGGCGCTGTCGGAAATGGCCGAGAACACCAAGGACGACCCGGATTTCCGCGTGCCGTCGATCGACTGGGACCGCACCACCAAGGAAGTGCTGACGCTGGAATGGATCGACGGCATCCCGTTGACCGATCGCACGCGGCTGCAAGCCAAGGGTTTCGATCTGCCGAAGCTCGGCCGCGGCTTGATCCAGAGCTTCCTGCGCCACGCGCTGCGCGACGGCTTCTTCCACGCCGACATGCATCCGGGAAATCTGTTCGTCGATGACGACGGCAAGCTGATCGCCGTCGATTTCGGCATCATGGGCCGGCTCGGCGCCAAGGAACGGCTGTTCCTGGCCGAGATCCTGCACGGCTTTATCACTCGCGATTACTACCGCACCGCCGAAGTTCACTTCGAGGCCGGCTATGTGCCGCCGCAGCACTCGATCGAGGATTTCGCCCAGGCGATCCGCGCCATCGGCGAGCCGATCCACAATCGCACGGCCGAAGATATTTCGATGGCGAAGCTATTGACGCTGCTGTTCGAGGTGACCGGCCTGTTCGACATGCGCACGCGGCCGGAATTGCTGCTGCTGCAGAAAACCATGGTCGTGGTGGAAGGCGTCGCGCGCTCGCTTGATCCCAAGCTCGATATGTGGAGCACGGCGGAGCCCGTGGTGCGTGAATGGATGACGCGCAATCTCGGTCCCGCCGGGCGCCTCGAAAGCGCCGCGCAAGGCATGGCCGATGTCGGCCGCTTTGTCGGCAATGCGCCGGGGCTGCTTACGCGCGGCGCCCGCGTCCTCGACCAGCTCGATGAGATGACGCGCGACGGCTTGATCTTGTCGCCGCAGACGCTCGCCGAGATCGACAAAACCGAGCGGCGGCGCAGCCATTGGACCGCAGTGGCGCTGTGGATCATCGCCGCGCTCCTGGCGGTGATCGTCCTCAAGCACCTGTGATTGCAATGATTGCAATGCAATCATAATCCTGCTATTTTCCTCGCCTTTCTTGGGAATCGGTACGGCAAACGACACGGAAGCAACATGGCGAGCCTCACCGTCCGCCAGCTCGACGACAAGCTGAAGCGGCTGTTACGGCTGCGCGCGGCGCGCCACGGCCGGTCGATGGAGGACGAGGTCCGCGTCATCCTGCGCCAAGCCGCGGCCGAAACCGCCCGCGAGGCGCTGAGCCTCCTCAACCCGTCCAATCCGCCGGAAGAGGCGCCGGCGCGACAGCCGGCCGGTGAGGCGCGACCCGTGCGGCAAGCGGTCGGCCCGCAGCCGACGCAGCAGCGACCCCGCGCCGCAGCCGCCGAACATCCACGCGTGCTTCTCATCATCGGCGGCGGCATTGCCGCCTACAAAGCGCTTGATCTCATTCGCCGCCTGCAAGACCACGGCATGCATGTGCGCTGCATTCTCACCGCCGCCGCGCAGCATTTCATTACGCCGCTCGCCGCCGGCGCGCTCGCCGGCGAGCATGTTCACACCGATCTGTTCGATCCGAAGAGCGAATTCGATGTCGGCCATATTCGCCTTGCGCGCGACACCGATCTCATCGTCGTTGCGCCGGCGACCGCCGATTTGATGGCGAAAATGGCGGGCGGCCACGCCGACGATCTCGCCACCGCCGTCTTGCTCGCGACCGACAAACCCATCCTCATTGCACCGGCGATGAATCCGCATATGTGGGCGGCGACCGCGACCCAACGGAATTTGGCGCAACTCGCCAGCGACGGCGTCCGTATCGTCGGCCCCAATGCCGGCGAGATGGCCGAGCACGGCGAAGCCGGCACCGGCCGCATGGCCGAGCCGCTCGAGATCGTGGCCGCCGCTGAACACGTTCTGCACCGTCCCGGACCCCTGACGGGCAAGCGCATCCTCGTCACCTCCGGTCCGACCAGCGAGCCGATCGATCCAGTGCGCTTCATCACCAACCGCTCATCGGGCAAGCAGGGTCACGCTATCGCGGCGGCGGCCGCGACGGCTGGCGCCGATGTTGTGCTGATCAGCGGCCCGGTCAACCTGCCTGATCCGCCCGGCACGACCGTCATCAAGATCGAGACCGCGCGGCAGATGCTCGACGCGGTCGAAAAGGCGCTGCCGGCCGATGTCGCGATCTTCGCCGCAGCGGTGGCTGATTGGCGCACCGAACGGCCGAGCGACAGCAAGATCAAGAAGCAGCAGGGCCAGACGCCGACGCTCAAGCTCATCGAGAATCCCGATATCCTCTCGACCATCGCGCATCGCAAAATCGGCCGGCCGCGGCTGGTCATCGGCTTTGCCGCCGAGACCGATGATGTGATCGCCAATGCCCAGGCGAAACTCGCCAAGAAGGGCTGCGACTGGATTCTTGCCAATGACGTCTCGCCGGAGACCGGCATCATGGGCGGCGATGCCAACACCATTCATCTGATCTCGGCAAGCGGCGTCGAAGACTGGCCGCCGCAATCGAAGGACAACGTCGCGCATATGCTGGTCGAGCGCGTCGCTAAAGACCTCGGCAAAGACCGCGGCAAGCCGGTCGAGGGAAGCAAACGGTGAGCACTGAAGTGCGGATCGTCCGTCTGCCGCACGGCGAAGATTTGCCGCTGCCGGCCTATCAGAGCGCGCTTGCCGCCGGTCTCGATCTTCTCGCCGCGGTGCATGCCGACGCGCCGATTGAAATAGCGCCCGGGGGACGCGCGCTTGTTCCCTCGGGCGTCGCGATCGCATTGCCGCCGGGACACGAGGCTCAAGTCCGGCCGCGCTCGGGGCTCGCGCTCCGCCACGGAATAACGGTGCTGAACTCGCCAGGCACCATCGACGCCGACTACCGCGGGGAAATACAAATCATTCTTGTAAATCTTGGATCGGAGCGTTTCGTAATCAGCCGCGGGATGCGGATAGCGCAGTTAGTAATCGCGCCGATATCACATGTAAAACTTGTTGAATATACAAATTTAGACTCGACGGCGCGAAACGTTGGCGGCTTCGGTTCCACTGGAAGCGTGGCGAATATTGTCGACAAGCGTGATTAGAACGAAGTTCAACTGGACCGAGCGGCTGTTGTAATATAGCACCATCAAATTCGAACTAATTCCCGTCACGCCACGTTCTCTATCGCATGCCTCTGCTCCCTCGCAAAGGCGTCCTCGCGATTGCTGCCGTCATCGATTTGGCAATGCAGGCGCAAGGACAGCCAGTTTCGGCAAAAATGCTCGCCGCACGTCACGGCCTGCCACCGCGGCATCTTGAGCCGGTGCTGCAAGCGCTGGTGCGCTGTGGAGTCCTCAGAGGTATTCGCGGTCCGCGGGGCGGCTATGAACTTGCGCGCGATCGGCATCGCGTCACCGCCAACGATATTCTGCGCGCGGCAGGCACGGTCGATGAGGCCGACCAAGAGCCTAACGGTTCCGATCTCCTGACCAGGATCGTGCTCCCGGCCATGGCCCATGCCGAACAGGAATTCGGTACCGCGCTGGCGCGCATCAGTCTGGAGGATCTGGCGCGCGAGGCCCAGGCTCTCAAGCCCGCCGGAAAAGCCGCCGTTAGGAATTGAGGCAATCGCGTTCACGATCTGGACTCTTACGGCGCGATTCCGCTTGAGAGTAAAGTCGTCCGATTTCGCGGGCTCGCTGGCGGTGCGGCGGGTGCGAGCCAGCAGAGGCGAAGGGGCATGCCGGACACGATCCGGGGGAGCCGCGGCAAGCGGCATCGGCGGCGCGCGCAGGGAATGAGCCGATTCCTTGCGGCACTTTGCGTATTTTTCCCACTCTGCGTCTTTTTCCCCCGGCCGGCCGATGCGGCCGAACGGCCTTCGCTGGCACTGCACGAGCTCGTCCTGATCGCGCAATCGGGCATCGACCAGCATCAGATTGCTTTCATCGCCGTGGTCTGCGGCGTCGTGCTGTTTGCCGTCGTCACCGCGATCACGCTGGTGCGGACATGGGCGCGCACGGCCCGGCAGGAGAGGCGGTTGCGCAACGAGATCGCGGCGCTGCGCGCCGAGGTCGACCGCGCCAATGCGCTGATGCGCTCCGAACCGCAAGTCGTCGTGGTTTGGGCCGCGGGCTCCGACGAGCCGAAAATCGACGGCGATCCCGGCGCCGTCGGCGTCGCCATGGCGCACCAGGTGCTCGCTTTCGGCAGCTGGCTCGATGCCGGCAAGGCGAGCGCCATGGAACATGCGGTCGAAGCGTTGCGCGCGCGCGGCGAAGCCTTCGCGATGACGCTCACGACCCGCGCCGGCCATCCGATCGAAGCGCTCGGCCGCGCCATCGGCGGGCGCGCCGTGTTGCGGCTGAAAAACGCCAGCGGCGTCAATCGCGAGCTCGTCGAGCTCGCCACCCGCTACGATAAATTATCCACCGAAGTTGCGCCGCTGCGCGCCCTGATCGAGACGCTGCCGTCGCCGGTCTGGGCACGCGACCGGGACGGTCAGTTGCTCTTCGTCAACGCGGCCTATGCGCGCGCCGTCGACGCCAAGAGCTCAGCCGACGCGGTAGTGCATCGCAGCGAACTCCTCGACAGCACAGCGCGCGCCGGCATCGTACAGTCGCACATGAACGGCGCAGGCTATGCCGGCCGGTTGCGTGCCGTTGCCGCCGGCACGCGGCGCACTTTCGACGTGCTCGATATCATCACCGACTCAGGCTCGACCGGCATCGCGGTCGACGCCACCGAAGCCGAAGCAATGCGGGTTGCCCGCGACCACCTGATGGACGCGCATCGCCGCACCCTCGACCAGCTACCGACCGGCGTCGCCATGTTCGGGCCGGATCATCGGCTGACATTCTACAACGCCGCCTATCGCGCGCTGTGGGAACTCGATGCCGCGTTCCTCGACCAGGGGCCGACCGACTCGTCGGTCATCGAAACGCTGCGCGCCGTGCGCAAATTGCCGGAGCAGCAGGATTTCCGGCAGTGGAAGACGGAGCTCCACGAAGCCTACCGCGCCGTCGAAGCAACGGAGCATACCTGGCACCTCCCCGGCGGTCGAACTTTGCGCGTGGTCACGACACCCAATCCGGACGGCGGCCTCACTTATCTGTTCCACGACGTCACCGAGCGGCTCGATCTCGAACGCCGCTTCCAGGAACTGATCCGCGTCCAGGGCGAAACGCTCGACAATCTAGCTGAAGGCGTCGCCGTTTTCGGCAGCGACGGGCGGCTGCGCCTGCACAATGCCGCCTTCGTCAGCATGTGGAAGCTCGAGCCTCGGCGATCTCGCCGACCGGCCGCATATCGAACGGATCACAGCTCTATGCCAGCCGCTCCACGGCGATGCGCCCGCCTGGCAGGCTTTGCGCGATGTCGTGACCGCGATCGACAGCCGCGAAGCGACCAGGGGACGTCTCGAACGCCGCGACGGCAGCGCCGTCGATTCCACGACGGTGCCGCTCCCCGATGGCGCCACATTGGTGACGTTCCATGACGTCACCGCTTCGGTCAATGTCGAGCGCGCCTTGCGCGAGCGCAACGAAGCGCTCGAAGACGCCGACAAGATCAAGATCGATTTCGTCCACCACGTGTCCTACGAGTTGCGCTCGCCGCTCACCAATATCATCGGCTTCGTCCACCTGCTCGGCGATCCGGCGACCGGCCCGCTGGCGAAAAAGCAGCGTGAATATCTCGACTACATCACGGTCTCGACCAACACCTTGCTGGCGCTGATCAACAATATTCTCGACCTCGCCACCATCGACGCCGGCCGCATGCAGCTCAATCTCGGGCCGGTCGATATCCGCGAGACCATGGCGGCGGCGGCCGAGGGCGTGGCGGACCGGCTGGTCAGCTCCGGTCTCGCGCTCGACATCGTTGCGGCTGCGGACATCGGCAGTTTCATCGCCGACAAGCTCCGGGTGCGGCAGATCCTGTTCAACCTCCTCGCCAATGCGGCAAGCTTCTCGCCGGGCGGCGCGCGCATCGGATTCCGCGCCGAACGCCGCCCCGACGCCGTTGTCGTCTCGGTCACCGATCAGGGCCCCGGGATACCGCCGGAGGTGCTGGGGAAAGTTTTCGACTGGTTCGAGACGCACTCGCTCGGCTCGACGCATCGCGGTCCTGGTATAGGTCTCTCGCTGGTCCGTTCCTTTGTCGAACTGCACGGCGGCACGGTCACGATTGCGTCGGAGGTCGGACACGGCACCACCGTAACTTGCAGCTTCCCGCTGAGCGCGAGCGCAGCCCTCACCGCGGCCGAGTAGCCGTCGCCGGCAAAAAAAGCCATGCTCAAACAGAACATGCTCAAACAGAACATTCTTGAGCGGAGCGCCGTATGCTGCTGACCACCCCGGGTGGCGCAAGCTTCAACGCGACATTACCGAACGAGCAGGCGACATGGCGGTTCATGGCCGACATTGCGGCAGCGCTCGAGCCCGGCGATCTGGTGACGCTGTCGGGCGACCTTGGCGCCGGCAAGACCACCTTCGCTCGCGCCTTGATCCGCTACCTCGCCGGCGATGAGACCATCGAAGTGCCGAGCCCGACCTTCACGTTGATCCAGACCTACGAGCTGCCGCGCTTCGCCTTGGTCCACGCCGATCTCTACCGGCTGTCGGGCGCGGCCGAGCTTGCCGAACTCGGTTTCGACGATCTTGCCGAGGGCGCGGTGGTGCTGATGGAATGGCCGGACCGCGCCGCCGGATTCTTGCCGCCTGACCGTCTCGACATCACCTTCACGCTGGCACAGCAGCTCGGACCCGATGTGCGCAATGTCCGCTATGTCGGCTACGGCAGCTTTGCGCCGCGCGCCGAACGCATCGCCATGGTGCGCTCTTTCCTCGACGAATCCGGCTTCGGCGCGGCGGCGCGCATCCGCATGCAGGGCGACGCGTCGACGCGGACTTTCGAGCGCTTAAGCCTCAGCGGCGAGGCCGCAATCCTGATGAACGCGCCGCGCCGTCCCGATGGCCCGCCGGTGCGCGACGGCAAGCCCTATAGCGCCATCGCGCATCTCGCCGAAGACATCGTGCCTTACGTCGCGCTGTCCGCGGGCCTGCGCGCGCAGAACCTGTCGGCGCCCGCGATCTTGCACGCCGATCTCGATCACGGCCTCCTCGTCATGGAAGATCTGGGCGTGGACCGCATCGTCACCGACGATCCGCCGGCGCCGATCGCTGAGCGCTACGCCGCCGCCGTCGATCTTGCTCGCCGCGCTGCACGCCCGCGAATTGCCGGACACGCTGCCGGTCGCGCCGCACCTCGATTATCGGCTGCAGCGCTACGACATGCAGGCGTTCTTGATCGAGGCCGAATTGTTGCTCGACTGGTACCTGATCAAAGCCGCCGCCGAAGGCAAAGCTGCCGCGCGCAAGGAATTCGTGGCGCTGTGGCGCGACGCGCTGGCGCCGGCGATCGACGCACCGCCGACCTGGGTGCTGCGCGATTATCATTCGCCCAATCTGCTCTGGCTTGCCGAGCGCGAAGACGCCGCGCGGATCGGCGTGCTCGATTTTCAGGACGCACTGATCGGCCCTGCCGCCTATGACGTCGCCTCGCTTCTGCAGGACGCGCGGGTCGACGTGCCGGAAAGCTTGGAAATGAGTTTGCTCGGCCAATATGTGCGGGCACGGCAGGGCCAGAGTACGGAGCTTGGCGCGGAATTCGATACCGCCGGTTTCATGCTGCTCTATGCGACGCTGGCGGCGCAACGCGCGACCAAGATTCTCGGCATCTTTGCCCGGCTCGACCGGCGCGACGGCAAGCCGCAATATCTGCGTCACATGCCCCGCCTATGGAACTATTTGCAGCGCTCGCTGGCGCATCCCGCACTCGCTCCCCTCAAGGCCTGGTACGCCGCCAATGTCCCCGCGCCGGATGGGCTATGATGCGGGAGCTAGAATCGATGCCGATGGCTGGGCCTTCCAAAGCGATGATGCCGAAAAGCGCGATGATCTTGGCGGCGGGTCTCGGCACGCGCATGCGGCCCTATAACGGCCACATCCCAAAACCGCTGGTCACCGTCGGCGGCAAGTCGCTGATCGACTATGGGCTCGATCGCCTCGCCGACGCCGGCGTCGACCGCGCGGTGGTGAATGTGCACCATCTCGCCGACGCCTTGGAACAACATCTCGCGCGCGCGGCAACGCCCGCGCATCGTCATTTCCGACGAGCGCGCGGAACTGCTCGGCACCGGCGGCGGCGTCGCCAAGGCCTTGCCGCAGCTCGGCGACGCGCCGTTCTTTCTGGTCAATTCCGACACGCTGTGGCTCGACGGCGTACGGCCCAATTTCACCCGGCTCGGCGAAGCGTTCGATCCGAACACCATGGATGCGTTGCTGCTGCTTGGCGCCGACCACCGACGCCATCGGCTATTCCGGTCGCGGCGATTTCACGATGATATCCGACGGCCGGCTGCAGCGCCGCGCCGAACGCGAAGTGGCGCCGTTCATCTATGCCGGTGCGGCGATTCTTGCGCCGGCTTTGTTTGCCGGCGCGCCCAAAGGCGCCTTCCCGCTCACGCTTCTGTTCGACCGCTGCAGGCGAGAACGGCCGGCTGTTCGGCTTGCGGCTTGAAGGCGTGTGGATGCATGTCGGCACGCCGGACGCCGTCGCTGCGGCCGATGCGGCGCTGGCGGCCGCGAACTAGAACGCGCGTAGAACTCTGATTAAGCCCTCGCGGCAACCTTTCGCGATTCCGCGACATGAACCCGCGCGTTTTCACCATTCCGGCGTCGGCGCCATTTCTGCCGACGCTGATCGAGGCATTAAGGAGCGGCAAGCTCGGCTCAGCTATGGCCGGCGATCCGCTCGCGCCGGCGTCGGCGACGCTCTATCTGCCGACGCGGCGCGCCTGCCGGCTGATGCGCGATGCCTTTCTCCAAGTCGACGACGCGGCGATCCTGCCGCGCATCGTCGCCGATCGGCGATATCGACGAAGATGAGATCGCGTTTGCCGAAGCCGCGGCCGGCGAAATCGCTGCGGATGCGCTCGCTCTGCCCGAAGCGCTCGGCGGATTGGAGCGGCGGCTGTTGCTGACGCAACTCGTCAGCAAATGGGCGCAATCGTCCGAACTGCACGGCGCGAGCGGCACGCCGCTTGTTGCGCAAACGCCGGCATCGGCTTGCGCGCTGGCCGACGATCTGGCGCGGCTCATCGACGACATGACGACGCGCGGCGTGTCGTGGGATCGGCTCGACGACCTCGTGCCCGACAAGTTCGACATTTATTGGCAGCTCACGCTGCGATTTCTGCAGATCGCCCACCGAGCCTGGCCGGAGGTTTTGCGCGAACGCAATTGCATCGAACCCGCCGAACGGCGCGACCGGCTGATCAAGGCCGAAACCGCGCGCCTGGCACGCAAGACCGATGGCCTGGTCATCGCCGCCGGCTCGACCGGATCGATCCCGGCGACGGCCGAATTGATCGCGACGATCGCGCATTTGCCGCACGGCGCCGTAGTGCTGCCCGGCCTCGATACCGATCTCGATGAAGACTCCTGGCAGCTGATCGCCGGCGACGACAAAAAACAGATCGCGCCGGCGCCGGCGCATCCGCAATTCGCCATGCAGGCGCTGCTCACGCGCATCGGCATCACCCGGGCGGACGTCATAGGCTTGGACTTGCCTTGGATTGCCTTGGCCGAACCGCGCGGCCGCGAGCGCCTTGTGTCCGAAGCGCTGCGCCCGGCGGTAGCGACCGACATGTGGCGGCAGACGTCCGCTGATGCGGCATTCGCGGCGCACGCCGATGCCGCGCTCAGGACGCTGACCGTGATCGAAGCCGCCAATCCCGAGGAAGAAGCGCTCGCCATCGCGGTTGCGTTGCGCGAGGCGGTGCATGACGGCAGGACGGCGGCTTTGGTGACGCCGGACCGCGCGCTCGGACGCCGCGTCCACGCCGCGCTGGCGCGCTGGAACATCGTGGCGGAGGATTCCGGCGGCGACGCGCTCGCCGACACGCCGGCCGGGATATTCGCCAGGCTCGCCGCAGATGCCGCTCTCGGCGGTCTCGAACCGGTGACGCTGCTGGCTCTGCTCAAACATCCGCTGTTGCGGCCCGGCAACCAAGAGAACGCGCGCACAAAGACCATGCCGTTGCCGCGCTCGAACGCGCGATGTTGCGCGGGCCCGCGTCCGCGGGCCGGCAGCGCCGGCCTCGCCAGCGCGCTGAATACGTTTTCGCAAAGCCAAGGCGCGACCTGCACCCATCCGATCCGCGCAAGCAATTGACCGACGGCGAGCTGACCGCAGCAGCCGGGCTCGTCGACTGGCTTGCCGCAGCACTTGAGCCGCTCGAAACGATCGGCCGCGAGCCGCAGCCGCTCAGCGACCTTCGCCGCGCGGCATCAAAAAACTCTCGCCGCACTGTCGCTCGAAAACGGCAACGCTACCGCTTTCGCCGGCCCCGACGGCGCCAGGCTCGCGGATGCGCTCGACGAGCTCGCGGCGAGCGAAGCCGCCGCAGGTCTGCCGGTCGCGAAAGCGGACTATGTCGAACTGTTTTCCGTCGCCCTCGCCGGCCGCGTCGTGCGCCGGCCGTTGCAGCCGGACCTGCGCGTGCGCATCCTCGGGCCGCTCGAAGCGCGTCTCACCGCGAGCGACCGCGTCGTGCTTGGCGGCCTTGTCGAAGGCACCTGGCCGCCGGAGAGCAATACCGACGCCTGGCTGAGCCGCCCGATGCGGCTTGCGCTCGGCCTCGATCTGCCGGAACGCCGCATCGGCCTCTCCGCCCACGATTTCGCGCAGCTCCTCGGCGCGCGCGAGGTGATGTTGAGCCATTCGGCAAAGATCGCCGGCACGCCGACGGTGCCGTCGCGCTTCATCCAGCGCCTCGCCGCGGTCGCCGGCCAGCGCTGGCAAGCCGCCGTCGCGCGCGGCCATGCGTATCTCGAATGGGCGCGCGAGCTCGACCGGCCGGAGCGGGTGCGGCCTGAGACGCAGCCGGCGCCGATGCCGCCGCGCGCGGCACGGCCGAAGAGCCTTTCGGTCACCGAGATCGAACATTGGCTGCGCGACCCCTATACGATCTACGCCAAGCACATTCTGCGCGTGCGACCGCTCGATGCGGTCGATACCGCCGCCCGGCGCCGCCGAGCGCGGCACCATCATCCACACCGCCATCGGCGATTTCACCAAGCTCTACGCCAAGGATCTCCCGGCCGATCCGGCGGACGAGCTTATCGCGCTGGGCGAGCCGCATTTCGAAGCGCTTAAGGATTTTCCCGAGGCGCGCGCGTTCTGGTGGCCGCGCTTTAAGCGCATCGCGCATTGGTTCGCGCGCTGGGATGCCGAACGGCGTGCGGCGATCGCCGCCATCGATGCCGAAATCTCGCGGAGCCATCGAAATTGCGCTCAGCGACGGCACGTTCAAGCTGCGTGGCGTCGCCGATCGCATCGAGCGGATGCCGGACGGCCGCTATGTCATCCTCGACTACAAGACCGGCTCCGCGCGCAGCGAGAAACAGGTGCGCACCGGACTCGCGCCGCAGCTCACGCTCGAGGCCGCCATGCTGCGCAACGGCGGCTTTGCGGAGATTCCGCGCGGCGCTTCCGTCGCCGAACTCGTCTATGTGCTGCTCAAGGGCGGCGAGCCGGCTGGCAGATACGAGCCGGTGAATTTCAAGGACGGGACGCCGGACAGCCATGCCGACCGGGCGCTGGAGAAGCTCACCGAACTCGCCCGGCGTTTCGACGATGACAAGCAGCCCTACCGCTCGCTCGTCCACCCGATGTGGACGACATATTACGGCGACTACGACCATCTCGCGCGCGTCAAGGAATGGTCGAGCGGCGGCGGGACGACGACATCGGGGGCGTCGAGTGAGAACCGCAGACGATATCCCGCCGCAGGTGCGCGAGCTGCAACGCGCGGTCGCCGACGCCAAATGTCTCGGCCTGGGTCGCAGCCAATGCCGGTTCGGGCAAGACCCACGTCCTGGCGCAGCGCGTGATCAATCTTCTGCTCGACGGCGTCGCGCCGGAAAAGATTCTCTGCATCACCTTCACCAAGGCGGCCGCCGCCAATATGGCGAAGCGGGTCTTCGATACGCTTGCGCAATGGACGACGCTCGACGACGCAGCGCTCGACAAGGCGATCCGCGAAGGCTCAGGCGTGGCGAGCGACGCGCGGCGGCGGGCGCGGCGCGGCGGCTGTTCGCTCGCGCGCTGGAAACCCCCGGCGGGCTGAAAGTGCAGACCATCCACGCTTTCTGCACCCAGCTTCTGCATCAATTCCCTTTCGAGGCGAATGTCGCCGCACGCTTTGCGGTGCTCGACGAGACGCAGCAGACCCAGCTCCTGGAGCAGTTGACCCTGCATGTGCTGCTCGACGGCGCCCGCGACCCGGAGAGCCCGCTCGGCCGTGCGCTCGCCATCGCCATGACGGCGGCGGCCGACCAGACATTTCGCGACGTGATCCGCACAGCGATCGGCCGCCGCGATGCGATCGCGCGCTGGGTGCTGAAGGAGGGCGATGTCGCGGCTGCGATTGCCGCGCTGTCTCGCGCACTCGGCATCGATCCCTCGGCGAGCCGCGAAGACATCGAAAACGAATTTTTTGACGGCTCGCCGATTGCACCCTCGGACTGGAGGCAAATTGCAGCGGTCTTGGCACAAGGCAACAAGACCGACACAGAGCAGGCGCGCCGCTTCGGCCTGCTGGCATCGCTGCCGCGTACGGATCGGGTCGACACTTATCTCGATATTTTCTGCACCGCCAACGAGCGCACGCCGCGAAAAACCGTCGCGACCAAGGCGATCAAGGATGCGGCACTGGTCGAACGCCTGACCGCGGAACAGAGATCGCGTCTGCGATCTCCTGCACCGGCTGCGCGCCGTCATCTGCCGCGACCGTTCGGCGGCGCTGCTGACGGTCACTTACGACGTGCTGACGCGCTATCACACCGAGAAAGAGCGCCGCGGGCTGGTCGATTACGACGACCTGATCGACAAGGCGCTGGCGCTCCTGACCAATGTCGACGCGGCCTGGGTGCATTACAAGCTCGATCTCGGCATCGATCATCTGTTGATCGACGAGGCGCAGGACACGAGCCACAAGCAATGGCAGATCGTCCGGCAACTGGTCGCGGAATTCACTGCGGGCGCGGGCGCGCATCTTGGCACCCGCACGATTTTCGCGGTCGGCGACGAGAAGCAGTCGATCTATTCGTTCCAGAATGCCGCGCCGCGGGAATTCGCGCGAAATGCGGCGGCTATCTTCGAACGCGCGCACACGCACGGCGGACTCCAATTCGTGTCCAAGGAATTCAAGCATTCGTTCCGCTCCGGCGAGAGCGTGCTCGCCGCCGTCGATGCGGTCTTCAAGGATAAGCTCGTCGCCGCGAGCGTCTCCTCCGATACCGACGGCTTTCCGCCGCACATCGCGCTGCCGGATGCGCCGCCGAGCCTGGTCGAAATCTGGGAGCCGGAGGAGCCCGACGAGCGCAAGGACATCGAAGGCTGGGATGCGCCGTTCGACACCGTCAACGAGACCAGCCCGCGCGTCAAATTGTCACAGCGCATCGCGCGTGCACGGTGCAAGCGCATGGTCGAGTGCGGCGAGCCGGTCGGCATCGAACGCCGAGCGATGCGCTACGGCGATATTTTGATTCTGGTGCGCCAGCGCGGCGAATTGTTCGAGGCGATCATCCGCGCATTGAAGAACGAACATGTCGAAGTCGCCGGCGCCGACCGCCTCATCCTCACCGAACATATCGCGGTGATGGATCTCATGGCGCTCGCCGACGCGCTGCTATTGTCGCACGACGATCTTGCGCTCGCGACCGTGCTGCGCAGCCCGCTGTTCGGTTTCTCGGACGACGATCTGTTCGCGGTCGCCTACGATCGCGGCCGCCTATCGCTGCGCGAGGCGCTCGCACGCAAGGCCGGCGAAGGCGAATTGGTGGCGGCGGCGGCCGATGCGCGCCTCGACGAATTGAGCGCGGCGGCGCGGCGCGAGACGCCGTTTGCGTTCTACGCGAAAATTCTCGGCTCAGGCGGCGCGCGGCGTCATTTCCTCGCCCGGCTCGGCGCCGAGGCGAACGATGCGCTCGACGAGTTCCTCAATCTCGCGATCGAATACGAGCGCCGCGAAACGCCGTCGCTGCAGGGCTTCATGGCCTGGCTGCGCGAGGCGCGCGCCGAGGTGAAGCGCGACATGGAAATCGCCCGCGACGAAGTGCGGGTGATGACCGTGCATGGCGCGAAGGGCCTCGAAGCGCCGATCGTGTTCCTCGCCGACACCATGACGCCGCCGGCGAGGCCCGCGGCCGCCGCGGCTTCTGGAGCTTTCCGGCAATGCCGTGATCTGGGTCGGGCGAAAGGCGGACGACTCCGGCGCCTGTTGCAGCGGCGCGGCAAGAGGCGCAGCGCGACGCCGCCGACGAATATCGCAGGCTCCTCTACGTCGCGATGACGCGCGCTGCCGACCGCTTGATCGTCTGCGGCGCGCAAGGCGAACGGGGGCGGCCGGACGGCTGCTGGTACGATCTGGTATGCGAGCCGAGCCGCTCCGATCGAGGGACTCTGGTCGAGGAGACAAGACGGCGATGAGAAAGTCTTGCGCTTTCGCACGGCGACGAGTCCGGTCGGCGGAACCGTCGCCACCAATCGCCGCCACACCGCAGTACGATCGCCGGGAGCTGCCGGCATGGCTGCGTCAGCGCGTCGCCCACGAGGCGCGGCGCGGCGGACCGATCTCGCCGTCCTCGGCCTTTGACGAAGATGTCGCGCGTGCCGCGCAACCCGGCGCCTCCCCGGCCGCGCGCCGGCAAGGCTTTGGAGCGCGGCCGGATCGTGCATCGGCTGATGCAGTCATTGCCCGACATTCCGCCGGAACGCCGCGCTGACGCGATCGAGCGCTTCCTTGTTCGCGCCGCCGCAAAGGATTTTTCTTCGGCCGAGCGAGCCGAAATCGCGCGGCAGGTCTCCGCCGTTCTCGGCGATCAGCGCTTCGCTGAAATTTTTGCGCCGGGAAGCCGTCCCGAAGTGCCCATCGTGGGCCGCATTCCCCGCAACGGCGGCCCGCCGCTCGGCGTCGCCGGACAGGTGGACCGCTTGTCCGTCGCCGGCGACACCGTCCTCATCGTCGATTACAAAACCGACGGCATCGTCCCACAAAAGCTCGAAGAGGTGCCGCACTATGTCACCCAGCTCGCGCTCTATCGGGCGGTGCTCGCACGCATCTATCCCGGCAAGTCCGTGCGCGCGGCGCTGATCTTCACCAATGGCCCGGCTTTGCTGGAGGTTGCCGGCGCGGCCATGGATGGAGCGCTTGAGGCCGCGCTTGGCAAAGTCCTAACCTAGCTCCGTTACATCTCAGCCTGTCACGGCGCGGTGAAGGTGCCTTGACGCCCCCGACAGCCGTTCATACCTTCACCTCCTCCGGGTTGCCGATTCCCCCGAAAAGACGAGGTTTTTCATGGTCGAGAAAACAACGGATGCGACGTTTGAAGCGGACGTGCTCAAGGCGAGCGGCCCGGTCGTCGTCGATTTCTGGGCGGAATGGTGCGGCCCGTGCCGCATGATCGCGCCGGCTTTGGAAGAGATTTCCAATTCGCTCAACGGCAAGGTCAAGATCGTCAAACTCAATGTCGACGAGAATCCGGGCGTGGCCTCGAAATACGGCATCATGTCGATCCCGACCCTGATGCTGTTCAAGGACGGCCAGCTCGCGTCCCGCCAGGTCGGCGCGGCGCCGAAGCAGAAGCTCGAGCAGTGGATCACCGCTTCGGTGTGATCCCGGCCCTGAGCTGAGCCTTTATGACGTCGTCATGGCCGGGCTTGTCCCGGCCATCCACGTCTTAAGGACCGAAGTCTAGCGCGCAACTAATGCCGGAAATGCCGCGTCCCGGTCAGAACCATGGCGATGCCGTGGGCGTCGGCGGCCTCGATCACTTCGTTGTCGCGCATTGATCCGCCTGGCTGGATGACCGCCGTCGCACCGGCCTCGATGGCGACGAGAAGACCGTCGGCGAACGGAAAGAATGCGTCGGACGCGACCACCGATCCTTTGGTCGCCGGCTCCTTGAGATCGGCTTCTGAGGCTGCGTCCTGCGCCTTGCGCGCGGCGATGCGCGCTGCATCGACACGGCTCATCTGCCCGGCGCCGATGCCGACCGTTGCCAGATCCTTGGCGTAGACGATGGTGTTCGACTTGACGTGCTTGGCGACACGGAAGGCAAAGCGCAGATCGCGCAATTCCGCATTGGTCGGCTTGCGCTTGGTGACCGGCCGCAGATCCATGTCGTCGACCACCGCATTGTCGCGCGTCTGCACCAAGAGCCCGCCGGCAACGGTTTTCGCGGCAAGCCCCATCGCCCGCGGATCGGGCAAGCCGCCGGCGAGCAGAAGCCGCAAATTTTTCTTGGCGCCGACAATGGCGATGGCCTCTGCCGTGGCGTCCGGCGCGATGATGACCTCGGTGAAAATCTCCGTGATCGCGCGCGCAGCATCGGCATCGAGCGTGCGGTTGAGCGCGACGATGCCGCCGAAGGCCGACGTGGTGTCGCAGGCGAGCGCCTTGCGATAGGCGCCGACCAGGCTTTCGCCTTCGGCGACGCCGCACGGATTGGCGTGCTTGATGATGGCGCAAGCCGCCGTGCGCGCGGGGTCGAACTCGGCGACGCATTCAAAGGCGGCGTCGGTGTCGTTGATATTATTGTAGGAGAGTTGCTTGCCCTGCGCCTGCCGCGCGCTCGAAACGCCGAAACGGGCATCGGGCGTGCGGTAGAACGCCGCCGATTGGTGCGGGTTTTCGCCGTAGCGCAATTTCTCGATCAGCCGGCCGCCGAAGGCGCGATAGTCCGGCGCGATCTCGCCGAGCTGGTCGGCGAACCAGTTGGAAATCGCTGAATCGTAGGCCGCCGTGCGCGCGTAAGCCTTGGCGGCGAGCTTGCGCCGCAACGCCAGCGTGGTCATGCCGTTATGCGCCGCAAGTTCCTCGAGCAGCGCCGCGTAATCGCCGGCATCCACCACCACTGCGACATCGTCATGGTTCTTGGCGGCGGCGCGGATCATCGCCGGACCGCCGATATCGATGTTCTCGATGCAGATCTCGAAATCGGCCTTGCGCGCGACGGTTTCTTCGAACGGATAGAGATTCACCACCAGAATATCGATCGGCGCAATCCGGTGCGCCTGCATCGCTTCGACGTGCAGCGGGTTGTTGCGGATCGCGAGCAGGCCGCCATGCACCGCCGGATGCAGCGTCTTGACGCGGCCGTCCATCATTTCCGGGAAACCGGTCAAGTCGCTGACGTCGAGCACTTTGAGCCCGGCATCGGCGAGCGCTTTGCGCGTGCCGCCGGTCGAGACGAGCTCGATGCCGAAGCCCGAAAGCGCGCGCGCGAATTCGACCAGTTCGGTTTTGTCGGAAACGGAAATGAGGGCGCGCAGGGCGCGGCGAAGAGATTCAGTCATGATGCTCCCAGGTTATCGTCAGTCATAGCGGCAGTCTTGGTTCCTCTTCGCGCGCGCGGCGTGCCGTGCCGGTGCTGGTGAGCGCGCCCGCCGGCGCCTGCTGCAGGCTCCACTGCACGCGCGAGGCGGTGCGCGCATGGCCGCGGATGACGATCTGCGCCGTCCGGCGCGGACCTTCGCTGCTGGCGAGATAGACGCTGTCTTCGAGCTCCACCTGATCCTCGTGGGCGCTGAAGGTCCAGACCTCCTTGTTCGGCATCATCAGCATGACGCCGTGGCCGTCGCTGAGCCGCGTCGCCTTCACCGTCGGATGCAGATGAAAGCGCACCGTGAAAGCGTCTTCTTCGGTGCGGACTTGCGGGCTGCCATCGGCATCGAGAAACACTTCCTCGCCGTCGAGCCGCGTGCCGTCGGACGCCAGCATCAGCACACGTTCATGCACGATATCGAAGCGGTCGGCATAGCCGTCATGGGCCGCCCGCAGCACGATGGCGTCGGGCCGATCCTCGCGCGTCACCGCGACATGGCGCGGGCCGCCCAGCATCGGCGAGCCGCCAAGCATGCGCTTGAACGTCGCCATTTCGACAAAGCGGGCCGAAGACGCATCGTTGAACGTGACCGCGGAATGCGCCGCCGTGGCGCGCGCGACCTGCCGCCAGTTCTCGCGCCCCGTCGCCGGCATGCCGCAATTGACCACGATGAGGCTCTGCTTCGGCGAGGAAAATTCAAACGACAAGCAGCCGGCATGCGCATCCAGACTCATTTCGATGGGCGGCGCGCGCCCGGTATCCACGATCAGCACGGCGCCTGCGGCCTCGAGCCGCTGATAAGCCGAATGCGGCGCGTTCGAGAACGGCGTGCCGTGCGTTTCGTCATAGGCAAGCAGCGTCGACAAGAGATCGCCCGGCGTCGCTCCCATGCCGTTGAAATGCGCGAAGCCGCCTTCCGAGTGACGGAAGAAGCGCAACATCGGCATCATGCGGTCGATGGCGTTGAGAAGCGCCTGCGGCGGCGCGATGTTGCGCGCCGTGAACGCCTGACGCAGCGGCAAAAATTCGATCAGGATATCGATGATCGCGCCAGGATCGCGGCTGACATGGCCGCCGTCGGGCAGGATCTGCCGTGCGATCTCGTGGCTCAACCGCTCGGTTGAGGCTTTGATATGGCGCGCCTGGCCGGCGATGCACAGCGCGGCATAAGTCAGCGCGACGACAGCCTGCATGCCGATCGACGCCACGGCGCGCGTCGCCCGCGGTGTGGCGAAGGTAACGCACCTGGCGAATGAGGCTGCGCAGGAAGCGCCGATAAAAGCGCGCATCGGCGTCTTGCAGGACCAGCGTGGATTGGCTGAGCCAGGAGATGATGCGGCGTGACAGCACGTCGGGACGCCAGGCAATCGGATGCCACGAGCCTTGCAGCGCGATCCATTCGTCGACCAGCGCGCGCGCATTGGCGCGCGTGATGCCCGATTCCGCCGCGCGCAGATGGCGCAGCCAGCCGAAGCCCAGCAAGGTTGCGGCCCAATCGTCCGACGGCGGCTCCATTTCGAAGACCGAACGGCCGTCGCAGATCACGACCTTGCCGGCGAAGGCAAAACGGCCGGAATAGATTTCGCTCGCGCGCGTAGCGTCGGCGGTGCGCAAATCCGGTGGCGCGATCAACAGGCGGTCGGTGCGCAGCGGCACCAGCGGCCAGCGCACGAACGGATGGCCGTTGGCGCGACCGGTCATCCGGCGCACGGCGCCGCGAATCAGGAGCCAGGACAGCTTCGCATGGTTCGCGACTGCAACGCGCGACATCGACCCGTTTGCCCCCTTTGCGCGCGGGGATGTGAAAAAAGTCCCGCGCGGGCGACCATAACGAAATGAAGGCGCGACGGCCAACTGCCGAATAGGATTGATTTCCTTACTGTTTTACCAGCCGTGCCGCATAGAAGCCATCAAGCCCGGCAAATCGGGAATCAATGTCGGGAAGCTGGCATGGCAAAGTCCGCAGATCGCCATCCGCCGAGATGAACTCGTCGTGCCCGAAAAGCTCAGGCCGCGGTGAAGGGCGCCCGCTGCACGCTCGGATCGTGCGCGAGGAGTTCGGCGACCACGACCTCGTTCTCCTCGGCTTCGAGCGAACAGGTGCAGTAGATCAGCGTGCCGCCGGGCTTGGTCAGCGCCAGTGCGCGCTCGATCAAGCGGCGTTGAACGCCGGCGAGCGCTGTCATGTCCTCGGCACGCTTGAGCCAAGGCACATCGGGATGGCGGCGGATCGTTCCGGTCGACGAGCACGGCGCGTCGAGCAGAACCGCGTCGAAAGGCTCGGCGCTCCATTCGGCGACATCGGCGCAGACAGTTTCGGCTTCAAGCTTCAGCCGCGCGAGATTGTCTTGCAGGCGCTTAAGCCGCGCCGGGGCGCGATCGATCGCGACGACATGAGCGCCCGCGGCCGCAAGCTGCGCCGTCTTGCCGCCGGGCGCGGCGCAGAGATCGGCGACGCGGCGGCCGCGAATATCGCCGAGCAAGCGCGCCGGCAGCGCGGCGGCGGCATCCTGAACCCACCAGGCGCCTTCGGCAGAACCCCGGCAATGCCGTGATCGCGCCATGCACGGCGGCACGCACAGTTCCGGTCGGCAATACGCGTCCTTGGAGCTTTTCGGCCCAAAACTCCGGATCGCTTTTCACCGTGAGGTCGAGTGCCGGTTCTTGTCCGTTGGCGGCCGCGATGGCATGCGCGGTTGCCGCGCCATATCGCTCAGTCCAACGCGCCATCAGCCAAGCGGGCGTATCGAGCATGGGCGCATCGAGCGTGGCGAGGAGCGCGGTGCCTTCACGCGTCACCCGCCGCAACACGGCATTGACCAGTCCGGCGAAACGCGCGGCGTGACGGTCCGCCTGCGCCAGGCGGACGGAGAGATCGACCGCGGCATGATCCGGCACATCGAGAAAAAGGATTTGCGCAGCGCCGATCAACAGCGCGCTTTCGACACGCGGCGCTTGCGGCGGCAGGCCGCTGTCGAGAAAGACGCCGAGCAGGTGCCGCAGCGTGCCGAGCCGGCGCAGCACCGCCGCGACCAGCGCGCGGACCAGCGCGCGATCGCGATCCTCGAGCGTGGCAAGTTCGGCTGTGCTGTCGAAGAATTCGTCGAAGCGCGCGGCGGCGGCGCAGCACGCCGTCGACAATGTCGGCCGCGATGCGGCGGACCGCAAAGCCCGGGACATCGCCGGCGTGAACCGACGAACTCATGGTCTCGGGCTTGACTCGGCTTGGGCGCGCCGTTCATGCCGAAGAAATTCCTGACTTGAAATCCTGCGCTGGGCTACGCCAAGTCAGGCTCTATGCCAACCGAGCAGACCCCGCCCTCACCCGCAGACGACCTGGGTACCGATAACCCGGGCACCCATCTGGGCACCCATAAAGAGGCTGAAAAGCGGCCCCTGACGCCGGCCGCCGAACGTGCGCTAGCCGAGGCCGCGGCGCGCCGCGCCGCGGAACGTGAAAAGGCCGAGCGTGAAAAGAGCGAAGCCCCAAAGGAGGTCGCCGGCCGCGGCGGCCTTGATCCGGCCCGCTACGGCGACTGGGAAATCAACGGCTTGACGTCGGATTTCTAGGGAACGGGTCTCAGGGATCGGACTAGCCGATCCCTGATCGCCAATACCGGATTACTGGATCACCACGACCCGCGTGCCGAGCATGACGCGGCTGTACAGGTCCTCGATATCCACATTGTGCATGCGGATGCAGCCATGCGACACGAAATGGCCGATCGAGCCTTCGTTATTGGTGCCGTGGATGGCGTATTGGCCGCCGCCGGAGAGCGTCATCGCAGCGACCCCATCGGATTTTGCGGCGAGCCGCCCGGAACCACCGGCGGCAGCTTGCGGTAATCGGAGCGGATCGAATCCGGCGGCGACCAGGCCGGCCGGATATATTTGCCGTCGATATAGGCGGTGCCGGACCATTGCATGCCGAGCCGGCCGACGCCGACCGGATAGCGCAGCGCCTGTCCCGGAGCCGACGAAATAGTAAAGCGCGCGCTCATTGGTGCGGATGACGATGGTTCCCGGCACATAGCCTTCTCGCACCGAGACGAGATCGCCATGAGCCTGCGCCGGCGCCGCCGCGAAAGCGAATGAGACGAAGGCCGCGAGCGCGGCCGCGAATCAAAGTTTTCCCTCGCATGTTCAATTCCCTACTGCGGAAATGCCCCACAACCATCCCGCCCCCGGCGGGCTTGCCAGCCGCAATACATTCTAATCGGAAACGGCGGCTGACCTCAGCAGTATGGCGCCGCCAGAGTGAAGTTTTCGCAAATTTTTTCCAAGGTGTGGTCTGCACGGCGACAGCGGACCAAACCCTTGAATTAACGCCGAAGTTACGCGCCGGCCGCGACCGGCGGTCTGGTCCATACCGTCACGCGCCTCTATGCGCTCCGCTTGTTCTGCCGGTTATTGACCAGGTCGTCGACCACGGCGGGATCGGCCAGCGTCGAGGTGTCGCCGAGATTGCCGAATTCGTCCTCGGCGATCTTGCGCAAGATGCGGCGCATGATCTTGCCGGAGCGGGTCTTCGGCAGGCCGGGCGCGAATTGGAGGAGATCGGGCGCGGCGATCGGCGAGATTTCCGTGCGCACCCACTGCACCAGTTCCTTGCGCAAAGTCCTCGGTCGGCTGCTTCGCCGGCCATCAACGTGACATAGGCATAGATGCCCTGGCCCTTGATGTTGTGCGGATAGCCGACCACCGCGGCCTCCGACACTTTCGGATGCGCGACCAGCGCCGATTCCACTTCCGCCGTGCCGAGCCGGTGGCCGGCGACATTGATCACGTCGTCGACGCGGCCGGTGATCCAGTAATAGCCGTCCTCGTCGCGCCGGCAGCCGTCGCCGGTGAAATACTTTCCGGGATAGGCGCTGAAATAGGTTTCGACGAAACGCTGGTGATCGCCATAGACCGTGCGCATCTGGCCCGGCCATGAATTCGGCAATACAGAGATTGCCGCTGGCGGCGCCTTGCAGCACTTTGCCCTCGGCGTCGACGATCTCCGGGATGATGCCGAAGAACGGCCGCGTCGCCGAGCCGGGCTTGAGCCGCGTTGCGCCGGGCAACGGCGTGATCAGAATGCCGCCGGTTTCGGTCTGCCACCAGGTATCGACGATCGGGCAGCGGCCGTCGCCGACGACGCGGTGATACCATTCCCAGGCTTCGGGATTGATCGGCTCGCCGACCGAGCCGAGCAGCCGCAGCGAGGCGCGCGAAGTCTTCTTCACCGGCGCGTCGCCGGCCTGCATCAGCGCGCGGATCGCGGTCGGCGCGGTGTAGAAGATGTTGACCTTGTGCTTGTCGATGACCTCCCAGAACCGCGAATTGGTCGGATAGTTCGGCACGCCTTCGAACATCAGCGTCGTCGCGCCGTTGGCGAGCGGGCCATAGACGATATAGCTGTGGCCGGTGACCCAGCCGACATCCGCCGTGCACCAATAGATGTCGCCGTCGTGATAATCGAAGACGTATTGATGCGTCATCGCCGTGTAGAGCAGATAACCCGCCGTCGTGTGCAGCACGCCTTTCGGCTTGCCGGTCGAGCCCGACGTATAAAGGATGAACAGCGGATCCTCGGCGTTCATTTCCGCGCAGGGACAGTCCGCCGTCACCACGTCCTTGGCCTCGTGGTACCAAACGTCGCGCACCGGATCCATGTCGACCGGCGCGCCGGTGCGCTTGACAACGATGACGAAATCGACGCCGCCGACTTTGGCGATCGCCGCATCGGTGTTGGCCTTCAGCGGCACTTTGCGGCCGCCGCGCAAGCCTTCGTCGGCGGTGATGACGATGTTCGACTTGCAATCCTCGATGCGGCCGGCGAGCGAATCCGGCGAGAAGCCGCCGAACACCACGGAATGAATGGCGCCGATGCGCGCGCAGGCGAGCATGGCGTAAGCCGCTTCCGGAATCATCGGCATATAGATGGTGACGCGGTCGCCCTTCTTGACGTTGCGGTTGCGCAGGATGTTGGCGAAACGGCAGACCTCGTCGTGCAGCTCCTTGTAGGTGATGTGCTTTGAATCTTTCGGATCGTCGCCTTCCCAGATGATCGCGGTCTGATGGCCGCGGCTGTGCAGGTGACGGTCGATGCAATTATAGGCGACGTTGGTCGCGCCATCCTCGAACCATTTGATCGAGACATTGTCGCGGGCGAAGGACGTGTTCTTGACCTTGGTGAAGTGCTTCATCCAATGCAGGCGCTTGGCCTGCTCGCCCCAAAAGCCATTGGGATCGGCGAGCGACTGCGCATACATTTTCTTATATTCGGCATCGTTGATGAAGCGCGCGTTTCGCCCACTCGGCGGGCACTTCGTAAATCTTGTCCGACATTTTCTATCCCTCCACGCGAACATGACCGACACAGCCGAACCGACACAGTCCATGGCCGCTGCGGCCGGCAATTGATCGGAAGCGTTTCCTAAAGTCCCATTATGCGACGGCAGCCTGATGAACGACAAGGTCGGAGGCGTTATCCGTTTGTCGCATCGCGGCAATTCGCTGCGACACGGGAGCTCGCGACCTCGCTACAGCCTTCACGCCGCCCATCTTGCAAACGATCTTCCACTCCTCGGCGGTCACCGGCTGAACCGACAGGCGGCCGTATTTGACCAGCGCCATGTCTTTGAGTTTCGCTTCCGCCTTGACCGCGGCGAGCGTCACCGGCTTCGGCAGCGGCTCGACGTGCTTGGGTCGTCACCGCGACCCAGGGCTCGCCCGCCTTGGCCGTCGGGTCGGGATAGGCTTCGCGGATCACCTCGCCGATGCCGACGACCTGCTTCTCGTCGCCGGTATGATAGAAGAAGAACTTATCGCCCTTTTTCATTTCCTTGAGATGCTTCCGCGCGGTGAAATTGCGGACGCCGCTCCACGTCTCACCCTTCGCGCCGCGCTTGACCTGGGCATCCCAGGAAAACTCCTCGGGCTCTGTCTTCAACAACCAGTGCGCCATGATCCTTCCTCCGACTATTCTTCCGCCTTCAACGGCCGCGCCAAGAGCGACTCGATGGCGGCGTCCACACTCATTTTCTCGGCGATGACGGCCGCGACCGCGGCCGAGATCGGCATATCGACCGCACGATCGCGGGCCATTTCAAGAAGCACCGGCGCGGTGAACGTGCCTTCGGCGAGGCCGGTGGTGCGATGAATCTCGTCGGGTTTTTTGCCCTGGCCGAGATTGACGCCGAAGGTGAAATTGCGCGACTGCGGGCTGGTGCAGGTCAGGATCAAATCGCCGAGCCCCGACAAACCCATCATTGTCTCCGGTCTTCCGCCATAGGCCCGCCCGAAACGGACGAGCTCGGCGAAGCCGCGCGTCGTCAGCGCCGCGGTGGCGCTATAGCCGAGGCCGCGGCCGGAAACGATGCCGGCGGCGATGGCGAGCACGTTCTTCGCCGCGCCGCCGATCTCTACGCCGCGCACATCGCTCGAATGATAGGGCCGGAAGCGTCGCCGAGCTCACTGCTTGCGCCAGCTCGCCGGCAAGCTTGCCGTCATTCGCAGCCAGAGTGACCGCGGTCGGCAGACCGCGCGCCACATCGCGCGGCAAAGCTCGGCCCGGACAAAATCGCCGGCACCGCATCCGGCGCGCATTCGGCGATCACCTCGCTCATGAATTTCTTGCTGCCGCGCTCGATGCCCTTGGCGCAGACGATCAAGGGCGTTGCGCGGCGACAGCAGCGGCTTGAGCGCCGACGCGACGGAGCGCACATATTGCGCCGGCACGACGAGGAGCAGCGCGTCGGCGCGCGCGGCTTCGCGCGAGATCGCGCGACGACGGCGACGCCCTCATCGAAACGCACGCCCGGCAGATAGAGGCTCTCGCGCTTAGTTGGCGAGCTGCGCGGCATTCTTCGCGTCGTGCTCCCACAGCGTGACCTTGCGCCCGGCCCGCGCGCAGGTCAGCGCCAGTGCGGTACCCCAGGCCCCGGCACCGATGACCGCGATATGATTGAACGCCATGAGCTTATTTCAAGAAGTCTTTGATTCACGCAACGGAAGGACCGCAGGGACTATAACATTTCGCCGCGCAGCAATTTGGGAACTTCACCGACCAGCCCCGCCGCTTCGCGGATCAAGAGCCGCTTGAGATTGGGGATGCGCTCGACGAGCCCCAGCCCGACATCGCGGGCGAGGCGCAGCACGTCGGAGCGGTTGGAGAACAGCCGGTTGAGCCCATCGGTGGCGAAGCCCATGGCCATCGTATCGAAGCGCCGCCAGCGCTGATAGCGCTCGAGCACGTTCGCCGTGCCCGGATCGAGACCGAGGCGCGCGGCGTCGACGATGACTTCGGCGAGCGCGGCGACGTCCTTTAATCCCATATTCAATCCCTGCCCGGCGATCGGATGAATGACGTGCGCGGCGTCGCCGACCAGTGCGATGCGCTCGGCGATGAAGGAGCGCGCGACGAAAAACCCGAGCGGATGAACCCGACGCGCGCCGAGCACACTGATCTCGCCGAGCTGCAAGCTTGAAGCGCTGCTCGAGCTCGGCATGGAAAGCATCGTCGGGTAACGCAACGATGCGTTCGGCGTCTTGCGTCGTTTCGGTCCACACGATCGACGAGCGCCTACCCTTGAGCGGCAGGATCGCGAACGGCCCCGCCGGCAGAAAATGCTCCTCGGCGCGCCCTTGGTGGTCGCGCTCGTGGCCGACATTGATGACGATCGCCGACTGGCCGTAATTCCAGCCATGCGTGGCAATGCCGGCGTTTTGCCGAATGGCCGAACGCGCGCCGTCGGCGGCGACGACGAGGCGCGCGCGCAACGGCGGTGCCGTCGGCAAGCTCCGCCGTCGCGCCCCTCGCTGTCAGCGCTGACTTTCCGGACGCGCTGACGATTGCAAATCGATGCCGTCGGCTTTGGCCTTCTCGGCCAGCACCTCGACGAGATAGCGGTTCTCGATCATGTGGGCGAAAGGCTCGCCCGGTTCGACGTCGCCGGAGAAGGCGAGAAATACCGGCCGCACCGCGTCGCCGAGCTTGCTGTCGGTCACCACCATGTCGAGGATCGGCTGCGCCTGTTCGGCGACATCGTCCCAAACGCCGATCGCCGCGTAGAGCCGCCGCGCGCCCGCCACGATGGCCGAAGCGCGCTCGTCTTTGGCGTAATTCGCCACCAGCGCCGGATCGGCCACCGTCACCGTAAATGACGGGCCCTAGCGCCTTGCGCAAGGCAATGGCGAGCGTCAGGCCGGCAAAGCCTCCGCCCGCGATCAGCACATCTGTCCTGTTCCCGGTCATGACCCCGTCACCCTAGCACGGCGGCAGATCGACAGTAACCCCGCCCACAATCCTTCCCGATCTTGGCCGGACTTGACCCCGTCCGCGATCCCGTATGCAAAGATGTAAGCGGCCGGTCATGCCGGCGCGAGGGACGAGCATATGGCCTCCGCCGTCCAGGAACTGATCGATACTCTCGATCTCGAACCGCTCGAATTGAATCTGTTTCGCGGCCGCTCGCCGCAATCGAGCTGGCAGCGCGTATTCGGCGGCCAGGTCATCGGCCAGGCGCTGGTCGCCGCCTGCCGCACCGTCGATGACGTGGGAACGCGGCCGCCGCATTCGCTGCACGCCTATTTCCTGCTCGGCGGCGATCCCAAAGTGCCGATCATCTACGAGGTCGACCGCATCCGCGACGGCAAGAGCTTTACGCACGCGGCGCGTGGTCGCGATCCAGCACGGCCACGCGATCTTCTCGATGTCGGCGTCGTTTCAAACCATCGAAGAAGGCCTGTCGCATCAGTTTCAAGATGCCGGACGTGCCGAAGCCGGATTCGCTGCCGACCGACGCCGAGATGAGAAAGAACATCTTGCCGCTGATGCCCGAGCCGGTGCGGCGCTATTACGAACGCGAGCGGCCGATCGAGCTTCGGCTGGTCGAATACGGCCGCTATCTCGGCGAAGCCTCCAAGGACGGCCGCTTCAATGTCTGGATTCGCGCCACCGGCCGGCTGCCGGACGAGCCGGCGATCCATCAATGCGTGCTGGCTTATGCGTCCGACATGACGCTGCTTGATTCCGCGCTGATCCCGCACCAGCGCACGGTGTTCAGCGACGACATCATGGCGGCGAGCCTCGATCACGCGCTGTGGTTTCACCGGCCGTTTCGCGCCGACGAGTGGCTGCTCTACGCGCAGGACAGCCCGAACCTCGGCGGCTCGCGCGGCTTTTCCCGCGGCCTCATTTTCGCGGCCGACGGCACGCTGGTCGCCTCGGTCGCGCAGGAAGGGCTGCTGCGGCTGCGGACCAAGAAGCCGCAATAGCGCAACTCAGCGGCCGCCACGCCAGCGCCGGCGGAACAGACGCCGCCGCCAGTGACTTAAATTCGTCGGATGGCTTAAATCTTGGCGGTAATGCCGCTAAGCTGTGCAGCCCTGCCTTCTCCCAGCCGGAAGATCCTATGAAGCTCGTCACAGCCATCATCAAGCCGTTCAAACTCGAGGAAGTCCGCGACGCCCTCCTCAAGATCGGCATTCACGGCATGACCATCACCGAGGTGAAGGGCTATGGCCGGCAGAAGGGCCATACCGAGATCTATCGCGGCGCCGAATATGCCGTGAATTTCCTGCCTAAAGTCCGCATCGAAGTCGCGGTTCCGGCGGACCAGATCGATCAGGTGGTTACGGTCATGGGTGCCGCGGCTAGAACCGGCAAAATCGGCGACGGCAAAATCTTCGTCACGCCGATCGACCAGGCCGTGCGTATCCGCACCGGCGAGACCGACGCCGACGCGCTCTAGATGGAGCATGATCTTTTCGAAAAACCGGTTCCCACCCCGGATCGTGCTCTAGGCGATTTTTTAGGCGGCTGCCTTATTCGCCTGTCCAATTATTATGATGCGGCAATCTTACGCCTAATTATTATGCAGCCGGTCCGGCAATTGGGCGGCTCGCATGGGAATCCTCGGCATTGGCGTATCCGGAACCGAGAAGGGTCCCGGTCACACCGGCTTACCAGCGGTGCTTAGGCCCGTTCCACCGTCAATTTTCGGGCCTGTCGTTCACTTGGCACGGCCCTTGATTACCAAACGCGCGGCGGCGCCGCGGCGGGGGGCACATTCCACCGCGGTCGTCGCTCAGTTGTGTCCGCCCGATCGGCAGTTCGACCGGGCGACGGGGAGAACAAATCAATGAAAATCGTCATGGCCATTATCAAGCCATTCAAGCTCGACGAGGTCCGCGACGCTCTGACCAAGATCGGCGTTCAGGGACTGACGGTTACCGAGGTGAAGGGCTACGGCCGTCAAAAGGGCCACACGGAAATCTATCGCGGCGCCGAATACGCCGTGAGCTTCCTGCCCAAGATCAAAATCGAAATCGCTGTTCCGTCCGATCAAGTGGACCGGGTCATCGACACCATCAGCGCCGCGGCGAAAACCGGACAAATCGGCGACGGCAAGATCTTCGTCTTCGGTCTCGACCACGCGGTGCGCATCCGTACCGGCGAAACCGACGCCGCAGCGCTTTAAGAAACGCAGCCCGAAACAGCAGCCAAGAAAACGTAGCCAAGAACAGCACAAGGGACAGGAGTGAGACAGATGTCGTTGAAGAAGTTCTCCCGTGCGGGACTGATTGCCGTCGCAGGCGCGATCCTGCTTGGGATCATGTTCAGCCTGCCGACCGCTCAATCGTCCTACGCGCAGACGCCGAGCGCAGCACCCGCGGCGCCGGCCGACACCGCAGCGCCGGCAGCGGCGCCGTCGCCGCCAGCCTGCAGCGCCACTGTTCTCGAAAAGTGCACGCCGAATTCCGGCGACACCGCCTGGATGCTGACCTCGATGGCCATCGTGCTGATGATGACCATTCCGGGCCTCGCGCTGTTCTATGGCGGCATGGTGCGCAAGAAGAACGTCGGCGACACGGTGATGACGAGCTTCGCCATCACTTGCCTGATCAGTATTCTCTGGCTGCTCTTCACTTACAGCATCGCGTTTCGCGCCGGCTCGCCGTTCATCGGCGGCTTCGACCGCGCCGGCCTGCAAGGCATATTGAGCGACATCACGAACGGCATCGGCAATCCCAATTCGCTGGCGCCGACCATTCCTGAATCCGTCTACTCGATGTTCCAGCTGACCTTCGCGATCATCACCGCAGCGCTGATCGCGGGCTCCTTCGCCGAGCGCATGAAGTTCTCGGCGATGCTGTGGTTCATCGGGCTGTGGGCGATCTTCGTCTATTCGCCGATCGCGCATTGGGTGTGGGGACCCGACGGTTTCCTCAACTCCGGCAACAGCAATGCCTGGGTCAAGGTGCTTGATTTCGCCGGCGGCACGGTGGTGCACGTCAATTCCGGCACCGCCGGCCTGATGGCCGCACTGATGCTCGGCAAGCGCAAGGAAACCGGCCCGCCCCACAATGTGGTGCTGACCATGATCGGCGCCTCGCTGTTGTGGGTCGGCTGGTTCGGCTTCAATGCCGGTTCGGCGGTCAGCGCCGGCATGCAGGCCGGCATGGCCATGCTGGTCACGCACACCGCGACGGCGACCGCCGGCTTCACCTGGATGATCATCGAATGGATGATGCGCGGCAAGCCGACCGTTCTCGGCATCTGCTCCGGCGCGGTCGCCGGCCTGGTCGCGATCACGCCGGCCTCGGGCTTCGTCGGCCCGATGGGCTCGTTCGCCATCGGCATCGCCGCCGGCATCGTCTGCTACTGGGGCTGCACCGGTCTCAAGCACACCTTCGGCTACGATGACGCGCTCGACACGTTTCGGCGTGCACGGCATCGGCGGCGCCGCTGGCGCGATCCTCACCGGCGTATTCGCCATCAACGAATACGGCGGAACCTCCGGCGCTATCGAGGGCAATTGGGGCCAGGTCGTCAATCAATGCATCGGCGTCGGCATCGTCTTCGCTTACGACGTGGTCGTGACGCTGATCATCCTGAAGGTAGTCGATCTGGTGATCGGTTTGCGCGTCTGCCGAGGAAGTCGAGCGCGACGGCCTCGATCTCGCGCTGCACGGCGAGACGATTCAGTAGCATTTGGTCTGCGGTTGGGGCGGCTTCCCGGCTCTGCCCCGACTGTTGAGAGGCCCTGGCGCAGGCCAGGGCCTCTTTCTTTTTGTGCGTCATCGCGTGCCCGACCGGGGATGAACGGCGGGGCAAAACCTGCTAATCCAACCGCCAAGAACCGAGACCCCCAAACCCCAGCGAGGACACGCCAGCATGAGTACCAGTTACGCCAATCTCGAGCTTTTCATCGACGGCAAATGGACCGGCGGCAACGGCCGCGGCGAGGATGTGATCAATCCGGCGACCGAAAAGCCGCTCGCCCGGTTGCCGCATGCGAGCCCGGCCGATCTCGACCAGGCGCTCGAAGCCGCCAAGAAAGGTTTCGTCGTCTGGCGCGCCACGTCCGCCTATGACCGCTCAAAGATCATGCGCAAGGCCGCCGACCTGATCCGCGAGCGGCACGACGCGATCGCGAAAGTCCTGGTTGCGGAACAGGGCAAGGTCTATCCCGAAGCGCGCGGCGAGGTCATCACGTCGGCGGACATCATCGACTGGTATGCCGAGGAAGGCCGCCGCGCTTACGGCCGTGTCGTGCCCGGCCGCGGCAAAGGCCTGCGGCAGATCGTGCTGCAGGAGCCGGTCGGCGTCGTCGCCGCGTTCACGCCGTGGAATTTCCCGACGCTGACGCCGGCGCGCAAAATCGGCGGCGCGCTCGCCGCCGGATGCTCGCTCATCCTCAAAGCCTCGGAAGAAACGCCCGGCGCCTGCGTCGAAATGGTGCGCTGCTTTGCCGATGCCGGCGTTCCCGCCGGCGTGCTCAATCTCGTGTTCGGGGTGCCGTCGGAGATTTCCGAGCATCTCATCGCCAAGGACGATGTGCGCAAGATTTCCTTCACCGGCTCGATCCCGGTGGGCAAGCACCTCGCCCAGCTCGCCGCCAAAGGCATGAAGCGGGCGACCATGGAGCTCGGCGGCCACTCGCCGGTCGTGGTGTTCGCCGACGCCGATCCGGAGAAGTCGGCGGAAACGATCGCCGCGTTCAAATACCGCAATGCCGGCCAGGTCTGCATTTCGCCGACGCGGTTCTATGTGCAGGAGCCGGTCTACGACCGCTTCCTGACGCGCTTCACCGAATATGCCAAGGCGATCAAAGTCGGCGACGGCATGGAAAAAGGCATCACCATGGGGCCGATGGCGAATGCGCGGCGCATCGACACCATGGAGCGCTTCGTCAACGACGCCAAGGAACGCGGCGGCAAGATCGTCACCGGCGGCAATCGCCGCGGCAATCAGGGCTATTTCTTCGAGCCGACCGTCGATCACCGACGTGCCCGACGATGCCAAAATCATGACCGAAGAGCCGTTCGGTCCGGTGGCGCCGGTGGTCAGATTCAAAACCTTCGACGAAGTCGTCGAGCGCGCCAACGCGCTGCCCTATGGACTTGCGTCTTACGCCTTCACCAGTTCGGCGCAGACCGCGACGCTGATCGGCGACGCGCTGCAATCGGGCATGGTCGGCGTGAACTCGATCGCCATCTCGACACCCGAGACGCCGTTCGGCGGCATCAAGGAATCCGGCTACGGCAGCGAAGGCGGCCTCGAAGGGCTGCAGGCCTATTTCAACACCAAGTTCATCTCGCAGATGTGAGACGCCAAGCGTAGCTCGCTGACGAACAACTGACGACGTCATGGCCGGGCATAGCCGTCCTTCGGACCGGCTATACCCGGGCAGCGACGTGCCGGAGTATCCGAAATCGCGACCGCGATCGTGACACTATCCCGCCATCTTTGAACCTGGACATGGTGACCAAGCGACAAACCGATACCCGCGGTTTCGTGCCCTTTTAGGAACGAAATTCTGTGATGACGCATTGTAAAGCGGGCGGGTGGTCAGCGTTGGTTTGTTCAGATGGATATTTTGGCTCCCATACTCGCCTACCTCGCGCTGCGTCGCCGGCATTGTCGGTGCGTTCGCTGTGTCGTTTGTTGTTGTGTTTTCGACGCCCAATCAGCCTGCAATTCCGCAGCGTAATGCGGCGATAGTCAGCGCCACACCGGTAAAGACGGCGACGCTTGCCGAAGCAAAAAACCCCGCCGTGAAAAGCGGGCAATCTGATAAGCTCGCTGTTAACTACGCTGTGAGTGCTACACAAAAACGTGATGCGGCGCCGCAGGCTGCAGCGACACCGGCAGCTGGGCCTTTGCCGGGCGCAGCATCGCAAAAACTTGCCGCAATCGACGCTCGCCAGAAATCGAAAATTTCGCGGGCGCAATGGCGTCAGATGGTCCAGCAGGAACGCAGCCGGCTCGTCTTGCCTCGGATTTTGAGTCGCGCTTCTTGGCTACGCCGACTGACCCTCCGCGTAGCGCCTTAGGCGTAAGAGCGCTCCAAATAAGCGACCGCATCGTCGGCGAGCTCCGCCGGATTGCGCTTGCCGCGTTGCGCCATCTCGATAATCCGCTTGGCGATGATTTCCTGCGCCGCGCGCTTATAGCGCGGCGAGGCGAGCTTGCTGCCCGACTGCTCGACTTTCTGCCAGGCGTTTTCGAACACCGAAACCAAAGTCTCGATCGTTTCCGGCTCGAAAGCGGACTGAGCAAGAAGAGGAATGATCGACGTATCGCCGTTGCGGGTTTGCATGTCCATTCCGTCAGCTGGCAACGAAGAGATTCGACGTCTGCGAACGATCGAGCACCGCGGCCGCGGTATTGCCGAAGAACAGCGTATCGCCGGGCCGCCGGCTCACGCCAAGTACGATGAGATCATAGCCGCGTTTGACTTCGCGCAAAATCGCCTCGTCGGGCGCCATGTTGGCGCGCGTCGTGCGAGCGCACGCGTACCTCGTAGCGGTCCGCCAAGGCGCTGATATCCTTGAGCACCGCGAGCTCGTTGCGCCGGGTCGCTTGGGCGCGCTTGCGGCGCTGCCATCGGCGTCGGCGCGCGTGACATAAAGCGCCGTGACTTGCGCGTCGTTGGCGCGCGCCAGCGTGAGCCCGACCTCGACCGCCCGCCGCGACACTTCCTGCCGTTCACCGGGATGAGAATTCTGTCGTAGCGCTCGGCGGACTGGTCGGTGCGCGAGCGATGCGAATCGACGATCGCCAGCGGCCCTTCGAAACCCTTGGTGATGAGCGATATGTCCTTGCTGAATCCGCCGTTCGGATCGTGGGTCTTGGCGATGCCCACGACCATGAAGTCGTAACCTTTGCGCGCTTCGTCGGCGACCGTCTCAGGCGTGATCGTCTTGTCCCGCCGGGTCATGACATCGACGTTGCCGGATTTCTCCTCGTCCGGATGAGCTTCGAGCGTCGTCGCGGCAGCAGCTGCGGTCTTGACCTCGTGCGCGGAGAGCTCGCCGTTCGCCGAACCTGACTCCGCTTCTTGCTTCCGACTTTTTCCTGCCTTCGGCTTTTGCCACGGCGCGTTGCCATCTTTGGCCTTGGCGGTGAGATCGAGGATCGTGGTCGGCTTGTCGCCGGAGCCGGCGATCACGCCGATCAGCCGCGCCGCGAGTTTGCCATTGGCGCTGTCGTCGGCGGCAAGGAGCAGGCGTTCGAGATTGGTCACAAAGCCCCTGGCGTCGAGCTCCTCGCGCTCGAGCCGCACCCGCTCCTTCTTGCGCAGCGGCAGCCGGTTGAGCGCCCAGCGCAGCATCGTCGGCATCGCCATGGTGGTGACGACCGCCATGGTGACGATGAGCGTGAACAGATTCTGACTGAGCACGCCCATGGACAGGCCGATCGAGGCGACGATGACTTCGGTCGAGCCGCGCGCGTTCATGGCGCAGCCGAGCGCCAGCGATTCCGCGCGCGTCAGGCCGCCGAGCTTGCCGCCGATGAAGGCGCCGGAGAATTTTCCGATACTGGCAATGACGATGAGACCGAAGGCGAGCAGCGCCAGATGCGGGATTGCGCAAAATGGTGATGTCGGCGTGCAGCCCGGCGAGCGCGAAGAATACCGGCATGAACAGCGCAACGATGAGGCCGCGGAGCTGTTCGTCGATGTGGCGGGTGAGGATCGGCGATTCGCCGACCAGGATGCCGGCGACGAAGGCGCCGAGCACGGTATTGACGCCGAGCAATTGCGTGGTCAGCGCCATCGCGCACATGATGACCAAGAGTGGCGGTGACCACCGGAAATTCGCTCTGGAAATTGTCGTTGGCCCAGCGGATCAAGCTCGAAACGACGTGCCGGCCGACCGTGAAGCTCGCGATCATGAACAACGCGGTGCCGATGACGGCGCGGCCGAGCGACCAGAAATCGACCGCCCCCGCCGACGCCAGGCCGAATGCGACCGCGATGATGACCCAGCCGATCGTGTCTTCGAGAATGGCCGACGCGACGATGATCTGGCCGAGATCGCGGCGCATGAAATTCATCTCGCGCACGACCATGGCGACGATCTTCACCGACGAGATCGATAGCGCCGTGCCGAGAAATATCGCGGTGACAAGGCGGGCATCCGGTTTCGGCAAGAGACTATCCGGCAGCAACTCGCCGAGCGCAAAGCCGCAGGCAAATGGCAGCGCGACGCCGGCCAAGGCGACCGTCACCGCCGCGCGCCCGACGCGCCGCACCAGTTGCAGATCGGTCTCCATGCCGGTCAGCAGCAGCAGCATCAATATGCCGAGCTGCGAGATGGCATCGATCATGCTCTGCTGCGCGCCGGAATCCGGAAACAAAGGTGCTGGGCCTCGGGCCAGATCACGCCGAACACCGACGGCCCGAGCAGCAGGCCGCCGATAAGCTGACCCATGACCGGCGGCTGGCCGATCCGCTGCGCCGCTTCGCCCATGAGCCGGCCGACGAGGAGCAAGACCCCGATCTCGACGACGAATAGGGTCTCGGAACTTGCCGCGGACCCGCCCGGCGAGGCGGCGGACGCCGGCAGAGCGGTGGCGAAAAGTGTGACGCCAGTAGTGAGAACGCCGGCCGCGTACCGCAATATCGACGCCTGACCGTATTCGCGGACAGGGTCCGGCCCTGATCCGTTCATTGCGTAACCACGAGATAAACCCTCCATGCCGCGTAATAACGCGCGAGAGGGCTATGCGATCCCTTAGCCGCACGGGGGGAAATCGCTTCGATTTATCGCAGGAAGCGCCGCCGCGCCGGCTCGGCCGAGAGCGGAACGATTCTGGAATCGGAAGCATCGCAGAGCGAGCGCGTTTCTTTTCGCCTCCTTCGCTTTGTCGAAGACAATGCGGGGACCGGGAGAAATCGCGGAGTTCGCTACTCCCCCACCTCGCACCAACCACAACCCATGCACCCGCCTCGGCGCATGGCTTGTGGTTGGCGAGAGAGGAAGGGATTCGACCCCCGATACGGTTGCCCGTATGCCGCATTTCGAGTGCGGTGCTTTCAACCACTCAGCCACCTCTCCGGAGGCGCAAAAGCACAGGCTTGAGCGTTGCGGCGCAGTATGTAGCGGCGTCGCGCCGGGTAAACAAGCACTGATATGGCGGCTTAGAGCTCCCGGCCGAGCTTGCGGTCGAGCGAAAACGGCCCGCCGCCGCGCAGCGCGATGGCGAAGCACACCAGGCCCCACAGCAGCGTGTATTCGTAGCCGCGGTGCATCCAGCCGAAGCCGTTGCCCCAATAGAGCAGCGTGATGACCAACAGCTCGATCGCAGCCGCCGCGGCAAAGAACCGGGTGAACAGGCCGAGAATGAGCGAGATGCCGGCCAGCGTCTCGATTGCGGTCGAGGACCAGAACCAGAAGGCCGGCGGCGTGAAGCCGAGATCGGCAAAGCCTTTGAGGAAGGCGTCGGTGGCCCCGATCATGATCTTGCCCCAGCCGTGCACCAAGAGATTCCAGCCGACGGCGATGCGGACGATCAGCCACGACAGCGGGATCGCCAAGTCATAGAACCGTTCCAGGAACGGCAAGACCAGTTTCGGCTCGGCAAGTTTCGACTGCGTTTGTGCTTGTGTCATCATTTCCTCCCAGCTCTCGCCATTACGATTGGCGTTGGTTGAAGAACAATCGGAAAGCCCGATTATTCGTTTTGTTTGGTCTCTGTCTTATTTGGTCGGCACCACGAGCGAATAGCGCTCGTCGGCGGCGAGGCATTCGGCCAGCGGGAAGCCGTGCTCCTTGCGCACGATATTGGTGCCGAGCACGAGCGACACGATCTTATAATAAGCGTGGCGCCGGCTCATGCCCTCGCGCCCCATGCCGCAATCGGTCGAAATGACGAGCCGTTCCGGCGGAATGAATTTGAGCGCGGCGCGGATTTTCTCGGCGACCTCGTCCGGGCTTTCCACCTGCAGCGTGTGATGGTCGATGACGCCGATGGCGATTTTCTTCTCGGTGATGGTCTTGCCGATCGCCTCGAGATCGATGCCGCCCGAGCTCGACAACTCGAACGTGATCACGTCGGCGTCCACCGTATTGTAGGTCTCGAGCGCCGGCTTGTAGCTCTGCACCTGCGCGAACATGCGCTGCTGCGACGGGTTGCCCCAGCACGAATGCGCCCACACCTCGGTCTTGGCGCGCAGCCCCTTCACGGTGCGATTGAAGACTTCCACCATCAGTTCCGGATTGATCACTTTGTCGACGATCTTGCGCACCGCGATCAGGTGGATCTGCGGCTCCTCGATCTGGATCACCGGACAGCCGGCATCGGCGAGCTCGTGATATTCCTCGTTGAAGGCGTCGGCGATGGCGAACATGCGGTCGGGCACGCTCTTGTGGTGCCGGTCTTGCAGCGCAAAGGCGACGATTTCGGCCGACACCGCGCCGAACTTGACCGGCTTCGTGGTGAAGCGCTGCGCCGCTTTCCACATCGCAGTATATTGCAGATTGCCGCGTCCGATCGGTCCGGTGATGACCGGCATGACGCGCAATTCCAGATAGTCGTGCAGAATATGGCCGCGCGGAAACCAGATGCCGCCGCGGCCGGCGGGCGTCGCCACCGGATGATCGATGTCGAGGCCGGACATGTGGTTCGGCGGGTACGCGGTCCAGCTTTGGCCGCCGACATCGTCGTCGAAACGGCAATCGCCGTCGGTGACGATGTCGAGCCCGGCGAGTTCCTGATCGCGCAGGTAACAGGTCAGCGCGTCTTCGTATTGCTCGCGGAACTGGCGGCCGACCATCGCTTCGAGAAAATGACGCCTGCCGAGATTTTCGGTGTACCAGCTCGGCCGCGGCAGCGAGCCGGTGATGGTCGTCGGTAACTTAATGTCCTTGGTGCCTCGAAACATCTTTGGTCGCCTCCCGCAAAGTGCCGCGAGTCGTTGCTCCGCTCGCCGGCTTTGAGGGTGCTAGCTTAGCAAGCCGCCCCCGACATTGATAAGACGTGTCGGCGCAAATTTGCGAGCTGCCGCATTCGGCCCAACTTGAGGTGGGCAGGAGTGGGCAGCGGCATCCAAGATCAAGAAAACTTTCAGACGGCGCGATCAGGTCCCGGTGAAGACGGGCTTGCGCTTTTCCATGAAGGCGGTGCGGCCCTCGGTGTAGTCGCGGCTGGCGAAGCATTGCTCCACGAGCTCGCTCGAGCGCGCGAGATTGCGCTTGGAATCCTCTTTGAGAACTTCGCCGACCGTAACCTTCACCGCCTTGATGGTGAGCGGCGCATTGGCGCAGATCATGTCGGTGACACCCTTGACGTAAGTCTCAAGCTCCGCAGACGGCACCACGCGGTTGACCAGCCCCATCGCCACCGCTTCCTGCGCGTCGAACTGGCGCGCGGTATAGAAAATCTCCTTGGCGAAGGCCGGGCCGACAATGTCGACCAGCCGCTTGAGCCCGTTATAGCCGTAGCCCAGGCCGAGTTTCGCCGCCGGCACGGCGAAGCGCGAATTGTCGGAAGCGATGCGCAGATCGCAGCAAGTGGCGAGCCCGAGCCCGCCGCCGATGCAGTAGCCGCGGATCATGGCGATGGTCGGCTTGGGAAATTCGGCGATGCTGGTATAGGCGCCGTCGGACTTCACATTGTAGGCGCGCACGGCTTCGAGCGTGGCGCGTTCGCTCTCGAACTTCGAAATGTCGGCGCCGGATACGAAGGCCTTGCCGCCGGCGCCTGAGAGCACGACGACACGAACGTCGTTATCGGCGGCGAAACCGTCGAGAATGGCTTTGGTCGCCGCCCACATGTCCAGCGACACCGCATTGTGCCGTTCCGGATTGTTGAAGGTGACGTAGCCGACGCCGCTTTCCTTGCGCGACAGCATCTTGTCGGTCTCTGACATCACTTACTCCTGATTCCGTCATGGCCGGGCATGACGACAACGAGGCTATACCGCTTTGGCCTTATGCAGCATCGCGATATCGCGCTTGCCGAAGCCGAATTCCTTGAGGATCGCGTTGGTGTGTTCGCCGAGCTCCGGCGGCCGCGCCACGAGCCGCGACGGCGTGCGCGACAATGTCACCGGCTGGCCGACGAGCACCATTTTGCTCTTGTCCTTCTTGGTCACGGTCTGCGCGATGCCGAGATGCTTGACCTGCGGATCGGCGAACATCTGATCGATGGCATAGATCGGCCCGCAGGGCACGCCGGCTTCGTTGAAGCGCTCGACCCATTCGGCGCTGGTGCGGCCGACCATCAATTCGTCGATTTCGGCATTCAGCGCGTCGCGGTTCTTCGAGCGTAATTCCGCGGTTTCGTAGTCGGGGTTTTTCAACAGGTGCGGCGCTTCGGCCGCCTCGCAGAAGCGTAGCCAAATGCGCCCACCGGTGGTGGCGATATTGATGTGGCCGTCTTTGGTCTTGAACACGCCGGTCGGAATGCTGGTCGGATGATTGTTGCCGGCCTGCTTGGCCACTTCGCCCGCGACCAGATAGCGCGCGGCCTGGAAATCGAGCATGAAGATCTGGGCCTGCAGCAGCGACGTCGTGATGTGCTGACCCTTCTTGGATTTCTCGCGTTCGAGCAACGCGACCAGAATGCCGAGCGAGGCGAATAGTCCGGCGGTCAGGTCGGCGACCGGAATGCCGACACGCACCGGCCCTTGTCCCGGCAGGCCGGTGATCGACATCAAACCGCCCATGCCCTGCGCGATCTGGTCGAACCCCGGACGATTGGCATAGGGGCCGTCCTGGCCGAAGCCGGAAATACTGGCATAGACGATCTTCGGATTGACCTTCGACAAGGCCTTGTAATCGATGCCGAGCCGCTTCTTCACGTCGGGGCGAAAATTCTCCACCACCACGTCGGCCTTTTTGACCATGCGCTTGAGCGCAGCGAGCCCCTCCGGCGCCTTCAGATTAAGCGTCATGCTGCGCTTGTTGCGATGCAGATTCTGAAAATCCGGTCCTTCGCGCGGGCCGCCCATCTGTTCTCCCATGCCGGGCGGCGTCTCGATCTTGATGACGTTGGCGCCCCAATCGGCCAGCTGGCGCACGCAGGTCGGGCCGGAGCGGACGCGGGTGAGATCGAGGACCGTGAATCGCGAGAGCGCTTTCGACGCGCTGGGAAAAGGCATTGCTGGTTCTCCGACCCGTGGCTTGTTTAGTGGGCTTGTTATTGCCTTGTTGGGCGCCGTTTGGGGGCCAGAACTTCCCCGATCTTGCCGTCCTTGTCCACCGCCTCCGCGCCCGGTTCGGCCGGTCGTTCCGCGCCCGCCGATCCGCTACAATGGCGGCCGAAACGGCCATCTTTCCGGCACTTTCACGAGGCGATCATGAACGAAGATGTACTCAATGTGAGCCTGCGCAAATTTCTCAAAAAGGTCGGCATCACCTCACAGCGCGAGATCGAGCAAGCATTGCGCGCAGCCGTCGCCAGCGGCCGGCTGAAGGGAAATGAGGCCTTGCCGGCCAAGGTGATCCTGACCGTGGACGGTGTTGGTCTCGCGGTCGAAATCGAAGGCGCCATCGAGCTTGAGTGACCTGAATTCGAATAAGCGCGCGCTCCGTCAACTTCCGGGAAACTTCCATGCCTGATCTACGCCGTTTCGTTGTTGCGTTGATGTTCGCTGCTATTGCCGGCGCGGCCGTGGCGCAGGACCATCACGACCATCATGGCGATGGCGACCGGCCCGCCCGGGAAGCCGGCGGACAGGGTCAAGGCGGCCAAGGGGGCGGCCAAAGTGGCAGCCAAGGCGTGCTCTCATTGCTGCCTGCGGATGCCGTGACCGAGCACAGCCTGGATCTGCCGTCCGGCAAGCTTGCCTATACGGCGACAGCCGGGACGTTCTCGCTGTTCGATCAGTCAGGCGAACGCTCGGCCGCGATTTTTTACACCGCTTACATCGGGAAATCGGACAATCCGGCGGCGCGGCCCGTCACCTTTGTCTTCAACGGCGGCCCGGGAGCTGCGTCGGCATTTCTCAATCTCGGCCTGGTCGGACCGCGTGTCGCGCAATTCGGCATGGACGGCCACGACGGCTCGAACGTCCATCTCGTCGACAATCCCGATACCTGGCTCGCTTTCACCGATCTCGTTCTGATCGATCCGGTCGGCACCGGCTGGAGCCGGGCCGCCAAGCCCGACGGCGCCAAGGCGTTTTGGGGCGTCGACGAAGACGCGCAATCCATGGCCAAGGTCATTGCGCTTTACGTCGCCAAGAACGGCCGCGCGGCGTCGCCGAAATTCATTCTCGGTGAAAGCTATGGCGGCTTCCGCGCCGCCAAGGTCGCGCGCGTCTTGCAGAACGATCAAGGCATCGTGGCCTCCGGGATCCTGATGCTGTCGCCGCTGCTTGAAGGCGCATTTGTGTTCGGCGGCGACCGCTTTGCGCTCGGCGCGGCGCTGCAACTGCCTTCGCTCGCCGCAGCCAAGCTCGAGCGCGAAGGCAAATTCAGCGAGGCCGCGCTGGCGCAGGCCGAGCATTTCGCGCTCACCGATTATCTGACGACACTCGCCGGGCCGCCGCTGCAGGGTGACGCCGCCAAAGCCTTTTATGCGCGCGTCGCCGACATGACCGGAATATCGGCGGACGCGCTGGCGCAAACGCGCGGCTTCATCCGTGACGACTATGTGAAAAATCTCAACGCCGGCGACCACAAAATCGTCAGCCACTACGACGCGACCTTCGCCTCCGACGATCCGTATCCGGAAACGCCGGTGGCGCGCGGTCCCGATCCGATCCTCGACGGCGTCATCCGCGGCTATGGCGGCGCCTTCGTCGGCTACGCGCGCGACGAGCTCGGCTTTCAGACCGACATGACCTACAACCTGCTTGCTTCCGACATTTCCGGCCGCTGGGATTGGGAGCAAGGCCACGGCCAGCCGAGCATCGCCGACGACCTGCGCGTGCTGCTCGCGCTCACGCCGTCATTCCGGCTCTTAGTCGCGCACGGTTACAGCGATATGGTGACGCCGTACGCGGACTCGCGCTATGTGTTGCAGCACTTGCCGCATTTTGACGGCGAGGAACGCGCGGAATTGAAACTCTACCGCGGCGGCCACATGTTCTATCTCGATCCGGCGTCGCGCCAAGCCTTCACCGCGGACGCCCGGACCGTCTATGTTTCGCCCTGACCGATTGCAGATGCGAGCTTAAACGCTGGGGTCGACAAATTGGACGCAATAACGGAGATTCCTCAACAAGATACCGACCGGGGACGCGATAAATTCATCCCGGTTCGCAAGGAAGATCTGCTGGCCGCCTTGGTCAAACAGGGCGCTTTCGAAGACACCGCAGAATGCGAACTGTTTCGACGTCTCGCCCGGACGCTGCGGACGATTTGCCACTACGAATATTCGGAAACGCTCGATCGCTTGCGCGACGATTATTACTATTTCAGCCCCGAGGTCGCGGCGCTCGCTACGACCGACCGCGCCAAGAGCGATTGCGCCTACGACGATCTCGTGCGCTCGCTCGACAAGGTTCTTAAAGACGCCAATTTCAAAGAGCTGCCGCACGAGGACGTTACCGACGCCCACCGCAAGCGCGCGGTCTTGCGAGTCGAAGTCAAAGCGGAGCACGACGACTTCCGCGAAGTGCGCTTCTACCGGCGCGGCCGCCATGTCGAGCAGTTCGAGGTCAGCGAATGGTTCGGCTGGCGGCGGCGCAAAGTCGAGAGCGAAGTGTTTGACGACGTCGTGCTTTTGGTGGCGATGAAGACGCAAGCCGAGATCGGCTCGCGGCGGGAATTGCGGGTGCTCAAGCGCCGCAAGATCGTTCCGGGCTCGGTTCTGCTCAAATATTTCCGCAACATCGCCTGCGGCGATCTCTATGCATTGTTTCCCAATGCGCGGGTCGTCATGAGCAGTCGCGACAAAGCCTTTCTCGGCGTGCCCGCGATCGCCGGCGGCATTCCTATTCTGCTCAAGCTCTACGCCACGATTTCCGTGCTGTTTCTCGTAGCCGGAATCTATCTGGGCGGATCGCGGTCGGTCGCCGACACCGACATGAAAACTGCGCTCGCCGCTTTGATGGGGATTGTGGCGCTCGGCGGTTTCGCCATGCGGCAGTGGCTGAAATATCAGCACCAGTCGCTGAAATATCACATGGAGCTCGCCGAAAATATCTACTACCGCAATATCAACAACAATGCCGGCATCTTCGATTACGTCATCGGCACGGCCGAGGATCAGGAAAGCAAGGAGGCGCTGCTCGCCTATCATTTTCTGCGCACGGCACCCGCGGCGCCGAACGCAGCCGAGCTCGCCCAACGCATCGAGGCGTGGCTGTCGGCAAACTTCGGGATTAACCTTGATTTCGAGATCGCCAGTGCGCTGGCGACGCTCGACCGTTTCGGCCTGCTGCGGCGCGAAGGGGAGCGGCTCTTTGTCTCACCGCTCGAAGAGGCTATTGCCCAATTGCACCGCGTTTGGAACAATTTTTTCAAGGCCAAACAAGGGGGCGAGTGCCAATAGCCTCGGCCCGAGCGCCCGTCGCAAAAACCCCGAGCCTCGAGATCATAAAACCGGCTTGATGGCCGGTTCGGCGGGCTTTTGCCCCCCCGCTAGTGACTTTGGCGCATTGCATTTCGCGCCGTAATACGACATTCGTTTGATTGAAAAGAATTCGCCGGTCAGGGATAAATGGCCGGCTTCAAAGAAACGACCAATAACACCTTCAGGGAGAACGTAATGTCCAAGGATATCACCGGCAGCCGGATTCCGCGCCGGACCGTGCTGAAAGCCGGTCTTGCGATCGGCGCGCTGCAGATCTCAAGCCCGTTCGTGGTCAAGTCGCTCGCCGACGAGCCGGTCAAGATCGGCCTCGACAATCCGCTGACCGGCACCTTCGCCGCGCTCGGCAAGAACGAGTTGATCGGCGCCCAGCTCGCCATCGACGAGATCAACGCCAATAACGGCATTCTCGGCCGCAAGGTCGAGCTCCTCGTCGAGGACTCCACCAGCGGCGACACCGCGACCGCGGTGCAGAAGGCCGACAAGCTGATCGACCGCGACAAGGTCGACTTCCTGATCGGCAACATCAATTCGGCGCTCGCCCAAGCGATGGCCAACGAGAGTAACCAGAAGGGCGTGTTTCACATCGTGCCCGGCGGCCACACCGACAGCGTCACCGGCACGCAGTGCCATTGGAACGTATTCCGCGTCTGCAACACGACGCGCATGGAAACCAATTCGGTCTCCAAGCTGCTGCTCACCACCTACGGCAAGAAGTGGTACTTCATCACGACCGATTACGCCTTCGGTCACTCGCTGCAGGCCGGTTTCGAGGCGAGCCTGAAAGCCGCCGAGGGCACCGAGCTCGGCGCCGACTACACCCCGCTCGGCACCACCGACTTCTCGGCCAATCTGATCAAGGCGCAATCGACCAATCCCGACGCACTGATCCTGCTCTTGGCCGGTGACGACATGATCAACTGCCTCAAGCAGGCGGTGCAATTCGGCCTCAACCAGAAAATCCACATCGCCGGCGCCCAGCAGGAGATGGAAGTCAATAAAGGCTTGCCGCCGGAAGCTTTGTTCGGCGACTGGGTGTTCGAATGGTACTGGAAGCAGCCCGGCGTGCCGCATGTTGACGATTTCGTCGCCGACATTCGCAAGCGGACCGGCGGCAACGTGCCGACCGCGCGCACCTGGTTCGGCCATACGGCCGTCCATACCTGCAAGCTCGCCGCCGAAAAGGCGAAGTCGCTCGAGCCGCTCAAAATGGCCAAGGCCATGCAAGGCCTGGTGCTGCCGCCGGAAGTGGCGCTGATGCCGAACAATCCGTACTACCGGATCGGCGACAACCAATTGATGCCGACGTTGTTTGTCGGTCAGTCGCAGCCGGCGCCGGCAGGTGGCGACAAGGAAGACCTGTTCAAGGTCAATCAGCTGGTGAAGGGCGACGAGGCGGCGCTGCCGGTCGACCAGACCGGTTGCAAGATGACTTGGCCGGCCTGAGGTTGGCCGGCCTGAGGTTGACCGGCTTAGGACTGGTCGGTCTGATGGCGGCCGGCGGGAAATAACTTGGGTAACCAGGCGCCGTTGGGAGCGGCGTCTGGAATTCCAGAGCATGTGGGGGGTTAGAATTGAGGTTTGGGGAAATTCACCGCACTCGCGTCGGCAATGCTGATGACGTGATGCGGATGGTTGGGGCGTTGCGTCGCGCAATGGCGTATCCGCGCATATGACACAGCTCATTTTGTTCAATGTCTTCAACGGCCTCATCATCGGCGCGTTCTATGCGCTGATGGCGCTCGGCCTTTCCCTCATCCTCAACCTCTCGGGCGTGATCAATTTCGCCCACGGCGGATTCTTGGCGATCGGCGGCTATCTTGCCTACACGCTGATCCCCTATGTCGGATTTTGGGGCGCCTTGATTGTGTCGCCAGTTTTGGTCGCCGGCATTGGCATTCTGGTCGAGCGCGTGTTGATCCGTCGGCTCTACGGACGCGATCCGCTCTATAGCCTGCTCCTGACCTTCGGGCTTGCCTTCATGATCGAGGACGGCACGCGCTTCATTTGGGGCGCGCAGAGCCTGCCTTACCAGATTCCGAGCTGGCTCTCGCGGCCGCTGAGCTACCAATATTTCTTCCTCACCGGCTACCGCGTGTTCATGGTGATCTTGGTAAGCGCGGCGGTCGCCGGACTATTCCTGATCCTCAACTACACGCGGCTCGGCATTCGCATCCGCGCCGGAACGCTCGATCTCGAAACGGTCTCGGTGCTGGGCGTGAATGTGCGCGTGCTGCGAAACCTCAATTTCGGTCTCGGCATCTATCTTGCCGGGCTCGCCGGCGTGCTGGCCTCCGGCATGCTCGGCTTGCAGCCGACTGTCGGCGACAATCTGATCATGCCGAGTTTCATCGCCATCATTGTCGGCGGACTGGGCTCGCTGCCGGGCACGCTTGCCGGCGGCATCCTGATCGGCGTCGTATCGGGCGTCACCACTGTCTTCCTGCCGGCGGCAAGCGAAGCGGTGATGTATGTGATGATGGCGGCGGTGTTGATCGTGCGGCCGCGCGGCCTGTTGGGCGAGGAGGGCCGCTTCTGATGCCTCAATTCGACAAACGCGCCGGCGACATTCTGGTCTGGGCGATGCTGTTGAGCGCGCCCTATTGGCTGCCGCATGTCGGCAGCTATGTCGAGCTCGGCACCCGCGTCGTGATCTACGCGCTTGCCGCCATGGCGCTCAATTTTCTGCTCGGCTATACCGGCGTGCTGTCGTTCGGCCACGCCGCCTATTTCGGGCTCGGCGCCTACGGCACCGCCTTGACCATCAAATATGTCTATCCGAGCACGCCGGTCGGCATGGCCGCCGGTATCGTGCTCGGCACCGTCGCCGCGATGCTGATCGGTCCCTTGATCGCGCGCTTGCGCGGCGTCTATTTCGCCATGTGCACCATCGCCTTCGGGCAGGTGTTCTACTTCATCGCCTTCCAGTGGTTCTCGCTCACCGGCGGCGACGACGGGGTAAGCGCATGGCGCCGCGTGCCGCTCGATTTCGGCTTCGCCACGCTCGACATCCTCAACAACAACAAGGCGTTCTATTACTTCGTGGTGGCCGTATTCGGCATCTGCGCAGCCGCGATGGCGTTCCTCTTGCGCTCGCCGTTCGGGCGCACGCTTCTTGCCATTCGCGAGAACGAGCGCCGCGCCCGCTTCCTCGGCATTCCGGTCGACCGGCATATCTGGATGTCCTGGGTGGTCTCGTGCTTCTTCGTCAGCGTTGCCGGAACGCTGTTCGCGCTGATGAACGATTTCGTCGATCCACGCGCGCTGCGCTGGGACCAATCGGGCAATTTCGTCATCATGGCGGTCTTGGGCGGCATGCGCAGCTTCTGGGGCCCGCTGATCGGGGCTGCGATCTTCCTCGTTCTGCAAGACTACATTTCGAGCGAGACCGAGAACTGGATGTCGTTTATCGGCCTGTTCTTCGTGCTCGTCGTCTTGTTCTTCCCACGTGGCGTGCTTGGCATCATTCAGCGAAAGGCTGCATCGTGAGTCTGTTGCAAGTCAAAAACGTCTCGAAGCACTTCGGCAGCCTGGTCGCCGTCAACGATATTTCGATGACGGTCGAGCCGGGCGAGCTGCGCGCCATTATCGGCCCGAACGGCGCCGGGAAGACGACCTTCTTCAATCTGATCACCGGCTTCTTCACGCCGACTGCGGGCACCATCATCTTCGACGGACAGGATGTCACGCATCTGCTGCCGGCGCGCCGCGTCTGGTGCGGCATGGCGCGGACGTTTCAGGTCACCGAGATCTTTCCCGAACTGACGGTGCGGGAAAATCTGCGCATCCCGGTCGAGGTCGCGGCCGGACTTCGTTTACGCGCCTGGCTGTCGCAGGCCGACGACGTCAAAATCCGCGAACGGGTTGCGGAACTGCTCAATATGGGCAGCCTCACCGACAAGGCCGAACGCCCGGTCGGCGAACTCTCCCACGGCGATCAGCGCGCCACCGAGATCATGATGGCGCTGGCGCTCAAGCCGCGCATATTGCTGCTCGACGAGCCGACCGCCGGAATGGGCGACCAGGAAACCTACGACATCACCCAGCTCATCCGCCGCCTGCACAAGGACGGCAAGCTCACCATCGTTCTGATCGAGCACGACATGCGCGTGGTGTTTCACCTCGCCGACCGGATCATGGTGCTGGATCAAGGCAACTTCCTCGCCGAGGGCACGCCGGCGGAGATTGCCGCCAACAAAGCGGTGCAAACCGCCTATCTGGGGCAGGCCGCATGAGTATCGCAGCATGACCGCAGCTTTGACCGCCGAGGGGCTCCACACCTATTACGGCAAGAGCCATATCCTGCATGGCGTCAGCCTGGAGGCTGCCGAAGGCCAGGTGACGGCGCTGCTCGGCCGCAACGGCGCCGGCAAGACCACGACGTTGCGCAGCCTGATGGGGCTGACGCCGCCGCGCGAGGGTCATATCAAAATCTTCGGCGCCGAGACGACCGGCTGGCCGTCATTCCGCGTCGCAGCCCTTGGCGTCGGCTATGTGCCGGAAGGCCGCAAGATCTTTCCGAACCTCACGGTCGAGGAAAACCTCCTGGTGCCGCTGGAGCGGCCCGGCCCGTGGACTCTGGCGAGCGTCTATCAGCTCTTTCCGCGACTTGAGGAACGCAAGTCCAACAAGGGCCGGCAGCTCTCCGGCGGCGAGCAGGAAATGCTGTCGATCGCGCGTGCGCTCTTGCTCAATCCGAAGCTGCTCATTCTCGACGAGCCGTCGCAGGGGCTGGCACCGCTGATCGTGCGCGAAGTCTTCCGCATCGTCGCCAAGATGCGCGCCGAGGGGATTACGGTTCTCTTGGTCGAGCAAAACGTCCGCATGAGCCTGGAAGTCGCCGACCACGCCTATGTGCTCGACGACGGTCACGTCGTCTATTCGGGGTCGGCGCGCGAACTCGCCGCCGACGAGGCGCGCGTGCAATCGCTCGCCGGCGCCAGCGCCGAGGAATGGGCGCCGCACGCCTAGAGCAAAGCGCCGCCTTCCCGGTTGAAAACCGAATTCAGTCAAGCGTCCCGATTGCGCGGCAATGGGCGGAATAAGCGGTTAGCTCGCGCTTTTCGGATCCAGGCCGTACTTCGCGCACATCTTGCCGACGATCGCGAAATCCTTGCCGCCGGCGATGAGGCCCATCACCGCGCCCGTGACCCGGCCTCCCGACATACTCGCCTCGACGATGTAAGCCTGCGCACCGTTATAGGCCGGATACGGGCTCTGCGCGTCGACGACCCCGCAATAATTCACCGAGTTCTCGGTCACGACGGCGGGAAACTTCGCCCATTTGTATTTTGCCGAACCCGGATTACGCAGCGACGGCGCGATCGCGTCGACGATCGCTTTCTTTTCTTGCGGCGTCAGGTCGCGCTGCGCGACGCCCGCCGGGGTCGCGTCCGGCATGGCGCTCGACATCGGATTCGAAGACGAAGATGAGGACGTTGTCGGAGCCGGTCCCGTAGCGCAGGCGGAAAGTAGAAAGCCGGCCGCCAACGCGGCAATCGCCGTAAGTCTAGATTCTTGCACGAGTGTTCCGTCGTTAGCGCGGAGGCGCCGAGGCCGCATCCGGGTTCGTTGTCTTGCTCGATACCCGCACGGTGCCGATGCTGATTTTTGGCGTGGCCGCCGGCCTCGCCTGCGGCGGCGACGCGGTGGCGACGTCCGTTGCCGGCGTCCCATCCGGATGGATGGTGTGCACGCCGCTTGCGATCATCGCCCGCCCGTCGCGGGTCGGGCTGCTCATTTCCTTGACGTTATCGCTCACCAGCGTCTCGTCCGCATCCGGATGCCCGGTATTCATCAGGCGCAGGTGATTGATGAAAATCTTCGGATAGATCAGCGTCGACGACGGCACTCTCAGGCCCATTTCCTTGGCAATGTCGGCGACGAAGGCGTTGCAATTATAGAGCTCCGCGCTCCAGGTGTGCGAGCGCCCCTGTAAGTCGCGCACATAGGCCATGATGCGATCGTACTGCTCCTTGCCCATCAGCACGCGATAGCGGGAGGTGATGTATTTGTCCTCGAGATCGCCGTCGGTCCAGCCGGTCTCCGCAGGCACCGGCACGTAATGTCCGATGACCCAGGCCGTCGCGTCATCGCCCACCGGCGAAAGGCCGGCGACGCTGGAGTGGTTTGGTGCCTCGCCGACGCGGCCGTGAACGATATAGGTGTGGCCGTAATCCCACGAGAAGCGCGACCGGAATTCAATGTAGTACGGGCCGGATCCGGTCGTGACCAGGGGCGATCCTTGCCCAGGCTGCCGTACGATCTGCGGCTTGGCGGTAGCATATTGTGCCTTCGCCGGATGAGCGGCGAAGCCTGCGATCGCCGCCACGGCGACCGCGGCCGTCAGCGAAAAAGAGCAAAATCGGTCGATGAGCCTGTGCCGCATGATCCCCTCCAAGCAACCGTCCAGTAACCGTAACGAGCCACCGAGGTCACTAACTTGGTTCGGCCTGCAACTGGCCTGCAACTGGGCTTGGATGACTAACCTGAGCTGTCCGCCGCCTGGGGCGAACAAAACTACGGTCCATCGCATCCAATGCCTCGATGGTACCGCTAATTGGCCCTGCCCCGATGGCAAATGTTCGGCAGGACATCATAGATTTTCCCACTGCGCCATATTTGCAACGCTGGCGGCGCTCCGGCTGCGGAAACAGCCAAATCCGCAGAATCAAAGCGTGGAAACTGGAATTGCCTCGCCATTCCAGCGAAGCGGCTGGGTCAAAGGCCTAGCTCCCGCCTTCCACAGGCGCTTTCGTACTTCTGCCTGCCGCAAACGTGGCGTGGAACCCGGATTACGGTGCAATCAGATCGAGACTGTGGCTTTTCAGCACTAGAGGATTGGGGGTCCAATCCGTATAGTTAATCGTGTCATGACAAGGGGGAGTTCTCTTCATGAAAAAGCTCGCTCTAGCAACGGCCGCGGTGTTGGCTCTCCTGAGCATCGCCGGCTGCGCTCAAGTCGGCAAGGGTAAGGCCCCGCCGCCGGTCGTTACCAAGGGGTAGGTTGCTATACAGCAATTGTATGGGGGAAGGGCCGGCCTAGTGCCGGCCCCTTTCTTTTTGGGGGTCTGCTTGCCGTGAGCCGATACCCCCCTTTCAATCAAATCTCCTGAGCTCGTTTCCGGCTGTGGACGACTGTGGATAACCGGCGAGCCGATTATTCGGCCGCGCGTTTCTGCACTAGCGCCGCAGCCGCCTTGTCGTAGCTCTCCTCGCGCGCCAACTGATCCTTCAATCCGACGAGGTCGTAGTATTCGTCGAGCGACAGCAGCTGATCGAAGGTCGGCGTCATTGAGTTCTCAGCTTTGAGAATGCGCAGCACGCTGCGCACCGCATGCGCGGCGGCGAATATCGCCAGCGACGGGAACGTCGCCGCGACCACGCCGGCCGCCGCCAATTCCTCGAGGCTCCGCTCTTTTCGCCCCGCCGCCTGCGACAGCGTCGCCATATGCGGCCCCGGCACTTCGCGGATCACGCGCTTGATGTCGGCAATGGTATCGACGCCGATAGGCTTGGCCATATCGGCGCCGGCCGCCATGAACAATTGACAGCGTTCGATCGTGGCGTTGAGGCCGTCGACTCCCATGGCGTCGGTGCGGCCGCAAATGAAAAAATCTGGATCGGTGCGCGCGTCGAGCGCGGCCTTGAGTTTGGCAAGCGCCTGTTCGACGGGAACAATCTGCTTGCCGGGCAGATAGCCGCAGCGATTGGGGAAAACCTGATCGCTGATGAAGACGCCGGCGGCGCCTGCTGCCTCGAAGGCGCGGATCATCTGCCGCACATTGTTGACGCCGCCGAAGCCGGTGTCGGCGTCCACGTAGACCGGCACATTCACCGCGCCGCAAATGCGCGCGTAATGATCGGCGTAATCGCGCATGTTCGATTGGCCGGTATCGGGCTGCGCCAGCATCGAGCCGATGCCGGCATTGCCGCCGGCGCAGATGGCCTCAAAACCTTCGGCTTCCATGATGCGCGCCGATAGGCCGTCGTAGGCGCCGGGCATGAGAACGAGCCGTTTGCCCGACATGATCGCCCTCAGTTTTTTGCGCACGCTCATTGACGGGTTTCCTCCATTGCCAAATCCGTTCCGCCCGCACCCTATGCGACCTCTCTGGTCACCGGCGAGTAAAGTGTTAAATTACCGGCCAGCGATCATTCCTGATGGCTTATGGGGCGTCATTTCCGCAAGCTTATTGTAGGCGACCGGCGGCCGATTGAACACACGGCCACCTCGTCACCGCGTATGGCGCGTTTTGGGGCGGGATTGAGGACGAGACCGCTATGAGAGCTTGGCGTTTCCTCCTGGCCGCGATTTTTTCTCTCATCGCGTCCGCTGCAAGCGCGGAGACAATCGAAATCACCGACGATCGCGGGGGATTTCTTTTTCTCTATCAGCAGAAATGGGACAAGATCGCTTTGCAGCATCCGAACGTGCGGATTGCGGGAGTTTGTCTGTCTGCATGTACGGTGCTGCTCGGCTACGTTCCGCGGAAAAACATTTGCGTGACGGAAAAAGGCGTTCTCGGCTTCCATCTGGCCACGATGGAATTTGCCACCAAACAATTATTGGAAGCCTATCCGGACGATATCAAAGCCTGGCTCGATCAACATGGCGGCCTGACCCGTCAAGTGCTCTGGATGCAGGCGCCGGAGATCTTTCATTATTTCCAAAAGTGCCCGGCGAGCTGATAGAGGCTCAACGCCGGCGATCCGCCGTCTGCTGGAGCCAAGGCTGTGCCGCGGCGGCCTGCTGTTCCCAGATCGCGATCTCGTCGACGTGCTTCATCGTCATGCCGATATCGTCGAGGCCTTCGAGAAGGCGCGTACGGTCGGCGGCGGGGATTTCGAAGGCGACGTCCGAACCCCCCGGTCCGGCAATGCGCTGCGTGACAAGGTCGACGGTGAACGTCCCTTTGCCGTCGACCGCGACGATGCGGGCGATAAACGCATCGGCCATATCCGCGTTCAGCACGATCGGCAGCAAGCCGTTCTGCAGGCAATTCTCGCGATAGATATCGGCAAAGCTCTTGGCCACGATGACGCGGATATTGTTGGCGAGCATGCTCCACACCGCGGATTCGCGCGACGAGCCGGCGCCGAAATTCTGGCCGGTCACCAGAATTCCGGCGTTGCGGAACTGCGGCTTGTTGAGCACGAAATCGGGAAGTTCGCTGCCGTCCTCGCGAAAGCGGGCGCGGTGAAACAGCATCACTTTGTAGTCGTCCTTGAGGCTGCGCGACGGCAGAAACGGCGCGATCTGATCGGTATTCATGTCGTCGACCAAGAGCGGCGCGGCGATGCCTGTATGCGTGGCGAACGGCTGCATTACGCGCTCCCCACCAATTGCCGCACGTCGGCGATGCGGCCGGCGATCGCGCTCGCCGCAGCGGTCGCCGGGCTCGCCAGATGCGTGCGCACTTTCGGCCCCTGGCGGTTTTCGAAATTGCGGTTGGTCGTCGACACGACGCGCTGCCCAGGCTCGGCGCGATCGCCGTTGCCGCCGGCGCACATCGAGCAGCCGGATTCGCCCCAGAAGAAACCGGCATCGCGGAACACGCGATCGAGCCCGGCCGCTTCCGCCTCGCGCTTCACGCTCGACGAGCCCGGCACGACCATGGCGAACACGCCGTCGGCGACGCGCCGTCCTTTCACGATCGTGGCGGCAACTTCCAAATCCGGCAGCCGGCTATTGGTGCAAGAGCCGATAAAGACCCGGTGGACCGGAAGCCCCATCAGCGGCGTGCCCGGCGATAGGCCCATATAGGCGAAGGCGTTTTCGGCGGCGGCGCGGCGGCCCACATCGATCGCGGCCGGTTCGGGCACCTTGTCGGAAATGCCGACGACTTGGCTCGGATCGGTGCCCCAGGTGATCTGCGGCTCGAGGCCTGTGCAATCGAGCGTAACCTCACGGTCGAACACCGCATCCTCGTCCGTCGTCAGCGTGCGCCAATACTCAAGCGCCCGATCCCACATCTCGCCCTGCGGCATGTAGGGACGGCCTTCGAGCCAGACGAAAGTTTTATCGTCCGGCGCGACAAAGCCCGAGCGTCCGCCCATCTCGATATTGAGATTGCACAGCGTCATGCGCTGCTCGATCGGCATCGCGGCCATGGCTGAGCCGGCATATTCCACCGCATAGCCGCGGGCGCCGGCCACACCAAGATCGGCGATGAGCCGCAGCGCGATATCCTTTGAGCTGACATGGGCACCAAGCTTGCCGTCGAGACGCACGCGCATGCTCTTCGGCCGTTTCATCGCCATCACTTGCGTGGCGAGGATATGCGCGAGCTCGGTGGTGCCGCAGCCAAAGGCGAGCGCGCCGAGGCCGCCGACCGTAGAGGCATGACTGTCCGGCACCGCATGCGTCGCGCCGGGCAGCACGATGCCGACTTCCGGCGCGACGACGTGGCAGATGCCCTGCTCGCGGTCGTCGACATCGAACAGCCTGATGCCGTTCTTGCGGCAGCCTTCCCGCATCGCCTTGATGAAGGCGGTTCCTGACGGATTGGTGTTTTCATCGCGCCCGGGCTTGGTGGCGACGGTGTGATCCTGCACGGCGAAGGTGAGGTCGGAGCGGCGCACCGGCCGCTGTTGCTTCTCAAGCTGCGCAAAGGCGTGATGCGCATGCAATTCGTGGAGAACGTGGCGATCGATATAGAGGAGATCGCGGCCGTCGGCGCGCTGCCCGACCCGATGAAAATCCCAGATTTTATCGAACAGAGTGCGCGGCATTGGGTTTCTACCAGTGTGTTCCTGCCGATATGAGGCGCATATTCGGCGCTTCTTGACGTTCATTCTGGGCGTCGGCATCGCGCAAGGCAAGCGGTCGCGACTGCGCGGTCATATCAGTCCGGATGCATAACTGAAGTGATGCAACGCGAAAAATCGGAGCCAGCTCATGCCCCGCGTCGTCGGAATCGATCATCTGGTCTTGAGCGTCGGCGATTTCGAACGCTCGAAGGAATTTTACGGCAAGCTCCTCGAATTTCTCGGCTTCAAGTTCAAATATGACTATGCCGACATGGCGGGCTTTAGCAACGGCAAGACGCTATTCTGGATCGCTGCCGCGGATGAGCAAGGCAAGACGCGCAAATATCGCAAAGGCGATATCGGCTTCCATCACTATGCGTTCGAGCTCTCAAGCCGCAAGGATGTCGACTCGCTCGGCGCCTTCCTAAAAGACAACGACATGAACGTCGTCGACCCGCCGGGAGAGTATTACGGCCGCAATTATTACGCCGTCTATTTCACCGATCCGGACGGCATGAAGCTCGAAGGCATGATCTGGGCGCCGCCGAGAAAGCCGAGCAGACCAAAGCCAGCTGGCCAAAAACCGGCCTCCCGAAGGAAGCCGCTCAGGAAGACGAAGCGGACTCGGAAATCATAAGCGTCGGCAGTCAGGACGCCACGCGCAACGGCTCGGGAATGCGTGCGACCACCGCGTTACGGCCGCCGCGCTTGGCGTTGTAGAGGGCACCATCGGCCGCTTCGATCAGATCGGCGCAGCTCTGGGACTTTTCCGGCACCATGGACTCGACGCCGATGCTGATGGTGACGTGGCCGATCGGCGATTCGGAGTGATTGATCGCCATATCTTCGATGGACCGGCGCGCTTCCTCGGCCAGGGCCGCGGCCCGATGGATATCGAGACCGGGCAGCAAAAGCGCGAACTCCTCGCCGCCATAGCGGGCTACCAGCACGGCCTCTTCGAGCGTGACGAGCGAGAGCGTCTCGCCAACCGCGCGCAGGCAGGTGTCGCCGGAGACGTGACCGTAGCGATCGTTGAACAGCTTGAAGTGATCGATATCGATCATCATCAACGCGAGCGGGGCGCGGCTCTCGGCGGCTTTCTGCCATTCGCGCTCGATCTCGCGGTCGAAGCCGCGGCGGTTGGCGAGGCCGCTGAGCCCGTCGAGGCTCGCCAGTTCGTCGAGATGCCGGTTGGCGATCTGCAATTCTTCCTCGCGCTCGGCGAGCTTGGCCGCCATGTCGTCAAGCGCCGCGGCCAGCGGCGCGAACTCGGCAACCCAGGGCTCTTGCGTCGCGCGGACATGCAGGTCGCCGCGGCCGAAGCGAGTCGCGGTGCGCACCAGCGAACGGATCGGCCGCACCACCAGCTGCTCGCCGCCGAACCAGGCGATGAGCAGAACGAACAGGCCGAAGGCGACGAGTTGCAGATAGGCGACGTCGATCTCGTGATCGATGCCGGCGTGCACGGCGCCCTCATCGAGGCCGACGGCCAGCCGCGCCTGCGTCCACGGCACGCGGACATAGGCGAAAATCCGCTGCACGCCGTCGAGTCCGGCGACCGTGATCGTGCCGCTGTCATTGGCGAGCATCTCCTGCGCCAATTTGCTGTCGGCGAACCTTTTGCCGATAAAAGCTTGCTGATCGGCCGAGCCGGCGACGAGCGTCCCGGTGCTATCGAGGAGGAGGACGGCGGCGCCGGTATGTTCGGCGGCGGTCGCTGCAAGATCGCCGATCCATTGCAGATTGATCACCGCCATCGTGACGCCGCCAAGCGAACCGTCGTCCCTGATGATCGGGTAGGTCGCGACGACGCCGGGTACGTCATTGGCGCGGCTGATCATATAATCGCTGAGCGCGAATTCGCGCGCATTCAGGGCGTTCTGGAAATGCAGGCGATCCGACACGTTCAAGCCGAGCGCCAAAGACTGGGTGGAGCACTTGATCCGGCCGTCGGTGCCGGCGATGGACAGATCGCGGATCCACGGGATGTTCGTCGTCAGGTCGGCGAGGTATTGATTGCAGTCGCTCGAGTTGGGCGACATCTTGGCGTAGACGCGCGAGACGATCTGCAACAGCGAGCGCACCGAATAGATGATCTGGCGCTGCGATTCGGCGCCGCGGCGGGCGAGTTCGCTGACATCGTTGTTGGCGCGTTCGGTGCGGATGGCGCGGGCTTCTTCGAGCCCGTGGACGCGCTCGATCATCAGCGGAGCGATCGCCAACAGCGCGAGCAGGATGAGGCGCGCGCGAATGCTGAGCATCGGCTTGCTCGGCACCGCTGTTTTTTTTGATTTTGGATCGCCGTCAGGCATCCCGCACTCCCCCGCCCCAGTTCCATAAACTACAGGAGACCCGTAAAAATGCGTTTGGCCGCGAAGCTAAAATTTGAATCGATTGCGTGAAGGCGTTGACCGGATGGAAACCATGAACCAGCAGGGCGGGATCGCAAGCGTGCGCGACGACATCGCTTCGGCCTGCCGCGAGGCGGGGCGCGATCCGTCAAGCGTGACGCTTGTTGCGGTTTCGAAGACATTTGGGGCGGACGCCATTGCACCCGTCGTGGCGGCTGGGCAACGGGTTTTCGGCGAGAACCGGGTGCAGGAGGCCAAGGCGAAATGGCCGCCGCTGATCGCTGCGCATCCGGGCATTGAATTGCACCTGATCGGCCCCTTGCAGTCGAACAAAGCGCGCGAGGCGGTGGCGCTGTTTGACGCGGTGCATTCGCTCGATCGGGCGAGCCTTGCCGAGACGCTGAGCAAGGAAATCAAGAAACAGGGCCGTCAACCGTTGCTTTTCGTCGAGATCAATACCGGCGCCGAGCCGCAAAAGGCTGGTGTGCTGCCGCAGGACACGGATGCCTTTGTGGCGACCTGCCGCGACAGCTATGGGCTCGAAATTTCGGGCCTGATGTGCATTCCGCCGCACAACGAGGCGCCTGCCCCGCATTTTGCGCTCACCGCCAAAATCGCCCGCCGCAATGGGCTGAAATTCCTGTCGATGGGGATGAGCGCCGATTTCAAGACGGCAATTGCCTTCGGCGCCACCCATGTGCGGGTCGGAAGCGCGATTTTTGGGGTTCGGCCACACATCGCTGACCAGCAGTGAGGCTTGGTCAACTATTGGGCCAACTAGTAGTGAATCTTGATTCTCGTTCTTGGCCCGATTCGCGAAACAAGCTTCAGCAGGTCGTTCCACCGTAGCGCGACGCAGCCTGCGGTCGGCCCGAGCGCGTCGCCCGCGACGTGAATGAAAACCGCGCTGCCAAGGCCGGCGACGCGCGGGCGGGTATTGTGGTCGATTTCGATAATGAGATCGTAGAGGTGGTCCTCGCGGCGGAGCCGGTCGCCTGGTTCATTGGCCGAGCGCTTAAAGGCGTGGTTATAGCGGCGATCGGCCGGGTCCTCGCACCAGGCGTCGTCAGGCGCGATCCGGCGGGCCGGAAGGCGGGTTTGCGGCCGTTTCAGGCGATCAGCGCGCCACCACAGACGGACGGGATGGAAAGTTCCAATCGGCGTGCCGCCGTCGCCTTCGCGCTTCGAGGCCCTGATTCCGCTGCGTCCGAGGGCGACCGGCAGCGCTTTGCCGCCCGCAATGAGCCAGCCTTGCGTCCGCAAACCCGGCCGGGTTCGAACGCGAATCGCGCTAAGCGACGTTCTGCGCATCCTGTGCCCGCCCCAATTCCCAACCGCCGCTTGCTCTTGTATCGTGCAATGTTCTACTTCGCGCCTCATTGGGCGGCAAAGCCGGCAAGGCTTGTGGCAGGGGATATAATGCCGAACACGCGCACGATCCTGATCGTCGACGACGACACCGAGCTGCGCGAGGCGCTGACGGAACAACTGTCGCTGCACGAGGAGTTCGAAGCCGTCGCGGTCGAAAACGGCAGTAAGGGCGTGCAGACCGCCAAAACCGGGCAGATTGACCTCGTCATCATGGATGTCGGCCTGCCCGATATCGACGGCCGCGAAGCCGTGCGCATCCTGCGCAAGAACGGCTTCAAGGCGCCGATCATCATGCTGACCGGCCACGACACCGATTCCGACACGATCCTCGGTCTCGAATCCGGCGCCAACGATTACGTGACAAAGCCGTTTCGCTTCGCCGTGCTCTTGGCGCGTATCCGCGCGCAGCTGCGCCAGCATGAAGCGAGCGAGGACGCGGTCTTTACCATCGGGCCGTACACATTCCGCCCGAGCTCGAAGCTTCTCCTGAACCCCAAAGGCAGCAAAGTCCGGCTGACCGAGAAGGAGACCTCGATCCTGCGCTACCTCTATCGCGCCGGGCAAAAGCCGGTGTCGCGCGAGACCTTGTTGCAGGAGGTCTGGGGTTACAATTCCGGCGTCACCACGCACACGCTGGAAACGCATATTTACCGGTTACGGCAGAAGATCGAGAAGGATGCAGCAGCGCCCGCCATTCTGGTTACCGAGGCCGGCGGCTATAAATTGGTCCCATAGCATCTTGATGGAGCTGATCTTTTCGGAAAGCCGGTTTCCACTTTTCCGGATCGTGCTCTAATCGCGGAACGGCATGACGATCGAGGACGACATCGCGTTTCTTGAGCGCGTTCCCATTCTCCGGCGTCTCGGCGCCGGAGCATTGCGCATCCTTGCCATCAGCACCGAGAGCTACACCGTCGAGGAAGGCCAGGTGCTGTTCACGGCCGGCGACACGGCCGACTGCGCTTATGTGGTGCAGGAGGGCTCGTTCAGCCTGACGTCGGGACGGCTCAACGACGCCGAGATGATCGCCGAAGTCGGCACGCTGCTTGGCGAATCGGCACTGCTCGCGGAAACGGTGCGGCCCGCGACCGCGACCGCGCGCGAGCCGTCTTTGGTGCTGCGCATCTCTCGCGCGATGTTTCTTAAAATGCTCGAAAGCTTTCCCGAGGCCGCGGTGCGGCTGCGCGAACTGATCGCCGCGCGCGCCGACCAATGGGCGCGCGAAATGGAAAACGTACGCTCAGCCTTGGCGCGCGGCACCGGGCCGCAACGTTAGCTAAACTTCAATCGTCGCCGTCACCGGGACGTGGTCGGACGGACGTTCGGCGCCGCGATAGTTTTTCGCAATCGCGATGCTCGAGACGCGCCCGGCGAGTTCGGGCGACGTCCAGACGTGATCGAGCCTGCGGCCTTTGTCGGCGGTGCGCCAATCCGGCGAGCGATAGCTCCACCACGTGTAAAGCTTGGCCGGCTCGGGTGTCAGTTCGCGCATCGAGTCGATCCAGCCGCCGGCATTGCGCGCGAGGTTGAGTTTCTCGCATTCGATCGGCGTGTGCGACACCACGCGGACCATCTGCTTATGGCTCCACACATCGTGCTCGAGCGGCGCGACATTGAGATCGCCCACCAAAATGGCGCGTTCCGACTTTTCCGGCCGGATCGCAGCATTGTCGCGCATCTCGTCGAGAAAGCCGAGCTTATGGGCGAATTTCGGGTTGGCTTGCGGATCGGCAAGATCGCCGCCGGCAGGAACGTAGAAATTATGCACCGTGACCGGATCGCGTAAGCCCGCGCGCTCGCCGAACACGGCCGAGACATGACGGCAATCCTTCTTGCCGCAAAAATTCTGGATGCTGAAACGCTCGAATGGCAGCCGCGAAATCACGGTGACACCGTGATAGCCCTTCTGGCCGTTGAGTGCGACATGCTCATAGCCGAGCCGCTTGAGGCGCTTTCGCGGAAACGCGTCGTCCGGGCACTTGGTCTCTTGCAGGCAGAGAATATCCGGCCGCACCGCTTTGATGAATTTGGCGACGAGATCGATGCGCAAGCGCACCGAATTGATATTCCAGGTTGTCAGGGTGAGCTTCACGATGGGCGATGGGGATCAATGATCGGCGGCCGGCAATTGCGATAGCCGGCATATAAATATCAGCCGGCGCATTCGCCAACTGATTTCAGCAATCTTCCCACCGCTTACTGATTGGTGATCCCGCCGCTGTCGCGCGCATAATTGATGACGAACAGGTTCGGGTCCGGCTTCTTCGCCGTATCCAGATTGTAGACCGCGACCGTGGTGTCAAAGCCCTGCGGATCGGTGACGGTCCACTGCTTGAGCCCGAGATCCTTGGCGTCGAACATCATCATCAGCCGGCTGGTGCCGATCATGACCTGCTTCTGCTCGATCACCACCGTGGTGAACGTATCGTCGGTGGTGACGCTGACGACATCGACATCGCGCAAGAGATCGAGGTGGTCGGCGAGCAGGTAACGCAGCGGCGTCTGCGACAGCGGATAGAGATCCTGCGTCGCCAGCTTGCGGTCGCGCACGACCACGGACGAGCCGTCGGCGATAATGTCGATCGGGCTCGGCGCGTTATAGGTGAACCGCACCCGGCCCGGCTTCTGAATATAGAACGTGCCCTCGGTGCGCCCGCCGTCCGGGCCGATCTGCACGAAATTCCCCACCATGGTCTGCACGCCGGTCAGATAGGCTGAGACTTTGTCGAGCAGCGCGCGCTGCTTGGTATCGAACGCGGTCGCTTGCTGGCTCGATGCGCCGGAGCCGCCGGCCGAGTCCTTGTTGCCGAACGGCAAAGTGAACGGGAAGAAGCTCGGCGGCTTCTGCTGGGTGTCGGCGGCAGGTGCGCTACCGGTCGCGGCCGGGGCGGAGCCGCTTTTCGGCTGCGGCGCCGGTGTCGGCAGCGGCACGCTCTCGGCGAAAGCCGGCGTGAGCGCGAAACCGCTGCAAACCGCCGCCGTGAGAATGATCGCCGCGTAAAATTTCGCAGCACGTGTTTTCGCCATGTCCTTCTCCCGCTGACACGCCCTGCTACGATTTCTCGCGACTGGACTTCTATACGCCCGCGACAACCCAATCCGCTAAGGCAGCGGTATGGCGAATTCGCGGCTACGATTAAAGACGAAACACTCAATTCTCAATAGGCTTCGTAAGCCTTTGTCTTGCTTGGACCGGCGCCTTAGAACGGATTTTCTTCCGGGCCTTCGACGAGAATTTCCCGCTTGCCGGCATGATTGGGCTGGCCGACCACCCCTTCCTGTTCCATACGCTCCATCAGCGACGCGGCGCGGTTATAGCCGATTTGCAGCCGGCGCTGAATGTAGCTCGTCGACGCCTTGCGGTCGCGGGTGACGATTTGCACCGCCTGCGCATAGAGGTCGCCGCCTTCGGCGCCGCCCATGGCGGTTGAAATCGAACACCGGATTGCCGTCCGCGTCGGTCGGCTCTTCCGCGGTGACCGCTTCGAGATATTCCGGCTGGCCCTGCGTCTTGAGATGGCGCACCACCTTCTCGACTTCCTCGTCGGAAACGAACGGCCCGTGGACGCGGCTGATGCGGCCGCCGCCGGCCATGTAAAGCATGTCGCCTTGGCCGAGCAGCTGCTCGGCGCCCTGCTCGCCCAGAATGGTGCGGCTGTCGATCTTCGAGGTGACCTGGAAGGAAATACGGGTCGGGAAATTTGCCTTGATCGTGCCGGTGATGACGTCGACCGACGGCCGCTGCGTCGCCAGGATGACGTGCAGGCCGGCGGCGCGCGCCATCTGGGCAAGTCGTTGCACCGCGCCTTCGATGTCCTTGCCGGCGACCATCATCAGGTCGGCCATTTCGTCGACGATGACGACGATATGGGGCAGCGGCTCGAGATCGAGCTCTTCGTTTTCGTAGATCGCTTGGCCGGTGTCGCGATTGTAGCCGGTATGGACCGTACGATTGAGCTTCTCGCCTTTCTTGTTCGCCTCGGCGACGCGCGCATTGTAACCGTCGATATTGCGCACGCCGAGCTTCGACATTTTCTTGTAGCGCTCTTCCATTTCGCGCACCGCCCATTTGAGCGCCACCACCGCTTTCTTCGGGTCGGTGACGACCGGCGTGAGCAGATGCGGAATGCCGTCATAGACGGAGAGTTCGAGCATTTTCGGATCGACCATGATCAGCCGACACTGATCGGGATGCAGCCGATAGAGCAGGCTCAAGATCATCGTATTGATGGCGACAGATTTGCCCGAGCCGGTGGTGCCGGCGATGAGCAGATGCGGCATGCGGGCGAGATCGACCATGATGGATTCGCCGCCGATCGATTTGCCGAGGCAGAGCGGCAGGCGGAAACCCGTCTCGGCGTATTCGCGCGACGCCAAGAGCTCGCGCAGATAGACTTTCTCGCGCACCGGATTGGGCAATTCGATGCCGATGGCGTTGCGGCCCGACACCACGGCGACGCGCGCGGACAGCGCGCTCATCGAGCGCGCAATATCGTCGGCGAGACTGATGACGCGCGACGATTTGATGCCGGGCGCAGGTTCCAGCTCGTAGAGCGTCACCACCGGGCCCGGCCGCGCATTGATGATCTCGCCGCGCACGCCGAAATCGCCGAGCACGCCTTCGAGCCGCGTCGCGTTCTCCTGAATTTCGCTGGTGCTCAGCGTCGCGCGCTCGCTGGCGCGCGGCGCCGCCAGAAGATTAAGCGAAGGGGTTTGGAAGCCGCCCGACGAGCGGCGCGCGGGCTTTGCCGGCGCGCGCGGCTTGCGCGCCCGCGGCGCTGCATCCTCGTCATCGTCCTCATCCTCGGCGTCGGCATCGGGAGCAAGCGTCGCATTGGCGAAACGCGGCTCGACCCGGCGGCGCGGGATGGCGGGATTGTCGCGCGACGGCAGCGGCACGCGGTCGCGGCGGCCGAACAGCCGGCCGAGCCAGGCGCGGAAGCTGAGCAAATGGTGCTCGATGAAGCCAAGCGATATCCAGGCATCGTCGCCCTTCTCGCTTCCTTTGTTCTTGTCCGCTTCGTCGTCCTCGTCGTCGTAATCGTCGTCCAGGTCTTCGGCTTCGCCGCCAAAGATCATGCCGGCGGCGATGCCGAAAGCTGCAAGCGCGGCAAAGCCGAGCCCGATGCTGGCAACGAGCCGCGCCGTTCCGACCAATTGGATGTGGAACAGCACCACGGGCAACCGCAGCATGGCGTCGCCGACGACGCCGCCGAGCCCGGACGGTAGCGGCCAATGCGCGCTGCGCGGCAGGCAAGATACGAAAGCGGCGCTTAGCACCGCGCCGAGCATCCACAAGAGCACGCGCAGGCGCTCGTGGGAGAGCCGCCGATGGCCGAGCAGCCGATAGCCCCACACCGCGATCGGCAACAACAGCGCCAGCGCGCCTAGCCCAAGAAGCTGCATCAAGAGATCGGCGGCGATGGCGCCCGGCACGCCAAGAAGATTATGCACCGGCGCATCGGTGGCATGGCTCAGCGACGGGTCCTGCACCGACCAGCTCGCCAGCGCCAGGCCCGCCATCATGGCGACGCTGATCAGCGCGATGCCGACGACTTCGCGCAGCCGCCGGCGCAAAACGCTGCCGAGCTGGCCGGAGAGTGCGGCCATGCCGTCAAGGCTGCGGTCGATCATCGACATCGCTGCACTCGCCCCGTCGTCATTGCTCTAACCCAGCACCGCGACAAGGCGATGCATCGCCTCGGCGGTGACCTCGTTGTTCTGCACCATGGCGACGCGGATATAATCCGCGCCGGGATTGCTGCCGTCCGACTGTTCGCGCGCGAGATAGCGGCCGGGCACGACGCGCAAGCCGGCCTCGCGCCATAGAAGCTGCGTCGCCTTCTCGCTGCCGCCATGGGCGGCGACGTCGAGCCAGAGGAAAAATCCGCCGGCCGGGCGGCGATAGCCGTAACGGTCGCCGATGATCTGATCGGCGAGATCGAATTTCTCGCGATAGAGCCGCCGGTTCTCCTCGACGTGGTTCTCGTCGTTATAGGCGGCGATGGCGACGTGCTGCATCGGCGTCGGCACTTGGGGAGCCGCGACATTGCGCAATTCGAGATAGGCTGCGAGGAATTTGCGGTCGCCCGCGGCAAAGCCGATGCGCAGCCCCGGCAGATTCGAGCGCTTCGACAGCGAATGGAACACGACGACGTTGTGGAAATCGCGACCGGCGGCTTCCAGCATGCCGTGCGGCGCATGCTTGCTGTAGATCTCGCAATAACATTCGTCGGCGAGGACGATGAAGCCGAAACGCCGCGCCAGGCCGGCGAGCTTTTCGAGATAGGAAAGATCGGCGACCGCGCCTTGCGGATTCGACGGCGAAGCGAGATAGACCGCGACCGTGCGCGCCAAGAGTTCGTCGGAGAGCGCATCGAGATCGGGCAGAAAGCCGGTCTCGGCCGTCGCCGGCAGATAGACCGGCTCGCAATCGGCCGCGATCGCTCCTGCGGAATAAGCCGCATAGAACGGATTGGGGATCAGCACCGCGGGCTTGCCGGCGCGCTGCGGCACGTAATTCTTCGCCGCGAGCGCGGCGAGGAAAAGCCCTTCGCGGGTGCCGTTGAGCACTAGCACTTCGTGCAGAGGATCGACCGGGCGTTCGAGCGCAAAGCGCTTGGTCAGCCAATTGGCGACGGCTTCGCCGAAGGCATCGAGGCCCTTGTTCATCGGATAGCGGCCGAATTCGTTGACATGCGCGAAGATCACTGGCCCGACGAAAGCGGGAATGGCATGCTGCGGCTCGCCCACCGCAAGGCTGATCGCGGACTTGCCCGGCGGCGTGTCGCCGAGCAGCTCCCGCAAACGCACAAACGGCGAGCGCGCATTGGGCGCGCGAAACGGCGTGGCTCTAGTCTCGGTACTCATCCTGTACATCGCAAACAGCGGGGCCCCGCCGCTTCAAGCACGGGATACCATAGGTGCGGCGAGGTTAAGACCCGATTAACCATCTAGATTTCCTGGGCTTTATCGTGCCCCGCGATAGCGGGGAAGAGGCACTGGCGTGCGGGCAGCACGTTCCTCGTCCCCGCGCGCGGCTGGAGCCGGTGGTCCGATGGGGCGTTCCGCCGAACTCACATCCAGCGCTGCCGCACCGGATTGCTCGCGGTCGAAGTCCCCCGCGCGCAATGACGAAATGGCGAGAGCGTTCTCGCGGATGCGCATCGCGCCCGAGCTTTGCAAATACCGCCACGTTGAAAGTGCGAAGGAGAGTGGCGCGATCCGAAAAAGAAGGGGTGGTGCCTGCCTTTTCGCTGCCCGCTACGCTCACCTCGCCAAATCAAAAAAGGAAGCGGAACGCCGACAGACGCATTGGTCCTACATGCCGTGCTGCTGGCACGGCCGCGCCCCCAGCAGGAGGCGCACATCTATCGGCGTTCCACCGCGGCTCTGCCCCAGGGACTGCCCTCCCAAGGGTCCAACTTCAGGCCATGCTTCCGGGGACTTGGCGGAGCGCCGTCCTGTAGGCATCCCCCTTCCGGGGGCAGGAACGAACGCAGTTGTTGCGGGCGTTACCCGCCCTCACCTGTCCCTCGTCCAGCGAGCACCTCGCGGCCCAGTCCGTAATGCTGGGATGCTGATGCCCAAAGCTGCCCGGGAGCGGTTTACAACGCCGCCCGCGGGCACCGCCCTCGCTCCACTGCCCCGGCATGTCTCCGGCGCAGGTCCTTTTACGTGAGCGAGATTGGCAAGGTAACTGAAACGGGGACTACTGTCAATGTAAAAGTGACAAGACCGAGCTGCGCTGAGAGAGATTTTATTTCAAGGGATCATTGAAATATCTCTTGACACTTGGCAGTCATTTCAATATTCGTCGAAATATGGAAACCCCGCACGCCGTCACCGCTTTAGCTGCCCTAGCCCAAGACAATCGGCTCGATATCTTTCGGCTCTTGGTGCAAGCCGGACCTGACGGACTGGCCGCCGGTCAAATTGCCGAGAAGCTCGACCTCGCCCCCAATACGCTGACATTTCATTTCGACCGGCTCCGTATTGCCGGGTTGATCACCGTGCGCCGTGACGGCCGCTCCATGATCTACACGGCTCGCTTTGAGACCATGAATGGTCTCGTTGCCTTCCTCACCGAGAACTGCTGCCAAGGCGTGGCCGAGACCTGCGCGCCGGCGGCAATTTGCGAACCTGTTGGTAAATCTAAAGGAGTGCCACATGAAACGCCTGCACGTGCACGTCGCCGTTGACGATCTCACACACTCCATCGGCTTCTACTCGGCGCTGTTTGCCGCCGAACCGTCCGTGATCAAAACGGATTATGCCAAGTGGATGCTCGACGATCCGCGCGTCAATTTCGCCATTTCAACGCGCGGGCGGCAGGCCGGTCTCGATCATCTCGGCATCCAGGTCGAAAACGATGACGAGCTGAAAGAGATCTACGCGCGGCTACACAAAGCGGGTGGCAACATCATCGAACAGGGACAGACGGCTTGCTGTTACGCCAAGTCGGAGAAATCCTGGATCGACGATCCCGCCGGCATCTCGTGGGAAACTTTTTTGACGACGGGCGAAAACACCGACTACGGCGACGGCACCGGCGAGCGCGTTGCGCGGGTTGCACATGAGAAGTCGTGCTGCGCCCCGCAGGTCGCAGCACCGGCCACCGCGTGCGGCTGTCCTACCGCGTGAGTCGTGTGATGGTCGATCAATGTTGCAGCGGCGACACGGCCTACCTGTTGCTGCAGATCAATATCATCTGCCTGTTGTTGGCCTTGGTCGGTTCGGCGGCGATCATGAAACATCCCGGGTGGTTTGGCGGGGTGCCTGCATCCGTCGCGCAAACGGTCGCTCAGAGATAAGTCGTGGCCGATCAAACCTATAACGTACTGTTCCTTTGCACCGGCAATTCGGCCCGCTCGATCATGGCGGAAGCGATCTTGAACAAGGCCGGCGCGGGAAAATTCCGCGCCTATAGCGCCGGAAGCCAGCCGAAGGCGCAGGTGCATCCCGAGACCGTCCGGTTGCTGCAAAGTCTCGGCTATGACACGTCGCGCTGTCGCTCAAAGTCCTGGAATGAGTTTACCGCGCCGGATGCCCCACACTTCGATTTCGTGTTTACCGTCTGCGACAGTGCCGCAGCGGAAGCGTGTCCAATCTGGCCGGGCCAGCCGATGACCGCGCATTGGGGCGTTCCCGATCCGGCGGCGGCGACGGGGACGCCTGCCGAGATCGCGCTCGCTTTCAAGGACGCCTACCGGATGCTGCATCGGCGCATCGGCATTTTCGCGGCATTGCCGCTGCGTTCGCTCGACCAATTGACCCTGCACAACAAGCTCAAAGACATCGGCCGCACCTGATGCCTTCGCTCGCGCGACGTTGCGTTGCCGAAGGCCTGGGCACCGCGCTTTTGCTGGCCGGCGTGGTCGGCTCCGGCATCATGGCTGCGAAACTGTCCGCCGGTAACGGCGCGCTGGCGCTGCTCTGCAATACGCTGCCGACCGGCGCTATCTTGACCGTGCTGATTCTGATTTTTGCCCCGATCTCCGGCGCGCATTTCAACCCTGCCGTCAGTGTCGCGCTGACATTGCGGCGTGAGCTGCCGGCGCGGGTCGCAGCGCTTTATGTCGCGGCGCAGCTTATCGGCGCTGTGCTCGGCGTCTGGGCCGCGCACGAAATGTTTGAACTGCCGCTGTGGCAAGTTTCAACAACGGTGCGGACGGGGACAGGTCAGTGGTTTGCCGAGGCCGTTGCAACTTTCGGCCTCCTCCTCACTGTGCTTGGGACGCGCTCCGCCTATGCCGTCGGCCTCTACATTACGGCGGCCTATTGGTTCACTGCCTCGACGTCATTTGCCAATCCTGCGGTGACGATCGCGCGAGCTTTGTCCGACACCTATGCCGGCATTGCGCCGGCCGGCGTGTTGGCATTCATCGCCGCACAATTCCTCGGCGCTTTCGTTGCCGTAGCGCTTTTCGGGTGGCTCTGGCGCGCTCCGGCAGGTGGGGCGGCTAGCCCTGCAGCGGCGTCAGATTCACCGGCCCCTTGAACAAACTGCCGACCTATGGGCACCACGGATTGTCTATTTTCCGGCATTTTGTTTCGCAGGCTTCATATGAAAACTGATAATCGGTCTGCGATCTGGCCCAATTGGCGCACGGCTTGTCGCACTTGGCCTTGCAGACTTGCGCAAGTTCCTCGGGAGGCGATGCCGGCGCGTAATAGTGATGTGCCAGAGCGCCGGGAGCTTCGCGGAATATTGGAAGCGTCGCCTTGGGCTCGTCCTGACCCCAGGCCGGAAGTGCTCCGCAAATTGCGATGGCTGCGAACAGTGCGCGCATACCCAGCATCATTGCGTGGCCTCCCACACTTCTACAACGTCTTTCAGACGCGTTCAGCGCAGCCGGTTTAGCGCGTAGCGGCGGTTGCTATCCCCTCAACGTCGCCAGATTCACCGGCCCCTTGAACAGCCCGCCGATCAGTTTCAGCGCCTCCGCGGCGCGCGCGTCGCTCCAGCCGCCGTGTTTGCAGTTGAGCAGAAACTTCTGCTCGATGTCGGCGCGAGTGAGCGGCTCCTGCGCACCGCCGCGCATATAGGGCTGGCGTTCTTCGACCACCGTGCCGTCGCGCAAGGTGGCGCGGATGTGGCCGGTGAAATTTTTCGGGTACGGATTATTCGGATCGATCGCGTAACGCACCTTGCCGGCGACGGCGAGGACGGCCGGATCCGCCACCGCTAAGTCGGTGAAGTCGCTCAAGCCCACATTACCGCGGACGAAGCCGGTGGCGATGCAATAGGGCGACGAGAATTTTCCGGCATAGCCGTTTTTCGGATGGTGTTTCGACGCCAGCGGCTCCCACAGCCGGTGCACGGTGCCCTCGCCGACCTCGCAGACCATCTCGACGATATCTTCGGTTTTGACGCGCTTCGCCAAGCGCCGCGCGCAATCGATATAGGGATGCGTCATGGTCCCGCATGGATAAGGCTTGAACGCCAAGGTCTCGGTCACCCAGCGCTGACCGAAATCGCCGGCGATCGCCGCGAAATCGCCCTTCGTCGTATTGGCGAAGCCGTGGAAGAAGCCGTGCACGCCTTCGAACACCGTGCGCGGTCCAAGAAAGCCGGCGCGGCCGAACAGCGCTGAGCGCAGCCCCGATTGCGCCGCCCAGCCGGCATGCAGCCGTTTGGTCCAGGCGCCTTCGGCGAGATATTCGATGATGCCCGACGCCATCGAGCCGACGGTGCCGAGCGCGTCGACCATCTGCCGCTCGGAAAGTTTCAGCGCGGCGCCGACGCCGGCGGCGGCGCCGACCGCGCCGAACACCGCGGTCGGATGGAATCCGGCTTTGTGGGTGAGTGTCGGCGCGACGGTGCTGAGCCGGCACATCGTCTCGACACCGACGGCGATGCCGAGGAGCGCTGCTTCGCCGCCGAGATCGTGCCGCTCGCAGGCCGCGAGCACCGCCGGCACCACCACCGCGCCGGCATGGATCGGCCCGCCCTCGAACGTGTCGTCAAAATCCTCGCCGTGGATCGCGGTGCCGTTGACGATCGCGGCGGCCGCCGCGCTTAACGTGCGGCTATGGCCGATCGCGGTGCAGGGGCCGTCGTCGTCGCAGCCGGCGAGCACAGCTATCACGTAGTCTTCGTTGCGCGCAGTGACGGCAAGGCCGACGACGTCGATGAGGAGCTCGACGCATTTTTCCCGGACGGCTTGCGGCAGCTTTCCGGCATCGAGCGCGCGGATTTTCTGCACCAAGTGTTCGGCGATGGCGGTTTTGGGCAGCGCGTCGGCAACCATTGTCACATCTCGCTTGCGATCGATCCGGGGGGCAGGCAAGGACTTGCAGAGGACTTGCAAGGACTTGCAGCGACCTGCATGTCACCGGTATTTCCCGGTCCGTCAAGCGCCTGTTGCGCCGGGGAAAATCGTCTCAGCGCCCGGCCGGGCGCGACCTTCCGGCTTGGCCGTAAAACCGTTTGGCCGCGCCAAGCGACTTATGCAGGAGGGCCCGTTCGGCCGCCCATCGTCGCTTAAGCCTGGAGCTTGTCATGCAGCTTGTCATGCGCCGCGCCCAACCCATTTTCGCCGCCGCCTGCCTGTTGAGCGGCCTGTCCGGTTTCTCGGCCCTTTTCCTGGCCGCGCCGCAGGCGCATGCGCAGAGCAGCACCAATGCCGGGATCTGCGCCGCTGCCGGCAATGACTACACGCCGGAGCAACGCATCAGCGCCTGCAGCGCGCTCATCGACACGCTCAAGGACCAGCCCAAAGATCAGTCAATTGCGCTGGCCGCGGCGCTCGTCAATCGCGGCGCGGTCTATTGGTACATCAACAAGACGCAGCCGGCGCTGACCGATTTCGACCGCGCCATCGCGCTCGATCCGAAAAATGCCCGGGCGTTCCGCGAGCGCGCCAACACCTACCGCACCATCGGCCGGCTCGACAAAGCGCTTGCCGACGCCAACCAGGCCGTGCAGCTCGACCCCAACGATGCGCAAGCGGTCGAAACCCGCGGCAACGTGTTCAACAATAACGGCCAGTACGACCGCGCCATCGCCGACTACAACGCGGCGCTCCGCCTCAAGCCGGATGACGCCCAAGCTTTCATGGATCGCGGCGCCGCCTATTATTTCAAGAAGGACTATCAGTCGGCGATCAATGATTACGACCAAGCGATCAAGATCGATCCGAAGAAATCGGACGCCTATCACCGATCGCGCCGCCGCTTACAAGAAGCTCGGCCGCATCGACCAGGCCATCGCCGACGACAGCGAGGCGATCCGGATCGATCCGCTCACGCCGGAATATTTCGACAATCGCGGCCTGTCCTATGCCGAGAACGGCGACTATGACCGCGCCATCGCCGACTACAACGAGGCGATCCGGCTGACGCCGAAGGCGAACTTCCTCACCGACCGCGGCGACAGCTACAATTTCAAGCACGACTACGATCGCGCCATCGCCGATTACGATCGCGCCATCGCGCTCAATCCGGGATTCTATCTGGCCTACAACAACCGCGGCGCCGCCTACGGCAAGAAGGGCGATCTCGAGCACGCCATCGCCGACTATCAGCAGGCGTTGCAGATCAATCCGCAGTTCGATCAGGCCGCCGAGAATCTCGCGGACGCGCGGCAACAGCGCGACCGGCAGATCTCAGCCAAAGCCGATCCGTCCGGCGCCGTGCTGCCGAGCTTCGACTGCGGCAGTGCGCACCGCGCCGCGGAGAAGGCGATCTGTTCCGATCCCGATCTGGCGCGGCTCGACCGCGAGATCGACTCCGCCTACAAAGCGGCGATGGCCGCGCGCAACGGCAAGGCGAGCGCGCAACTGCGTGACGAGCAGCGCGACTTCCTCGCCGCGCGCAACACGTCGTTCGGCAAGCCGCAATATAATCTCAAGCGCGAGATGGAGATGCGGCTCGCGGCGCTGCGCAGCATGAGCGCAAGCGCTTCGCCTTAAGCGCGCAACAGCCTGTTCGCACCTTATTGCGCAGGGCTCCTGGCAGCTCGGCCGAATCAAGCCCGCGAATCTTTGGCGCCAATGGCTCGGCAATGGTGGTTTCGCGGCGGTCGGGCACGGTCATGGCCCAAATCATGGCCCAGGGGGACTGTCCGAGGGGGCGAAGGCGGTGGATTACGGCGAAATGGTATTGTCATCCGCTTAACCCTAACCGATGGCTAAAAGATTAGAAAAATCAGTACTTTAATACCGTATCCAGTGTGGCCCTAAATCCACAGTCCGGAGAATACCGACAGGGCGGCGGCCGGGACGGTCATTTGCACAATCATTTGCCGTCGATCGCCTGTATATTTTGCGTTCAGAAAATGGGGAGACGGGCCATGACACGAACCATGCAACAAGTTCTTCTTGCCGGCACAGCGCTGCTTGCCGGCATCGGCGCCGCCAGCGCCGCGGACCTGCCGCCGCGCTATGCGCCGCCGCCGGTCGTCGCACCGGCTGTCGTGCTTCCGAACTGGACCGGCTTCTATGTCGGCGCCGGCTGGGGTTACGGCGTATCGGACACCAATTCGAGCGTGATCCCGGCTGGAGGCATCATCCAGGGCACGACCAATAACGGCGCCAGGGGTTGGCTTGGCATGGCCGATGTCGGCTACGACTATCAGTTCAACGTCGGCGGCTGGAATCTCGTGGCCGGCGTGCTTGCCGATTACAACTTCGGCAATATGACCGGCACGTGGAACTTCACCGCGGCGCCCGGCGCAGGCTTCGCGACGCTGACCGGCGTCGAGAAAGAGAAATCCTTCTGGGACGTCGGCGGCCGCATCGGCTGGCTGATCACGCCCGACATTCTGTCCTATTTCAGCGGCGGCTATAGCGAGGCCCATTTCGACGGCATGACGCTGCAGCCTTTCGCCGCACCAATGTCGACCTCGTCGCACAGTTATAGCGGCTGGTTCACCGGCGCCGGTATCGAGACCAAGATCCAGTCGATTCCTGGGCTGTACTTCAACACCGAATATCGCTTTACGAGCTATGGCAACGCGACCCTGCCGATCGCGGGCTCGACTGCCGCTGGCAATTTTGGCGCCCCCACGAGCTTGAAGCTCCAGCCGTCACAGCAGACCGTGATGTCGGGCGTCCACTACAAGTTCAATTGGTAGTAAGCGCCGTTCAAATATCCAACTAAGAAACTGCCATCCACCCAAACTAAAACGGCCAGGCTTCGCCTGGCCGTTTTGATTCATCGTCACGTCTGAGCATCACGAAAAGGAAAGACGTGGATGGCCGGAACATAGGCGAACGAAGCGACGCCGTTCTTCAAACGGCTATGTCCGGCCATGACGGATCACCAAGATCAATACTTCGCCGAGATCGGCAATTCCTCGGCCGGGAACAGCGAGATCAGCCGGCAGCCTTTGTCGGTGACCACGACCTCTTCCTCGATGCGGGCGGCCGAGTAGCCGTCCTTGGCCGGGCAATAGGTCTCGATCGCGAACACCATGCCTTCCACGATCTCGGTCGGGTGATCCATCGACACCACGCGCGAGATGATCGGCCGCTCGTGCAGATTAAGCCCGAGCCCGTGGGCGAATTGCAGGCCGAAGGCCGACATTTCGTCGGGGAAGCCGAACTCATCCGCTTTCGGAAATACCTCGCAAATATGCGCCGTCGAGGCGCCGGGCTTGATGCGGGCGATGGCATTGTCGAGCCATTCGCGCGCCATCTTATAGGCGTCGTGCTGGTCGTCGGTGGCGCGCACCACATTGAAGGTGCGGTAGTAGCAGGTGCGGTAGCCCATGAACGATTGCAGGATGTCGAAGAAGGCCTGGTCGCCGGGGCGGATCATGCGGTCGGTGAAATTGTGCGGATGCGGGCTGCAGCGCTCGCCGGACACGGCATTGACCGCCTCGACGTCGTCGGAGCCGTGGGTGTAGAGGAACTTGTTGACCTCGGCGACGATGTCGTTCTCGCGCACGCCGGGGCGGAGCATCTGGTTGACGACGTCATAGGCGCCGTCGACCATCGCCGCGGCGCGATTGAGCAGCGCGATCTCGTCGGCCGATTTCACCTCGCGGGCTGAGAGCATCACCTGCTGGCCGTCCTTGATCTTGAGCCCGGCCTTTTCCAGCTCGAACAGCATCGGCGGCTCGATGATGTCGACGCCGATCGGCATTTTGGCGACGCCGGCCGATTTGAGGATCGAGGCCATTTCCTCGGCGTGGCGCTTCATCAATCCAAACGCCGGATCGACGGTGCCGCGCAGCCCGACGAGACCGGCCTTGCAGTTCTCCGGCTTGAGCCACGGCGAATAGAGCTTGTGATGCATCGCCGCCGAGCCGAAATCCCACAGGATCGGCTCGCCGCCGCGGGTCAACAGCGCAAAGCGCGAAAGCTTGTCGCGGGCCCATTCGCCGATCTTGGTCGAAGTGACGTAGCGGATATTGTTGTCGTCGAAGAGCAGCAGCGCGCCGAGATCGGAGGCTTCGAGCGCGGCTTGCGCGCGGGCGAGGCGATAGCGGTGCATGCGCCGGTAATCGACGCGCTCCTCGAAATCGACCCCCATCGTGCCGAGCACCGGCAAATGGCGGCCCCAATTGTAGCGCGGGTTGATGTCTTCGGCGGTGATCTTGATCGGATCGCGCTTGGTGATGTCGTCCATGGGGAATTCCTCCTTAAGTCAACCGTCATCCTGAGGTGCGAGCGCAGCGAGCCTCGAAGGATGAACGGCCACTGCAAATCTGAGCCATACTTTAGCTAATTTGTGCCGGCGTTTATACCGGGTCACGGCATCGGAATCGGCCCGGTATCCTTCGGCACCTTATAGCCTTTTTGCACCGCCGGGCGATTGGCGATGGCCGTGTACCAGCGCTTGACGTTCGGATATTTGTTCAGATCCACGGTCTGCCACTCGTAGCGCGATACCCAGGGCCAGATCGCGATATCGGCGATCGAATATTGGCCGGCGACGTAGTCGTGCGTGCCGAGCTGCTTGTCGAGCACGCCGTAGAGCCGGTGCGCTTCCTTGAGATACCGCTCCTCGGCATAGGGCGCTTTGCCGGGATTGTATTTCACGAAGTGATGGACCTGGCCGAACATCGGGCCGGGCCCCCCCATCTGCCACATCAGCCATTCGATGGTGCGGTAGCGGTCCTCGCCGCTTGTGGGCAGGAGCTTGCCGGTCTTGTCGGCGAGATAGATCAGGATGGCGCCGGACTCCATCAGGCTCATGCCGTTGTCGCGATCGACGATCGCCGGAATCCGGTTGTTGGGGCTGATCTTCAAGAATTCCGGCTTGAACTGCTCGTCCTTGGAAATGTCGACCGGGTGCACGGTGTAGGGCAGGCCGAATTCCTCGAGCGCAATGGAAGCCTTGCGGCCATTCGGCGTCGTCCAGGTGTAGAGATCAATCACGGTTGCGTTCCTGTCTTGATGCGTATTCGGCGGCTTTAGGCCGCCGTCCTTTTACCCCAAAGCCGGGCCGAAGCGATATCGGCGCCGTCGCGGATCGCCTTGAGCTTGAGCCAGACCGCGGGCTCGATGACCCATTCGCGGCGCGTAAACGTGCCGAAGCCGCAATCGGTCGAGGCGATGACCCGCTCGCGGTCGCCGATCGTCGCCACCGCCTCCTCGATGCGGCGCGCCACCACTTCCGGGTGCTCGACGAAATTCGACGTGGTCTCGACCACGCCGGGAATGAGGATCATGTCTTTGGGGAACGGCACGCGCTTGAGCGCCGCATATTCATGGGCGTGGCGCGGATTGGAGAACTCGATCGACAGCGCGCCGACGTTGGCCTGGTAGAGCGCCGGCAAAATTTTATCGAGCGCGATATCGTGAATGTGCGGGCCTTCCCAGTTGCCGTAGCAGATGTGCAGCCGCACGCGGTCGCGCGGGATGCCCTCGATGCCCTTGTTGATCGCCTCGACATGGCGCTCGCAGCGCTTGATGAAATCGGCGTCGGAAAGATCGCGATACATCATGGTGCGATCCATCGCCAGATCCGGCGCGTCGATCTGCAGCACGATGCCGGCATTGTGGACGGTCTGGTACTCGTTTTTCATCTCGCGCGCGATGGCGTCGAGATAGGCGTCGTGCGTTTCATAATACGCGTTGAGCATCGTGGTCGAGATAATCCCCGGCGATGGCACGGTCATGAACCGCTCGGAGAAGGCGTGCAGCTCATCGGCGATCTTGTTGAAGCCCACCGTCTCATCGGTGATCGGCTTGAGATCGCGATATTTGATCTCGGCCTGGGCTTCCGGCGCGCCCTGCTGGCTCTTCGGCGGATTGGGAAAGCGCCGCATCAGATAGCTCACCAGTTCGGGAAATTCCTCGAACTCCTTGCCGCGGCGGCGCTTCGACACGCCGGCGAAGCCCGACATGCGCTGCGGCACGTAAGTCTGGAAGCCGATGCGGCGCTGCTCGCCGTCATTGCCGACATCGATGCCGGCCGCCATCTGTTTCGCGACGACATGGCGGACGGCCTTGTCCATCTCGTCGGCCATGAGTTTTGCGTCGTAGGTCTTGCCTTCCTCCTGCGCGATCAGAAGGTCGCTCAAAGTTTCGTTGCGCGGCAGGCTGCCGACATGGGTGGTGAGGATGCGGTCGCGGCTCAAAATCATGCGGCAGGCTCCGGCGGAGGGGCGTTTTAGGGGCTGTTTTTCGGGGCCTGTCATAGCGCAATTTCGTGCCGGTGACAGGCCGTTTCCGCGCCGCTTTGGCCTGCGCCATTGCCGCCGGATTTTTACGTCGGCATAATGTTTTGCCGTGGGCCATTCGGTGGGCAACCCGCCCGCACCGCACCAGAAAAACGCCACCAAGAAAACGCCAACGAGGAACGCCGCGATGAGTATCGGTCAGGAGGGCCCGAGCGCCATACCGCGCGACTACAATTTCGCCGCCGACATTCTCAAGCGCAATCTCGATGCCGGCCGCGCCGAGAAAATCGCCTTCATCGATCATCGCGGCAAATACAGTTATGGCGATCTCGCCGAACGCGTCGAGCGTTTCGGCCACGTGCTGCGCTCGCTCCCCATCCGCCGCGAGGAGCGCATGCTGATGTGCCTGCTCGACACCATCGACTGGCCGACCGCGTTTCTCGGCGCCATCAAGGCCGGCGTCGTCGCCGGTGCCGGTCAACACGCTGATGACCGAGGACGATTACTGCTTCATGCTGCGCGACAGCCGCGCGCGGCTTCTCGTCGTCTCCGAAGACCTGCTGCCGAAATTCGGCAAAGCGATCCGCGAGTCGGAGGATCTCGAACACATCATCGTCTCCGGCGAACAATCGCACGGCCAGCCGCGCTTTGAAGACTTGCTGGCGCAAGCCGGCGCCGCGCCCGAAACGGCGCCCGAAATGGCCCATGACGGCGCCGACGACGCGCGACGACATGTGCTTCTGGCTCTACACCTCCGGCTCGACCGGCAAGCCGAAAGGCGCGGTGCATACCCATGCCGACCTGAAGCTCACCGACGACCTTTATGCCGGCCCCATTCTCGGCATCACCGAGAACGACATTTGCTATTCGGTGGCGAAATTGTTCTTCGCCTATGGTCTCGGCAATGCGCTGACCTTTCCGATGTCGGCGGGCGCCACGCACGGTCCTGTTGGCCGCAGCGGCCGACGCCGGATCTGGTCGCGGATATCCTGAAAAAACATCAGGTCAACGTGTTCTACGCGGTGCCGACTTTCTATGCCGCCTTCCTCGCCAGCCCCGCGGCGCCGCAACGCGCTGAGCTGAAATTGCGGCGCTGCGTCTCGGCGGGCGAAGCGCTGCCGACCGATATCGGCCGGCGCTGGAGCGAACGCTATGGCACCGACATTCTCGACGGGCTGGGCTCGACCGAGATGCTGCACATTTTTCTGAGCAACCGCCCGGGCGAGGTAAAATACGGCACCACCGGCAAGCCGGTGCCGGGCTACGACGTCCGCCTGGTCGACGACGACGGCGAGGTCGTCAAGGCGCGCGGCGACATGGGCGAATTGCAGGTGCGCGGCCCGACCAGCGCGATGATGTACTGGAACAATCGCGACCAATCGCGCGCGACATTCTTGGGCGAATGGACGCGCTCGGGCGACAAATATGTCGAGGACGACGACGGCCATTACGTTTACTGCGGCCGGCGCGACGACATGCTGAAAGTTTCCGGCATGTATGTCTCGCCGTTCGAGGTCGAAGGCGTGCTGCAAAGCCATCCCGACGTGCTCGAAGCCGCCGTCGTCGGCTGGCCGGACACCGACGCGCTGATCAAGCCCAAGGCCTTCGTGGTGCTCAAGACGCCGGAGCTCGCCTGCGCCGATTTTGCGCAAAGGCTTCAGGACGAGTGCCGGCAGAAACTCGCGGTCTACAAATATCCGCGCTGGATCGAGTTCCGCTCGGAATTGCCGAAAACCGCGACCGGGAAGATCCAGCGTTTCAAGCTGCGCGCGGAAGCGCCGCAGCGCGAAGTAGAAGGCTTACGATCACAGAGGGATGACGATCTCGCAAGCGAGACCATGCGGGTGCCAGTCGAAGACTATTTCGCCGTGGCTTTGGCGGATCAGGGTCCCGATCACTTTGGTGCCGAAGCCACGATGTTGGGGCGGCGTGACCGGCGGTCCATCGGTTTCGGTCCAGCGAATGACAAGCTTGTCTTTTACACGCGACGACGCGACGCGAATTCGGCCTTGGGGCGTGGACAAAGCACCATATTTGGCCGCGTTTGTCGCCAGTTCGTAAATCGTCACCGCGATCGTTTGCGCCTTGTCGGTTTCAAGGACAAGGTGCTCGCCTTCAATTCGGACGCGAGCATTGGCGTCTGCGCAGTAGGGCGCAAGCTCTTGCTTGATGAGGCTGTGAAGGTCGGCGCCCGTCCAACGGGAACCGGCGAATAGCGTATGAACCTTGGCAAGCGCCTGGATGCGTCCTTCGATTGCCGTTTTCAGATCGGCGACGGTTTCAGCTTGCGTGAAATTCACCGTCGCCTGCACCGTTGCCAAAACGTTTTTTGTCCGATGTTCCGCCTCGCGGGCAAGAACAGCGATTTGCGCTTCGGCCCGCTTCCGGTCGGTGATGTCGCGCGCGATTTTTGAGGCGCCGACGATCTTTCCGAGAGCGTCTTGACCGGGGAGACAGTCAGGGAAATGTTGATCAGGCCGCCGTCTTTGCGAACGCGTACGGTTTCATAGTGGTCGATACGCTCGCCGCGGCGGAGGCGTTGGAGGATCATTGGCTCTTCGTTTGGTTGGTCGGCCGGAATGAGAATGCTGACCGGCTTGCCGATGACCTCCTCGGGCGCGTAGCCGAATATCCGCTCGGCTCCCCGGTTCCAACTGGTAATGATGCCGTTCAAATCCTTGGTGATGATAGCATCGTCGGAGTTCTCGACGACCGAAACGATTTCGTGCCTGGCGCTCAAGGCGCGCACCGTTTGATACCCGGCCGCGGCAAAGGTGCCCAAGTTTGTCATCAAACGGAGATCTTCCGTGTCGAAATGGCGGCTCTCGTCGTGAAGGACAACCCAGATTGTGCCGACGGCCTTTCCGTTGAGATGAAAAGGTACAAACAGCGCTTCTTCGACAAGCGGGGTGACCGAGGTGAAAAAGTCGAAATCGCGTTCCAGATGCGAGAACAGGAGCGGGGTGTCGCAGTCCAATACGGCGCCACACGGGCTGCATTCGCGCGGCAACCCGCCGCCCGAATGCTCAGCCCATTGTCCAGCGATAGCGGGCCAATAAAACCTCTTTCCATCGGGCTCCAACAGGCTGATTCCGGCCGAGTGCGCACTGCACAGCTTCAACGCAGTTTCAGCAAGTGTTTGCAAAATTCCAGGCGACGACGCTGCCAGTTGTTCCGCCAAAGCGATCAGGGCGCGATTTTCGACGGCATAGTTGGGAGGTCGCGAGGGCCGCTTGCTCAATTCGGCGGGAGACAGCACTGAAGCGAGAGGAGGCGCTCTCAGGCCTTCGCGGGCATTGCGTTCATGAGCATTGATTTCGCGAGCATCGCCTTCATGAGCATCGCCTTCATGAGCAATGCCTTCATGAGCAATGCCTTCATGAGCAACGCCTTCATGACCGTTAAGACAATTCGTCGCGGGCTGGCCGCTGCTGCTAAGTTCAACTCTCCGTACAAGTGACATCGATTGCCACTTCTTTCCAAGCGATTACCAAATTTGCCTCGCGGTCAATACTCGATCGCACAGCACGGTGGCGTCGCGCTCTCCAGACATTGCAAGATGGATAATGCGTTGGGCGACAGCTTGTTTCGCGAGATCGTCCACCCTGTTGAGTTGCTTGCAAGCTCGGTCGTGCGCCTCGCCCATTGACCAAAGAAGCTCAGGCTCAAAAACCATATCTCTGAAAATTGGCACGATTTTGGACACGCGGCTTGCCTGCATCGGTCGTGACGATAAATCACTGTCTCCCAAACAAACGCGCTCTGCAATCCGCCAAGAACTCAATAGCCGCTGTATGAGTAAAAGCGGCTATTCGCGCATTTTGGGCGGGCTAAGTACGCGGTAGTCGCTCGACTTGACGCCCTCGGCGCGACGGTTCCTGCCGGCCGAGAGACCAAGACGGAAACAACTCCCGGACTGCGGCGGCTCGGCTCGGCATTCTGTGCTGAAAGCGGAACGTGTCCACGGCGTGGAGTTCATCCGCATCCAACATGATTTGAAGGCGCTCTTCCCTTCCCGCCGTTTGAGCGTACCCATTTTTCCCGTTCTTCATGGCTGCCGCTCCGATGAGAGAATTTAGACTAGATCGTTAAATATGCCACTTACTCATTTTTTTCAATTACCTCCATAAAAAATCTATGTTCTTGATTTGTTCTATATTCAGACGGGAGATGCCAAGCGCGAAATCTATACTTTCGAGTGTGAGAGTTGCGGCCAACTCGAGGTTTAGAGGCTGAAATAGACGATCTCCGTGGTAGCCGGCACACGGTGGACATTGCCCGCTTTTGCGCACCAATCCGAATACCGGTCGCGGCTCAATTCAGCTTCACATCCGCCGCCTTGATCACCGGTGCCCAGCGCGACACTTCCGCGTCGATGACGGCGCGGAACTCCGCCGGCGAATTGCCGACCGGCGCCATATATTGCGTCGCGAGCTTGTCGCGGACGGCGGGCGAGCGGATCGCCTCCGCGACGTCCTTGTTGATCTTGCCGACCAGATCGGGCGGCGTCTTGCCGGGCGCGATGAGGCCCATCCAGGTGTCGGCTTCGACATCGACGCCGGTCTCCTTCAAGGTTGGCAGATCGGGCAAAAACGGCGAGCGCTTGGCGAGCGACACCGCAAGCATCTTCACGCTGCCGGCCTTGGCGAGCGGCACCACGGAAGCCGCCGGCAGGCAGGCCATCTGCACGTCGCCGCGGATAAGCGCCGTCATTGCCTGCGGCGAGCCGGGATAGGGGACGTGCACGACCTGCGTGCCGCTTTTGAGCGCAATCGCCACCATCGACAGATGCGACAGCGAGCCGTTGCCGATGGAGCCGAAATCGTATTTGCCGGGATCGCGCTTGAGCAGCGCGACAAGCTCGGCAACGCTGTTGACGCCGAGTTGAGGATTGACCGCGAGCACGCTCGGCATGGTGACGAGCTGCGTCACCGCGGCAATGTCGGTCTTCGGATCGTAAGGCAGGCCTGAGAAGAGCAGCGTGTTGATGGCGAGCGGGCCGCCGATGCTCACCCCGATCGTCGCGCCATCGGGATCGGCCTTGGCGACGGCGTCGGTGCCGATATTGCCGCTCGCGCCCGGCTTGTTTTCGACGACGAAAGCGGAGTTCGGATATTTCTGCGCCAGACTGTCGGCGACCAGACGCGCCACGATATCGGGCGTCGAACCCGCGCCGAACGGCACCACGATCCGCACCGTCTTCCCCGGCCAATCCTGTGCCAGAGCCGGCGCGCGGCCTGGAGCACGGCAACGAGCAGCCGATGAAAAGAGCAAGTTTCTTCATGTTTCGTTCCCGAGGAAGACGCCGTTTCGCTCCAGCGTCTGCTGCAATCGTTTCACGTCGATATCCGCCGGATCGGCCTGAGTGGCAAGCGCCAGATGCGCGGCGGTGGCAGCGGCTTCGCCCATGACGAAACAGGCGCCGGAGACGCGCGCCGCCGACTGGCCTTCATGGGTCATCGAGGCGCAGCGGCCGGCCACCAGGAGATTATCGATGTTGCGCGGCAGCAGCATGCGGTAGGGCAGATGATTGAAGCCGCGCGAGCCGGTATATCCGGCCACTCCCACACCACGTCGCCCGCGACATGGGCTTCGATCGGCCAGCCGTTGACGCCGATCGTATCGGGAAAACTGGCACACGAGATCACGTCGTCGCGCGTCAGGCTGTAGCGGCCGGTGATGCGGCGCGTTTCGCGGATGCCGAGCTGCGGCGGAATGTCGACGACATAGGAGGAGGCGAAGCCCGGCGCACTCGCTTTCAGGAATTCGAAGAAGGCCAAAGCCTGACGGCGGCCTTCGCTTTCGCCGGCGCTCAATTCGCGCGCGTCGGTGCCGTCGATGGCGCGGCCGTTGCCGGTTTTCAGCTGCGTGACATTCACCCGCCATTCGGTCTCGTGTTTCATCGGGCGCACGATCGCGCCCTTGCGCGGAAAGCGCATGCCGCGTTTCTCGGCTTCCTCCATCAGCGCCGGAATGGTCTTCCACGCTTCGCCCGCCGCGTCCGGATCGACGCCGTTGAGGCGGAACATCATGGTCGGATAGAGCATGTTGCCGTCGGCATCGCCGATCTCAAACGGCGCGCCGGCAAAGCTCGCCAGATCGCCGTCGCCCGAGCAGTCGATGAAAATATTTCCGCGCACCGCCATGCGGCCGGATTTGGTCTCGATCAGCAGCGCATCGATGCGCGCGCCGTTCATCACGACGCCGGCGGCGAGCGCATGAAACAGCACGTCCACCTTGCGCGCGGCGAGAAGATCGTCGGCCGCGCATTTATAGGCCGCGGTGTCGTAAGCCTGCGCCTTGGTCTTGCCGAAGATCAGGTGCGGTTCGTTGAGACCGCCGAGCGCGCCGATGCGGCCAAGGAGATCGTCGGCGACGCCGTGCACGACCTGGCGGATATCGCCGTGCACATTGGCGTGCAGACCGCAGAAATTGGTCACGCCCGCGGCGGTGCCCATGCCGCCGAGAAAGCCGTAACGCTCGATCAGCAGCGTCTTGCGCCCAAGCGCGCCGGCCGCGGCCGCCGCGGCAATGCCGGCAGGACCGCCGCCGAGGACGACGATTTCGAATTCGCCGAAGATCGGCGTGTCGCGCGCGGGCTCGGTGATGCTCGGCAAGACGGCGCTCCGTTAAACCGGCCGTCTCTATAGCGGTTGCGGGACACGCCATCGACCAGGATCAAATTCCGGCTGATGCCGGCGCGGCGAAAGAAAAGGCCCGTCAAATCGGGCGCCTGAAAGGGCCGGAGCCCAAAACACCGTACTTCTTGCGTTTACAGTTTCCGGGTATTACCACGGCGTACCGCTGGTCAGCCGCGGTAGCTCAGCCGGTAGAGCACCGCATTCGTAATGCGGGGGTCGGGGGTTCGAATCCCTTCCGCGGCACCAGCGTTTTTCCTGTCGCGACTAAAGGCCGGGCACGCTTCGAGTCTTATACGGGGTCGGACCAGCGAGATCCGCCGGTATCTTCCACGACTTCGCCGATCATGTGAAATCATTTAGCAGTCCAGCGCGCAGCGCGCCAAAATCTGTCTGATCGCCCGCGAGCCGTTGAGCCGATGAACTCGGCGATTTCAGCCTGACGTGTAAGGCCTAACTCCGTCTATGACGCAACGGTAGCGACATCGATCGGATCGAATTTGCCTTCGATACTCGATGGGCCAGTCGGTATAGTTTCGTAGAGCTTCGGCAGAAGCGTAATCAAGGACATCCGAGCTTGTCGCCCGTTTCGGTTCCCTGGCGCGGCGCTCACAGAGCGACTCGATTTCAGTGAGCGCCGCACGGTGAGTCGCGCAACATGTTCGAATGAGTCCGGATATACGATGAGCCTCGTACCTCTAAAAGTTGCGACACGATTCAGCGCGTCGATGCGCATCATACTCGGCATGAGTACCTAAGAACTTTACGAAGGCGATCTGCCGCGTGAAACTCCGAAGGACGCCGACCAGTCGATACGTTAGACCGCCGAATGCCGAACTAGACTGTCACGCGTACGGCGGTATCAACATTTCAGTTTTTGCGCCGCCTTTGGCATGTTCATCGGTCTTGACCCAATGTGCGGCCTTCACTAATGCTTGAGCGGTCAAGCGACACCTTGGTTTCCGGATCTTGCCCGCAATGATGCGATAAGTACGCGTCGAGCAATAACCCTCATGCTCAAGCGATACGCATGTTCGCGTCGTAATCGGGAACAAGGCTGTCGCATCTGCTATCGGGTTAGTCGCCTATCATTCCCCGACAATAAGTCCGACAGGAGGAAGCCAGTGCCCGTGATGTCCGGAAAACGCGCGTTTCTCGACCTGCTCAAGCAGGAGGGCGTCACGGTGATGTTCGGCAATCCGGGCACCACCGAATTGCCGCTGATGGATGCCTTCGCGGTCGAGCATGACATCCGCTACATCCTGGGCCTGCAGGAAGCCGCCTTGATGGCGATGGCGGACGGCTACGCGCAGGCCTCCGGCGATCTCGCGGTGCTCAATCTTCATGTCGCGCCGGGTCTCGGCAATGCCATGGGCATGCTCTACGACGCGATGAAAGCCAACGCGCCGGTGCTGGTGACCGCCGGCCAGCAAGACCTCGAATATGTCGCGACCGAGCCGGTGCTGACCGCGGACCTGCCGACTTTGGCGCGGCCGTTCGTCAAATGGGCCGCCGAAGTGCATCGCGTCGAGGATCTGCCGCGCTATGTGCATCGCGCGGTGAAGACGGCGCTGGCGCCGCCGACCGGGCCGGTTTTCCTGTCGCTGCCGGGCGACATTTTAAAGAGCGATGCCGATATCGATCTGCTCGAGCCGACGCGCGTCGCGCCGCGGGTGCGCGGCGATGCCGACGCGGTTGCCGCCGCCGCCGAACTGCTCGCCAAGGCTGAGCGCCCGCTCATCATCGCCGGCGATGCGGTGGCGCAGAGCCGCGCGCACAAGGAACTCGCCGCGCTCGCCGAAGTTAATCGGCGCGCCGGTTTACGTCGAGTTCATTCCGAACACCGCGTCGTTTCCGGCGTCGCATCCGCTCTATCGCGGATCGATGACGCGCTCGCAGGCGGGCGTGCGCGAAGTGCTCGACCAGCACGACCTGTTGTTCTCCGTCGGCGGCGATCTCTTCACCTGGTCGCTGACCTCGAACGTCGATCCGTGGCCGAAGGGCTTACAGCTCATTCATCTCGACACCGATCCCTGGCAGATCGGCAAGAACTATCCGGCGCAAGTCGCGATCCTCGGCGATCCGAAGGCGACGCTGCCGGACATTACTGCAGGCGTCGCCGCGCGCATGAGCGCGGGCGGGAAGAGCGCCGCGGGCGCGCGGCTCAAATCCATCACCGAAACCAACAAAAAGGACCGCGAGGCGTTTCGCGCCAAGGCGCGCGCGCTTTCCGGCAAGACGCCGGTGGCGCCGCTGGCGCTCCTCGAAGCGATCGGCGCGATGCTGCCGAAGGATGCGGTGGTGATCGAGGAAATTCTCTCGTCGGCGCCGGGCGCGCGCTCGCTGATCAACAGCGACGACGCGCAAAGCTTTTACGGGTTGCGCGGCGGCGGCATCGGCTGGGGCCTGCCGGCGGCGATCGGCGTCAAAGTCGCGCTGCCCGACCGGCCGGTGGTGGCGCTGGTCGGCGACGGCAGCGCCATGTACACGATCCAGGGCCTGTGGACCGCGGCGCGCTACCGGCTGCCGATCGTCTGGGTGATCTTCAACAATACGAGCTATCGCATCCTCAAGCAGCGCCTGGTGATGCTGCGCGGGCTTGCCGAACAGGCCGACAATTTCGTCGGCATGGAGCTCAACGATCCGGCGATCGATTTCGTCGGGCTCGCGCACGCGCTCGGCATCGACGCCCACCGCGCCAAGACGGTGCATGATGCGACCGACCTGATCGGCAAGGCGCTTTCGAGCAACACCGCGATGCTGATCGATGTCGACATGGAGCGCGGCTACAAGCCGCTGTGAGCGAATCGGCATGTCGGCATAGAGCTTGTAGCTCTGCGACTTCGGCTTCGCCTTGTCCTCTTCGTTGAGATATTCGATCGAGCTTTTGCCGATCAGCGCGCGCGGCAGGATCATGACGCGGATGAAGCGCGTCGGCCTATCCGCCGCCGCTTGCGCGAAGACCGGATCGGGGCCGGTTTCGTACCAGGCGCCGCCCGGGCCGTAGGAGGTCGACTTGCCGTGCGTGTCGATGCGGATGGCGCCTTCGAAGACGCAACGCGTGCCCGGCCCTTGGTGCCGGTGCAGATAAGCGCAGCCGCCCGGGCGGGAAGGCGACGCTGTCGCCGCGCAGCAGCAGATCGCCCTCGGGCAGCGTATCGAGCGACGTACAGAGTTTGTCGCGCGACACCATGCCGTGCGCCGCCACGGCGGCAGCATCGTCGCCGCCAAAAACTCCCAGCGCCACAACGTGGCGCCTTCGCTGCCGGCCTTAAGCGTCACGGCATCTTCGCCGCTGAACGCCTCGTCATCCTGCAACTTGCGATCGTTGATGGTGACCGATCCATGCACGACAAAAATCATGCGCGGGCGCGCCGGCAACGATGCCGCGGCTGCCGTTCGACAATATGTCCTCATAGAGCCTTAACTGCGGGGGCACGATCCCACTCCTTTTTCATTATGCGTCGGGCGAGTGTCTCCGCTCGCTGCCGCGCGCGCAATGGCATTTACACCCGCTTGCGCCAGCGTTGCTAAATCGCTCGCCGCGACAGCTTCACATCACCAGCCGGTAAGCCTCAAGAACAACGTTGAAGCGCGCGTGCCGAGGAAACGGAGGAGAACATCATGCAGCGTACCACACCGCCATTCCGCGCCGACCATGTCGGCAGCCTGCTGCGCCCCGCGCGCGCTGAAAGAGGCGCGCGCCAAGCGCGCGCAGGGCGCGATCACGGCGGACGAGCTCAAGGCGGTCGAAGACCGCGAGATCGAGACCGTCATCAAGAAACAGGAAGGCGTCGGGCTCAAGCTCGCGACCGACGGCGAGTTCCGCCGCTCCTGGTGGCATTTCGATTTCTTCCGCGGCCTCGACGGCGTCGACGTCCTATTCGACCGAGCGCGGCATCCAGTTTCACGGCGTGCAGACCAAGGCCGAAGGCATCAAGATCACCGGCAAGATCGGCTTTTCCGGCCATCCGATGCTGGAGCATTTCAAGTTCCTCAAAGGCGCACACGCGCGTGACGCCGAAAATGACGATCCCGGCGCCGTCGACGTTTCATTTCCGCCAGGGCCGCGCTTCGATCAGCAAGGAGATCTATCCCGATCTCGATGCGTTCTTCGACGATGTCGCCACGGCCTGGCGCGCGGCGATCCGCGCCTTCTACGACGCCGGCTGCCGCTATCTGCAGCTCGACGACACCGCCTGGGCGATGGTGTGCGATCCCAAGCGAGCGCGCGCAATCGCGCGAGCGCGGCGACGATCCCGACGCGCTGCCGCAGCGCTATGCGCGGCTCACCAGCGCTCGCGCTCGAAGGCAAGCCGGCCGACATGGCGATCACCATGCATTCCTGCCGCGGCAATTTCCGCTCCACCTTCATCGCCTCGGGCGGCTACGAATTCGTCGCCGAACAGCTGCTCGGCCACACCAATCTCGACGGCTATTTCCTCGAATACGACAGCGAGCGCGCCGGCGGCTTCGAGCCGCTGCGGTTCTTCCCCAAGGGCAAGAAAGAGCTCGTGCTCGGGCTCGTCACCTCGAAGAGCGGCAAGCTCGAGAAGAAGGACGACATCAAGCGGCGCATCGACGAGGCGACCAAATACGTCGCGCTCGATCAGCTCTGCCTGTCGCCGCAATGCGGCTTCGCCTCGACCGAGGAAGGCAATGTGCTGGCCGAGGACGAGCAATGGGCGAAGCTGCGGATGATCGTGGAAATCGCAGATGAAGTGTGGGGTTGAGAATGCAACGAACTAAGCCGCCGTTCCGCGCCGATCATGTCGGCAGCCTGTTGCGCTCGGCCGCGCTGAAAGAGGCGCGCGACAAGCGCGCAAGCGGCGCGATCAGCGCCGGACGCGCTTCAAGGCGATCGAGGATCGCGAAATCGAAGGCGTGATCAAGAAGCAGGAGGCGGTCGGGCTCAAATCGGTCACCGACGGCGAATATCGCCGCATTTCCTGGAATATCGATTTCCTCGAGCAGCTCGACGATGTCGAGTCCTATCCGGGCGAGCGCAAGGTGAAGTTCGCCACAGCGGCCCGCAGCCGCGGCAGATGCTGCTGCGCGTCATCGGCAAGCTCGGCGGCTACAAGCCGCATCCGATGATCGAGCATTTCAAGTTTCGTGAAGGCGCACACCAAGCAGACGCCGAAGATGACGATCCCGTCGCCGTCGTCGCTGCATTTCCGCTACGGCCGCGACGCCGTGCCGGAAGCGATCTATCCGTCGATGGACGATTTCTATCGCGATCTCGGCCAGATCCTACCGCAAGGCGGTGCGCGCCTTCGCCGATGCCGGCTGCCGCTATCTGCAGCTCGACGAGGTCAACCTCACCTATCTGTGCGATCCCTCAGCTGCGCAAGCTGATCACCGATCGCGGCGAGGATCCGGACAAGCTGCCGGGCGTCTATGCCCAGCATGATCAATGCCGCGATGTCGGACATTCCCGCCGACATGACCATCACCATGCATCTGTGCCGCGGCAATTTCCGCTCGACCTTCGTCGCCTCGCGGCGGCTACGAGCCGGTGGCGGAGATCCTGTTCAACGCCATCAACGTGCACGGCTATTTCATGGAGTACGACAGCGAGCGCGCCGGCGGCTTCGAGCCGCTGCGCTTCGTGCCCAAGGGCAAGACCGTGGTGCTCGGCCTCGTCACCTCGAAGACCGGCACGCTCGAAAGCAAGGACGCGCATCAAGCGCCGCATCGACGAGGCGGCGAAATACGTCGCCGCTCGATCAGCTCTGCCTGTCGCCGCAATGCGGCTTCGCCTCGACCGAGGAAGGCAATGTGCTCGCCGAGGACGAGCAATGGGCGAAGCTGCGCATGATCGTCGAGCTGGCCGAGAGTTGGGAAGATCGTCATGCCGGGACCGGCATCGGCACGGACCGGTCAAGCCCGGGAGTGACGACGGAATGAGTCAGACGCAACACAAGCCGCCGTTCCGCGCCGATCATGTCGGCAGCCTGTTGCGCCCGGCCGCGCTGAAGCAGGCGCGCGAGCAGCACGCCAAGGGCGAGATCGACGCCGCCGCGCTCAAGGCGGTCGAAGACCGCGAGATCAAGCGCGTCATCAAGAAGCAGGAAGCGGTCGGCCTGCAGTCGATCACCGACGGCGAATTCCGCCGCTCCTGGTGGCATCTCGATTTCCTCTGGGGCCTCGACGGCGTCGAGACGCCACGTGATGGACACCGGCATCGCGTTTCGCCGCGGTGCACGACGCGCAATGAAGGCGTGCAGGTCACCGGCAAGATCGGCTTCTCCGGCCATCCGATGATCGAGCATTTCAAGTTCCTCGAGGCGCAACACGACGCGCACGCCGAAGATGACGATCCCGGCGCCGTCGGCGCTCTACGGCCGGCCGACGCCGACGCCGATCGACAAGGCGGTCTATCCGAAGCTCGACAAGATCTTCGCCGATCTCGGCCAGGCCTACAGGAAAGCGGTGCGCGCCTTCGCCGACGCCGGCTGCCGCTATCTGCAGCTCGACGAGGTGTTCATCGCCATGCTGTGCGATCCGAAATACCGCCAGCAGATGAAGGACCGCGGCGACGATCCGGACGAGCTCGGCCCGCTCTACGGCGATCTCATCAATGTGGCGATCTCGGACATCCCGTCCGACATGACGGTGACCATGCATCTGTGCCGCGGCAACTACAAATCGACCTTCATGGGCGCGGGCGGCTACGACGCCGGTGCAGGAAGTGCTGTTCGACCGCATCAAGGTGCACGGCTATTTCATGGAATACGACACCGAGCGCGCCGGCGGCTTCGAGCCGCTCAAGCGCCTGCCGAAGGGCCGCACGCCGTGCTCGGCCTCGTCACCACCAAGACCGGCACGCTCGAAGGCAAGGACGCGCTCAAGCGCCGCATCGAGGAGGCGGCGAAATTCACCGACGCTCGACCAGCTCTGCCTGTCGCCGCAATGCGGCTTCGCCTCGACCGAGGAAGGCAAACGCTATCGAGACGAGCATGGGCGAAGCTATGATCGTCGAGGTGCCGAGAGGCTGGGCGCCACTCGATGCCGGGCTGACCCGGCATCCTGCGCGCGGCAAGGACGGGTCGTCCGGGGGAGACTGAGTGAGGCGAGACTGCCGAATATCGTCGCCGGCAAGGTCGCCATCGTCACCGGCGCGGGGCGCGGCATCGGCCGCGGCATCGCGCTCCTGATGGCGCAGGAGGGCGCGCGCGTCGTCGTCTGCGACATCGGCGCGAGCCTCGAAGGCGCCGGCACCGATGCCGGCCCGGCGCAGGAGGTGGTCGACGAGATCAAGAAGGCCGGCGGCAAGGCGATCGCCTCGACGCTCTCGATCAGCGAGCCGCGGCAATGCCGACAAGATCGTCAAGGCCGCGCTCGACGCCTTCGGCCGCGTCGACATCCTGGTCAACAATGCCGGCATCCTGCGCGACCGCATTTTCCACCGCATGAGCTGGTCGGACTGGTCGGACGTGATCAACGTGCATCTGCACGGCTCGTTCAACATGAGCCGCGCCTGCGCCACGCATTTCCGCGAGCAGAATTCCGGCAGCTTCGTGCACATGACCTCGACCTCGGGCCTGGTCGGCAATTTCGGCCAGGCCAATTACATGGCGGCGAAGATGGGCATCGTCGGCCTGTCGCGCGGCATCGCGCTCGACATGGCGCGCTTCAACGTGCGCTCGAACTGCATCGCGCCGTTCGCCTGGACGCGCATGATCGATTCGATTCCGGCCGAGACCGAGGAGGAGAAAGCGCCGCGTCGCCGCGTTCCGCGAGATGACGCCGGAGAAGATCGCGCCGCTCGTGGTCTATCTCGGCTCCGACAAAGCCGACGGGCATCTGCGGGCAGATTTTCTCGGTGCGCAACAACGAGATCTATCTGTTCAACCAGACGCGCCCGATCCGCACGCTGCATCGCTCCGACGGCTGGACGCCGGAGAAGCTCGACGAGCAGCTCAAGGGCGCGTTCGCGCCCTCGTTCACGCCGCTCGACCGCTCGAGCGATGTGTTCTCCTGGGACCCGGTGTAATGCGGCTCCCCACATCCGGTTCTGATCGGGTACGCGGATAGCTGATGGCCATCGATCTACGACAAGCTGATGGCGCTCGATATGCCGGCGGCCGAGCAGACCTACGGCGCGAAGGACTGCATGCTCTATGCGCTCGGCGTCGGGCTCGGCCACGATCCGATGAACGAAGACGAACTGCCGTTCGTCTACGAGAAGAATCTCAAAGTGCTGCCGACCATGGGCACCGTGCTCGGCTATCCCGGCTTCTGGGCGCGCGAGCGCGACACCGGCATCGATTGGTGCAAGATCGTCAATGGCGAGCAGAGCATTACGCTGCACCGGCCGCTCGCGGGCCAGGGCACTGTCCTTGGCCGCAGCGCATTCTCGAGGTCATCGACAAGGGCCCCGGCAAGGGCGCGCTCGTTCTACACCGAGCGCAAGATCACCGACAAGGCGAGCGGCGAAGCCATCGCGACCGTGACGCAGACGACGTTCTGCCGCGCCGACGGCGGCTTCGGCGGGCCGCCGCGGCGAGGCGCCGGAGCCGCATCCGATTCCCGAGCGCGCGCCGGACGAGGTCTGCCGAACTCGGCACGCGCCCGGAAGCGGCGCTGATCTATCGGCTGAGCGGCGATCGCAATCCGCTGCACGCCGATCCGGCCGTGGCCAAGCTCGCCGGCTTTCCGCGGCCGATCACTGCACGGCCTCGCTCAATTTCGGCGTCGCCGGCCACGCCGTGTTGAAAACCTTCTGCGGCTACGACCCGAACAGGCTCACATCGTTTGCTTGCCGTTTCTCGGCGCCGGTTTTTCCCGGCGAGACGATGCGCACCGAGTTGTGGCGCGACGGCAATGTGGTGAGCTTTCGTTCGCAGGTCGCCGAGCGCGGCGTCGTCGCCATCAATAACGGCCGTGCCGAGGTGCGGTCATGACCGAAAGCGCCGATCTTGCGCCGATCCGCGAAGCGGTGCGCGCGCTGTGCAAGGAATTTCCCGGCGAGTACTGGCGCGCGCTCGATCGTGAGCGCGCCTATCCGGACAAATTCGTCGCGGCGCTGACCAAAGCCGGCTTTCTCGCCGCCTTGATCCCGGAAGAGTATGGCGGCAGCGGGCTGACCATGACGGCGGCCGCGGCGATCATGGAAGAGATCCAGGCCGCGGGCTGCAATGGCGCGCCCTGTCACGCCCAGATGTATACGATGGGCACCGTGCTGCGCCACGGCAGCACGGCGCAGAAGGCGCGGTATCTCCCCGGCATCGCGCGCGGCGAATTGCGGCTGCAGGCGTTCGGCGTCACCGAGCCGACGTCGGGCACCGACACGCTCAGTCTGCGCACCACGGCCGTCCGCGACGGCGATCATTACGTCATCAACGGCCAGAAAATCTGGACGTCTCGCGCGGAGCACTCCGACCTGATGCTGCTTCTCGCCCGCACCACGCCGCGCGACCAGGTGACGTCGCGTACCGGCGGGCTTTCGGTGTTTCTCGTCGACATGCGCGAGGTGAAGGGCCTGACCATCCGGCCGATCCGCACCATGATGAATCACGCGACCACCGAAGTGTTCTTCGAGAACATGCGGGTGCCGGCCGATAACCTGATCGGCGAAGAAGGCATGGGCTTTCGCTACATTCTCTCGGGCATGAACGCCGAGCGCATTCTCATCGCCGCCGAATGCATCGGCGACGCCAAATGGTTCATCGAAAAGGCCGTGGCCTATGCCAGCGAGCGCGTCGTGTTCGGCCGGCCGATCGGACAGAACCAGGGCGTGCAGTTTCCGATCGCGCGGAGCTACATCGATATGCGCGCCGCCGAACTGATGGTGCGCGAGGCGGCTTCGCTCTACGAAGCCGGCAAGGATTGCGGCGCGGAGGCCAATATGGCCAAGCACCTCGCCGCCGAAGCGTCCTGGGCCGCGGCCGATATGTGCGTGCAGACCCATGGCGGCTTCGGCTTCGCCGAGGAATTCGACATCGAGCGCAAATTCCGCGAGACGCGGCTCTACACCGTGGCGCCGATCTCGACCAATCTGGTGCTGTCCTATATCGCCGAGCACGTGCTCGGACTGCCGCGGTCGTATTGAGCCGTCATGGCCGGGCTTGTCCCGGCCATCCACGTCTTTAGTCTTTGGCGAGAAGGTCTGAGGGAAGGAACCGCATCATGGACATCGGCTTCATCGGTCTCGGCAATATGGGCGCGCACATGGCGCGGCGGCTGATTGAGGCCGGGCACAAAGTCATCGTCTACGACACCCGCCAGGAAGCCATCGGCAATCTCGCGGCCAAGGGCGCGATCGCGGCGCGATCGCCGAAGGAAGTCGCCGACATGGTCGAGATCGTGATGGCGAGCCTGCCGACGCCCGACATCGTGCTCAAAGTGGCGACCGGGCCCGACGGCGTGATCGAAGGCAAGAAGGTGCGCCGCTTCGTCGATCTCTCCACCACCGGCTCGGTGATGGCGCAGCGCATTTTCAAGGCGCTCGGCGCGCGCGACATCGTGCAGATCGACGCGCCGGTGTCGGGCGGCGTCGCCGGCGCGGAAAAAGGCACGGTCTCGGTGATGGCGTCCGGCCCGCGCGCCGATGTCGAGGCGGTGGAGCCGGCGCTCAAGGTCATCGGCAAGTTTTTCTACATCGGCGAGACGCCGGGTGCCGGGCAGACGATGAAGCTTTGCAACAACGTATTGTCCGCCGCCGCCATGGCCGCGACGTCGGAATCGATCCTGATGGGCGTGAAAGCGGGTCTCGATCCGCGCGTCATGCTCGAGGTGATCAATGTCTCGTCCGGCCGCAGCACCGCGACCGAACAGAAATTTCCCGAAGTCGTGGTGACGCGCAAATTCAATCAGGGCTTCACCGCGGGCCTGATGCTCAAGGACGTCAACCTGTTTCTCTCGGAAGCGAAAACGCTTGGGCTGTCGAGTGACGTGATCGAATCGGTCGCCGCTTTGCTCAAGCTCACTTGCGACGAGATCGGCCCCGACAAGGACATCACGCAGATCGTGCAGCCTTTGGAAAAGCGCGCCGGCGTCGAGATCCGCGCGCCCAAAGCCTAGAGCAAGGCCTAAGCCTGCTTGGCGCTGCGGGCCGGCGGCCGCGCGATCTTTTTTTGACGATGGCGCACCCCTCGAGGGCAGGATTACCTATTGAATTCAATTGCTTAAATCAAAGTGACTTTATGTGATGCCCGTCACTTTGCGGCAGCGGCAAAAGGCCTAGCTTCCATTCACTGATTGGACGTCATCAGGTCGGTCCCCCCGACGCCCCCCGATGATCTGTGACGTCCGAGGGTGTAAAGGTCCCCATACACCCCTTGGCCCTCAAGCAGGGGTCAGACAGCCCGCCCAGTCCCCCCTGGGCGGGCTTTTCCTTTGTGATGACGCGTGGGAAGTATCCGCCGATCCGATGCTGCGACGAAATCTTGGAAAGTTCACACGCGTTCAAAGTCTTAAAGTTCAGGCACCGAGCCCATCGCCGCGCCGCACCGGGCTATAGCGCAGGTCACACTTGCCGCAATTGCGCTCTTGCCGTTTCTGCCGCATGGTTGCCGCGGCCGACCGGGGACTGGTCCAGAGCGCAATACGCGACAACAGGCGTCATGCCACCTCCTACGCGTACCAATCCGAGCCTGCTATCGGGCTTGCCGGAGCACCTTTCGGCGGACCTCTTTGGCAGCGCGACGCCGAAACAGCTCACCGCCGAAGAGGTTCTGTTCCTCGCCGGCGACGCCGGCGACGGCTGCTATCGCGTCGAGGACGGGCTCCTCAAAGTCACGATGATGTCGCGCTCCGGCACCGAGCGCATTCTCGCCTTTCTCGGCCCGGGCGCCATCGTCGGCGAGCTTTCCATCATCGACGGCTTGCCGCGTTCGGCTTCGGTGGTGGCGGTCCGCAATGCCAGCCTCTGCTTTCTCAGCCGCGCGGCGTTCGAGGACTTCACCAAAAAACATCCGGAGATCTACAAGTCGCTGGTCACGCTGCTCGCCACGCGCTTGCGTGAAACCGACGCGGTGATCGCGGCCGGAAGTTTTCTGCCGCTGCGCGGCCGCGTCGCCTGTACGCTCCTCGAATTGGCGCAGGATTTTGGCCAGGATGTCGGCTCGGGCCGCATCGTCATCCGCCAGAAGATCGGCCAGAGCGACCTCGCCGCGATGGCCGGCATCGCGCGGGAAAATGTCAGCCGCATTCTCAACGATTGGAAGCGGCGCAAGCTGGTGAGCCGGCTGTCGGGCTATTATTGCCTGGAAAACAAAGAGCAGCTGCAAAACGAAGCCGAGCTTTAGTCCGCGGCTTTGCATCGCCCATGAACCAATTCGCCGTTGCCTTGTCCAAAGCGAGGTAACGACGCGCCGGCAGACGCATGCCACCGCGGTTCGAGCAGAATAAGGGGATGCCCATCATGGATAATAAGCGCGTGATGCAATGGCTGATCCCGCTTTTGTACGGTGTCGGCGTTGGAATACTTATCGCTTGGAGCGCGGAGGCGTGGCTGCCGGTCCGCGATGCCGTCTCGAAATATGCCTCACATTTCGGGATCGCGGCGCTCTTGATTGCGTCGCTTCTCAAAGTCCGAACCGGCTACAATTGGCCGTGGGAAGGTCCGGCTGAATGGGCCGAGCCGCAGCGAATCGGGATCAAGACCGTTCGGCGCAATCTCGTGCTGTGGCTTATCGTCGTGCTGTTACTGCTGGCGTTGTTCACGCTGTGGCAGTTCCCCGGATTTAGATGATTTTGAGCCCCCTATTGCCCCCCTCTTGCGTCCCTCTTGGCCTGCCCGCTCGTCCCGCTTAAACGTCCTCCATGAATACGCCTCGGAATACGCCTCGGAATACGCCTCGGCTCGCCGACTTCCGCCGCATCGTCGTCAAGGTCGGCTCCTCGCTGTTGGTGGACGCGCAGGCCGGCAGGCTCAAGGAAGCCTGGCTTGAATCGCTGATCGCGGACCTCGCCGCGCTCCACGGCGGCAAGCGCGACGTGCTCGTGGTGTCCTCGGGCGCCATCGCGCTTGGCCGCACCGTGCTCAAATTGCCGCCGGGACGTCTCGAGCTCGAGGAAAGCCAGGCGGCGGCCGCCGTCGGCCAGATTGCGCTGGCGCGCACCTGGACCGAGGCGCTGTCGCGGCGCGGCATCACCGCCGGCCAAGTACTGGTGACGCTCGGCGATACCGAAGAGCGGCGACGCTATCTCAACGCCCGCTCGACCATCGACAAGCTCCTGGAATGGCGCGCGGTGCCGGTGATCAACGAGAATGACACGGTTGCGACGACGGAGATCCGTTACGGCGACAACGATCGGCTCGCCGCGCGTGTCGCCACCATGGTGAGCGCCGATCTCCTGGTGCTGCTGTCGGACGTCGACGGTCTCTACGACGCGCCGCCGGCGAGTGTCGCCTCGGCGCGGCACATTCCGCTGGTCGAGCGCATCACGCCCGAGATCGAAGCCATGGCGGGCTCCGCCGGCTCGGATCTGTCGCGCGGCGGCATGGCGACCAAGATCGAAGCCGGCAAGATCGCGACCGGCGCCGGCACGCATATGGTCATCGCTTCGGGTCTCGTCGAACATCCGCTCGACGCCATCGCCAGAGGGCCGACTTCGGACTCACGCTGCACCTGGTTCCTCACCGGCGCGAACCCGGTGACGGCGCGCAAGAAATGGATCGCGGGCTCGCTCGAGCCCAAGGGCACATTCGGCATCGACGCCGGCGCAGTCGCGGCGCTCCGCCGCGGCAACAGCCTCCTGCCGGTCGGCGTGGTGAAGGTCGAAGGCGAATTCGCGCGCGGCGATGCGGTCGTGATCCGCGGGCCCGATGGCACCGAGGTCGGGCGGGGCCTAAGCGCCTTCGATGCCGAGGATGCGCAGAAGATCAAGGGCCGCTCTTCGGCGGATATTGATTCAATATTGGGCTTTGGCGGCCGGGCCGAGATGATCCACCGCGACGATCTGGTGGTCCGGGACTGAGAGCCTGATCCGGAAAAGCATGCCCTTGGACTTGACCCGAGGGTGGGCACCGGTTTCCCGCCTTCGCGAAGCCCGCTTCGGCGGGCGAAGGAAGGTCCGAAAAGATGATGCTCCATCAACATGCTAGAGGCATCAGCCCGAAAAGAGGGAACCCCGGCCGCTAAAGCGGCCGGGGTTCGACGCCGGGTGATTGAGGGTGAGGGGCTGGGGGGCTTCGCCCGGCGCCTGACCATCAACGGCCATGTCGCCTGGGCGTTCCACCATTTGCCAAAATTTTCTTTGGCCCGACGGCGCGCCGCTTGCCGCCATTTTGAGTTGAATTCTCGCTCCGGGTCCGCGGCCGCCGCGCCCGCGAGGACGCCGAGGCTGAAATCGGCGCCCAGATTGATGCGCTCCCCGTCGGGCAGCACCACATAGCGTGAAAATACGCGTAAATTGCCGTCTTCGCCGCCGCGGCCCTCGACGACATAGGTCGTGCCGACCGGGAACCGCTTGGGCAGCCGGCTCGCTTTCCGGCTCAGTGAAAAATGCATGGCACCCTCTCGTTGCTGGGAGACAAAATTTGAACGTCAACAAGTTTTGTCAGGTTCCCCGAAGACTGTGACGGCCCCACGAAATGCTGTGAATCACTGTGGGAAACTCGGGTAGTGGGTCAGTTTCAATTCTGGCGTCGGCCAGCGAGCGGCCAAAGCAGTGCCAGGCGAGCCGGCTCGCCGGACCGGACCGGACGTGATAGAAAGTCGCCCGAATGTGCGACGGATCAAGGCCATGAAGCCACTCTGGGGCCGCCGGGAGGCGGCCGAGGGGCCGCAATCGAGGCTCAAATGAACGCCCCGCTCAAGGCGGTTGCCGGCCCGGGCAAGCTTGACACCAAGCTCGATGCGCTGATGCGCGGCATCGCGCAAGACGCCCGCGCAGCCGCGCGCGTCCTGGCGCTCGCCTCTCCGGCGCAGAAGAACAGGGCGCTCGCCGCGATGGCCAAGGCCATGCGCCGGTCGCGCAACGCGATCCTCGCCGCCAATGCCGAGGACCAGGCCGAGGCGAAATCCGGCGGCGCGACAGCCGGCGTTTCTCGACCGGCTGTCGCTTGATGCCGAGCGCATCGAGGCGATGGCGGCCGGGCTCGACGTGATCCGCAAGCTCAAGGACCCGGTCGGCACCGTCATGGGATCGTGGCGGCGGCCGAACGGCATGCGCATCGAGCGGGTGCGGGTGCCGCTCGGCGTCATCGGCGTGATTTATGAGAGCCGGCCCAATGTCACGGCGGACGCCGGCGCGCTGTGCCTCAAGGCCGGCAATGCAGCGATCCTGCGCGGCGGCTCGGAGAGCTTTCGCTCCTGCCGCGCCATCCACGCAGCCTTGGTCGAGGGCCTGATCGAAGCCGGATTGCCGCCAGCTTCGATTGCGCTCGTGCCGACGCGCGACCGCGAGGCGGTGGGCATGATGCTCGGCGGCCTTGACGGCGCGCTCGACGTGATCGTGCCGCGCGGCGGCAAGGGCCTGGTCGAACGCGTGCAGAAAGAAGCGCGGGTGCCGGTCTTCGCCCATCTCGAAGGCGTCTGTCACGTCTATGTCGACAAGAAAGCCAAGCTTCCGATGGCCAAGAAGATCGTGCTCAATGCCAAGATGCGCCGCACCGGCGTGTGCGGAGCCGCGGAGACGCTCCTCGTCGATCGCTCGGGCGCCGACAAATTCCTCAAACCGCTCGTGACCATGCTGCTCGACGCAGGTTGCGAGATCCGCGGCGATGCCGCGGTCGTGGCCGCCGACCGCCGCGTCAAACCGGCGAGCAAGGCCGACTGGAGCACCGAATATCTCGACGCGATTCTGACCGCCGGCGTGGTCGACGGCGTCGATGCCGCGATTGCGCATATCGAGCGCTACGGCTCGCATCACACCGACGCGATCGTGACCGAGGACAAGAAGACCGCCGAGAAATTTCTGCGCGAAGTCGATTCGGCGATCGTGCTGCACAATGCTTCGACGCAATTCGCCGATGGCGGCGAGTTCGGCTTCGGCGCCGAGATCGGCATCGCCACCGGGCGCATGCATGCGCGCGGCCCGGTCGGGGTCGAGCAACTCACCAGTTTCAAATATCGCATACGCGGCAGCGGGCAGACGCGGCCATAGCTTAAATAACAAATGGCTCGAGCAAAAAATGCTGCCGATGCGTTGGGAGGGGGATTCTTTCAAAGGCCATGAATTGCGAGTTTCCTCCTGTGCGCGCGGCCGACGCGCGGCCGAACGATCGCGCGAGCGACCGTGCAAACGGCCGCGGTAATGTCGGCAATCTTGGCCGCGTCGTCCTGCCGCCACACGCGCGCGGCATGCGCATCGGGCTATTCGGCGGCACCTTCGATCCGCCGCATGCGGCGCACCGCGCGGCCTGTCTCTTGGCGATGCGGCGGCTCGGTCTCGACCGGGTGTGGTGGCTGGTCACGCCGGGCAATCCGCTCAAGGATACCCACGGCCTCACCCCGCTCGCCGAGCGGATCGCTGCCGCGCGTGCGCTCGCCCATCATCCGCGCATCGACGTCACCGACCTCGAAGCCGATCTCGGCACCAATTACACCTTTCAGACGATCCATTATCTGGTGCAGCGTTGTCCGGGCGTGCAATTCGTCTGGATCATGGGCGCCGATAATCTGCGCCACTTCCATCGCTGGCAGCGCTGGCGCGGCATCGCCCGGCTGGTGCCCATCGCGGTGGTCGATCGGCTTGGACCAAGTCTCTATTCGGCCGCGGGTGTTGCCGGCAACGCCTTGGCCTGGGCGCGCATTCCGGAAACGGCGGCGCGAAGGCTCGCCGGACGAAAGCCGCCAGCCTGGCTGTTTTTGCACGGCCTGAAGTCGCCGCTTGTCGTCGACGGCGCTGCGCGCGGCGCGCGCCTGGAAGACGCCTATATGACGTCGGGCGTGACATTTGGTTGAAGCAAAGAGGTTGAAACTATTAACTCGCCGTGACTATCTTAAGCGAGCCTCGGATTCGGTGACCGGGGTTGTCAGTGGAGTAGAAACGGTCGACAGTCAGGAACCCTTGCAGCGACAAGACAGTATGGAGCGACAAGGGGATCTTGGAGCGATACTTAAACTTGGAGCGAAAGGATAAAAAGCCCTGTCCACAGTTGTAATCTCCCGGGCCGAACGTCGCGAGCCCGAAGCGATCTCCGGAATGCGTGTTAACGCCGAGGAGATCCTCAGTCTGGTCCTCGCCCGCCTCGACGACATGAAGGCGGCGGAAACCCTCACCATCGATCTTCGCGGTAAATCATCAATCGGCGACTACATGGTCGTGTCCTCCGGCCGGTCGCAGCGCCATGTCGGATCGGTGGCCGACAGGGTCGTCGAGGATTTGCACAAAGCTGGCGTTCGCACGCGTGTCGAAGGCATGCCGCATTGCGATTGGGTGCTGATCGACGCGGGCGACGTCATCGTTCACGTCTTCCGTCCGGAAGTTCGGGATTTCTACAATCTCGAAAAGATGTGGGCGTCGGGCAAACCGGCCCAGCGCGCGAGCTAGGAGTTAGCGTCGGTATCCGATGTCTTCGGATACGGCCGCTCGCGGGATCGATTGGAATGAATTATTGAGGGCGTTTTGCCCTTGTGGTTGTTTTTGTCTTCAGTTGTTGTTGTCGCTCAATTGTCATTATCGCCCACCGTCTTTCTCGCGTAGCCGATATTGGTGTGGCCATTATGCGCATTGTCATCGCCGCGGTCGGCCGCCTGAAACAGGGCCCGGAACGCGAGCTCGCCGCCACTTACCGCAAACGCGCCGAAGCGGTCGGGCGCAGCTTCGGCCTTCGCGACATCGAGATCGTCGAGATTCGCGAGAGCCGCGCGCAAGACGTCGAGCGCCGGCGCACCGAGGAATCGATCGCCATCGCCAATATCATTCCCGAGCGGGCGGTGGTCGCCATCCTCGACGAGCGCGGCGAAAATCTCGACAGCGCAACGCTGGCGGCGCTGTTGCAACGCTGGCGCGGCGAAGACCGGCCGGCGGCGTGCTTCATCATCGGCGGCGCCGACGGGCTTGCGGAAAGCCTGCGCGAACGCGCCAAGCTCAAACTCGCCTTCGGGGCTGCGACCTGGCCGCACCAGCTGGTGCGTGTGATGATGCTGGAACAGCTTTATCGCGCCGGAACGATCCTGGCCGGACACCCCTATCATCGGGCCTGATGCGGCCTGACCGGAAGCTTTCCAGTTGTTAATGCCGCATCACTGAATTGTGACGCGAATGGCCGCCCTCGGGCAAAGACCGGTCTTAATCCTGTCCCTCCCCGGTGCTTTTTGGCAGCGCTTTTAGGGTGCCCTTTTAAGACGCGCTTTTCCTTGCCTTCCAGAGGCTCTCGTCTAGCTTGAACCCGATGATTCTCCGACGGTCGCTCCGCACCGAATCCCGGCTTGTGCTCGGGTCATTCACTTTGGCCTTCGCCCTGCCGCTTGGCGGCGATCCCGCAGGAAATTCGGCAGCCTTTGCGCAATCGGCACAAGCCCAAGTTCCTGCTCAAGTTCCTGCTCAAGTTCCCGCGCAAGTTCCGCCGGCACCCCAGGCTCCTGTGACAATGGCTCCCGCGGCAGCGGCTCCCAACGCGCCAACGCCGGCTGTGCCGGCGAGCAACGCCGATGCGCTCAAGCAGCGCGACCAGGAACTCAGCGCGGCAATGGCCAAGCAGCGCGGCTCGGTGGAAAGCCAGGCCAAGCTCAAGCGTCGAGATCGAGGCGCTGAGCGACGACCGCCGCAAGTTCAATGCGCAACTGATCGATACCGCGGCCAAAATCCGCGACGTCGAGGCCAATATCGACGCAGCGCAGGCGCGCCTTAAGCCGCTCGACGAGAAGCAGGAGCTTTTCCAGAAATCGCTGGCCGAGCGCCGCGGCACGATCATCGAAATTCTGGCGGCGCTGCAACGCATTGGCCGGCAACCGCCGCCGGCTCTGATGGTGCGGCCGGAGGATGCGCTGCAGGCGGTGCGCACTGCGATCACGCTCGGCGCCGTGGTGCCGGAAATGCGCGCGCAAGCCGACGCTTTGGCCGGCGACCTCGCCGACCTCTTGGCCGTGCGCAAACAGATCGTCGTCGAACGCGACCGGCTGGGAAACGACATCGCAGTGCTCGGCCGCGAGCAATTGCGCATGACGCTTCTCATCGACCAGCGGCAAAAGAAACAGGCCGTCGCCGAACAGGCGCTCGACACCGAGCGTTCGCACGCCTCCGACCTCGCGCATCAGGTCGATACGATCAAGGATCTGATCGCCAAGCTCGAAGCGGACCTCGATCCCGCAACCCGCGCCAAGCGCGATTCGGCCCGCTCCATCGAAAACGATGCGACCAAGCCCAATCTCGCCGCCTTGGGCGATCCCGGCCGGCTGTCCCCGGCAATTGGCTTCGCCGATATGCGCGGACGCATGCGTTTACCGGTGAACGGGCCGCGAATCCGCGACTTCGGCGGTTCCGACGGCTCCGGCGGAACTCAAAAGGGACTTTCGATCGCCGCCCGGCCCGGTGCCCAAATTACGGCCCCTTGTGATGGTTGGGTTGTTTATGCAGGGGCGTTCCGCAGCTACGGTCAACTCTTGATCCTGAACGCTGGCGGCGGGTATCATGTGCTGTTAGCGGGGATGGAACGGATTTCCGTCGATCTCGGCCAGTTCGTGCTAACGGGTGAGCCCGTAGCGGTGATGGGTGACGCATCGCAGGCGTCTGAACGCAGGCATCGGTGACCATCACGACAGTGCCCAAGCAACCGGTTCTATACGTGGAGTTCCGCAAAGACGGCACTCCCATCGATCCCAGCCCGTGGTGGGCGACAAACGAAGGCGAAAAGGTTCGCGGATGATGCGCAAAACTTCCCTGGTTTTCCTCGGCGCTGTGGCTGGCGCGTTGGCCACATTGGCGGTGACCCAGCCCTATTCGATGTCGGTCGGCTCAGCGGCGCGCGCTGCGGCTTCCGACACGTACCGGGAGCTCAATCTGTTCGGTGACGTTTTCGAGCGGGTTCGCTCCGACTATGTGGAGAAACCCGACGACAGCCAAGCTCGTCGAATCGGCGATCAACGGCATGCTGGCCGGGCTCGATCCGCATTCGAGCTACATGGATCCCGAAGAGCTTCCGCGACATGCAGGTGCAGACCCGCGGCGAGTTCGGCGGGCTCGGCATCGAAGTCACCATGGAAGACGGCCTGGTGAAGGTGGTGGCGCCGATCGACGACACGCCCGCCGCCAAAGCCGGCGTCATGGCGAACGACATCATCACCAAGCTCGACGACGATCAGGTTCAGGGCCTCACCTTGAACCAGGCCGTCGACAAGATGCGCGGGCCGGTCAACACCAAGATCAAGCTCACCATCATGCGCAAGGGCTCCGACAAGCCGATCGAAGTGTCGATCATGCGCGACGTCATTCGCGTCAAGTCGGTGCGCTCGCATCCCGAAGGCGAGGATGTCGGCTATATCCGCATCACGCAGTTCAACGAGCAGACCACCGACGGCTTGAAGCAGGCGATCAACGATCTGAACAATCAGCTCGGCGCCGACAAGATCAAAGGCTACGTCGTCGATCTGCGCAACAATCCGGGCGGCTTGCTCGACCAGGCGATCTCGGTGTCGGATACGTTCCTCGACAAGGGCGAGATCGTGTCGACGCGCGGCCGCAATCCGGAAGAGACCCAGCGCTTCAATGCGCGGCCGGGCGACATGGCCAAGGACAAGCCGGTGATCGTGCTGATCAATGGCGGCTCGGCGTCGGCGTCGGAAATCGTCGCCGGCGCGTTGCAGGACCACAAGCGCGCGACGCTCGTCGGCACGCGCTCGTTCGGCAAGGGCTCGGTGCAGACCATCATCCCGCTCGGCGCCGGCAATGGCGCGCTGCGGCTGACCACGGCGCGCTACTTCACGCCGTCGGGCCGCTCGATCCAGGCCAAGGGCATCACGCCCGATATCGAAGTGCTCCAGAGCGTGCCGGACGAACTGAAGTCGCAGACCGACTCCAAGGGCGAGGCTTCGCTGCGCGGCCATCTCAAGGCCGAAGGCGCCGAGGAGACCGGTTCGCAGTCCTACGTGCCGCCGGACGAGAAGGACGACAAGGCGCTCAAAATGGCGGAGGATCTGCTCCGCGGTCAGGCCAGCAATGCCGCCTTCCCGCCGAATCCGAAGGCGGCCGTTCCGAACTGAACCAGCGCTTCGATCCAGGCTTTCGATCCAAGCTTCAGGGGCGGCCCAAAAGGCCGCCCCTTTTTTTTGGTCCGCGCCGCCGCCGCCCGCCGGTCTGCCGCAGGCCGAGGGGCTTGAATCGCCGTGCTAGACTGCCGCCTATGATTCGCGAGGCCGGAACTCGTAAGGCCATGATTCATGAGCGGATTTGGAAGCGCAGGATCGGCGCATGACGGCGGATGATCTGACCGCGCCGCTGCGCCGGCGGCCGAAACGACGCAGCAAGATCAACCTGCCGGCAACCCCGATCATTGCCGGGACGCTGGCGCTGTTTCTGGCGGTCTTCGTGCTGTGGGCGATCGTGGCGGACGACCCGTTCGGCGGCGAGCCTATGGCCGTGGTGTCGGCCGATCTGCACATCGTGGCCAAGCCTCCCGCCATGCCGGGCACGACCCCGCCACCGTCGGCCCAGCCGCAGCAGGGACTACCCAGCCACGACGCCACGCCTATGGTGCCGTCCAGCCAAGCCAGTTCGAATGCGCCAGGTCGCTAGGCAGCGCGCCGGGCACCACGACGATCACCATCATCGACGGCAAGACCGGGGAGCGCCATGAGGTCGTGGTGCCGGGGCCGATCAACCGCGTGGTGCCGACCGAAGTGCCGGCGGTCGATCCGAAATTCGTCGAGATGACCCCGCACGGTCCGGTTCCGCAAATCGCTGCCGACGGCACGCGGCCGGCGGACGTTTTCGCCCGGCCGGTCCAGCCGCTGCCCGGCAAACCCGACGCGCCGCGCGTCGCGCTGATCATCGGCGGACTCGGCGTCAGCGACAGCGCGACCGCCGACGCGATCGCCAAACTGCCCGAGGCGGTGACGCTCGGCTTCGTGCCCTATGGCGCCGAAGTCGCGGCGCTCGCCGCCCGCGCCCGCACCGCCGGCCACGAAATCCTGCTGCAAGTGCCGATGGAGCCGTTCGATTATCCCGACAACGATCCGGGCCCGCAGACGTTGCTCACCACGCTGACGCCGCAACAGAATATCGACCGGCTCTACACGGTGATGAGCAAAATCCAGGGCTATGTCGGAATGACCAACACGATGGGTGCGCGCTTTACGGCATCCGAGCGAATCGTTCTCGCCGATCCTGCGCGAGACCGCCAAGCGCGGCCTGATCTTCGTCGACGACGGCACCAATCCGCGCAGCGTCGCCGGCCGCATCGCCGGCGCCAACAATCTGCCCTTCGTTCACGCCGACGTCGTGCTCGATGCGGTGCCGACGGCAAAAGAGATCGACCGCGCGCTCGACCGGCTGGAAATGGCGGCGCGGGAACGCAGCTTCGCGGTCGGCATGGCATCGGCACTGCCGATCTCGATCGAACACATCGCCACATGGGCCAAGGCCGCCGAAAGCCGCGGCCTGCTGCTGGTCCCGGTGAGCGCGGTGGCGGCGAAGGGCAAGCAGAGCTGAGGTCTCAGGGATCAGGATGGCTAAACACCCCTGAGACATATAACTTCTGATCCGCGATGACTGACATCTGATTCCCGATCCCCATGCGCTTCGAAGATCTGCCCTATCGGCCCTGCGTCGGCGTGATGGTGCTCAATCGCGCCGGCCTTGCCTTTATCGGCCGGCGCATCGGCGGGCCGGAACATGTCGACCTCAGCCATTCCTGGCAGATGCCGCAGGGCGGCATCGATCCCGGCGAAGAGCCGTGGCCGGCGGCGCTGCGTGAATTGCGCGAAGAGACCAATATCCGCTCCGTCGAGCGCATCGGCGAGATTTCGGACTGGCTCACCTACGACATTCCGCGCGACATCATCGGCCAGGCCTGGAAGGGCAAATATCGCGGCCAGAAGCAGAAATGGTTCGCCATGCGCTTTACCGGCGCGGAAAACGAGATCGACGTCGAACATCCGGACGGCGCGCACGAGCCGGAATTCGCCGCGTGGCGCTGGGAGCCGCTGGCGAACGTTCCCGATCTCGTGGTGCCGTTCAAGCGCGCGGTCTACGACCGCGTGGTGCGCGAGTTTCTGCCGCTGACGCGGTGACGGAACGAGGCTTATTTCGCCTCGACCGCAAACGGCCCGATGCCGATGACGCGGCAGGAACTGTCCTGTCTCGGCGCAATCCGCCATGGCGCCGTCGATCGCGGCCTGCTCGTTAGCGGCTTTGGTCGCCACGCCGGCCTTGCCGCCGGCGCCGACCGCAACCGCGGTCCAGCCGCCGCCATTGCCGAGACGGTGCGCGACTTCGTCGCGCAGGCCGGGCGCGATGGCGGCGGCATTCGCCGGCGCGAAAAAGCCGGTGGCTTTCATCGTCGTCGGCACCGGCACGACGAAATTCTCGTTCAGCGCCGCCACCATGCAGGGCACGCCGGCATTGTTGGCACACAGTTCGAGCACTCGGCGCACCGCTTCGTCGTCGGATTGCTGGTTACGTCAGGAAGTAGAAGCCGCCCAGCGGCGCCGAGCGCCAGGGCCTTCGCGCGACGTGCCGGCAGATAGTTCCGCTCGACATTGGTCTTGCCGCCATCGCGCATCAGCGGAATGTCGGCCGGGACGAGGGGCCGTTCGACCGAGGGATCGTGGCTCACCCACGGCGTCGGCGGCATCGGCGGACGGCCGTGCGTGTAAACGATCGTATTGCCGACAGCATAAAGCTCGCATTTGCGCTGCTGCGGCAGCGCGTCGGCGCGTTTCTGACACATATCGAGCGCGGCGGCCTTGGCGGTGTCGTCGTCGGCTTGGCCGGTGCTCAGCCCGATCGGGCCGCCCGAGATCGCCAGCGCCTTGTGATCGGCGGCCGGCATATATTCGTCGCGGACCGCGGCGCGGCCGCGATCGGTGATGAACGGTATAGTCTCCGGCACCAAGGCTTCGGCCGCGGCGGCACCGGTGGAGGCGGCGCACTCGATGCTGCGCTTGTCATTGAATTGCCGCGGCGCGGCTCGGCTGGCTTGTCGCCAGCGGCGCGCCGGGCTGGAACAGCGCCTGATAGGCGAGACCCGAGACGCTCAGCAGAACGGCGCACGCCGACTGCAATGGCAATGGGCACGTCCGGTCGACTTGGCCGGCTTCTTCGGCACCGGCCTCGGCGCGCGCATCGTCCGGCCGCATCGAGATATGATAGGCGTGCACCGGATTGGGAATGTTCTTGACCTGCTGCTCGCCGATATCGGCGAAATGCACGGATAATTTGTTCGCGACCTGCTCGTGCACGGTGCGCGAAATGCAGATGCCGCCGATCGGCGCGATGCCTTCGAGCCGTGCCGCGATATTGACGCCGTCGCCCAACAGATCGCCGTCGCGCTCGACGACGTCGCCGACAGTGATGCCGATGCGAAAGCACATCTGCCGGCTCGGCGGATAGGCCATGTTGCGCGTGCGCAGGCTTTCCTGAATGTCGATGGCGCAGCGCACCGCCTCGACCGCGCTGGAAAATTCGGCGAGCACCGCGTCGCCCGCGGTGTTGAAAATCCGCCCGCCGGCGCGCGCGATGAAGTCGTCCATCACCGAGCGATAGGACGCGAGCCGCCGCAGCGTTTCCTCTTCGTCCTCGGCGACGAGCCTTGCTGTAGCCGGCAATATCGGCCGCGAAAATGGCCGCGATTTTTCTTTTCATGAGCTGCCTGCCGTCAGGTCGCGAGGACAATAAATCGGATAAGGGCCATAGAATGCCCGACCGCCGCGGGATCACGCAACCGGCCATCCGGCGACAAGGTATCCCGTCAACCGGCTTATGGATTGCGAAATCAACCGCAATCTGTCGCGTTATGACGACGCCAAGCGCCGCCTGCAACGACTTCAATTGCTCGAGGTGCCGCGCGGAGCTTGTCGCGCTCGGCGTCGTCCTTGGCGTCGGCGACGTCTTCCTCGGCGTCTTTGATATCGGTCGCGAGCATCGCCATGTCGAAATCTTCGCGCGGCTCGGCATTGTCGGCGAGCACGGTCAGGCCGGCCGGGCTCATTTCGGCGAAGCCGCCGATGACGACGATCGCCTCGCGCCGGCCTTGCGTTGAAGATCGTCACGATGCCCGGCCGCAGCGTCGTCACCAGCGGCGCGTGGCAAAGGAAGGATGCCCATATCGCCCTCGGATGCCGGGCAAATCCACCTGATCGACATCGCCGGAGAACAGCACCCGTTCCGGCGAGACAAATTCGAAATGAAGCGTGGCCATGTCTTACGCTCTATGCCTCGGCGGCGAGTTTCTTGCCCTTCTCGACCGCCTCCTCGATGGTGCCGACCATGTAGAAGGCGGCTTCCGGCAGGTGGTCGTACTTGCCCTCGACCAGGCCCTTGAAGCCCTTGATCGTGTCCTGCAGATCGACGAGCTTGCCGGGCGAGCCGGTGAACACTTCGGCGACGATGGAACGGCTGCGACAGGAAGCGCTCGATCTTGCGCGCACGCGCCACCGTCAGCTTGTCCTCTTCGGACAGTTCGTCCATGCCGAGAATGGCGATGATGTCCTGCAGCGCCTTATAGCGCTGCAGCACCTGCTGCACCCGGCGCGGCGACTGCATAATGCTCCTCGCCGACGACCAGCGGCGACAGCATGCGCGAGGTGGAGTCGAGCGGATCGACCGCCGGATAAATGCCCTTCGCCGCGATATCGCGCGACAGCACCGTGGTGGCGTCCAGATGCGCGAACGAGGTCGCGGGCGCCGGATCGGTCAAGTCGTCGGCCGGCACGTAAATCGCCTGCACCGACGTCACCGAGCCCTTCTGCGTCGTGGTGATGCGCTCCTGCAGCGCGCCCATGTCGGTCGCCAGCGTCGGCTGATAGCCGACCGCCGAAGGAATGCGGCCGAGCAGCGCCGACACTTCCGAACCGGCCTGCGTGAAGCGGAAGATGTTGTCGACGAAGAACAGCACATCCTGGCCCTGGTCGCGGAAATATTCGGCGACGGTGAGCCCGGTGAGGCCGACGCGGGCGCGGGCGCCCGGCGGCTCGTTCATCTGGCCGTAGACCAGCGCGCATTTCGAGCCTTCGACCGAGCCCTTGTGCGGGTCCTTGTTGACGCTTCGGACTCGATCATCTCGTGATAGAGGTCGTTGCCCTCGCGGGTGCGCTCGCCGACGCCGGCGAACACCGAATAACCGCCATGCGCCTTGGCGATGTTGTTGATCAGTTCCATGATCAGCACGGTCTTGCCGACGCCGGCGCCGCCGAACAGGCCGATCTTGCCGCCCTTGGCATAGGGCGCGAGCAGATCGACGACCTTGATGCCGGTGACCAGGATCGCGGCTTCGGTCGATTGATCGGTATAGACCGGCGCCTCCTGATGGATCGCGCGCATCGCCTCGCCCTTGACCGGACCGGCCTCATCGACCGGCTCGCCGATCACATTGATGATGCGCCCGAGCAGGCCCGCGCCGACCGGCACCGAGATCGGCGCGCCGGTATCGGTGACTTCCTGGCCGCGCACCAGGCCTTCGCTGGTATCCATGGCGACCGTGCGCACGGTGTTCTCGCCGAGCTGCTGGGCGACTTCGAGCACCAGGCGATTGCCCTGATTGGTGGTTTCCAGCGCGTTGAGGATCGGCGGCAGGTCATCCTCGAACTGCACGTCGACGACGGCGCCGATGACCTGGGTGATGTGTCCGACTGTGTTGAGCCATTGTTGTCCTCTTCAGGAATGCGTTACAGCGCCAAAGGTCTAAAGAGCCTCGGCGCCGGAAATGATTTCGATCAGTTCCTTGGTGATCATCGCCTGACGGGTGCGGTTGTAGCTGAGCGTCTGCTTGCGGATCATGTCGCCGGCATTGCGCGTGGCATTGTCCATCGCCGACATCTGCGCGCCGTAGAACGAGGCGGCATTCTCCAGAAGCGCGCGGAGGACCTGCACCGCGAGATTGCGCGGCAGCAATTCGTGGAGGATGTCTTCGGCGTCCGGCTCGAATTCGTAGACCGCGCCGCCCAGCGCGTCCGCGGTCTTGGCAGTCGAACACCGGCGGGATGATCTGCTGCGCGGTCGGGATTTGCGCGATCACCGAGCGGAAGCGCGAATAGAACAGCGTGCAGACGTCGAACTCGAGCTTGTCGAACATCGCGATGATCTTTTCCGCGATCATTTGCGCATTCTCGAAACGCAGCACGCGCGCCGAACGCAGATCGACCAGTTCGACGATCTGCGACGGGTACTGACGGCGCAACTGATCGTAGCCCTTGCGGCCGACGCAGAAGAATTTGACCTCTTTGCCCTCGGCGGTCAGCGCATTGGCGCGCTCGCGCGCAAGCCGAACGATGGCCGTGTTGAACGGGCCGCACAGGCCGCGTTCCGCGGTACAGACCAAGAGCAGATGCCTTTGGTCGCTGCCGCTCCCGCGCAGCAGCCGCGGCGCAGTATCGCTGCCGCCGACCGAGGCCGCGATATTGCCGAGCACGGTGTCCATGTGGCTGGCATAGGGCCGCGCCGCTTCGGCCACCGCCTGCGCGCGGCGCAGCTTCGACGCCGCGACCATCTGCATGGCCTTGGTGATCTTCTGCGTCGCCTTGGTGGCGGCGATGCGGTTGCGCAGGTCTTTAAGGCTCGGCATTTCGCCTCAGTCTCATCTCTTCATCGTCATGCCCGGCCTTGTGCCGGGCATCCACGTCTTTGCCGCATCCCAGCCCGAAGGCGTGGATGGCCGGGACAAGCCCGGCCATGACGGCGAAACTCACGCAAACGTCTTGGCGAAGCTTTCGACCGCGCCCTTGAGCTTGGCCGCGGTCGCGTCGTCGAGATCGCGCGACTCGCGGATGGTGTTGAGCATGTCGGCGTGCTGACTGTGCAGCACGCCGAGCAAACCGTCCTCGAAGGCGCGCACGCGATCGACCGGCAGCGGATCGAGATAGCCGTTGACGCCGGCATAGATCACGCAGACCTGCTCCTCCATCTTCAGCGGCGAGAATTGCGGCTGCTTGAGCAGCTCGGTGAGCCGCGAGCCGCGGGCGAGCAGCCGCTGCGTCGTGGCATCGAGGTCGGAGCCGAATTGCGCAAAGGCCGCCATTTCGCGGTATTGCGCGAGCTCGCCCTTGATGCGGCCGGCGACTTTCTTCATCGCCTTGGTCTGCGCCGCGGAGCCGACGCGCGACACCGAGAGGCCGACATTCACCGCCGGGCCTGATGCCCTGATAGAACAGGTCGGTCTCGAGGAAGATCTGGCCGTCGGTGATGGAAATGACGTTGGTCGGAATATAGGCCGACACGTCATTGGCCTGGGTTTCGATGACCGGCAGCGCGGTCAGCGAACCGCCTTTGTTGTCGTCGTTCATCTTGGCGGCGCGCTCGAGCAGCCGCGAATGCAGATAGAACACGTCGCCCGGATAGGCCTCGCGGCCCGGCGGCCGGCGCAGCAACAGCGACATCTGGCGATAGGCGACGGCCTGTTTCGACAGATCGTCATAGATGATCACCGCGTGCATGCCGTTGTCGCGGAAATATTCGCCCATGGCGCAGCCGGCGAACGGCGCCAGATATTGCATCGGCGCCGGATCGGACGCGGTCGCGGCGACGACGATCGAATAATCGAGCGCGCCGTTCTCTTCGAGCACCTTGACGAATTGCGCCACGGTCGAGCGCTTCTGCCCGATCGCGACATAGACGCAATAGAGCTTGATCTTCTCGTCGCCGGATTGATTGAGCGCCTTCTGATTGAGCATGGTGTCGAGCGCGATCGCGGTCTTGCCGGTCTGGCGGTCGCCGATGATCAGTTCGCGCTGGCCGCGGCCGATCGGGATCAGCGCGTCGATGGCCTTGAGCCCCGTCGCCATCGGCTCGTGCACCGATTTGCGCGGAATGATGCCCGGCGCCTTGACGTCGACCCGCGCCATGTGGTCGGCCTTTGATCGGGCCCTTGCCGTCGATCGGATTGCCGAGCGCATCGACGACGCGGCCGAGCAAGCCCTTGCCGACCGGCACTTCGACGATGGCGCGGGTGCGCTTGACGGTCTGGCCTTCCGCGATCTCGCGGTCGGAGCCGAAGATCACGATGCCGACATTGTCGCTTTCGAGATTGAGCGCCATGCCTTTGACGCCGCTCTCGAACTCGACCATCTCGCCGGCCTGGACATTGTCGAGGCCGTAGACGCGCGCGATGCCGTCGCCGACCGACAGCACCTGGCCGACTTCGGAGACCTCGGCCTCCTGGCCGAAATTCTTGATCTGATCCTTGAGAATTGCGGAAATTTCAGCGGCGCGGATGTCCATTAGCGTGCCTCTTTCATCGCGTGCTTGATCGCATTGAGCTTGGTGCGCAGCGAGGTGTCGACCATGCGGCTACCGAGCTTGACGACGAGCCCGCCGATAATGGCGGGATCGACTTTGATATCGAGATCGACGTCCTTGCCGCTCACCGCTTTGAGCGCTGAACGAAGCGCCGCAACGTGCTCGTCCTTGAGCGGTTCGGCGACGGTGACAAGCGCGGTGGCTTCGCCCTTGTGCCGGGCGACGAGCTCGCGGAAACCTCTGATCATGTCGCGCACCGCGAACAGGCGGCGGTTGGTGGTCACGAGTTTCAGGAACTTTGCGGCAAGTCCGCCGATGCCGGCGCGTTCGAGCACCGCGGCGAGCGCCTGGAGCTGTTCGCCGGCGGAAAAAGCCGGGCTGCGCACCAGCCGCAACAGATCGGCGCTGTCGGCGACCAGCGCATCGAAGCGTTCGAGGTCGGCCTTGACCGCGTCGATCGCGTTCGTCTCGCGGGCGAGATCGAACAGAGCGGTGGCGTAGCGGCCCGCCATGCCGGAGACGATGGGTTCTTCAGTGGCCAAAATTCTGCTCGTTTGCTGCCGGTTCGGCGTTCTTGTGGAGCATTTCCGCAAGCCCCGCAACCGGCCTTGATGGTCGGCGACAAGCCCTTGAAATTGAAACGGGACTTGATTTGAGCGGGACCTGGAATTCCGCCCCAGCCGGCCCCTGTACCGCGCCCAGGCGAAATCGCCGCGTTGCTAACATAGGGACCATTGGGGTGCAACAACGCGGCAGCGCTGAAAGCGAGGCCTGTGCGGGCGTAGTTCCTACAACTTTTGCTCTACGACGAAGGGCTGCCCACCGCGTGCTGGCGGATAGTGTCGAGGAACACTTGGCCATATTGCCGAAGCTTCGCCTCGCCGACGCCGTGCACCAGGCTCATCTCGCTCGAGTTTCGCGGCTTGAGCCGCACCATGTCGATCAGCGTCTTGTCGGCAAAGACGACATAAGCGGCGACACGCTGCTCTTTGGCGAGCTCGGAGCGGCGCTTGCGCAGCGCCTCGAACAGTTCCGGATCGCCGGCGGCGCCATCGGCCAGCGCTGAGGCATTGGCGCTTGCGCGCGTCTTCTCGCCGGATTTGCGGCCGGCTTTGAGCGTGTCCTTGCGCAGCGTGATCTTGTCGGTGCCCTTGAGCACGCGGCGGCCGGCTTCGCTGACCGACCAGCTGCCGTAGCCGGTGACATCGAGCGTGATGACGCCGGCGCCATTGAGCTGGCGGAAGATCGAACGCCATTCCTGGACGCCGTATTCCTTGCCGACGCCGAAGGTCGGCAGCTTGTCGTGGCCGAATTTCACGACGGCGTCGCTCGCCTCGCCAATCAGAATTTTCGCCAGATGCTCGGTGCCGAAACGCGAGCCGGTGCGCACGATCGCCGACATCGCTTTTTGCGCAGCGATCGTGCCGTCGATCAGTTCGGCGCCGTCGCAGCAGACATCGCAATGCCCGCACGGCTGCGGTGGTCTCGCCGAAATAAGCCAGCAAAGTCTGGCGCCGGCAGCGCGGCGATTCACAGAGCGACACCAGCGCGCTGAGCCGCTGGCGCTCGACCCGCTTCTGCTCGTCCGACGCATCGCCGTCGTCGATCTGCAGGCGGCGCAGCCGGATATCGCCCATGCCGTAGAGCGTCAGCGTATCGGCTGGCAGCCCGTCGCGGCCGGCGCGGCCGATCTCCTGGTAATAGCTCTCGATATTGGCCGGCATGTCGGCGTGCAGGATGAAACGCACGTCCGGCTTGTCGATGCCCATGCCGAAGGCGATTGTCGCGGCGATGACGACGCCGTCCTCCTGCAGAAACACATCTTGATTGCGCGAGCGCGTGCTCGGCTCCATGCCGGCGTGATAGGGCAAAGCTTTGACGCCCTCCTCACGCAGATAATCGGCAATCTCCTCGGTCTTGCGCCGCGAGGCGCAATAGACGATGCCGCTTTGGCCTTGGTGATTTTTGACGAAATCGAGAATTTGCTTGCGGCCGCCGGCTTTGGCTTGCATCGCGAGCCGCAGGTTGGGCCGGTCGAAGCCGTGCACGAAGACGGCCGGCGGCTTGCCGAATAGCTTCTGCAGAATGTCGGCGCGCGTTGCCGCGTCGGCCGTAGCGGTGAACGCGACCGTCTGCACGCCCGAACCGAGCGCCGACTGCACCGTGCCGAGCGCCGCATATTCGGGGCGGAAGTCATGGCCCCATTGCGAGATGCAATGCGCCTCATCGACCGCGAGCATCGTCACTTTGGCGCGCTTGAGAAGGTCGAGCGTCTCGGGCTTCAGCAAGCGCTCCGGCGCGACATAGACGAGCCGCAAATTCCCGCGCGCGAGATCGTCCAGCACGGCGCGATTTTCAGACGGATCATTGGAAGAATTGAGCGCCGCGGCAGGAACGCCGTAGCCGCGCAATTGCGCCACCTGATTGCGCATCAGCGCGATCAAGGGCGAGACCACGACGGTCAGGCCATTCCGAACCAAAGCTGGAAGCTGGTAGCACAGCGACTTGCCGCTGCCGGTCGGCATCACGGCGAGCACGTCGCGGCCGGCGAAAATCGCTTCGACGATTTCGGCCTGACCGGGCCGAAATGCCGAAAAACCGAAGGTTTTGCGAAGAATGTCCTGCGCCGCCGCGAGGTCGGCCATCGCCATGTCCGTCATTTCTGCAGGCTATGAACTGCACTGTTCTATCTTCGTTCTCTTGGTTTGCCAAGGTTCGCCAAGATTCGCCGAGGCGTCCCCAGGAGCAAAACTTCTCAACTCACTGAACGAAAGACTGATTCATGTATTGAGAAACATATTAGCTCCCAGGCCCTAGTTTTCGTCCGAATAAAACATAGATAAATCAGGTAGTTTGGATGACGAACATTCAAATCATATTTCAGAAATTTTGGAGATTTACATGAGCCAGGACAACAAGGGCCAGCCGCAGCAGGGCGGCCAAACCGAGAAGCCGGGCCAGCAACAGGGTCAGCAACCCGGCCAGAAGCCAGGGCAGCAACAGCAGACGCAGCAGCCCGGTCAGAAGCCCGGCCAAACTGCGAGCCAACCCGCCAGCCAAGACGCGAACAAGAGCTAAATTTCGAAGAGGACCCCACCACCCGGCGGGGTTCTCTCTTTCAGATTGAGGCTTGCGGAGAATGAGCGACACCAGCACCACGGACGTGTTCGATTACGGCACCAGCGCCGAGCTGTTCTCGTCGCGCGGCAGCCGTGGCCGGTTTCAGCCGCTCAACTACAAGCGCTTTGCATCCGCCGCCGAAGCCATCCGTTTTGCCATCGAGGACCTTCCGCCGCAGTGCCTTGTCGGTACCTATCTCGAAGTGGATGATTTAAGATACGAGAGCGCGGGAATCCGCCGCTTGTACGCGAGCTCGGACTATCCCCTGCCGCGAAGAATTGCGGATCCCGTCGCATGATCGCGCGTTCGCTCAACGAGACCGTCGTGTTTGGCAAACCCTTCCTGTTGCGGGGCGTTGATCGGATGCTTCCGGCCGGAGACTACCGGGTCGTGACCGACGAAGAGCTGATCGAGGGAATTTCCTTTCCGGCCTACCGACGCGTTTCGACCATGATCTTCGTGCCGGCGGTGCAGGGAGCATCATCGGTAGAAATGGTGGCGATCGATCCGCTCGATCTTCGCGGCGCTCTGGATAGAGACGCCGCACCTATAACACGACAGCGCGAGGCGCAGTCGATTCATTTGACCATCCTCGATGTGTGGCACACGACCATCTACCGTTACCGGCGTCCGGTTCGGCTCGGCGAACACCGGCTGATGCTGCGCCCGCGCGACAGTCACGATCTTCGGCTCATTGAAACCAAGCTGGATTTGTTTCCGGCGGCATCGATACGCTGGAGTCACGATGTATTCGGCAATTCGATAGCCATCGCCTCGTTCACCGAGCCGACGACCGAGCTGCGAATTGAAAGTCAGCTTCGGCTGGAGACGTTTGCGCAAAAGCGTCCGGCGTTTCAGATCACTGCGGAAGCCGCGACCTACCCATTCATCTATTCAGCAGACGATCGTATCGATTTGGGTCGCCTGCTCGATCGCCAATATCCCGATCCTGCCGACCGGGTGGGGTCATGGGCGCGCGGCTTCGTGCGCAGCAAGCCGACCGGTACCATGGCACTGCTCGCCGACCTCAACAGCGGCGTCGGCGCGTGGATCTCCTATCAGAGCCGCGAAACCGAGGGGACACAAACCCCCGTAGAGACTCTCGACCGTCGCTGCGGATCGTGCCGCGATTTCGCGGTGCTCTTCATCGAGGCGGCGCGTTGTCTCGGCTTTGGCGCCCGCGTCGTATCCGGGTATCTGTATAATCCCCTGAGCACGGCAAGCGGCGCCGGCACGACCCACGCGTGGGCCGATATTTATGTCCCCGGCTCCGGCTGGGTCGCGTACGATCCGACCAACGGCACCGTCGACAGCAGCGACTTGATCCGCGTTGCGGTCACTCGCGACATCGCCCAGGCCATTCCGGTCGCCGGAAATTTTGTCGGCGCCCTCGACAGCTATCTGGGCATGACCGTCGACGTCACGGTAACGCCGGAACGCAGCGGAAACCGCAAAAGCGCAACCCGCTAATTTGCAGGGCCGCCATCGACTGAACGGCTTGAGGACGCCTTGCGGCGGCGCGCCCGCTGATGCACGGTCCGCCGCCAACGCGTAACCGTCCTCATGCTCCTTGCCGGAAACTCTGCCGATCTTAAGGCCGGCCGCCTCGTCAAAGTGATGGGCGTGCTGTGGCTTGCGGGCGTCGCCATGCGCATGACGATCCTCGCCATGCCGCCGGTGATTCCGCTGGTGCATGCCGAATTGCGGATGACGGAGACGCAGGTCGGGCTTCTGATCGGGCTGCCGCTATTGCTGTTTGCGCTCGCCGCTATACCGGGATCGCTCCTGATCGCGCGGATCGGGCCGATTCGCGCCGTCCTTGCCGGCATGGTCATCGCGGCTGTTGCCGGCGCCGCGCGCGGCTTAGCGATCGATGTTTGGACGCTCTATGCGGCGGCGCTCGTGACCGGCTTCGGCGTCGCCATCATGCAGCCCAGCATGCCGGTTCTGGTGCGCGAATGGATGCCGAACCGCATCGCGCTCGGCACCATCGCCTATACCAGCGGCATGATGATGGGCGCGACCTTTCCGCCGCTGCTCACGCTGTCCACCATCCTGCCGCATGTCGGCGGCTCGTGGCGGCTCAATCTCGTGGTGTGGGCGGTGCCGGCGCTTCTGATCGCCCCGGTGTTTTTGCTGTTGAGCCCGAAACGCGGCAATGGCGGCGCGGTGAAAACAGCCGGCGCATTATGGTGGCCCGATTTCCGAGATCCGGTCGTCTGGCTGCTCGGCCTCACCTTCGGCTGCAACAACAGTCCCTATTTCGCGATCTCAGCCTTTCTCGGCGACTATGTTGCCGCCCGGGGCCGAGCCGATCTGCTCGGGCCGACCTTAACCTGGCTCAACGGATCGCAGATCGTCGCCCTTGTGCTGCTGTTCGCACTGGCGGGCCGCCTGCAGCGCCGTGCCTGGCCGTTCTTGATCTTCGGTCCGGCCCTGCTTGCGGCAATGCTGGCGATAATCCTCGTGCCGACGGACCTCGCGCTCATCGGTGCGGCGGTGCTCATCGGTTTCGCGACAGCGATGACGTTTACTCCGATCATGACTTTGGTGCCGATCCTCGCCAAACCCGCCGATGTCGCGCGCACCGCTGCCGGCATGCTCAGCATCGCCTATGGCTGCGCGATCATCATACCGACAATCTGCGGCGCGCTGTGGGACGCGACCGGCGAGCCGTGGACGGCGTTCGTGCCGCTCTGCCTGTGCGCCGTGGCATTGACCGTGCTCGGCGCCATAGTGACGAAATATCCCGCCCCGGGCGAGGCATCCGCGGTCACATGATGCGATGCTTGTATTGAAACGAAGGAAAATTGCGCAATGGCAAAGTCTGTGACCAAGAAACCCGCGGCACGCAAAGCCAAGAAGCCGATGCTGCCGACCGATCGCCTGACCTATTCGCCGATCACGCAGCGGCCGCCGCTGCAACTGCCGAACGGCGCGCGCATGGCGATCTGGGTGATCGTCAATGTCGAGGAATGGGATCCGCTGCAGACCATGCCGCGCACCGTGATCACGCCGCCGGCCGGCGGCTCGCCGATGCCGGACGTGCCGAACTGGGCCTGGCACGAATACGGCAATCGCGTCGGGTTCTGGCGCTTCATCAAGATTTTCGACGAGTTCGCCATCCCGGGCACCATCGCCATCAACGGCTCGGCGCTCGCCGCCTATCCGCAGATCGTCAAAGCCGCGGTCGAGCGCAATTGGGAATTCATCGGCCACGGTCTCACCCAGCGTAACCTGCAAAAAGTGCCGAACGAGCGCGCCGATATCCGCAAAGTGCGCGAGGTCATCCAAAAGGCGACCGGCAAGCCGCCGCGCGGCTGGCTCGGCCCGGGCCTCACCGAGACCTGGCAGACCCCCGACGTGCTCGCCGAGGAAGGCTACGATTATGTCGCCGACTGGGTGCTCGACGATCAGCCGGTATGGCTCAAGACGCGCGGCAAGCCGATCCTCAACGTGCCCTATACGCAGGAATGCAACGACGTCGCCATGATGCTGATCCAGCATCATAAGGCGTCGGAATATTGCGAGCGCGCGCTCGACCAGTTCGAGCAGCTTTACGATGACGCCGCCGATACGCCGCGCATCATGGCGATGGCGGTGCATCCCTACATCATGGGTGCGGCGCACCGCGCCAAATATTTCCGCCGCATTTTCGAGACTATCCGCAACAAATCCGACGTGCTGTTCTGGACCGGCGGCCAGATTGCCGACTGGTTCCGCGAAGTTGGGCCGAAAGCGCCGTGAACGTTGCGCCGGAACATCCAAGCCGCAAAGTCGGCGCCGGGAATGACGCCGACTTGGGCGCACGGCTGATGCTGGTCACCTTGTGCTTCATCTGGGGCACGACGTGGCCGGTGATGAAGGTCGCGCTCAACGAAATTCCGCCGCTGAGCATGCGTGCGGTGGCAGCGGCGCTCGGCGCGCTGACGCTTTATCTCTTGTGCCTGGCGATGCGACGCAGCCTGCGGATACCGTCGGCAAAAGCGTTCGGCCACATCGTCGTCGCTGCCACGCTCAATATCACCGGCTTCAGCCTGTTCAGCGCCTTCGCCCAACTTGCCGCCGCGACGTCGCGGGTGACGATCATTGCCTATACGATGCCGGTCTGGTCGGTGCTGCTGGCCTGGCCGTTTCTCGGCGAACGGCCGAGCCGCATGCAGTGGACCGCGCTCGGCCTCTGCATCGCCGGGCTGTTGATCCTCATCACGCCGCTGACCGGAAGCGGCGTACCGCTCGGCCTTCTGCTTGCGCTTGCGGTCGGGCTGAGTTGGGCCGCCGGCACGGTCTATGTGAAATGGGCGCACATCGAAATCGATCCGATGGCGCTGGCGAGCTGGCAAATGACGATCGCTTTCCTGTCGCTGACGGCATGCATGTTCATCGCCGACGGCCATCTTGAGCTTCACGGCCTCAGTACGGAGGGCGCAGTCGCCACGGTTTGGACCGGCATCGTCGGCAACGGCATCGCCTATGCGCTGTGGTTTCCGGTGGTGAAGCGGCTGCCGGCGGTGACAGCGTCGCTCGGCGTGCTCGCCGTTCCGGTCGTCGGCATCGTGCAGTCGTATTTGATCCTCGGCGAGGTGCCGACCGAACCCGATATGATCGGCTTCGCCTTGATCTTCGCCGCGTCGGCCTGCGTATTGCTGACGCCGGGCAAAGTGGCCGTGGCTACGCCTTGATATCTTAGTGGAGCATGATCTTTTCGGAAAACCGGTTTCCACTTTTCCGGATCATGCTCTGATGTTGCGCGCCAGCTCCGTGACGCGCGCCGTCATCGCGCTCCCCGGATCGGCGAGCGCGTCGATCACGGTGAAATGGTTGGTGCCGGCGATCTCCTCGGACCGCGTCTTGGCGCCCGCCTGTCCCCACACTTGCGCGAGCGTATGGCTCTGCCGCTTGAACTCGCTCAATTCGAGGCCGCCGCACACGGCATCGAAGCTGCGCCCGGGCTTGAGCGGCCAATAGAGCGGCGAGACTTTGCGCGCTGCGGCTTCGTCCAGTTTCAGATCCTGGTTGACGCTGATGCCGACAAGCGGAGCGAGATCGAACACGCCGGACATCGCATAGCCGGCCGGCACCAGATCGGCCGGCGCTTTCGGATAGAGCTGTGGCCAGTCGGTCGCCACCATGGCGCTGGCGAGATGGCCGCCGGCGGAATGACCGACCAGAAGCATCGGGCGATTGTAACGCTGCCACATGAATATGCAGGCGCGGCGGATCTGTTCGATGATGTCGGCGATCGCGACATTGGGGCACAGATCGTAGCCGGCGACCGCGACAACGACACCTTGCGCATTGAGGCCGCGCGCCATCTGGCTGAACATCGAGGCATCGAGCGAGCGCCACCAGCCGCCATGGACGAAGATCGCAAGCGGCGCCGCCTCACCCGCTGCCGGAAAGAACAGATCGACGACCTGCCGCGGCGTGTCGCCATAGGACAGGCCAAGCTCCGCCCGCCCGGCTTTGAGCGTCTCGGCGCGATAATCTTCGCCTTCGCGTATCCAGCGTCCGAAAATCTCCGGGTGTTCGGGGACGCGGGCGCGATTGTTGTATTCGGTCTCGTAATCGATGGCGGCCATCGGCGTCTCCGGCTTGTTGCTGCAACTTTGCGGCAATGCCGGCGAACGGGCAAGTGGCCGCTTGGCCGCCGAATTACGGCATCGACAGCGCGGCAAAATCTGCTAGGTGAACCGCATGAAAGTCGACGGCAAATCCATGCGCACGATCTGGCTCGAGCCGGACGGCTGGTCGGTCGGCGTCATCGACCAGACCGCGCTGCCGCATCGTTTTGTCACGGCGCGGCTGACCACGCTGGACGAGGTGGCGCATGCGATCCGCGCCATGGTGATCCGCGGCGCGCCGTTGATCGGAGCGACGGCGGCCTATGGTGTCTGCCTCGCGCTGCACGCCGATGCGTCCGACGAAGCGCTGGAGCGCGCTTACGCGACGCTGCTCGCCACGCGGCCCACGGCGATCAATCTGAAATGGGCGCTCGACGAGATGGTGGCGAGTGTGCGCAACCGGCCGCGCGCCGAGCGAACGGCGCGCCGCCTATGCACGCGCCGCCGAAATCGCCGAGGAAGACATCGCTATCAACACCGCCATGGGCCGGCACGGTCTGCCGCTGATCGAAGCCATCGCGGCGCGCAAGAAGCCTGGCGAGCGCGTCAATGTGCTCACCCATTGCAACGCCGGCTGGCTCGCGGCGGTCGATGTCGGCACCGCCACTGCGCCGATCTACACCGCCTTCGACAAAGGCATTCCGATTCACGTCTTCGCCGACGAAACCCGGCCGCGCAATCAGGGCGCTTCGCTCACCGCCTGGGAGCTCGGCCATCACGGCGTGCCGCATACGGTGATCGCCGACAATACCGGCGGCCATCTGATGCAGCACGGCCTAGTCGATCTCGTCATCGTCGGCACCGATCGCGTCACGGCGAACGGCGACGTCTGCAACAAGATCGGCACCTATCTGAAGGCGCTCGCCGCGCACGACAACAATGTGCCGTTCTATGTCGCGCTGCCCTCGCCCAGCATCGATTTCACGGTGGCCGACGGCGTCGCCGAGATTCCGATCGAGGAGCGCTCAGCCGACGAAGTGGCGACCATGACCGGGCTCACCAAGGACGGCCGCATCGAGACGGTGCGCATCGTGCCCGACGGATCGCCGGTGGCGAATTACGGGTTTGACGTCACTCCGGCGCGCCTTGTCACCGGGCTGATTACCGAGCGCGGCGTGATCAAGCCCTCGCGCGAGGGCCTGGCGGGGGCTTTCCCGGAGCGTGCAGCCGCGGCAGAATAAAGCCCGCTCCCTGCCCTGCGCCGCAAGCGTGAGGATGAGGTGGGGGTCTCAGGTGGGGTCTGTGGCGTGGCTAAGCTCGCGTTTCGTCCGCTGTCTAGTCTGCCTTTGCCGGGAATCCTGACCATGAGCCTGACCTCGCTGGCCGCTTCCACTTCGGGGTCTTTGCCGGCCGACGGCCGGCAATCGCCGACCGCTTTAGCCGTCGCGCGCGGCACCGCGCGCTATCTGCATGCGCTCGGCTATTGCGTGGTCGCCGAATTGCCGCTGCCGTCGGGCCGCCGCGCCGACCTCGTCGCGCTCGGCGGCGACGGCGAAATCATCATCGTCGAAATCAAATCGTCGGTGGCCGATTTCCGCGCCGATCAGAAATGGAGCGATTACCGGCTGCATTGCGACCGGCTGTTCTTTGCAACGGTCGTCGACGTTCCTTGTGCGATCTTTCCGCCGGATGCCGGGCTGATCGTCGCCGACGCCTTCGGCGCGTCGATCGTGTCCGAGGCGCCCGAGCATCGCCTGCCGGCGGCGACGCGCAAAGCCGTCATGCTGCGCTTCGCGCAAGCGGCGGCGCTGCGCCTGCAGGCGCTGGCCGATCCGCAGGGACCTTATTCCGGGGAGACTTTTTGAGTCTTAGGCGGCGGCAACTGCAGCGTGGGGCTGCGTTCTGATCCGTTCGAAACAGTACTTCAGCATTTCCAGATCGACCGGCTTTGAGATCAATTCCCGGATATCCAGATTGAGCGACTTGGCGACTTTCAAAGTCTCGCGGAACGTCGCTTCGTCGCAGCCGCTGATGATGACGACGGGCGCCTTGCAGCCGATGCCGCGAAGATAGTGCAGCATTTCGGTGCCGCCATGCTGGCCGAGCGACAGATCGAGGCTGATGCAGTCGAACGCATTGTCCAGCGCGAGCTTCGCGGCCTCGTCGTAGGTCGCAGCGCCGGCCGGGGCATAACCGGCCTTCGACGCGACGCGGCAGATGATCTTGCGATGCAGATAGTCGTCGTCGATGACCAGGAGCCGCGGCATGGCCGCCGGCGGGGTGTCCGCCCGGCTCTCACCGTTGGCTTGCAATGAGCCTTGCAATGATCGTTCCGGGCCGAGCATGCGATCGCCATCAACCGAACAGGAAGCGAATATGCTTGCGCTTTGATAAGCGCCCGCGACCCAAATTTGATTTAAACGGATCGATAAAATTTGAACGATCGCCCCACGACGCGCAGCACCGACGCGGTTAGCCGGCGGTTAACGGCGCCGTCGATTTGCCGTGCGGCTATTTCGGCGCGCGTTTGGCGAGAATGCGCTGCAAGGTGCGGCGGTGCATGTTGAGGCGGCGCGCGGTCTCCGAAACGTTGCGGCCGCATAATTCATAGATGCGCTGGATATGCTCCCAGCGCACCCGGTCCGCCGACATCGGATTTTCCGGCGGTTCGATCTTTTTGTTGTCGAGCGCCAAGAGCGCCGCGACCACATCGTCGGCGTCGACCGGCTTCGCCAGATAATCGACGGCGCCGAGCTTCACCGCATTGACGGCCGTGGCGATATTGCCGTAGCCGGTAAGGATGATGGCGCGCGCTTCCGGGCGGCGCTTTTTCATCGCCGAAATGACGTCGAGCCCGTTGCCGTCACCGAGCCGCATGTCGACCACGGCAAAAGCCGGCGCGGCTTTCTCGACCTGCAACAGGCCTTCGGCGACCAATTCGGCTGTCGTTACCACGAAGCCGCGTCCTTCCATGGCGCGCGCCAGGCGCTGCAGGAACGATTTGTCGTCTTCGACGATCAGAAGGGTGCGTTCGGTCGGAACCGGGCTGGGCGCCGCAGTGGCTGCGGCACTGGACACTGCACTGTTCACTGCACTGGACATGGCAAACTGCTCCATCGACGCAAATCTCCAAAACATGCCGCCCAGTATACAACACCTAAGAAGTCTGCACCTCGGGCTCAAGGGGCGGCGCCGCGATCGGCCGCTCGAAGTCGGCCCGGCTCCAGGTCACGGTCACGGTGGCGCCGTGCAGCGGCGGCGATTGGTTAATCAGCGAAAGCTTGGCGCCGGAGCGTTCCAACAGCGTTTTGGCGATGAAGAAGCCGAGGCCGAGGCCGAACGCGGCATCGTCATCGCCGTCCGGGCCGCGCGCGCCCGGCCGTCGATGGGTGACATAGGGCGCGCCGATGCGGTCGACGACTTCGGGCGCGAAACCGGGCCCGTCGTCGCTGATGACGATGCTGATTTCGTCCGCCGTCCAATGCGCGAAAATCTCGACGCGGGAGTGGGCGAAATCGACCGCGTTTTCGATCAGATTGCCGAGCCCGTAACGGATCGCCGGATTGCGCGCGCCGGTCGGCTCGTCGGCGCGGTTAGGCGGATAAGTGACGCCGATCGGAGACGCCGAAATTGCGGTGCGGCGCGACGGCCTCCTCGATCAGCGCCGAGAGCTGCATGCGGTCGAACGGCTCGCCGGTCGGCAGTTCGGTGATCTTCGCCAAAATCTCGCGGCAGCGCTGCGCCTGTTCGCGCAAGAGTTTCACGTCATCGGCGTAGGGCGAATTGACCTCAAGCGCGCGCTCGATCTCGCGGATAACGACGGTGATGGTGGAGAGTGGCGTGCCGAGCTCGTGCGCCGCCGCGGCGGCGAGACCGTCGAGCTGCGACAGATGCTGCTCGCGCGCCAGAACCAGTTCGGTCGCCGCCAGCGCGTCGGACAAGTTGCCGCGCCTCTTCGGCGATCTGCCACGTGTAAACGCCGATATAGCCGATCGCGAGCAGGATCGAGAGCCAGACGCCGACCATGTAGATTTCCGGCAAGTTCCAGCGGATCCTCGCTGTCCCACGGCAAATCGTAATGCAGGAACACCAGCGCCGTGGCGCAGAACATCGCGAACGTGCCGATCAACAACGTCATGCGCGGCGGCAGCGCCGTTGCCGAGATCAGCACCGGGCCAAGGAGCAGGAACGAGAATGGATTTTCCAAGCCGCCGGTGAGATAGAGCAGCGCCGCGAGTTCGGCGACGTCGAAGGCGAGCAGCCAGGCGGCGCGATCCGGCTCGAGCCATTGCGTTTGATGAAAGCTCACACGCAGCGCCACATTCAGCAGCGCCGCAAGCGCGATGACGGCGAGACAGGCCCAGATCGGCACCTCGAATTCGAGGCCGAAATGCACCATCAGAACGGCCGCAAACTGGCCGATCACGGCCAGCCAGCGCAGCCGGACCAGGGTATCCAGCCGCACGTTGCGCGGACGCTCATTGGTTCGTGGCAAGCCGAACATGCGATGCAAACCAGCTATGCGATCAATGTACCGCCTGGCGCGGCCATAGCCAAAGGGCGCTTTGCCGCTGCGAGCGGCCCTGTGAAAAGACTGGCGCTTGCCGCAATGTTGCGTGAAAATGGCGACAACAATGCCGGTTTAGGGCAATGCCGTCCCAGGGAGCAACCGCAATGGCCTATGAACTCGACCAATTCATCGCGGATTGCCGTTCCATTCTCGCCCGCGACCCCGGACCGCAAGGCCGCGAGGACGTGCGCACGCATCTCGAAGCGCTGCTGCAAAACCAGGACTTCGTCCGCAAGCATTGCGAGGAGGCGCCGCGCGGCCTGCACGTTCTTTACGAAGACCCCAAGCTCGGCTTTCAGATCCTCGCCCATATCAACGACAAGGCGCGCGTCTCGCCGCCGCACGATCACGGCGAGTCTTGGGCGATCTACGGCCAGGCCACCCATTACACCGAAATGACCGAATGGGAGCGTGAGGACGACGGCGGCGACCCGCAGCACGCCAAGCTCAAGCCGGTGAAAAAATATCGCCTGATGCCCGGCCAGGCCGGCATCTATCAGGACGGCAAGATCCATTCCATCGACTATCCCGACTATGCCCGCTTCATGCGCGTGACCGGGACCAATCTCGATCGCATCGATCGCGTGCGCTTCGACCTGAAGACCGGCGAAGTGAAGCGGATGACGCCGCAACAGGCCACGTGAGCGAAAGCGGTTCGAACGTGAGCCATTCCGTCAGCCCGCATGATCTCCGCGACATGATCGGCGGCGGCGGCGAACTCGCGCTCGTCGACGTGCGCGAGGAATTGATCTTCTCGCAAAGTCATCTGCTGTTGGCGCGCTCGGTGCCGCTCAGCCGTTTTGAATTGAAATTCCGCGCCTTGGTGCCGCGCCGCGCGACGCGCATCGTCTTGTGCGACGATAGTGACGGCCTCGCCGCGCGTGCGGCGGCGATCCTGGCGCGCAACGGCTATACCGATGTGAGCATTCTCTCCGGCGGCGTCGCCGCTTGGGGCGCCGCCGGCTTTGAGCTGTTCTCCGGCGTGAACGTGCCGAGCAAGGCGTTCGGCGAATATGTCGAGCATACCGACGGCACGCCGAACATCACCGCGCCCGAGCTTGAAGCACTGATCCGCGAGGGCGCCGACCTCGTCGTGCTCGACAGCCGCCCGTTCGACGAATATTCGCGGGTGTCGATCCCGACCTCGACCAACGTGCCCGGCGCCGAGCTTGTGCTGCGGGCGCGCGAGATCGCGCCGTCGCCGGACAACGACGGTGGTCGTCAATTGCGCCGGCCGCACCCGCAGCATTATCGGCGCGCAGTCGCTGATCAATGCCGGCCTGCCGAACAAAGTCTTGGCGCTGCGCAACGGCACGATGGGCTGGAGCCTCGCCGGGTTCACGCCGCGATCGCGGCAAAGATCGCCGCGCGCCGGCGGTTTCGCCAAAGACGCTGGATTGGGCGAAAGAGGCGGCGCAACACGTGGCCGAGAGTTGCGGCGTCAAGCGCATCGATCGCGCGACGCTCGACGCCTGGCGCAAGGACGAGCGGCGCACGCTCTACGTTTTCGACGTCCGCGATCCCGCCGAATACGAAGCGGGCCACGTTCCCGGCGCCGTCTCCGCGCCCGGCGGCCAACTGGTGCAGGCGACCGACCAATATGTCGGCACGTTCGGCGCGCGCATCGTGCTCGTCGACGACGCCGAAGTGCGCGCGGCGATGACCGCATCCTGGCTGCGGCAGATGGGCTATGCCGACGTGTTCGTGCTGGCCGAGCGGGGAACGGAAACCGGCTGGCCGGTGCCGCCGCTCCTGGAAGCCGATACGCCAAGAAACGCGACAAGAGACGCCATAAGAGACTCCACAAGTGGCGCTGCCATCGATTGCACCGGCTTGAGCGGATTGCTCGCCCGCCACGCGGCCACCGTCGTCGACCTTTCGCTCAGCCGCGATTATCTGCGCGAGCATATTCCGGGCGCATGGTTTGCGATCAGGACCAGGCTTGCGCCGGCGTTCAAAAAAATTCCGCATGACGGCACACTTGTCCTCACATCGGAGGACGGCGTGCTGGCGGGCATGGCGGTCGTCGAAGCGCGCGCTTTGACCGACCGGCCTGTGCGCACACTCGCCGGAGGCAATGCCGCGTGGCGCGCGGCCGGCCACCCGTTCTCGGCCGAAGCCAAGATGGCCGACGAAGCGGTCGACCAGTGGCGCAAGCCCTATGAGCGTTCCGGCAATACCAAAGCGATGATGCAGGAATATCTGGAGTGGGAAGTCGATCTTCTGCCGCGCCTCAAGCGCGACGGGTCGCTGCAATTCGACCGGTTCAGGCCGCGGCTTCCAGCAGCAACTCGGTAAGACGCTCCGGCACATCGACCATCACGTCGTGACCGCACGGCACGTCGTGGAAGCGCCACGACGGATCCGATTGCACCACGGCAACGGCGCGATCGAATCCCGGATTGGCATAGCTCTTGGCGCGGATATAGGTCTTGCGCGCGATCTTCTCGCGGGCGCCGGTGAGCGCGATCTTGTAGGTGAAGGTTCCGATCGGCTGCGGTGTGCAGAGACTGTCGACCCAAGCGCGATCGGCCTCGTTGACACCGAAAAATTCCGCCGGCCGCGGCGGCATGCCGAGTGCGCCGCTCGCCACCGCCGCACGAATGGCGTCCTGAACGGCGGTGCTGGTCAGGTTTTGCGTCGTGTCGCCGTCGTTCGGCACGAAATGCGTCGAGGAAGACGATCGAGCGGATGACGGACGCCATATGTTCGGCAACGCCTGAGATGACAAAGCCGCCATAGGAATGGCCGCACAGCACGATGTCGGTCAGCCGTTCCCATTTGATCACATTGACGACGTCGGTGATGTGGGCGCCGATGTCGATTCCGGCGTGCAAGAGATGCGAGCGCTCGCCGAGGCCGGTCAATGTCGGCGTGAAGACCTTATGACCGCGCCGCGCAGCCGGTCGGCGACGCGTTGCCAGCACCAGCCGCCGTGCCAGGCGCCGTGAACGAGCACGAATGTGTGGGCCATGGATTCCCCCAAGGTTTCCCGAGGCCTTGTCGCACGCGATGCGATTCGACTGCGCAGGATCACGGCTGCCAAGCCGCATCCGCGACTTGCGGCTCCTCGACGCCCTGCCGTGCCTCGCGCGATGACCTTGAACAGCGCGCGCAAGCACTTCGGTCACGCCTTCGCCGCTGACGGCGGACATCACCAGCGGCGTTTTCTTCGCCGCGCGTTTAAGCCGCGCCACCTGTTGCTTGACGTCCTCGGCGCTCAGCGCGTCGGCTTTGTTGAGCGCGACGATCTCCGGCTTGTTCGTCAAGCTCATGCCCGTAGGCCGACAGCTCGGTGCGCACCGTTTTGTAGGCCGCACCGGCATCCTCGCGCGGTGCCGTCGACGAGATGCAGCAGCACGCGGCAGCGCTCGACATGGCCGAGGAAGCGGTCGCCGAGGCCGACGCCTTCGTGCGCGCCCTCGATCAATCCGGGAAGATCGGCGAGCACGAATTCGCGGCCGTCGACGTCGACCACGCCGAGCTGCGGATGCAGCGTCGTGAACGGATAATCGGCGATCTTCGGTTTGGCCGCGCTGACGGCGGCGAGGAAGGTCGATTTGCCGGCGTTCGGCAGGCCGACAAGGCCGGCATCGGCAATGAGCTTGAGCCGGAGCCGGATCGTGAGCTCGATGCCGAGCTGGCCGGGATTGGCGTGGCGCGGCGACGCGGTTGGTCGAGCTTTTGAAATAGCGCGTTGCCGAAACCGCCATTGCCGCCGCGCGCCAGCACGATGCGCTGGCCGGTCTCGGTGAGATCGGCGAGCAGCGTTTCGCCGTCCTCCGTCGTAGATCTGCGTGCCGACCGGCATTTTCAGCACGGCGTCGGCGCCATTGGCGCCATGGCGATCCTTGCCCATGCCGCCGCCGCCGTTCTTGGCGGTGAAATGCTGCTGGTAGCGGTAATCGATCAGCGTATTGAGGCCGTCGACCGCTTTCGCGATGACGTCGCCGCCCTTGCCGCCGTCACCGCCGTTCGGGCCGCCGAACTCGATGAACTTTTCGCGGCGGAACGATACGCAGCCGTTGCCGCCGTCGCCGGAGCGGATATAGACCTTGGCCTCGTCGAGAAATTTCATAATTCAAACTTTCTTATTGAACTTTCTTGTTCAGTTTTCTTATTCAGCTTGGCCCAACTTCGTAAAGCGCTGTGGCCGCGGGCACAACCGCTAATCGCGGGCGGTGGCCGGCATCTTCCGCCTGATATAGTGTGCAAATCCCAAATTGCGGCAGGGCCTTATTGCGAGATGGCGTTTTTGTCGAGAGTGGCGCGAAGAGTAGCAAGCGTGCGCGAGGTCCTTAAGCTCGCGGCGCGGGCCGCGGTCTGGCGACACGACGCCCGACCCGGCGCTTGCGGGGCTGCCCGTCCTTTTGGGCATCGCCATTGTGACCGCGGCCGTCCGCATCGAACTGCAATTGTTCGCCGCCGGCGCGGCACACGGCTTCAATCCCTACGGGCTCAACGCGGTCGTCGCCTGGATCGCGCTCGAACTTGGCGTCGCCGCTCTGTTCGTGCGTCCGGGCGCGCGCATCACCGCGCTGTCGGCCATGTTCATGCTCTCGATCGTGGCCGATGTCGTGACGTCGGCGATCAGGCTCGGCGTCCCGCTGCATCGCGCCGGACGCGGCGGAGGGGCCGGTATGGACCAGCCCGATCACCGGCACGGTGATTTTCGTCGTCGCCGTCGGCTGGTGGGTCGGCGCCATGGCCTGCGTCATCGGCAGCCTCGCAGCCGCAGTCGCGGCTGCGCGCGCTCGGCGTAGCCGGTGCGATGTGGGTGGCGCTGTTCGCGGCGAATGCGCTCGTGCCGCACGCGCCGGTTTTCGTGCCGCCCGATTTCGACGCGCGCAACGCCAATTGGTGGGAAGTGCGTCCACGCCTATTATCAGGAAAAGAACGGCGAGACAGCCGGCGCGCCTCCGCAAGTCGCGCAGCTCGAAAAATCGCAGCCGGAACTGCTGCAAGGCCGAGATCGCCCGCCTCGCCCCGCGCCAAGGACGCGACCAATGTCTATGCGCTCGGCATTGCCGGCTGGGCCGAGCAGGACGTGTTCATCAAGGAGCTCGACGGCGGCTTGGCAGTCGATCGCCAGCGTGCTGCCGATCAAGGATCGCACCGTCAAGCTCATCAACAATCGCGCGACGCTCGGCACCGTGCCGCTCGCCACGCCGCGGAATTTCGCCGCCGCCGTGCACGCGATCGGCGGCGTCATGGACAAGGACAAGGACGTCCTCGTCCTGTTCATGACCTCGCATGGCGAGCAGACCGGCTTTGCGCTGCAAGTGCCCGGCAAGACGCATCGAACTTACGCCGCAGGAGGTCGCCGCCGCGCTCGACGGCGAAGGCATCAAGAATCGCGTGGTGATCGTGTCGGCCTGCTTTTCCGGAATTTTTCTGCCGCCGCTCGCCAACGACAACACCATCGTGATGACGGCGGCCGACGCGACGCATACCTCATTCGGCTGCGCGCCGGAACGCGACTGGACTTATTTCGGCGACGCGTTTTTCCGGCAAAGCCTGCATCCCGGCACCGATTTCGCGCAGGCCTTCGAACATGCCCGCGTTCTGATCCAGGGCTGGGAAATGATGGACCACGATGCGCCGTCCAATCCGCAGGCGCATTTCGGCCCGGCGCTGGTCGAAAAGCTGGCGCCGTTTTTCACCGCGGCGCAGAGCGCCGGGCAATAGCTGAGCCGTCATGCCCGACCTGCGCCGGGCATGACACAGCTAAAAGGACTGCGCGCGCAGCTCGATCACGCCACCTGTTTCACCCGCCCCCAGGCCTTGAGCGAGGCCCACAGGCCGCGGTCGAGGCGGAAGCGGTCGAGCGGCGCCGAGGAATTGATGGCGCGGATGCGATAGAGGCCGACGCCGGTCCATTGGAAGCCGCACTTTTCCAGCACCCGGCGCGAGGCCGGATTGCTGACGCGCGCGCCGGCGTCGCAGCGCCTCGTGGCCGAGATCGCCGAAGGCATAATCGATCACCGCGCGCACCGCTTCGGTGGCATAGCCTTGGCCCCAATGCGGCACGCCGAGCCAATAGCCGATCTCGGGCCCGCCCTCGCGCGGCTCGACACCGCACATGCCGATCGTGTCGCCGTTGAGCAGAACAGCGAACGTCGCTTCGCCGTCTTGGCGATTGACCGCCGCGACGAATTGCTCGGCATCTTCGCTGCGATAGGGATGCGGAATGCGCGCGGTGTTCTCCGCGACGCGGCGGTCGCCGGCGAACCGGACGATGGCTTTGACGTCGCCGAGGCGCGGCGCGCGCAGCGACGAGCCGCTCGGTCTCGAGGACGGGAAGGCAATGCTCGCAGCGCCGTAGTGCGGGGCTTTGAGTGCCTTGAGTCAAAGTGCCAGCTGTCGAAGTGCTTGCTGTCGGAGTTCTTGGGGTCGACAGAGTCATCGCCTGGGCTCCTGCAGAAAACCGAAAGGGGGAGCCGGCATCCCGGTCTCCCCCTTATCGGAGCCCATTTGGGTCCGCCGGTTCGACTGGATGCCGGCAGACCTCGTATGATCCACCGTATTACTGGGCCGCTGCCTCGGTCATCGGAAGTACCGAAACGAAGATGCGGCCTTTGGCTTTGGTGCGGAACTCAACTTTGCCGTCGATCAACGCAAACAACGTGTGGTCCTTGCCCAGCCCGACATTGCGGCCGGGATGCCATTTGGTGCCGCGCTGACGCGCGATGATGTTGCCGGCGACCACGGCTTCGCCGCCGAAAATCTTGAGCCCCAGGCGCTGACCGGCCGAGTCGCGGCCGTTGCGTGAGGATCCGCCTGCTTTCTTGTGTGCCATCGCTGGCCTCCGAAACTCTCTAGCTAGTGGTTATACCGGATTCGTGACAAAAGCATCACTTTCCGAAATCACTTCTTTTTGCCTTTGGCCGCCGCAGTTTTGCCTTTTGCAGCGGCCTTGCCGGTTAGCTTTGGCGCGCGGCTTTTTGGCCGGAGCGTCTCCCGAATCGGCGGCGTCCGCTTCAGCCGCCGCAACGGGCTTCGGCTCGCGCTTCGGCCGGGGCTTTGCTTCCTTGCTCGCCTTCTTGCCGTCGGTCAGAATCTCGGTGATGCGCAGAAGCGTGAATTCCTGGCGATGGCCGATCTTGCGGCGCGAATTCTTACGCCGGCGTTTCTTGAACGCGATGATCTTCGGCGCCGCGGCCCTGATCGAGCACCTCGGCAGCCACGGTGGCGCCGGCAACGGTCGGAGCGCCAAGCATGCACGCTGTCGCCGCCGACGACCAGAACCTCGCCGAATTCGACGATTTCACCGGGTTCGCCCTTGATCTTGTCGACCTTGAGCACATCCTCGGTGGCAACCCGGTATTGCTTGCCACCGGTTTTGAAGACCGCGAACATCTTTTTTTCCTCGTGTTCGGAATTCCGATACTCGGATTTTTGGCTCCGGATCGGCTTCTTTCAGTCGATTCTGCTGATAGTTAGCGGCGTGATGCCCGACCTAAACCAGACCAAGGCGCGCTGACCGGCGCTCTTATGACGGTCCCGTAACGCCCTGTCAAGAAATGGAAAATGACCCCGGAAGGCTCTGGGCCGGAAGACTTAAGTCAGGCCGGGCCGCGCGCACGGCGCTTACTTCACATTGGTCACTTTGAGATTGTTGAATTTCCAATTGTCCACCTTGTCGGCGGACTCGGCATAAAGGCCGATCAGGCTCGAGGCGCCGGGCGACTGGGCGCGTAGCGTCGCGCCTGGCTTGCCATTGATCTCCACCGCGAGCGATTGGCCCTTGATGGTCAGCCGCAGCGTATTGGGTTTGTCGACGCCCTGCGCGATGGCGTCGGTTTGCGTCCAATCGAGCGGCGCATTGACCCAGGCGCCGTCGATCAAGCGGCCGATCTTGTAATAGCCATTGGTCGCGAGCAGGAGGAAATAGGCGTTGCGGTAATCCTGCGCCCAGAACACGAGCCCACCCGCCGAGGCTTCCGGCTTGCCGATATCGAGCGCGGTCACCGTCACGCAGATATCCGCATCGTCGAACAGAAATGCGTTGTCGAGCGCTTTGTAGCCGCGCTGGCTGTCGGCCTTAATGATCGCCGATCCGTCCTTGATCGCGAAATTGCCGTTCTGCGCCCCCCACGACGCATCGGCGGACGAGAAATCTTCGGCGAGCAGAACCTTGTCGCCCTGGCAGGCGAAGCTTTGGTCTATACGCGAGAAGATCAGCGCCGCGACGAAGAGAGCAATGGCAATGGTCGGGCGGCGCATTAACTTCACCTGATTCTTGGGAATCGATTTTCTGCGGACACCGGATTACCGTCAAGATAACGGCCCACAGAACGGCCCGGAAAACAGCCCCGTTAACGGCTGAGGGCCGCACCGAAAAGCCAAGGGAGGGAGCAGCAATGGCGTCCTATACCGGGCCGAAACCGACGGCGATGAATTTGTCGCGCCGTGCGCTTCTCACCGCGGCGCTCCCGGCGCTCGCGATCACCGCAGCGCGCGCCCAAAGCGCCGGCCAGGATGCCGAAACCTATCCGGACCACCAGGTCACGTTCATCGTGCCGTTTGCGCCCGGCGGCAGCACCGATACGCTGGCGCGGCTCCTCGCCGAACGGCTGCAACAGCGGCTCGGCAAGCCTTTTGTCGTCGAGAACCGGCCCGGCGCCGGCACGGTGCTTGCCACCAATTTCGTCGCCAAGTCGCCGGCCGACGGCTACACGATCATGATGGCGGTGTCGTCGCTGGCGATCGACGCGACGCTTTACAAGTCGCTGCCCTACGATCCGGGAAAGGATCTGGCGCTCGCAGCGCTGGTCGCGACGGTGCCGTTCGTTCTCGTCGTCAATCCGTCGCTTCAGGTTTACGACGTCGCCGATCTGATCAAGCTCGCCAAAGAAAGGCCGCTAAGCTACGGCTCCGGCGGGATCGGCGCCTTCCATCATCTTGCCGCTGCGCTGTTCTCCAGCATGGCCGGCATCAAGATGCAGCACGTGCCTTACCGCGGCACGGCGCCGGCGCTCAACGATCTCATGGGCGGCTACATCCAATTGATGTTCAGCCGACATGAGCGCCGCCTTGCCGCTGATCAATGCCGGAAAAGTCCGCGCGCTCGCGGTGACCACCAAGCAACGGGTCGCGGCGCTGCCGGACGTGCCGCCGCTCGGCGAAGCCGGCGTGCCGGGCTACGACGCCGCCGCCTGGCAAGGCGTGATCGCGCCGGGAGCGACGCCGCCGAACTGGTGCTGGCAAAACTCAATTCCGAGATCAACGCCATCGTAACCGCGGACGACATCCGCGCCCGCTTGAAGGGGCTCGGCTTGATTCCGGTCGGGACGGGTTCGGTGCCGGAGCTGCAAAAGTTTCTGCAATCCGAGATCGTCCGCTGGGGCAAGGTCGTCACCGACGCGGGCATCGCCGGTACGGAGTGACGGAGCTGATGCCGCCCGCTGTTCCGGCTTTTGCCGATAGCGTAGGATGGCGGAGACGTAACCATTAAGCGTGACGATATCGCCGAGAATCTTCCGTGCATAGCCCGACAAATATCGAAGTAGCTGGTAACGAAATATCCTGGCCGGACGCGATTTACGCGCAGTTCCGGCGCGTCGGCATCCGGCAGGTCGGCTATGTGCCCGATGCCGGCCACAGCCGGCTCATCACGTTGTGCCAGGACGATCCGAACATCGCCGACGTGGTGCTGACCACGGAGGAGGAAGGCGTCGGCCTCGTCGCCGGCGCGGCGCTTGGCGGGCAGCGCGCGGCGCTGCTGATGCAATCGAGCGGCGTCGGCAATTGCATCAACATGTTTTCGCTGTTGCGCAATTGCGGCTTCGGCTGCGTCGTCCTGGTGACGATGCGCGGCGAGTTCGGCGAATTCAATCCGTGGCAAGTGCCGATGGGCTCGATCACCGAAGACGTGCTCAAGCTCTCCGGCTTTCTCACCTACCGGATCGAGAGCGCGGACGACGTCGACGACATCGTCGGCGCCGGCTGCGACATGGCGTTCGACGGCAATCTCCAAGTTGCGATCCTGCTGTCGCAGCGGCTGATCGGCCGCAAGCAATGGACGCGATGATGCTCGACCGGCGCGACTTCGTGCGTGAGCTTCTCACCGACCGCGGCGATCTCCTCGTCGTCAGCGGGCTTGGCTCGGCGACCTATGACGCGGCAGCGGCCGGCGACCATCCGCTCAACTTCTATCTGTGGGGCGCGATGGGCGGCACCGCCATGATCGGGCTCGGGCTGGCGCTGGCGCGGCCCGACCGCCGCGTCGCCGTGATCACCGGCGACGGCGACTTTCTCATGGGGCTCGGCAGCCTCGCCACGATCGGCGTCAAGCAGCCGAACAATCTCGCCATCGTCGTCCTCGATAACGCGCATTACGGCGAGACCGGCATGCAGGCGAGCGCGACGCAATCCGGCATCGATCCTGGTCGCCACGGCTCTGGCCTGCCGGTTCAAGCAAGCCCGCCAGGTGTCGCGCATCGAGGAGGCAGCCGACGTGCGCGCGCTGCTTCATTCCGGCGAGGGCCCGCTCCTCGTCAACGCGCGCATCAAGTCCGAAGACACGCCGCGCGTCCTGCCGCTGCGCGACGGGCACGCGATCAAACAGCGCTTTATCGCCGCCCTAACCGGGTAGATTTCGCGTTTGAGCACTAACGAATGCGGCTATCATTGAAGCCGACATCGGCGTCCTCTTTGACCGGGAACAGCCGCGCCTTCGGGCTTTTCATCCGCTCGCAATAGCCGGGCTGGGTTGCTTCATCGGCCAACGTCAAGGTTGCGGCATCGCGCGCCAATTTCGGAAACTCGTCGTCGGTCTTGAAACGGCCGCCGACCATCTTGCCGTCGGCATCGAAGTCGCAATGGCTTTTCCAGTCGCCGGTTTCCCACTTGTGTCCGGCGGCTTGCAGCATGCCGGGTTTGTCCTTGTCCGGCGCGATCGCCAGCATGGCGGCGTGGCCGACCCAAAGCCCGGTTTCGCCCTGGCGCTTGTCGTCGAGGTTTTTCAGCATTGCGAGACGCTCTTTGAGCCGCAGCGCCAACTCGTCGCGCGCATCGCCGGTCTGATGGGCGTAATAATATTGCTTGTCCCAGCCGGGATGAACCTGGGAGTCGTAAGCCTCCCTGTTATCGGCGACCCAGGCACGCTCGTCCTCGCGCAGATAGTCGGCGCTCTTTAAATCGAGGCGATGCATCGCGTCGTTATAGGCCGCGGCGATGGCGACATCCTTCTCCGCAAGCTCCGGATCGCCGCAGACTTCCTGCTCGTCGGAATTCTTGGCGGTCGCGCAATTGAACGAGGGCGCGGTCATCGGCGGCGGCGTATTCGACGCCGCCGTGGTCGAAGCGCCGGCAACCGGGAAATAGGACGCCGTGAGATTTTCCACGTGACCGCAGGCGTGGTGATCAAGATCGTGCGCGATCACAATGCGCAGCGTATTGGCCTGCTGGCGCGCGCGCAGCGTGATCGGCGAATCCGGCGCAATCGCCGGCGGTCCCTTGCCGTCGTCGATAGCCGCGGCCGGACCGGCTAGCCACCCGTCGTCACCGGGCTTGATATCCACCGCGAGCGCACACGTTAAGGGCCCGCCGCCATCCCAATAGCGCACATTGGTGCGGACTTCGACGTGAAGGAAACCGTTAGCGCCTGCTGTGACCTTCGCGGTCCCTAGCGCATTGCTCCATTCGCCGGCGACGCCATAGGCACGACTCGCCATATGATCGAGCATGGCCAGGTGCTGCTGCAGAACCGCGATGATGTGTTGCCGTCCCGAATCGTCGGCGCTCTTGAATTGCGCATACTGGCCGCCGGCGATTTCCATCACCCAATCCTGATCGCGCCGCAGCAACATGGCGGTCACCGGATCGACGGCGTGTTGCGCGCGCGTGAGACTTGCATCGACGGCCCGGTCGAGTCGCATCAATTCCGCGTCGTGGCAGATTGCGGTGAATTGGTCGGCGTTCTTTCCGCTGCAATCGAACGCCGCCAGGGCAGCGCTCGGCATCAGGACGGCGAGAACAGGCATGAAGGTCAGAAACCGGAATAGACGCATCACGTGCTCGCAAATACTGTAGGCTTTGAATTCCACATCCACCGGAAGATATGCCCCACGCGACACCGTCCATACGCGACCCGCTCCCGGCCGACGAGACGGCGTGGCGGGAGCTGTGGTCCGGATACAATGCATTCTACGAGACCACAGTGCCAGAAGCCGTCACAGCGCGAACCTGGCAGCGGATACTCGATCCGGCTTCACCCATTTTCGCCCGCCTCGCTGTCGTCAATGACGATGTCGCCGGATTCGGCGTCGGCGTTCTCCATGAAGGCACCTGGGTGATCGCGCCGATCTGCTATCTGGAGGATCTGTTCGTTGCGCCCAAATTCCGCGGTCAGGGCCTTGGCCGGATGCTGATCGCCGATTTGGTCGATCGCGCCAAGGCGAAGGGCTGGTCGCGGCTCTATTGGCACACGCGCGAGAGCAATCCGGCGCGGCAGCTCTACGACGAGTTCAGCAAGGCCGATGATTTCGTCCGCTACCGGCTGCCGTTCCCGGACAAGCTTTAGGAGGCGCTACGCGCTGAACCGCGCCCGATAGTCCTGCGGCGTCGCCGCCAATAGCCGGCCGAAGCTGCGGCGCAGTGTTTCCTCGGAGCCGAAGCCGCAACGCGCGGCAACGCGCTTGACTGGCAGGCGCGTGTCGGAGAGCAGCCACCGCGCCGCTTCGACCCGCAGCCGCTCGACGGCGCGCGCCGGCGTTAGGCCCGTCATCTGCGCATAATGCCGGCTGAAGCTGCGCTCGCTCATGCCGGCTTTGCGCGCGAGCGTCGGCAGCGACAGATCGCCATTCAATCGTCCGCTCATCCAGGCGTGCAACTCGCCGAACCTGTCGTCGGCGCCCTGCAGGGAGAGCGCGGTAGAGAACTGCGCCTGGCCGCCGGGGCGCTTAAGGAACATCACCAGATGGCGCGCCACCGCGAGCGAGAGCGCGCGGCCGGCATCTTCTTCCACCAGCGCCAGCGCCAGATCGATGGCCGCCGTCACGCCCGCCGAGGTCCACACTGCGCCGTCTCTGACATAAATCGGATCCGCCTCGACGCGAATGTCCGGATAGCGGCGGCCGAGCTCGGCGCAATGCAGCCAATGCGTCGCCGCGCGCCGCCCATCGAGCAAACCCGCCGCGCCGAGGAGAAACGCCCCGGTGCAGACCGAGGCGATGCGGCGTGCGTGCGCGGCTCGCCGCCGCAGCCAATCCAGCACGACCGGATTTTTTGCCGCGTCATGGACGCCCGGACCACCGGCCACCAGCAACGTATCCGGCGCGGCGCCGCGCGGCAGGAGCGCGACCGCAAGCCCCAAGCCCGCGGAAGCCGTCACCAGCGGCGCATGTGCGGAAACGACCCGCGGCGCATAGAGCTGAGCCTCGCCGCGCGCGCCGGCAAGTTCGTTCGCCGTGGCAAAGACCTGCAGCGGCCCCGCGACGTCGAGCAGTTGCACCGCCGGATAAGCGAGAATTTCCACGCTGCGCGGGTTTTGAGCGCGCGGATTTTGGCCGCGCGAGTTTGGCGGAAAACGAGGGTTCTTTGGCATTTGCGCCACAGCCTGCCATTCTAAATTGCGCCTGTCTACTCACATCAGGAGGGCCTCGCAGGCGAGGCGACACATCATGACGATCGCGCCGGATACCCATCTTCAGATCGGATCGTTGTTGTTCGACAGGCTGGACCAGATCGACTTGACCGGGCCGTTCGAGGTCTTCAGCCGCATTCCCAATTCCACCTATCGTGTCTTCGGCAAGAGCACCGCGCCGCTGCGCGATCTGCGCGGCTTGCGCATGATGGCCGACGCGACGCTTGCCGAAGCGCCGCAGCTCGATCTCGTTCACATCCCGGGCGGCTTCGGCCAGGAGGCGCTGATGGACGACGACGAGATTCTCGGCTGGATCCGCCGCCAGGCTGCCGGCGCACGCTGCGTATTTTCCGTGTGCACCGGCGCGCTGATCTGCGGCGCGGCAGGGCTACTGCAAGGACGCCGTGCCGCGACGCATTGGGCCTCGATGGATTTGTTGCCCTATTTCGGCGCCACGCCGGTGAACGCACGCGTGGTCGCCGACGGCAATATGGTGTTCGCCGCCGGCGTGACATCCGGCATCGACGGCGCGCTGCGCGTCGCTGCCGATTTGCGCGGCGATGAGGTGGCGCAGGGCATCCAGCTCGCTATCGCCTATGCGCCGGAGCCGCCCTTCAACAGCGGCACGCCGGAAACCGCACCGCCCATCGTGCTCGAGCGCGCCAAGGAATTGATGCGGCAGATTACGGAGCAGCGCGAGCAGACCGCGCGCCGCATCGCCGCGCGTCTCGGCCTCGCCGCCGCTTGATTGAGCAACCAAGACCGCAAGAGCGCCGGAAATTAAGAGCGCCGGAAATTAAGCCTTGGCCGCGCGTTTGACCGCTTCGATGATTTCCGGATAGGCGGCGCAGCGGCAGAGATTGCCTGAGAGATAGTGCTTGATGTCGTCGTCGCTCGGATCGGGATTTTGTTCGAGCAATTGATGCGCCATCAGCACGAAGCCCGGCGTGCAGAAGCCGCACTGGAACGCGCCGCAATCGATGAAAGCCTGCTGCACTTTGGACAGCGCGCCGTCGGCATCGAGATGCTCGACGGTCGTGACGGTCTTGCCGTCGACCCAGACGCCGAAATAAAGGCAACCGGACACCGCGACGTCGTCGACCAGCACGGTGCAGCAGCCGCACAGGCCTTGGCCGCAGCTTTCGCGGGCGCCGAGAAGATCGAAACGCTGCAACAATTCGACGAGATTGCGGTGCGGCTCGATCGCGGTCGACACCGGTTCGCCGTTAAGCGTGAAATTGATGACCTGCATGCTCATCTTTCGTCCAATCATTCGTCGTCGAGCGGGCGACCGTCCTTGGCGCGCAAGGCGCGCAGCACCGCTTCGGCCGTGATCGGCAATTCCATGATGCGGACACCGACGGCATCGTGGATGGCATTCGCAATGGCAGGCGACACGCCGAACGTGCCGGATTCGCCGAGCCCCTTGGCGCCGAACGGCCCGGAATGCTGTTCGGCCGTGACCAGTTCGCATTCCATCGGCGGGATATCGCCGATGCCGGGGATTTTGTAATCGGCGAGCGAGGCATTGGTGACCTGGCCGCCGTCAAGCTGCATCGCTTCCGACAAAGAGAAGCCAAGCTGCATGATCGCGGCGCCGGACAGCTGCGTCTTGGCGACGGCGGGATTGATCGGCTTGCCGCAATCGGCGGCATTGACCAGGCGGAGAATGCGCACATGCCCGGTCTCGGTATCGACCTCGACTTCGACGCCGGAGCCGCCGACCATCCAGAACGGCGTGACGTTCTCCGACAGGCCTTTCGCATCCGGCGGGCTATAGGTCGGCAGAAAGGTCGCGGAGCCGATCACATTGCCGGCCTGCATGCCGTAGCGCTTCTTGAAAATCTCGACCGGCGGATAATTGGTGCCTTCGGGGAGGCCGGCTTCGGTGGCGAGCGCGCGCAATTTGGCGCGGGCATCCTCGGCAGCGAGCCGCACCGCATTGCCCATATGGTAGAGCGAACGCGAGCCGAGCGTGCCCATGTCATAGGGCGTCACGTCGGTATCGGAATGAACGACGCGCACATCTTCGGCGGCAACGCCGAGCACCTCGCCGACGATCAGCGCATAGGCGGTGTCCGAGCCCTGGCCCATATCGACGGTGCCGGTAAGGAGCGTGATGCTGCCATCGGCGGCAATATTGATGATCGCAACCGACGTGGTCGGCGAAATCACCGCTTTGAGCGCGATGGCGATGCCGCGGCCGCGGCGCAGCACGCCGGTGCCGCGCTCGAACGGCGCATTCCAGTTCATGCGCGCGACAATGGCTTCGAACACGTCGGGAATGGCGGCGTCGTTGAGCACGGTGCCGCTCGCTTGCGGGCGGCCGTCGCGCAACAAATTCTTGCGGCGGAATTCGACCGGATCGATGCCGAGCTCGCGCGCGATCAGATCGGTGTGCAATTCATAGGCCCAGACCAGTTGCGGAATGCCGAAGCCGCGCAGCGCCCCGGCCGGCGTGCGGTTGGTGTAGATCTCGTAGGAATCGACGCTGACATTGTCGATGTCGTAGGGGCCGGCGGCGGTGAAGCCGGATTTCTGCGCCACGCGCGGGCCGATATCGGCATAGGCGCCGCCGTTCCAATACACTTGGCAGCTGCGCGCGACGATCTTGCCATCCTTGTTGACGCCGCTCTTGATGCGGAACGTCGTCGGATGCTTGGTGATCATGTAGAACTGCTCTTCCATGGTCAGCGCGATCTTGACCGGACGGCGCACGAGCATGGCAAGCGCTGCGACCAGCGCTTCGAGCTTGATGTAGAGCTTGCCGCCAAAGCCGCCGCCGAGATACGGCACCTTCACGCGGACGCGATTTTCCGGCCAGCCGAACAGCCGCGCGATCTCGATGCGCACGAAGGACGGCGACTGGTTCGCGGTATAGATGGTCAGCTTGTTGTCGCCGGGCTCGGCCACCGACACGAACGGCTCGAAGGCGAGATGCAGGCATTGCTGGGTCTTGAACGTGTGTTCGAGCACATGATCGGCGCCTGCCATGGCGGCATCGGCATCGCCGCGCCGCAAATGATAATCGAGCGCGACATTGGTGCCGCCGCGGCCTTTGAGATGCTTGAGGTCGGCGAAGGTCCCGGCCGGCTTGAGCACGTCATGGACCAGAATGTCCGGCGCCATGGCCGCGACTTCGTCGTACACCGCCGGCAGTTCTTCGTAGTCGGCGGCGATCAGTTGCACGGCCTGCTCGGCGATATGCGGATCGCTCGCCAGCACCACCGCGACCGGCTCGCCGACATGGCGGACTTTGTCGAGCGCCAGGATCGGCTGATCGTGGAAAGCCGGGCCGTAATAGGGCTCGGGAATAAGTTTTTGGATATCGGCGCCGGTGATGACGCGATACACGCCGGGAAGTTGTTTCGCCGCCGCCGTGTCGATCCTGACAATACGCCCGTGCGGCACCGTCGAGCGGAACACTTTGCCGTACAACATGCCCGGCAAGCGAAGGTGGTGCGTGTAATCGGCGCGGCCGGTCACCTTGGCGCGCACTTCAAGACGCGGAATGTTGCGGCCGACTTGATTCATCACGCCACCTGCCGCGTGTCTTCGCCGAGCGCGTGCCGCACCGCGCGCCGCAGATAGACGCGCAACAGCTCGCGCTTATAGGCGGCGGAACCATGCGCGTCGGCGAGGATCGAAGCTTCGTCTGCGGCCGCGTCGCCGGCGCGTCTGAGAACCGCGTCTTCGGCCACAGCGCCTTGCAACAGCTTTTCCGCGCCCGCCATGCGCGTGACCTTCTCGGTCGCGGCGCTGGCGACAACGATCGGATCGCGCATCGCGCCGTCCTTGAGCGCGAACGTCACGGCGACGCCGAGCGCCGGCCAATCGTCGGCCGTGCGCGAGGTGACTTTCATATAGGCGGCCTTGCGCGCGCCGAGCGCGGGGACGATCGCCGCGGTAATGAGCTCGTTCTTGTCCAGCACGGTTTCGTAATAGCCGGAATAAAGCTGTTCGAGCGGCAATTCGCGGGTGCCGTTCGGGCCGGCGATGACGATGCGGGCGCCGAGCGCAGTCAGCACCGGCGGCAGATCCATATGCGGATCGCCATGCGCCAGCGCGCCGCCGACGCGGGCGACATTGCGCACGCGCGGATTCGACAGCCGCCGCAGCGCATGTTTGAGCACGGGAAAAAGTCTGGCGACGTTTTCGTCATGCTCGAGCTGGCTCAGTGTCGAGAGCGCGCCGATCTGTAATTCGCCGGCAGCCGTGACGGCGATGCGCGAATATTCCGGCTCGATCTTGTGCAGGCAGATGAGGCGGCTCGGCACAAACACGCCGGCCTTCATCATCAGCATCAAAGCGGTGCCGCCTGACACCGGGCGGATGGTTTGGTCGTCCGGATCGAGCAGCGACAACGCCTCTTTCAGCGATGCCGGCTCCACCATGTCGAAGGGAATCACAGAAAGTCTCTCCCGGCAGAATCTTTATTGTCAGGCGGCGGCGCGCCTTTGCCCATCCGTATCTGAAAAGGGGTTAAATCACAGTCGGGTTCGCCGCGTCGAGCCGCCCGCCAGGATGACGCATTGGCATTTCCGCATGGCGGCCGAAAGCCGCTTTTACGCGTGTTTCGGGCGCGGGCTCATGAAGCGGGCGCCGGCAACCACCGTGAGCGCGATCAGGGCGGGCGCGATGGCGAGCCAGAGATTGGCGGTGGCGACGGCGGCGGTGGCGGCCCAGCCGATCGAGGAAAAGGCTTCGGCAAAGGTGGCGAAGCGGGAGGAGACCTGGCGGCGGCGAAACTGGCTGCGCTTGGCTTGGCTGCGGAACCAGAGCTGGATCGAGGTCGCGGCGCCGGCGGCGATGACAATGCCGCCGCGGTGATCAGCGCGTGCCATGGCGAGACGAAGGCCAGCACCACGAGGAGCGGCGCGAAGACGACGGCGATGACGCCGAGCACGGCCTCGATCTTCGCCTGCACGACGAAACTTGCCGGAATGGGCGCGGTGGCGACGAGGTCAGGCGCATCCTCGCCGGAAATCGCGAGCCAGGCGAGACCGCCGGCCAATTGCCCCGCCGCCATAACCAGGACCGGCACCAGCAATTGATAGGCGCCCGTGCCGTCGTCGAAGCTGCGCCACAGCAGAACCGCCGGCGGAACGAGATAGAGCATCTGCATCAGCGTCTGCGACACGAGCCAGGGATCGCGCCGCAGCAGCGTCCACTCCTTGCGGCGGAGCGCGCCGCGCGGCGAGGTGGCGCGAAACGCGGCCGAGCGCTGAGGACGGCTGGCCGTCGAATTCATCGCGCCGGAGGCGGTGACCGCGTATTCGCCGAAACGCGGCGCGACGAGAACGATGACGACGGCAAGCAAAGCAAGGCTCAGCGCCAGAACGCCGCAGAGCGCAACACCGTCACCAAGCGCGGCGCGCGCCGGCCACCAGATGAGGCTGCCGAGACCGGGGGCTTGCGCGACCACGGCGCGCGATTCCACCACGGAGGCCCGCGACAGCGTGCCGTAGGACAGGATCGCCGTCACTTGCAGGCCGATGACGAAAGCAGCGCCGATGACCGCGGCGACGATTTGTGCGACCAGCCGCGTGCGTTTGGGGCCGACAGTGCGAAACAACAAGACGGTGAGGCCGACCGCCAACGCGGCCGCCGCCGCGCCCATGGCAACGATCAACCCGTAGGCGCCCATCCAGCGCCAGCCGCCGCGCGCGATCAGCACGTCGATGAACGGCGCCGCGAGCGGCAGCGCCATCAGCGCCATCGACAGCGCAACGGTCGAGATGCGCACGGCAAAGACTTTTTCGGCGGGCGCGGGCGACGCCAGAACGAGATCGAGATCGTAGCGCGCATAGAAGGCGCGCGTCGTCAATTCCATGGCTTGCGACACCATCAGGAACCACGACAGCAAAACGCTCGCGGTGATCGCGACCAGCGTCGCCTTGTCGGCAACGGCATCGGCATAGGGGCCGACCATCCAGAAGGCGACGACGTGCATGAAGACGACGAAAACCGCGATAGCGATGAGCGCGCGCGGCAGCCGTTCACGCCGGCCCGCCGTCATCATCGACAGCCAGTCGCGCCAAGCCAGACGCGCTTCATGCCGGGCAAACCAAAGGGCCGTGCCCGGTCGGACCATCAGGCGGCTTCAGCTTGCTCGGCGACCAGAGCGAGGAACGTATCTTCGAGGCTCGCACCGCCGGCGACGCCGGCATTGCCGGCCTTCAGGCGCAGCTCTTCGAGCGTGCCTTCGGCGATGAGCTTGCCCTGGGCGATAACGCCGATGCGGTCGGCCATGCGTTCGGCCACTTCGAGAATATGCGTGGTCATGACGATGGTGCCGCCGGCCCGCACCCGCTCGCGCAACACGTTCTTGACCTGCCGCGCCGAGCCGGCATCGAGCCCGGTGAGCGGCTCGTCGAGAATGATGACCTGCGGATCGTGGACCAGCGCGCCGGCGAGCGCCACCTTCTGCCGCATGCCTTTGGAAAAGCCTTCGCAGCGCTCATGCGCATGAGGCAGGAGATCGAGCCAATGCAGCAATTCGTGCGCCCGCGGCGCGGCGAGCTCGGGCGCGATGTCCCACAGGCCGGCGATGAATTCGAGATATTCGTAAGGCGTCAGCTTGTCGTAGATCATCGGCTCGTCGGAGATCCAGGCCATCACATGCTTGGCGCCGACCGGATCGGCCAGCGCATCGACGCCGGCGACGCGGATCGTGCCGGCGTCGGGACGAATGAGCCCCGCGATCATGCGCAGCGTCGTCGTCTTGCCGGCGCCGTTCGGGCCGAGCAGCGCATAGAATTCGCCGGCGCGTACCGTGAGATTGAGATGGTCGACCGCAGGACGGTCAAAGCTTTTGACCAGGCCGCAGATTTCGAGCGCGAACAGATCCGGGGCGAGAGGCGTAAAATGCTGCATGAACCCTACACATTCGAGCGGACGCGATCGCGCTCTAGGCCGCGCGGGCGCACGCTAGTCGACACAAGTTTCGGCATGGTGAATCGACTGCCGCGATATTTGCGGCAGACACCACAGGGTTAACGCGCGAAAGCAATAACCGGTCGCGGGTTCAGGCGCCGGCATTGAAGGCGGCGAGCGCCGCCATGTTGACGAGCTGGGCGTCATTCGCCGACAGCGGCACGATCTGCACCGAGCGGTCGAGCCCGACCAGCATCGGCCCGATCACATTGCCGCCGCCCAGTTCCATCAGCAGCTTGGTCGAGATCGAGGCCGAATGGATGGCCGGCATGATCAGCACATTGGCCGGGCCGGACAAGCGGCAGAACGGATAGGCCTCGCGCAGCTCCATGTTCAGCGCGACGTCAGCCGCCATGTCGCCGTCATATTCGAAATCGACGCGCTGGCGATCGAGAATTTGCACGGCTTCCTGCACGCGCGTCGTGCGCTCGCTGACGGGATAGCCAAATGTCGAAGAGGCGAGCAGCGCAATGCGGCGGATCGTAACCCAAAGTGCGCGCGACCCGCGCCGCCTCGATCGCGATCTCGGCAATGTCGCTTGCGGTCGGCAGTTCGGTCACAGCCGTATCGGCGACCAGCACGGTGCGGCCGCGCGCCAGCACCAGCGACACCCCCATGACGCGGTGGCCCGGCTTCGGGTCGATGCAGCGCCGCACGTCCTCGAGCGCCACCGAGAAATTGCGGGTGACGCCGGTGACCATGGCGTCGGCGTCGCCGAGCGCGACCATGCAGGAGGCGAAGTGATTGCGGTCCTGATTCACCAGGCGCTGGCAATCGCGCTGCAGGTAGCCGTGGCGTTGCAGCCGTTCGTAGAGATAGGCGGCATAAGCGGCATTGCGCGACGACATCGCCGCATTGATGATTTGGATGCCGCCGCCGAGCTCGACGCCGAGCGCTTGCGCGGTCTCGCGCACCCGCCGTTCGCGGCCGCATAGCAGCGCCGAGCCGAGGCCCTGATGCACGAAAGTCGCCGCAGCGCGGATCACCTGCTCCTCTTCGCCCTCGGCGAAGACGACGCGCTGCGGCCGCCGCCGCAACCGCTCATAGACGCCGGTCAAGCACGCCGGCGATCGGATCGAGCCGGCTGCGCAATTGCTGGCGATAGACCTCCATATCGGTGATCGGCCGCCGCGCGACGTTCGATTCCATCGCCGCCTTGGCCACCGCCGGCGGAATGTCGGAGATCAGCCGCGGATCGAACGGCACCGGAATGATGTAATCCGGTCCGTATTTCGGCCGCGCGCCATAGGCCACGGCGACTTCGTCGGGAACATCCTCGCGCGCGAGGCTGGCGAGCGCGTGTGATGCGGCGATCTTCATTTCCATATTGATCGCACGCGCGCGCACATCGAGCGCGCCGCGGAAAATGTAGGGAAAGCCCAGCACATTATTGATCTGGTTCGGATAGTCGGAGCGGCCGGTCGCCATGATGGCGTCGCCGCGCACTTCGGCGACTTCTTCCGGGGTGATCTCGGGATCCGGGTTGGCCATGGCGAAGATGATCGGCTTGTCGGCCATGGACTTCACCATGTCCTTGGTCACCGCGCCCTTCGCCGACAGGCCGAAGAAAACATCGGCGCCGGCCAAGCGCTTCGGCGAGCGTGCGCGCCTTGGTCTTGACGGCAAAGCCCGACTTCCACTGGTTCATGCCCTCGGTGCGGCCTTCATAGATCACGCCCTTGGTGTCGCAGAGCACGAGGTTTTCCGGGCGAAAGCCGATGGCGCGCAGGAGTTCGAGGCAGGCGATGCCGGCGGCGCCGGCGCCGTTGCAGACGATCTTGGTGTTTGCGATCTCGCGGCCGGTCAGTTCGAGCGCATTGATCAGGCCGGCGGAGGCGATAATGGCGGTGCCGTGCTGATCGTCATGGAACACCGGGATGTCGAGCAGTTCGCGCAGCCTTTGCTCGATGATGAAACATTCCGGCGCCTTGATGTCTTCGAGATTGATGCCGCCCCAGCCTTTGCCGAGCAGTTTGACGCAATTGATGAACTCGTCGGGATCTTCGGTCGAGACTTCGAGATCGATGGAATCGATATCGGCGAAGCGCTTGAACAGGATCGCTTTGCCTTCCATCACCGGCTTGGCCGCCAGCGCCCCGCGATTGCCGAGCCCGAGAATGGCGGTGCCGTTGGTGATGACGGCGACGAAATTGCCCTTGGTGGTGTAGTCGAAGGCCTTCTCTTCATCCTCGGCGATGGCCAGAACCGGGACGGCGACGCCAGGCGAATAAGCCAGCGACAGATCGCGCTGCGTCGCCATCGGCTTGGTGGCGACGACTTCGAGCTTTCCGGGCCGGCCTTGGCTGTGAAACAGCAGGGCTTCTTGGTCGGTGAAGGTCGGGCGGTGCGAGCCGCCGCCATTTTTGGAAGCCATTTCAATTTCCTATGGGTACTGCAACCGGGTATGGCGGGCGGCGGAACATTACCGAACCCCATAGCCTATGCTCAAGGGGAGTGCGGGGCGAAGACGGCCGATGCGGCCGCAGGGCCAGATTGCGCGGCTATGGCGCGATACAGCGCCGCATTGAACAAGCGGACGCAGGAGGGTAATGCCTCTGGCATACAGCCGGACGATATGCAAGTCGAAGTACCGGCTCGCCGTCGCGGCCGTCCGCACAATCCACCCGTAGCCAAAATCCTGCGCAGTCAGCCCCCTGATGATCAGATTCCTGCTTCGCTTTCTCGGTCTGTGCCTCTTGGCCACGGCCTTTGTGTTCTTCGTCTATGATGGGACCAAGTCGATCGCCAATCACGACCTGGTCTACACCAAGGTCGGCGACGTCTGGGCGATCATCGATCAGACGAGCCTCAATCTCGTGCAGGATTGGCTGAAGCTGAAATTTGCCTGGGCATGGGACCCGTACCTGCAAAAAGGCTTCGACCTGCCGGCTTGGGTCGTCGTCGGCATTGTGGCGACGATCCTGATCGTGCTCGGCCGCAAGAAGAAGCCGCTGATCGGTTACGCGCGGGATTAGATGCCATGATCGCGAAGCCGGCGCTGCAGGCATCGGCATCACAGCGCGAATCGCCCTTGCGACGCCTGCGCCATGATTTTGGCCATCGCCGTCGCCGTCCTGGTGCTCGTGCCTTATGTGATCGCGCCGTTCTACCGCTTCATCGACCCGGTCTCGACGCCGATGCTGTGGCGCTGGGCGACCGGCTCACGCGTCGAGCGCATTGCCTTTCCGCTCAACCGCATGTCGCCGGCGCTGCCGCTCGCCGTCATCGTCGCCGAGGACGGCACCTTCTGCCACAATCGCGGCATCGACCTCGGCGCCATGCGCGAAGCGCTGCAGCAATCCGGCCAACGGCGGCGAAGCGCGCGGCGCCTCCACCATCACCCAGCAGACCGCCAAGAATCTTTTCCTCTGGCAGGGCCGCAGCTATCGTCCGCAAGGCGCTCGAAATCCCGCTCGCGCTGTGGCTCAACGTGGTTTTGCCGAAACGGCGGATTCTGGAAATCTACCTCAACATCGTCGAATTGGGCCCGAACGGCGAGTTCGGCGCCGAGGCCGGCGCCCGCTGGGCTTTCGGCAAATCGGCCCGCGACCTGAACGCCCATGAGGCGGCCGAACTGGCCTCGATCCTGCCCAATCCGGTACCGGCGCAGCGCCCGGACGCCGAGCCTCCTGGTCCGCCGGCTGGCCGGCCTTTATGAGCGCCGTTCCGAGGAGTTTTCCGGGCTTCGCCGCCTGCATTCGAAGCCCCGTAACGGCCCCTAGCATTAGCGGCCTGTTCTTCTATAAGCGCGCCATTCCGAGCACCACGACCTATCAGGAGAACGACCCCATGGCCGTGCCGAAACGAAAAACTTCGCCGTCGCGCCGCGGCATGCGCCGGTCGGCCGACGCGCTGAAGGCGCCGTCCTATGTGGAGGACAAGGATTCCGGCGAATTGCGCCGACCGCACCATATCGACCTCAAGACCGGCATGTATCGCGGCCGGCAAGTGTTGAACAAGAAGAGCGAAGCCTAAGGCTTCGCTCGCCGCCCGCGGCAGCGCGCGGCCCCGGAAAGTGTGTTGACGCAAGTGCTAACCAAGAGCTGTCGTGACCAAAGAGCCAACTCAGCAAAGAGTTCTATGACGAAAGAACTTACGTCATGTTCGTGCTCGGCTTCCCGCTCCTTCTGATCCCCTTCGCCATCTACAACATGATCGCGTTCCTCACGCCCGGCGTGAGCTGGACCGCGCCGGTAACGACCGTGCACATGATGTCGGGTCAGGACTGGGTGCTGACCTGGGAAGACATCCTGATCGCCTGTCTCGATCTTTCTGCTCTGGATCGAAATCGATCAAAGCGACGCGAATGGGCATGCGCAGCGTCATGGATCACATCCTGGCGATGATCCTGTTCATCGTCATGCTGGTCGAGTTTCTGCTGGTGCCGCAGGCGGCGACCTCGACGTTTTTTCTGCTGACGGCGATCGCGCTGGTCGACGTGCTGGCGGGCTTCATCATCGGCATGCGCGCCTCGCGGCGGCAGATCGAAGTCGAAGGCCCCGGCGCTATGTGACGCGGATCAAGCCGCGTTCGAACTCGCCTATTTGCTTGACTGGCTCGGCCCGAAATAGCTGCACATTTCGCCGGTGCTGTCGCGATAGACCGTGACGCGGCTCAAGCCTGTGCAATCGGCCGCGAACTTTGCGCCAGATCCAGATCGACAGATTTTCCATGGTTGCCGGACCGAGATCCGGCACTTCATTGAGGAAGTGATGGTCGAGAGCCGACCGCGCCGCATCGATGGCGCGCTCCAGCACGCCAAAATCGACGACCATGCCGGTATGTCGGATCGGCCTCGCCGCGCACCACCACTTCGGCGCGATAGGAATGGCCGTGAATGCGCTTGCTCGCCTCACGCACCGTTGTCGGCGTCGCGATGAAAAGTGTGCGCGGATTCGAAACGGAACTGCTTACTGATTTCGAGCATCATGTTTCCAGAATTATGGAATTCCGACGAGCTTGTGCATCTGCACGCTCAATCGCCAGTTCGGATGCGACAAGGCAATAGTCGATTGCAGCCGCAGTGTTCGCCGCGCGATCGGGACCGTCCATCGGCTGCAGCCAGAAATGATCGAACTGCAGGCTAAGCAATTCGGCCGGATCGATGCCGGCCTGCGGATAGACGAGCTTGAGTTCATGGCCGCTCCGCTGCCGCAATGCCGCGCCGGCCTTCGGGCTGACGCAGAGCCAATCGATGCCGGCGATGCGCATCTTGCGTGCCGTTGGTCTCCACCGCGATCTCAAAGCCGCGGTGGTGCACGGCCTCGATCAGCGCCGGATCGAGTTGCAGGAGTGGCTCGCCGCCGGTGAAGACGACGAAGCGCTGCGGCGCGTCGCTCGCCCAAGCGTGCGCGATCGCCGCGCGAGGTCGGACGCACTTTCGAAGCGGCCGCCGCCGGGCCCGTCGGTGCCGACAAAATCGGTGTCGCAGAATTGGCAGACGGCGCTGCCGCGATCTTCTTCGCGGCCGGACCATAGATTGCAGCCGGCGAAGCGGCAGAACACGGCGGGCGGCCGGCCTGGGCGCCCTCGCCTTGCAGTGTCTTGAAGATCTCTTTGACGGTGTAGGTCACTGAGTAAGTCCGCTTGCGGCTCTCCGCGCCATCATTTGCGTGAGCCTTCCGCAAGGTACAAGGGCCGGGCTGTGTCATTGCCGGAACAGCGGCACAGACCGGGTCAACGGCCGATCGCAAAGGCGTATCGATTCCGAGGCTTAGAGCGAGCGGGAGAGCACGCGGCCGAGGTTACTGGGTCGCTGGCCTAGTCCCTCGTAGGCGCTGATCGCTTCGGCGGGCTCGGCGCGGCGGCGGGCGCGGGTTTGCGGCACCTTGCGCCGAAGTGGCGATCAGATGCGCGATGAAGCTCGACATCCGGACGGCTCAGCCACGCGCGGCGTTGCGCTGTCGCGGTTAACCGGCGTGACCGGAACGAGAGAATTGTTCACCGGCATCTCCTGTCCCGAAACGGGACGTTTCTTGACCGTCAGTCAGGAGATCGCAAGCGGCGTGCCGAGCCGGAGCGCTGAGATTTACCGAATTGTTTAAACTCCGCCGCTATCTTTGCGGACGCGATCCGCCGTATCGGATTGCGACGATCTTCGAAAGCAACATCTTCAGAGGCGAGTTCGGCCGTGAGTTCAGGGCCTTCCGCAAAACTCGACGCCGCGCAAATTCTCGCTTCGGTGGGCGAGGTCGCTTACGACTGGCGCATCGACACCGACGTCCTGCTGTGGGGCAACAACGCCGCCGAGGTGCTCCTCGTTCCCGATCTGTCGGCGATTTCGACCGGCCGCGGTTATGCCCAGATCCTTGAAGCCGAGAACGCGCAGGCGCGCTTCGACGCCGTCATGCAATCGAACAAGCGCGATGATGGGCACGGCGTCGGCTATCAGATCCAATATGGCCTCCGTCCCCATCCCGGATCCGAAACAAGACTGTGGGTCGAGGATACCGGCCGCTGGTTTGCCGGCCCGGACGGCAAACCGCTCCGCGCGCAGGGCGTGCTCCGCGTCATCAACGAGCGCTACGAGCAAGAGCGCCAGCTCGCATTTCTCGCCCGCTGCGACGGCCTGACCGGGGAATTGAACCGCCACCGCCTTACCGAAGTGCTCGAAGACACGATCGACGAGGCGCTGCGCTTTCGCTCCTCCTGCGGCTTTCTCCTGATCGCGATCGACAATCTGGCGCGCATCAACGAGTCCTATGGTTTCGACAATGCCGATGAAGTGATCCGCGTCGTCGGCAAGCGCCTGCGCAGCCGGATGCGCGGCAAGGACACGCTCGGCCGTTTTTCCGGCAATAAATTCGGCCTGGTGCTGCGCGACTGCACGCCCGACGACATGGCGATCGCCGCCGAGCGCATGCTCGCCGGCATCCGCGACGACATGGTGCCGACCGCCGCCGGGCCGATCGCGGTCACGGTCACGATCGGCGGCGTCACGGCGCCCCGCCATGCCCGCAGCGTGACCGAAGTGCTCGGCCGCGCGCAGGAAAGCCTCGATGCCGCCAAAGCGCGGCGGCGCGGCTCGTTTGCGGCCTATCGCCCCAATATCGAGCGCGAAGCGATGCGCCGCGAAAACGTTCGCGCCACCGACGAGATCGTCGCCGCGCTCAACGAGCGGCGCATCTTTCTCGCCTACGAAACCGTCGTTGCGGCGGCAGACCGCAAGCCCGCATTCTACGAGTGCCTGATGCGCATCCGCCGCGCCGACGGCAGTCTCATCGCAGCGCATGAGATCATCCCGATCGCCGAGCGCCTCGGCCTGGTGCGGCTGCTCGACTTTCGCGTGCTCGAACTCGTGGTCGACGAGCTGATCGGAACGCCGGGCTTGCAGGCAAGCCTGAACGTATCGCCGGCCTCGACCGCCGATCCCGATTGGTGGTCGGGATTGGGATCGCAGTTGCGCTCACATTCCGGCGTCGCCGAGCGGCTGACGATCGAGATCACCGAAAGCGCGGCCATTCTCGACATCGACGAGACGCGCGGTTTCGTTGCACGCGTGAAAGATCTCGGCTGCCGCATCGCCATCGACGATTTCGGCGCCGGCTACACCTCGTTCCGCAATCTGCGCCAGCTCGGCGTGGATATCGTCAAGATCGACGGCGCCTTCGTGCGCGACATCATGCGGTCGGAGGACGATCGCGCCTTCGTGCGCTCGCTGATCGAGCTCGCGCAGCGGCTGAAACTCAAGACCGTTGCCGAATGGGTGCAGGACGAAGCGGCAGCGCGCACGCTGCAAGAGTGGGGCTGCGACTATCTGCAAGGCGCGCTGATCGGACTTGCCTCGGCCGAGCGGCCGTGGCTCGCGGGCGCGGTGAAACCGCAAGCCGGAACGATGGCGGTCTAATCTTTTGCGAGCTTATCGACTTTGCGCTGCATCTCTTCGAGCTGCCGCTTGAGATCGTCGATATCGCCGGTCTTTTGCGGCGTTTTTTCGCCCGCCGCCGCCGCCTCGGCGGCAGCGTTCGCGGCGGCACTCTCGCGCCGCGCAAACGGTGCGAACATGGCGAAGGTACGCTCGAACATTTCCATGTTCCGCCGCACCTGATCCTCAAGCGAGGTGAAGGCGCCGACGCCGAAAGCCTGCGCCATCTGATTGCGGAATTTTTCCTGCTCACGCGTCAATGAATCGATGGAGACTTCGAGATAGCGCGGCACCAGCATCTGCATGCTGTCGCCATAGAAGCGGATCAGCTGACGCAGGAAGGTGATCGGCAGCAGGTTCTGGCCCTGCTTGTTCTCTTGCTCGAAGATGATCTGCGCCAGCACCGACCGGGTGATGTCTTCGCTGGTCTTGGCGTCGAAGACCACGAAATCATTGCCGGTCTTGACCATGGCGGCCAGGTCTTCGAGCGTGACATAGGTGCTCGTACCGGTGTTGTAGAGACGCCGATTGGCGTACTTCTTGATGGTAACCGGCTCAGCGGCGGTCTTGGTCATGGCTTCGGTCATGGGGCACCAACACGCAGACGTTGCTTTCAAAATAGGCGGTTTTGTGCGGCGCGGCTACCGTTATTGTGGACCATGGAAAACGTGCAGCAAAAAAGCTTTGCTGCGCACAAATCGGTCGCAGAACCTGGCCTCTTTCGGCATAACAGCGATGCCGCCTTTTCCAGCCTTGTCGAGGGCTAGACACGTCCCTATGACATATATGAAAGAGCGAGCGGCAGACCTGCCGGCAGACTTGCGCCAAGATTAGCGCTCCTGCCTGAGGCCGAGCCCGCCTGAGAATAAAGCCCTAACCGGAAGGATTCCCCGATGAAAGACGATATTGTCATTGTCAGCGCAACGCGCACGCCGGTCGGCGCATTCAACGGCGTATTTGCCAACGTGCCCGCGCACGAGCTCGGCAGGACGGCCATCAAGGCGGCGCTCGACCGCGCCGGCGTCGAGGCGCCGAAGGTCTCCGAAGTGATCATGGGCCAGATCCTCACCGCGGGTCAGGGCCAGAACCCGGCCCGGCAGGCCTCGATCGCGGCCGGCGTCCCGGTCGAAACCCCGGCCTGGGGCGTCAACATGCTGTGCGGCTCGGGGCTGCGCTCGGTGGCGCTCGGCTATCAGGCCATCGTCAACGGCGATTCCGACATCGTCGTTGCCGGCGGCCAAGAATCCATGAGCGTCGCACCGCACTGCCAGCATCTTCGCGCGGGCGTGAAGATGGGCAATTTCGAGATGATCGACACCATGATCAAGGACGGCCTGTGGGACGCCTTCAACGGCTATCACATGGGCAATACCGCCGAGAACGTCGCGCGGCAGTGGCAGATCACGCGCCAGCAGCAGGACGAATTCGCGGTCGCCTCGCAGAACAAGGCGGAAGCCGCGCAAAAGGCCGGAAAATTCAAGGACGAGATCACCCCGGTCACCATCAAGGGCCGCAAAGGCGACACCGTCGTCGATACCGACGAATATCCGAAACACGGCACCACACTCGAAGCGGTCGGCAAGCTGCGGCCCGCTTTCGACAAGGAAGGCACCGTGACGGCGGCCAATGCGTCGGGCATCAATGATGGCGCCGCCGCGGTGGTGCTGATGAAGGCGAGCGAAGCCGCCAAGCTCGGCAAGACGCCGCTCGCGCGCATCGTGTCTTGGGCGCAAGCCGGCGTCGATCCGAAGATCATGGGCACTGGGCCGATCCCGGCATCGCGCGCGGCGCTGAAGAAAGCCGGCTGGAGCACGGGCGACCTCGACCTCATCGAGGCCAACGAGGCCTTCGCGGCGCAAGCTTGCGCCGTCAACAAGGACCTCGGCTGGGACACCGGCAAGGTCAACGTCAATGGCGGCGCCATCGCCATCGGTCATCCGATCGGCGCGTCGGGCACCCGCGTTCTGGTGACGCTGCTCTACGAGATGCAAAAGCGCAATGCCAAGAAGGGCCTCGCCACTTTGTGCATCGGCGGCGGCATGGGTATTGCAATGTGTTTGGAGCGGTAAGCACCGGCCGCGCCTATCATTGATGTAGGTCACTTTGATGTAAGTCACGGCCGGACATCATTCCGGCAGCTATGGTCGGCACAAGTGCCAACTTGCGCCGGCCATTGACGTCTTTAAGCTGGCGCCAAAACCAGGACAAAGCGTCCCGGAACGGGTACCCGGCGAATTCGTAACGTCCGGGGATCGTGACCGGGACCGTTGTTGGATCTGGACAGGGAGGAGATCATGCCCCGCGTTGCGCTGGTTACGGGGGGGACGCGCGGTATCGGCGCGGCCATCTGCAAGGCCCTCAAAGCTGCCGACTACAAAGTTGCCGCCAATTACGGCGGCAACGACGAGGCGGCACAGCAATTCAAGACGGAAACCGGCATCGCCGTGTTCAAGTGGGACGTGTCGTCATTCGACGCTTGCGCCGCCGGCGTGAACCAAGTCCAGGCGGAAGTCGGGCCGGTCGATGTGCTGGTCAACAATGCCGGCATTACCCGCGACGCCCAGCTTCACCGCATGAAGCCGGAACAATGGGCGGAGGTGATCAACACCAATCTCGGCTCGCTGTTCAATATGTGCCGCCAGGTCATCGAGGGCATGCGCGAGCGCAAATTCGGCCGCATCGTCAACATTTCCTCGATCAACGGCCAGAAGGGCCAGTTCGGCCAGACCAACTATTCCGCGGCCAAAGCCGGCGAGATCGGTTTCACCAAGGCGCTGGCCCAGGAAGGCGCGCGCGCCGGCGTCACCGTCAATGCGATCTGCCCGGGCTATATCGCGACCGATATGGTCAAGGCGATGTCGCAGGAGGTGCTGCAGAAGAGCGTGCTGCCGCAGATTCCCATCGGCCGGTTGGGCGAGCCTGAAGAAATCGCGCGCTGCGTGGTGTTCCTCGCCTCCGACGATGCCGGCCTGATCACCGGCTCGACGCTGACCGCCAATGGCGGACAGTATTTCGCTTGAGCGAAAGCCGACCTATATAGGCTGCGTGCGGCACAGTCGCAGCATCAGGTCGCAGTCGGGTTCCCTCATGGCGTCGTCACCTTTGCCCATCATCGAGCGGCGGCGCGATCAGATGTTCCCCGATCTCGAGCCGTTCGAGATCGAACGGATGCGCCGCTTCGGCGAATGCCACACGTTTCAACCCGGCGACAAGCTGTTCACCGCCGGCCAGATCGGCCCCGGCCTGATCGTCATCCCTTGCGGCAAGGTCGAAATCACCCGGAATGACGGTTTGGGGAACCGTCACGAAATCGTGACCCACGGGCCTGGCCAGTTCCTGGGCGAATTGGCGCAAATGGCGGGTCGGCCGTCGCTTGCGGACGCGACTGCGCTTGAGCCGGTGCGCAGTATCATCATCGCGCCGGACCGGCTGCGGGCGCTGCTCGTTGCCGAAGCGGAGCTCGGCGAGCGCATCATGCGCGCGCTCATTCTCCGCCGCGTCGGCCTCCTCGAGCTCGGCGCCGGCGGTCCGATCATTGTTGGCCGCGCCGAGAATGCCGACGTGCTCCGCCTGCAGGGCTTTCTCCGCCGCAACGGCCATCCGCATCAATTGCTAAATTCCGACACCGATCCCGAAGCGAAGGCGCTGATCGAGCGCTTCCATGTCGATCCGGGACAATTGCCGATCGTGCTGTGTCCCGGCGGGCAATTGCTGCGCAATCCCGGCGAAAACGAATTGGCGCGCTGCGTCGGACTGGTGCGGCCGATCGATCCGAACCGTCTCTATGATGTTGTCGTCATCGGCGCCGGTCCGGCGGGTCTGGCAACGGCCGTGTATGCGGCATCCGAAGGGCTTTCCGTCCTCGTGCTCGATTGCCGCGCCTTCGGCGGCCAAGCCGGCGCTTCGTCCCGCATCGAAAACTATCTTGGCTTTCCGACCGGCATTACCGGCATCGCGCTGATGGCGCGCGCCTATAATCAGGCGCAAAAATTCGGCGCCGAAATGGCGATCCCGGATGAGGTGAGCAGCCTTTGCGCGTGCGCGCAGCAGGGCGGCGCGGACGACCCGTTCACTCTCGATCTTTTCAACGGCGAGCGCGTCAAAGCCCGTTCGGTCGTGGTCGCGAGCGGCGCGCGCTATCGCCGGCTGACGGTCGACAATCTCGACGCCTTCGAGGGCGCGAGCGTGCATTACTGGGCGACGCCGCTCGAAGCAAAACTCTGCGCCGACCAGGAAGTGGCGCTGGTCGGGGCCGGCAATTCGGCGGGCCAAGCCGCGGTGTTTCTCGCCGGCCAGGGCGTCAAGGTGCGCATGCTCGTGCGCCGGCCGGATCTGTCCGAGACCATGTCGCGCTACCTCGTCGACCGCATCGAGGGCCTCGCCAATGTCCACGTCGAAACCGGCTGCGCGGTGAGCGGGCTTGAAGGCGGTAACGGCATGCTCGACGCGGTGCGCTGGCGCCACGGCGCAAGCGGCGAGGAAGTGCGGCGGCCGATCAGCCACTTGTTTCTGTTCATCGGTGCCGAGCCGAATACCGATTGGCTCGCGAGCTCCGGCGTGAAATTGGACGGCAAGGGCTTCGTGCTGACCGGGGAAGAGGCCGGCGGCACTCGTCATCCGCTGGAGACAAGCCGGCGCGGCGTGTTCGCCATCGGCGACGTGCGCGCCGGATCGATCAAGCGCGTCGCCGCCGCCGTTGGCGAAGGCGCGCAAGTCGTCGCGGCGCTGCATTCGTTCCTGGCGGCGACAAACAGCAAGCCCCCGACGCTCGCCGTTATGGTGACCAGTCCTTCGGTGCAAGCTCAAACGTCTTGAAATCAAATCCCGGCGCGACGGTGCAGCCGACCAGCGTCCAATCGCCGAGCGTAAGCGCTGACTGCCAGGCGTAAGCCGGCACCACGGCCTGCGGCCTCTCGCCGGCGGCAAGATCGCAACCGAGCGTCACACTTTCGATCTTGCTGGATTTCTCACGGGCGATTTCAAGCATAAGCGGCGCGCCGGCATGCCAGTGCCAGATTTCGACGGCATCGACGCGATGCCAATGCGAGCGTTCGCCGCGCGCGAGGAGAAAATAAATCGCGGTCGACACAGCGCGGCCATCCGCGGTTTGCCGCGGGTCGCGAAACGTCTCGCGGAAATGCCCGCCTTCCGGATGCGGCTTGAGGTCGAGCATCCGGACGATGTCGGCGGCGGTGAGTGTCGCGCTCAAAATAGGCGCTTTCTCAAAGCTGGCGCTTTCTCAAAACTTGTTTTTGCGCTCGCGGATTTCGGCAAAGACCTTCCACGCCGGAGCGCCGGCAAGCCCGAGCGATTTTGCGACGTCGGCGTCGTCGGCGCGCAGGAACGGATTGGCCGCCTTCTCCGCGCCGATCGTCGCCGGGATGGTGGCCTTGCCCGAACCGAGAAGCTTGTTCACCTCTTCGGCGCGTGCCGCGAGCGCCTTGTTGTTCGGCTCGATGGTTTTGGCGAAGCGGATATTGGCGGCGGTATATTCGTGGCCGCAAAAAAAGCGCGTGTCGTCCGGCAGGCCGCGCAGCTTGAGCAGCGAGTGCCACATCATTTCGGGATTGCCCTCGATGACGCGGCCGCAGCCGATCGAAAACAACGTGTCGCCGACAAAGGCGAGCTTGTCCGCCGCGAAGACATACGAAATGTGACCCGACGTATGCCCGGGCGTGTCGAGGACTTTGCCTTCGAGCCCGCCGACTTTGACTTTGTCGCCCTCGCCCACCGTCTCATCGACATGGGCGATGCGCGCCGCCTCGGCGCGTGGCGCGACGACGCGGCATTTGTGCTCCGCCTTGAGCTCGCCGATGCCGGCGGTGTGGTCGGCGTGATGATGCGTGATCAGAATGTCGGTCAGCTTCCAGCCGGTCTTCTTGAGCGCCGCCTCGACCGGTGCGGCCTCGGGCGCGTCGATCGAGGCGGTCGCGCCCGATGCCGGATCGTGGATGAGGACGCCGAAATTGTCGGAAAGACAGGGGAATTGATAGGTTTCAGCCGGCATGGTGGGGTCATCCATGATGATGGCGTTTGCGGATAGGCATTTAAGGTAGGCACTGCGTATCATTAACCGCAAGGGCGAAGGACTAAGGTTTCTCGCCGCCTGCTTTGCGCGCATCCCGGCATGACGTGCTATTTTACGGCATGGATGTCGTCGACCTCCGCAATTTCTACGCCCAGCACCTGGGCGTCGTCGCCCGCCGCTTCGTCGGCCGCGGCATCCGCGCCCGTTGGCCTGACACCAGCACGATGCGCGTGCTCGGCATCGGCTACGCCACCCCCTATCTCGGCCTGTTTCGCGAGGAGGCCGAGCGCTGTCTCGCTTTGATGCCGGCGCCGCAGGGCGTGGTGCGCTGGCCTTCGGCGCGGCCGGCGCTGACCGCCTTGGTCGAAGAGGACGAATTGCCGTTGACCGACTCGGCGGTCGATCGCGTGCTTCTCGTCCACGCACTCGAAATGTCGCCGGACCCGGCCGAATTGCTGCGCGAAGCCTGGCGCGTCCTTGCCGCCGGCGGCCGTCTTCTCGCCGTGGTGCCGAACCGGCGCGGCGTCTGGGCGCGCATGGATACGACGCCGTTCGGTCACGGCCGGCCCTATTCGCGCACCCAGATCACGCAACTTTTGCGCGACACCTGGTTCACGCCGACCGGCTGGGGCGAGGCGCTCTATGTGCCGCCGATTTCGGGGAGCCTGTTTCTGCGCTCTGCCGTCGCCTGGGAGCGCACCGGCGCGTCACTCTCGGCGCCGTTCGCCGGCGTCCACATCGTCGAGGCGACCAAACAAGTCTATCGCGCGATCCCGGCGCGGCGGGAAAAACGGCGCCTGGTTCCGGCGCTCAAGCCGGTGCTCATCCCCTCGCCGGGCGCGACAGCGCTGCGCTAGCGCGTCATTTTTGTTCGAGAGTTCTGGCTTCTCAATCCGGCCATCAATCCGGCCATCAATCCGGCCATGGCTCGGCGGTGACGGAAGCCGCGTCGGCGCCGACATAGTCGACAAGGCTCGACTGGCCGTCGCGATCAAGCACCGCCTGAAGCGTGCGCTTGATGTCGGCGACGAGACCGAGGCCGGCAAAGACCAACCCCGAATAGACTTGAACGAGGCTAGCCCCCGCGCGGATTTTTGCCAAAGCACTGGCGCCGGTATCGATGCCGCCGACGCCGACCAGCGGGAACACGCCTTCGACCCGGACATAGGTTTCGGCCAGCATGCGGTTGGCGAGCGGCAAGAGCGGCCGGCCCGACAGGCCGCCGGATTCTTTCGCAATCTCCGCCTCGCGCAAATGCGGCGGCCGCCCCACCGTCGTGTTGCCGACGATCATGCCGTCGACGCGGCGCGAGCGCGCAATGCCGACGACATCGTCGAGATCGGGCAGCGACAGATCGGGCGCGATCTTGAGCAGCACCGGCGTCGGCCCGGCATTGGGCGCGACCCTTTCGCGCGCATCGATCACACGCGCCAAAAGATCGTCGAGCACCGCGGCTTGCTGCATGTTGCGCAGGCCCGGCGTGTTGGGCGAGGAAATATTGACGGTGACGTAGCTCGCTACCGCCGCGAAGCGCTCGATGAGGGCCACGTAATCGGCGATGCGATCGGGCGAATCCTTATTGGCCCCGACATTGACGCCGACCACGCCGCCGGCATTGGCGCGCACCGCGAGCCGCTTGAGCACCGCTTCCGATCCTGCCGAATTAAAGCCGAGCCGGTTGATGACGCCGCGATCGGCATCGAGCCGGAACAGCCGCGGCTTCGGATTGCCCGGCTGCGGCTTTGGCGTGATGGTGCCGACTTCGACAAAGCCGAAGCCAGTGCGCAACAGCGCGTCCGGCACTTCGGCATTTTTGTCGAAGCCCGCGGCGACGCCGATCGGGTTTGGGAAATTCAGGCCGAAGACCCGCATCGCGAGCCGCGAATCGTCGCGCGGCGCCGGCGGCACGGGGGCGTATTTGAGCATTTTAACCGCAAGCCCATGCGCATCTTCCGGGTCGAGCGCATGCAGAAACGGCCGCGCCAACCGATCGACCAGGCGATCGAAGAGGCCGATCACGGCATAAGCTCCGCGATCTCGCGCCGTCCGTCGATCTCGTCAGGCAGCGGCCGCGCCCAGCGCACCGCCGTGAGCGGCAGCGCCGCATAGAGATGCGGAAACTGCGCGCCGCCGCGCGAGGCTTCCCATTTCAGCGCCGCGCCGAGTGCGTCGCCATCGGCGGCGACCAGGATCAGATCGGTCTGTCCGGCAAAATGCTTGGCCGCGGTCTCGCTCACCTGCGCCGCCGACGAGAAGTGGATGAAACCGTCGCTTATATCGAGCGCCGATCCGCGATAAAGCCCGGCGCTCTTGGCCGCCTGCCAGGCCGCCCGCTCGCAGATTTTATAGATCGTCGTCACTCCAAGCCCACCCAGCGTCCAAGCATGATCCGGAAAAGTGGAAACCGGTTTTCCGAAAAGATCATGCTCCATCAAGATGCTATTTCGCGGGCGACCCTATCGGCGGCATTTGCGCTGTTCAAGACGACGTTGTGCAGGGGGCGGCCTGTGCGGCGGGACTTGAGCATTCAGGCAATAATTCCTATGATCCACAGGCTTAAGCCGGCTCGGTTTTGGTACTGTCAAAATCCGGCTCTAGCTTTTGCATGAGCATGGTCGCTTCCGAAGGCGGGGACCTTTTCGGGATCGTGCTGGGGTTGGGGTTCTGATGCTGACGCATGCGCAGGTCTGGTCGGCCATCGATCGCCTCGCCGCGCGCGCGGGACTGTCGGCGTCCGGGCTCGCCAAGCGGGCCGGGCTCGATCCGACCACCTTCAACAAGTCAAAACGCATCACGCCGCAGGGCCGCGCGCGCTGGCCCTCGACCGAGTCGATCGCCAAGGCGCTGGCTGCGACCGGCACGCCGTTCGATGCTTTTGTCACGCTGATCGAACCGGCGAGCGCTGGCGCGACGGTGAAGCCGGTGCCGCTCCTCGGCTTCGCCGAAGCCGGCAATGGCGGTTACTTCGACGACGGCGGCCTTCCCTCCGGCGCCGGCTGGGACGAGATCGCGTTTCCCGCCGTCAATGACGAGCACGCTTATGCGCTCGAAATTTCCGGTCCGTCGATGGAGCCGGCCTATCGCGACGGCAATGTCATCGTCGTCTCGCCCTCCGCGCCGATCCGCCGCGGCGACCGCGTCGTGGTGCGCATGAAGAGCGGCGAGGTGATGGTCAAAGAGTTGAAGCGCAGAACGGCGAAATCGCTCGAGCTCAAGTCGCTCAATGCGGAGCAGCCCGACCACATGCTCGCGATGTCGGACGTGATGTGGGTCGCGCGCATTTTGTGGGTGAGCCAGTAACCCCTGCCCTTCCATTCAGGGGAAGTTGTTTACTTCGCAAGTTATTAGAATGGATTGAGTGTCCCTAAATTGTAGTGGTTGATTACCTTTTGGACTTCGCTTCGCGCGTGCGCGATCTGCTGCGGTGTAGGCTTCTTGCTTCGCGTAAAACCGATTTGGCTTGGATAGCCGGTGCGCTGGTTTACCAACACAAACGTGATGTCGGGCAATCCCTGCCTTGTCTCCGCGCGACTAATTGCATCGAGAACACCTTTCCATGGTCCCCGAACTGGCATTCCAACTCTCGGCGCAAAAGCGCTGTAAGTTGGAAACTCCATCGGACTAGCGGTAGCGCATTTCATTAATTCACTACGAATTAGACCCTGCTTTGCTATATGTGGAACCTTAGGCATGTTATTGGGCGGCGCAGACGGCTGTGACGATCGGTGCGGGTGGTGCTAGCGACAATAGAACGGCTGGGGAATTATTCGTTGCCTTAGCTTGGTCGATTACACTTTGATCGCGCTGCGCTTTAATCCGTGTCGCTTCCGCGAAAACGGCGGTCCGAGCGGCCTCACAAGCCTCGATTGAGTTGAAAACGGATTGATAGCTGCTCGGTGGCTGTCCTTGAGCAAACCACGTAACTAACAATAAGACGCTCTTCATCGCTCTATAACTCCGACTATTTGGACCGTTTCTGTCGCGGTTCAGGCTTCATCTTCGTCAGTTGCCCAAGCAATTCGTCAGAACTCTGAGCGTTCTTCGTCCATATACCCTCGTTCAGAGGATAGTGTTCAGGCCGAGCGCGCCAACGCGCCGTCGATCATGGCGACGGTGTTGGCAATGCCGTAAGCGGCGACGAACGAGCCGAAGCGCGGGCCCTTCTCCTGGCCAAGCAGCACCTGATAGAGCATGTTGAACCAGTCGAGCGCGACGCCCGGCTTGCCGTCCTTGCCCTTTTTCTTCGCGTCGAGGAACGGATCGCGCCGGCCGATCTCATAGACCACATCTTGGATATTTTCCGGCGATGCATCCGCCGGCAATTGCGACAGCGCATCGCGCAAATCGGTGAGCGCCGCGCGCTCGGCGGCGCTCGGTTCGCGGAACTGCTTCTTCGGCGCGACGAAGTCGCGGTAATAATTGATGGCGTAATCGACCATCGCCGCGAGCCGCGGATGCGTTTGCCGCGTCACGCCCGGCCGGTAGCGGCCGATGAAACCCCATAGCGTGTCGGCATTCGCCGCATTCGACGCGGTGACGAGCGACAGCAGCATCGCAAACGGCACCGGATTGTCGGCGACCGGCGGCGCGCCGTTGTGAATGTGCCAGACCGGATTGCCGAGCTGCTCCTTGCCGGCCTGCCGCGGATAGGCGTCGAGATATTGCAGATATTCGTCGACATGCCGCGGAATGACGTCGAAATAGAGCCGCTTTGCCGCTTTCGGCTCGCGATACATGAACAGCGACAGGCTCTCCGGGCTGGCATAACGCAGCCATTCGTCGATGGTCAGGCCGTTGCCCTTCGACTTGGAGATTTTCTGGCCGTTCTCGTCGAGGAAAAGCTCGTAGTTGAAGCCTTCAGGCGGCGTGCCGCCGAGCGCGCGGCAGATCTGGCTCGACAGCTTCACCGAGTCGATCAGATCCTTGCCGGCCATCTCGTAATCGACGCCGAGCGCGACCCAGCGCATGGCCCAATCCGGCTTCCATTGCAGCTTGCAGCGCCCGCCGGTGACCAGCGTGGTGACGCGCTCGCCGTCGTTCTCGTAAGTGATGGTTCCGGCCTCGGCGTCGTGCGCCACCACCGGCACCTGCAACACGATGCCGGTCTTCGGATCGATCGGCAGGAACGGCGAATAGGTTTGCGCCCGCTCTTCGCGCAGCGACGGCAGCATCACCGCCATCACCTCTTCGAAGTGCTTGAGCATGGTCAAGAGCGCGGCATCGAAGCGGCCCGACGTGTAGCAGTCGGTCGATGACAAGAACTCGTAGTCGAAGCCGAATTGATCGAGGAAGGCGCGCAGCCGCGCATTGTTGTGCGCGGCAAAACTGTCATGCGTGCCGAACGGATCCGGCACTTGGGTCAGCGGCTTGCCGAGATGCTGCGTCACCATTTCCTTGTTGGGGACGTTGTCGGGAACCTTGCGCAGTCCGTCCATGTCGTCGGAGAAGGCGATCAGCCGAGTCTTGATCTTGTCGTCGGTGAGGATGCGAAACGCATGCCGCACCATGGTGGTGCGCGCCACTTCGCCGAAGGTGCCGATATGCGGCAGGCCGGACGGCCCGTAGCCGGTCTCGAAGATCACCTCGTCTTTCGGCGTCTTCTTCAACCGCGCGACGATCTTGCGCGCCTCCTCGAACGGCCAGGCGTGCGACAGCTCGGCGAGTTCGCGCAGGCTTGCGGGATTATCGATTGTCGCAGTTGTCATCGCGTGTCTCTAAAACTCGACGCTACCGCGTCAAAACGGGCTGATCGGAAAATAGCGCAGCCAGAGATCGGTATAGCTGCCTTTTTCCCAGAGCCGGAACAGCGCCCAGTTCAGCGCCTGGCGCAACAGATCGTTGCCGCGCTTTACCGCGATGCCGACGCCCTCGCCGAAGAAGCGGCTTTCCAGATACGGGCCGCCGCGGAACGCACAGCAGCCGTTCGAATCGCTGCCATTGAGCCAGAACGCCAGCGCGATGCCGTCGCCGAACAGAAGATCGACGTCCTTGTTGCGCAGCGCCTCGCGCGCGGCCGTGGCATTGGCATAAGGATGGAGCTCCGCCTCGGTGAACATTTCCTTGAGGAAAGCTTCGTGCGCCGTGCCGGCGACGACCGCGATCTTCTTGCCCTCGACCAATTCCGGCAGCACGTCGCGGATCGGACTGTCGGCGCGCGCCACAAAGCGCGCCGGCGTTCGGTAATAGGGATCGGTGAAATCGGCCTTAAGCCGCGTCGCGGCATTGGACGCGATCGAGGCGATCACCGCATCGCCGCCGCCCGATTTGTCATTGAGCGCATCGAGCAGGAGGTCGAAGCGGCGCGCCTGGATGGTGCAGGTCGTATTGATCTCGGTGCAGAGAAGCCGCGCCAGATCGATATTGAACCCGGCCGGGTTGCCGTCGGTCCCGGCATAATCGAACGGCGGGTAATCGAGCTCGGTCAGGAAGCGAATGCTCTGGATGCGCGACAAATCGGGCCGCTCCGGCCGGCGGCGCGGGTCCCAAAAACCGGGCACGGCGGCGGATGCGGCCGCGGCCGGCGACACGCCGTCTTTGGTCACGACGCCTTCCTGCGCCGCCGCGGGCGCGCGCAACGCAGCGAGCAGCACCGCGAACACCGCGAGCCGCAAAAAGGTACGCGTGAAATGCCGGGAAATGGCCGTCTCAGCTTGCATCGCTCACGATCCGCTTCGGCTTGATGCCACACTCCGCCCGCATCGGCCTAGCGGGAGCGCGGAAAAAAGTCGAGGCGGACGGCAAAATTCGTTGCGTCAGGCGCGCTTAGCGGACCCGGATCAAAGATAGCGCCGCAAATCGGCGGCTTCCGCAGCCGGCGTCCGGCTCACATCGAACGGCGCGATGAAATGCCCGTTCTTGTCCATGAGATAAACCAGCGCGGTGTGATCCATCGTGTAGTCGCCGTTCTCGAGCGGCACCTTCTTGGCATAGACCCGATAGGCCTTGATCGCCGCATTGATGGCGACCGGGTCGCCGGTGAGCCCGCGCACATGCGGATCGAAATTCGACAGATAGTCCTTCATCACCTTGGGCGTGTCGCGCTCGGGATCGACGGTGATGAAGAGCGCGCCGGTACGGTCGGCATCGGATCCAAGCTCCTTCATGAGCTGGGACATATCGAACAAAGTGGTCGGGCAGATGTCCGGACAATGGGTGAAGCCGAAGAACACCAGGAAGGGCTTGCCCTTCATATCGGCGTCGGTCACGGCCTTGCCACTCTGATCCGTAAGCTCAAAGGGGCCGCCCACGGCAGCGACGGCCTGCCCAACCGGCGACGGCGCATAGCCGGTCACCAGCAGGATGGCGGTAAAGAACAGCACGAGACCGGCGAGGAATGCGCCGAGCACCAGCGCGACGCGAGAGGTCTTTTCGTTCACGGCTTTGGTCCCATCAGCCGAAACACGCCGAGAAACCGGCGCGGATCGTTTCGAAAAAGACGGTGGTGCCGTAATGTGCCCAGAGTAAGACAGTACCGGCCAGTGCCAGCGCGACCAGGGCGCACACTGCCAGTAGCGGCCGCGACCCCAGAAGCGGGGCCGCCGTCTCAGACACGGTCTCCGGCAAGACCTTTGACATCAAGACCTTTGACATGGAGCTTAAATAAGCCGGAACAACGCTGGCGACAACGGCCGTGGGCCCAACCGCGGGCCCAACCTGTGGGCCTACCGACAGGTGGGATAGAGCGCCGTCAGTTCACGGCCGCGCAGCAGCATCAGCGTCGGCGTCAATCCGCCATGGCGGCCGATCCAGGCCTTGATGGCGGGGGGATAGAGCCGCATGACGACGCGGCTACCTTCCCTGGTCGGGACCAGCGAGCTCGACGCATCGTCGAAATACGATGCTGCATGGAAGCCCAGCACGGCGCGACTGGTGACGCAGACCCGATCTCTTGGGATAATACCGGTCAAGAGGGTGCAAGCCGAAAGGCACGGCCCGTCGATGACGACGCGGTCGCCCGCGGCGCGCATCTCTTCGAACTTCTGCACGTAGGAGGAAACTTCGCCCCCCGGATCGTTAACGATGCGAACATCGGCAAACGCGGCACCAGCGAACACGGCACATGTGAGAAACCCAGCACACGTCAAGAACGCCGACGCCAGCGCGCCGGCCGCAATGGCCTGCCATTTCATGAAGTACCCTCCCCCGCTCAATCCCTCGTGCTATCGCCCCGCTTTGTGGCAAGACTTCGGGCATCCCAAGTCTTTCTTCTGAAAGGATCCCCTTTCTCCGGAAAAGATCGCCGCGCGCCGCACGGACGGCGACCGACAAGGATGCTATAAGGAACCCGACCAGAGAGCCAACGACAAAACTGGAACCCGCCACAACCTTCTTCACCTTCAACAAAAAACACGCACGAGTGCTCAGATCATGGAAACGTCAGCCGTCCGCAAAACCAATGTTCCCGAATTTGCCACTGCCTATTATTTCCTCGAAGGATTGAGCGAGATCGGCGTCGATTACCTGTTTTGTAATTTTGGAACCGACCATGCGCCGATCATCGACGAGATGGCGCACCGGCGAAAGCTCGGCGAGCCGATGCCGGGCGTGGTACGCTGCCCGCACGAAAACACCGCGGCCCACATGGCGGCGGGCTATGCGCTGGTGACCGGGCGCGGCCAAGGCGTGCTGGTCCATGTCGACGTCGGCACCGCCAATACCGCAAACGGCATGCACAATCTGTTCCGCAGCCGCCTGCCAGTGCTGCTGATGGCCGGCAAGGCGCCCTATACCGTCAATGACGAACTGGTCGGCTCGCGCGACACTTACGTGCACTTCATCCAGGAACCGTTCGATCAGGCGAGCCTGGTGCGGCCCTATCTGAAATGGGAATGGACGCTGCCGTCGGGCGTCGTGATCAAGGAAGCGCTGCGGCGCGCGCATTCGGTGATGCAGAGCGAGCCGCGCGGCCCGGTCTATCTGATGATGCAGCGCGAGACGCTGACGCAGCAATGGCGCACCGACGAGATCCGGCGTTATCCGTCAGACCAGTTCACCGCGACCTCGGGCGGCGGCGCCGATCCGAAGCTCGTCAAGATGCTCGCCGACAAGATTCTCCTGGCCGAACAGCCGATCCTGATCACCGGCTATGCCGGACGGCACGCGCATGCTTCGCAGGCGATCGATGCGCTGGCGCAATTCGCCGGCATCGCCGTCTACGAAGTGAACGGAACCAATAACGTCTCGCATACATCGCCCTGCTTCGTCGGCTTCTCGGCCGACAAGGCGGTGCCGCAAGCCGATGTCGGACTTCTGGTCGATGTCGACGTGCCGTGGTTTCCAAGCGACGTGCAGACCAACGAAAGAACCTTCTGGGCGCATATCGACATCGACATTCTCAAGCCTGGTTCGCCGATGTGGACCTTCCCCGGCAATATCCGCATGCAGGGCGACAGCGGGCGCATCCTCGAACAAGTGCTCGAAGAGCTGAAAGGCCGGGCGTCGCCGAAATTCAAAGAGGCGGTTGCTCAGCGGATGACGCGCATCAAGGCGATGCGCGACGAGCGCCATGCCCATGCGCAAAAGCTCGCGGCGGAAAAAGGCCGGCCGGGCGCGGTGAACTCGCATTATCTGATGGCGGAGCTCGGCAAGCTCATCGAAGCCGAGGACATCATCTTCAACGAAGGCATCACCAATGCGGCGTCGGTGCTGATGCAGATTCCGCGGCCGCTGCCCAATACGGCAGTGCGCGCCGGTGGCGGCGGCCTCGGCTGGTCGGGGGGCTTCGCGCTCGGCGCCAAGCTTGCCGCGCCGGACCGGCTGATGGTGCAGATCTGCGGCGACGGCGGCTTCTATTTCAACAATCCGACCTCGGTCTTCGCCGTCGCGCATCAGTACAAGCTGCCGATCCTCACCATCGTGCTCGACAATACCGGCTGGAACGCGGTGAAGCAGTCGACCTTGCGGGTGTTCCCGGAGGGCGAGGCCAAGACCTCGAATGCGTTCGAATCGGAGCTTGCACCCGACGTGCATTTCACCAAAGTCGCCGAAGCCTTCGGCGCCTATGCGGAAGAGCTCACCGATCCGGCCGAAGCAAAGGCGGCGCTCGAGCGCTGCATCAAAGCGGTGCGCGGCGGCCGCGCTGCGCTGTTGCATGCGCGCGTGACCAAGATGTGAGGTTGCGCACGGCTCGGAGCATGATCCCGAAAAGTGGAAACCGGTTTTCGGAAAAGATCATGCTCCAAGAAAAGAGACCTATTGCGACGGCCGCTACTCCACTTTGATATTGGCGTCGCGGACGATCTTGCCGTATTTCGCCATTTCGCTGGTGATAAAGCCTGCGAATTCGTCCGGCGTCGAGCCGATGGCGTCGAAACCGAGCGCCGCCAGGCGTTGCTTGACGTCCGGCTGGGCGAGGATGCCGGCCACCGCCGTCTGCAATTTCGCGGTGATGTCGGCCGGCAAATTCTTCGGCGCCCAAAGGCCGTACCACGAGACGAACTCGAAACCCGGCAGACCTGACTCTTCGACGGTCGGAATTTCCGGCGCCGAGGGCTGACGCTTGAGGCTCGTGATGGCGAGCGCCTTGATCTTGCCGGATTGCGCCAGCGGCAGCGACGACAGCATCGGGTCGGCGAGCAGTTGAATCTGCCCGCTCATGAGATCGTTGAGCGCCGGCCCGGTGCCTTTATAGGCGACGACCAGCGTGTCGACGCCGGCCTCGCGCTTGAGCAGCTCGATCGCGAGGTCGCTCGCGGAGCCTAAGCTTGTGGTCCCGAAGGTATATTTCTGCGGGTCCTTGCGGACGAGATCGAAAAATTCCTTGAGATTGTTCGCCGGCACGCTCGGCGTCGTGCTGACGATGAGCGGGCCTTTGCTGACAAGCGTGATCGGCGTGAAATCCTTCACCACGTCGAACGGCATGTCCTTGTAGAGAAACGGATTGACGACGTGGACCGAGGCCGAGAGCAGCAGCGTGTAGCCGTCGGGAGCGGCTTTGGCGACCAGATTGGCGCCGACGGTGCCGGAGGCGCCGCCGGCGCGGTTCTCGACGATGAAATGCGGGCCGAGCGTCTGCATTGAGCTTGTCGACGATGATGCGGGCCACGCCGTCGACCGATCCGCCCGGCGGGAACGGCACGATGACCGACACCGTGCGGTCGGGATAGCTTTGCGCCGACACCGCAGTCGGCGCGAGCCCGACCAGTCCGAGCGCACGCTCAACATCGCGGCGAATATAACGATACGCTTCATCACCCGATTCCTTTCCTGTTTGTTAGAAAGCTCCCGGGTAGCTTCCGCCGTCGATCAGCAGATTCTGGCCGGTAATGTAGCCCGCCTGCGCCGAACAAAGAAACGCGCAATAGGCGCCGAGCTCGGCCGGCGCGCCGTAGCGCTTCGCCGTACTCGCCTGCGCCCGTTCTTGAAAAACCTGCTCGAAGGTCTTGCCGGTGCCCTCCAGCATGCCGCGAATGTGCCGATGTTGCGCGTCGCTGTCGAAAATGCCGGGCAAGAGATTGTTGATGGTGACGTTGCGCGCGGCGGTTTGCCGCGCCAGGCCGCCGGCGAAGCCGACCAGGCCCGAGCGCGCGCCGTTCGACAGGCCAAGCTCGAGCTGCGGCATCTTCACGCTGCGCGAGACGATATTGACGATGCGGCCGAAGCCGCGCGCCATCATGCCGTCGACCGTGAGCCGCATCATCTCGATCGGCGCCGAGCATCATGGCGTCGAGCGCCGCGATCCAGTCCGTCGCGCGACCAGTCGCGGAAATCGCCCGGCAGCGGCCCGTCGGCATTGTTGATCAGAATATCGGGCTGCGGGCAGGCCGCGATCGCTGCGGCACGGCCTTCGGGCGTGGTGATGTCGCCGGCGACGGTTGCGACCTTGACGCCGGTTGCCTGCGCGATCTCCGCGCCGGCGTGCTCCAGCACGTCGCGCGTGCGGGCGACGATGGTCAGGTCGACGCCCTCGCGCGCGAGCGCGAAAGCGCAGGCCTTGCCGAGCCCTCTGCTCGCGCCGCACAGCAGCGCGGTCTTGCCTCCGATGCCGAGGTCCACGTCAGATTAGCTCCGCCGATCGCGCGCCGTGCCTCACTTCAAGCGGCGACGGCCGAGAGCGGCTTGAGCTTGTAGCCGTAGGGCTTGTCGAGCCCGAGATCGGCGACGATGCGCAGGCCCTTGGCGAGCGCATCGGCGTCGAGATCGGTCAGCGGCTTGCGCAGATCGCCGGCCGGCATGCCGAGCGCCTTCATCAGCGACTTCACCGCGACCGGATTGATCGCCGAATAGGTGAAGTGCAGGAGCGGCAGGAGCCGCAGATAAGCCTGCTTGAAATTCTCCGCCTCCGCGTAGCTCGCCCACGGCGTCGAGATCGTCGCCAAGCTCCGCCGGCGCGATATTGCCGGTCATGTTCGCCGTGCCGTGGCCGCCGAGCGACATGGTCGGCACCACGAGGCCGAGATTGGGGCTGTCGCAGCACATCACCGCCACGTCCGGCTTGGCGGCCAGCACTTGCGCCACTTGGCCGACGCGCGCGGTCGATTCCTTGTGCACCACGTAGTTCGGATGCTTGAAGATGCGCAGCAGGTGCTCCCAGTGCAGGTCGCTCTTCACCCGCGGCGGATTGTTGTAGATGCCGAGCGGCAGATCGGTGGCGTCGGCGACGTCGAGGAAGAAGCGCTCGATGTCGGCTTCCGGCGCGCAGATATAGGCCGGCGCGGCGAGGATCGCGCCGTCGGCGCCGTTGTCCTTGGCGAAGCGCACAGTGGCGATCGTCGCCTCGGTATTGTTGCCGGTGCAGCCGAAGAAGATCGGCATTTTCGCCGTCTTCATCTTCGCGGTCTCGACGATGATCTTTTTCTTTTCCTCGGGCGACAGCATCGAGGTCTCGCCGGTCGAGCCCATGATCAGCACCGCCGAGGTGCCGTGCTGCTCCTGGAATTCGAGCAGCGTGCGGAACGCGGCGAAATCGACCGAGCCGTCCTTGTTGAACGGCGTGATCAGCGCGACGAACGACCCGGTCAGCTTTCTGCTTCGGCATCGCAAGTCTCCGTCATCTGTCTTTGGAACACGTCTTATCAGTTGCCTCGGTCGGCGGCGAGCCAAGGCTTGCTGGCGAGCAAAGGCTTGCTGGCGAACGAGGGTTTCGGCGAAGCTCCGCGCCGCCGGCAGCGGCGCCGGTCCAGCGCTCGATCTCGACCAGCGCCGTCAAGCGCGCTGGAGCCTTGCGTCAGCCGCGACGTGCCGATGTCGAGCGTGAGCACGTTCGGATTGCCGTGGCGCTCCGGCTCGCCGTCGGATTGATCGATCCAGGCGCCCGTCGCCATGACCGCGACATTGCGGCACGACGCCGTCGTCGACCACCGCGCCGGCGAGGCAGGCGCCGCGATCGTTGAACACGCGCACGACGTCGCCGTCGCCGATGCTGCGCCGCGCCGCGTCGGCCGGATTGATGCGGATCGGCTCGCGGCCGCCGATCTTGCCGGCTTGCGAGACCGGGCCCGGATCCATCTGGCTGTGCAGGCGATGCTGCCGGCTGGTTGGTGACGAGATGGATCGGCAAGCGCTCGGCGCTGCGGACTGCCGAGCCATTCGGCCGGCGCGATCCAGGCCGGATGCGGCGGGCAATCGTCATAGCCGAAGCTCCGCGATGGTCTCGGAGCCGATCTCGATGCGGCCGGACGGCGTCTTCAGCGGATGCTTATCGGGATCGGCGCGAAACTCCTCGAACAGCACGAAGTCCCGCTCCGGCGGCGGAAATTCGACGAAGCCTTCGGCCCAGAACTGCTGGAAGCCCGGCAGATCGACGCCCCTATCGCGCGGCGCCGTTGCGCACGCGATCGTAGATCTGGCTGGCACCAGCCCATCTCGTCGCGGCCTTCGGTGAAGGCGTCGCGCGTAATCCAAGCCGCTCCGCCAGCGCGCCGAAAATGTCGAAATCGTTTCGTGCCTCGCCGACCGGATCGATCGCCTGATGCATGGCGAAGAGATAGGGATCGCGCGAAGAGCCGCCGACATCGTTCCTTTCGAGCGTCGTGGTCGCCGGCAGCACGATATCGGCGCGGCGCGCGGTCGGCGTCCACCAGCTCTCATGCACGACGATCGGTTTCCGGCTTCTGCCACGCCTGCTGCAGGCGGTTGAGGTCCTGATGATGATGGAACGGATTGCCGCCGGCCCAGTAGACCAGCCTGATATCCGGATAGACATTGCGGCGGCCGTTGAAATCGTAAGCTTGCCCCGGATGCAGCAGCATGTCGGCAATGCGCGCGACCGGAATGGCGAGCCGCGCCGGATTGAGCGGCGGCGGGAAGCGTCGGGCCCCGGCAGATCGGCGCGCGGCACGCCGACGCCGTTGATCGAGCCGTGGCCGAAAGCGAAGCCGCCGCCGGGAAGCCCGATGCCGCCGAGCATGGCGGCGAGCGTGATCGCCGCCCAGTACGGCTGCTCGCCGTGGTGGGCGCGCTGCAGCGACCAGGCGCAGGTGATCATGCTGCGGAGGCCGGCCGCACGGCGCGCGAGGTCGCGGATCGTGTCGGCCGGCACGCCGCAGATCGCGGCCGCCCATTCGGGCGTTTTGGCAACGCCGTCGTCCTCGCCGATCAGATAGCGCTGGAAAGCGTCGAAGCCCGTGCAATAGCGCGCGAGGAAATCGCGGTCGTGGCGATCCTCGGTGACCAAGCGTATGCGCCATGGCCAGCATCATCGCGGTGTCGGTATTCGGGCGGATCGCGATCCACTGCGCGCCGAGAAAATCCGGCGCATCGGAGCGGTTCGGGCTGACGACGACGAATTCGACGCCTTCGTCCTTGGCGCGCCGGAGCCAGGTTTCCATGCACATGCGCGCCGGCGCCGCCCGAAGCGACCTGTCCGTTCTTGAGCGCCAGGCCGCCGAAGGCGATCATCAGCCGGGTGTGCTCGACGATCGAAGACCAATCGGTGACGCGGCCGCCTACCGGCGAAAAGGTGCCGATCACGTGCGGCAGCAGGAACTGCGCCGCGCCCCAGCTGTAATTGCCGGCCTGATCGACGCAGCCGCCGCCGAGGAACAGGAACCGCCGCACCAGCGTGCGCGCGTGATGCAGCCGCCCCGCCGACGACCAGCCGTAGGAGCCGCCGAAAATCGGCCGACGCGCCGAAGCGCGTCGCGAACGCGTTCGATCTCGCCGGCGACCAGATCGAGCGCACCGTCCCACGACACTTCCTCGAATTCATCGGCGCCGGTGCGAGGACGGCCTTCGCGCCAGCCCTTGCGCACCGCCGGCCGCGCGATCCGCAGCGGCGAATGCACCATCGCGGGGATCGCATCGAGCATCGGCGAAGGCGCCGGATCGCGCGCGAACGGCTCGCAGGCGACGACGCGGCCGTCTTCGACCAGGGCTGTGAAGGCGCCCCAATGCGCGAGAGACGGAAAGCGTCCGACGGTCATGGGTTTGCGCTCGTTCCGGTTCAGGCTGCCGTTAGCGTTTTCATTTGAGCATCGTCGCGGCCGAGCGCGAATTCGACGGCGGCGTCGGCATGCAGCAGCGTCGAATCGAATGTGGGAAGGTCGATGCGCTCCGGACCGATCAACAAGCCGATCTCGGTGCAACCGAAGATGACGCTATCCGCGCCGGCCGCGCGCCCGCGCGCGACGACGTCGATATAGCGCTGCCGCGAGGCTTCGAGAATGATCCCCTGGCACAGCTCATCGAAAATAATGTCGTGGACGATGGCCCGATCCGCATCCGTCGGCACGATGGCGTCGATGCCGTGGCGGTCGCGCAGCCGCGTTAGATAGAAGTCTTGCTCCATCGTATAGCGAGTCGCGAGCAAGAGCGGCCGACGCATGCCGGCCGCCTTGAGCGCCGCCGCGGTCACATCGACGATATGAAGCAGCGGCACGTCGACCGCACGCGAGACGCGTTCGGCGAGCTTGTGCATGGTGTTGGTGCAGATCACGAGGCACGCGGCGCCCGCTTTGCACAGGTCACGGCCGATATCCGACAGCACGGTGCCGGCCTCGTCCCACGCGCCTGCCTGCTGCAGCCTGACGATGGCCTCGAAGTCGACCGAGCGCATGACAATGTCCGCCGAATGCAGGCCGCCGAGCCGCGTGCGGATCTGCTCGTTGATCCGCCGGTAGTACACCGCTGTGCTCTCCCAGCTCATGCCGCCGATCAAGCCTATCATCCGCATCCGCTTTCCTTCCTTGCCTGCCAATTCGGGCGCAAAGCAAGCCTAGCGACGTGCCACCTGGAGAAGTTTGCGAATTCATGCTGGATTCATCCGGGTTGAGATATGAAATTTGCTATTATTGATCGAACGAGCAATAAAATTGCTCATTTCGGCGAGACTAAGAAATATGCATCCCCTGCCTAATTCGGAGACAGCGCTGTGGACGTTATCGACCGGAAAATTCTCGATATTCTCCAACTCGATGCGACCGAGCCGGTGGCGACTATCGCGGACAAGGTCGGGCTGAGTGCAGCGCCCTGCTGGCGGCGCATCAAGCGCATGGAAGACGACGGCGTCATCATGCGCCGGGTCGCGCTGATCGATCGGCGCAAGGCCAATGTGCCGATGACCGTGTTTGTGTCGGTGCGCGCGACCCGCCACGTGGTGGTGTGGCTCGAAGATTTCCGCCGCGCCATTGCCGATATTGGAGAGATCGTCGAGGCGTGGCGCCTCACCGGCGAGGTCGACTATCTGCTGCGCATCGTCGTTCCCGACGTCGACGCTTATGACGCGGTGTACAAGCGTCTCATCAGCCGCCTGGAATTCGCCGATATCAGTTCGGCGATCGCCATGGAGGAGATGAAATATACGACCGCGCTTCCGACCGACTATCTCTTGCGCTAAGGTCGACGGCGACCGGATCGATCACGGGCTCGCGTGATTGATGAATTTTTCCGGCGGCTTCTCGCCCCATTGCGAGGTCAGCGCCTCGGCGGCGGAAACGAGATTTGAGCCGTTGGCGATATTGAGCCGGTCGCTGTCGGCCCAATGCTCGTGCACGCGACCCCACGGATCGGCCCAGTAATCATAGACCTGGCTGCCGAGCACGTGGCGGCCGATGCCCCACATGTGCTCGTAAGTGTTGAACTGTTTCAGATAATCGTGGCCCATGCAGACGTCGTCGATATCCGGCACTTCGAAGGAGAAATGGTTCAAGCCGGTCTTCTCGTGATTGAGGCAGAAGAAGACATGGTGATCGACATAGAGGTCGCCGCGATCGCAGCGATTGAACGAGCCGATCAGATTGTCCTTGTTCTCGGCATAGACGTCGTCGGAGCAGATGAAGCCGAGCATTTCGCGGAACCAATCGACCGTCTCGCGAAACTTCGGCGTCATCATCACGCCGTGGCCAATGCGCTTGACGTGGGCCGGGCCCTTCGGCAGCCGCATCAATTCGCCGGCGCGCGCCGTCGGCGCCTCGCCGGAATTCAGCTTTTGCCGCTTGACCACGATCGGCGCGACCGGCGCGATGCCGGCGACCACCTCGATCTGATAGCCGTTCGGCTCGGTGAGCCGCACCCGCTTGCCGCCACCGGGCTCGTCGATATTCTCAACCCCTGACGCGCCGGGCGCCTTGGCGAGCTTCTTGAGGTCATCCTCGTCGTCGACGTAATAGGCGATACCGACGAATTTCGAATCGCCCTTTTCGGTGATGTGAATGTGGTGGGTGGGATCGGTCCCACGCATATAGAGCGCGTTAGCGGTGCGCTCGGTCCGGTGCAGGCCGAAGCGGGTGAGGAATTCCTCCGCGACATCGAGATCCGGAGACCGCAAACGCCCATAAGCGATATCCGACGCTTTAGACCAAGCCATTTCTTTCTCCCTCACATGCTAGATGCACGTATCCAGATACACATATGCGCTGCGGCTTCGATGTCCGCGCTGCTCTCTTAATCTGCCACGATCGAAGCGCGGGGGCTACAGTGAGCTAGAGCGGCGTCATGCAGCAGCGCATGGTCGCGCGGCAGAAAAGCCGCGCGACACGTTCACGCCCGCACGCGCGGTCAGGCGTAGTAATCGGCCGGGACGGTGACGTCGATCGGCTTGCCGCCCTTGGCGAAGAGCGCATTGAAGACCGGCGTCAGCACGATCGCCAGGACCAGGTTGAGAACCACGGTCGAGAGCGCGGTATAGACCGGTAGCGTGTAGCCCATGAATGACAACGCGTAGGTCGGCGTGAAATTCATCGACGCCGCCATGGCGGTGCCGGCCACGATCCCGACCAGCCAGCCCGCGAACAGCGCCCAGTCGTTGAACCAGCGCGTATAGACGCCGAGCATCACCGCCGGCAGCGTCTGGATGATCCAGATGCCGCCGAGCAGCTGCAATTGGATGGCGTAGGTCGTCGGCACGAACAGGATGAAGATGAGCGCGCCCAGTTTGACGATCAGCGATACCCATTTCGCGATCTGGGATTCCTCTCTGTCGGTCGGATTCTTGTTGAAGAACTCGCGGTGGATATTGCGCGTGTAAAGGTTGGCCGCGGCGATCGACATGATCGCCGCCGGCACCAAGGCGCCGATGCCGACTGCGGCGAAAGCGACGCCGGCGAACCATGCCGGGAAGGCATGCAGGAACAGCGCCGGCACGGCGAAATTGTTGCCGAATTGCTTGAAGCCGCCGGCGAATTCCGGAAGCGTGCCGACCCCCGCGGCAATGGCGAACAGCCCAACCAGCGCGAGCAGGCCCAGCATGAAGGAATAGCCCGGCAACATCGCGGCGTTACGGCGAATGGCGTGGCCGCTGCTAGCGCTCAGGATGCCGGTGATGGAATGCGGATAGAGGAACAGCGCACAGGCCGAGCCGATGGCGAGCGTCACATAGACGCCGTAGGCGCCGGTCGTGTTGGCGCCGGGGGTCGCCAGGAGCGTCTTTGCCGGAGGAATTGCGGCGAAGATCTTGTCAAAGCCGCCCAATTGAATCGGCACGACAATGACGGCGGCGAAGGCCGTGATGTAGATCAAGATATCCTTGACGATGGCGATCGACGCCGGTGCGCGCAGGCCGCTCGAATAGGTGAAGGCGGCGAGGATGATAAAGGCGATGATCAGCGGGAGATCGGCAGCCAAGGCCGATGAGCCCGACGTACCCACACCCATAGCGCCGATGACGACCTGAAGGCCGACCAGTTGCAGCGCGATATAGGGCATGGTCGCGACGATGCCGGTAACGGTGACGGCGAGTGCAAGCCAGCGATTGCCGAACCGGCCGCGGACGAAATCGGCGACGGTGATGTAGTTGTGCTTGTGGCAGACATACCAAAGGCGCGGAAACACCAGGAACAGGATCGGATAAATCAGGATCGTGTAGGGCACGGCGAAAAACGCAATCGCGCCGGCGCCGAAAGCGAGCGCGGGAACGGCGATAAAGGTGTAGGCGGTGTACAGATCGCCGCCGATCAGGAACCAGGTGATCAGCGTGCCGAAGCGGCGCCCGCCGAGGCCCCATTCGTGAATGAGATCGAGGTCGCCCTTGCGCCAATGCGCGGCGGCAAAGCCCAGATAGGTGATCAGGGCAAACAACAGCACGAATACGGTGAGCGCAGTCCAGTTCACCTCAGCCACGGCACCCCTCCTCGTTTCTTCCTTCTTGTTCTTTTATTGTTTTTCTGATCGCTCGACGTCGCCACACTCATGTCACGCGGCGTGGCACACAGAGCATTTCCCGTTGAACGTCATTCTAATTGCAATCGACAATTCAGCTTATTCATCTTTGATGCTGAGCATCGGTGGCGAAATAAACGATCGCCGTAAGCACGGCACCGATCACCACCCACAGCAGCTGATACCAATAAAAGAAGGGAATCCCCGCCCAGGTGGGTTCGATCTTGTTGTAGAACGGCGGCCACACCACCGCGAGGAGCTGGACCACGAACAGCAGGTACCACCAGCTCCATTTCGGTCCCTCATCCTGCTGACCGGCATTGCGCTGCGATGAATTTTGCTGGCTCATGTGGCCACCCCGGCGTTTCGTTCCGAAAGAGCAACGAGAGCAGCCCCTGCCCTCGTCGCCGCACCATAATCGCTGCGCCGGCCGAATCAAACCAAAATGGATGCTGCGTTGCAGCGCGGAGAGCGCTGTTTGGCAAGCCGGCGTTACACACAGGGGCCACTGTGTTCGCTGCGCCGATGTGCCGGATAATATAAAGTACGAAAACTCGCGTGGTTCCTCGATCCGCGAACGAGGCATTCGATGCCGGCGCGCAAACCATTTTCGATCACAGGCACGCAATCCGCTTTGCGTGATGTTTGGCCGCACCGCTCCCTGATGCAGAATCCACGGCCATGACGACCGGCCCGGCGGCGCGCGGCAGAAGCTGCAACAGCCATCGGTCACGCGCGTCCCTGCGGGCACGCGCCTGGTTGGCGACGATGGGCGGCGCCGTTGCAATTGCGATTGTCGTCATCCCGCCGCGAGCGGCCGCCCAGCAATCGGACAGCGCGACGCCGCCGGCGCCGTCCACGGCGACAAGGCCGGAGCCGCCGAAGAACCCGACGTCCGCGTTCGACGTCAATGTCGGCGCGTCGATCACCAGCGACTACAATTTCCGCGGCTATACCTTGTCCGATCACAAGCCGAGCGTTTCGAACAATATCGAAGCGACGTACAGTATTTTCTTTGCCGGCACGAACACGGCATCGGTGCAGATGCCTAGTCTTTCCCAGTTTCAGATGACGAATTATGCCGGCATCCGTCCGACATTCGGACAGCTCACCGTCGAAGCCGGCGTCGCCTATTACAGTTATCCGAAAAGCGATATCGATATTTCATATGCCGAATACTACGTGGCGCCGACCTATGCCCTGACATCGAAGCTCACGGTCGGGCTGAATGCGTATTTCGCGCCGGACTACAGCCGGACCGGCGCATGGGAAAATTACAACTCGATCCAGGCCAAATACACGTTCGATTCAGGACTGTCGTTCTCCGGTGAACTCGGCCGCCAAGGCTTCGGCACCACCAAGGCGACGGCCGCCTCGCCGGCATTCGCGTTGCCGAACTACGCGTATTGGAATCTCGGAGTTTCCTACGCCTACAAGGCGCTGACCTTCGATCTGCGCTATTTCGCAACGACGCTGTCAAAACAAAGCTGCTTTTTGATAACGGGAACCGGAGCGCCGAATATTGGCTCGAACGGCTGCGATCCCACCGTCATTGCGACAATGTCCTGGAACACGAGCCTGTCCGGCCTGAAATAAAAGTTTCCGCGGCTCATCCGCCCGCGGACATTCGAAGCGATTGGAGCGGGCGATGGGAATCGAACCCACGACATACAGCTTGGGAAGCTGTCGTTCTACCACTGAACTACGCCCGCACTACGCCCAGCATAGCCAAGCCTGCGCGCGCACGAAAGAGTGTCGCCCGACGGCCGTGTTCAGGCGGCGCGCACGGCGGTGAGGAGGTTCTCCATCTCCGCCGTCAAGCGGTTGCCCTCGCGCGACAGCGTCTTGGCCGAGGCCAAAATCTGCGCCGAGGCCGAGGTGATGCCGCTCGCGCTCTGATTAACCTCGCCGAGATTGGCCGCGACATGCGCCGCGCTGCCGGTCGCGGCCGCGACATTGCTGGCGATCTCGCGCGTGGTCTGCGCCTGCAGGTCGACCGCTGAGGTGATGGCGTTGGCGATCTCGGCGATGCGCGTGATGGTGCCGCCGATCTCCTTGATGCTGCCGACGGAGTCCTGCGTCGCCGCCTGCACGCCCGCGATCTGCATGCCGATCTCGTTGGTCGCCTTCGAGGTTTGCGCAGCCAGCGCCTTGACCTCCTGCGCCACCACGGCAAAGCCCTTGCCCGCCGTGCCGGCGCGCGCCGCCTCGATCGTGGCATTGAGCGCCAGCAGGTTTGTTTGCTCGGCGATGTCGGTGATCAGCTTGACGACGTCGCCGATGCGGCCCGCGGCGCGGGTCAATTCGGCGATGCGGGTATCAGTCTGCTCGGCCTGCGCCACCGCCTCGCGGGCGATGCGCGTCGATTCCTGAACCTGCCGGCTGATCTCGCCGACCGACGCGATGAGCTGCTCGGTGGCGATCGACACCGATTGCACATTGTCGGCGGCTTGGGTCGACGCCGATAGCACCCGTCCCGACATATCGCGCGTCGCCTCCGCCATCGTGCCGAGCGCCTCGGCGGCGGCTTCAAGCTCGGTCGACGACGACGACACCGCGTGCACGACGCTGGCGACGGTCGTCTCGAATCGGCCGGCGACACCGTGCATATCGGCGCGGCGCTGATCGGCCATACGTTGCGCCATTTCCTTTTCCGCGATTTCCAACTGCTCGACCCGGAGCAGCTTTTCCTTGAAGGCCTGCGCCGCGCGGGCGTTGTCGCCGACTTCGTCGGTGCGCCCGCGATACGGCACCTCGACGTTCTTGTTGCCCTGCGCCAGCTCGCGCAAAACCTCGCCGATGCGGCGGATCGGCACGGCGATGGCGAGCGCGCCGAACACGGCGAGACCGGCCAGCACGGCGATGACGAACAGGCCGATGCCAAGATCGATGCGGCTGACGCGCCGGCGCTCGGCGCCTGCTTGGGCGTTGCGGTCTTCGGCGGCGCTAATCAGATCCTCGGTCGCCTGCTCGATCAGCACGTTCATCTGCCGGCCGAGATTGGCCAAGCGCGCGATCTTGGCGACCGTATCGCCGTAGTCCTTCGCCGCGGCGGCGAGCTCGGCGCTGACCGAAACATAGTCCCTGGTGAGCGCGTTGATCTTCTGCAATTGCTGTTTATCGTCGGTCTCGTCGGTCAGATCGATCGCGGTCGCGATATGCTGAGTGGCAGCCGTCGCGTCAGCGCGCAGCCGCGCCAAGGCACGGTCGATATCGGCGCTGACAATAGAGAGACGCATCTCGCGCATCTCGATCTGCATGTCGCCAAGATCCTTGGCCGCGCGCAGCGCTTCAACGGCGGCGAGTTGCCGGTTCTGGGCGACGGCGCGCTGCTGCTCGGCCCAGCGGTCGCCGACCTGCTGTTCGGTGAGCATGCCGGCGACGAGCAGCACGCCGAGTGCCGCCCAGATCGCAAGCTTCGTGCGAATGGGAAAATCGAAACTCGGCATCCTGCGCCCGCCGCCAATCGTGTCATGATTAATGACTGCGGTTAATTCGGCGTAAAGTTTCAGGCGGTTGCAGCAGTTATGTCGCTGTTACGATGGAACTTTTTGCCAGTACTTATACGTATATACGGCCATTCCTACACGCCTTGCGTGTGCGGCGCTGCGTTATTCGGCGGCGATCCTGCGGCTTGCTTGCGCTTCGATATCGCTCAGGCACTTCGCCAGCGCCTCGCCGTCGGGATCGAGCAGCGCTGCGGTCCGAGCATTGGCAATCGCTTCCGCGGCCTGGCGCGGCGGCATATTGCCGGCGAGCGCGGGAACCATCACTTCGCGCTCGATCTGGCGATAATTGGCCGTGCCGCGCTTATGCGTATCGCCGTAGCCCTTGATGAGGCGGGCGCATTCGGCGATTTCGAGCGCCAGATCGGCCGAGAGCGATGCGGCTTGCGCGATCATACGCAGCCATGCCTCGATGGCGCGCTGTTCTTCCTGGTAACGGAAGGTTTTCGGCCGGTAGCCGCGCAGTTTCGCAAGCAAAAAGAAGCGCGCATAGCCGAGCACCGAACCGGTATTGATCTCCATGCCCCAATGCGCACGGCCGAAGGCAGGGAAGCGCTCAGCGAGGCGCAAAATCGCGTTCGCCAGCCACGGTGGCAGGACCGAACAAAATTCCTCGACGCCGGGTTTGAGGAATTCGGTGACGGTGAATGTCTGTTCTGGTTTCAGTGCCATCCCGCTCTCGATGCGGGCGAAGCGGGCCGGATCGATCTTGACCTGGGCGACGCGGATCACGTCCTCGTAGGACATGCGCACGGCGAGATGCCGTGCCGTCTCCGAAAGCAATTTTCCGTCGGCGCCGGCTTTGGCGTCGGCATCGCAGATCGGCGCGAGGCGCTCGAGATATAGCCGGACGTAGGCCGTGCCCTGGTAGTTGGCGAGCCGGCGGACGCCTTCGGTCATGAAGGCGCGCGCCGGCTGCGGCATGGCGGCGACTTCGGCGTCGAATGTGGCGAGCGAAGCCGCAGCGGCCTGCGCCCGCTTCGATGGTTCGGTGCTTGCGCGGGAACCGCCGCGCGCCGCCTCGAAGCCGGCGCGGAAGCCGCGCAGATTGGTATTCACCGCCTTGCCGTCGGCACGGATCGCCGCCTCGAACGCCTCGGCCGGGATCGGCAAGGCGCCGGTGCCGGCGATGGTGCCGAGCATCACCGCATTGATCATGGCACCCAACTCGCGCGCGATCGCTTCAAGATCGAGCAGCAGCGTTTTTTGCGAATTGTCTTCGACCGCAGCGACGAGCTTGTCGTGATCGTAGCGGCCGTCGCCCATCGCCATCCGTTCCGTCACCAGATAAGAGCGGCTCAATGATGCGATCGTCATGGTCCGGTCGGGCGTGATGTAGCCGGAGGCTATGGCGCGGCCGGCTTCCATCAATTCGCTGGCGACGACGAGATCGACATCGCCGACGCCGGGCGCAAGGCCAAGCACCGGACGCCCCCTCCCTAACCCTCCCCCGCTTGCGGGGGAGGGAAGGGCGGGGGCCGGGACCAGTTCGATGTGATAGGTCGTCGCTCCGGTGCGCTGCGCGACGCCGGGGATCGAGGTCGATTGCACCGGAAAGTTTTGACTGGCTGCCGCCGCGACGATCCAGTCGGTGAGCACGCCGCCGCCTTCACCGCCGAGTGCGGCGATCAGGATGGTGAGGGGACGTAAATGGGTTGGCAGTGGGCTGACGCGAACTTCCGGGCCGGCGAAATCCGCAGCTTTGCTGACGCCGGCAACATCCGGCTGTGGCGCCGGCGAAACGACGGACTTAACCCCACCGCTGAGCAACGCGATCACCGCGCGCCGGAATTTTTGCAGTGAGCGATCCCACCAATTCGGATTGCTAACAATGTCCGCGCGATAGAACGACGGACACAGCACGGCGGCATGCGCGACTTCGCCGCACAGTCCGCAACCGACGCAGCTTTCGATCACGGTCGCCACCGGATCGGTGCGCAGCGGATCGGGGCTCGGCTTGACCGTCAATGACGGACAGCCGGACAGTCGGATGCAGGAATGGTCGCCGGTGCAAATCTCGTCGTCGACGCCGAAGCGCGTCTTGACGACGCGCTCGCCGCGCTCGAGCTTTTGCGCATCCTCGGCGCGGATGCGGCGCTGGCGCACCAGCATGCATTCGCCGTCGGCGATGATTACTTTGAGGCCGCGCTCCGCCGTGCGCATGGCTTCCTTTAGGGTCGCCGTCATCTTGGCAACGCTATAAGTGCGCACCGTGCGCAGCCAGGTGACGCCAAGCGCGCGCAGCGTGTTCTCGATGCTGATGCCGGTCGGCGTGCCGCTGCGGTTGCCCTTGCTCGACGGCAGATATTGCTGGCCGGTGGCCGAGGCGTAGCCGTTCTGCATCACGATCAACACGCCGTCGCCTTTGTTGAACATATTGGAGGCGACGCCGGTGATCAGGCCGTTATGCCAAAAGCCGCCGTCGCCCATGATCGCGATCGGACGCTTTTCCATGTTAGGGCCGACCGCGGCGGCGCTGGCGAGCGACATGCCGTAGCCGAGGATCGAATTGCCGAGCGAGAACGGGGCAAAAGTCGCGAACGAATGGCAGCCGATATCGGCGCTGATATGCGTCGGCCCGATCTCGCGCTGGGCAAGCTTGATGGCGGCAAAGACCGGCCGCTCCGGGCAGCCGGTACAGAAATTCGGCGGGCGCGGCGGAATATCGCCGACGGCGGCTGCAACAGCGGGCTTGTGAGATAAAAATTCCTCCACGCGCGCCGAGATCGCCGCAGCGTCGATGCCGGCCGGCTGCGTCTGCGACACCAATGCCGAGAGACCACGGAGAAAGACCTCGGACGTGTAATCGCCGGTGCGCGGCAGGCAACCCTTGCCGAGCACGCGCGTCTCGCTACCGGCCGAGCGCAGCACGACATTGATCTGCTGCTCGACATAATCCGGCGAGCCTTCTTCGACGACGAGCACGGCGCGCTTGCCGGCGCAAAACTCCTTCACCTCGTCGGGCAGCAGCGGATAGGCGACATTGAGCACGTAGATCGGAACGCGCGACGTGCCGTAGAGATCGGCAAGATCGAGCCGCGCCAGCGCGCGGAGCAGGCCGTTGGTCAGGCCGCCAAGCGTGATGATGCCGATGTCGGCGATCTCGCCGGGGATGATCTCGTTGAGCTTTTGCTCGCGGATGAATTTTTGCGCGGCCGGCAGGCGCTGCTCGACCTTGAGCCGCTCCTGCGAAAAAATCACCGGCGGATGCGCCAGCCGGCCGTAGTCGAAACGCGGCGGCCCGGCCAAGCGATGCCGCCCACTATAGGCGCCGCGCTTATTGTCCTTGGCGATGAATTCGCCGGTGACGTGGCAGGCGCGCACCCGCAGATCGAGCATCACCGGCGCGTGGCTTGCCTCGGAAAGTTCAAAACCTTTTTCCACCATGTGCACGATGGTCGGCAGATCGGGCCGCGGATCGAGCAGCCAGATCGAGGATTTCAACGCATAGGCATAAGAGCGTTCCTGGATGACGCTCGCGCCCTCGCCGTAATCTTCGCCGAGCACGATCAACGCGCCGCCGATGACGCCGGGCGACGCGAGGTTCGACAGCGCGTCGGCCGCGACATTGGTGCCGACGATCGATTTCCAGGTCACCGCGCCGCGCAGCGGATAGTTGATCGAAGCGCCGAGCATCGCGGCGGCGGCCGCCTCGTTGGTGCAGGTTTCGACATGCACGCCGAGATCGGCGAGAAGCTCGTCGGCATCCACCATGACATCGAGCAGATGCGACACCGGCGCGCCCTGATAGCCGCCGACATAGCTGACGCCGGATTGCAACAGCGCCTTGGTGACGGCGAGGATGCCTTCGCCGCGAAAGGTCTCTCCGGCGCCGAGGCGGAGCGCATCCACTTCTTTCTTGAATGAGCGTTCCATCGGCGTTTCCGAGTGTTTCCGAGTTTTTCTTGGGCCGTTCTTTGTCGGCCACCTATAACCGCTTTTGCCGAATCCTACCAAACGCCGACTAAAGATGTCGCGTCGGGCGCTCTTGGTCCTTTAAGCCTGCCCGGTTAGGGTGCCGACCTGAAGGCACCCAGGGGAACAAGCCAAGGGAACGCCGGGGGAACGCGTAGGCTTAGATGGACGGCCAAGGCCAGATCGTCATCGAGCGGGTCAATCACACCTATCGTCCGCCGCGCGGGCGGGCCGTGCTCGCTTTGTCGGATATTTCGCTCGAAATCCGCCCGCGCGAATTTCTGGCTTTGCTCGGACCGTCGGGCTGCGGAAAATCGACGCTGCTTTATCTTGTCGGTGGGTTTCTGCCCATCGAGAGCGGGCGCATTCTGGTCGAGGGCAAGCCGGTCGCTAAGCCCGGCCCCGATCGCGGCATCGTGTTTCAGCACTTCGCGCTGTTTCCGTGGAAGTCGGTGCGCGCCAATATTCTCTACGGTCTCGAACGCCAAGGCTTGCCGCGTCTGGAGCGCGAGAAGCGGGCGCAGGCCTTCATCGACATGGTCGGTCTGCGCGGCTTCGAGGACAGTTATCCGTCGCAGCTCTCCGGCGGCATGAAGCAGCGCACCGCGATTGCGCGCACGCTCGCCATCGATCCCAGCATTCTGTTGATGGACGAACCGTTCGGCGCGCTCGACGCGCAGACCCGCGTGCTGATGCAGACCGAGCTGCTCAAGATTTGGCAGCGCTCGCCGAAGACGGTGATCTTCGTCACCCACGACGTGCAGGAGGCGGTCTATCTCGCCGAGCGGGTCGCGGTGATGTCGGCACGGCCCGGCCGCGTCAAGGCCATCGTCGAAACCAAATTTCCCAACCGCGATCCAAGCATCCTGCGCACCAAGGAATTTGTCGAGAAGGTCGACGAATTGTGGAATCTGGTGCGCGACGAAGCGATCAAGGCGCAGGAGACGACAGGGCCATGATATCGGACGCCCTGATGAAGACCGTCGTGCGCTATCTGCCGATCGTGATCCTGGCGATTGCCTGGGAGGTGGTCGCGCGGCTCAACCTCGTCAATTCGCTGGCGTTGCCGCCGTTGAGCAAAGTGGCGGTGGCGTGGGCCGATCTCATGCGTGACGGCGAGCTTGTCGACAACGGCGCGTCATCGCTCTATCGCGGCGCCATCGGACTGCTTCTTGCCATCGCCCTCGGCGGCGGCCTTGGCGTGGTCATGGCGCGCTTTCGCATCCTCGACATGTTCCTCAATCCGCTGGTCGAGCTGTTTTATCCGCTGCCGAAGTCGGCGCTCATTCCGGTGACCGTGCTATGGCTCGGCTTCGGCGACGGCTCGAAAATTCTGCTCATTTTTCTTGGTTGCATGATCCCGGTCACGATCGGCGCCTATAACGGCGCGCGCGGCAGCGATCACGCGCTGGTCTGGTCGGCGCGCGGCATGGGCGCCAACAGCTTGCGCATGATCTGGGACGTGGTGTTGCCGAGCGCGCTGCCGGAACTGCTCAACGGCATCCGCACCGCGCTGGCGCTCGCCTTCATCCTCCTGGTGTCGTCCGAACTGATCGTGTCGCAGAAAGGCTTCGGCTATCTGATCGGCTATCTCGGCTCGACCGGCTCCTATGAAGGCATGTACGCCGTCGTGCTCACCGTCGCCTTCCTCGGCTTCGGCGCCGACCGGCTTTATCAGCTTCTCATGCAAAGGCTGCTGCGATGGCGGGAGTAGAACATCAGACCACGCTGGCGCAGGCGCAAGCCGATATTTCACAGGATGCATTGCGCCGCTTCGACGATATTTTCCGGCGCGGCGCCGGCATTTCCTCGATCCTTTTGCTGCTCGTCGCCTGGGAGCTGTTCGCCAAGAGCGGCAAGGTGACGCCGTTCATGCTGCCGGCGTTTTCCGTCGTCGCGGAGCGCATCTATGGCGACGCCGTGCACGGCGATCTGTGGATCAATCTCGGGCTGACCATGTATCGGGCGCTGACCGGCTTCGCCATTGCCGCGATCGGCGGCATCGTGCTCGGCGCTTTGATGTCGCGCAGCAAGATTTTTCGCTGGTTCTTCGATCCGCTGATCTCGGTCGGCTTTCCGATGCCGAAGGTCGCGTTCCTGCCGATCATCATTCTGTGGCTCGGCCTCTACGACGTCTCCAAAATCTCGATGGTGGTGTTCGACGCGATTTTCCCGGTGGTGACGGCAACACTCGCCGGCATCGCCAGCGTCGACAAGGAATTGATCTGGTCGGGCCGCAATATGGGCGCGAGCGAGCGCGAGATGATGTGGCAGATCATCCTGCCGGCGGCGCTGCCGCAAATCATGACCGGGCTTCAGGTCGCGCTGCCGATCGCGCTCATTGTCGCGATCATTGCCGAGATGGCGATGGGCGGCTATGGCCTCGGCGGCGCCATGATGACGGCGTCGCGCTACGCCAATTCGCCCGGCGTATTCGCCGGCATCGTCGAGATCGCCGTCGTCGGCTACATTTTGATCAAGGCCATGGCGATGGTTCGGCGCCGGCTTCTGGTCTGGCACGCCGAGGTTGCCGACCGCTCGTAAAATCATTCAATGCAGCTTGATCCGCGGCTCGGTGCGCCGGGTGATGGCGTGGACAAGCGAATCCAGCGCGACTTTGAAATTGCCGTGCAGCGCCTGCAAGTGTCTTTTGTGCAGCGCCCGATAGGCCCAGCGCGCGATCAGGCCCTGCAGCTTCACGTTGTTGAACACGATACCGAACGTGTCGTAATCGGCGAGCGATATCAGCGAACCGCGATCGTGATATTTGAAATTCGGCAGTGGCTCACCGCGCAGCCTTTTGTTGACGACCTTGATCATGAAGCCTGACTGCTGATGCGCGACCTGGGCGGTCGGCGGCAGCGGATCCTTCATGCCCGGCAAAATGCAGTTGGCGCAGTCGCCGATGGCGAAGATATCGTCGTCTTTGGTCGTCTGCAGCGTCGGCCGCACCACGAGGCGGTTGATCCGGTCGGTTTCAAGCCCGTCCAGACCGCGCAAATAATCCGGCGCCTTGATGCCGGCGGCCCAGACGATCAGCTCGGCCGGCACGACTTCGCCGCCGTCGAGCACGACCTCGCCGGCGCGCACTTCCATGACGCGCTGCCCGGTGCGGATATTGACACCGAGCCCGCGCAGCACCTCCGCCGTGGAAGCGGCAAGGCTTTCCGGCAGTGCCGGCAGGATTCGCGGCGCCGCCTCGATCAGCTCGATCTTGATCTGCATGTCGAGGCCGATGCGGTCGAGATTGTAGGACACCAGATCGCGCATCGATTTATGCAATTCGGCCGCCAATTCGACGCCGGTGGCGCCGGCGCCGATGATCGCGACATGCAATTGTCCGGGCTTGAGCGGCTCGTATTGTGCGTTGGCGCGCAGGCAGGCGTTGATCATGCGGCGGTTGAAGCGCGCCGCCTGATCGAGCGTGTCGAGGGTGATGGCATATTCGCCGACGCCCGGCGTGCCGAAATCGTTCGACATGCTGCCGACCGCAACGACGAGCGTATCGTAGCCGAGCACGCGCGGCGGGATGATGGTTTGTCCGTCTTCATCGACGCTGGGCGCGACATGAACTTGCCGCTTGGCGCGATCGAGACCGACCATGGCGCCGATGCGGTAGCGATAGTGCCGATACCGCGCATGGGCGATGAGCTCGAGCGAATCCGTTTCACTGTCGAGAGATCCCGACGCCACTTCGTGCAAGAGCGGCTTCCACACATGGATGCGCGACCTCTCGAGCAGCGTGATCGAGGCCTTGTGACGGCGCCCGAGCTTGGCGCCGAGCAGCGAGGCAAGCCGCAAGCCGCCGGCGCCGCCGCCAACGATCAAAACGCGATGCAACGACGGATCGTCCGTCGACGGAGTTTCGGCGATGGTGTGAAAGGGTGGATTTGGCATGACCCGTATGACCGCCCGTCAGCGCCAAACAAAAATGACGATCACCCGCCGAGCGCAGTCTCTACCTCGGGGTCGTGGACCGCAACGCCCATCATCGGATCGATCGGCTTCTGCCACGGCCGGCGATCGACCGTACGCATGGTGTCGGCATAACCGGCCTGCCAACGCGCGCGGATGCCGGCGCTGGTGAAGTCGATATCGCGCAAATGATCTTCATGATCGAGCCGCGGCGCGTTGAGCCGCACGATGTGCATCATGGTGCCGCAGCCATAGCCCGCCATTTCCTTCACTTCCGGCGTTTCGCGCTGCTCCTCCGGCATCCGGCGGACCAGTTCGCGCACGATATGGCGGAGCTGATGAATATGCTCCTGACGCATGATGTGGCTGTCGGTGCGGCTGGCATATTGAATGTCTTTCTGGCGGTTGAGCACTTGCCAGACCGATTCCGGCTCGGGCCCCGCCGCGTGCCACACCTGCACCGTGAACACGACGGAATCGCGCCGCGGATAATCGTCGAACACGGTTTCGACCGGCGTGTTGGAATAGATGCCGCCGTCCCAATAGGGATCGCCGTCGATGCGGATCGCCGGAAACGCCGGCGGCAGGGCGCCGGACGCCAGCACATGATTGAGCGTGAGCGGCATATCGCGGCTGTCGAAATAGTGCATCTTGCCGGAACGCACATTGACCGCGCCGACGGTCAAGCGCGGTTGATTGGCATTGATGTGCTTAAAATCGATGAGGCTCCCCAACGTCTCGTGCAACGCATCGATCGTATAAAAGCCGGCTTGCTCGACGCCGACCGCGGCATTCAGGCCAAAGGCGAGCGCCCGGTTCGGCGAAAAATAGCCGGTGACGCCGCTGAAAATCGTCATCATCTGCGCGGCGATATTGCCGCCCAACAGCGCGAGCGGCTGGGCAAACGGCAGAGCAAAGGGCGTTTGCGCGAAGGGAGCGGGCGCACCGTGCCACGGCGATTTGCGCTCCATCCGGTCCCAGAATTCGCGCAGGCGCTCGAGCCGCCGGCCGGGCTCATTGCCGGCGATGATGGCGCCGTTGATGGCGCCGATCGAGGTGCCGATCACCCAATCCGGTTCGATGCCGGCCTCGTGCAGCGCCTGATAGACGCCGCCCTGATATGCGCCGAGCGCCCCGCCGCCCTGGAACACCAGCGCGATCTGGCCGGGCAAAGCTTGAGCTGTTTTTGTTGCCGCAACGGATTTGGTCTTGCTGTCGTTCATATCGCCCATGTCCCCTCTTGGAGCGCAATGCTGCGCGCTCCTGGCTGCTCGCTATTGGCCGCTCGTTACCGGTCGCGGCGGTAAACTCGAAATGACACGCTTGTGCTTAACGGGATCGTGAATTGCGCCCGCACAAAGCCAGGCTCGACGATAGCCGGCATGCATCGACCTGCGGCAAGCCGGAGACTTGCGCCCCATCGCGGTTTCCGCCCACAATTGCCCGAACGGCTGACGGGGATCGAGCACCACCCGCGGCCGACTGGGGGGATCAGCATGCGTCGGACGATCGTACTGGCAAGCGCCGCGGTTTTGGCGTTTGGCATCGCCGCTTTTGACATCGGTTTGGCGCACGCGGACCCGCTGAAAATCCGCGGCGCCTGGGTGGCGCCGCTCGCCAACTGGGCCTCGGTCTGGGTGCAGAAGAAGGACCTCGCCGTCCATTTCGGCAAGTCCTACCAATTCGAGGCCGTCCGCTATGCCGGCACGCCGCCGATGATCACGGCGATCGCCAACAACGAGCTGGAAATCGGCAACCTCGCGTTTTCCACACTGCCGATCGCGATCGGCAATGCCGGCATGGACGATATCCGGGTGATCTCCGACGATTTCCAGGACGGCAATGCCGGCTATTACAGCAACGAATTCGACGTGCTCGCCGACGGGCCGATCAAGAAGGTCGAGGACCTCAAGGGCAAAATCGTCGCCACCAATGCCGCCGGCTCCGGCGTCGACGTCGCCATGCGCGCCATGCTGCGCAAGCACGGGCTCGAGGCCAACCGCGACTATACGATCATCGAGGCGCCGTTCCCCGCGATGCGTGCGATGCTGGCGGAAAAGAAAGTCGACCTGATCCCGGCGGTGCGGCCGTTCTCGCTCGATCCCGAGCTGAAAAAGATCGCCACGAAACTATTCGACATGCGCGACGCGATCGGCCTTTCGCAATTCGTCATGTGGTCGGCGCGCAAACCCTTCATCGATGCGCATCGCGCCGAGCTGGTCGATTTTCTCGAGGACTCGCTGCGCATCGTGCACTGGTATCTCGACCCCAAGAACCACGATGCGGTCGCCGACATCGCTGCGCAGCTCACCAAACAGCCGGCCGATCACTTCGGCTGGCTCTATACCAAGGACGATTACTATCGCGATCCGAATATGCTGCCGAATCTCGATGCGCTGCAAAAAAACGTCGACATGACCAAGGATCTCGGTTTCATCAATGCGAGCTTCGACGTCAAAGCACATTCCGATCTCAGCATGATCCAGGAAGCGGCGAAGCGGCTGAAGTGAGGTATTGCGCAACCGCTACGGCGAGGTTTTTGAAACAAAACCGAGCGGTCTGCGGCGCGGCTTTTCCGGTCTTCGCGATTGTGCACGGATGAACGCAGGTGTAGCCTTTGTTTGAGGGTTGAGGAGGCAGCGCGACTTGCACTCACGGCTGGCCAATGGCGACGGTCAGAACAAGAGGCGGGCGTATTGCATCAGCACGGGTCGCCGCGTTGTGCGCGGCGACAGTAATTTTTTCGTCCGTCGCGCCGGCACGGGCCAACCCTGGCTGCAGCATCGGCGATATTGTCAATGGCCTGGTTCAGACGATCGGATCGCTCACCTCCGGCCCCTGCGCGGCAGCGTGTGAGGACGGTGTCGGCTGTGGCGCCGCGGCCGGAATAGCCGCCGGGCTTGGAACCGCGGCGGCTGCGACCAACCAAGGTTCGGTCGATAATTTCTGCAACACAGTGAACACCGTGGCCGGCGATATCGGCCAGATTCAATCCGCGCTGGGCAGCGCCGGGATTCCCTCGGACGTTACAGGATCAATTCTCGACGCACTCAACGGCCTCGGCGATCCGCTGAGCGTCGCGCAATGCGCCTGCTCGCTCGAACAAGGCGCCGATCAAGCCATTTCTGGCTTGGCCGCCTGCTGGCAAGAGTTTGAACAAGGCCTGTGCCAGGTCATGAATTTCGGCAATTCCTGCACCTGCACGCCGCCGCCGCCAGTCGTGGCGAACTGCTCGTATTTGCAAAATTCGCAATGCGCTTCGGCGGGTAACAATCCCGATCCGAACAAATACGGCTTTTGCTACGGATCGGGAGCCAACGGAACAACAACAATCGTTCAGGGCTACGACCCCGGCAGCAATACGGTTCAAAACATTTCGCCCTATTATCCCGCACAGCAGACCGTCACAGCCGCCGGTACGGAGGTTTCGGTTGCGACCGGCAATTGCGGAGGCATTGCCTATTGTTTCTGCCCGAAGCCGATGGTGCCAACGTGGACGCCCGATCCTCTCGAAAACACCATCAACGGCTGTGACGGCTGTGCCGGCTGGTACGTCTTCTCATGCGCCTGCCCGCCGAAGACGCATGCCGATCCGTCCGGCAAATTGGTGAACGGCGTCCCCGTCTGCATCTGCGACGGCACCACCAACGAAGTCGCCAATCTTTCCTCCAATGCGCTCTTTGGCATGTGCCCGCCGCCGAATTGCCCGCCGGGACAAACCCGGCTCAGCAGCGTCGGCAAATGCGTCACGCCCTGTTCCGACCCGACCAAAGGCATGACGCCCGACGGCGCCTGTTGCGATCCCAGCCAGGTATCGGCTTGCGGCCAATGCTGCCCGCCGGGAACGCGACCAGTAAACGGAAGCTGCGTGGGACCTAGCCCAATTCAATAATCAGTCATGGCACAGAAAAAAAATCGTTTGCCGTTTGGCCGCCATGACTGGCGCATCATCGGCTCTCGCTTCATTGGCTTGCGCATCATCCGGTTTTGCTCTGCAATTTTCGCCGTCGCGTTCGTGTCGATCTGCCCCACCGCACTCACGGCGCAGCAGGCGTCGACGGCCGTCTACGTGGCCGGCAATGCCGCCGTGACCAGTTTCTCCGGCGTGCTGCCGCCGATTCAGATCGCGCCAGGTGTCGATCCCAACACGAAAACTTTCATCGATCTCAACGGTCCGTCGCTGCGCATCGTCGACCTTCGGCACATGGGCGGACTGCCACAGGCGCAGCTCGTCGGCGCGCCGAAGCCTTTCACCTTCAGTGCCGCACAGATCGGGCAAGTGTTCGGCGTCGCAATCGACGACAGCGAACCGCCCAATATCTACGCAGCAGCGACGTCCGCCTATGGTCTGCCGATCGTCGCGCCGGGGACGGACGGCCAGCCGCAACACATCCGGGCCGGCGCGCCCAATGCGAGCTTCATGCCCGGCCTGTGGGGTCCGCAAGGCGGCCAGCAAAGTGGGCATGGATCGATCTGGAAGATCAACGGCGTCAACGGCCAGGTGAGTCTGTTCGCCAATGTCGCCACGAACGGCCGCGCCAATTCCGGACCCGCGCTGGGCGGGCTCGCTTACGATCCGGATTCAAAATCCTTGTTCGTCGCCGACCGCGAGACCGGCCTCATTCATCGCTTTGCGCCCGACGGCACCGATCGCGGCACTTACGATCATGGCGTCACCGGACGCGGCGCGGTCGGGCTGCCGCCGGTGCCATGGAACGCGCAGCCCGGCATCGATGTCACTAGCCCGCAATTCGACTCGACGCAGCCGCCGACCTGGCCCTATGCGGCGCCGGAGCGGCTGATTTTCGGGCTCGCCGTCTATCAGCACCGGCTCTACTACGCCGTTGCCGCGGGATTGCAGATCTGGTCGATCGGCCTCATTGCCGACGGCTCATTCGGCAGCGATGCGCAGATCGAAGTCGCCGTGCCGAGCGGCACCGGTCCGAGCGAAATTTCAAGAATTACATTCGACGAACAAGGCCGCATATTTCTTGCCGAACGGCCGGCAACAACTGGCGCGTTCGATTTCGAGGCGCTGGCCGTTCCGGCGATCGGCCGCGTGTTGCGCTTCACCGTGATCGGCACCACGGCGCGCGGACAGCGCATCTGGCAACAAGCAGCCCGACGAATACGCAATCGGATTCCCGGGCGAGTTCCGCAACGGCAATGGCGGCGTTGCGATCGGCTACAATTACGACCGCAACGGCGAGATCGTGCTCGGCTCGTGCGGCGGCTTCATGTGGACGACCGGCGAAGATTTGCGTCATCCGTCCGATGCCGCGCTCGCCGCGCAGCTCGGCAAGTCTGGCCCGTTGGATGTGAACGGCCTGCAAGGCAACGGCACATGGCGCATCAGGCATGACGACGAGCCGCCGCTCTACAGCTTCTTCATCGACGACAACGACGAATACGACGACCCTGCCGCGCGCGGGCATATGGGCGACATCGCGATCGAGCGCCTGTGTTCGCCGGCGCCATCCATGCTGGCCCCGCCGGTCGGTGCGCCGCCGATGGGCGTCCCGAGCGGGTTCCGCCCCGCCACCCCGGGCGCGTCGCCGGCTCCGCCGCCACCCCCCGGCACCCCACCAACGCCGCCGTCCGGGAAAGAACCGAAATGTCCGCCCTATCTGATCTGTGGTCCGCCTGGCACGCCGCCGTGCCAGCCCAATCAAGTGTGGGTGCGCGGCAGCAATAGCTGTGGGTCAAGCTGTCAGCCGCCGAATGTCCTCGTGAACGGCCAATGCTGCTCCGTCACCTCGATCACGGGAATAGGAGCCTGTTCGAATTCGAGCTGCCAGCCCGGGCAAACGCCGATCGGGCCGAGCAATTTCTGTTGCCCGAGCAATCAAGTCTACAACGGCGCAGGCGGTGCGGCGGCATGCTGCAGCGGGCCGCTGGTCAACGGCCAATGTCCGACGCCGACACCAAAGCCGCCGACCTGCGTCACCGGCACGCCGAATTGTTGCGCGCCCGGCTATGTCTCGACCGGCAATTCGTGCTGCCTCGCCAGCAAACTGACCTCGACGGGAATCTGCTGCCCCGCCGGACAGGCTCCGAGCGGTCCGAACAAGAGCCAGTGCGAAAAGATCGTCATCATTCCGATCGGGCCGCAATGCTGCGCATCAGGCATTCCGACCGCGAGCGGCAAATGCTGCCCGCCCGCGAATGTGACAACGAGCGGCGAATGCTGCCCGGGCCCGGTCGATCCAAATAACCGCAAGATCTGCAAGGTGATCATTCCGCTCGCGGCCTGCGCGCCCGGCTATACGAAAATGCCGGACGGCTCGTGCTGCAACGCCCGCTATGTCAGCGCCGACGGCAAGTCCTGCAATGTCAGCCAGCGTCCCTGCGCGCCGGGCGAGATCCGCGACGTCAACGGCAATTGCACGCCGGCCACGACCCCAACCCCGTCCTGCCCACCCGGCCAGTTCCGCGATGCCAATGGCGCCTGCGCGCCGGTCCCGACGTCGGCATGTCCGCCGGGCGAGGTCCGCAACGATCGCGGTGTCTGCGAGCCGATCCGCTCGACAAACTGTCCGCCCGGCGAGGTGCGTAATGATCGTGGCGTCTGCGGGCCGCCGCCGAAGACCCCGCCGCCGTGTCCGAGCGGCGAGGAGCGCAACAGCGACGGCGTCTGTGTGCCGATCAGGAAAGTTAACTGCGGCCCGGGCGAGGTGCTCAACGACCGAGGCAATTGCGTGCCGGCGCCAAAGCGGTGTCCGGAAGGCGAAACGCGCAATTCCCAAGGCGATTGCGTCCGCACCGGACCGCCGCCGCGCCTCGTTGTGCCCGGCAGACCCGCGGGACCGCCGATCATTATTCCGCGACGGCCCGGCCCCATTGTGCCGCGAGGCGGTCCGATTTTCCGCGGCCCTATTGGCGGCGGCGGCCTATTCCACCGATAGCGAGAAATTTGAAGCGATGGAGCGTGCAATGAACCATTTTGTCAGAACCGCGATCCTTGCCGCGATCCTTGCCGGAGCGATGCTGCTCGCGCCGCCGGCGAGCCGAGCGCAAGATCCGCAAAATGCTGCGCAGGACAACCCACAAGATACACAGGCCGCACAGGATCTGCGCGGCGCGATCGAAGGCGTCGTAAAAGATTATCTCGCGACGCATCCCGACGAAGTCGGGCAGGCCGCCAGGGATTACATGCTCAAGCACCCCGAAGCGATGGGCGCGATCCTCGCGCAAATGCTGCGGTCGCGCGCCGCGGTCAGCGCCGGCGCGAATGCCACAAGCGGCACCAATCCGCCGTCCGCGCCGGGGGCATTGCCGGCGCCGCCGGATCACAGCGCCGACGTCGCGAGCAATGCCGAGCAATTGTTCGCGTCATCGCATCAAGTGACGCTCGGCAATCCCGACGGCGATGTCACTCTGGTCGAGTTCTTCGATTACAATTGCGGTTATTGCAAACGCGCGCTGCCGGACATGCTCAGCCTGCTCAAGGCCGACACCAAATTGAAAATCGTGCTGAAAGAGTTTCCGATCCTCGGACCGGGCTCGGTCGACGCCGCCCGCGTCGCCGTCGCGGTGCGCATGCAGGATCCGGGCGGCCAGAAATATCTCGCCTTTCATCAGGAGCTGCTCGGCAACCCGGGACCGGCGACAAAAGAAAAAGCGATCGCCGCAGCCAAGGACCAGGGTCTCGACATGGACCGGCTCACAACCGACCTGGCGAGCGATGAGGTCAATGCCACTCTCAGCGAAGACATGAAGCTTGCCGGCGCCGTCGGCGCCACCGGCACGCCGACTTACGTGATCGGCAAGGACGTCGTCGTCGGCGCGGTCGGCATGATGGGCCTGCAAGGCCACATCGAGGCAGCGCGCGGCAGGCACGATCGGGCGGCAAATTGAAACAAAACGGGCGCCGAGCTTGCGGCGGCGCCCGCTTCTGCGTGGCATATTTGAAAATCAGCCCACCAAGACATTGGTGAACTGCCACGGGTCCTTGTCCAAGGTCTCCTTGAACAGGCCGGGCCGGCTCTTGAGCGGCGTCCAGTCGGTGTAAGCGCCGATCACCGGCCCGAGATAGGGCATCTGCACTTCGAGACAGCGGCGGAAATCCATCTCGTCGGCTTCGACAATGCCGGCCTTCGGGTTTTCCAGCGCCCATACCATGCCGGCGAGAACGGCCGAGGTCACCTGCAAGCCGGTGGCGTTCTGATACGGCGCGATTTCGCGGGTCTCGTCGATCGACAATTGCGAGCCGTACCAATAGGCGTTCTTCTTGTGGCCGTAGAGCAGCACGCCGAGTTCGTCGATGCCGTCTTCGATCTCGTGCTCGTCGAGAATGTGGATCGCCGGCTGGCGTTCGCCGGCCTGGCCGAACAGTTCGTGCAGCGACAGCACCGCGTCATTGCACGGGTGATAGGCGTAGTGACAGGTCGGCCGATAGACGACTTTGCGGCCGTCGCGCAGCGTGAAGTAGTCGGCGATCGAGATCGACTTGTTGTGCGTGACCAGGAAGCCGTATTGCGCCTTGGCGGTCGGCGTCCACGAGCGCACGCGCGTATTGGCGCCGGGCTGCGTCAGGTAGATCGCCGCCTGGCAACCGATCTTGTGCTTGAAGCCGTTCTTCGGCAGCTTCTTCTCATGCGTGCCCCAGCCGAGCTCGGCCGGCTGCATGCCTTCCGACAGGAAGCCTTCGACCGACCAGGTGTTGACGAAAACCTCGATCGGCTTCGGCTTCTTGGCGCGCTGGGTGTCGCGCTCGGCGATATGGATGCCTTTGACGCCGGCCTTCTTGGCGAGCTTGCCCCAGTCCTCGCGCGTCTTCGGCTCCTTGAATTTCAGACCGAGATCGCCGGCGATATTGAGGAGCGCCTGCTTGACGAACCAGGACACCATGCCGGGATTGGCGCCGCAGCAGGATACGGCGGTGGTGCCGCCGGGCGTCTTGCGGCGCGCCGCGAGCACGGTCTCGCGCAACGCGTAGTTCGAGCGCTGCTCCGGGCCGAGCTTGGAATCGAAATAGAAGCCGGCCCAGGGCTCGACCACGGTGTCGATATAGAGCGCGCCGATCTCGCGGCAGAACTGCATGATGTCGACCGAGGACGTGTCGACCGAGAGGTTGACGCAGAAACCCTGACCGCCGCCTTCGGTCAGGAGCGGACCCAAAAGCTTCCGGTAATTGTCGCGCGTGACCGCCTCGTGGATGAAGCGGATGCCGCGATCGTCAAGGAGCTTGCGGTCCTTATCCTCGGGGTCGATGACCACGAAGCGGGATTTGTCATATTCGAAATGCCGCTCGATCAGAGGCAGCGTGCCTTTGCCGATCGAGCCGAAACCGACCATGACGATGGGGCCGGTGATACGTCCATGAACGGGCCATGCGGTCATTATCGCTACTCCAGAGCGAATGGATTGAATGGATGATTGATTGCTTCAGACCCCGATCCAATTCAATGCGATCGGGGTCTGAAACTTTGAGGATCATGCTCTAGGCGGCGCGTTGTACAGTAGCGTGACGCGCGCCGCCATTTGCCGCGATCAGTGCGTTGAGGTCCGGCTTGGTTCAAGCTCCCCGGTGGCGCCGATCATGCCGCGTGCGCCGGCGAGCGCCGCCGGCTTGAGTTCCAGCGCCAAGCAGCCGGTCGCGCTCGAAGCTGCCGGGCATCCACAGATCGCCGGTCTGCGCCGCGGAAAAGCCGAAACGGCCGTAATAGGGCGCATCGCCGACCAGAAGAATGGCGCGGTGGCCGGCAAGCCGCGCGCGCGCGATGGCGCGGCGCACCAGCGTCGTGCCGATGCCGCGGTTGCGATAATCCGGATGCACCGCGAGCGGGCCGAGCAGGAGCGCTGAGCGGCCCGGACCGGCGGCGACATGCCAGAGCCGCACGGTGCCGACGACGCGGCCGCGATCGGTCGCGACCAGCGACAGCCCATCCGCCGGCCGGCGGCCTTCGCGCAGCCGCTCCGAGGTCTTGGTGAAACGGCACGCGCCATAGGCCAGGTCGAGCAGCGCCTCGCGCGCCGCGACGTCCGCGATTTTTTCTTCCCGAATGGTCACCATTGATCCGCTCCTTTCGGCCGTTGCGCTCGGCGCCCCCCCTGCCCTCCCCCGCCTGCGGGGGAGGGTTAGGGTGGGCTCGCCGGAGCCAGAGGGGTCAGATGTGGAAGGTGCGCAGCGGTGCGAAGCCGTTGAAGGCCACCGCCGCGTAGGTCGCGGTATAGGCGCCGGTGCCTTCGATCAGGACCTTGTCGCCGATCTCAAGGCTGACCGGCAGATCGTAAGGCCGCTTCTCGTAGAGCACGTCGGCGCTGTCGCAGGTCGGGCCGGCGAGCACGCAAGGGCCGACCTCGTCGCCGTCGCGCGGCGTCTTGATCGGGTAGCGGATCGACTCGTCCATGGTCTCGGCCAGCCCGCCGAACTTGCCGATGTCGAGATAGACCCAGCGCGCCTGGTCCTGCTCGCTCTTCTTGGAGACGAGCACGACTTCGGCCTCGATCACGCCGGCATTGCCGACCATGCCGCGGCCCGGCTCGATGATGGTCTCCGGGATGCGGTTGCCGAAATGCTTGCGCAGCGCCTTGAAGATCGAACGGCCATAGGCCTGCACCGCCGGCACTTCGCGCAGGTATTTGGTCGGAAACCCGCCGCCGAGATTGACCATCGTCAGGTTCATGCCGCGTTCGGCGCAGGCGCGAAAGATCGCCGCCGCCGTCTTGAGCGCCTCGTCCCAGGCCGCAGTGCGGCGCTGCTGCGAGCCGACATGGAACGACACGCCGCAGGGCTCGAGACCGAGCTTCTGGGCATGGTCGAGCACCTCGACCGCCATGTCCGGGTCGCAGCCGAACTTGCGCGACAGCGGCCATTCCGCGCCGGCGCAGCCGAACAGGAAGCGGCAGAACACTTTGGCGCCGGGCGCGGCGCGGCCGATCTTCTCCACCTCGGCCTTGCAGTCGACCGCGAACAGGCGGACGCCGAGCGCGAAGGCGCGGGCGATGTCGCGCTCCTTCTTGATGGTGTTGCCGAAGGAGATGCGATCCGCCGCGGCGCCGGCCGCGAGCACCATCTCGATCTCGGCGACCGAAGCGGTGTCGAAGCAGGAGCCGAGCGCGGCCAGAAGCGACAAGAGCTCCGGCGCCGGGTTCGCCTTCACGGCGTAGAACACCCGGCTGTCCGGCAAGGCCTTGGCAAAGGTCTGATAGTTGTCGCGGACGACGTCGAGATCGACGACCAGGCACGGACCATCGTCCTGCCCGTCTTCGCGGCGGCGGCGCAAAAAGTCGTGGATGCGCTCGGTCATCGGAGTCGCTCCTTCATCCAGGTTCAAGGGGCCCAGCTCTTGCGGAGCTGTGCGGCCCGGCGTTGAAGTTCGGCCGCCCGCGCTTGCGCGCGAGGAACCGGCGTCAACGGCTAAATGGCTCTGGCGCCGAACCGTGCGTTGGGGACACGGTGCAGGCGCGCGGCTCTTAAGCCGTAGATGCTGCCTTGGATTGGAGCGGGAGAACCCGTTCCGCACGGCCGGCAAGACAAGATGGACAAGCCTCTTCGGTGTTGACCTTTGGACAGCCAACGAGACCAAAAAAGCCCGCTCCGTCGTTGCTTTAAGCCGCGTCCCCCGTTGAGCGCGGGGTGCGCCGGTTTCGCCTCCGGCTGCCGATCACGTAGTGAGGTTGAAAGCCTAGAACGTCCGGCTTCAACCTCAGGCGACTGTCCGGCCTCTTGTCCGGATGCCTACCGATCGACACACGGCCACAGGCACGTGCGAATTTGGGCGAGCGGCAAATAGGCGCATTAGAAATGCATTGCAAGAAAAAACGACACACGAGCTTAAAAATTTTTGAAGTTTTTTCCGCGGCGCGCCCGCGCGTGAGCGCCGCAAGGCTCGGCGCACGACGCAAAAGGTCTCGCTTCAACGTGCTTTGCGGCGCGCGTCTCGCCGGTCGCTCATGATGACGAGAGCGCCGCGGTGTGTGATAGCTGCGCCGCTCCGTCCTCGAAATCCTCGCAACAGGTGCAGCAATGACTGCTCTGCCGATCACCTTCGCCTGCGGCCTCTATGACCGCGTGCTCGCCCTGCATACCGGCGAGATCAAAGCCGATGGCATCGACCTCAACTTCGTCGTCATGGACAATCCGCGGCGAGATTTTCGACCGCATGAACAGCCGGCTGGAATTCGACGCCTGCGAGATGTCGAGCTCGGAGTTCATCAGCCGGTTCGCCGCCAAGAAGCTGCCTTATGTGGCGCTGCCGGTCTTTGTCTCGCGGGTGTTCCGCCACGGCTTCATCGTCGTAAACCGCAAATTCGTTAACGTCCGCGAAAGATCTCGCCGGCAAGCGGATCGGCGTGCCGCTCTACACCCAGACCGCGGCGCTGTTCGTGCGCGGCCTCATGCAGCACGACCTCGGCGTCGATCTTTCCGGCATCGAATGGGTCCAGGGCGCGGTCAACGAGGCCGGCGCCTATGGCAATCCGTCGGTCATGCCGATGCTCAAGCCGGTCAAGATCACGCCGAACCAAAGCGGCAAGTCGCTGAGCGAGCTGCTCGAGAGCCGGCGAGATCCAGGCCATTATCGGCTCGAACCTGCCGCGCGCGCTGCAACCGCCACCCCGACGTGGTGCGGCTCTTCCCCGACTACCGGGCGCGCGAAAAGGATTATTTCCGCCGCACCAAGATTTTCCCGATCATGCACCTGATCGTCATCCGCAACGACGTCTACGAGCGCAATCCGTTCGTGGCGACGAGCCTCTACAACGCCTTCAACGCGGCGAAGGACCGGGCCTGGGAGAAAATGCGCTTCTCCGGCACGCTGCGCTACATGCTGCCATGGCTGCCGGACGACGTCGCCGAGATCGACGATATGTTCGGCGGCGATTGCTGGCCCTATGGCGTCGAGCCGAACCGGCCGACGCTCGAGGCGCTGGTCACTTACATGGTCGAGCAGGGCCTGATTCCCGAAGCCATTCCGGTCGAGAAGCTGTTCGTGCCGACCTACGGCTAACCTGTGCGATCGGCTAATTGGGCTTCGGCAAGGTGGCGCAGAACTTCGGCACGGTTCCGTCACCCAAGAAGGCGCACCGGTTGATGTTGTGCGAGATCATCAGCTCGCAGGTATTGTCGGCATTGCAGGGCGGATGCGTTTCCGTTGCCACCTGAAGGCACTGTTTGACATAGACCGCCGCCTGTTTGGCGCCGACGGTATCGCGGCACGGCGTGTCCGGGGTATTCGGCCCCGCGGTCAGCGCGCCGGTCCGCACCGCATAGGCCTTGCGGATGCAGGCTTGTCGGCGCCGCATTCGTTGCGATGGGCGAGCCAGGCTTTCTGCGTGATGACGATGGAGTCGCGATCGTCATCGTCCGCATGAACCGTTCCAGAGCGTTTCATGGCCGGTTCCGGCCGCGATCGCGTCGAGCTTGCTCTTGAAGGCTGTGGCCAGTGCGCGATCGAGCGCCGCGAGATCGCCGTCCTTGCAGATGGCGGCTTCGGTCGGCGTCAAAGTCCCGGCGCAGGCGAAGCTCGGCTCCGCCGCCGCGGCAGGCCGGAGCGACGGCAGCAGCAGCGGGACCGCCAGCGCGGCCGCAACAAGAGACCCGGCAAACCCGACACGATGGGGCATGGTCGATAGTCGCGCGGAGAGCCGCCGGGGTTCAAGCTACGCGGCGGCGCTGCGCAGGGCGCGCTCGACCATGACGCCGATCAGCGTCTTGCGATAGGCGCCGGTGGCGTGGATGTCGTCGGACGGATCGACCGCGGCCGACGCCGCGGCTTCGGCCTGGCGATGACCGTCGTCGTCGATCTTGCGGCCGTTGAGGACATTCTCGACGGCCGCGAGCCGCAGCGGCGCGTCGGCGACCCCGATGGCGCCGACATGAGCATTGCGCGCTTTGCCCTCGTCATCCTCGTCGTAGAACAAAGCCGCCGCCGCGAGCGCAAAGTCGCCCCGGCGGCGGGCGAATTCCGCAAAGCCGAAACGGCGGCCGGCCGGCCAGGCCGGAAAGCGGATCTCGGTGATGATCTCGTCGGCCTTCAGCGCGGTCATCAGCGGGCCTTGGAAAAAATCCGCGGCCGCGATGACGCGCTCGCCGGCTTTGCCGATGACGGCGATCGTTGCCTCGCAGGTGACGACGATGCCCGGCATCTCGGCCGCCGGATCGGCATGGGCAAGGCTGCCGCCGGCGGTGCCGCGATTGCGGATCTGATAATGCGCGACGTGTCCGACGGCCGCGACCAGAAGCGGATGCGCCTTGGGCAGCCGCGCGTCCTTAAGGATGTCGCCCCAGCGCACCATGGCGCCGAGCGTCACCCCGCCCTCCCCGACCTTGATCTGCCGCAGTTCCGAAAGCTTGCGCAGATCGACCAGGAGCGCCGGCGCCGCGACCCGAAAGGCCAGCATCGGCACGAGGCTCTGGCCGCCGGCGAGCGGCTTGGCTTCGCCGTCATGCGCGGCGAGGAGTGCGACAGCCTCGGCAATGCTGGTCGGGCAGGCGTATTCGAAGGGCGGAAGCTTCATTGAGCGGCCACGAGCCTGTTGCATCCGCTCCGAACCGCAGAGATGGACGTGAAACGCTAACATCGGCTTCCGCGCAGGGTCAAATGCGGAGGAGGCGCATGTTTTCCGCGCCGATTCCTGCTAGGATTTCAGCAAATGCCGAGGCGCGCAACGCGCCCGCTGCAATGGCGGAGGAAGCCGATGTTGAAGAAAATGCCGCGCAACGGAAACGGTAAGCACGCCTGCACAAGAACGGCAACAAGAACGGCGACAAGAACGGCAAAAAACCGCCGGCCGTCAGCGAACTGCCGAAGATCAACAACCTCACCGACACCCGGGACATCCTCGCTCACGCCACCAAGGATGCCAAAGCGCACGACTATTTCATCGTCGACGTCGACGCCCATGTCACCGAGACGGCGTTCTGGTCCGAAGTCGTCGATCGCATGGAGAGCGACGTCTACAAACAGATGGCGCGGGCCTTCAAGGAGCGCGGCAGCGCGCCGGGGCTGCTCAACGCCACGCCGGGCATGCTTTATCAAGACGTGTTCGGCCGCATCCCGCATCAGCAGCGGCTTGGCGAAGCGGTCCCCGGCGGCCGCACCCATGCCCAGGTGACGCTGGTGCAGCGCGCCATGGACTCGATGGGTATCGACTACATGGTGGTGTTCCCGACCCCGATGCTGGTGCTCGGCATGCATCCGCAGATCGAGATGGAAGTCGTCATCGGCAATGCCTTCAATAAATGGCTCACCGAGGAAATCCTGCCGCAGGATCCGCGCATCAAGGCGATGCTGTATCTGCCGTTCAATCATCCCGAGGCCTGCGTGAAGGCGGTCGAGACTTACGCCAATACGCCGGGCGTGATCGGCTATTCGGTCACCTCGACGCGTTTCCGCGCCGTCAACCACGACAGTTACATGCCGCTCTACGCCGCCATCCAGGCGACCGGAAAGCCGCTCGCGTTCCATTCCGGCTTCCACTGGGGCGACCAGTCGATGCAGCAGTGCAACCGCTTCATCTCCATGCATGCGATCTCGTTCGTCTATTACAACCTCATTCACATGACGAACTGGATCATCAACGGGCTGCCGGAGCGTTTCCCGAAACTCAAAGTGCTGTGGATCGAGAGCGGGCTCGCCTGGGTGCCGTTCCTGATGCAGCGGCTCGATTCCGAATACATGATGCGGTCGTCCGAGGCCCCGCTCCTCAAGCGGCGGCCGAGCGAATACATCGCCGACATGTATTTCACCAGCCAGCCGCTCGAACGCTCCAATTTGAAGCTCACCGAGGCGACCTTTGACGCGATCAAGGCCGAGACGCAGCTTCTGTTCGCCTCCGACTGGCCGCATTGGGACTTCGACCTGCCCGCCTCGATCACCACGCTGCCGTTCCTCGATGAGGAGGCCAAGCGCAATATTTTGGGCATGAACGCGGCGCGCCTGTTCAATCTCGAAGTGCCCAAGCACAAGCTGATCAAGCCCAAATCCAGGAAAGTGCCTGGCGTTCGCGAGCCGGTAACGGCCTGACGAGATGCCAAAAGCCCGCAAAGCGGCGAAGCCCGGGGCCAAGTCTGGGGCCAAGTCCGGGATGAAGTCCGCGGCCAAGCCAAGCCCGAAGGCCGCGCTAGGCCGCGCGAAGAAGCCGGCAACAAAAGACCGTGACTTTTGCGCCGCTGCGCGCGACGCGCTCAAGCGCGGCGAGCCGGACGCCATTTCCGACAAAACCTTGCAACAGGTGCTGACCGCCGCGGTGAAGGTCTATGCCGCCAAGGTCGAGCGGCGCGGCCATGACGTCGCGCCGTTCCCGCGCGGCACCGTGACGGCGACCGAAACGGTGGTCACGGCCTGCGGACTGATCCGCGCGGCCGATCTCAACATGTTCGACGTGGCGATCTGGTTTCATCGCCCGCCGGGAATCGAATGAAAGTCATCGCGAGAAGGCAGACCGAGTGAGGGGAGATATGGCGACGGACGAAATCGCGATCGGCAAACTGACCGACATCGCCGATGGGGACTATCGGGTTTTCGCCCTGGAAAATCTCGAAGTCGGCATTTTCCGCACCGGCAGCAAGGTGCTGGCCTACGAGAACGTCTGCCCGCATGCCGGCGGTCCGGTGTGCCAGGGCAAGATCTTTCATCAGGTCGAGGAAATCATCACCCCCGACAAGAAGAGCGCGGGGCTGCGCTTCGGCAAGCAGCGCCACATCGTCTGCCCCTGGCACGGCTATGAATTCGATCTCGCCACCGGCTGTCATCCCGGCGACGCCTCAGTGCGGCTGACGCCGGTGCCGGTCGCGGTGCGCGACGGCAAGATCTTCGTCAGCGTGCCCGAATAGCGACCTACTGCGGTCCCCGCAGCATGGCGTCGGCGAGCTTCTCCGCCACCATGATGGTCGGGATATTGGTATTGCCGCGCGGGATCGTCGGCATGATCGAGGCATCGATCACGCGCAGCGCCTTCAAAGCCATGGACGCGCCCGGACGGATCGGTCACCGCATCGCGGTCGCTCGCCGCGCCCATCCGGCAGGTGCCGACCGGATGGAAAGTGCCGGCGACGTTTTCCTGAATGTGCGCGGCGAGCGCGTCGTCGTCCTGCGACCAGCGCGGCGAGATCGACGCGGCGGTCGGCGAGCGTGGCGAAGATCGGCTCGGCGAGCGGCGGCACGGCCTCGATCAGGCCCGCGATCGCCGCGCTCTTGATCTTGTTTGCCGGCGGTGATGCGGTTGAGCCGCCGCAGCCGGTCGTTGAATTTCACCGGAAAGGTCAGCCGCGTCATGGCGCGCACCGCCTCGTGCCCGAGAATTTCGACGCAGCGGCGGAAGCCCAGCATGAAGCGCCGCAGATCGAGCTCATGCCCGGTGAAATTGAACTCGACCAGCGGATAGGCCGCGGGATCCGCCGAGACCAGCGACACGCGGCCGCGCGCCATCGGCTTGAGCAGCGACGGGGCGATATTGGCGACCTGGCGGCCGAGCGGGCTCCAGGACGTTTTGCACTGCACATTAATATAGATGTCCTGGGGCGGCGTCCCGGGCAGGCCGGAGGTAATAGCGGAACGCCGACATCGGGTGCGGGCGGATCGTGTCCGACTGCCGCGTTCCCGGCTTTTGCAACAGGCCGATGAAGATGATGGCGTGGTTGGAGAGATTTTGGCCGACGCCGGGCCGATCGGCCCTCACCTCGATGCCGAGCTCGCGCAAGGCGGCGCCGGGCCGATCCCGGCGCGCATCAGAAAAGCCGGCGAATGGATGCCGCCGAGCGCGACGATGATTTCACGGCCAGAAAACTTTTTCGTTTCGCCGCCGATCGTGACGGTGACGCCGGTGGCGCGGCGGCCTTCGAATATAAGGCCGGTGACCGTGGCCTCGGCGAGGACAGTGAGATTGTTGCGGGCGCGCGCATCGGCGTCGAGATAGCAGGTCTGCGCCGAGGCGCGCTTGTCCGGCCAATTGCTCATCGGCACCGGACCATAGCCGTCGCGGAAATCGGCATTCATGTCGGCGACGAAGGGGATTTGGCGCTCTTGCGCAAAAGCGTCCACGGCCTTCGACAAGCGCGGCCAGTCCTCGACCTTGGTGCGCCGGATCGGCACCGGCCCGTCCTTGCCGTGCAGCGCGCCGTCGAAATCCCAATCGCTTTCGAGCTTCTTGTAGTAGGGCAGCACATCGTCCCAGCCCCAGCCGGCGGCGCCGTGCGCTTGCCATTCGGCATAATCATCCGGCGTGCCGCGATAGGCGACCATGCCCATGACATTCGAGCCGCCGCCGAGGAGCCGGCCTTGGGAAAATCCGGTCAGCGGCGAATTGTCCTTGCGCCGCCAATGCACTTTCAGGCCCGGCCAGAAATAGGCGTCGTTGTAGTAAGAGCGCGGATAGGAATTGAGCACGTCGGCCGGTTCCGCGCCCGGCACGACGTCGCGGCCGGCTTCGAGCAGCAGCACGCTCGAGTTCGAACGCGCCGACAGCCGGTTGGCCAGCACGCAGCCTGCGGCGCCGGCGCCGACAATGATGACATCGAAGCTTTGCGACATTTCCAGTCCCGGCTCCCCCCTGCTTTGCCCCTTTGGGCGCTCGATTGAACATCGGCCTTGCATGCTTTACTGGATCACCAAGCGGCGCAAGCCACCCCCGATCCGCAGCCAACCCATGAGTGCGACCATGAGTGCGACCATGAGCGAGACCAAAACCCTTCACGGCGTGATCGCCGCCATCGCAACCGCGGTCGACGCCAAAGGCGAGCCCGATTGCGCGCGTTCGACGGCACTCGCCCGCTTTCTGCTCGACAACGGCTGCGACGGGCTCAATGTGCTCGGCACCACCGGCGAGGCGACCTCGTTTTCGCTGGATCAGCGCAAGCGCGTGATGAGCGCCTATGCGACGAGCGGCCTGCCGCTCGACCGCATGATGGTCGGCACCGGCGCCGCCGCGCCTGCCGACGCCATCGCGCTGACCAAACATGCCGCCGAGCTCGGTTTTGCCGGCGCGCTGGTGCTGCCGCCGTTCTATTATAAGGGCGTGCCTGACGATGGGCTCGTCGCCTATATCGACGCGATCCTGACCGCGACCGCGGCGAAGCCGATCCCGATCTATCTCTATCACTTCCCGGCGCAGTCCGGCCTGCCCTGGCATGTCGCGCTGATCCGCCGCCTGCTCGATACTTTCGGCGAGCGCATCGTCGGCTTGAAGGATTCCTCCGGCGACATGGCCTATGCGCGCGAGGCCGCCGGCATCCTGCCGCGCTTCAAGGTGTTTCCGTCGACCGAGGCGGCGCTGCCGGAGGCGCGCTCCGGCGTGTTCGCCGGCTGCATTTCGGCGACCGCCAATCTCAACGCCGATCTCTGCGCGCGCGCCTTCCGCACCGGCGATGCCGCAGCGCTTGCGGAAGCGGTCACGATCCGCAATCTGTTCAACGGCAAGCCGCTGGTCCCCGGCATCAAGATGCTGCTGGCGCATATTCACGGCGATCCGCAATGGGCGCGCGTGGAGCCGCCGCTCTCGGCGTTTCCGGCGGCCGATCGGGCGGCGGTGGTGTCAGGCTACGACGCGGTCCGCGCCAAGCGCGTCGCCTAGCTGCACATAGGTATTCGCCCGGATAGGTATTCGTACGGACCGGACAGTGCAGTGAAACTCTGGACGAGGACCCGGTCTGGATCTGGGTCCAAGATCTGGGAAGCGAGACCGGTCTGGCACTAAAATACCGGCCGACGTTGACGATGGGGCCTGACACCCCTATAAGCCGCGCTCTCATTCACGACCGACTGTGTCTAACCATGGCTAATACAAAGTCCGCCAAGAAAGCTGCCCGTCAGGCCGTGCGCCGCACCGCCGTCAATAAAGCGCGCCGTTCGCGCGTCCGTACCGCGGTACGCAAGGTCGAGGAAGCGATCGCCTCCGGCGACCGCACGCGCGCCGCCGCCGCCATGGCGGAAGCCGAACCGGCGATCATCCGTGCGGCGCAAAAAAATATCATGCACCGCAACGCCGCGCGTCGGAAAGTGTCGCGGCTCGCGCATCGCATCGCCAAGCTCGCGAAATAATAATTCGCGAACGACCTTCGAGCCGGCGTCGAACACTGCCGCTCGCGGCAGAATAGTGAATTGCCATCAAACTGTTGTAGATTGTCATCGCAATCTGCAATGACGGCCATGCTGGCTGTCGTGCAGGTTTCTGCGCGCGTATTTCGTGTGCGCCGGCTCGTTTGCGTTTTGTTTGCTCGATATTTGCTCGCGGACGGCTACCCGATAAAAGTGAACAAAAGAAATTATTTGCGATGAAAGGGTTATTGCACACAATCCGAATTGGACTTTGAGTCGCTCGGAATCTGGCTGCGCCGATTCCTATTTGCTCCAGTCGTCGGATCGCGATGTTTCCAGCGTAACAATCAGATAACAATTTTGTGAATCGCCGAGCTGAGTCAATGCTTTGGGCGCTGCGACCGTATTCGCGCGCTTCTGAAAGGCCAAGCGCGTGCGAATTTTTAGCGATTTTTTTACGGTTGCAGGCCGCGCATCGCGTGCTAGGGTTTCCTTCCCTTCACATCGAAGGTTTTCAACAAGCGTCTAGGTGGAAACTCATCAAGAATGGGTGCGGGAAAACTGTGTCTTCGGGATGCCGTACTGACGTCGTCGTCGCGCTGGGTTTCGATTGTCTGCAAGGAGCCGATGCCGGACCGTCAGCTTACTCGAACATACAGGTGAGTCTCGCAACCGTGTTGCACGACATAAATTCACGGACGACCATCGAATCTGGGAGCGATGGAGGTGGGGCATGATGACGGCAATCTGCAATCCATTACCGGCTGCGAGCCGCGCACGGCGCGAGACCTTTCCGCGCAAGAGCTTTTCGAGCAGGGGCTTTCCAAGTAGGCCCTTTTGGCCGAGAGCGGCATCCAGCGGTTGAGCCGCTTCCTCAGCGGGCTGGCCGCATGCGTCTTCGACGCAACAGCCGGCCAGCTTGAACCACCCTTTTCGTAACGCGTTGCGACTCGGCAGTGCCGGGCATGGCGGGCTTGCGCTCGCGCGCCGGCGGCTTGGACAACATTACCTCGGGAAAGACGGAACCAAAATGGCAGGCACGGATCAGGAGCGCTGGCGGCGGGTCAAGGAACGATTGCGCACCGAACTCGGCGAGGACGTGTTCTCCAGCTGGTTCGGGCGCATGGAGCTCGAAACCGTGGACAAGGGCGTGGTGCGGCTGTCGGTGCCGACGCGCTTCCTGCGCAACTGGATCCAGTCGCATTACAGCGAGAAGGTGCTGACCCGATGGCAGGAGGAGGAAGCCGACGTCACCCGCCTTGAACTGAGCGTCCGCTCGGCGACGATCCGTCCGATCGTCGCCAAGCCGAAAATGCCGGAGGCGGCTCGCCGTTGCACAACGGGCGCGATGGCTATGCGAACGGCAGCGACATGCGCTCCAGCGTGCCGTTCATGTCGGTGCACGAGGCGCTCGGCGGCTCGCCGCTCGATCCGCGCCTGACCTTCGAGAGCTTCATCGTCGGCCGCTCGAACACGCTTGCGCATGCCGCCGCCAAGCAGGTCGCGACCAGCAGGCGCGGCGAACCGCTGATGTTCAATCCGCTCTACATCCATGCCGCCGTCGGGCTCGGCAAGACCCATCTGTTGCAGGCGATCACCTGGGCCGGCAACAGCGCCGGCGACCGCAAGATGCTTTATTTGACCGCCGAGCGCTTCATGTACGGCTTCGTCTCGGCGCTGCGCACCCAGACCACGCTGGCCTTCAAGGAAGCGGTCCGCGCCATCGACGTGCTGGTGATCGACGACCTGCAATTCCTGCAAGGCCGCTCGACCCAGGCCGAGTTCTGCCACACGCTCAACACCCTGATCGACGCCGGCCGCCAGGTGGTGATCGCCAGCGACCGGCCGCCGGCCGACCTCGAAAGTCTCGACGACCGCGTCCGCTCGCGGCTCGCCGGCGGGCTCGTCGTCGAGATCGGCTCGCTCGGCGAGGAACTGCGGCTCGAAATCCTCAAAAGCCGGATCGGCGCCGCGCGCGCCCATCATCCCGGCTTCGAAGTGCCGCCGCCGGTGCTGGCCTTCATCGCCAAGTCGGTGACCCATAACGGCCGCGACCTCGAAGGCGCCGTCAATCGCCTCCTCGCCCATAGCAAGCTCACCGGCCAGCCGGTCACGCTGGAAATGGCCGAGCGCGAAATGCGCGACCTGATCCGGCCGGCCGAGCCGAAGCGGGTGCGGATCGAGGACATCCAGCGCATCGTGGCGCGCCAGTACAATGTCAGCCGCGCCGATCTGTTATCGTCGCGGCGCACCGCCAATGTCGTGCGGCCGCGCCAGGTGGCGATGTATCTGGCGAAGGTTTTGACGCTGCGCTCGCTGCCTGAAATCGGCCGCCGTTTCGGCGGCCGCGACCACACCACGGTTCTGCATGCGGTGCGCAAGATCGAAAATCTGGCCGGCAACGACAGCGCATTCGCCGAGGAGATCGAGGCGCTCAAGCGCCAGCTCCAGGATTGATCTTAAGGATTGGACCACGCGAGACCCGAATAGATGCAAGACACCTGATCCAAGAACTGATCCAGGAACTGATACAAGACGGCAGGCACCGGTTTGCGCCGGCAATGGCCCGCCCGCCTTGCTGACGGCAATTCCCCAAAAGCCTGTGAAAAGACAGGGAAAAAGCGGCGAAAAGGCCAGGCCGGTTGCACCCCGGCCTTGCCGAAACCGCCATACCACGCCACTTTTGTCGTCCGCCAGGGTTCTGGTCCGCGTTTCTCCACGGATAGAGCGATGAAGGTCACGGTAGAGCGTTCCGAATTGTTGAAGTCGCTGGGCCACGTCCATCGCGTGGTCGAGCGCCGCAATACCATTCCGATCCTCGCCAACGTGCTGTTGCACGCCGACCGCTCGAAGCTGTCGCTCAAGGCCACCGACCTCGATGTCGAAGTGACCGACACGATCGCCGCCGAAGTCGGTCCCGGCGGATCGACCACGGTGCCCGCGCATATGTTCTTCGACATCGTGCGCAAGCTGCCCGAGGGCGCGCAGATCATGCTCGAATCGTCCGGCGACCGCGCCGCGCTGGCGATCCGCGCCGGCCGCTCGCGCTTCACGCTGCAGACGCTGCCGGAAAGCGATTTCCCCGATCTCGCGCCCGGCGAGATGACGCACAAATTCACGCTCAAGGCCGCCGACCTCAAGCGGCTGATCGACAAGACCCAGTTCGCCATCTCGACCGAAGAGACGCGCTACTATCTCAACGGCATCTATCTGCACGCCGCCGGCTCCGGCAAAGCGCAGACGCTGCGCGCGGTCGCGACCGACGGCCATCGCCTGGCGCAGATGGAACTGGAGCTGCCGAAAGGCGCCGCCGGCATGCCGGGCATCATCGTGCCGCGCAAGACCGTCGGCGAAGTGCAGCGGCTGATGGAGGACAGCGAAGCCGAGGTCGTGATCGAACTGTCGCCCGGCAAGATCCGCTTCACCGTCGGCCAGACGATCCTGACCTCGAAGCTGATCGACGGCACGTTTCCCGATTACGGCCGCGTCATTCCGGCGAACAACGACAAGGAATTGGTCGTCGACAAGAAGGAATTCGAGGCAGCGGTCGATCGCGTTTCGACGGTGTCGAGCGAGCGCGGCCGCGCCGTCAAATTGTCGATCACCGGCGGGAAGCTGTTGTTGTCGGTCACCAATCCGGATTCCGGCAGCGCCAACGAGGAGCTCGAAGTCGAGATACGAAGCCGATCCGATCGATATCGGCTTCAACTCGCGCTATCTCCTCGACATCGCCGCGCAGATCGAGAGCGAGGCGGCGGTGCTCAAGCTCGCCGATCCCGGCTCGCCGACGCTGATCCAGGACAAGGATCCGCGCGGCGCGCTCTATGTGCTGATGCCGATGCGGGTTTAGGCGAGCGAGCTCGAAGCGCGCCTTCGGATAGCCATGCGCCGCCGCGACGATTAAATACGATCGTTCATGACTTCCGCCGCCTGATCGCCGATGATCCGCGGCTGACGCTGACAATTTCCGCAACTACCACGCGGCGTCGCTCGAGACCGACGCGACGACGATCGTGCTGGTCGGCCCGAACGGCGCCGGCAAGACCAATCTGATCGAGGCCATTTCGTTTCTGGCGCCGGGCCGCGGGCTGCGCCGCGCCACGCTCGACGAGGTCGCGTTCAGCGAGGGCGACGGCTCGTGGGCGGTCGCCGCCGAAATCGAGGGCGCGCTGGGGCTCGCGACGCTCGGCACCGGCATCGAGCGGCCGCCCGAGGAAGGCGCGCGACGCAGCGCAAATGCCGGATCGACCGCGAGCCGGTCGCCTCGGCCGCGGCCTTCGCCGATCATCTGCGCGTGGTCTGGCTGGTGCCGGCAATGGACACGCCTGTTTGCCGGCGCGCCGTCGGAGCGCCGGCGCTTCCTCGATCGTCTGGTGCTCGCGGTCGATGCCGAGCATGGCAGCCGCGTCAACGCGCTCGAACGCTCGCTGCGCTCGCGCAACCGGCTGCTGGAGGAGCCGCGGCCCGATCCGCACTGGCTCGATGCCGTCGAACACGAGACCGCCGAGCTTGCGGTCGCGGTGGCGGGCCTGCGCGTGGAAACCGTGCGCCGGCTCGAAGCCGTGCTGGCGAGCCGCAAAGGACCGCCTTCCCGCCGGCCGAGATCGCGCTCGACGGCTGGATGGAACAGCTCATTCCGGCGCATCCCGCCGTCGAAATCGAGGAGCGCTACCGCGCGGTGCTGCGCGACAATCGCGCCCGCGATGCCGCGGCCGGGCGCACGCTCGACGGCCCGCATCTGACCGATCTCAAGGTCGTCTATGCGCCGAAGGGCATCGCCGCCGCCGACGCTTCGACCGGCGAACAAAAGGCGCTGCTGATCGGGCTCGTGCTGGCGCATGCGCGATTGATCGCCGACATGACCGGACACGCACCCGTTCTTGTTGCTCGACGAGGTGGTCGCGCATCTCGATCCGGCGCGGCGCGCGCGCGCTGCATGGGGAACTTGCGGCAACTCGGCGCCCAGGTCTGGATGACCGGCGCCGATCCGGCGCTGTTTGCCGAGATCGGGCGCGATACGCAGCGATCGTTGAAGTCAGTCCGGACGGCTCGGAACCGACAAGCGAGAGCGCGGCTGATTCGCTGCCGGCAAGCGCTGTTCCAAAGCACCTTGCGATGCAATTCTCCGGATCGGCGGTCGTGGAACAAGACTGCGCGATGAGCTCTTAACTCATCGAGGAGCAGGCAATGCCGCGGTCACTGCGGGACAGAGGCACAACAACAATGCCGGAACCGGCAGAAGACATGATCGTCCGCAATTTGATCGAAGCGCTGGAGCGCCTGCGCGAGGATCTGGATCGCATGGAACTGTGGACCGCGGCGCTCGGCTGTTTTCAACACCCGGTCCCCGACTATCAGCCGGGCGATCAGCATCTCCTTGAACCCGCCGCGCATCGCGGCACGCCATGACCGCGGCGTCCTCGGCATTCGACGCTGCGACGCGGTCGCATTTCGCGGCGATTTCAGCGCGGCTTCGAAGCCTGCTATCGGACGGGGCCACTTCGCGGGCCGAATCAGGGCTCGATTCGGCCGCCGGCCAAAACCTTGAAAAATCGCGATTTGACAATATCTTAATCGTATCCACTTTGCCCTGTACGCGGCCCTGTTTTCGTGTACAAAGATTCAGCGATTCCACACGCCATTTTTGGCAAGCGATTCGAAAGCTCCCCGCATGGCCGAACCCGTCCGCAAGCAGACCCCTAGCACCCTCCGATTACGACGCGGAATCGATCAAGGTGCTCAAGGGGCTCGACGCCGTGCGCAAGCGGCCGGGCATGTATATCGGCGACACCGATGACGGCTCGGGCCTGCATCACATGGTCTACGAGGTCGTCGACAACGCGATCGACGAGGCGCTCGCCGGCTTCGCCAAGGAAGTCGTCGTCACGCTCAATCCCGACGGCTCCTGCACCGTGCGCGACGACGGCCGCGGCATCCCGACCGACATCCACAAGGGCGAAGGCGTCTCGGCGGCCGAGGTCATCATGACCCAGCTCCATGCCGGCGGAAAATTCGACCAGAACTCCTACAAGGTTTCCGGCGGCCTGCACGGCGTCGGCGTCTCGGTGGTCAACGCGCTGTCGAGCTGGCTCAAGCTCACGATCTGGCGCGACGGCCAGGAGCATTTCATGGAATTCCGCGACGGCGAGCGGTGGCGCCGCTCGCCGTGGTCGGCGCGGCGCGCGACAAGCGCGGCACCGAGGTGACGTTCCTGCCGTCGAAGAAGACCTTCACCATGACGGAGTTCGATTTCGCGACGCTGGAGCACCGGCTGCGCGAGCTCGCCTTCCTCAATTCCGGCGTCACCATCGTGCTCTCCGACATGCGCCACGCGGTCGAGAAGCGCGAGGAGATGCGCTACGAGGGCGGCGTCGAGGCGTTCGTCAAATATCTCGACCGCAACAAGACGCCGCTGATTCCGCAGCCGATCGTCATCAAGGCCGAGCGCGACGGCATCGCCGTCGAATGCGCGCTGTGGTGGAACGACGGCTACCACGAGACCGTGCTGTGCTTCACCAACAACATTCCGCAGCGCGACGGCGGCACGCATCTCGCCGGCTTCCGCGGCGCGCTGACGCGCCAGGTCACCGGCTATGCCGAATCCGGCGGCGTCGCGCGCAAGGAAAAGGTCGCGCTGACCGGCGACGATTGCCGCGAGGGCCTGACCGCCGTGCTGTCGGTCAAGGTGCGCGGACCCGAAATTCTCCTCGCAGACCAAGGACAAGCTCGTCTCCTCCGAGGTGCGCCCGGCGGTCGAGGGCGTCATCAACGACATGCTCAAGGCCTGGTTCGAGGAGCATCCGGGCGAGGCCAAGATCGTCGTCGGCAAGGTGATCCAGGCCGCCGCGGCCCGCGAGGCCGCGCGCAAGGCGCGCGAAATGACGCGCAAGAGCGCGCTCGGCATCACCTCGCTGCCCGGCAAGCTCGCCGATTGCCAGGAGCGCGATCCGGCCAAATCCGAACTGTTCATCGTCGAGGGCGATTCCGCCGGCGGCTGCGCCAAGCAGGGCCGCAACCGCGAATTCCAGGCGGTCCTGCCGCTGCGCGGCAAGATCCTCAACGTCGAGCGCGCGCGCATGGACAAGATGCTGTCGTCCGAGCAGATCGGCACGCTGATCACCGCGCTCGGCACCGGCATCGGCACCGACGAATTCACCATCGACAAGCTGCGCTACCACAAGATCATCATCATGACGGACGCCGACGTCGACGGCGCCCATATCCGCACGCTGCTGCTGACGTTCTTCTACCGGCAGATGCGCGAGATCATCGACCGCGGCTATCTCTACATCGCCCAGCCGCCGCTCTACAAAATCGCGCGCGGCAAGTCCGAGCAATATCTCAAGGACGAGCGCGCGCTCGAGGATTACCTGATCGACACCGGCCTCGAAGACGCGGTGCTGCGGCTGTCGTCCGGCGAAGTGCGCGCCGGCAACGATCTGCGCAAGCTGGTCGAGGATGCGCGCGCCATCCGCAATCTGCTGCGCGGCCTGCACAGCCGCTACAATCGCCAGGTCGTCGAGCAGGCCGCGATCCTGGGCGTGCTCAACCGCGAGATTTTCGGCGATCCGCAGAAGGCGATGGCCGCGGCGCCCTATATCGCCCGGCGGCTCGACGCGCTGTCGGAGGAGACCGAGCGCGGCTGGCAGGGCCAATTCACCGAAGGCGCGGGCTTCCAGTTCGAGCGCACCGTGCGCGGCGTCAAGGAAGTCGCGGTGATCGATCAGGCGCTGCTCGGCTCCGCCGATGCGCGCAAGCTCGACGAATTCGCGCCGTCGCTGCAGAAGATCTATCCGCGGCCGACGCCGCCGGCGATGCTCCGGCGCAAGGACGAGGAGACGCCGATCCACGGCCCGGTCAGCCTGTTCGAGGCGGTGACCGCCGCCGGCCGCAAGGGCGTGGCGCTGCAGCGCTACAAGGGCCTGGGCGAGATGAACCCGAGCCAGCTCTGGGAAACCACGCTCGACACCAACGCCCGCTCGCTGCTGCAGGTCAGCGTCAAGGAGATCGACGAGGCCAACACCATCTTCGACGAGCTGATGGGCGACAAGGTCGAGCCGCGCCGCGTGTTCATCGAGGAGCACGCGCTGACGGCGAGCGTCGACGTGTAACGCGCGCCGCGTTTGTGCTTAACGGCCGGGCAGCACCAAAACCTTCGGACTTGCGGGTAGCGTCGTCTTCGAGACGACGACCGAGGGGACGTCCGCTGTCTCCACGTCCCATTGCTGGCGGGCGCGGGCGAGGAAGCGGTCGAGCGTGTATTGGCCGAAAAAGTGCATCGGGATGATCGAGCGGCGCGTTCAGCGCGGCAAGCACTTCCATCATGCCGTCGAGATCGAGCGTATAGCTGCCGTCGACCGGCGCCATCACCACGTCGACACGGCCGATCTCGTTGAGCTGCGCCTGCGTCAGCGTGTGATGCAAATGGCCGAGATGCGCGATGCACAGATTGGCGATCTCGAAAATGAAGATCGAATTGCCGTAACGCTCGGTGCTGCCGTCAAAACCGCGGATATTGGTCGGGACATTGCGCACGCGCACGTCGCGATATTTGAGTCCCAGACCGCCGGTTCGTCGGGGCTCGGGCCCCAGCCGCGCAGCACGTATTTGATCGCCGGATCGGGATGGTCGGTGTAATGCGTGTCGTGGGCGTGGTTCATCGTGATGATGTCCGGCAGCACGGGCGGCCGGATGTAGTCGTTGTAATCGGTGGCGATGCGCACGAGCTGCGGGCTTTCGATCAGGAAAGTGGCGTGGCCGATAAAGGTCAGGCGCACCTGATCGGTGTTGAGCGCAGCGAGATCGAATGACGCCGGGACGATGTGCGGCCGGCTGCGGGCGACAGGTCCGGGACAGTTCTCGCCGACGTCCGGCTTTGGCGCCGGCCCGTCAGGCGCCTGCGCGACAGCAGCCGCCGGCAATAGCCAGATGAAAAGATTCGCGGCGATCGCGCGGCGGAAGTCCATGCGCAAATCCTGCCACGGATCAGCGGCGATGGACTATCCGTTGAGGTCGAAGGCGGTCAAGGCCGTGCCGCTCAGTGTCCGGACGTGATCGTGCCGCGCGCGGTGAGCACGAGCCACTGGCCATCCTGCCGCTTGATCGTGTCGACGCGGCCGACGCCGGGAAGGATGCTGCCGGCGCCGACATCGAAGATGCCGCCGTAACGGCTCTCGACCAAAGCCCGGCCGTTCTGCACGTCCTTGCACGATCCAGTCCGCCAAAATCCTGTCGGTGATTTTCGGCGTGTCCGCCGGCGCGGAGGCCGTGCTGGCTCGTGGAATGGTTCCCGTGGTATCGGCCGCCGCGGCGTGCTGATCGAGACCGATCGAGACGGTCGGCGATCTTGGCGAACTGGCTCGTGGTGTTGCGGGCTGCGGTGTCGAGGTTCGCCTTGAGCGTGGAGAGCTCGGCAAGTTCGAGCTTCATGCTCGCGTCGCATCGGCCGAAGCTTCGACACTCGACGCCGGAGCGTCGATAGACGTAGTGCGCCATGCCGGTGCCCGACACCGATCCGACGAATGAGCCGAACGCGGCGGCGAAAGCGACAGTGCCGCGAGCATCAGGAAGCGGGTGTGACTGAGCCGGCGCGTGCGGACGCAGCGGCGGCATCCGCGCTTGCGTCGGCGGGCTCTTCGATCGGTTCGTCTTCGCCGGCGCCGAGCTTTGGCGCCAGCACCATCGGCAGATTGTTGATCGCCCGTTCCTGGGCGGCTTCGGCTTCGGTCTTTTTGCCGTCGCCGGCGCTGTCGTCCGGGCTCTCGGCCATGATCGGATCTCCGGAATTGCGGTTGACCAGTCGTTAACCACGTTTGGTTAGCAATTGGTTACCGCCGGACGCGGCGATCCGACAGGCAGACGTCGGCAAGTCTCTAGTCGGCGAGGCCGTTGTCGCGCGCCATGTCTTTCAGCGAAGTTTCCGGGCGAGCGCCGAGATGCTGGATCACTTCGGCGGCGGCCATCGCGCCGAGCCGGCCGCAAGTGCGATCGTCGGCGCCGCGCGCAAGACCGGACAGGAATCCTGCCGCGAACAGATCGCCTGCTCCGGTCGTATCGACGACGCGATCGACCGGGAAAGCCGGCACCGCCTCGGTGCCGTCGGGACTGATGACGAGACAGCCTTTCTCGCTGCGCGTCACCACCGCGACGTCGATGTCGGCTGCGCAGTGCCTTCACGGCGGTGTCGAAATCCGACGTCTGATAGAGGCTTTGCAGTTCGGCCTCGTTGGCGAAGATGAGATCGACCGTGCTCGAACGCATGAGCTGCAAAAATTCGTCGCGCCAGCGGTCGACGCAGAAGGCATCCGACAGTGTCAGCGCAACCTTGCGCCCCGCTTCATGGGAAATCTTCGCTGCTTTGAGGAACGCCTCCTTGGCGTTCTTCGGATCCCAGAGATATCCCTCGAGATAGGTGACGGAACTCGCCGCGATCATGTCGGCATCGATGTCGTCGGGATGCAGGTCCTGCGCGGCGCCGAGATAGGTATTCATGGTGCGCTCGCCGTCCGGCGTCACCAGCACGTAGCAGCGTCCGGTCGAAGGCCCGGTCACCGCGGGCTTGGTGGTGAAACTCACGCCGGCGGCGCGGATATCGTGGCTATAGGCGCGGCCAAGCTGATCGTCCTTGGTCTTGCCAATGAAGGCTGCGCGCGCGCCAAGCGATGCAAGGCCGACAATCGTATTCGCCGCCGAGCCGCCGGACATTTCGACCGCCGAACCCATCGCGTCATAGATCGCCTGCGCGCGCGGCTTCGTCGATCAGCGCCATGCCGCCTTTGCGCATGTCCTGCTTGAGCAAAAAATCGTCCTCGGCGCGGGCGATAACATCGACAATCGCATTGCCGATGCCGAGAACGTCGTAGCGGGCGGTGGTCATGGATGATACTCGCGATGGATGGGGTTTTGCGGGAAGGCGGCACTATACCGGCCGGGCCTTGCAGGGCAAGCGCGCCAGTGGCATTGTAGCGCACGTTCGGCGCGGAGATTTTGGCATGGCGTTTAAGGAACTGGTTTTTTCCGGCGTGCAGCCCACCGGCAACCTGCATCTCGGCAACTATCTCGGCGCCATCAAGCGCTTTGTCGAATTGCAGGACCGTTACGACTGCATCTATTGCGTCGTCGACCTGCACGCGATCACGGTGTGGCAGGAGCCCACCGAACTGCCCAAGACCATCCGCGAGGTCACCGCGGCCTTCATCGCCTGCGGCATCGATCCGAAGAAACACATCGTATTCAACCAGAGCCAGGTCGCCGAGCACGCCGAGCTCGCCTGGGTGTTCAATTGCGTGGCCCGCCTCGGCTGGCTCAATCGCATGACGCAGTTCAAGGAAAAAGCCGGCAAGGATCGCGAGAACGCGTCGGTCGGTCTCTATGCCTATCCGACGCTGATGGCGGCCGACATTCTGGTCTATCGTGCCACGCATGTGCCGGTCGGCGAGGACCAGAAGCAGCACCTCGAACTGTCGCGCGACATCGCGCAGAAATTCAACAACGATTTCGGCGCAATCGATCGGGGACAAGGGCTTTGGCGACGCGCTTCTTCCCGCTGCCGGAACCGCTCATCACCGGCGAAGCGACGCGGGTGATGTCGCTGCGCGACGGTTCGAAGAAAATGTCGAAGTCGGATGCGTCCGACTATTCGCGCATCAATCTCACCGACGATGCCGACGCCATCGCGCAGAAGATCCGCCGCGCCAAGACCGATCCCGAACCGCTGCCGAGCGAAGAAAAGGGCCTCGCAGCGCGCCCCGAAGCCGACAATCTCGTCGGCATCTATGCGGCGCTTGCCGGCACCACGCGCGCCGGCGTGCTGACGCAATTCGGCAATGCGCAATTCTCGACGTTCAAGACCGCGCTGACCGACCTCGCCGTGGCCAAGCTCGGCCCGATCGGCGCCGAGATGAAACGGCTGCTGTAACGACCCGGTGTCGATCGACGCCGTGCTGGCGGACGGCGCCGGTCGCGCGCCCAAAAACTCGCGCGGGCCGACCATGAATGCGGTCAAGGATGTGGTCGGTTTCGTGCGGTCTTAGACCGCTATCCGGGCCCTTGAACTTCCACGGCAATTCGCCACGTATTATGGATAACAGGTATTAGACTGATCACCGCGCCGGTTACCACGTGACCGACAAGGCACCAGAGCGACGGAGGATAGCAATGTTCATCCAGACCGAAGCGACGCCAAACCCGGCGACCTTGAAATTCCTGCCCGGCGTGCCGGTGCTCGAAACCGGCACGCTCGAATCTGCGCGATGCCGACCAGGCGGAGCAGTCGCCGCTCGCCGAGCGGCTGTTCGGTATTCCCGGCGTCAGCGGCGTGTTCTTCGGCTCCGATTTCATCACCGTGACCAAGAGCGCCGGCGAATGGCAGCAGCTCAAGCCGATGATCCTCGGCGCCATCATGGAGCATTTCATGTCCGGCGCGCCGTTGCTCAATGCCGAGCAGCGGTCGAGAGCAGCGACGGCGAAGAGTTCTTCGACGCGGCCGACGCCGAGACCGTCGCCACGATCAAGGAACTGATCGAAACGCGGGTGCGCCCGGCCGTCGCCAATGACGGCGGCGATATCACCTTCCGCGGCTTCAAGGACGGCGTCGTCTATCTCAATATGAAAGGCTCGTGCGCCGGCTGCCCGTCATCGACGGCGACCTTGCAGCACGGCATTCAGAATTTGTTGCGCCATTTCGTTCCCGACGTCACCGAAGTCCGGCCCGTATAACGTGACCCTATGAGTTGGACCGCGTAGTTCGGCCGTACCGCCGGCATCCGCAAAGTTTAATTCTCCATGCGCGTGCTCGCCATCGATACGGCTTTGGCGGCCTGTTCCGCCGCCGTGCTCGACACGGCGAATGGCGGAATTGTCGCAAGCGAAAGCCTGCCGATGGTGCGCGGCCATGCCGAAGCGCTGATCCCGCTCATTGAGCGGGTCATGAAAAAATCAGGCCTGGCATTCGCCGATCTCGAACGCGTCGTGGTGACGACCGGGCCCGGCAGCTTCACCGGCTTGCGCGTCGGCATTGCGGCTGCGCGCGGCTTCGGCGTTGCCACCACTATTCCCGTCGTCGGCGTGACGACGCTGTCCGCCTATGCCGCGCCCTATCTCGCCGCCGACGACCAAATTCCGGTTGTCGTCGCCATCGACGCGCGGCACGAGCACGTCTACCTGCAAGTCTTTGGCCCGGGCGGCCGCACGCTGATCGCGCCACGGCTGGCGCCGCTCGACGAAGCGATCCGCGCCGCCGCCGAAGCCCCTGCCCGTATCGTCGGTTCGGCGGCAAAGGCGGTCGCTGCCGGTCTTGCCAGAACTGCGCCCGCGCCGGTCACTGTCGATGCGCGTGAAGCGCCCGATATCGCCTGGGTCGCGCAAATCGGCGCCGCCGTGGCGGAAGCGCAAGCGCCGCCGAAACCGCAATATCTGCGCGCCCCCGATGCGCAGCCGCAATACGCCGCTTCGCTGCCGCGGCGATGATGGGCTTTCTATCACGCCTGTTCTCGCGCGCCGCGCCCGGCTTCGCCGATGCGCGGCCGAGCGATGCCTGCAGCGATCGCCGTGATTCACGGCGCCTCGTTCCAGCGCGGCTGGGGCGAAGATGAGATCTATCGGCTGCTGATGGAAAAGAATGTCGTCGCGCATCGTGCGGTGAGCGGCCGCAAAGTGATCGGCTTCATCGTGTCGCGGCTCGCGGCAGGCGAAGCGGAAATTCTCTCGGTCGCGATCGCGCCCGCCTGGCGCGGCCGAAAGCTCTCGCGCCCCTTGCTCGATCTGCATTTGCGCCGCTTGGCGGGGCTCGGCACGCGCACGGTATTTCTCGAAGTGGGCGAGAACAATGCGCCCGCGACGAAGCTCTATCGGCGCGCCGGATTTCGTGAGGTCGGCAGGCGCCAGGGCTATTACGACGGCGGCGCGACGGCACTGGTGCTGCGACGCGATCTCGGCTGACGCGCAGACCGAAATATCTCTAGAATGGCGCCGGAACCGAAATATCGGGCCGCAGCGGGAGGAGATTGTCATGACGGCACGATTGCGTGTCGCGTTGACGTTTGCGCTCATCGTTGTCTCTGGCGCGGTTCGCGCACAAAACGCCGACTATCCCAATCGCCCGATCAAAATGCTGGTCGGTTTTGCCGCCGGCGGCGGCACCGACGTTGCGGCGCGCGTCATCGCGCAGAAAATGTCGGAAATTCTCGGCCAAAGCGATCGTGGTCGAGAACCGCACCGGCGCCTGCGGCCTGATCGCCGCGCAGGACCTGACGAAATCCGATCCCGACGGCTACACGCTGATGATGGGCAGCCAGACCACCTGCGCGGTGGCGCCGGCGCTCTATCACAAAGTGACCATCGATCCGGCGAAGGATTTTGCCGGGATCGCGCTGACCGGCGCGTCGCCGCTGGTGCTCGTGGTCAATCCGAATTTCGCCGCCCATTCGGTCGCCGACGTCATCGCCATGGCCAAGGCCAATCCCGGCAAGATCAATTTCGGCACCGGCGGCGTCGGCACGACGCCGCATATGACCGCCGAACTGTTTCAGTACATCGCCGGCATCAAGATGGTGCACGTCGCCTATCGCGGCGAAGCGCCGGCGATCAACGATCTTCTGGCCGGACAAATTCCGCTGATGTTCGCAAATCTCTCCGCCGTCATCGGCAATGTCAAAGCCGGCACGCTGCGCGCGCTTGCGGTGACAAGCGCCCAGCGTTCGCCCTCGGCGCCGGACATTCCGACCGTCGCCGAAACGGCGCTGCCGGGATTTGATGCCGAAACCTGGTTCGGCATCGTCGCGCCGCCCGGAACGCCGCAGGAGATCCGCGCCAAACTCAATGCCGCGGCGCTCAAGGCGCTCGCCGCGACGATACCAAGAAGCGCTACCACGATCTCGGCATGGTCACGCGCAGCAGTAGCCCGGAAGAATTCGACGCCTATATCAAGGCGGAAATCGCCAAATGGTCGGGTGTCATCAAGGAAGCCAATGTTCAGGCGCTGGACTGAATGCGGCGCGCGTTCAGGCCGCCGGCATTCCTTTTTGGCGGGAATCCCGGTAAGACAATTAGGCGGCAGTCCGCCTGCCTCCGCCAGCAGCGGAGCCTCGACGCTGGAGCGGAATTCACGAGCTAATACAAACGTTTAAGCTCGACCACCACCGGCATGAACGGACCGCGCAAATTGTACGTCAAATCGTTCGGCTGCCAGATGAACGTCTACGACTCGCGTCGTATGGCGGACACTTTGGCGCCGGAAGGCTATGTCGAGACCGGCACCGCCGAAGACGCCGATCTCGTCATTCTCAACACCTGCCATATCCGCGAGAAGGCGGCCGAGAAGGTTTATTCGGAACTCGGCCGCGTGCGCGTCATGAAAGATGCCGCCGCCGCCGATGGCCGGCACGTCGTCGTCGCGGTCGCCGGCTGCGTCGCGCAGGCCGAGGGCGCGGAGATCATCCGCCGCGCGCCCACGGTCGATCTGGTGTTCGGGCCGCAGAGCTATCACCGCCTGCCCGAGTTTCTCGCTCGCGCCACGCGCGACGGCAAAGCCGTCGACACCGAATTTCCGCCCGACGACAAATTCGATCATCTCGCCGCGCCAAGCGCCGCGGCGATCCGCGCGCGCGGCGTGTCCGCTTTCGTCACGGTGCAGGAAGGCTGCGACAAGTTCTGCACGTTCTGCGTCGTGCCCTATACGCGCGGCGCGGAGGTGTCGCGGCCGGTGCAAAAAATTCTCGCCGAAATCGAGCGTCTCGCCGCTGCGGGCGTGCGCGAAATCACGCTGATCGGCCAGAACGTCAATGCCTATCACGGCGAGGGTCCGGACGGTCGGCCGTGGACGCTGCCGCGGCTCCTCGAATGCGCCGCGCAGATCAAGGGCATCGGCCGGCTGCGTTACACGACCAGTCATCCGCGTGACATGGATGACGATCTAATAGCGGCACATCGCGATTTGCCCGAGCTCATGCCGCAACTGCATTTGCCCGTGCAATCCGGCTCCGACCGCATCCTTGCCGCGATGAACCGCCGCCATACCCGCGCGGATTATCTCGATATCGTGCGCCGTTTGCGCGCCGCGCGGCCGGATCTCGCGCTGACGTCCGACTTCATTGTCGGCTTTCCCGGCGAGACCGAAAGCGATTTTGAGGATACGCTGGGCCTCATCGACGAAATCGGATTCTCCGGAGCGTTCTCGTTCAAATATTCGCCGCGTCCCGGCACGCCCGGCGCCGACATGGACGATCAGGTGGCCGAAGAGGTGAAATCGGAACGGCTGCAGCGCCTGCAGGCGGCCATCGATCGCCGCCAAGCCGCGTTCATCCGCAGCTGCGTCGGCCGCAGCTTCGATGTGCTGTTCGAGCGGCCCGGACGCCATGACGGTCAGCTCGTCGGCCGGTCGCCTTATTTGCAGCCGGTGCAGGTCGAAGCGCCTTCATCACTGATCGGCGAGATCGCCACCGTGACGATAACCGAAGTCCCCAGCAACAGCCTGTTCGGCAAGCTCGCGCAAAAATTCGTGTCGCAGCCGCGTCGCAGTCCGCCGCCTCAAGACCCGCACCGCAAACCCCGCAAGTGTCGAAAAAAGAGTCCCGCTCTTCTTCGCGCAGGAGCCTGAATTGCGAACACCCGAAACGGAAGAAGCGATTTTCATCGCGCCGGACAACACGGCGCAGATCGTTCTGACCTTCGACGACAACCGCCTCGCATCCTCGCTGTTCGGCCAATACGGCCAAAACCTCGCGCTTATCGAACGCCGGCTCGGCGTCGTCGCCAATTCGCGCGGCAATCAGGTCACGATCGAAGGGCCGCGCGAAGCCTGCGATCAGGCGCGCCGCGTGCTCGAAAGTCTTTATGAGCGGCTGAAGAGCGGCGACGAGCCGTCGCAGGGCGATGTCGACGGCACCATCCGGCTTGCGCTGTCGCAGGGCTCGCTGTTCGATTTCGATCCCGCCGCCGCGCGCGAGAATTTCGAAGAGATCAATTTGCGCAAGCGCCGCGTACGCGCCCGCACGCCGGCGCAGGATGCCTATATCCGCGCGCTCAAGCGCCATGCGCTGGTGTTCTCGACCGGCCCCGCCGGCACCGGCAAGACCTGGCTCGCGGTGGCGTACGCCGTGCAGCTGTTCGAGCGCAAGGAAGTCGACCGCATCGTGCTGTCGCGGCCGGCGGTCGAAGCCGGCGAGCGGCTCGGCTTCCTGCCCGGCGACATGCGCGAAAAGGTCGATCCTTATCTGCGCCCGATCTACGACGCGCTCTACGACATGATGGACGCCCGCATCGTCGAGCGCGCCTTGCAATCCACCGAAATCGAGATCGCGCCGCTCGCTTTCATGCGCGGCCGTACCTTGTCGAACGCCGCCATCATTCTCGACGAAGCGCAGAACACGACGGCGATGCAGATGAAGATGCTGCTCACCCGTCTCGGCGAGAACAGCCGCATGATCGTGACCGGCGATCCAAGCCAGGTCGACTTGCCGTCGGGACAGACATCCGGGCTCGCCGACGCGGTGCGGCTCCTGAGCGGCGTCGAGGGCATCGGCTATGCCAATTTCACGGCCGCCGACGTCGTCCGCCATGAACTCGTAGCGCGCATCGTCGAAGCTTACGACAAAGAGGCGGCGCGAAAGCGCGAGCGGCGGGAATGACCGCACGCTTGGCGCTGAAAATCGACGTCATGGTCGATTCCAAACGCTGGAAGGACCCGCAAAAGGTCAAATCGATCGTGCGGCGTGCGGTCACGCGGGCAGCCGCCGCCACCCGGTCAACAAGGGGAGCGGAGCTTGCTATCGTCCTGACCGATGATTCGGCGATACGCGTGCTTAACCGGAATTGGCGGGGCATCGACAAGGCCACGAATGTCCTGTCGTTTCCGGCGAAAACCGCGGGCTCAGCGCCGCATCTGGGCGACATCGTGCTGGCTTTCGAAACCATCGAACGCGAGGCGCACGGCGAGCACAAGCCGCTCGCCCATCATGTTGCCCATCTTGCCGTGCACGGTTTTCTGCATCTCATCGGCTACGACCACGAGCGCGACCAGGATGCGGTCGCGATGGAACAGGCCGAACGTGACATTCTGCGGCAGCTCAAGATCCCCGACCCCTATGGACGCGAAGCTTCCGCCAAAAAGACTACCAAGCGCGCGCAAAAATCGCCGCGGCAGAAATCCTGAAATTCTTTGCGGCTCCTGAAATCCACATGATGACGCAATCACCCGTCCGCACCGACCCGAGCGAGAGCGACAATCGCGCTCTGCCGATGGTGGTATCGGAAGCGACCGAACCTTCGGAGGGCTGGCTGACGCGCGTGATGCGTATTCTGTTCGGCTGGAAGGCAGCGTCGACGCGGGCGGATCTCGAGCTCGTCCTGACCGCAGAACAGCCGCAATCGGGCTTCTCGCCCGAAGAAGCGACCATGCTCAAGAATATTCTGGGCCTGCGCGAGACCCGGATCGAGCGCGTCATGGTGCCGCGTGCCGACATTGTCGCCGTGCAGCAGGACATCGCGCTCGGCGAACTGGTCAAGGTTTTCGAAGTCGCCAGGCATTCGCGTCTGGTCGTCTTTAACGACACGCTCGATGATCCAAGCGGCATGGTGCATATCCGCGACTTGATGGCGTTCATGGCGTCGCACGCGACGGCGCAGCCCTCGGGCGATCGCGAGCAGGCGGAAGGGCCGCCGGAACAGATGGATCTCAACTTCGCCAATATCGATCTCGCGATGCCGCTCGTGGCGGCAAAAATCATTCGCGAGACGTTATACGCCCCGCCGTCGATGCCGGCGCTCGATCTGCTCGCCAAGATGCAGGCCACCCGCATCCATCTTGCGCTCGTCATCGACGAATATGGCGGCACCGACGGTCTGGTTTCGATCGAGGATCTGGTCGAGCTCATCGTCGGCGACATTGCCGACGAGCACGACGAGGAGGAGGGGCAGACGGTGATCCGCCAGACCGACGGCGCGTTCATCGCCAATGGCCGCGCCAGCCTCGAAGACGTGCGCGCGGCCATCGGCGAGCAGTTCGACGTCGGCGATGTCGTGGAAGAAGTCGATACGATCGGCGGCTATCTCGTCACCAAAGCCGGTCATGTTCCGGTGCGCGGCGAATTGGTGCCGGGGCCGGGGCCGTTCGAAACCGAAGTGCTCGATGCCGATCCGCGCCGCGTCAAACGCGTGCGCATTTATCTGCGCAAGGATCGCCGGCCCGGCGCCGGGCGTGACGCCTCGGCGCTGCCGCGCAATCCAACACCCCGTCCGGCGGCGCCGCGCGACGAACTCAATCGGCAAAACCCGAACACGCCGCGCACGCCGTGAAATTGAAGCAGCTGATTAATTCCATCGTGCTGGCGTGGGGTTGGCGGCGCTGGGCCATCGCCTTTGTCGCCGGCGCGCTGTCGGCTTTGGCCATGGCGCCGTTCAATGCCTGGCCGATCTTGTTTCTGACCTTCCCGGCTTTGGTCTGGCTGATCGACGGCGCCGGCGTCGGCCGCTTCGGCGGCGTCGCCGCGGCGGCGGCGACCGGCTGGTGGTTCGGCTTCGGCTATTTCGTCGCCGGCCTTTATTGGATCGGCTACGCCTTTCTGGTCGATGCGCCGACCTTCGGTTGGCTGATGCCGTTTGCGGTGGTCGGCCTGCCCGCCGTGCTCGGCATCTACACCGCGATCGGCGTGGCGCTGGCGCGCATGTTGTGGACGCGCGGCGCGCCGCGCATTCTCGCTTTGGCCGCATGCTTGACCATCACCGAATGGCTGCGCGGCCATCTGTTCACGGGCTTTCCCTGGAACACGTTCGGCTACGCGCTGACCGCACCGCTGCCGCTGGCGCAGATCGCGTCGGTCATCGGCATCTGGGGCATGACGTTCATCACCGTCCTGGTCTGCTCGACGCCGGCAACACTGACCGACGATCGCGCGGAAACGCGCCGAAATTGGCTGCCGCTCGCGCTCGGTATCGCGCTCCTGGTGGCGCTCGGCGGCTATGGCGCGGCGCGCCTCGTGCGCACGCCGACGCGGCTGGTGGACGGCGTGCATCTGCGCATCATGCAGCCGAATCTACAGCAGGATGTCCGGTTCAATTATTCTGCCAAACAGGAGGTGATGAAACGCTATATCGATCTGTCGAGCCGCGCCTCGGCGCCGCAGTCGCAGGGCCTGCGCGACGTGACGCATCTGATCTGGCCGGAATTGTCATTTCCGTTTTTTCTGACGCGCGAGGCCGACGCGTTCGCCGAGATCACGAATCTGTTGCCGCCGAAAACAGTGCTGATCACCGGCGCGGTGCGGCTCGCCGATCCTGACCATCCAAAAGAATCCGGCGTCTACAATTCGATCTATGTGATCGACCACAACGGCGCGATCCCTGCGATCTACGACAAGGTACACCTCGTGCCATTCGGCGAATATTTGCCGTTCGAGAAAATTCTCGAGAGCGTCGGCTTGCAGACGATCACCGAGGAGCGCGGCGGATTTCTGTTCGGCGATCGTCATCGGGTCGTCGCCGTGCCAGGCGCCCCGAACGCGCTGCCGCTGATCTGTTACGAGGTGATTTTTCCGGGCGAAATCACAGCATCCGGCGGCCGGCCGGGCTGGATCGTCAACGTAACCAATGACGGCTGGTTCGGCATCTCCACCGGCCCCTACCAGCATTTGCAGCAGGCGCGCTTGACTGCGATCGAAGAGGGCCTGCCGATCGCGCGCGCTGCCAATACCGGAATTTCAGCTGTGATCGATCCGCTCGGGCGCGTCATCAATTCCTTGCCGCTCGGCGTCGAAGGCGTGCTCGATGCGCCGCTGCCGCGACCTATTAGCGCGCCTCTCTTTACCCGGCTGGGCGACGCGCCCGCCGCCATCATGGTCGTCATTGCGCTGATTGCGGTCGTCCGCCGCCGGCTGCAGGCGGACATGATGAAGATCTGAGCCTTTGGCGAAGATCGAAGGCTCGGCGCGCGAAACCCAATGGTACGCTGGTATACGATGTGGAACCCGCGTTCCGGCCCGAGACGGCAAAAATGTAGTTAACAGACGACCCGAAAACGCCAACCGGCCGTTGCGAGCGAACAAATTAAAGCAGATTATAACATTTCTAAACGGAAGGGGTGTCGTCTGATTTGCATTACACGGCAAGGTGGTTTCATTTGTGACAGTTTTGGTATCTATAGCCGCTGGGCTAAATTCGAGACACAGGAGCTAATAAAAATGTTGGCCAAAAAGGCGCCGAACCCGACCGACAAGCATGTCGGCAGCCGCGTGCGCATGCGCCGGATGATGCTTGGAATGAGTCAAGAGAAACTCGGGGACGCTTTGGGCCTGACGTTTCAACAAGTCCAGAAGTACGAAAAAGGCACCAACCGGATTGGCGCGAGCCGGCTGCAACAAATTGCGCACATCCTCCAAGTTCAGGTTTCTTTTTTCTTTGAAGGCGCGCCCGCCGCGATAACGGCGTTAAAGTCCGACAGCATGGGGGAAGCGCCCTCGCCGGCTTACGTGTCTGACTTCCTCGCGACTTCGGACGGGCTCGCTTTGACCAAGGCGTTCATGCGCATCGACGATTCGAAACTGCGCCGCCGCATCGTCGATCTCGTCGAACAAATCGCGAGCCGCGAAAAACGCTGAGAAAATCGCGCCATATGGCCCGGCGCGGCGCGGGCATTCGCCCACTTTCTGCCCCCATCTTGACCGCGCAAAATTACGCTGCAACAAACACGCCAGTCAGCGCGGGCTGCGACCGCGCGGGGTGAGCCCGACAAGCAATCGCTTGAGGGCCGGTTAGGGGAGTTTCTGCTGTGGCGCACGCCAATTATCTGTTCACGAGCGAATCCGTGTCGGAAGGTCATCCCGACAAAGTTTGCGATCAAATTTCCGACGCCATCCTCGACGCTTTCATCGGCAAAGACATCAAGCTCGGCATCGCCGACGACAGCCTCGTGAATACCCGGCTCGGCTGCGAGACGTTGTGCACGACCAACAAGATCGTGATCGCAGGCGAAGGCCGCGGCCAGTTGTTCCGCAAGATCGGCAGCAAGGCGGTGGTCGACCGCGAACTGATCACGCAGATCGCGCGCGACGTGGTCAAGGACATCGGCTACGACCAGGATGGCTTCTCCTATCACGGCGCCGATGTCGAGGTGCTGCTGCACGGCCAGTCGCCCGATATCGCCATGGGCGTCGACGCCAAGAAGAAAAAGAGCGGCGAAGAGGAAGGCGCCGGCGACCAGGGCATGATGTTCGGCTTCGCCTGCACCGAGAGCGAGGTCTACGAGAAAAACTCGTTCATGCCGGCGCCGATTTATTTCGCGCACAAGATCCTGAAAGTTCTGTCCGACAAGCGCCGCTCCGGCCAATTGTTCGATCTGCAGCCGGACGCCAAGAGCCAGGTCACCGTTCAATATGTCGACGGCAAGCCGGTCGGCTGCACCAAGGTCGTGGTCTCGACGCAGCACAACGAGAAGACCCGCAACGCCAAGAAATACACGCCCGGCATGGTGCGTGACATGATCGAGAACGCCGTGGAATCGGCGCTGCCGAAGGGCTGGATGCCGAAGCGTCCGTCCGATTTCCTGGTGAATCCGACGGGGAACTTCGTCGTTGGCGGCCCCGACGGCGATTGCGGCCTGACCGGACGCAAGATCATCGTCGACACTTACGGCGGCTATGCCCCGCATGGCGGCGGCGCGTTCTCCGGCAAGGACCCGACCAAAGTGGACCGTTCGGCCGCTTATGCGGCGCGCTATCTCGCCAAGAACGTGGTGGCGGCCGGCATCGCCGAGCGCTGCACCATTCAGGTCGCCTATGCGATCGGCGTCGCCGATCCGATGTCGGTCCTGGTCGATACGCACGGCACCGGCAAGGTCGAGGAAAAGAAGCTTGAAAAGCTTCTACCCCAACTGTTCCGCCTGACGCCCACCAATATCCGGCGTACCCTCAAGCTCAACCGGCCGATCTACCGCCGCACCGCCGCTTACGGCCATTTCGGCCGCGCGCCGGACAAGGACGGCGGTTTTTCCTGGGAGAAGACCGACCTCGCCGCCCAGATCAAGAGCGCGCTGCGCTAACATCGACGGCAAAATTTCGTCATGGCCGGCACCAGCGCAAGCTCGTGCCGGCCATTCGCGTCTTTGCTATAGCTGCAAACACAGAACTGGATGACCGCGCGAGCCCGGTCATGGCGGCGGATGAACAGCAACCCGGCAAGCCAGAACGCGATCAATCCCGCGCATTCTTCGGGCGGCGCAAGGGCCACAAGCTGCGTCCCCATCATGCGCAACTTTTCGATACGTTGCTGCCGCGCCTTGCCATCGATCTGGCGCGCCCCGCACCGGATGATCTGCAAACGCTGTTTCCGGATCCTGCCACCGAGGTTCAGCTCGAGATCGGTTTCGGCGGCGGCGAATTCATGATCGCGCAGGCGGAAAGCCAGCCGCAGAGGGGCTTCATCGGCGTCGAGCCTTTCGTCAACGGCATGGCCAAAGCGCTCGCAGCAATCGAAAGCAAGCGTCTGCGCAATGTCCGTCTGCATTTCGACGATGCGACCTCCCTCATTGCTTGGCTTCCTGAGAAATCATTAGCGCGGATCGATCTGATCCATCCCGATCCGTGGCCGAAACGGCGGCACTGGAAGCGCCGCTTTGTTCAGGATGAAATGGTGGTGCGGCTTGCGCGCATCCTGCGGCCGGGCGGCGAGTTCCGCTTCGTGACCGATATTGCCGATTACACCGGGTGGACGCTGCAGCGCCTGCTTCGATCGAAGGACTTCGCATGGACGGCGGAATGCGCTGACGATTGGCGTAAGCCTTGGCCGGGATTCACGCGAACGCGTTATCACGCCAAAGCCGCCCGTGAAGAACGGGCGTCGTGCTTTCTGATTTTCCGCAGGGTTTGAAATTTTCGAACGCGCTTTAAGCGTTCTGCTTGACCTGCCAGAAACGCACCACGCGCTGTGCCGTGGAAGGCGAAAGCCGTTCGTAATTGGCCAAAGCCGCATCGAGCCCATTAACTGAACCATGACCCGAACCATGGACTGAGCCATGGACTGAACCATTGGCTGGACCATGGACCGAGGTTCCGTTGCCCTGCGAGCACGACACGATGATCGACTTCACCGTCGGCCAGCTCATGCCGGCGGCCCTGCACAGGATGAGCACCGGATCGGGTCTTTCGCCGGCCATCAGCCGATCGGCGACCTTGATCGGCACTTTGGACAGTGCCGCCAGCGCCACCACCGTCTCTTCGTATTTGCGCTCGGCGGCAAACCCGGCCAGCACCGCCTCGTTCATGCGGCCCGCCTGCATCAGCCCGAGCACGACACGTTGCGCTGAGCGATAATCGCGCGGACCGACCCGCGCGCCGACTTCACTGGAAACCTTGTCGAGGACGCGGCGAATTTCGGTCTGCAATTCCGGGCTTGCCGCGGCGAGCAGCCTTTGGTGCACGACCGCCGTCGCTTTGCCGAGCAACTCGCGAAACATTTTCGGCGGAATGTCGGGCCGCAGCCCGACTTTCTCGGCGAGAATGCCGTCGCTCTCCGCACGCTCGACCAGACGGACAAATCCGGCTTCGGAAATGCGGGCGCCGTGGTTTTGCGCGACCTGCCGCGCCACCTCGCGATCGCCGCGCCGGACCAGTTCGTCGGTCACCGCCTCGCCAAGCGCCGGCCGCCCCGAGATGGCGTGGAGATGCGCCTGACTTTTGGTCTTGGCGAGATCGACGAGGTCGGCCTCTTGCAGGCGCTTCGCCAGCGTGAGCACGGGGCCGGCGACGGCAATGTCGTCGTCATGCGCCAGCGTCCGCAACACATTGGCCGGTGCGTTGGCGAGTGGCGCCAGATAGCCGGACAGCGCGGCGCGCGCTTTGGTCTCGATTTCCGCGATCAGCAGGCCGAAGACGTTGTCGAATAAATCGATCTGCTCGCCGGTGTAGCGGCTCGCGCCGTGAACAAAAAGAACGGTAATCCGCTGCAGCATTTCGGCGCGCTTCTGACGCGTGCCGTGCGCAATGACGTCTTCAAGCTCGGGGATGAGCGAGGCGGCGGCACTCATCGTCAATTCACCACTCTGTTCGCCACCTTTTTGTAAAACCGCCAGGAAACGTGGTCGGAAACGCCCCGATGGCGAGTGTCGTAAATCTGCGGAATTTAATCCCGCGCTTTGCGCCTCAGGCGCAGAGAATAATTCACCAATCCTGAAAGAAATGTTGCACCGGCTAAGCAGCGGCAGCCGCGGATTGAGCCGCCGGCGCCCTTGCAAAGACCCGACAAATCGCTATATTTGCGCCATCCGCACTGGATACCTCATGACCGAACGGTTTTGAGAGTGGGTTCCCCCGGGGACCCGCTCTTTTTTATTACCTGATGAGGTCTAGTGGCACTCCGCATGTTTCGCGGGGTTTAATAGTCTGCACGACTGAAGGAATGGTCGACAAGACCTATGGACGACAGGACGACGAACGCTGACTTTGCAAGTTTTGCCGACGAGCCGCGACTCATCATCGAGCCGGGGCGGGCGGCGCGCATCGCGAGTGTCGTCGAGCCGGTGCTGGCGTCGCTCGGTTATCGGCTTGTCCGCGTGCACGTATCCGCCTTTGCCGGCTGCACGGTGCAGATCATGGCCGAACGGCCGGACGGCAGCATGAATATCGAAGACTGTGAAATCGCCTCGCGCGCGCTGTCGCCGGTGCTCGACGCCGCCGATCCGATCGAAAGCGCCTATCGGCTGGAAATCTCGTCGCCCGGCATCGACCGACCGCTGGTGCGGCGCTCGGATTTCGATCGCTATGCCGGCCACATCGCGCATGTGGAAATGCAGGTTCCGATCGACGGCCGCCGCCGCTTCCGCGGCGAGTTGAGCGGCACCGAGGGCGATTGTGTGCGCCTGCGCCGGGGCGCCGCGGAGAAGGATCCTGGCGACGTGCTGCTGCCCATCAATGACATGACGGAAGCGAGACTCGTGCTCACCGATGCGCTGGTTGCGCAAGCGCTGCGCCGAAGCAAACAGAATCAACGCAAGGAGACTGCCTGATGGCGACCGTTAGCGCCAACAAACTCGAACTGCTGCAGATCGCCGAGGCGGTCGCCCGTGAAAAGGCGATCGACCGCAAGATCGTGCTCGGCGCCATGGAGGACGCGATCGCCAAAGCGGCGCGCTCGCGCTACGGCAGCGAAACCGAAGTTCGCGCCGAGATCGACCCGAAAAGCGGCGAGCTGCATCTGTCGCGCCACATGCTGGTGGTCGAGACCGTGGAAAATCCCGCGATCCAGATCAGCCTCGAAGAGGCGCGCCGGCGCCACCCGGCAGCCCAGATCGGCGACACCATCGCCGACCCGTTGCCGCCGCTCGAATACGGCCGCATTGCCGCGCAGTCGGCCAAGCAGGTAATCGTGCAGAAAGTGCGCGAGGCCGAGCGCGACCGGCAATATGACGAATACAAGGATCGCATCGGCGATATCGTCAACGGCATCGTCAAGCGCGTCGAATACGGCAACGTCGTCGTCGATCTCGGCCGCGGCGAAGCGATCGTACGCCGCGATGAAATGCTGCCGCGCGAAGTGTTCCGCAATGGCGACCGCATCCGCGCTTACATCTACGACGTCCGCCGCGAGCAGCGCGGGCCGCAGATTTTCCTCTCCCGCACCCATCCGCAGTTCATGGCGAAGCTGTTCGCGCAGGAAGTGCCGGAAATCTATGACGGCATCGTCGAGGTCAAATCGGTGGCGCGCGATCCGGGCTCGCGCGCGAAAATCGCCGTGGTTTCCCGCGATTCCTCGGTCGATCCGGTCGGCGCCTGCGTCGGCATGCGCGGCTCGCGCGTGCAGGCCGTGGTCAATGAATTGCAGGGCGAGAAGATCGACATCATTCCGTGGTCGCAGGATATCGCGACCTTCGTCGTCAATGCGCTGGCGCCCGCCGAAGTCGCTAAAGTGGTGCTCGACGAAGAGCGCGAGCGCATCGAAGTGGTCGTTCCCGATCAGCAGCTGTCGCTCGCCATCGGCCGGCGCGGCCAAAACGTCCGTCTCGCCTCGCAGCTCACCGGCTGGGACATCGACATTCTGACCGAGCAGGAAGAATCCGAACGTCGCCAGGCCGAGTTCGAGAACCGCACGCGCATGTTCATCGACACGCTCAATGTCGACGAGGTGATCGGACAATTGCTCGCCTCGGAAGGTTTCAGCTCGGTCGAGGAATTGGCGATGGTCGATCCCAAGGAAGTCTCTGGCATCGAAGGCTTCGACGACGACACGGCGAACGAGTTGCAGACCAGGGCGCGGGAATATCTCGCCAAGATCGAGGGCGAGCTCGATGCCAAGCGCAAGGAGCTCGGCGTCGAAGACGAATTGAGGGACATCGAAGGCGTCACCTCGGCGATGCTGGTCCGCTTCGGCGAGAACGGCGTCAAGACGGTCGAAGATCTCGCCGGCTGCGCCACCGACGATCTCGCCGGCTGGACCGAACGCAAGGACGGCGAGGCCGTCCGGCAGGCCGGCATTCTCGACGGCTTCGAAATGTCGCGTGAGGAAGCCGAAGCTCTCATCATGCAAGCGCGTCTCAAGGCCGGCTGGGTCACGGAGGCCGATCTCGCGCCGCCGCCTGATGCCGAGGCGGCTCCCGCCGAGGTCCAGGCTTAACGGAGCCGCACGCCCAGCATGACCGCAGCGAACGAAATCACCAACGAAATTGAGCTCGATTGCGGGCCGCGCGCGCAGGAAGTCGAGCGCCTGTGCGTCGCGACGCGCGAGGTGCGTCCGGTTTCGCAATTGATCCGGTTCGTGATCGGCCCGGATGGTGAGGCGGTGCCTGACCTCAAGCGCAAGCTGCCGGGCCGCGGCATGTGGGTGACGGCAACGCGGGATGTGCTGGGTGAGGCGATCAAGCGCAAGGTCTTTGCGCGCGGCTTCAAGCGTGACGTCCGCCTGCCGCCTGACCTGCTCGACCGGACCGGGCGGCTCCTTGAGCAATCGGCGCTCGACGCGCTTGCCATCGCCGCCAAAGCGGGGTCCGTCGTCTGCGGTTTTGCCAAGGTTGAGAATGCGCTAGCGCGTAGCCATGTATTGGCTCTTCTGCATGCAGCCGAAGCCGCCCCGGATGGGGTCAAAAAGCTCGATGCTGCACTGCGTCGAAGCCCCAATGGCGACTCGATTCCAGCAATCCAGGTGCTTTCGGGGACGCAATTGGATTTGGCACTTGGCCGCCCAAATGTGATACATGCAGCCTTGCTCGCCGGCCCCGTGAGCGACACGTTTTTGGCGCGTCTGCGGCGCTTGGAACGGTTTCACACCGGCGATTTAGGGAAAAGTGGCGAGTTAGGAAAAAGTCATGGCAAGGATGCCGGTCCAAGCACCGGCAACGCCTTTGCCGGCAATACCTTTACCGGCAGCACCTTGCCGCACTGATAAAGAACAAGCGTACGGAACTGGATACGAATGACCGAGACGACCAAAAATAGCGGCGAGAAGCTGAGCGTGACGCCGACCAAGACGCTGACGCTCAAGCGGCCCGGCATCGAGCAGGGCGTGGTGCGCCAGAGCTTTAGCCACGGTCGCAGCAAAGCGGTCGTCGTCGAGAAGGTCAAACGCCGCATCGGCCCGGGCGAAGGCAAGCCCGAACCGGTTGCGGCTGCGGTCGCGCCGAAGCGGCCTGGTGCGCCGGCGCCGGCTCCCGCGCGTAGTGCCGCGCCCGCTCCGGCTGCGGGTGCCGCTCCCGCCGCGGCGCCCAAATCGTCAGGCGTGGTGCTGCGCACGCTGACCGACGACGAACGCACCGCACGCGCCCAGGCGCTTGCCGGTGCGCAATTGCGCGAACACGAGGAACGCGAGCGCGCCGAGGAAGACGCGCGCGTTCGCCGCACCCGCGAAGAGTCGGAGCGCGCCGACCGCGTCGCCGCGGAGGCGCGCAAACGCGACGAAGAAGATCGCCGCAAGCACGACGAAGAAACCAAACGCAAGGCCGACGAAGTGGCCAAGAAACGCTTCGGCGGTGATACGACGTCGCCGCTCAAGCTCGGTGCGCCGCGCCCGGCCCAAGAGGCCGAAGAGGACGAGGCGCCACGTACTCCCCGCCGCAGCCCCGGCGGCGCTATCGTGCGGCCGGCGCCGGCGCCGAAGCCGACGCGTGCCGGCGTTGGCGGCGAAAAGCGCCGCGGACGTCTGACCGTCGTGACCGCGCTGACGGCCGACGAAGTGCGCGAGCGCTCCGTCGCATCGTTCCGCCGCCGCGTTCAGCGCATGACCGGGCATCGCGACGAGCCGAAGGAAAAGATCGCGCGCGAAGTCACGGTCCCGGAAACGATCACCATTCAGGAATTGGCCAACCGCATGGCCGAGCGCGGCGTCGACGTGATCCGCATTCTGATGCAGCAAGGCCATATGGTGAAGATCACCGACACGATCGACGCCGATACCGCGCAGCTTATCGCCGAGGAACTCGGCCATACCGTGCGCCGCGTCGCTGAATCCGACGTCGAAGAAGGCATGTTCGATGTGCCGGACGATCCGGCGAGCCTAGCGCCGCGCGCGCCCGTCGTCACCATTATGGGCCACGTCGACCACGGCAAGACGTCGCTGCTCGACGCCGTCCGCTCGACCGAAGTCGCGGCCGGCGAGGCCGGCGGCATCACCCAGCATATCGGCGCTTATCAGGTGACCTCACCGTCCGGCGGGCGCATCACCTTCATCGATACACCCGGCCACGCCGCCTTCACGGCGATGCGCGCCCGCGGCGCCAAGATCACCGACATCGTCGTGCTGGTCGTCGCCGCCGATGACGGCGTCATGCCGCAGACCGTCGAAGCGATCCAGCACGCCAAAGCGGCGAAGGTTCCGATCATCGTCGCCGTCAACAAGATCGACAAACCCGACGCCAAGCCCGAGCGCGTGCGCACCGAATTGCTGCAGCACGAGATCCAGGTCGAATCGCTCGGCGGCGACGTGCTCGAGATCGAAGTGTCGGCCAAGGAAAAGACCAATCTCGACAAGCTGCTCGACATCATCGCGCTGCAGTCGGAAGTGCTGGAATTAAAGGCCAATCCGAACCGCGCCGCCGAAGGCACCGTGATCGAGGCTCGGCTTGACCGTGGCCGCGGCCCGGTCGCCACCGTGCTGGTACAGCGCGGCACCTTGAAGCCCGGCGATATCGTCGTCGCCGGCACCGAATGGGGCCGTGTCCGCGCGCTGATGTCGGATACCGGTCATTCCGTGGTCGGGGCCGGACCGTCGATGCCGGTTGAAGTTCTGGGCTTCAACGGCACGCCCGAAGCCGGCGACCGGCTCGCGGTCGTCAATTCCGAAGCGCGCGCCAGAGAGATCACCGATTACCGCGAGCGCCAGAAGCGCGAGAAAATGGCGGCGCGGCAAACCGGCATGCGCGGCTCGCTCGAGCAGATGATGAGTTCAGCTCAAGACTTCGGGCCGCAAGGAATTTCCGCTCTTGATCAAAGGCGACGTGCAGGGTTCGATCGAAGCGATCCTCGGCGCGCTGGATAAGCTCGGCACCGAGGAGGTCGGCGCGCGGATCATTTATGCGGGCGCCGGCGGCATCACCGAATCCGACGTGACGCTGGCGGAAGCTTCCGGCGCTGCCGTGATCGGCTTCAATGTCCGCGCGCACAAGGAAGCGCGCGAGGCCGCCGAAGCCGCCGGCATCGAGATCCGCTACTACGACATCATCTACAATCTCGTCGATGACGTGAAGAAAGCAATGTCGGGCCTGCTCGCGCCGACGCTGCGCGAGACCATGCTCGGCAATGCGGCGATCCTCGAAATCTTCAAGGTCTCGAAGGTCGGCAATATCGCCGGCTGCCGCGTCACCGACGGCACCGTCGAACGCGGCGCCAATGTGCGGCTCATTCGCGACAACGTCGTCGTCCATCAGGGCAAGCTGTCGCAACTCAAGCGCTTCAAGGACGATGCGCGCGAGGTCACGGCCGGCCAGGAATGCGGCATGGCGTTCGAGAATTATCAGGACATGAAAGTCGGCGACGTTATCGAGTGCTATCGCGTGGAGACCGTACAGCGGACGCTGTGAGTTCCACACTCACGTTCGCAGCTCCCAATCATTGCCGGACAACAGACGCAAAGCGCCGTCTTGGCGTCTGATGTTCCGGCGATCCCGAAGTTAGAAGCAAAGCATATTGAATTTGGATGCGCGGGCCACGCTTGCGCATGACGGCAGTAGAAAATGGCACGTCACCCTCAGCGCGAACATTCGGCGGGCGGCTCGCAGCGTCAGCTCCGCGTCGGCGAATTGATTCGCCACGAGCTCGCCGAAATGCTGTCGCGCGGCGACATCCACGACCCGATCGTCGAAGCGCACATGATCACGGTTCCCGAAGTGCGCATGTCGCCGGATCTGCGGCTCGCCACGATCTACGTCATGCCGCTCGGCGGTCGCGACGCAACCGATGTCGTCGCTGCCCTCGAACGCAGCAAGCGCTATGTGCGCGGCGAGATCGCGCGGCGCGTTAAGCTGAAATTTGCACCTGAAATCCGATTCCGCGTCGACGAGCAATTCGACGAAGCGGAACGGATCGAGAAGCTTTTGCGAACGCCTGTGGTCCAACGCGACCTCAAGAGCGAAAGCCATCCAGGCGACGAGAAAGACGAAATCATGAGCGCACAAATTGTCGCCAAGCAGGACATCGCCGAATCGTCCGATGCGCAGCCGGCGGAAGCCGGTGCGCCGCAGTCGACGCAGCGCCACAAGCAAAAAAGATCCAACAAGCGCGACGTGCACGGCTGGGTCGTGCTCGACAAGCCGGTCGGCATGACCTCGACGCATGCGGTCGCCGTGATCAAGCGGCTGTTCGCGGCGAAGCGCGCCGGGCATGCCGGCACGCTCGATCCCCTCGCCTCGGGCTGCCTGCCGATTGCGCTGGGCGAAGCCACCAAGACGGTGCCTTACGCGGTCGATAGCCGAAAGACCTACCTCTTCACCGTGCGCTGGGGCGAGGAGCGCGACACCGACGACGCCGAAGGCCGGGTCGTGGCGACCAGCGACAGCCGGCCTGACGCCGCCGCCATCAAGGCTCTGCTTCCCGGTTTCATGGGAACCATTGAGCAGGTGCCGCCTCGTTATTCGGCGATCAAGGTAGATGGTGAGCGAGCTTATGATTTAGCACGGGGTGGAGAGGTCGTGGAACTGGCTCCTCGGCCGGTCACCATCCACCGGCTGGAGCTCGTGGACATGCCCGATTCCGACCATGCGGTGCTGGCGGCCGAGTGCGGCAAGGGCACTTATGTGCGGTCGCTGGCCCGCGACCTCGGCCGGGCGCTCGGCGCCTTGGGCCACGTCTCGGCGCTGCGGCGGAACCGGGTCGGGCCCTTTCATGAAGCCGATATGATACCCCTGGAACAGCTCGAAGCTTTGTGCCATAGAGCCGCCGCAGGCGAGGGACACCTTGCCGATACGCTTCTGCCGATCGAGACCGCGCTGGACGACATCCCGGCGCTGGCCGTGAGCCCGGCAGACGCGGCGAGGCTCGCAAGGGGCCAAGCCGCATTGTTGCGCGGACGGGATGCCTCAATCTTCCGCGGTGTGGTCCAGGTCGCCTCCAGCGGCCAACTCGTGGCCATTGCCGAGGTCGAACGCGGTGAGATCATTCCCCGACGCGTGTTTAATTTAGCCGGCATCGCAGGGCGAGCCGGCAGAAAGAGGGTTCAGGACGATGTCGACAACAACCGCGCGTAAAGCGGAAGTGATCAAGACCTACGCCTTAAAGTCCGGCGATACCGGTTCGCCCGAAGTGCAGGTTGCACTGCTCTCGGAGCGGATCAATCAGTTGACCGATCATTTCAAGACGCATGTCAAAGACAACCATTCGCGGCGCGGCTTGCTCAAGCTCGTGTCGCAGCGGCGCCAGATTCTCGATTATCTCCGGCGCACCGACGATGAGCGTTACAAGGGATTGATCGAACGGCTGGGTATCCGCCGCTAAGAAATTTGCGTGCGGGAACGTCCCGCGCGTTTGTCAGCGGAGCGCATGAGGCGTCCGCTGTTACCCGGCAGCGAAGCTGCCGCTTTGTCGAATGGGCGGATTGCCCATTCCTATCCGATGAAGGTCCGAAGGCCATGGCAGGATCGCCAGACGCTGATGCGGCATTGCAGCCTCGCTGCTGCGCCGTCAGCGTCTCGCCGTCTTGCTTATGGCTTTCGCGCTTTCGCGAAAACCATGAGAGAAAATCGCAATGTTCAATATTCATCGTGCAGAACTTGACTGGGGTGGCCGGCCACTCAAGCTAGAAACCGGAAAGATCGCGCGTCAGGCCGACGGCGCCGTCATCGCCACCTACGGCGAGACCACGGTGATCGCCACCGTCGTCGCCGCCAAGCAGCCGAAAGCCGGCGTCGACTTTTTGCCGCTGACCGTCAACTACACCGAAAAATACTACGCGGCCGGCCGCATTCCCGGCGGCTATTTCAAGCGCGAGCGCGGTCCGACGGAAAAGGACACGCTGACGTCGCGCCTGATCGATCGCCCGATCCGTCCGCTGTTCGCCGAAGGCTGGCGCTGCGACACCCAAGTTATCATCACCGTGCTCTCGCACGACCAGGAGAACGATCCCGACATCGTCGCCATGATCGCGGCGTCCGCCGCGCTGACGCTGTCCGGCGCGCCGTTCATGGGCCCGATCGGCGCCGCGCGCGTCGGCTTCAGCAACGGCGAATACGTGCTCAACCCGACCATCGACGAGATGAAGGAGAGCAAGCTCGATCTCGTCGTCGCCGGCACGCAAGACGCAGTGCTGATGGTCGAGTCGGAAGCGCAGGAATTGTCCGAAGAGATCATGCTCGGCGCCGTGATGTTCGGTCACCGCCATTTCCAGCCGGTCATCAAGGCCATCATCGATCTCGCCGAAAAGGCGGCCAAGGAGCCGCGCGAGTTTGCGATGCCTGAGACCACCGTGATCGAAAAGGAAATGCTCGGCGTGATCGAGCAGGATCTGCGCAAGGCCTATGCGATCCCGGCCAAGCACGAGCGCCAGGATGCGGTGGCTGCCGCGAAGAAGAAAGTGATGGCGCACTTCTTCCCGGACGGCGCCGACAATCCGGACCGGCCGATGACGCAGGTCGCGGCCGTGTTCAAGGATCTCGAAGCCAAGATCGTGCGCTGGAACATTCTCGACACCTCAAAGCGCATCGACGGCCGCGATCTCGTCACCGTGCGACCGATCGTTGTGGAAGCAGGCTTCCTGCCGCGCACCCATGGTTCGGCGCTGTTCACCCGCGGCGAGACCCAGGCGATCGTCGTCGCCACCCTCGGCACCAGCGAAGACGAGCAATTCATCGACGCGCTGCAGGGCACCTACAAGGAATCCTTCCTGCTGCACTACAATTTCCCGCCCTTCTCGGTCGGTGAAACCGGCCGTATCGGCGCACCGGGCCGCCGCGAAATCGGCCACGGCAAGCTCGCCTGGCGCGCGATCCGCCCGATGCTGCCGCCGAAGGAGGAATTCCCCTACACCATCCGCGTGGTGTCGGAGATCACCGAATCCAACGGCTCGTCGTCGATGGCGACCGTGTGCGGCACGTCGCTCGCACTGATGGATGCCGGCGTGCCGCTGAAGCGGCCGACCGCCGGCATCGCCATGGGCCTCATCCTCGAGGACAAGCGCTACGCCGTGCTGTCCGACATTCTCGGCGACGAGGATCATCTCGGCGACATGGACTTCAAGGTGGCGGGCACCGCCGAAGGCGTCACCGCGCTGCAGATGGACATCAAGATCGCCGGCATCACCGAAGAGATCATGAAGGTCGCGCTCAACCAGGCCAAGGGCGGCCGCCTGCACATCCTCGGCGAGATGGCGAAGGCGCTCGACCACGCGCGCGCCGAACTCGGCGAATACGCGCCGCGCATCGAGACCTTCAAGATTCCGACCGACAAGATCCGCGAAGTGATCGGCACCGGCGGCAAGGTGATCCGCGAGATCGTCGAGAAGACCGGCGCCAAGATCAATATCGAGGACGACGGCACCGTGAAAGTGGCGTCGGCCGACGGCGAATCGATCAAGGCGGCGATCAACTGGATCAAGTCGATCGCGTCCGAGCCCGAGGTCGGTCACATCTACGAAGGCACCGTCGTGAAAGTCATGGACTTCGGCGCCTTCGTGAACTTCTTCGGCGCCAAGGACGGTCTGGTTCACATCAGCCAGCTCGCGGCGCGCCGCGTGCAGAAGACCTCCGACGTCGTCAAGGAAGGCGACAAGGTGAAGGTGAAGCTGCTCGGCTTCGACGAACGCGGCAAGACGCGGCTGTCGATGAAAGTCGTCGACCAGGAGACCGGCGAGGACCTTGAAGCCAAGCAGAGGGCCGATGGCGAGCGCCGGCCGAAGCAGCGGCGGGCGGCGCGGAATAACGCGCGTTCGTTCAGTCTCCAAATAAAAAAACAAAGGCGGCCGCGAGGCCGCCTTTTTGATTCTAGACCCCGATCCATTCAAACTGAATCGGATCAGGGTCTAGATTTTGCGTTGGAGCATGATCTTTTCGGAAAACCGGTATCCACTTTTCCGGATCATGCTCTAGCCCACGTAAGCTGGCGGCTTCTCCAATCCCGGCCGAACCCGCGTCTGCAGCACGCGTGTGACCAGCTGCCCAAGTGCGATAAAATCAGCCTTGCGCGGCGAGGTGCGCCGCCAGGCCAGGCCGACGGTGCGGCCGGGCTCGGGCGACGTGAAGCGCAGAAGCTTGACGCGCTCGTCGCGCACTTCGACATCGATCGCGACTGCCGGCACCAGCGTGACGCCGTAACCGTTGGCGACCATCTGCATCACGGTCGCGAGGCTGGTGGCGCCGAGGCTGAGCGGCATTTCGTGTCGCGCGGTGGCGCAATACGCGAGCGCCTGGTCGCGCAAGCAGTGGCCTTCTTCGAGCAGGATGAGACGCTGCTGATCGATCTCGCGCGGATTGACGCGCGCGTTGCGCGGCAGCGGATCGCTGGCCGGCACGGCAAGCAGGAACGCGTCGTCGAACAAACGGATGCTCTCGATCTCGGCGTCGGGCAGCGGAAGTGCCAGCATCACCGCGTCGAGATCGCCGCCGGAAAGCTCGTCGAGCAGAACTTTGGTCTGGGTCTCGCGCAATTCGACAATCAGATCCGGATAACTCGCCTGCAAATCCGGCAGCACCTTCGGCAGCACATAGGGCGCAAGCGTCGGGATGATCCCGAGCCGAAGCCGGCCGGACAGCAGGCGGCTGCGGTGGCGGGCGAAATCGGCCAGGTCGCGGGCCGCCGCCAGCACGCGTTCGGCGCGGCGGGTGACTTCGGCCCCGATCTCGGTCAAGGCCGCCTGCCCCGACCGGCGCTCCACCAATTCGACGCCAAGCTCCTTTTCGAGATCGCGAATTTGCATCGACAAAGCCGGCTGCGTGACGGCGCAAGCGTCGGCGGCACGGCCGAAATGGCGGTGTTGCGCCAAGGCAGAGAGGTAGCGGAGCTGGCGGAGCGTGAGCATCCCGATAAGTATTTCTTATCGGTAGCGTCAGTCAATACGACTAGACCTGATCTAATGCCGGAGCGATAGTGCGACGCTCCCGCTTACCCTCGGGAGACCCCACGGCCAAAGGCCCGACCCTGACCACCGCTCCGGCATGCCGGCCGGCGACGACCAGAACATCATCAGCGCGGGCCCGCGCGGCTGCCGAGCACGACGTAATTCGAAGAAAATCACAGAACACGATCGGAGAGAAAAATGGACGCAAAGACTGACGACAAGAGCGCAGGCAAGTGCCCGTTCATGCACACGAACCGTGACTGGTGGCCTGACCAGCTGAGCCTGCAGGGTTTGCACCAGAACTCCCCGCTGTCCGATCCGATGGGCGAGGCGTTCGACTACGCCAAAGAGTTCAAGAGCCTCGATCTGAATGCCGTGATCAAAGACCTGCATGCTTTGATGACGAACTCGCAGCCGTGGTGGCCGGCCGACTTCGGCCACTATGGTGGGCTGTTCATCCGTATGGCGTGGCACAGCGCCGGCACCTACCGCATCGCCGACGGCCGCGGCGGCGCCGGTGCCGGCCAACAGCGCTTTGCACCGCTCAACAGCTGGCCGGACAACACGAACCTCGATAAGGCACGCCGGCTGCTGTGGCCAATCAAGCAGAAATACGGCCGGAAAATCTCCTGGGCCGACCTGATGATCCTCGCCGGCAATGTTGCGCTCGATTCGATGGGCTTTAAGACCTTCGGTTTCGCCGGTGGCCGCGCCGATGTCTGGGAGCCCGAAGAGCTGTACTGGGGCCCTGAGGGCACATGGCTGGGTGACGAGCGCTACAGCGGCGAACGCCAGCTGGCGGAACCACTCGGTGCGGTGCAGATGGGCCTCATCTACGTCAATCCGGAAGGGCCGAACGGCAATCCGGACCCGCTCGCAGCCGCCAAGGACATCCGCGAGACGTTCTTCCGCATGGCGATGAACGACGAGGAGACCGTCGCGCTGATCGCCGGCGGCCACAGCTTCGGCAAGACCCACGGCGCCGGCGATCCGTCGCTACTCGGACCGGAGCCGGAAGGCGCCGCCATCGAGGACCAAGGCCTCGGCTGGAAGAGTAAACATGGCACCGGCATCGGCGGCGACGCCATCACCGGCGGCCCGGAAGTCACCTGGACGCAAACGCCGACGAAGTGGAGCAACCACTTCTTCGAGAACCTGTTCAAGTACGAATGGGAGCTGACCAAGAGCCCGGCAGGTGCGAAGCAGTGGAAGGCCAAAAACGCGGACGCCACGATCCCGGACGCCTTCGACAAGTCGAAGAAGCATGTGCCGACCATGCTGACCACCGACCTGTCGCTGCGGTTCGATCCGGCCTACGAGAAGATTTCGCGGCGCTTCTACGAGCATCCGGAGCAGTTCGCCGACGCGTTCGCCCGCGCCTGGTTCAAGCTCACGCACCGCGACATGGGCCCGATCGCGCGCTACCTCGGCCCGCTGGTGCCAAAGGAAACGTTGATCTGGCAAGACCCGATCCCGGCGGCCAATCATCCGTTGATCGGCGACCAGGATGTCGCCGCGCTGAAGGCGAAAATCCTCGCCTCCGGTCTCACCGTCTCCCAGCTCGTTGCGACGGCTTGGGCGTCGGCGTCGACGTTCCGCGGCTCTGACAAGCGCGGCGGAGCGAACGGCGGGCGCATCCGTCTCGCGCCGCAGAAGGACTGGGAGGTCAACCAGCCGGCCCAGCTTAAGACCGTCGTTGCGAAGCTCGAAGCGATCCAGAAGGAGTTCAATGCCGGCGGCAAGAAGGTTTCGCTCGCCGACCTGATCGTTCTTGCCGGCTCTGTAGCGGTCGAGAAGGCTGCGAAAGACGCCGGCGTCGACGTGAAGGTCCCCTTCACGCCAGGACGCATGGATGCCTCGCAGGAACAGACCGACGCCGAGTCCTTTGCTCCGCTCGAACCTCGCGCCGACGCCTTCCGCAACTATGTGAGCGGCAAGCGGCAGTTCATGCAGCCTGAGGAAGCCTTGGTGGATCGGGCGCAATTGCTGACGCTGACGGCGCCGGAGTTGACGGTTCTGCTCGGCGGGTTGCGCGTCCTCGGCGCCAATGCCGGGGGCTCCAAGCACGGCGTCTTCACCAAAAAGCCCGAGACGCTGAGCAACGACTTCTTCGTCAATCTGCTCGATATGACCACGGAATGGCAGCCGTCGAAGGACGGCGTCTATGAAGGGCACGATCGCAAGACGAAAGCGGCCAAGTGGACCGGCAGCCGTGTCGACCTGATCTTCGGTTCGCACGCGCAGCTCCGGGCGCTCGCGGAAGTCTATGCCTGCGCGGACGCGAAGGAGAAGTTCGTGAAAGGACTTCGTGGCGGCGTGGACCAAGGTGATGAACCTCGATCGCTTCGACCTCACCTGATCTCTGCGGAAAGGTTTCGACAGACTGGCGGGCGGCGCAGCGATGCGCCGCCCGATTTATTTCGCAGCATGCTAGAGCATGATCCCGAAAAGTGGAAACCGGTTTTCGGAAAAGATCATGCTCAAACGAAAAATCTAGACCCTGGTCAAATTCAATTCGAATTGGATCAGGGTCTAGTCGGCACCCGCCATATGTTCGGTATCGGCCGGGCGCGCCGAGCGCTTGAACACTAAGAGCAGCGGGAACACCGCCAGCGTCGCGATCATCAACAGCTTATAGTCGTCGATGTAAGCGATGATCTGCGCCTGTTCGGTGATGACGGCATCGAGCGCGGCGCGGCCGGCCGCGGTCAGCGGATCCCAGAAATGCGCCACGTCCGGATTGTCAAAGCCGCGGTTCACCGCCGTGACATGGGCGGCGATGCTGGCATGATTGACCTGGGTGTTGCGCGTGAGCAGCGCGTTCACGACCGAAATTCCGACGCTCGAGCCGATATTGCGCGACAGATTGTAGAGGCCGGCGCCTTCGGTGCGTTGCTCGGCCGACAGCGTCGACAAGGTCGCCGCGCTCAGGGGCACGAACAAGAAACCTAAGCCGACACCCTGCACCATTCCGATGCCGATGATCGAGCCCTGCGAGACATCCGGCGTCCAGCCGGTCATGGTATAAAACGACCACGCGGTCAGCCCAAGCCCGACGCCGAGCAGGATGCGCGTGTCGAGCCGCCCGACCAGCCGGCCGACGATCAGCATCGAGGCCATGGTGCCGACGCCGCGCGGGCCCATGACCAGGCCGGCGGTGACGACCGGGTAATTCATCAGCTCTTGCAGATAGGGCGGCTGTAAGCGCCAGCGAGGAATAATAAGTGAGCCCCACGATCGAAACGAAAACCACGCCGGCCGCGAAATTGCGGTCGCGGAACAGTTCGGGCCGCACGAAGGGCTTTTTCGCCGGTGAGCGTGTGAACCATGAACAGATAAAACGCCGAGGCTGCGACGACGGCCTCGATGATGATCTCGCCGGAGCTGAACCAATCCTTGATCTCGCCGCGGTCGAGCATCACTTGCAGCGCGCCCAACGCGACGCTCAATGTGCCGAAGCCGAACCAGTCGAGCTTTTCGCCTTGCCGTCGCGGCGTGTCCGGCAGGAACGCGACCATGCCGATAAGGCCGAGAATACCGATCGGCAGGTTGATGTAGAACACGTAGCGCCAGCTGTAGTTTTCGGTGAGCCAGCCGCCGAGCACAGGTCCCAGCACCGGCCCAACCATGACGCCGACGCCGAACAGAGCCATGGCAAAACCCTGACGTTCCTTCGGGTAGATGGAGAACAGCACCGACTGCGACAGCGGCACCAGAGCCGCGCCGAAAGCGCCCTGCAACACGCGGAACAGCACGATCTGCACCAAGCTCTGCGCCATGCCGCACAGCATCGAGGCGATGGTGAAGCCCGCAACCGACACCAGAAACAGCCGCTTGAGACCGAACCGGCCGGCGAGAAAGCCGGTCGGCGGCGTCATGATCGCGGCGGCGACGATGTAAGAGGTCAGCACCCAGTCGATCTGGTCCTGGCTCGCTGAGACGCTACCTTGCATATAGGGCAGCGCGACATTGGCGATGGTGGTGTCGAGCGCCTGCATCAACGTGGCAAGGATCACGCAGAGCGTGACCATGCCGACATTGACGCTGTTGTCTGTCTTGTTTGCGGTGGCCATATCGCTCACCAATCGAATGCAACGCTTACCAGAGGTGCGGCAGTCCGCGGGCGTGGCCGGTGTCGACACTGACCTCGACGCTCATGCCGGCGCGCAGCGGCGGCAGTTTCTGGTCGCTGGTATCGACGCGCACGCGCATCGGCACGCGCTGCACGACCTTGACCCAATTGCCGCTGGTGTTCTGCGCCGGCAGCAGCGAGAATTCCTGCGACGCGGCCGGGCTGATGCTTTGCACGATGCCGTGCCAGACCGCATCGGGATAGGTGTCGACCGTCACCGTAACCGGCTGTCCGGGCTTCACATAAGTGAGCTCGGTTTCCTTCGGATTGGCGTTGACCCAAAGGTGATCGGTGTCGACGAGATAAAATGCCGTCGTCGATGCCGCGAGATATTTGCCCGGCGCGATGCTCGGCACATTCGTCACGGTGCCGGTAAACGGCGCCTTGATCACGGTGTGGTCGAGCTGGCGTTGCGCCTCTTCGACTTGCGCCCGGGCCTGCAGATATTGCGGATGCTGCGCCGTGTCGATATCGGCATTGCCGCCGAGCCGCGCCAATTGCGTCGCCGCCTGCTGACGCAGCGATTCCAGCTTGCTCTTGTCATTGAGCAGCGTGTATTGCGCCTGATCGAACACGGCTTGCGACGCTGTGCCCGAGTGCAGCAGCATGGTCTGACGATTGTAATTGGTCTGGTCGAGGTCGACTTGCGCCTGCTGCGCGGCAGCGTCGCTCAGCATGTGCTTATAGTCTTCCTTCATCGCGTCGATTGAGAGCGCGGTCTGCGCCAGATTGGCCTTGGCGTTGTCGAGCGCGATCTGAAACTGCCGCGGATCGAGGCGGTAAAGAATTTGTCCTGCCGTGACGTGCTGGTTGTCGGCGACGGCGACGTCCTGCACCAGGCCCGCGACGTCGGTCGAAATGCCGACCTTGTCGGCGTCGATATAGGCATCGTCGGTCGACATGATCTTGCCGCCGGCGAAATAGAAATAGCCGCCGGCGATCAGCGCGACCGGAAGTAGACCGAACAAGGCCCAGCGTGTCGCACGTTTGCGGTCGAACGCGTCATGGGAAGGTGCATCGGCCGGCCGCGGCGCTGCGACCGGCTTGGTCTCGCGAAGTTCCGACGCTTCATCGCGCGCAGGAGACGGACGCTCGAGGGATTGCGGAACGGACTTGAGCACGCGTTCAGCCATAGCGCTTTTCCCCGCCCGATCGGGCCAAGGCCGCGGCGGCATTCTTTTGCTGGATCGCCTGGCGGAGGTTTTCCTTCACGGTGGCGAGCTTCGTCACCATCATCTCGATGTGCTCGCGCTCCACGCCGGCGAGCGCCGTGGTCATCAGTTCCTCGCCGAGATCGCCGAGTTGCTCGAGCAGGGGCTTCGCCTTGGGCGTGAGGTAGAGGAGTTTTGCCCGGCGATCATTGGGATCGGGCCGGCGCTCGATCAGGTCGCACTCACTGAGCCGGTCGAGCAGGCGGGTCAGCGTAATCGGCTGGAGATCGAGCATCTCCGCCAATTCGGCCTGCTTGAGACCCTCGAACCGATCGAGGCGCACCAAGACCACCCATTGCGCGCGGGTGATGCCAAATTGGCTCGCTTTGTGGTCGGCATAAGTCCGGAGCATCCGGGCTACGTCATTGAGCATAAAGCCGAATTCTCTGTTCAGGGACCGTGGGAGCATGGGGACCTCCAGCGCCGTCTCATCGAATCCAGAGCGAAGAGACGCAAGCGCAATATAAGCTTACTTATTAAATTTATGCCTAGAAAACGCTGCAAGGCAGCCCTGCGTGGCTATCATGGCGCGCGCGGCAGGTGACGGATGGCGACTTCAGGCCAGCCCGAGCTCGGCGAGCGCGGTCACGTGCTGATCCGCGGAGATTTGCGAGAAACAGCAAAATACCAACCGCGCCATGCCGCGGGGGGCGGCGCTGAGCTGGGCCACGACGGTGCCGACCGCGATCCGCGCCGCACGATCCGGCGGAAAGCGATAAATGCCGGTCGAGATCGCCGGATAGGCCAGGGATTCGAGCCGATGCGGAGCGGCAAGATCGAGCGCGGTGCGGTAACAGGACGCCAGGTCCTCGTCCTCGCCGGAGCCGCCACCGTTCCACACCGGGCCGACGGCGTGGATGACGAATTTCGCCGGCAGCCGAAAACCGGGCGTCATCTTGGCGCCGCCAGTGGCGCAGCCGCCGAGCTTTTCACAAGCGGCGAGCAATTGCGGTCCCGCTGCGCGATGGATCGCACCGTCCACTCCGCCGCCGCCGAGGAGACTGCGGTTGGCGGCATTGACGATGGCATCGACGGCAAGCGTGGTGATATCGGCCACGCAGACTTCAAGCCGGCTTGAGCCGACTTCGGCGGTGAGCAGCGGCGGCATCGGTTCGGACATGGTGGACATGGCAGAAAGCTTATCAGCTTACGCCCGTGAGAAGAACGTCACGCCCATTCCGCTTGCGCTTCCGCCTGCAAGTCGACGGTGCTCCTCACGCCGATATCGTTGAAGTGTTCGTCAAGGAAACGCCGCGCAGCGCGCTTGCCGCTGAGATGCAGCATGTCGAAGAAGTCATAATCGGTCGACAGCTTGCTGAACGCGTCGAAATGCGTGCCGAAGCGATCGAGCACGATGCGGTGCACATTGATGCGCCGGTATTCTCCCGGCCCGGTGCCGTGCGGCAGCCGGCCTTGATCGATCAGCCGCGCGACGAATTCGATGGCGCGGAATTCGTCGATCAAAGACGAGTTGAATGTGATTTCGTTGATCCGATTCATGATCTCGCTGGCGGAGGTCGGCGTCGACTTCCGCTCCGGCGGATTGATCTCGACCACCAGCACATCCTCGGTGCTGGTGGTGCGGAAAAACGGAAAGATGACCGGATTGCCGCGATAGCCGCCATCCCAATACGGCACGCCGTCGATCTCGACCGCGCGAAACAAAGTCGGCAGACAGGCGGACGCCATGACGGCGTCGGCGGTGATCTTATCCCGGCTGAAAATGCGCACGCGCCCGGTATGCACATTGGTTGCCGAGATGAAAATCTGCAGCTCGGTATTGGCGCGCAGCTTCTCGAAATCGACGAAGCGCTCGATCAGATCCTTGAGCGGATTGATATTGAGCGGATTGACGTCATAGGGCGAGAAATAGCGCGACACCGCATTGAACCAGGCCTGTACGGGAGCGCCTTCGAGCGGCGTGAACGACAACAGCCGCTCCATCACCGCGCGCTGCGTGCCCGGCAAATTTCCCGTGCTCGACGCGGCGCGCCAGAAATCGGCAAGCCGTTTTTGCGCTTCCTCGCGTCCGCCGCGAGTCAGACCATCGGCCAGCATCACGGCGTTGACCGCCCCCGCCGAGGCGCCCGAAACGCCCTCGATGACAAGCCGCTCGTCGCTCAAAATCTGCTCGAGCACGCCCCAGGTGAACGCGCCATGCGCGCCGCCGCCTTGCAGCGCGAGATTGATGCGCTTGACCGGCGGCGCGGCGGTTTTGCTCGCCGCGCGTCCGGGGAGAATTGCCGAGAGGATGTTCTTCATGCCGAAGGTTTCATGCCCAAGCTTTCAGGCTTAAGGCATGATGGCTATTCCGCAGTCCAGCCGCCGTCGATCGAGATATTGGCGCCGGTGATCGACTTCGCCGAATCCGAAGCAAGATAAACCGCGAGATCGGCCACTTCGTCGACAGTGACGAATTCCTTGGTCGGTTGCGCCGCCAACAGCACGTCGCGCTTGACCTGCTCCGCCGTCATGTTGCGCGCCTTCATCGTGTCGGGGATCTGCTTCTCGACGAGCGGCGTCCAGACATAGCCGGGGCTGATGCAGTTCGCGGTGATGCCGAAAGTGGCGACTTCAAGCGCCACTGTCTTGGTCAGGCCGGCGAGTCCATGCTTGGCGGTGACATAAGCCGACTTGAACGGCGAGGCGACCAGCGAATGCGCCGAGGCGGTATTGATGATGCGGCCCCATTTGCGCGCCTTCATGCCGGGCACCGCGGTGCGGATGGTGTGAAACGCCGATACGAGGTTGATGGCAATGATCAGATTCCATTGGTCGACCGGAAATTCCTCGATCGGGGCGACGTGCTGAATGCCGGCATTGTTGACCAGGATATCGAGCGAGCCGAACGTCGACTCGCTCGATTTGATCATGTCCACGATCTGATCGGGCTTGGTCATATCGGCCGGCGAATACATCGCTCTGACGCCGAAATCCTTCTCGATGCCGCTGCGCTCTTTCTCGATCGCGTCTTTGTCGCCGAAACCGTTGATGGTGACATTGGCGCCCTGTTTGGCAAAGGCGCGGGCGTAAGCGAGACCGATGCCCGAGGTCGAACCGGTGACCAGTGCGGACTTTCCTTTCAGCATGATAATCCCCAATTCAATGATGGTGGTTGATTGAGCGAAAGACGGCCCCGGCAGCAAGCGTGTCCGCGGGCGGCGTCTGAATTGGCAAAAGCGCGATGGAATCTGGGGCGCTTCTTGCTGCGGCGCAACATAAAAATCCGAGGAACCGTCACGTTTTCGCGATCCTCCGGATGATGCGCTACACTCCCTTTGCCCCGTTGAGGCCCGGCCGAGCGGCGAGGTTTGAGACATCAGGTTGGGCCATAAGGTTGGGCCATGAGAATGACCGAGCGATGACGAACACGCCCCAGGCCGACATGCCACAGGTGGTCTTCCCCGCGCCCGACCACGATCACGAGCGCTGCACCAGCGCGGCGATCGCGCATGCCGAAGCGCATTGCGCGGCGCGCGCGCAGCGGCTGACCCCGATCCGTCGTCACGTGCTGGAAGCGTTGCTGGCGAGCCACAAGCCGCTCGGCGCTTACGAGATCATCGAGCATTTGGCGCGGCAAAGTTCGGCACGGCGAAATCGGCAGCAAAATCGTCCCGCGCCGATCACGATATATCGCGCGCTCGATTTTCTGCGCGACAACGGCCTGGTCCATCGCATCGAGAGCCGCAACGCTTTCGTCGCCTGCGCGCACAATCACGCCGACAACGATCTCGTCGTTTTCCTGATTTGCGAGAAGTGCGGCGCGGTCGGCGAAGCGCCGGGCGGCGGCGCCGCCGAAGCGCTCAAGTCATCGGCGCGCGCGGCGGGGTTTTCGCCGAAGAGCCCGCTGATCGAAATCGCCGGCATTTGCTCGCATTGTCGGGAAATCTGAGGCACTAATATTTCGGCATCCTATAGCGCCGGCGATAAACGCCGGTCTCGAAGGCCAAAGCGTCGCGCGTGGCCACAAGCCGCGACGCCGCTTCGTCCGACAGCGCTTCGTACCGGCCGGTCCAGGCTTCGCGTTTCACCGGCAGACACTGCGCGACGGGCGTGCCTTTGCGCAGCACGCCGTTGAAGTCCGCGTCGTGCCAGCGCGCCGGAAAATTCAGCGGGCTGTCGTGAAACGAGTCGCAGTCGACGAGCCCGGTAAGTGTCGTGAACGGCAGATCGGTGCGATTGACCGGATGGGTGAACAACAGCGAATAACCCGCCGGCGCTTCGATTGTCCAAAACGAATTGAACTTGATGATGAAGCGATCGTCGTCAAGGAACGGCGTGCCGGCAACCTGGCCGGGATCGTGAAAATCGATCGGCGAATGTGAGAACTCGCTGACGTAACCCGGCGGGACTTCGAAGTCCCAGTTGAATTCGCCGTCGCGGACTTCGAGATCGATCGCCAGCGGAATGAGAAATCCGTAGATCATGGCATCGACGAAAGGCGGGCATTTCTTGACGGTCGGCGCATCCTTGCCGGCGGTAGCGCTGAACGCCTTTTGCGGCATGGTCTTGAACCAGTCGGGCAGGCCGCGCACCGCCGGTATCGGCCGCGGCAAGATCGGGTCCAGCGCCGGCGGACACCGAAATGTCAGTGTCATCTGGTCGACTTGGTCCACGCTCCAAACCCCACGATCCGAACGCTAAAATGCACTGGGATATCGCCGCTATGCCGGCGAATCTACGTCGCGGGTCGGCGTGTGTACATGAGAAAATTATGTGTTGTTTGCAGTCTGTTTATGGGGCTGGATTGTCAGCCTATAAAACGACGGTGCGGGGACGCGAGACGACGATGGCGATCGGACCTGCCTTTCCCGGCGCGGCGCAAAACAGTACGAGCCGCGACGATGCGCTCGACCGCGCCGGTTTGCGCTGAACAATCAGCGGCCGGGCGATGCCGAACGCATTGCCGCCGAAGTTTTGCAAACCAACCCGGGCCAGGTTCGCGCACTGCACATCCTCGGCTGTGCGATGCTGGCGCAGGGCCGCGCTGGGGACGCCATCGCGCCGCTCGAAAGTGCTGCGCGCGGCAAGCACGATCCGGAAATCGATACGACACTGGCGATGGCGCTGCGGCAAGCCGGCCGTTTGGACGATGCGTTATCGCGTCTTCATCGCGCGGCGAAACGGCATCCGCGTTTCGCGCCGGCTTTTCGCGATCTCGGCTCGTTGTTGTTTGTCATGGAGCGCCATGACGAGGCGATCGAAGTCCTCAAGCGCGGCCTCGACGTTGCGCCGATGATGCCGGAGCTGTCGATTCAGCTCGGCTACATTTTTCTGCATCGGCGCGATTGCGCCGGTGCCAAATCCGCCTTTGCGCGTGCGCTCGGGATCGCGCCGAATTCGCCCGAAGCGCTGTTCGGGATCGCCAAGGCGCATCAGGAAGTCGGCGAGAACGAAGCCGCGGCAGGTTATTTACGCCGCTACCTGATGCTGCGGCCCGGCGCCGCGAACGCGTGGCTCACATTCGGGCATTGCCTCTTGGAGCTCGGCCAGCGCGACGCCGGCTATGACTGCTTTCGTGCGGTTGCGCGCAATAGTCCGGAACGCTACGGCGAAGCGCTAGGCGCCTTGGTGACGTCAAGCCGCGGCCGGTTTTGGCTCCGGCCAAGCGCTGCCGCAAAATTCCTTAAAGGGAAGAAGAGCTAGCGTTTCGCGACGCCAAACCGGCCTTCGCCGCCGGCGTTATATTTCTTGTAATTACAATGGGTTAATTGGCGGAAACCAGGCATTAAATTGCCTGGTGCCTAGAGACGTAATTCTGGAATAAAAAGACCCTATATTTGACGTTTCGCGGCAGCGCTGCGGCCGGGGCATTTAGTCTCATCGAAATCTGGGCCCACGGCCTTCTCGTCAACAGCGCTCGGTGAGGCTATATCAGGCGCAGCTAGAACCCTTTTCGCATTTGGCAGAGACTTAAAGCCCCGGGCACATGTCCGGCTTCTGAGACCCGTAAGGACTTCTATTATGATGGAATTTTCCGGTCCCGCCGCAAGGCATCAAACCATTGCCGTGAAGGTCGGCAATGTGACCGTTGGCGGCGGCGCGCCCGTTGTGGTGCAATCGATGACCAATACCGACACCGCAGATGTCGAGGGAACGACGATGCAGGTCGCGGCGCTGGCGCGCGCCGGCTCGGAGATCGTGCGCATCACGGTCGACCGCGACGAGGCCGCGGCCGCCGTGCCGCATATCAAAGAACGGCTACTCAAGATGAAAGTCGACGTGCCCATCGTCGGCGACTTTCATTACATCGGCCATAAGCTTCTCGCCGACCATCCGGCTTGCGCCGAGGCGCTCGACAAATATCGCATCAATCCCGGCAATGTCGGCTTCAAGGAAAAGAAGGACAAGCAGTTCGGCGCCATCGTCGAAACCGCGATCCGCTACAACAAGCCGGTGCGCATCGGCGCCAATTGGGGCTCGCTCGATCAAGAGCTCCTGACGCATCTCATGGACGAGAATTCACGCTCGAACGATCCGGTCGATGCGCGCGATGTGACCCGCGAGGCCATGGTGCAATCGGCAATGCTGTCGGCGGAACGCGCCGAGGAAATCGGCCTGCCACGGTCGAAAATCATCCTCTCGGCCAAAGTGTCCGCCGTGCAGGATCTCATTGGCGTCTATGCCGAATTGGCACGGCGTTCGAATTACGCGCTGCATCTCGGCCTCACCGAAGCCGGCATGGGCTCGAAGGGTATCGTCGCGTCATCGGCCGCGATGGGCGTGCTGCTGCAGCAAGGCATCGGCGACACGATCCGCATCTCGCTGACGCCGGAGCCGAATGGCGATCGCACGCTTGAAGTGACAGTCGGCCAGGAATTGTTGCAGACCGTCGGGCTGCGTACCTTCGTACCGTTGGTCGCCGCCTGCCCGGGCTGCGGCCGCACCACCTCGACGACGTTTCAGGAGCTGGCCTCGAGCATCCAGAAATTCATCCGCAACTCGATGCCGGAATGGAAGACGCGCTATCCCGGCGTCGAAGGCCTCAACGTCGCGGTGATGGGCTGCATCGTCAACGGGCCCGGCGAATCCAAACACGCCGATATCGGCATTTCGCTGCCGGGCACCGGCGAGCAACCGACGGCGCCGGTCTTCATCGACGGCAAGAAGGCCATGACATTGCGCGGCCCGACGGTGGCGGCCGATTTCCAGAAGATCGTGCTCGATTACATCGAGCAGCGATTCGGCGCCCGCCGGACCGCGGCGGAATAACGCACCACCGCGGTGGACAATCCCTCTCGGGATACCGTTCAGGCGAAAGGCGAATTCAAGCCGGTCCGTAGGCTCTCTCCGACCGGGCTGTCCAACGTCGCCGTTGGGCGCAAAATGGTTGCTAAATAATCACAGCAGCCGGGAATCATGCGCTATCCACCGCCCCTATCCTCGACAGAACCGAACGGCTCGTTCAAGTTCCGTTAACCATTCGGCGCTGCCGGCGTGCGTATGGAGGGGGAGTCTTCGAAATGAAGCGGTTTATTCTTGCTGCCCTGGCCCTGATCTTGGTCGTTGGGCTGCAATCACAGTCTGCAAGCGCGCAGCCGAGCAGCAATCCTAGCACGTTTCCGTTTTTGAACTGGTGGGGGCATGGACAGGATCCCCGCCTGACCGCTGCGGGGATCGGCATTGGCATTGGGACCGGCGTGGCCGGCTATTACCTGACCCAAAAGCACGGCAATCCCGGCCATATGCGGATGACGACGCTCGGCGCTTACGGGGTGACCACAGGCGCTTGCGTGGTTGCCACGCCGTTTATCTACACGGTCGCGGTCAATCGCCCGCTCACCTATCGTGAAGTTTACATGGGAATGGCCGATTGCATTGTGCCGTTCATCGGCAGCTATCTCGTCAATGCTTATCTGCCGCATAACATGCTTTATGACGGCGTGAACGGAAAGCTGGTTCGCTACTAATTCGCCGCGGATATAGCGCAGCTGAAAAAGCCGGCCCAGGGGCCGGCTTTTTTGTTGTTTGATTCGCGTTCCTCATCGGGTCGGCGATCAAATCAGATTGCGGCTCAGTGTTTTCTTTCAAGGCGCCGCAGCACTTCATCAAGCTGATCGTGGTTGCGGTAGCGGATGGTGAGCGTGCCGCCGCGCGCGCCATCGTCGATGCTCACGACCAAGCCGAGTGAATCGGAAAGCCGTTTTTCCAGTGCGATCACATCGGCGCTTTTCTCGCCGCGCGCGTGCGCGCGCCGCCCATTGCCGTTGCCGCGCTTTTGGCCGGCATCGCGCGCCATGCGCCTCGACCTGGCGCACATTGAGACCGCGGGCCACGATCTCTTCGGCAAGCTCTTCGGCATTGGGTTGACCGATCAGCATGCGCGCGTGGCCGGCCGACAATTTGCCGGAATGTATATGCGCCTTCACCGTCTCCGGCAGCTTGAGAAGCCGCAGCGTATTGGCGACATGGCTGCGGCTCTTGCCGATGATTTTCGCGATATCGTCCTGGCTGTTGTGGAACTCGTCCATCAAGGCGCGATAGCCATCCGCTTCTTCGAGCGGATTGAGATCGGCGCGCTGCACGTTTTCGATGATGGCGATTTGCAGCGCTTCGGCATCCGTCGCTTCGATAATAACGACGGGCACTTCGTGCAATCCTGCGCGCTGCGCCGCGCGCCAGCGGCGTTCGCCGGCGATGATCTCGTAAGCATCGTTGGCGCCCCGCATCGGCCGCGCGACGATCGGCTGAATGATGCCGCGCTCACGCAGCGACGCGGCGAGTTCATCAAGCTCGGCGTTGGAAAACACGCGCCGCGGGTTGCGCGAATTCGGCCGCAGCGCACCGGTCGGCACGCGCCGCTGACCGCGCGGACGCTCCGACGAAGCTTCCGCCGAGACTTCGCCGATCAGGGCTGCGAGGCCGCGGCCCAGTCGCGATCGCGATGCGTCTTCCGCCATCGCCGCCTTCCCCAGATGCTCACTCACTTAAAGCGCCTCACCCGACGCAGAGCTTTTTTTCGCGCTGGATGATTTCGGTGGCGAGGCGCAGATACGCTTCGCTGCCGCTGCATTTGAGATCGTAGACGAGAACCGGCTTGCCGTAAGACGGCGCTTCCGACACCCGCACATTGCGCGGAATGATCGTGTCGTAGACTTTCGCGCCCATAAACTCGCGCACGTCGGCAACGACTTGTCCGGACAGATTGTTGCGCGCATCGAACATGGTCAGCACGATGCCGTGAATCGTGAGGCCGGGATTGAGCTGCTCGCGTACCGATTCCACGGTCTTGAGCAACTGCGACAACCCTTCGAGCGCGAAGAACTCGCATTGCAGCGGCACGAGAATAGCGTTCGCCGCCGCCATCGCGTTGACGGTGAGAAGATTGAGCGACGGCGGACAATCGACCAGCACATAAGTGAAACGCGTGCCGCCGACCATGTTCAGCGGCGTGAGTGCATTGCGCAGACGAAAGGCGCGATCGCGCGTTTGGCCGATCTCGAGCTCGAGACCCGAGAGATCGAGTGTCGACGGCGCGAGATGCAGACGCGGCACGGCGGTTGCGACGATGGCGTCGCGCAATGCCGCCTCGCCGGTGAGCACGTCATAGGTCGAGTATTGCCGGTTACGGCGATCGATGCCGAGCCCTGTCGAGGCATTGCCCTGCGGATCGAGATCGATGATCAAGACGTCCTCGCCGATGGCGGCGAGCGCGGTGCCGAGATTGATGGCGGTCGTGGTCTTGCCGACACCGCCCTTTTGGTTGGCGACAGCGAGGACGCGGGGCGCCTTGGCCTCGCGGACGGCGAGCGCTCCGTTGGGCGCGGGGAAGGCAATCACGGTCTCATCGGGGGTGTCATTCATCGCGGCTGGCCCAGCACTGTTCGATGGTGAATATTCAACTAGAGGTTGCTTCTTCGAGACGGCCAAACTTTGGGTCTCGTTCTTGGCTCGATGCTTTCGACGATAACGATCCGCGACCTCGGATCTGTCCTGCTTTCAGCCGAGGTCGCCCTGATGTTCCAACATTTAGCGGCTTCGGTCAATTCAGCGGCAACATCTTGTCCCTTGGGAAACAGTCCCCGGGCGCCCTTTTTCAACAGCGGATACGCCTCGGTGAGCAATTTCGGCAGCGGCGCCAGCGCGCGCGCCGTGACGACGTCGATCCGCTTCGGCGCGCGCTTGGCGAAATCTGCGATCCGCATGGCGTGAACTTCAACCGGCGCGGCAGTGGCGCGCGCAGCCTCGCGCAGAAAGGTCGCCTTCTTGCCGATGCTTTCGACGAGGTGGACTTCGGCGTCCTTTTGGCCCACGAGCGCGCAAGCAATGATTAAGCCGGGAAAGCCAGCGCCGGCGCCGAGATCGACCCATATTTTGGCTTGCGATGCGAGCGGCAGGAGTTGAAGGGAATCGGCGATGTGTCTCGTCCACAGCGCCGGTTCGGTCGAAGGGGCGATCAGATTGGTGTGCTGCTGCCACTCCAGCAGAACTTCGACAAAGCGGTCGAGCCGGACCAATGTTTCACGTGAAACAGGAGTGAGCGCCGTGATTAGCGCGATGGCCCGTTCGCGGTCCGCGGCGAGAGCGGCGGCAAAAACTAAGGGATCGGTCCGGTGGCCGGCATTGGCCCGCGCGGGTCTTTCACGAGTCGCGTTCTTCCCCTGAGGGGGCGCGCTCATTACGCGACCCCGCGGTCCGGCTTGCTGTTCGGTCTGCTATTCGGCTTGCGGTTCTGCCGCCGCACATGCGCCACGAGCAGCGTCAGCGCCGCCGGCGTGATCCCATCGATTCGGCCGGCCTGCCCGATGGTCCGCGGCTTGTGGATCTGCAGTTTATGGCGGACCTCGTTCGAAAGCCCAGGCAGCACCCCGTAATCCAGGTCGTCGGCCAGGACCACGCTTTCGTCCCGGCGATAGGACTCCACATCCGCGGCCTGCCGGCTCAGATAAACGTCGTATTTCGCGTCGATCTCGAGCTGCTCGGCGATCTTGGGCTCAAGTTGCGCGAATTCCGGCCAGATCCGTGACAGATCCGACACCGTGAAGTCTGGATACGACAGAAGCTCAAACGCCGTGCGCCGCTGGCCATCTTTGCGCAACGAGAGCCCATATTTCGCGGCCTCGGTCGGCGTCACGGCCAACGACCGTGCCATGGCTCGCGCCGCATCCAAGAGGATCATCTTTTCGCGATGTTTGCGCGCCCGCGCAGTGCCAACGCAGCTGAGCGCGATCCCCCTATCCGTTAGCCGCTGATCGGCATTATCGGCGCGCAGCGTCAGCCGGTATTCGGCACGCGAGGTGAACATCCGATAGGGTTCGCTGACGCCGCGCGTCACCAGATCGTCGATCATCACGCCGAGATAGCCCTCGGCGCGGTCGAATACGATCGGAGCACCCTCGCCTGCCTTGGCCGCCGCGTTGAGGCCCGCGACCAGGCCCTGGGCGCCGGCCTCTTCATAGCCGGTCGTGCCGTTGATCTGACCGGCCAGGAAAAGCCCCGGCAAACGGCGGGTTTCGAGCGATGACGTGAGCTCGCGGGGATCGACGTGGTCGTACTCGATAGCATAGCCGGGCCGCACGACCCGGGCCCGCTCAAGCCCTGGGATCGATGCGACAATGGCCGCCTGCACATCCTCCGGCAACGAAGTCGAGATGCCGTTTGGATAGACCGTCGTATCGTCGAGACCTTCCGGCTCAAGGAAGATCTGGTGCCCGTCGCGCTCGCCGAAACGGACGATCTTGTCCTCGATTGAAGGGCAATAACGCGGCCCACGACTCTGGATCTGGCCTGAATACATTGGCGAACGGTGGACGTTCGCCCGGATAATCTCATGCGTTGCCGGCGTCGTTCGCGTGATGGCACACGCGATTTGCGGATTGGTGATACGCTCCGTCAGCATCGAGAACGGCTCGGCCGGATCGTCCCCCGGCTGCATTTCCAGGGCTCTCCAGTCGATTGTCGTGCCGTCGAGCCGCGGCGGCGTACCGGTCTTGAGACGTCCGAGCGCGAGTCCTGCCCGCTCAAGGGTGGCGGAAAGCCCTATGGCGGGCGCCTCTCCGGCCCGGCCGGCGGGAATTTGGCGCTCACCGATATGGATCAAGCCACGAAGAAACGTCCCGGTGGTCAGAACCACCGCACCGGCTCCAAACACCCGGCCATTGGCCAAGCGAACGCCGCTGATGCGTCTATCGGCGAGAAGTTCATCCACCTCGCCTTCGATCACCGTCAAATTGGGCGTGCCCGCAATAGCCGCCTGCATCGCTGCTGCGTAGAGCTTGCGATCCGCTTGAGCGCGGGGGCCGCGCACGGCAGGCCCTTTACGGCGGTTGAGCAGACGAAACTGAATGCCGCCGGCGTCGGCGACGCGGCCCATCAGGCCATCCAGCGCATCGATCTCGCGGACGAGATGGCCTTTGCCGAGCCCGCCGATGGAGGGATTGCACGACATCGCCCCGATGGTCGCAAAGCGCTGGGTCACGAGCGCGGTGCGCGCGCCCATACGGGCAGCAGCGCTGGCCGCCTCACAACCGGCGTGGCCACCGCCGACGACAATCACATCGAAGCGGCCGTCCATCGAAAAATCTCCAAGAAGGAGGCGGTTGTAGCCAAGGGCCAAGTCACGGTCAAAGCCTGTTCGATATTTTGGCCTGAAGCAGGCTATGTTTCACGTGAAACAAAGGTAAGCCACCTTATCAATCTCGGCGCTACGATTACGATCAGCCGACGCGGCGCAGCGGCGACGGCGCCGGTCATTTGCCGATGCAGAAATCGCGGAAGATGACGTCTAAAATGTCCTCGACGTCGACACGGCCCGTCAAGCGCCCAAGCACGGTCGCCGCCGCCCGCAGCTCCTCGGCAATGAGCTCTTCACGGCCGCCGGTTTTGGCTCCCTCCATCAAAGCTCGGTCAAGCGCGCCGACCGCCTCTTCAAGCGCCCGCCGGTGCCGGGCCCGCGTGACGATACCCAACTCGGCCATCGAAAAGAACGAACGCGCGTAGTCCGCTAAGCCAGATACGAGCGCTTCGACGCCGGCTCCCTGTCCTGCTGAGATTGAATAAATGAATTTATATTCGTTCTTTAGTAAAGCATTCCCCGGTAAGGGTTTCTCGCCAATCAAATCAATCTTGTTTTGGACCAGCCAGATTTCGGCTGCGCCCTTTCCCAGGCCGTGCACAGCGCCTCTCTCCATTGTCCCTCCGGCATCGACCACCCACAGCACGACGTCGGCCGACCCTGCCCGCTCGCGTGCGCGGCGCATGCCTTCCTGCTCCACCGGCTCATTGCTGTCGCGGATTCCGGCCGTATCCAACAGCGTGACGGGATAGCCATCGAGATCGAGATGCACCTCGATCACATCCCGCGTAGTGCCGGCATAAGGCGACACGATCGCCGCTTCCCGTCGCGCCAAACGATTGAAAAGAGTGGATTTTCCGGCGTTTGGCGGCCCAGCGATCGCAACCACCAGCCCTTCCCGCAATCGTTCGCCGCGGCGGCCGTCAGCCAAAATTGTTGCAATCTCGCTGCGTAATTGCTGCGCAGCATGAAGTGCCGGCCCGACCAGATCCTCGGGCACATCGGCCTCGTCGGAAAAATCGATGCGGGCCTCGACCAGTGCCAACGCCTCGATCAACTGCCGCCGCCACGCTTCGGCGCGGTCCCCAATCAACCCCTTGAGCTGACGAAACGCCTGCCGCCGCTGCGCCGGCGTCTCCGCGGCAATGAGATCGCCGAGTCCCTCCACCGCAGTCAGATCGAGCCGCCCACTCTCGAACGCCCGCCGGGTGAATTCCCCCGGCTCGGCAAGGCGGCAGCCGGCAATCGCTCCCAGTGCATCGAGCACGCCGGCGATGACGGCGTGACCGCCATGCAATTGCAGCTCAGCCACGTCTTCGCCGGTCTCGCTCTGCGGGCCCGGAAACCACAGCGCCAACGCCTCGTCGATCGGCTCACCACTCGCCGGATCGCGCACCCGGACCAGCGCCGCCTTTCGCGGCTCGGGCACCCGGCCGATCAGCTTCTCCAGCGCGACGCCGGCCTGCGGACCCGACACGCGCACGACCGCGATCGCCGCCGGCGGGCGGCCTGAGGACAAAGCGAAGATGGTGGAACGATCGGGCATATAGGTGGTTGGGCAGCATCGCTGTATCGGCGCTTCGCGCCATGCGGCGCTACCTGCTACGGTGCATCCATGTCAACTTCACAGCACCAAACGGCTTCGCAGCAAAATCGCCTTGCGCAGGAGACGAGTCCCTATCTCCTGCAGCACAAGGAAAATCCGGTCGATTGGTGGGCGTGGGGACCGGAGGCGCTGTCCGCGGCGAGGCACAGCAAAAAGCCAATTCTGCTCTCGGTCGGCTATGCGGCCTGTCATTGGTGCCACGTGATGGCGCACGAAAGTTTTGAGGATGACGCCACCGCGCGCGTCATGAACGAGCTGTTCGTCAATATCAAAGTCGATCGCGAGGAACGGCCCGACATCGATCAGATCTACATGTCGGCGTTGCATCATCTCGGCGAGCACGGCGGCTGGCCGCTGACCATGTTTCTCACGCCGGACGGCGAGCCGATCTGGGGCGGCACTTATTTTCCGAAAGTCTCGCGCTACGGCAAGCCGGCTTTTGTCGACGTGCTGCGCGAGGTGGCGCGGATGTTCCGCGAAGAACCGCAGAAGATTGAGCAGAACCGCGCAGCACTGATGGCGCAGCTCGCCGCCACGGCGCAAAGTGGCGTCGGCGCGACGATCGGCATCGACGGATTGAACAGCGCGGCGCGCCAACTCGGCGGCATCATCGATCCGGTGAACGGTGGCACGCGCGGCGCGCCGAAATTTCCGCAGGCCGCGTTGTTCGAGCTCTTGTGGCGCGCCGGCCAGCGCACCGGCGAGGCGCGTTATTTCGCGGCCGCAGAGATCAGTCTCGATCATATTTGCGAGGGCGGCATCTACGATCATCTCGGCGGCGGTTTTTCGCGCTACTCGGTCGACGAGCGCTGGCTCGTGCCGCATTTCGAAAAGATGCTCTACGACAATGCGCAGCTTCTTGAATTGCTGGCGGTCGCTTATCAGCGCAGCGGCAAAGAACTCTACCGCCAGCGCGCGCACGAAACGGTAACGTGGCTCAGGCGCGAGATGACGACGGGGGAGGGCGGTTTCTCGGCTTCGCTCGACGCCGATTCCGAAGGCGAAGAGGGCAAATTCTACGTTTGGTCCCACGACGAGGTGATCAAACATCTCGGCATCGAAGACGGCGAGTTTTTTGCCCGCCACTACGACGTGACGCCGGCGGGTAATTTCGAAGGCCACAACATTCTCAATCGCCTCAAGCCAGAGCCGCGCAGCGAAACCGACGAGGCGCGGCTTTACGCCTTGCGTGAACAGCTTCTCGCGGTGCGGGGCAAGCGCGTGCGTCCCGGCCTCGACGATAAAGTGCTCGCCGATTGGAACGGCTTGATGATCGCGGCGCTGGTCGATGCCGGACTTGTTTTTGACGAGCCGTCATGGCTCGAGACCGCTTCGCGTGCGTTCGACTTCGTTGCGCGCGCCATGACGCGTGGCGACCGGCTCGGGCATTCCTGGCGTGAAGGAAAACTCAAATTTCCCGGGCTCGCTTCCGACTTCGCCGCGATGACTCGCGCAGCACTTGCGCTCTATGAAGCGACCGGCAAGCACGACTATCTCGAGCGCGCACTGTCCTGGCAGCATGCGCTCGATCGCGACTACGCCAATGCCGAGACCGGGACCTATTATCTCACCGCCGCCGACGCCGAAGGGCTCGTGATCCGTCCGGCCGCGACGACCGACGAAGCAACGCCCAATCACAATGCCGTCGCCGCGCAAAACCTGATTCGCCTGGCGGTCCTGGCCGGCGACGACGTCTGGCGCGAAAAGGCCGACCGCCTGATCGGCGCCATCGCGCCGCAAGTTGCCGAAAATCTCTACATGCACATAGCGCTGCTCAACGCCATCGATCTGCGGCTGCGCGCCGCGGAAATCGTGGTGACCGGGGAGGGGGCCGGTGCGGAGGCGCTGCTCGCCACGGCGCGGCGTGCGTCTCCGCTCAATCGCATCGTACTTCACGCGCCCGCCGCCGCTGCGTTGCCCGACACGCATCCGGCCCGCGCTAAAATCGCGGCGACACAGGAACCGCAGGCCTTCATCTGCATCGGCGAAGCGTGTTCAATGCCGGTTCTAACTCCCGCTGAACTGATCGCCGGCCTGAGCGCCGCCACCGAAGCGGTGCGACATTCTTGACGCCTCGATCCAGGCACGTTCGTGCTTTATAGAATCGCGGGGCGCGCTGGCACGTCTGACAGATGACGTTCATTTGGAGAGCCAATCATGCGGCAATCGATCCGATACGGGATCGCGGCGACCCTAGTCGTCCTTTCGGCAAGTAGCGCGGCAACCGGTGCGCGCGCCGACGAGTGGTGCGGCTACGCAGCCGGTGACAAGGCCATCATCGAATGCGGCTATACGACCGTGGCGCAATGCGAGAACGCCGTCGGCAAAGGCGGCATGTGCTTTGTCGATCCCGACACCGCGCTGAACCTAAAGCGCACGATGCCGGTCAACGCGACAAGGATTTTCGGCCTTCCCGAACGCGATTTCGGGCGGGGCTGAAGCCCCGCCACGCCTGGATGCAATTTAGGTATTCATCGAGTCGAAGAATTCGCCGTTGTTCTTGGTATTGCGCAGCTTGTCCAACAGGAAATCCATGGCGTCCATGGTGCCCATCGGATTGAGGATGCGGCGCAGCACGTACATTTTCTTGAGCTGATCCGGCGGCACCAGGAGCTCTTCCTTGCGGGTGCCGGAGCGGGTGATGTCCATGGCCGGGAAGGTGCGCTTGTCGGCGACTTTGCGGTCGAGGATCAGTTCCGAATTGCCGGTGCCCTTGAACTCTTCGAAGATCACTTCGTCCATGCGGCTGCCGGTATCGATCAAAGCAGTGGCGATGATGGTCAGCGAGCCGCCTTCCTCGATATTGCGCGCCGCGCCGAAGAAGCGCTTCGGGCGCTGCAAGGCATTGGCGTCAACGCCGCCGGTGAGCACCTTGCCGGAGGATGGCACCACGGTGTTGTAGGCGCGGCCGAGACGGGTGATCGAATCGAGCAGGATGACGACGTCGCGGCCGTGTTCGACCAGGCGCTTCGCCTTCTCGATCACCATCTCGGCGACCTGGACGTGGCGCACCGCCGGCTCGTCGAAGGTCGAGGACACGACCTCGCCCTTCACCGAACGCTGCATGTCGGTGACTTCCTCCGGCCGCTCGTCGATCAAGAGCACGATCAGATAGCATTCCGGATGATTGTGGGTGATCGAGTGGGCGATGTTTTGCAGCAGCACGGTTTTGCCGGTGCGCGGCGGCGACACGATCAGCGCGCGCTGGCCCTTGCCGACCGGCGCCACGATGTCGATGACGCGGGCCGAGAGATCCTTCTTGGTTGGATCCTCGAATTCCATCTTCAGCCACTCATCGGGATAGAGCGGCGTCAGATTGTCGAAATTGACCTTGTGGCGGGCCTTTTCCGGGTCCTCGAAATTGAGCGAGTTGACCTTGAGCAGCGCGAAATAGCGCTCGCCCTCTTTGGGGCTGCGGATATGGCCGTCGATCGTGTCGCCGGTGCGCAATCCGAAGCGGCGGATTTGCGAGGGCGAGACGTATATATCGTCGGGGCCCGGCAGGTAATTGGCTTCCGGCGAACGCAAGAAGCCGAATCCGTCGGGCAGAACCTCGACGACGCCTTCGCCGACAATGTCGGTCTCACGCGCCGAGAGCTGCTTGAGGATGCCGAACATCAGCTCCTGCTTGCGCATCGTCGAGGCGTTTTCGACCTCGAGCTCCTCGGCAAAGGTGACGAGCTCAGCGGGCGTCTTGGTCTTGAGCTCTTGTAGTTTCATTTCACGCATAGAATGTCCTGTGGAAATTTGCCTAGCGGCGGAATGGAGTTACGGGGCCGCTGGCGTAGGGGAAGGTCGCAGGTCTTTTTGCAGAAGGTCTTGTCGCAGCAGGGACTTGGTGCAGCAGATCTTTAGAGGGAGAGGAGCTTGGGGGCCCCGGACCTGATGCACAGGCGGCTCCAATTCACTGGAGCCATAACGCAACTGCATCCGCCTACGTTTGGTGGGATATCCGTAAGATAGGAAAAGACTGCGGTTCAGGCAAGTGCCGGCGAGAGATAAGACCGGTTTTCCAGTAAGCAACGCGTGAAGATTAGAACGGTTTCACCACAACGAGAATGACGATTCCGATCATGATGACCGTAGGTACTTCATTGATAATTATATAGAATTTAGCGGAATGCCAGTTCGCGTCGCGGCCAAAGGCCTTGGTCCAGCGGGCGAACAGCCCATGCACTGCCGAGAGCGCAAGAACGAGCCCAAGCTTGGCATGAAACCAGGGCTCAGCGAACCAGCCGTAGTGAGAATCGGGTCCGTGCCAGGCGAGCCAGAGCCCCAAAAGCCAGGTCGCGATCATCGCCGGATTGATGATGCCGCGCAGGAGCCGCCGCTCCATGACCTTGAAGGTCTCCGACTGCACCGAGCCTTTTTCCGCGGCGCTATGATAGACGAACAGCCGCGGCAGATAGAGCATCCCCGCCATCCAGGCGATGACGGCGATGACGTGGAAGGCTTTGACCCACTCGTATGCCATGTTGAACAACCTGGACTGTCTCGGACTCAGCTTCCCCGCACCCGCGCGATCAAACGCTCGACATGCGCAATCGGTGTTTCCGGCAGGATGCCGTGACCGAGATTGAAGATAAACGGTCCGGGCGAAAGAGTTTCAACAATCGCATCGATGGCCCGATCGAGCGCCTTGCCGCCGGCAAGAAGCGCCAGCGGGTCGAGGTTGCCCTGCACCGGACACTTCGTCTGGATCCGATCGCGCGCGAATGAAAGCTCGATCATCCAATCGAGCCCAACCGCATCGACGGGAACTGTTTCGACATAGCGCTCAAGTTTTGTCGCCGCGCCGCGTGGAAATCCAATGATCTTTGCGTCTGGAATTTCAGCGCGAACCACGGCGATGATTTTCGCACAAGGCTCCATGCACCATGTCGCGAATTCATCGGGCGGCAAGACGCCCGCCCAGGTATCGAAAATCTGCACCGCATCGACACCGGCTTCAATTTGCCGGATCAAATAGGCTGCCGAAGCTTCAATCAGTAATTCGATCAGCCTTTTAAAGGCGTCGGGATGACGATAAGCAAAAAGTCGCGCCGGGATCTGTTCGCTCGCGCCAAAACCCGCCACCATGTAGGTCGCCACCGTCCACGGCGCACCGCAGAAGCCCAATAGCGCAATATCAGTCGGCAATTGCTCTTTGACGAGGCCGATCGTTTCATAAACCGGCGCCAGTACGTCGTGATCGATCTCCGCGTACAGCCGGTTGAGCGATCCAGGACCGTCAAGTGCATCAAGCCGCGGTCCTTCGCCCGCTTCGAAGGTCACGCGTTGTCCGAGCGCATGCGGCACAACCAAAATGTCCGAAAATAGGATTGCCGCATCAAAGCCGAAGCGGCGGATTGGCTGCAAAGTCACTTCGGCGGCCAGTTTGGGATCAAAACATAGTTTCAGGAAACTTTCGGACTTCTCACGGATTGCCCGGTATTCGGGAAGATAACGTCCCGCTTGGCGCATCAGCCAAATTGGAGGAATCGCATTTCGCTCGCCTTCGAGAACGTCGAGAAAAGGTTTTGTCCCCCGATTATCAGCCACGCTCTCTTCCCGTCTCAAATAGAGTCTTAGAATCTGTTGTAGTGGTTGAACGGTTGATTGGACTCATAGATGTGCACGCACAAGCAATCCACGGCTTACCCACATATCCCCATAGCTGGCTTCGGCGAAAGCCCGCTTTCGAGTCGGCAATGCAATCAGCCATTGGCAACGATTCCCGGCGAAGCTTTACAGCGCTTGTCCACTTATCACCGCTCACCGGGGGAGCCTCTGAGTTTTACTCCCGCGCGGCACGGATGTGGACAGGATCGGCAGTTACCCACCCATTGACTTGCACGCCTTCGAAAGCCGTGGCCTTCTCCCTAGTTGTCGACAGGTTATCCAACCGGTTCCGATCGCAGCGATGGCCGACGCGCCGAGCTATTTCCACCTGCACCTGATCTCCGACGCAACCGGTGAGACCTTGATCGCCGTCGGCCGGGCCGCCGCTGCGCAATACGCCAAAGTCATGCCGGTCGAGCATGTCTATCCCTTGGTACGAACGGTCAAACAGCTCGATCGGGTGCTGACCGAAATCGAGGAATCGCCCGGAATCATCCTCTACACGCTGCTTGAGGAAAATCTGGTCGAAAAGCTCGAAGCCAAAGGCCGTGAGCTCGGTCTGCCCTGCTTGTCGGTGTTAGGGCCGGTACTGCACCTGTTCCAGGCCTATCTCGGCGCCGAATCCACCCACAAAGTCGGCGCCCAGCACACGCTGAACGCCGAATATTTCCGCCAAATCGACGCGCTCAATTACACCATGCTGCACGACGACGGCCAGCAGGCCGACGACCTTGAAGAGGCGGATGTCGTTCTGCTCGGCGTGTCACGCACCTCGAAAACGCCGACATCGATCTATCTCGCCAATCGCGGGGTCAAGACCGCCAACATTCCCCTGGTGCCGGGCGTGCCGTTGCCGCCGCATGTCGAGCGGCTCAAGAACCCGTTGGTCGTTGGGCTGTTCGCCACGCCGGAGCGGATCGTGCAGATCCGGCAAAACCGTCTTCTCGGCCTCAAAGTGCAGCGCGAGGATGACCAATATGTCGACCGCGAGGCGGTGACTGCGGAAATTGCCGCTTCGCGCAAACTGTGCAGCCGGCACAATTGGCCGGTGATCGACGTGACGCGCCGGTCGATCGAAGAAACGGCGGCTGCGGTGCTTGCTTTTCTCGCCGAGCGCCGCAGGCAGCGGGCGTCGTGAAATCGCTATGGCTCGCGAAGAAGCCGCTCGTGCTGGCCTCCCGCAGCAAAGTCCGGCGAGCGCTGCTTGAGGGTGCGGGAGTTCCGGTCGACGTGCGCCCCGCCGATCTCGACGAACGCCGGCTTGAAACCGGCGCCGCGTCGCAAGCACCAGGTGCCATTGCCATCCATTTGGCGCGCGAAAAAGCCCGCGCCGTTGCCGGGACGCATTCCGGTCACCTGACGCTCGGCGCCGATCAAACGCTTGCGCTCGGCGCTGAACGCTTTTCCAAGCCGGCCGATATTGCAGCGGCGCGCGCGCAACTGCGTGTGCTATCAGGCCGGACGCACGAGCTTCATTCGGCCATCGCCTTTGTGCAGGATGACGCGGTCGTGTTCGAATATGTCGGCGTGGCGCGGCTGACCATGCGCGCATTTTCGGAAAAGTTTCTCGATCTTTATCTTGAAACAGCCGGGGCTGCGGCGACCGCGAGCGTCGGCGCTTATCAGTTGGAAAGCTTTGGCATCCAACTCTTCGAGCGTGTCGATGGCGACTATTTCACGGTCTTGGGCCTGCCACTCATGCAGGCCTTGGAGTTTTTGCGGCAACGAGGATGCCTCGCCAAGTGAACGGACAAATAAGCAGCGAACAACCCTTCGTGCTGTGTCTGACCGGCTCGCTCGGCATGGGCAAATCGACGGCCGCCAAATTCTTCGCCGAGGAAGGCGTGCCGGTGCACGATTCTGACGCCGTCGTGCATGCGCTCTACGAAGGCGAGGCAACGCCGCTCATCGAACAAGCGTTTCCGGGCTCGACCGCGGGCGGCAAAGTCGATCGCAACAAGCTCGCCGCGATGGTGCTCAACGATAAGACGGCGCTGACCCGGCTTGAAGCGATCGTCCATCCGATGGTCACAGCATCGCGGGAGAAATTCCTGGCGGCCGCGCGCGAGCGCGGCGACAAGGTCGTCGTGCTCGATGTGCCGCTGTTGTTCGAAACCAATACCGAACGCCGCTGCGATGCCGTGGTGGTCGTCTCGGCGCCCGCTGAAATCCAGCGCCGGCGGGCTTTCGATCGGCCCGGCATGACTGACGACAAGCTCGCCGCCATTCTCGCAAAGCAGATGCCCGATGCGGAAAAGCGCCGGCGCGCCGATTTTGTTGTCGATAGTTCACAGAGTTTCGCTCATGCCCGCGCGCAAATCCGCGATATTTTGCAAAAGGTCGCTAAACTGCCGCCACGGCCGCGGTGATTCGTTCCCGGCTTCCCGGCTGCGGCATTTAAGAGTTCCGATGCGCGAGATTGTCTTCGATACCGAAACTACGGGTCTCGATCCTTTTCAGGGCGATCGGATGGTCGAGATCGGCTGCATCGAGCTCGTCAACCGGTTTCCGACCGGCAAGACTTTTCACTGCTACTTCAATCCGGAACGCGACATGCCGGAACAGGCCTTCAAGGTCCACGGCCTGTCGATCGACTTTCTCAAGGACAAGCCGCTGTTCGCCACAAAGGTCGAGGAACTGCTTGCATTCCTTGGCGACGAGGCGGCGCTGGTGGCGCACAACGCGATGTTCGATCTCGGCTTTCTCAACGCGGAACTCGAACGCGCCGGGAGCGCCGGCATCAGCCGCGACCGCATCGTCGATACGCTTTTGCTGGCGCGCCGCAAGCATCCGGGCGGCGCCAACCGGCTCGACGATTTGTGCGTGCGCTATGCGATCGACAATTCACGGCGCACCAAGCATGGTGCGCTGCTCGATGCCGAGCTTCTAGCCGAGGTTTATATCGAGCTGATCGGCGCGCGGCAGGCGCAGCTGGTTCTGTCGCAGACCGCAGTCCCTATCCGCGCCGCCGGCGAGCCGATCGTGCTGCGCGAGCGCCCGGCGCCACTGCCGCCGCGTCTGTCCGAGGACGAACGCGCCGCGCATCGGCAGTTCATCGCCACGCTCGGCGAGAGCGCGATCTGGCGCGATTACGTCAGTCTGGACTAATTCGGACTGGTGGAAAACGGCGCCGCGGGTTGCGATGCGGCCAGCCGCTGGCGATACAGCGACACGAAATCGACCGGTTCCAGCAACAATGGCGGGAAGCCGCCATTGCGGGTCGCGGTGGCGATGATTTCGCGCGCGAAGGGGAACAACAGCCGCGGGCACTCGATCATCACCGTCGGCTGCAAGCTCTCGGGCGGTACGTTGAGAATACGGAACACGCCGGCATAAAGAAGCTCGAAGCCGAACAGCAGCAGACCTTGCGACTCGGCGCGGCCGTCAAGCCGCAGCGTCACTTCGCAGTCGGTCTCGGTCAGCGGTGCGGCTTCGACCGCGATATTGATATTGATCGCTGGCTGTTGCGTGCTCGGCGCCATGGAGCGCGGCGCATTCGGATTCTCGAAGGAAAAATCCTTCACATATTGCGTGACGATGCCGATCTGCATCATCGCCATTTGCGGCATGCCGACCTGCGGATCGGGGCCCCCATTGGTCGCTGACATACTCATCTCCGGCTACGCCCACGGGCTCGGTGCTCGCGGGCGGCATCTCTTGGAATCTCTTGGCGTTCACTTGGCAGTTTGACCGGGGGCTTGGCTAACACAGGGCAGAGGGGCGAACAATGCCGCTCCGCGGGCCCAACAAAGCGGTCAAAGGCTTGAAAATCGCCGGATTTGCCTAAAAGCCCGTCAGGGGAAGGCCGCTTCCTTTGTTGGCGCGGCGCCGCTGATCGTTTAATCTTCGGCCTTGGCACGCTAAGGTCACGATCCATAGCTACTGGGTCCATAGCTACCGATCCTTGGCTACGGATTCTTGGCTACCGATTCATGGCCACTGGATGCCTTTAAGCGTGTACTTACATAGACGCGTGCCTAGATAGAGCGGATGGACCCGGGTTTCTCATGCGGCCGGTTTGAACCGCTAGCCTGATAGGCCCGAGGTTGCGCTGAAAGGGTGCTGTCCAAACAAGCGACACCGAAAGAATGCCCGACGTGTTCGACATCTACACCATCATCTTCCTGGCGCTGGCGGTGTTCATCTTCCTGCGGCTGCGCAGCGTCTTGGGCCAACGTACCGGCCGCGAGCGGCCGCCTTACGATCCGTATTCGCCGCAGGACGCGGTCCGCCGGCCGATCGACAAGGTCGTGCCGATGCCGCAGCGGCCGGCCGATGTCGCGCCGCGGCCCGCGGAAGCAGCTCCGGAGACCTCCGCCGACCGCTGGAAGGATGTCACCGAAGCGGATTCCCCTGCCGTTGCCGGGCTCGACGCCGTTGCCGCCGCCGATCCGGACTTCGACGGCAAGCATTTCATCGCCGGCGCGCGCGCCGCTTACGAGATGATCGTAACGGCCTTTGCCGGCGGCGATCGCCGTCAATTGCGTAATCTTCTTTCGCGCGAAGTGTTCGACGGCTTCGATACCGCGATCACCGAGCGCGAGCGCCGCGGCGAAACCGCCGAGTCGCGCTTTGTTTCGATCGACGGTTCCACCGTCACCGCCGCCGAGCTGCGCAACAAAACCGCGCAGATCACTGTCCGCTTCATCTCAAAGCTCATTTCCGCGACGCGCGACCGTTCCGGCGCCGTGATCGACGGCAACGCGGAAAAGGTCACCGACGTCACGGATGTGTGGACGTTCGCGCGTGATGTTTCCTCGCGCGATCCGAACTGGAAAGTGGTTGCGACCGAAGCCGGGCAGTGAGGTCAATGACGGCGTTGTGTCGGGGCGTTCGCCTGCTGATCCTGCTCAGCCCGCTCAGCCTGCTTATGGGTCTCGCCGGTATTTCGCTGACGGTGCAAAGTCCGGCGCGAGCCCAAGAGCACCAGCCGATCAAATTTCCTGACACGCAATATGAGCCTGTCGATTGGGACAGTCTTGCCGGCTGGGACGACGACGATCACGAGGCGGCGTTTGCCACCTATCTCGCGAGCTGCCGCGCGCTCAATCCCAAACAGCCGCGCCGCAGCAATGCGCACGTCAGCCAAAATGCCCAAGTCACCGGAATCGCCGCCGCTCTCCGCGAAGTCTGCGAGCGCGCACAGGCGGCCATTCCGCTCGACGACGACGGCGCGAAAAAATTCTTCGAGGAGAATTTCCGTCCGCTTCACATCGACAAGCTCGGCGATAGCGCCGGCTTCCTCACCGGCTATTACGAGCCGATTATCGACGGCTCACGCGTGCCGACGGGTGATTTCAATGCGCCGCTCTATCGCCGCCCGCCCAATCTCGTCGCCGCCGGCCGGCGCAAGCTCGGTGACGCTTTTCCGAGCAAAGGAGTTTTCGTCGGCCGCCGCGTCGGCCGCCGCAAGATCGTGCCCTATTACAGCCGCGCCGAGATCGAGGATGGCGCGCTCGACGGCTGGCATCTGGAAATCTGTTACCTTCATGACCCGGTCGACGTGCTGTTCGCGCAGATCCAAGGGTCGGCCCGCATCCGGCTCGAAGACGGCACCATTCTGCGGGTCAATTACGACTCCCATAACGGCTGGCCTTATACGCCGGTCGGCCGCGTGCTGGTCGACATGAAGGCGCTGACCAAGGACCAGGTGTCGATGCAGAGCATCCGCGATTGGATGGAAGCCAATCCGGATCAAGCCAAGGATGTGCGGCGCGCCAACAAGTCTTACGTGTTCTTCCGCATCACCGATCTTGCGACCGAGGACGAGGCCGTCGGCGCCGAGGGCGTGCCGCTGATGCCCGGCCGCTCCATCGCGGTCGATCATTCGCTGCACACTTACGGCATGCCGTTCTTCATCTCAGCCGACCTGCCGATCGCGGCCGAAAGGGCGGCGACCAAATTCGCACGCCTCGTCGTCGCGCAGGACACCGGTTCGGCCATTGTCGGTCCGGCGCGTGCGGACATTTATTTCGGTGCCGGCGACGAGGCCGCGCGCACCGCCGGCCGCATCAAGAATCCGGGCGACTTCTTCATGCTGCTGCCGCGGTCGCTCGATCCGGTCGAAGCGGGACGCGATATGCCGCTGCCGCCGGAGCGGCCGAGCCCGTTCAGCTTCGCCACCAGCACCATGGAAGATCCGACGGTCCCGGAGGGGGCGACCGCGCAAGACGTGCCGTTGCCGGAACCCAAACCTGCCATCGTGCCCGCCATCGCGCCGACTGCGAGTACGGCGCCGGTGCCGAAAGCGAAAGCCAAGACGCGGCAGAAAAAATGAGCCGCCGCCGCCAGTTGAGCGATGAGGAAGAGGCGCTTTGGTCAGGCGTTGCGCGTTCGGTCAAGCCATTGCGGGCGATGAAGCCAAAAGCAAAGCCGGCAGTAAAGCCGGCTGCCGCGGCGGACGAGCCAAAACCGGCGCCGCAGCGTTCCGCGAGACTTCATCAAGCGCCTGCTTCACCACCGGCAAAAAAACCGCCGCCGCTCGCGCCGCTCGACAAGCGGCAGAAGCAGCGCGTGGCGCGCGGCCGCGACGCGATCGACGCCAAGATCGATCTGCACGGCATGACGCAGAGCGAGGCGCACGATGCGCTCATTCGTTTCGTGCGCCGTGCGCAAGCGAATGGTGCGCGGCTCATTCTCGTCGTGACGGGAAAGGGATCGATGCGGGACGCCGCGCGCGAGCGCGGCGTGTTGCGGCGGCAAGTTCCACTGTGGCTCGCGCTGCCGGAGTTCCGTCATTTCATCGTCGGTTTCGACGAAGCCCACGTCACTCATGGCGGCCAAGGCGCGCTGTACGTGCGATTGCGCAAGATTCGTTAACAGGATTCGTTAACCTTAATAATAAGCGCGCCAAACATTCAGCAAGAATTAGCCAACTTCGTCTGCGAAAACTATGCGCGGAACGTTGTTGGAGTAGTACGCGTCATGACCGACACCTTCACGTCGCAGACCAAAGCGGCTCGCGATTTACGGATGCTGGCTCAAGTCGAACAATGGATGGCGAAAATCCGCGAGATCGATCGCGAGGAGCGCGCCGAAATCCAATCGGCCAGCGCCCGGCTCGAGCACCTGCTCGCACCTGTCAGCGAATAATCACAGAATAAAGCGGCTGAGATCGGTGTTCTTGGCGAGATCGCCGACGTGCTTTTGCACGTAATCGGCGTCGACCTTCACGGTTTCGCCGGAACGGTCCGGGGCGCCGAACGACACCTCGTCGAGCACGCGCTCCATCACCGTCTGCAAGCGCCGCGCGCCGATATTCTCCACGCTCGAATTCACCGCCACCGCCACGTCGGCCACCGCGTCGATCGCATCTTCGGAAAATTCCAGCGTCACGCCTTCCGTCGCCATCAGCGCGATATATTGCTTGATCAGCGAGGCCTCGGGATCGGTGAGGATGCGCCGCATATCGTCCCGTGTGAGCGGTTTTAATTCGACGCGGATCGGCAGCCGGCCTTGCAGTTCGGGCAACAGGTCGGACGGTTTCGAAATGTGGAACGCGCCCGAAGCAATGAACAGGATATGGTCGGTCTTCACCGAGCCGTGCTTGGTGGCGACCGTGGTGCCTTCGATCAGCGGCAACAGGTCGCGCTGCACGCCTTCGCGCGACACGTCGGCGCCGGCGCGGCCCTCGCGCACGCAGATCTTGTCGATCTCGTCGAGGAAGACGATGCCGTTGTTCTCGACGATTTTGATCGCTTCCTGCGTCAATTGATCGGTATCGAGCAGTTTGTCCGATTCCTCGGCGATCAAAATCGCGTAGGAATCGCGCACCGTGACGCGCCGCGTCTTGGTGCGGCCGCCGCCGAGCTTGCCGAAAATATCGCCGATCGAGATCGCGCCCATCTGCGCGCCAGGCATGCCGGGAATATCGATCATCGGCATGCCGCCGCCCGCCGCCTGCACCTCGATCTCGATTTCCTTGTCGTCCAGCTCGCCGGTGCGCAGCCTTTTGCGAAACGCCTCCTTGGTCGATGCGCTGGAATTGGCGCCGACCAGCGCATCGAGCACGCGGTCTTCGGCGGCCTTCTCGGCGCGCGTCTTGACGTCCTTGCGCTTTTTTTCCCGCGTCAAGGTGATGGAGATTTCGACCAGATCGCGCACGATCTGCTCGACGTCGCGGCCGACATAACCGACCTCGGTGAATTTGGTCGCTTCGACCTTGAGGAACGGCGCGCCGGCAAGCTTTGCCAGCCGCCGCGAAATCTCGGTTTTGCCGACACCGGTCGGCCCGATCATCAAAATGTTCTTCGGCAGCACTTCTTCGCGCAGCCGGTCGTCGAGCTGCAGCCGCCGCCAGCGGTTGCGCAAGGCGATCGCGACCGCGCGCTTGGCATCGGCCTGGCCGACGATGAAGCGGTCGAGCTCGGAAACGATTTCGCGCGGGGAGAAGTCGGTCACGTCTTCAACGTCTCGATGGTTACATTGCGATTGGTGTAGACGCAGATGTCGGCGGCGATGTCGAGCGAGCGGCGCACGATGGCCTCGGCGTCGAGCGGCCCGTCGGCAAGCGCGCGCGCCGCCGCGAGCGCGTAATTGCCGCCGGAGCCGATGCCGACAATGCCGGCCTCGGGTTCCAGCACGTCGCCCGTGCCGGTGAGCACCAGCGACACGTCCTTGTCGGCGACGATCATCATGGCTTCGAGCCGGCGCAGATAACGGTCGGTCCGCCAATCCTTGGCGAGTTCGACCGCAGCCCGCGTCAATTGGCCGGGATATTGTTCGAGCTTGGATTCCAGCCGCTCGAACAGAGTGAAGGCGTCGGCGGTGGCACCGGCAAAGCCGCCGATGACGTCGCCTTTACCCAGCCGGCGCACCTTCTTCGCATTGGCTTTGACGATGGTCTGGCCGATCGAGACCTGGCCGTCGCCGCCCACGGCGACCACGCCGCCCTTGCGGACGGTCAGGATTGTGGTGCCGTGCCAGAGGCCGGATTGGCCGGTTTCAGAGGAAGCCATTGGGGTGTCTTGCGGGCTGTGTTGTGCCGGAAAAGCAGCGGTTAAACCATGATTTAGGAGTTGACCGCCGGCATTGCAAATCGGTGCGGTAAGGTAGGCGGTAAAGGTTGGCGGGGCGCCTGAACCCCTGTTAAAAGGCGCGCGGCGCGACCTCGCGGTATTGACGAGGCTTTCGGAGACCACGATGCGCAAGGCATCCGTCAAACGTAAGACCAAGGAAACCGATGTCGAGGTCTTAGTCGATCTCGACGGCACCGGCGCGTCCTCGATCGCGACCGGGATCGGCTTCCTCGACCACATGCTCGATCTGCTCGCCCGGCATTCGCGGATCGACCTCACCATCAAGGCCAAGGGCGACCTGCACATCGATCATCATCATACCACCGAGGATGTCGGCATCGCGCTCGGCCAGGCCGTAAAACAGGCGCTCGGCGACATGAAGGGCATCACCCGCTACGCCAGCGTGCACATGCCGATGGACGAGGCGCTGACCCGCGTCGCGCTCGACATTTCCGGGCGGCCGTTCCTGGTGTTCAAGGTCGAGTTCGGCCGCGCCAAGGTTGGGCCGTTCGATACCGAACTGGTGCAGGAATGGTTCCAGGCCTTCGCTGTGAATGCCGCCGTGACCCTGCATGTCGCAACCCTCTATGGCGGTAACGACCATCATATCGCCGAATCCTGTTTCAAGGGCTTGGCGCGGGCGTTGCGGATGGCCGTCGCCATCGATCCGCGGGCGGCGAACGAGGTGCCCTCGACGAAGGGCACTCTCAGTACCTAGATAACGTTTTGGATCCGAGGCGACTTCGCCTCAGAGCACGCAAGCAAAAGTCTGGGCAAATGCCTGTTTATACCGTTCATGAGCCGCCGGTGCGGACGCCGGGAGCATTGGCTGACCCGGCGCGTTTCGCCTTCGTGCGCGACGGCTTTTATTGGTGGGCGTTCCTGCTGACGCCGCTGTGGATGCTGTGGCGCCGGCTTTGGCTCGTGCTGGTGCTGTATCTCGTGGTCTCGATCGGCATCGAAACGACAATGCGTATCTTTGGCGCATCGGGCGGAATGATCTCGTTCGTCGCCGTTCTGATCTCACTCTTAGCCGGGCTCGAGGCCGGCTCGTTGCAGCGCTTCACGCTCAAGCGGCGAGGCTGGAAAAATGTCGGCGTCGTCTCCGGCAGCGATCTTGAAGACGCCGAGCATAGGTTTTTCGCGGCCTGGGTCGGCAACGCGCCGGCGCAAGCGAGCCCGCCGCCGTCCGCGCCGCCGACCACCACGCTACCGACAACGCCTATGGCGCCTTATCTGGCGCTGCAACGGACGCCGCCGCGGCACACGCCCTATTCGTCCGGTGTGATCGGCCTGTTTCCGGAGCCGGGAGCAGAGCGGTGAGCGTCGCCATTGTCGATTACAGGTCCGGCAATTTGCATTCGGCGGCCAAGGCCTTCGAGCGCGCAGCGCATGAAGCGGGATTGGATCAGCCGATCACAGTAACCCAGGATCCGGCCGTCGTGGCGCGCGCCGATCGCGTCGTGCTGCCCGGCGTCGGCGCCTTTGCCGATTGCCGGCGCGGGCTCGATGCGGTGCCGGGCATGGTCGAGGCGCTCGAAGAGGCGGTGCGCCGCCGCGGCCGGCCGTTCTTCGGCATCTGCGTCGGCATGCAGCTTTTGGCCGAACGCGGCCTGCGAATATGAGGTGAAAGAGGGTCTCGGCTGGATTGCCGGCGAGGTCGATCGCATCACACCGAAGGATGCGAGCCTGAAGATTCCGCATATGGGCTGGAACACGCTCAATGTCGCGCGGCAACATCCGCTGCTCGATGGGCTTCCGCTCGGGCCGGACGGCCGTCACGCTTATTTCGTGCACTCCTATCAGCTCAAGCCGGGCAACCGCGCCGATTTGATCGCAGAAGCCGATTATGGCGGCGCCGTCACCGCGATCGTCGGGCGCGACAATATCGTCGGCACGCAATTTCATCCCGAGAAGAGCCAAAAACTTGGACTTGAGCTGATCGCGAATTTCTTGAAGTGGAAGCCGTGATTCTTTTTCCGGCCATTGATCTGAAAAACGGCTATGCCGTGCGCCTGCAACAGGGCGACATGGCGCGCGCGACCGTGTTCAATCGACGATCCGGCGGCGCAGGCCAAGATCTTTGCCCTGCAGGGTTTTGAATATCTGCACATCGTCGATCTCGATGGCGCCTTTGCCGGCAAGCCGATGAATGCCGCCGCGGTCGAACGCATCCTCGGCGCGGTGAAAATTCCGGTGCAGCTCGGCGGCGGCATCCGCGACCGCGCCACCATCGAAGCCTGGCTCGGCAAGGGCGTCAAACGCGTCATCATCGGCACCGCGGCGGTGCGCGATCCGGCGCTGGTGCAAGGAGGCCGCGCGCGCTTATCCCGGCCGGGTCGCGGTCGGGCTCGACGCGCGCGACGGCAAAGTGGCGGTCGAAGGCTGGGCCGAGACGTCGACGCTCTCCGCGCTCGAGATCGCGCTGCGCTTCGAAGACGCCGGCGTCGCCGCCATCATTTACACCGACGTTGCGCGCGACGGCATGCTCAAGGGCCTCAATCTCGACGCGACCATCGCGCTCGCCGAAAAGATTTCGATTCCGGTGATCGCGTCGGGCGGCCTTGCTTCGATCGCCGACGTGCGCGCTTTGCTCGAGCCGCGTGCGCAAAAAGCTCGAAGGCGCCATTGCCGGCCGCGCGCTCTATGACGGCAGGCTCGATGCCGCGGAGGCGATCGCGCTTCTCAAAGCTGTAACGCGGCAGGCGGTTTAGGAACGCGTATGTTCAAGGTCCGCGTCATCCCCTGCCTCGACGTCAAAGACGGCCGCGTCGTCAAAGGCGTCAATTTCGTCAATCTGCGCGACGCCGGCGATCCGGTCGCCGCGGCCATTGCCTATGACGAGGCCGGCGCCGACGAGCTGACATTTCTCGACATCACCGCAAGCCACGAGAACCGCGGCATCATGCTCGACGTGGTGCGGCGCACCGCGGAAGCCTGCTTCATGCCGCTCACGGTCGGCGGCGGCGTGCGCACGCATCGAGGATATCCGCGTGCTGCTCGCCTCGGGCGCCGACAAGGTCTCGATCAACACCGCGGCGGTGACGCGGCGCGGCGTTCGTCAAAGAGGCGGCGGAAAAATTCGGCGATCAATGCATCGTGGTCGCGGTCGACGCCAAGAACGTCGCCAAGCCCGGCGCGCCGCCGCGCTGGGAAATTTTTACCCATGGCGGCCGCAACCCGACCGGCATCGATGCGGTCGCTTATGCGCGCGAAGTGGTGGCGCTCGGCGCCGGCGAAATTCTGCTCACCTCGATGGATCGCGACGGCACCCGGCAGGGTTTCGATATCGCGTTGACGCGTGCCGTCTCCGACGCGGTCACCGTGCCGGTCATTGCCTCGGGCGGCGTCGGCAATCTCGATCACCTCGTCGCCGGCATCAGCGAAGGCCATGCCAGCGCGGTGCTCGCCGCCTCGATCTTTCATTTCGGCGAACATTCGGTGCGCGAAGCGAAAGATTTTATGGCCGCGCGCCGGCTTACCGATGCGGCTTGATCCTTAGAGCGTGCGCAAACGAAAGATCTAGCGCGATTGCTTTGCCCAAACCAGCGCGCGCTCGAGCCGATCATTGCCCCAGAACACTTCACCGTCAGACTGTGATGAAAGTCGGCGCGCCGAAAATGCCGCGTCGTTCGGCCTCTTCGGTTTGGCTCCGCAAGCGCGATTTGTTGTCGTCGGAAAGCGCGGCGGCGAGCACCGGCTCGGCCGCGATGTCGAGCCGCTTGAGGATTTTTGTCATCGCGGCCGCATCGTCGATGCGCTCCCCTTCGCCGAATTGGGCGCGAAAAACCTCGGCGCAGAATTCTTCGCCCCAAAGCTCGCGCAGCCCGACCAGCGCGACGCGGGCGGCGAGCAGGCTGTTTTGCGGAAACGGATCCGGCCGCGAAAACGGCAATGCCAGGTCGGCGCAAATCCGCTCGAGGTCGCGCCACATGTAACCGCCCTTCGCCGGATAGAGATTGAAGGGCGACGTGGTCCAGCCCTGGGCCTTGAAAATCGGACCGAGCAGAACGGGCCTGAAATTGACGCGTAACGCCGGCCGCGTCGGCCTGCGTCCGGATCCGCATGGCGGCTGGATACGAATAGGTCGAGGCGAAATCGAACCAGAAATCGAGGGCGGGCGAACTCATAAGTACGATCCTAGATAGAGTTGGAGCCCAGCGAAATGCCGCTATCTGAGCAGCAATGGCGCTCTCCCCGGCCGCTTTGAGAGATGCTATGGAAGGCACAAAGGAAAACGAATGAGCAGTTTTACCCTCCAGGACCTGGAAAAGCGGGTCGCGATGCGCGCGCAAGAGAGCGCGGACGTGTCCTATACCAGGAAGCTCCTCGACCGCGGTGTGGCGCACTGCGCCAAGAAGCTCGGCGAGGAAGCGGTCGAGGCCGCGATTGCCGCGATCAGCGAAGACCGCGAGCGCGTGATCGGCGAGGCCGCCGACGTGCTCTATCATCTTCTCGTCGTGCTCCACGCCCGCGGCGTCACGCTCGACGAAGTCGAAGCCGAGCTCGGCGCGCGCACGCGGCAATCCGGACTCGACGAAAAGGCTGCGCGCAAAAGCGGCTGAACGCCAAGAGCTGAAAAGCATGGAGCAACGCACCCAACAGGACGTCTCGCCCTACCGCGTGTTCCCGCGCGGCGAATGGGCGAGGCTGCGTCAAGACACGCCGATGACGCTCAAGTCGGCCGAGGTCACGCGGCTGCGCTCGATGCATGAGCTCGCTCGATATGTCGGAGATCGAGGAAATCTATCTGCCGCTGTCGCGGCTACTTTCGCTCTATGTGGTGGCGACGCAAAGACTGTTTCGCGCCCAGCAAGGCTTTCTCGGCACCGAAGACGCCAAGGTGCCCTACATCATCGGCGTCGGCGGCTCGGTCGCGGTCGGCAAATCGACCACCGCGCGCGTGCTGGAAGCTTTGCTTGGCCGCTGGCCTAACGTGCCCAAGGTCGGCCTCATCACCACCGACGGTTTTCTCTATCCCAACGCCGTGCTCGATCGCGAAGGCCTGATGGAGAAGAAGGGCTTTCCGGAAAGCTACGATCTGCCGGCGCTGTTGCGCTTTCTCTCCGACATCAAAGCCGGTCTTCATCCGGTGCGGGCGCCGGTCTATTCGCATCTGACCTATGACGTCATCCCCAATCAGTGGGTCGAGATCGAATCGGCCGGACATTTTGATCGTCGAAGGCCTTAACGTGTTGCAGACCGGGCGGCTGCCGCGCGACGGCAAGGCGGTGCCGTTCGTTTCCGACTTTTTCGATTTCTCGATCTATCTCGATGCCGACGAGGACGTTCTGCTGCACTGGTACGTCAATCGCTTTTTGACCTTGCGCGGCACGGCCTTCGCCGATCCGAAATCCTACTTTCACCGCTATGCACGGCTATCCGACGAAGAAGCGGTCGAGACCGCGACCTCGATCTGGAATCGGATCAATCTCGTCAATCTGCGCGAGAATATCTTGCCGACCCGGCAGCGCGCGGATCTCATCTTGACGAAGAGCGAACACCACCGGATCGACGAAGTGGCGCTGCGGCGGCTGTGATCCTCAGGTTACGAAGTGAGGCTCGCCGGATGTCATGAGCGCAGCGGCAAGCCGCTCGCGATCGAGCGGCTTGACGACAAAGCCGTCCATGCCGGCGGCGGAGCAGGCCTCGCGGTCCTCGGCGGAGGCATTCGCGGTCAGTGCGACGATGGGCGTGCGCGCGCTGTGCGCGTCGGTTTCGATGGCGCGGATGCGGCGCGCGGCGTCCAGTCCATCCATGCCGGGCATGTGTAGATCCATCAGCACGCGATCGAACGGCGTGCCGGCGTGCGCGGGCGGCCTGCCAGCATGCGATCGCCGCGCCGCCCGATTCCACGACGACCGGACGATGGCCGAGCTTGACCAATAGCGCGCGCGCCAACAGCGCGTTGATCTCGTTGTCCTCGGCAACGAGAATCGAGAGACCCTCGCTGTCAGGCGCGATGCTCGGGGTTTCAACAGGCTCGCTGACCGGGCTGTGATCGAAGGCGTCGTCGGCGGAAAAACGTGCGGCGAGCGAGGCGGCGCGCACCGGCTTGATCAGATAGCCGGTGAAACCGGCTTCTCTGAGCGCAGAGAGCTCGTGACGCATAGCGGGCGTGACCAGCACGATCCGGCGGAGAAATTTCGCCGACAAGCGCGCGAGCGTGGCGCTCGCCTCGGTGCCGAGCGCGTGATCGACCAGCACCGCGCTCCAGGCCTGCTCGGGCAACAGCGCCGCCGCCACTTTGTCGTCGGGCACGATGGTGGTGCGGGCGCCCCAGCGCTGCAGCCGACGCGCCAGCAAAGACGCTTCGACGGCGGCGGGCGCGACGATGAGAATGTCGTTGCCGGTGAGGTCGGGAACCGCAAGAGCCGCCGTTTGGCTGTCGCCGTCGCGCGGCAGCGGCACGGTGACGCGGAACATCGAGCCTTTGCCCAAGGCGCTTTCGATCGCGATCGCACCCGACATGCGCTCGACGATGCGCTGCGAGATCGTGAGCCCGAGACCGATGCCGTCGAAGCGGCGTGTCGAGCCGATGTCGGCCTGCTCGAATTCCTGGAAGATGCGCGCCTGATCTTCGGGCGCGATGCCGATGCCGGTATCGCGCACGGCAATGGCGATGTGGTCGGGTTTCCGATCCGGCTCGACGATGATCGATACGCCGCCGGTCTCGGTGAATTTGATCGCATTGCCGACCAGATTGAACAGCACCTGGCGCAAGCGCGCCGCGTCGCCGATCACGCGTGCCGGCAGGCGCTCGTCGACATAGGCGCAGATTTCGAGCCCCTTGGCCTGGGCGCGCGGCCCGAGCAATTCCACCGCCTCTTCGACAAAACCGGCGAGGCCGAAAGCATGCGGCGTCAGATCGAGCCGTCCGGCTTCGATCTTGGCCAGATCGAGCATGTCCTCGATGAACGACACCAGCGTCGTGCCGGAGGTCTTCATCGCCGTGAGATAGGTCGCCTGCTCGGGTACGAGCGGCGTGTCGCCGAGAAGATCGGCCATGCCGAGAATGCCGTTGAGCGGCGTGCGGATCTCATGCGAGACCATGGCCAGGAAGCGCGACTTGGCGCGGTTCGCGGCTTCCGCCTGATCGCGCGCATCGCCGAGCGCGCGCTCGGCGATCACGCGGTCGGTCACATCGCGGCCGACGCTTTGCATTTCGCTGCCGCCGTCGGCGCGCACGGTGACTTCGCGCCAGGCGATCCAGCGCGCGCCGTCGGCCGCGAAAATTTTCTGATCGTGGATGCGCGTGCCGTCGGGCAGCATCGCGGTTTCGCCCTGCTCCTCGACCGGCAGCATGAAACCGCTGCCGACCAGCTCGCCGCGGCTGCGCCCGGCGAGCTTGCAGAACGTGTCGTTGGCATAGGTGATGATGCCCTTGCCGTCGCGGCGCACGATGACGTCGCCTTGAGCGTCAAAAAAGCTGTTGGCGCGTTCCTGGGCTTCCTTGAATTCCCAATGGCGGTCTTCCGCTTCGTCGAGGCGCCCCTCCAGACGGCGGAGCTCCTGCTTCATCTGCCGGATGCGCGACAGCATGAGGCCCATGCCGCCGCAGGCCGCGCCGAACAACGCGGCGACGCCGATGGCGAAGACATGGGGGTCGTAATGCGAGCCCGGCGATGTCGTCGCCGATAGAAAGCCGAAGGCGACGCCGAACGCCATTGTCGTGATGGCCAACGCGCGGATCACCAGCGCGAACAGCCGGCGGGTGATGATGGCGGGTTTTCGAAGCGCTGCGCGAGGCCGCATGGTCCCTGTTGGTCCCTGTCCCCGCTCGGCGCGGCGCGGCTTAAATCGCCACGTCCGGACCTGGTTTATCGATGGCTGAGTGCGGATTTTGGCCCAGGAACCTTGCCTTAGGAACCTTGCGCATTGCTTGCGATTCCCGCGACCCCACCCCGCCCCTTTGGGGGACGGTTGATGCTTTATTAACGGCCGATTGGCTGATCTAATTTGGCCTGATCTAATTTGGCTTGCCAGAGCATGATCCGGAAAAGCCGAAAGCCGGTGTTCCGAAAAGATCATGCTCTCTCAAGCGTAACGGCGGCCGGAGAATTCAAATGGACAAAGCTGTGGGTTCCAAGCGTTCGCGCCCAAAGGCCGCGGAACGGGAAAAGTCCGTGCGGCCATCGCGCGAACAGGCCGAGGCGGCGGTGCGCACGCTGATCCAATGGGCCGGCGACGACCCCGACCGCGAAGGCTTGCGCGCGACGCCGGCGCGCGTGGCGCGCGCCTATCAGGAATGGTTCTCCGGCTACAACGACGATCCGCGCGAATATCTCAAGCGCACTTTCGAAGAGACCGGCGGCTACGACGAAGTCGTGGTGCTGCGTGACATCCGCTTCGAGTCGCATTGCGAGCATCACATCGCGCCGGTGATCGGCCGCGTGCATATCGGCTATCTGCCGCGCAACCGCGTCGTCGGCATTTCAAAACTGGCGCGGCTGGTCGAGGTCTATGCGCGGCGGCTGCAGATCCAGGAAAAGATGACGGCCGAGATCGCGTCCTGTCTCGATGCCGTGCTCAAGCCGCACGGCGTCGCCGTGGTCACCGAAGCCACGCATCAATGCATGACCACGCGCGGCGTGCACAAGCCCGGCGTCACCATGGTGACGAGCCGGATGGTCGGCGTTTTCCGCACCAATGCCGAAACGCGTCAGGAATTTTTATCTGCCATCGGCATGCGCGGCGCGATCCACGGCGGCAACGGCGCGGGATGAAGCCGGAGCATGATCCGGAAAAGGGGGAAGCCGGTTCTCCGAAAAGGTCATGCTCAATCAAAATACCAGCGCGGCAATTGATTTATTGCGAAGCAATTTCGCTCTAGGCGGCTGACGCCGCTTGTGCGGGCGTGAACTTGACCCCTTCTAGACATCGGTCTTCCTTGTGGAAGGCGATAAAATTAAATCCGTCCACGAACACCGAATAGCCGAGGCTTTCGAGCCGCGCCAGCAACGCGCTCGGATCGGTCTTCAAGGCCTCGACGAGCATGATCGGACGATTCGTGCCGATGCTGTTCACCGCGCCTTCGATCACCTCCAGCTCCATGCCCTCGACGTCGATTTTCAGGATATCGAGACGAGGAAAGCCGAATGAATCGAGATGGACCATCGGCACATTGACCATTTTGTCTTCGGAATAGTCGATCTCCTGACCGATGGATTCCGTTCTGTCGATCTTCTTCAGTTCAAGGCTGCCAAAGCTCGCATTGGCCAGATAATTCGGCTGCGGAATTTTCATCCAGCCGGAGCGGTTCGACACCGCGGCATGGAAGGCGCGGGCATTGAAGCAATTGTTGATCGCGATATTGCCGGCGAGTGCGTAATAGATGCGCTCCTGCGCTTCGAAGGCCAGCACTACGCCCCAGTCGGTCATGTATTTGGCCCATTCGATGGTGTGGACCCCGAGATTGGCGCCGCAGTCGACCGCGACCAGCCCGTCGCCATGATATTTGCGGCGCAGCTCGATGATGTGCAGCATCAAGGCCACCTCTTCCGCGTCATAGGAGGCCTTGTTGAGCAGCTGATAGCCGGCGCCGAAGGCGACGCCAGGTCCGATAACCTCGTCGAACCGGTTCAAGATCATGGTGCCGTGATCGGTCGAGGCGAGGATGAAGGCGAGAGGGCGTTGCGGCTTTGACATGGGAGGCCCGGCGTTGGAGTGATGCCGCAGCCAATTGACGGACGCGCTGCGTCACATGAAACCGTTGCCGTTGTACGTGATTTGCCGGGTTTTGGCCTGCAGCGGTCGTGGCATGATTCCCGAAAAGTGGGAGCCGGTTTTCGGAAAAGATTATGCGCAATGAAGATTTTACGCCGCCCGCCTGACCTCGTCTGCCAGCGCCCGGTAGGACAGGGCTTCCGCCAGGTGCACGCGGCCGACTTTGTCGACGCCGTCGAGATCGGCGAGCGTCCGGGCGACGCGGAGCACGCGGTGGTAGCCGCGGGCGGAGAGGCGCATGGCGTCGGCGGCTTCGCGCAGGAGCGTCATGCCGCTCGCGTCGGGCCGCGCCACGTCTTCCAGAATGGCGCCGGACACCGCGGCATTGCTGCGGATATGCGGCAGGCCGATCGCGGCATAGCGCGCGGCCTGGCGCTCGCGGGCAAGCGCCACGCGCTCGGCGATTTCGCGGCTGCCTTCGGTGGGCGGCGGCAGGATGAGGTCTGCAGCCGTGACTGCCGGCACTTCGATATGCAGGTCGATGCGGTCAAGCAGCGGGCCGGAGAGACGTCCTTGATAATCGGCCGAGCAGCGCGTCGCCGGCCCGCGGCGGCAGGAAAAGCCGGGTTCGCTGGCATGGCCGCAGCGGCACGGATTCATCGCCGCGACCAGCATGAAGCGCGCCGGATAAGTGACGCGATGATTGGCGCGGGCAATGGAGACTTCGCCGGTTTCGAGCGGCTGGCGCAGCGAGTTGAGCGCGTGCGGCTGGAATTCGGGCAGCTCGTCGAGAAACAGCACGCCGTGATGGGCGAGCGAAATCTCGCCCGGCCGCGCGCGGATGCCGCCGCCGACCAAGGCCGGCATGCTGGCGGAATGATGCGGCGCACGGAACGGCCGCCGGTTGGTCAGCGCCCCGCCTTTGATCTCGCCGGCAATGGAGGCGACCATCGAGACTTCGAGCAATTCCGCCGGCGCGAGCGGCGGCAGAATCGAGGGCAAGCGCGCCGCCAGCATGGATTTGCCGGCGCCGGGAGGGCCCACCATCAACAAATTGTGGCCGCCGGCCGCCGCCACTTCGAGCGCGCGCTTGGCGCTTTCCTGGCCCTTGATATCGGCGAGATCGAGCACCGGGCCGGCGACGTCGAGGATTTTCGGCTGCGGCCGCGACAACACCTGCGTGCCTTTGAAATGATTGGCGAGCTGGATCAGCGACGACGCGGCGACGATTTCGATTTCGGGGCTGGCCCAGGCCGCTTCCGGCCCGCAGGCCGCCGGGCACATCAAGCCTTCGCCGCGCGCATTGGCGCCGATGGCTGCGGGCAGGACGCCGGCGACCGGCGCGATCGAGCCGTCGAGGCCGAGCTCGCCGAGGACGGTGAAGCCCGACAGCGCATCGTGCGGGACGGCGCCGATCGCCGCCATCAGCCCGAGCGCGATCGGCAGATCGTAGTGGCTGCCTTCCTTCGGCAGATCCGCCGGCGCGAGATTGATGGTGATGCGCCGCGCCGGCAGCGCGAGGCCCGAGGCGATCAGCGCCGAGCGCACCCGCTCGCGCGCTTCGGACACGGCCTTGTCGGGCAGGCCGACGATGGTGAAGGCCGGCAGGCCGGGCGCGACCTGCACCTGCACATCGACCGGGCGAACCTCGATGCCCTCGAACGCAACCGTGGAGACGCGCTGGACCATGTCCGCCCTGCCCTTGAACGTCAGAGTAGCGCAACGCCAAAATACGTCAAGAACAATTCATGAACAGAGTTCCGGTGGCCCGACCGCCAACCAGGGCACAATTCATGCATCGAATCATGCATCGAAGGTTCGCTATGCGTTGCGGCTCTTTCCGCCCGGGCCGATCTGCGCAAAATTGGCCATCCTGCCGTTTGATGCCGCAAGAGCCGCCATCCTAGGAGCCGCCATGTTGCCGACCGCCCGCAAGCTTGCCTTCTCCGACGTGCCGGTTGTCGATCTCGCCGCGGCCTGGTCGGGCGAAGCCGGCAAGCGGCGGGTCCTTGCCGGCGAAATCGCTGAGGTCTGCGGCCGCGTCGGCTTCATGTACATCAAAAATCATCGGCATCGCCGACACCGACATAGCGGCGATCTTCCCACCGCGGCCGACTTCCACAATCTGCCGCTCGAGCCAAAGATGGAATTGTCGATGGCGCGCAACGCCGACGCCCAGGGCCAGGGCTATCTGCACGGCATGACCAAGGGCAACGCCAAGAATCTTTCCGAAAATCTGCAGGAAGCCTTTCAATTCCGCCGGCCGCTCGCCGACGACGATCCCGACCTGCTCGCCGGCAAGCCGCTGCACGGCCGGATTCCGTGGCCGAAGGCGATGCCCGATCTCAAGGCGAGCATGATGGCGTATTACGACAAGGTCGACGCGCTGGGCTACGAGATGCTCAAGCTGTTCGAGCTGGCGCTCGATCTGCCGGACGGCGCGCTCAAGCAATATTTCAAGAAGGACATGAATTCGCTGCGCATTCTGCACTATCCGCCGCAGCGGCCGGAAGACGACGGCGAGCATCTCGGCGCGCGCGCGCATACCGACACCAATGCGTTCACGATCCTGGCGCAGGACGACAATGGCGGCCTCGAAATCCGTAATCGCGAGAACGAATGGGTCGCGGTGCCGCCGATCGAAGGCACCTTCGTGGTCAATGTCGGCGAGGTGCTCAAAGTGTGGACCGACGGCATCTTTTCCTCGACGCTGCATCGCGTCATCAATCGCTCGGGCCGCGAGCGCTACTCGATTCCGTTCTTCATGTATCCGAGCTACGACGCGCTGATCCGGCCGCTGTTGAAGAATCCCGATCCGACGAAGTGGCGCCGGAAAACCTGCACACGTCGATGCCGCGCGATCGGCCGTTCGTCTACGGCGAGTTCAAGGCGCAGAGCACGGCGAAGATCATGCCGGGCCAAGTGAAAGTCGCTGACGCGGCTTCGGCAGGAACTTGAACAGGAACTTGAAATGCCGGCCTATGTGATCGGCGAAGCGCACGTTTTCAATCCAGGTGCGATGACGGGCTACGGCCGCATGGTCATGGCGTCGGTCGAAAAATACGGCGGGCATTATTTGGCGCGCGGCTCGCGGCCCGAAGTTCTCGAAGGCGGACCCGCGCACAACATTCTCATCATCGAGTTCGGCTCGCCGGACGACGCGCGACGCTGGTACGCGTCGCCGGAATATCAGGCGGCCAAGGGCTGCGCCAGGGCAATTCCAATCTGCGGCTGCTTTTGGTCGACGCGTTCGTCAAGGAGGCCGGCTGAAGGAATGCAACGTGCAACGATCAGTATTGGGGTTGCGTTTCTCCTCATTGTCCTCGCCGGCGCGCAAGCTGCCGAAACATTATCCGTCGCGTCCGATCAGGCTCGTGGTCGCGTTCGCGCCCGGCGGGGTGGCCGACATCATGGGACGGCTGGTGGCGCAGGCGCTGCAGCCGCGGCTCAATCAGAGCGTGGTGGTCGAGAACAGGCCCGGCGGCGACGGCCTGATCGGCATGGGCGACGTCGTGCGCGCTGAGCCTGACGGCTATACGCTTCTGGTCGGCGGCTTCGGCGGCCAGATCATTCCGCCGCTGATGCGCGACGATTTTCCGTTCGACGTGCGCCGCGACCTCGTCAAGATCGCGTTGACGGCGGAATTCGGCAACGTGCTGGTGGTCGACAAGACGCTGCCGATCAATTCGGTGCCGGATCTGATCGCGTACCTCAAAGCGCGGCCCGGCGCGGTGAATTTCGGCTCATCGGGGCGCGCGACGTCCGATCGGCTGGCGGCCGAGATGTTCATGCTGCAGACCGGCACCAAGATGGTGGACGTGCCCTACAAAGGCGGCGGCGTCGCGCTCGGCGACATGATGGCCGGCACCACGCAGGTGATGTTTCCGCAATTGCCGGCAGTGCTCGGCCTGGTGAAGTCGGGTCAGGTCCGCGCGCTCGCGGTCACCAGCAGCAATCGGCTGTCGCAGCTTCCGGACGTGCCGACGCTCGCCGAAAGCGGCCTTCCGGGCTTTCACGTCACCAGCTGGAACGAGCTGTTCGGTCCGCGCGGGCTGCCCGACGACGTGCGCGATCTGTTGAGCCGCACGCTGGTCGACGCGATCCGCAACGATGCCGAAATCCGCGAAAAAATGCGCACGCTCGGCGTCGAGCCGGTCGGCGAGGGTTTCGCGCGCGCGGAAGCTTTTTTCGACGAAGAACTCGCCCGGTGGAAGGACGTGATCGACCGCGCCGGGATCAAGCTCGAACAACCTTAGGCGATTTGGGACTTCACTTTCAGCGGTTGCCGGCGGCCAGGAGCTCGCGCCGCGTCGCCTCGAGAATCTCGTCGGAGAATTCCTTGTTGCCCTTGGTGCCGACGGCGCGGGCGAGAAGCAGCGCGCCGACGAGGCCGGCCATCGCGGCGACGCCCTTGCGGCGGCGCTCGGCTTTGGTCGCGCCGGGCGCCGATTTGGCGAGCAGGTCGATCAGCGGTTCGAGCCCGTCGGCGAAAGCGTGCTGCACCACCGTGCCGCTCCGCGCCGCATCGGCGCCGAGCGCGGCGAAGACGCAACCCTGCCCGGGCTCGTCGCGGTGGCGCGGCTGCAGATAATGCGCGAGCAAAGCCGCATAAGCATCGTCGGGAGATTTCGCCGCGGTCTTTTGCCAATTCTCCGCCGCCTGCGCCGTCACTTTGCGGCAGGCCTGCGCGACCAGATCGTCTTTGGAAGTGAAATGGCCGTAGAAGCCGCCATGGGTGAGGTCGGCGGCCTTCATGATGTCGGCGACGCCGATGCCGGCAAAGCCCTTGGCGCGCAACAGCGCGCCCGCCGCATCGATGATGCGTTCGCGGTTTTCGGCGGCCTTCTGCCGGCTCACTCTCATCACGCACCTCAGCTATGCAGCCGGACGACGACCCGGTGATGCGCTTGACAAATTATATGACGATCGACATCAATAGGCAAGCATCGATGATGATCGTCATATAACCGTCGCACGATACGGCCGCACTCAGTCCGGCAATTTGGAAAACCACCATGGCGTCTACCGCGCTCGCCGCGACTCTTGGCCCGCCGCAACGTCCATTACGGCTGGGTCGTCGTCGCCGTCACCTTCCTCACGCTCTTGGTCACCGCCGCCGCGATGGGCACGCCCGGCGTGCTGATCGTGCCGCTCGAGCAGGAATTCGGCTGGAGCGATGCGCAGATTTCCTCGGCGCTGGCGCTGCGCATCATGCTGTTCGGATTGTTCGGCCCGTTCGCCGCGGCGTTCATGAATCGCTTCGGCGTGCGCCGCGTCATCATGGTCGCGATGGCGCTGATCTCGGCGGGCCTGCTGGCGTCGCTGGCGATGACGCAGGTGTGGCAGCTCGTTCTGCTCTGGGGCGTGGTCGTCGGCGTCGGCACCGGGCTGACCGCGATGGTGCTCGCCGCGACGGTGGCGACGCGCTGGTTCAATCATCGCCGCGGCCTGGTCATGGGCATGCTGGCGGCGAGCAATGCCACCGGGCAATTGGTGTTCCTGCCGCTGATCGCCGCAACTCACCACCCGACTACGGCTGGCGCATGGCGCTGGTTTTCGTCGCCTGCATGCTGGCCGTGGTCGCCGCTTGTCGCGCTCGCTGTTCATGCGCGACCGGCCGAGCGATCTCAATCTGCCGCTCTATGGCGAGACCAAGATCACGCCGCCGCCGGCGCAAGGCGTCGGACTTGTGTCGCTCTTGATGTCGCCGATCAATGTGCTCAAGGACGCGGCGCGGGTGCCGATCTTCTGGGTGCTGTTCGGCACGTTCTTCGTCTGCGGCTGCAGCACCAACGGCCTGATCCAGACCCATTTCGTCACGCTGTGCCACGATTACGGCCTGCCGGCCGTCACCGCGGCGAGCGTGCTGGCCATGATGGGCATTTTCGACTTCTTCGGCACCATCGGCTCGGGCTGGCTGTCCGACCGCTTCGACAATCGCTGGCTGTTGTTCTGGTATTACGGCCTGCGCGGGCTGTCGCTGCTCTATCTGCCGTTCACCGATTTCACGTTCTACGGCCTGTCGCTGTTCGCCGTGTTCTACGGCCTCGACTGGATCGCGACCGTGCCGCCGACCGTGAAACTGACCGCCGACCGCTTCGGCCCGGAAAGCGCCGGCATGGTGTTCGGCTGGGTGTTCGCCGGCCATCAGATCGGCGCCGCCAGTGCTGCGTTCGGCGCCGGTCTGGTGCGCACGGAATATTCGACCTACCTGCCGGCGTTCTTCGTCGCCGGCGCGCTGTGCATCATCGCGGCGGCGCTCGTGCTCACGGTGCGGAAGTCGTCGCGCAAGGATGTCGGTGCGAGCGCGCCTGCGCCGGCCCGCGCTTAACAAAATTCAGCGGCGCTTTTCCGCGATCTTGTCCCAGATCAGCGCCGCGATGTCGGGGCCGCCGAAATTTTTTACCGCGCGGATGCCGGTCGGCGAGGTGACGTTGATCTCGGTGAGATAGTCGCCGATCACGTCGATGCCGACAAACAGAAGCCCGCGTTCGCGCAAAGCCGGGCCGATCCGCTCGCAGATTTCGCGCTCGCGCGCGGTGAGATCGGTCGCCTTCGGCACGCCGCCGCGCACCATGTTGGAGCGCAGATCGTCGGGCGCCGGCACGCGATTGATGGCGCCGGCAAATTCGCCGTCGACCAGGATGATGCGCTTGTCGCCCTCTTTCACCGCAGGCAGAAATTTCTGGATCACCCAGGGCTCGCGGAACGTCACTGAAAACATGTCGTAGAGCGAGCCGAAATTGAGGTCCTCGCGCGACAACAGGAACACCGCTTCGCCGCCTTTGCCGTAGAGCGGCTTCATCACGATGTCGCCGTACTCGGCGCGGAACGCTTTGATGGCGTCGAGGTCGCGCGTGACCAAGGTGGGCGGCATCAGGTCGGGAAATTCGGTGACGAAAACTTTTTCCGGCGCGTTGCGCACATGGGCCGGATCGTTGACCACCAGCGTCTTCGGATGCACGCGCTCGAGCATATGCGTCGAGGTGATGTAAGCGAGATCGAACGGCGGATCCTGCCGCAGCAGAATCACGTCGAATGACGACAGCTCCGCATGGCGTGCTTCGCCGAGCGTGAAATGGTCGCCCGGCGCGTCGCGCACGACAAGCGGGCGAACGCTCGCCGACACTTTGCCGTCGCGCAGCGCGAGCTTGTCGGGCGTGTAATAGGACAGCGGATGCGACCGCTTTTGTGCTTCCAGCAGAAGTGCGAACGTCGAATCGCCGCGGATATTGATCCGTTCGATCGGGTCCATTTGGACGGCGACGTTGAGAGCCATGATTTAAGGGGTCCGGCGGGGGTGAAAGGCAACGGGAACGGGCGAAGGTCTACGCAATTTTGGCAGGCGCCGCCATGTCTGGCAAAGGATGGCGGGCAAAGGAGAATTAGCGGCTGGCATCAAAGGCATTTGGGATGTGCTGCGGGATTTTGCCAGGCGTCACCACGATGACGTCGAAACGAATATCGCCCGCGGCATCACGAGGATGGTGCGCGAGCCAAAGCTCGGCCGCGCTGACGATGCGCTGCTTGCTCCGTTCGGTCACCGCTTCCACGGCCTCTTCGAGCGTGGCGCGGGCTTTGACTTCGACAAAGACCAGGGTGTGGCGGCGGCGGGCGACGATGTCGATCTCGCCGAACGGCGTTTTCCAGCGCCGCGCCAGAATCCGGTAGGCTTTGGCGATCAGCAACATCGCGGCGCGGCTTTCCGCCGAAAGGCCAAGCTTGAACGCCGCCAAACGCTCCGGGCGCGGCGCGGGTTTCGGCGGTTTCAACGGCTCAGCGCGGCGCGCCATCGTCCTCGCTCCGATCTTTGCTGAGCGCGAGCGCCCGCTGATAAACCTCGCGCCGCGGCAGACCGGTGGCGTCGGCGACTTCGCCCACCGCGTCCTTCACCGATACCCGGGCCAGCGCCTCGCGCAACAAGACATCGGCCTCCGCCGCGCTGACCGGCTCCGCCTCCTGCGGCGGCGCGATGACCAAAACGATCTCGCCGCGCGGCTCGTTGTCCGCGCAAGCTTTGGCCAGCGTCTCGAGATCGCCGCGCAAGACTTCTTCGTGGAGTTTGGTGAGTTCGCGGCACAAAGCGGCTTCGCGTCGCTCGCCTAGGCCGCCGGCAAGATCGGCAAGCGAGGCGGCCGCGCGCGGACCGGTTTCGAACAGCACCAGCGTCGCCGGGATGCGGCCGAGCTCGGCAATGCGGGCGCGGCGCGCGGTTTCCTTCGGCGGCAAGAAGCCGGCGAACAGGAATTGATCGGTCGGCAGCCCGGCGACGGTCAAAGCGGCGAGCAGCGACGAGGCGCCGGGCAGTGTCGTGACCGCGAGCCCGGCCTCCTGCGCGGCGCGCACCAGCTTGAATCCGGGATCGGAGACGAGCGGCGTGCCGGCGTCGGAAACCAGCGCAATTGCCGCGCCGTCCGCGATGCGCTGCAGCAGCATCGGCCTTGCCTGGGCCGCATTGTGCTCGTGATAGGGGGTCAGCGGGGTCGCGATCGCGTAGCGATCGAGCAGCTTGCGGGTAACGCGGGTGTCCTCGCAGGCGATCAGGTCGGCGCCGGCGAGCGTCTCCAAGGCGCGCAGCGTGATGTCGCCGAGATTGCCGATGGGGGTGGCAACGATATGCAGACCGGGCTTGAGCTTCGCCACATCGATCTGTTGGCCGGCAAGGACGTAATGATGCGATGCGCCACGCGCGACGGCGGCGGAGGGTTTGCGATGCGGCTTCCTCATTGCCGCAATCTAGCCGCGCGGCGCTCGCGCGTCATGGCCGCGACGACCTGGCCTTCCAAGACAACTTGCCCTTCCAAGACGGCTTGCCCGCCAAATTGCGCCGCCCAATTCCCCGCCGCGCGGGGCAGCCAAATTCGGCAATTCTTGCCTTTGGTTAACCATTCGCCGCCAATATGTCAGATTGGCGATGCCCTATTTGCCTCGGCGTGCGCACGCCCAGTCGCAAAATTTGGCGCCGTGAGGAGAACCACCGTGTCGTCGCAGTCGAAGCCTGAGCCGTCGGCAATCACGCCCGTGATTTCGCCCACGCGGCGCCGCTCGATTGCGGGGCTGCTGGCCTCGGCCGGCGTGCTCATGGCCGGCTGTACGCAGAATTCGCAATATCTGTCGTCGACGCCGCCGCCGGAGAGCGCGCAGGCCGCTCCGGGCGCAACCATCGGCACCGGCACGGTCAAAGCCGGGCTCATCTTGCCGCTGTCGGCGCCCGGCAATGCCGGCGTCGCCGGGCAGGCCATGCGCAATGCCGCCGAAATGGCGATCGCCGAGTTCAATTCGCCCAATCTTCAGTTGCTGGTGAAGGACGACGGCGGCACGGCGGAAGCGGCCCGGATCGGCGCCCAACAGTCGATCGACGGGGGCGCCGAGATCATTTTGGGGCCGCTGTTCGCGCAATCGGTCACCTATGTCGGCCAAGTGGCGCACACCCGCAATATTCCGGTCATTGCGTTCTCGACCGATACGAATGTCGCCGCGAGCGGCGTCTATCTTCTCAGTTTCCTCCCCGAATCGGACGTCGACCGCATCGTGCAATACGCCGCCTCGACCGGGAAACATTCCTTCGCGGCGCTGATTCCGGACAATCCCTACGGCACCGTCGTGGAAGCCGCGTTCAAGCAGTCGGTGACACGGCGTAACGGCCAGATCGTTGGCCTCGAGCGCTATCCGCACGACAAAGCGGAATGACGAACCCGATCGGCAGCATCGCCCAGGCTTCGGCCCGCGCCGACGCACTGTTTATTCCGGACGGCGGCGATGCCGTGCCGGGGGTGGTGGCGGCGCTGGCCAAAAACGGCGTCAATACCAAGCGGCTGCAGCTTCTGGGCACCGGACTTTGGGACGATCCGCGCATCTTTGCCACGCCTGCCCTCGATGGCGGCTGGTACGCAGCGCCGGATGGCGTCGGCTACAGGAACTTCACCCAGCGCTATCGTGCGCGCTACAAACAGGACCCCGTCCGAACTGCTACGCTAGCTTATGATGCGGTGGCGCTCATCGCGGCTTTGGTCAAAACCCAGGGGGCTGCGCGGTTTTCGCCGGAAACATTGACCAATCCGTCGGGTTTTTCGGGGATTGATGGCCTTTTCCGCTTCCGCTCGGACGGCACTAATGATCGCGGACTGGCAGTTCTGCGCGTCACGTCGGGGGGTCCACAGGTTATTTCTCCTGCGCCGAAGAGTTTTGGCGGATCGCCTGCAGGATAATAAGCTCGCTTATATCATCTGGAATAAGTTCGGCCGATTTGGCGATAGTAGCCGTTTCTTGCGAGGCGCGTTGCCGGTAGCGTGTGAGCCGGTCACCAGAAACATAAGCTTACTTATTAAATTATCGCGAAACGCCTACGCCGCGAGATCCGCCACGACAGCGTCAAGCACAGGAAAGCCGGGCAGGGTGACCCGCAGACAGCCATCCTCTGTTTCCTCCACCAAACCGTGTTCAAGCAGCGTCGCAATGCGCGCCGGGTCGAGCTTGCGGCCGGAAATCTCCTCGTAGCGGGCAATATTGATGCCCTCGGCAAGCCGGAGCCCCATCAGCAGGAACTCATCGGACCTTTCCTCGCGCGTCAGCAGCTCGTCGACGATCACGCCGTGCCCCTGCGACTCGACAAGGCCAAGCCAGGTTTCCGGACGCTTTTCCGTCGCGGTGGCATGCCGTTGGCCGTCGATATCGAGCCGTCCATGCGCCCCCGGACCGACGCCGACATATTCGTGCGAGCGCCAATAGACGAGATTATGCCGGCATTCGCCGCCCGGCCGCGCATGATTGGAAATCTCGTAGGCCGGCAGCCCATGCGCCGCGCAGATGTCCTGGGTCGTGTCGTAGAGCGCCCGCGCCGTGTCCTCGTCCGGAAGCTGCAATTTGCCCGCTGCATGGAGCGCGGCAAACGGCGTCTCGGGCTCGATGGTGAGCTGGTAGAGCGACAGGTGCTCGCCGGCTTCGGCCAAAGCGGTCTTCAGTTCCGCCGCCCATTCCTTCGGCTCTTGCCCCGGCCGCGTATAGATCAGGTCGAACGAATAGCGGCCGAACACCTTGCGCGCGACATCGACGGCGTCGAGCGCCTCGCGCGCCGTGTGCAGGCGCCCTAACTCGGCAAGCACGCGATCATCCAGCGCCTGCACGCCAAGCGACACCCGGTTGACGCCGGCCGAGCGGTAGCCGCGGAAGCGCTCGGCCTCGACGCTCGTCGGATTGGCTTCGATGGTGATCTCGGCATCCGGCGCCACACGCCATTGCCGCGCGATGGAATTGAGGACGCCCGCAATCGTCGCCGGCTGCATCAAGGACGGCGTGCCGCCGCCGAAAAAGATCGACGACACGGTGCGGCCGCGCACGCGTTCCGCGGTCTTGCCGATCTCGGTGTGAAAGGCGCGCAGGAAGCGCTGTTCGTCGATCGCGGCATGGCGGACGTGGCTGTTGAAGTCGCAATAGGGGCATTTCGACAGGCAGAACGGCCAGTGCACATAAACGCCAAGCGCCTGCTCGCTGTCCGAGGCGTTATTCCCGGCGCTCTCCAAGGCACTATCCAAGACATTGTCCAAGGCATGCCTCCGCGAGTTTGACGAAAGCCCGCGCCCGATGCGACAGACCTTTGCCGCGCGGCGGCAAGCCGTGCTTCTCGTCGCTCGACATTTCGCCGAAGGTCCGATTATGGCCGTCGGGCAGGAACATCGGGTCGTAGCCGAATCCTTGGTCGCCGCGCGGCGGCCAGACTAGCACGCCGTCGACGCGCGCCTCGAACTCTTCCAGATGCCCGTCCGGCCAGGCCACGCACAAGGCCGACACAAAATGCGCCTTGCGCTTAGTCGGCGCCGTGGCGCCGCGCTCTTTGAGCTTTTGCTCGATCGTCGCCATGGCGGCGGCAAAATCCTTGTCGGGGCCGGCCCAACGCGCGGAATAAATCCCGGGCTCGCCATCGAGCGCGTCGACCACAATACCGGAATCGTCAGCAAAAGCGGGCAGTTTTGCCGCCGCCGCCGCCGCCGCGGCCCGGGCCTTGATGCGCGCGTTGTCGCGAAAGCTCGTTCCGGTTTCGTCGGGCTCGGCAAGCCCCAATTCACCCGCTGATATGGCGTCAATGCCGAAAGGTGCAAGCAGTTCGCGCATCTCGGCGAGTTTTCCCGAATTGTGCGTCGCTATCACCAAGCGGCCGGTGATGCGGCGATGTTCTTCGCTCACATCACCGCCATCTTCTGCAAGTCGATGAGTTTGGTGACGCCTTTGCGCGCGAGCGCCAGCAGCGCCGAAAATTGCTCCTCCGAGAACGGCGTCTTTTCCGCCGTCGCCTGGATCTCGACGATATTGCCATTGCCGGTGAGGACGAAATTGGCGTCGGTGTCGGCTTGCAAGTCCTCGGCGTAATCGAGGTCGAGCACGGCCGTGCCCGAGCAGACGCCGCAGGAGATCGCCGCGATATGATCGCGCAGCGGATCGCCCTCGAACATCTGCCGCGTCTTCATCCAGGCGAGGCAATCGTGCAGCGCGATCCAGGCCCCGGTGATCGAGGCCGTGCGGGTGCCGCCGTCGGCCTGGATGACGTCGCAATCGATGGTGATCTGGCGTTCGCCCATGGCCTTGAGATCGACCACGGAGCGCAGGCTTCTGCCGATCAGGCGCTGGATTTCCACCGTGCGTCCATTCTGCTTGCCGGCGGAGGCTTCGCGGCGCGTGCGTTCCAGCGTGGCGCGCGGCAGCATGCCGTATTCGGCGGTGACCCAGCCGCGCGCCTGGCCCTTGAGCCACGGCGGCAGGCGGTCTTCCAGCGTCGCCGTGACCAGCACATGGGTGTCGCCGAATTTCACGAAGCACGAGCCTTCGGCGTATTTCACCACGCCGCGCTCGAGCGAAACGGCGCGCAGTTCGTCAGGTTGTCGGCGGCTCGGCCGCATGCAGGTCTCCCGGTTACCAGAGCATGATCCGGAAAAGTGGAATCCGGTTTTCCGAGAAGATCATGCTCCACTAAGATCTTGGCGAAGCGTCTTTTACGTGTTCCGCCGTAACAAGCGCAATGGCGGCCATCTGTGCGTAAGGCCGCATGAAGGCCGCGCATGGGCAATAAGCAGGATCGAAGGCGACCCAATTGCCTTCTGCCGCGGCGAACCGCTACGCTCCCGGCCGTCCGACAGGCAGGGAGGTCGCGATGGCTTTAGAAACAACTCAAACACTCGCTAAATTCGCCGCCACGCTGACCTATGACGATCTTCCGCCGCGGGTCCGCGAGCACACCAAGAACCTTCTGCTCGATGCGCTTGCCTGCGCGGTGTCAGGCTTTCGCGGCGAGGAGACCGGTCAGGTCGCGGCCTTCGCCACGGCTTTGGCGCAGGGCAGCGAGTCGAGCGTGATCGGCGGCGGGCATTTGTCGCTGGCCGGCGCGACGCTGCTCAACGCCTATCTCGTCACCGCAACCACGATGTGCGACGTGCATCGCGCGACCATGACCCACATCACGCCGGAAATCGTGCCGCCGGCGCTGATGATCGCCGAACGCGACGGGTTGTCCGGCCGCGATCTTCTGGTCGCCATTGCCGCAGGATCCGAAGTGACGACGCGGATCGGCATCGGTCTCGATTATCCGGCGTTTCGTGCCCGCGGTTGGCACGGACCGGGCATTATTGGCCCGTTCGGTGCCGCCGCCGCCGTCGGCTCGCTGCTCCGTTTCGATGCCGATACCATGGCGCGTGCTTTCGGCCTCGCCGGCAGCCAGGCCGCCGGCACTTATGCCGCCTGGGGCACGCCGACGGTGAAATTCCATCAATGCCGCGGCGCTCTCTCCGGCCTGATGGCGGCCCTCCTGGCGCAGCAAAACTTCGTCGCGACGCGCGAATTCCTCACCGCCAAGGACGGCGGGCTCTACAGTGCTTACGTCAATGGCGGCCTGCCGGAGGTCGTCACCGCCGATCTCGGCAAGCGCTTTGAGCTCGAACAGATCGCGCTGCGGCTGTGGCCGTCGGCGACGGTGATTCAGGGTCTCGCCACCGCCATTTTCGATCTCGTCGGGCGGCATGAGATCGATCCCGCGCGCATGCGCCGGGTTCGGGTCGCGATGAGCCAAACCGCCTTCGATCTGCATGGCGGCTTTGGCACCTATAAAGGCAAGTTCGAGGCCTTGCTGTCCGCGCATTACACCGCGGCGATCATTCTGCACGACCGCGCGCTGACCTTGGCGCAATTCGAGCCCAATCGTTACGACGACCCGAAGCTGCGCGCTTTCGCCGCGCGAGAAGATCGAGGTCTATGCCGATGCGGCGGTCAAAGGCTCGCAGGCCAAGGTCGATGTCGCGATGGAGGACGGCACGGTGCTTTCGGCCGCTTGCGACCATCCGCTCGGCTCGTTCGAAAATCCGCTGTCGCGCGCGCAAATCGAGCAGAAATTCCGCACCTATGCCGCTGGCGTCCTGTCCGATACCGATGCCGACACCGTGGTGAAAGCCGTCGATCGGCTCGAGGATTTCGGCTCGATACGCCAACTCATGGGTTTGCTGCGCAGCGGCGCCGCTCCACGTGCGATGGCGGCGGCGGAGTGATAGATTGGCGCGGCAACGGGAGTAAGGGCACCCTCTTTTGGCAAGCCACGACTTTCCAATCGGCGTAAATCAGCAGGGCTTGGCCCAGCTCAACGAGCGGTCGCGCGAGATTTTTCGCCTGATCGTGGAAAGCTATCTCGCCACCGGCGAGCCGGTCGGCTCGCGCAATCTGTCGCGCATTCTGCCGATGACTTTGTCGCCGGCGTCGGTGCGCAATGTCATGTCCGATCTCGAACAGCTTGGACTTGTTTATGCGCCGCATACCTCGGCCGGGCGGCTGCCGACGGAAGTAGGACTGCGGTTCTTCGTCGATGCGCTGATGCAGATCGGCGACCTCACCGAGCGCGATCGTAAGGCGATCGAGGCCCAGGTCGCGGCTTCCGGACAGTCGAAATCGGTCGAAGGCGTTCTGACCGAGGCCTCAGGCCTGCTCTCGGGCTTAAGCCGTGCCGCCGGCGTCGTGCTGACGGCGAAAGCGAACCCGCGGCTGAAACATATCGAATTCGTCCGGCTCGAGCCGGAACGCGCTTTGGTCATTCTCGTCGGCGAGGACGGCCAAGTCGAAAACCGCGTTCTCAATATCCCGATCGGTCTGCCGATCTCGGCGCTGACCGAGGCGGGAAATTTCCTCAATGCCCGCGTCCGCGGCCACACGCTCGATGAGGTCAAGGTCGAGACCGAGCGCACGATGAAGGAGAGCAAGGCTCAGCTCGATGCGCTCACCCAGCGGATCGTGGCCGATGGGCTTGCCAGCTGGTCCGGCGGCGAGAACGACGAGCGCAAGCTGATCGTGCGCGGCCAGGCGCATCTGCTCGACGATCTCAAGGCGGTTGCCGACCTCGAACGGGTGCGGCTCCTGTTCGACGACCTGGAAACCCGGCGCGAAGTGATCGACCTTCTCGGCCGCGCTGAACAGGCCGAGGGCGTCCGTGTCTTCATCGGCTCTGAGAACAAGCTGTTCTCGCTGTCGGGTTCCTCCACGATCGTTGCGCCCTATCATGACGCCTCCGGCCACATCGTCGGCGTGCTCGGCGTGATCGGCCCGACGCGGCTCAATTACGCGCGGATCGTGCCGATGGTGGATTACACCGCCAAGGTGGTCAGCAAGCTGCTGGGCGGTTGATGGATTTGGCTTAGAGGCTTCACAAAATCATAAGGCCACTTACCTTATTCGGGCGCGGCGCTTGATTTTTGCTGATTAAGCCCTGATATGCGGGACGCACTCAGAGGACCCGGCTATAGACCGGGGCTAGGCTGTCTACATCTAAACGATGGGATTGTGACATGACGGAACAGACCGCTCGTGCGCAGGACGAAGCGGCCACGCCGCCGGAAGCGGCTGCCGCCGCTCCGACGCCGTCCACGGCGCTCGAGCGCGAGCATGCGGAGATGCGGGACCGGCTCCTTCGCACGCTCGCCGAGATGGAAAATATGCGTAAGCGCACCGAGCGCGAGATCGCGGATTCGCGGCTTTACAGCGTCTCGTCTTTTGCGCGCGACATGCTTAATGTCGCCGACAATATGCGCCGCGCGCTCGATGCGGTGCCTGCCGAATTGCGATCGAGCGCCGAACCGAGCGTCAAGACGCTGATCGAGGGCGTCGATCTTACCGAGCGCGAACTGTTGAAGGCGCTGGAAAAGAACGGCATCCGGCAATTCTCGCCGCAGGGCGAGAAGTTCGACCCAAACCTGCATCAGGCGATGTTCGAAGTGCCGGATCCGAAGGTGCCGGCCGGCAGCGTCGTGCAGGTGGTGCAGCCCGGCTACATGATCGGCGAGCGGATCCTGCGCCCGGCTCTGGTCGGCGTGTCGAAGGGCGGCCCGAGAACGGCGCCGGTGACGTCCACCAACGACAACGCTAGGCCTCGATCCGAGTTAATTGAATCGGTATTGTTATTTCGGGTCGATGCTGTCGCGCACGGTGCGCAGACGGTTGAATACGGTTGGCCACGAGTCGGCACGCGCGATACCGACCATTTGCAGAAAGCCCGCCGTCCCGAACCGCAGCCATTGCACGACCATCACGTCGGTGTCGCTCTGGGCGTCTTTTGCTTTTGCCAAAGTCTCAAAGCCCTGCTGGCTGCCGATGCGCAGCGGTTCCGCATCCTGGATCTGCACCTCTTTGATGCCGACGATTTGCTGGAACGTCGTGCGCGCGAAATTACTCCGGTCCACCGGCTCCGCCGGACCACCGGGCATGGCGGCGATGAACAGGCGCGCATTCAGCGTCGGCGCATCCTTGCTTTGATCCTTGCTCTGGCTTTTGGCTTGATCTGAAGCCGTATCGGCTGGCTTGTCGATCAGCATCAGCGCGCGGCCCGGCAGGACTTCGTCGATATGAAAGCCTGCCAGATCGCCGATCTTGAATGGCACCAGACTGAGCTGCTCGGCGTCGGGCACGCTGTCGCGCAGCGCAAGCGTCGTCAGCGTGTCGTGCAGCGTCTTGTCGGTATAAGCGGGGTCCTTGTCCGGCACCTGGAGCGTCACGAGCGCCGTTATATTGCCGGCGGCGGCGACCAGGAGCCATTTGCGATAGCGCGCGTTGTTCGTCGTCTGCGCGCCGCTGAGAAGAAAGCCTTTGCCGATATTGAGCTGGATCGGTTCGCGTTTATCGACGTCGACGCCGTCCTTCTTCATGGCTTCCGGCACCATGGACTTGTCGAGCGAGTCGTAGGCTTGCGCCGGCAGCGTGGTGAAAAGGATCGCGGCGTTCTTCTGCGGATCCTCAAAGCCGATGAAATTGCGGCTCGCCACCATGCCCGCCAGCGGAATGATCCCAAGCCGTGAGCCGGTCGGGAAAATTGGGTCGGCCGCCCAGGCCGGTGCTATGGCCGGCGCCAGTGCCGGCATGGCTAGTATTGCGGCCAGCACCGCGAGGGCGGCATAGCGGGGAGCGCCAAAACCAGCGCCAGATCGGGTCGGTCGAAGGGGCATCGGATTGGTCCCGGCAATTATCAAGCAGCATTGGCGGCGGTGCGCCGCAGCTCAGGTATTTTCAGTTACGTGACCCGTCGCATGGTCAGATTGATCCGTCCACCCTCCAAGAGTCCACCCTGCATAAGTAAGGTGGATGTGCCGGGATAGATACGGTCGACGCCGTGGAAAGCGAGCCGGGCCTCGCCACCCAGCACGACCACGTCGCCGGAATTGAGGCGGAAGGACCGGGTGGGGTCGGAGCGCTTCCGCCCGCCGACCCGAAACAAACAGGAATCGCCGAGCGACAGCGACACCACGGGCGCGGCAAAATCCGCCTCATCGCGATCCTGATGCAGGCCCATTTTCGCCGCCGGCCCGTAAAAGTTAATCAGGCACGCTTCCGGCGCATGAGGATAATCGGCAACGTCCTCCCATAAAGCGGCGAGCGGGGGTGGCAGCGGTGGCCAGGCTTGGCTGGTAGCGGGGTGGATCGGCGCATAGCGGTAGCCCCTCTCATCCGACACCCAGCCGAGCGACCCGCAATTCGACATGCGGACGGAGAACGGCCGGCCGGATTTCGGCATGCGCGGCGTAAACAGTGGTGCCGCCGCAAAGACATTGCGGATGGCGGCAAGCATCGCGGCCTGCGCGTCGCGGTCGAGATAGCCCGAATAGAAACGCGCGCCGTTGATGTCGAGCGGGCGCGTCTTCATCCGGCCTTTACCACTGCCCGGCAATTTGCCGACATAGACAATGCCTCGGACAATGCCCGCCCAATGCCGTCCTCAACGCTGCCCTGTACCCGGTCACGTCTGCGGTCACGTCTGCGGTCATGTCTGCGGTCATGCGCCAACCTTTAAATCGCCCTGCCATCCGTAAGTAAGTCAGGATACGACCCCCTCAATAGCCCGATGGAAAGCCGCTTTGCGTCAAGTCCTGTCTTGCAGGGTGATGGCGCCCTCCTATATGAGCCAAGGGAAATCGCCCTGCGCAGCGGGCTTTAGGGACAGTTTCTCAAGCCGCGCACAGGGCATCTGAGTATGTAATAAGGGGGTCGGTTTTCGGGCGCCTTCGGGGCCTGCCCGGCCTGCCGCTAGAGAGAGGATTTAAGACCATGGCCAAGGTCATCGGTATCGATCTCGGGACCACCAATTCCTGCGTCGCTGTCATGGAAGGCACGACGCCGAAGGTCATCGAGAACGCAGAGGGAATGCGCACCACGCCGTCCATCGTTGCTTTTACGGACGATGGCGAGCGGCTGGTCGGCCAGCCGGCAAAACGCCAGGCGGTGACCAATCCGGAGCGCACGATTTTCGCAGTGAAGCGGCTCATCGGCCGTCGCTACGACGATCCGATGGTGGAAAAGGATAAGAAGCTCGTCCCCTACAAGATCGCGCGCGCCTCGAACGGCGACGCCTGGGTCGAGATCGAAGGCAAGACCTATTCGCCTTCGCAGATTTCCGCTTTCATTTTGCAGAAGATGAAAGAGACGGCCGAGGCCTATCTCGGCTCGAAGGTCGATCAGGCCGTCATCACCGTTCCCGCTTACTTCAACGACGCGCAGCGCCAAGCCACCAAGGATGCCGGCAAGATCGCCGGCCTCGAAGTGTTGCGCATCATCAACGAGCCGACCGCGGCCGCGCTTGCTTACGGTCTCGACAAGACCAAGACCGGCATGATCGCGGTCTATGACTTGGGCGGCGGCACATTCGATATCTCCATTCTCGAAATCGGCGACGGCGTGTTCGAGGTGAAGTCGACCAACGGCGACACCTTCCTCGGCGGCGAAGATTTCGACATGCGGCTGGTCAATTATCTGGCCGACGAATTCCAGAAAGAGCAGGGCATCGACCTGCGCCGCGACAAGCTGGCGCTGCAGCGGCTCAAGGAATCCGCCGAGAAAGCCAAGATCGAGCTGTCGTCGACGACGCAGACCGAAATCAACCTGCCGTTCATCACCGCGGACGCGTCCGGCCCGAAGCATCTGACGATGAAGCTCACCCGCGCCAAATTCGAGGCGCTGGTCGACGATCTCATCCAGAAGACCATCGAGCCGTGCCGGCAGGCGCTCAAGGATGCCGGCCTCTCCGCGGCCGAGATCAACGAAGTCGTCCTGGTCGGCGGCATGACGCGCATGCCGAAGGTCCAGGAAGTCGTGAAGCAATTGTTCGGCAAGGAGCCGCATAAGGGCGTCAATCCCGACGAAGTCGTCGCGGTCGGCGCGGCCATTCAGGCCGGCGTGCTGCAAGGCGACGTCAAGGACGTGCTGCTTCTCGACGTGACGCCGCTGTCGCTCGGCATCGAGACGCTGGGCGGCGTGTTCACCCGCCTGATCGATCGCAACACCACGATCCCGACCAAGAAGAGCCAGGTGTTCTCCACGGCCGAAGACGGCCAGACCGCGGTGACCATCCGGGTGTTCCAGGGCGAACGCGAAATGGCGGCCGACAATAAGATGCTCGGCCAATTCGATCTGGTCGGCCTTCCGCCGGCGCCGCGCGGCATCCCGCAGGTCGAGGTCACTTTCGACATCGACGCCAACGGCATCGTCAATGTGTCGGCGAAGGACAAGGGCACCGGCAAGGAGCAGCAGATCCGCATCCAGGCGTCGGGCGGCCTGTCCGAGGGCGACATCCAGAAGATGGTCAAGGACGCCGAGGCTCACGCCGAGGACGACAAGAAGCGCAAGGCCGAGGTCGAGGCAAAGAACCACGCCGAGGCTCTGGTCCACGCCACCGAGAAGACGCTCGCCGAGCACGGCTCGAAGGTGGGTGAGGGCGAACGCCGCGCTATCGAGAACGCCATGGCCGACCTCAAGGAAGCCTTGAAGGGTAATGACGCCGAAGCGATCTCGGCCAAGACCAATGCGCTGGCGCAGGCATCGATGAAGCTCGGCGAAGCGATGTATAAGCAATCCGAGCAGCAGCAGCCGGGCGGCGACGCCGCGGATGCCGGCGCGGAAGGCAAAAAAGAAGACGTCGTCGACGCCGAGTTCACGGAAGTCGACGACGACAAGAAGAACAAGAAATCTGCTTAAAAGCAGCGAGGCGCTTGATGCCGTTGCCGCTTGTCAGATTGGCACCCCCGGATCGAAACGGGGGTGCTTTTTCGCCGGCAAGCCCCAAAACCCGGGCCCTTATCCGGGTTGTTGGGCAGGTTATTGGGTGAGACGTGATGGCCAAGCGCTGCTACTACAAATCTCTTTCGATCGAACGCACGGCGACTGAAGTCGACATCAAATCGGCGTTTCGCAAACATGCGATGGCGTGCCACCCGGATCGCAATCCGGACGACAAAGACGCCGAGCATCGCTTCAAGGAAATCAACGAAGCCTACGAGATCCTCAAGGACCCGGACAAGCGTGCCGCCTATGACCGTTTCGGCCATGCCGCTTTCGAGCACGGCATGGGCGGCCAGGGCGCAGGCTTCGGCGCCGAGTTCGGCACCACATTCTCCGATCTGTTCGAAGGCATATTCGGCATGTCGGCGGGCGGCCGCGGCCGCGGCTCCGGCCGCGAGCGCGGCGCCGATCTGCGCTACAACATGGAGATCTCGCTCAACGAAGCCTATGTCGGCAAGAATGCACAAGTCCGCATTCCGACGTCGGTGACCTGCGAGGCCTGCTCCGGCTCCGGCGCCAAGGCCGGCACCAAGCCGAAAGTCTGTGCGATGTGCGGCGGCCAGGGCCGCGTCCGCCACGCCCAGGGCTTCTTCACGCTGGAGCGCACCTGTCCGAATTGCCACGGCCGCGGCCAGTCGATCGACAGCCCGTGCGCCTCGTGCGCCGGCTCCGGCCGCGTCACCCGCGAGCGCACGCTATCGGTGAACATCCCGCCGGGCGTCGAGGACGGCACGCGCATTCGTCTTGCCGGCGAGGGCGAGGCCGGCGTGCGCGGCGGCCCGCCGGGCGATCTCTATATTTTCCTGTCGATGGCCGCGCATCCATTCTTCCAGCGCGAAGGCGCCGATCTGCATTGCCGCGTTCCGGTGTCCATGGTGACGGCGGCGATGGGCGGCGATATCGAAGTGCCGACCATCGACGGCGGCAAGACCAAAGTGAAAGTTCCCGAAGGAACGCAGTCCGGCCGCCGCTTCCGGCTTCAGTCCAAAGGTATGCCGGTATTGCGGCAGCGGCAGCACGGCGACATGTACGTGCAAGTCGTCGTCGAAACGCCGCAGAAACTGACCAAGAAGCAGCGCGAGCTATTGGCGGAGTTCGATCGGCTGTCGTCCACCGAGACCCAGCCGGAATCCTCGGGTTTCCTCGGCAAGGTCAAGGAATTCCTTGACGGTTTGAGCGGCCGCGCCAGCTCCCCTTAAATCTACCCGCAAATCTACCCACCAGGCCTATATGGCCTTTGTCACCCAAATGTTTTAAAAGCGGCAAGATTCTGTCGCGTGAATTGTCGCTTGGATTGCCAGTTGGTTTGTCATGTCGCTGCCGGCCCTGCAAAAATTCGAACGAAAGATCGAGCGGCAGCTCCGGCTTCTCGAAGTCGGCAAGACGATCATTGAGCGCAAGATCGGGCGCCAGTTCCGGCTGTTCGAACAGCATCGTGACGACTTCAGCAAAAAAATTAGCGCGCAAATCGAGAAGACCATCGAGCAGCGCATCAGGCAGTTCGAGCTCAAGAAGGGCATCCGGCTCGACGACGAGGTGCGCTTCATCCGCTCCTGGATCGAGCGTCCGCTGTCGACAGGCGCAGTGGCGCCGTCGAGCAAGATCCTCGCGCGCGCCATGGCGCGCTATGTCGATCCGAACAGCTTTGGGCCGGTGGTCGAACTGGGGCCTGGCACCGGGCCGGTCACGGAAGCCTTGGTGGAGGCCGGCGTCGATCCCTCGCGCCTCGTGCTGGTCGAATTCAATCCGACCTTCTGCCGGCTCCTGCGCGCGCGCTATCCGCAAGCGACGCTGGTGCAAGGCGATGCTTACAGCATGCGCCGGCTCCTCGAAGCGCTTTTGCTGGAGCCCGCCGCAGCGGTCGTTTCCGGCCTGCCGCTGATGACCAAGCCGATCAAGATGCGGCTGCGGCTGGTGCGCGACGCTTTCGAGCTGATGTTGCCGGGCGCGCCCTTTGTGCAGTTCACCTATTCTGTGGCGTCGCCGGTGCCGACGCGGCTCAAAGGCTTTACCGCGGAACCCTCCGAGCGCATCTGGATGAACCTGCCGCCGGCCCGGGTTTGGGTGTATCGGAAGACTTGAAACTTTTCCGTATTCACTCGCGACCGCAATGCCCGTCCCGAAAATCCTGATCATTCCAGGCTCGCTGCGCACCGGCTCGCATAATGCACGGCTGGCGGCGCTTGCGGCCAAGGAGCTGACGCTGCTCGAGGCCGAGGTCACGCGCATCTCGCTCGAGGATTACACGCTGCCGCTGTTCGATGCCGACCTCGTATCGTCGTCGGGATTGCCGGTCGCCGCGGTGGCGCTCAAGCGCATGCTGCTCGCGCACCAGGGCGTGTTCATCACCAGCCCGGAATACAGCGCCTCGGTGACGCCGCTTCTCAAGAACACGATCGACTGGATCTCGCGGGTGCGCGATCCGGGCGAGCCGGCCTATGCGGCGTTCAAGGGCCGCGTCTTTGCCATCGGCGCCGCGGCCCATGGCGGGCTCGGCGGTTTGCGCTCCCTGATGGCGCTCCGGCAAATCCTCGAACTCGGCTGCGGTGCGCTTGTCATCCCCGAGCAAATCGCCATACCACGCGCCGAACAGGCTTTCGACGACATGGACAATCTCAAGGATGAAAGCCTTGCCACGGCGCTGAAAGCTGCTATGCGCAGGCTCGTCGAATTGGCCGGCGTGATGGGTTAGATCACGTTCCTGAGAGATTAAGCCGATGCAGCTGGAGCCTCGCGACCGCCTGATCGTCGCGCTGGACGTGTCGACGGTCGAGGAAGCGCAAGCCATGGTGGCGCGGCTCGGCGACGCGGTCTCGTTCTACAAGATCGGCTATCAGCTCGCCCTCGCCGGCGGTCTTTCTTATGCGTCGGCGCTCATCGGCGCCGGCAAGAAATTGTTCGTCGACATGAAGCTGCACGACATCGGCAATACTGTCGCCTCAGGCGTGCAAAGCGTATCGCGGATCGGCGCCACATTCCTCACCGTGCATGCCTATCCGCAGACCATGAAGGCCGCGGCGGCGGCGCGGGAAGGCGGCTTGCGCATTCTTGCCGTCACCGTGCTCACCTCTTACGACGACGCCGATCTCAGAGCAGCCGGCTACGACATGTCCGTGCGCGATCTCGTCGCCCAGCGCGCCCGCCAGGCGCTTGAAGCCGGCGTCAACGGGCTTGTCTGCTCGCCGGAAGAAGTGTCGAATTTGCGCGCCATTGTCGGCGACAAGCTCGTTCTGGTGACGCCGGGAATAAGGCCGGCCGGCGCGGAGGCGGGCGATCAGAAGCGTATTGCGACGCCGTCGGCGGCGATTGCGGCCGGCGCGGATTATCTTGTGGTCGGCCGGCCGATCGTCGCCGCCGCCGATCCGAAGGCGGCGGCGACGGCGATCGTCGTCGAAATCGCGGCTGCGGCTCGCTAGAGCATGATCCGGAAAAGCATGCCCTTGGACTTGATCCGAGGGTGGAAATCGGTTTTCCGAAAAGATCATGCTCCATCGAGAAGCTCGTCATCGCCGGATTTATTCCGGCGATCTCAATTCACGCGGCATGCCGTGCCAAAATAATGGAGATCACCGGGACAGGCCCGGTGATGACTGAGGGGTGCGCGCCATGCCCAAGGGCTATTGGCTACCGCAGATCGATGTTAGCAATCCGGAGGGCTATCAGGCCTATATGGCGGCCACGCCGCCGGCCCACGAAAAATATCGCGGCATTGCGCTGGCCCGCGGCGGCAAAAGCGAACTGGTCGAGGGCCACATCCGCTCGCGCACCGTCATCCGCGAATTTCCCGACTATGCCACCGCGCTCGCCTGCTATCGCTCGGACGAATATCAGCGCGCGCGTCCGCTGCGGCTTGCCCACTCGACCTGCGATTTTCTTATCGTCGAGGGCTATGACGGCGTGCAACCGCCCGTGTCGGGTTCACCCCCGCCGGCTGCGGCAAGAAAAGGCTATTGGATCGGCCATATCGATGTCACCGATCCGGAAGGCTACAAGGCCTATATGGTCGCCGACATGGTGCCGTTCGGCAAATTCGGCGGCCGCTTCCTGGTCCGCGGCGGCGCGCGCGAAGTGACGGAAGGCAAAGTCCGCAGCCGCAGCGTGGTAATCGAATTTCCGAGCTACGAGACGGCGCTCGCCTGCTACCGTTCGCCCGATTATCAGGCGGCCAAGAAGCTGCGCGACGGCCGATCCGAGGCCGATCTGGTCATCGTCGAAGGTTACGACGGGCCGAAGTTCTAGTTCTCGCGTGCAGGCTAGGTCTGCTTCCTCCCCCTTTCAGGGGGAGGATAAGAATTGTGCTATACCGCCTTGGACGATTGCGAGCGTTGAGAAGGCGTAAGATGTCAGCCCCCAATTCCGACATGCGTGTAGTGATTGCCGGCGCCGGCGGGCGCATGGGCCGCGCGCTGATCCAGGCCGTCGCCGCGACCAAAGGCTTGGCGCTCGGCGGCGCGGTCGAGGCTCCGGGTTCCGCCGTGATCGGCCGCGATGCCGGCGAACTGGCCGGCCTCGGCCCAAGCGGCATCAAAGTCACGAGCGACGTCGCGGCGGCTCTCAAAGGTGCCGACGGCCTCATCGAATTCACCGTCCCCGCGGCGACGCTCGCACTCGCCGAACTCACGGCGGCTGCCGGCAAGGTTCACATCATCGGCACCACCGGCCATTCCACTGAAGAGGAAGCGGTGATCGCCAAGGCCGCCAACCGCGCGACCATCGTGAAATCCGGCAATATGTCGCTCGGCGTCAATCTCCTTGTCGCGCTGACCAAGCGCGTGGCGAAGACGCTCAACGACGATTACGACATCGAGATCGTCGAAATGCATCACAACAAAAAGATCGACGCGCCGTCGGGCACCGCTTTGATGCTCGGCCGCGCGGCGGCCGAAGGCCGCGGCATCGATCTCGCGCAGCATTCGGCGCGCGGCCGCGACGGCGTCACCGGCGCGCGCAATTCCGGCGATATCGGCTTTGCCTCGCTGCGCGGCGGCACGGTGGTCGGCGAGCATGCGGTGATCTTTGCCGGGCCGGCGGAACGCGTCGAGCTGACGCATCGCGCCGAGGACCGCATGATCTTTGCCCGCGGCGCGCTGCACGCGGCGTTGTGGGCGCGCGGCAAGAAGCCCGGGCTTTACACGATGGCGGACGTGCTGGGGCTCGCCGATATCTAAAGCGTGCGGTTGTGACCGGCCGGTGTGACCGAACCTGTGGAACCAAGCCTGTGTAACTATGCCTGACGACAGAGTTGAACGCATTCGCAAGCTGCTCGCGGACCTGGTCGGCTTCGACACGGTGAGCGACCGCTCGAACCTGCCGCTGATTGCCTATATCGAGAAATATCTGGCGGGGTTCGGCATCACCGGCCGGCGGCTCGTCGATGACACCGGGCAAAAAGCATCTTTGTGGGTCACGATCGGGCCGCAGAATACGCCGGGCATCGTGCTCTCCGGACACACCGACGTCGTGCCGGTCGAACGGCAGCCGTGGACCAGCGACCCCTTCAAGATGATCGAGCGCAACGGCCGCTATTACGGCCGCGGCACCACCGACATGAAGGGCTTTGTCGCGGTGTGCCTCGCCATGGTGCCGGAGATCCGTGCGGCGAACCTGAAAATGCCGATCCATTTCGCCATTTCCTATGACGAGGAAGTCGGTTGCATCGGCGTGCGGCCGATGTTGCGCGAGATCAAAGAGGCGCCGGTCAAGCCGCTCGGCTGCTTCGTCGGCGAGCCGACGCAGATGCAGATCATCATCGGCCACAAAGGCAAGCACGGCGTGCGCGCCACGTTTCGCGGCAAGTCCTGTCACTCCTCGCTGGCGCCGGCCGGTGTCAATGCCGTGGAATATGCCGCGGACCTGATCACCGAAGTGCGCCGCCGCGCCACCCAACTGGCGAAGCACGGAGAGCGCGATGAGATGTACGACGTCGCGCATACGACGCTCCTCACCAGCGTGGCGCAGGGCGGCACCGCGCTCAACATCGTGCCGGACGAATGCGCGCTCGAATTCGAAGCCCGCGGTCTCGGCGCCAACGAATCGAAAGAAGTGACGGACGCGATCGTCGCCTGGGCCAAGGCCGAGATCGAACCGGCCATGCGCAAGTCCGATCCGGGCTGCGGCATCGATTTTCAGGAAATTTTGGAATATCCGGCGCTCGACATGAAAGCCGATCATCCGCTCGTCGCGCTCGCCAAACAGCTCAGCGGCCGCAACAGCCACAGCAAGGTCTCGTTCGGCACCGAAGCGAGCCTGTTCGTCGCTATGGCCGGCATCCCGACCGTCGTCGTCGGCCCGGGTTCGATCGAACAGGCGCACAAGCCGGACGAGTTCGTGGAGATTTCGGAGCTCACGAAATGCGCAAGCTTCATCGAGCGGCTGATCGGGCATTGCACGAATGATGATGGCTTGGCCGTGCCCGCTTGAGCGTAACCTGAGCCCGCTGTGGGGCTTAGCGGAAGAGGTCTTTTCGCTAGATGAGATACTCCCAGGCAAATTCAACGAGCAGTAAATCGTGCTTCTCTTCGCCGATTGGCGTAGCCCAGCCGAGAAGCTGGGCATTCTCGAAACAGGCCCAATAGATGTTGGACATGGCTTCGAACTTCGAAATAAGGCCGGAGTTCGCGTTCTGGAAAGTGGCAAGCGCCGTGGCGTTCGAAGGAGGGGTTCCTTTGACTGCCCGGTAGATTGAAGGATCGCTGATCAACGATCCGCGCGGTGGAAGACGGCCGACAAGATTGGTCAGGGCCGATTTAAAGGAAGTCGGAAGATCTGTGACGATGTCATCGCCATTGGGTAACGTCCCTTCGTTGACGACGCGAGCAGTGGCGACAGTATTGGGTAGCGTCCCTTCGTTGATGACACGAGCAGTGGCGACAGCGTGATAGGCCGAGGCAACAGCGTAAGAGGCCGCCTCTTCACGCAATAAGTTGACGTAATTAATGTAGGATCTGTTGCCGGGTATCAATGTATCCCGTGTCGGATGGTCCTGATCGACAAAGTCGTTGCCGTGCCCAGTGACGATATAAGCAATGATCTTTGCTGACGGTTTCGTCCAGTTGAGCTTCGTCAGTGCTTGGGCCGTGTAGCTGTATAGACAATCAAAAATTACGACTTGTTCCAGAGCATCGATCGACACGAGTCCTTTGTTGATTACGCCGGAAAATCCCAAAGCCCCGGTGCTATAGCACGCCAGCACGACAACGTCGTAGCCAACATCCTTGCGGTGCTGCGCGACAAGGGCTCCGATGGAGGGGTTGGTGATGCCGATGCCCCACCGCGTGTTGGCTTTGATCGTCTTCGTTTCATTTGTCCAGGGGTTCTTTAAATTGATGTCACCGCTGTAAGGGCCGTCTTCGATGCCGGGTACGATAATGAGAATTGTCGGCTCCGCTGCGACATCGATGACGCTGCATAGTCCATGCCGGTATGCCTCCGATCCGACGCCAAAAAGAACGACGACCCTGACGCGCGCCGATGCCGGCATCGATGCCACGGTGCGAGAAGCGAAGCTTCTGTATTGGATCACGTCGTACCAGTCTCTGAACGTCGGGTCCGGTTTCCGTCTTGGCCCAGTTGGCCCACTGGCAGCGGATTGAGGGCGTCCGGAGAATGTTTGAGTTCAAACCGATTCCTCCATATCGCAAAATCGACCGGCATCGGGTTTGCGCCCCTGGCGCCTTGCGCCTCCTGCTCTGGTGTCGGCCGAGGGCGGTCGTAGGCGATCAGCGAGTGGGGGTCGCGCGTCTCGGAGCGGTCGGAAGAAAAAAATGCGTCCGCATCGATATCTCTGGGCGACTCCATGAGATATTTCTTCGTCGGATCCATCGATTCGGTCTCAGGCCATCGGCCCTGAGGGGTTGAGTGTTACACCGATATCGGTGCCCGAGGTCGGCGTATATTCGAACCATTCGCCGATCAGAACGCCCTTGGCGCCGGATTGCACGACCGGAAACGGCGCATAATGGGAATATTGCAGTCCCTGCACGGTGATGGTGTACGGCAGTGAAGTGTTGTTGACGGCCGTGATGGTCTGGGTTTCCTGCGCTCCGATTCCCAGGCCGCCGGGACCCATATTGTTGTTCGGATCGATTTGCGAATCCCAGTTATCGATGATCGCGGTCGCGCCCACGACAAAGCCGGTTGGGTCGTCAATCCGCAAGGTTATCGGCGTGATCAAGGGATTATTTGGGGCGGGGTGGACCGTGTCGGTGCAAGTCGTGCCGCACTGTGGCGTGTCGTCGTCGATCAGACCGCCGCCGTTCGGATTGGCTGGCGGGATGCCCGGATAGTTGGTGCTGTCATAGGCCTCGATCTGCTTCGCGATCGTCAGATAGGGATGCTGCGGCAACGGGCTCGGCAGCGTGATCGATCCTGTATTGAGGTAATAGGTCCAGGCCAATTCCCAGCCTTGCCGCACCGTCAGCACCACGCGGGCGCTGCCGGCGCGCAAAAAGGCTTGGCGGGTTTTGTCGTTATGCTGAATCTGCCGAATGAAATCCCAGCACAGCGGAAAATCCCAAAAATACGAATAGGTGAAGAACGTCACGTTCTCCCATTCGATGGCCTGATTGATGAAATTGACGACCTGTTCGTGGCCGCTCAGAGCAGCCCATTGCGTTGATGCATTGCCGGTGAAGTCCACGCCGTATATCAAACTCAGGTAGGTGGCGAGCGGATTGCCGCCGGCGGCCTGGGCGGCGGCCGCCTCGAAAACGGCCTCGACGGCTTTTGGCATCAAGGTGTAGTTGGGGTTTGACGCCGGCAGCATCGCCTTTAAGGCGCATTTCATGATCTCGTCGTTCTCTTCGCGGCGAAGAGTAAGCGTATCGACGTTGTTGATCTCGTTTTGCAAGGCGGTAATCTGCGCGCTGATCGCCTGCTGCTGTGCGTAGAACTGCGACTGGGCGGCATTGTAAAGCGTAGTCCAAACCGTACTTTGCCACTGCGCGATCGCGGTATCGGTCGGGACGCATTCGACATTAAAGAACATTTCGCCGTCGTGCTCGTTGCTGCTGGTCGTGTAAAGCAGCGTGATGGATTGCTGCCCGGTCTGGTGCCACAAAAAGCTTTGCCCCTGGCAGAGATCGATGCCCATATTGTTGCTGCTTAATTCAGCCCCGTGCCTAGCGGGTTGATGCTCGGAGGCGTCGAATTGCCGAGATATTGTGTATAGATCACAGCGCTGATCCAGTAGCCGGAAGGTACGTTAAACGTCACCGGCTTGAGCTGGTCCGTCTTGGAAAAATCGATTCCGCCCGTCGGCACAATGATGGGCGCACCGCCCTGATGTATCGCGCTGTTTGGTCCGCGCGGCGGCGCCGAAACATCGACCCCGTATTTGTCCGCCAATACGAGGTAATACGGCTCGCTGTCGCCTGGCTTCACTTCGACCGTGATTTCGCCATGCGTTATCGGAAAAACGAAAGTCTGGCTCGACAGGTTCTGCAGAATTTGCAGCTTCGCGTAAATTTCGCGCAGTGTCGCGCCCGGCTCGGGAACGGTGATATCGTAGGTCAGCCGCAATCCGTAGCGATAAAGCGCGACGTACCATTTGCGCATCATGCTGTAATAATCGATGCGCATCGGGTCGGTCGGGCTGGGATTTTGCAGCTTGCGCGTGGTCGCATCCGACGTGCCTTGGACGCTTGTCGTCGAAATGCTCATTTTGTGCGACTGCTTGACCCGAGACGAGGCAAGCCGCGTGGTTTGAATGGAGTTCTGACGACTCGCGGTCGCCGAATTCGAATTTGAATCCTGACTGCCAAATGATGTCGCGGCGGAGCCGCTAACGAAACCAATGCCGCCGCTCGCGGAGGCGGTGACGTTGAACTGGTTGGCATGGGCCACCTGCGAGGTCGTGGCCTGGGTCAGTTGGGTGTTCTCGGTGACCCCGGTTTCGCTGTAATTGTCGAGCGAGTCCGTGACGATGCTGGTGAATTCCTGCGTGGTGACCGACCATTCTTTTTGCGTAACGAACGTCGTCTCCATCGGAGCGAGCGGGACGGTGGCGACCAGCCCGCCGCGCTCGATCCCCACTGGTGTCATCTCCAGACGCTCGAGATTGAGCCAGCCGGCCGGCTGAGTGACCATGTTCTTGCCGAAGGTCGACCCCATGACCTGCGCGGTGTTGAGTCGGATCAGCGCATTGCCGAGATCCACGCCTGTGCCGCCGGATGAAGCTTGCAGCCGCTCGACGATCTGCTTGCGAACCGTGATAAGGCCGTTGCCGAATGCGATAAGATCGTTCGCAGCGATGTCGGTGAAAGCACTCGTTGGCGGCAGTCCGGATGCCAGCGGCGTACCTTCAAATTGCCGCAGCAGCGACCAGAAGGTCATGTCGCGCGGCAAAGATGACGACGCTGGTGCACCCTCCGGGGCGAGCGTTTTCAGCACCTCGTCCGTTTCACCCTGCTGCAGCCCGAGCGAACTTACGAAATTCGCCTTTTCGATTGCGCGTCCGCCGCTAGATGAGCCGGTACTGCTGTCGTTGAGCCGAATGTAAGTGGCGCGATTGATCTTGGTCGTCGAATTCGAAAGCAGGTTGTGTGGATTCGAAAGCTGGATCTGTACAAAGCTCGCAGCGTTGCTCATTGCTTTGCTCCAATTCGAGCGGACGCGGAGGTGTACCGCGCAGACTCGACGGATCGTGTCGCCTCCCGCTGGGATCGAGTGAGTGACCGGATAGTGCCCGCGAGGTCTATTCTCGCATCACCCAGCACAATGAAAGGTAGCAATTCGCTGATTCGGAAATATGACGTGTGTCACAGCCCGGAGCGCTGGAACATCCGCGCAAACTGAAGGCTGGTTCTCATCAAATAATCAGAGCCTTATTCGATTCCGGGTTCCGAGCTAGCAGCCGTCACCCCGCCAATAGCGACGACCCGGTCATCTCTTTCGGCTTCGGCAATTCCATCAGTTCGAGCAAGGTTGGCGCGAGATCGGCAAGCCGGCCCTCAGCGACGAGGCCGCGATTGCGGCCGCCGAGCAGCAGCAGCGGCACCGGATTGATCGTATGCGCGGTATGCGGGCCGCCGGTGTCGGGATCGCGCATCATTTCGCAATTGCCGTGATCGGCCGTGACGAGAAGCGCACCGCCTGATTTCTCGATGGCGTCCGCAATGCGGCCGAGGCTGGTATCGACCGTCTCCACTGCCTTGATCGCCGCCGGCAGGCTTCCGGTATGGCCGACCATGTCGGGATTGGCGAAGTTGAGGACGATCAGATCGTATTTGCCGGAATTGATCGCGGCGACCGCTTTGTCGGTGAGTTCGGGCGCCGACATTTCCGGCTGCAAGTCGTAGGTCGCGACCTTCGGCGACGGCACCATGATGCGCTCCTCGCCGGAATAAGGCACCTCGCGGCCGCCGTTGAGGAAATACGTCACGTGCGGATATTTCTCCGTCTCCGCCATACGCAGCTGCGTGCGGCCAGCCTGTGCAACCACCTCGCCGAGAATGTTGGCAAGCGTCTGCGGCGGAAAAATCGTTGCCATGAGCTTGTCGAGCTCGTCGCTATATTGCGTCATGCCGACGGCGGCGGCGAATTTCACGACACGCTTGCGGGCAAAGCCGTTGAAATCCGGCTCGAACATGGCGCCGAGAATCTCGCGCACGCGGTCGGCGCGGAAATTAAAGCACAGCACGCCGTCGCCGTCCTTCATGCCGCGATAATCGCCGACCACCGCCGGCACGATGAACTCGTCGAATTTCTTGTTGGCATAAGCGTCGGCGACGACCGCCGGCGCATCGGTAAAGCGCGGCGCGTCGGCTTCGACAATCGCCTTATAGGCTTTCTCGACACGGTCCCAGCGCTTGTCGCGATCCATCGCGAAATAGCGTCCGCAGACACTTGCAACTTTCACCGATGGCGGTAGCGCGATAAGAAGACGCTTTACATCCTCGGCCGAGGATTGCGGCGGCGTATCACGGCCGTCGGTCAGCACATGAATGAGCGTCGGCACACGGGCTTCGTCGAGAATCTTGGCCAGCGCCACCGCCTGGTCTTGATGCGAATGCACGCCGCCCGGCGAAATCAGGCCGAGCAGGTGGCAGGTGCCGCCGCTCGCTTTGAGCTTCCTCATCAGATCGATAAGCGACGGCGCGCTCTTGATCTCGCCGCCGGCGATCGCGCTCGCGATGCGCGGCAGATCCTGCATCACCACGCGGCCAGCGCCGATATTGAGATGGCCGACTTCGGAATTGCCCATCTGGCCGTCGGGGAGCCCGACATCCTTGCCGGAGGTGCGCAGGAATCCATGCGGCCCGGTCTGCCACAGCCGGTCGAAAGTCGGCGTCTGGGCTTGCCGGATGGCGTTGTCGGCTTTGTCTTCGCGCCAGCCCCAGCCGTCGAGGATAACGAGCATCACCGGCCGCCGACGCTGCATTTTCACGTCCCCTGTTGCGATGTCGAAGCGGTATCGCGAATTGCGGCGCGCGCGTCAATCCAAGCGGCACTTCGCGTGCTGCATCTCTATTAAGATTTTAAATTCAATGCAGTCAAATAAGGTAAAATTCTGATTCACATTGAATCTGCCATCGGCAAATGCTTTTAAACTCGCCGATGGGGCGGGCTCTTTTCGCGATTTTGATTTTCTTCGTTGCGAGCGCCGAGGCGCGCGCGGTCGAACGGCCGCCGCAATTCGTCGAGATCGCATTCGATAATTGCACCGAGCTCGAACGCTGGAAGGAGCTCACGGCCTTCGCCGCCGAGATGAACAAAGACGGCGACCGGCTGCATTTCACCTTCTTCGTCAGCGGCGTCAATTTCATCGCCGACAGCAATCGCAATCTCTACGAGGCGCCCGGACAGCCACGCGGCGCATCGCGGATCGGTTTCGGCGGCACCGCCGACGATGTGCGGCAGCGCGTCGATTACATCAACGAGCTTTATCGCAGCGGCCATGAGATCGGCTCGCACGCGGTCGGCCATTTCAGCGGCCGCGGCTGGTCGGCCGGCGATTGGACGCGGGAATTGCATTCGTTCCGCGACGTTCTCGCCAATGTCGGGCCGAACAACGGGCTTGGCGGCGACGTGAAATTCGCCTTCCCGAGTTCGGAGGTCGCGGGCTTCCGCGCGCCTTATCTCGACCGCAGCCCAGGTCTCTACACTGCCCTCAAAGACAACGGCTTTCGTTACGACACGTCGAGCGACAGCAACAAGGACGCCTGGCCCGACAAGGTCGACGGTCTGTGGCGTTTCAACCTGGCGGATATAGAGCTGCACGCCAGCGGCAAGCGCCTGTTGTCGATGGACTACAATTTCTTCGTGGCGCAGTCGCATGGCACGGTCGTGCCGAGCCGGCATGAATTCTTCAAAGAGCAAATGCTGGAGACTTATCTCGATTATTTCAAAGCCAATTACACCGGCGATCGCGCGCCGCTCCATATCGGCCATCATTTCTTCGACTATCAGGGCGGCGCTTACCGCGAGGCGGTCGAGGAGTTTGCGCAGACCGTCTGCGGCCTGCCGGAAGTCCGCTGCACCACCTATTCGGCCTTGGCCGATTTTCTCGAGCGGCAAGACCCGGCAACGCTCGAGGCCTATCGGCACGGCGACTTCCCGCATGCGACGGACCCGATGAACGTGGCCACCCTCTGGCCGCTCCGCGGCCGGCTGGACTAGCGCGCCGCGCCGCGGCCGAGAGCCTTCACGCCGCGGCACCCACCTGTCCCGCCTCCCAGCCGAGCATGGCGCGCTTCCTCGTGAGGCCCCAGTGATAGCCGGTGAGATCGCCGGCTTTGCCGATGACGCGGTGGCACGGCACCACGAACGACACCGGGTTCTTGCCCACCGCGGCGCCGACGGCGCGCGCCGCTTTCGGCTTGCAGATCTTGGCAGCAAGGTTGGAATAGGTCGTGGCGCGACCCATCGGGATTTGCAGAAGCGCATCCCACACCCGCACCTCGAAATCGGTGCCGATCAACACCACGCGGAGCGGCTCGCTCGACCTCCAGCGCGACGGATCGAAAATGCGCTGCGCGATCGGCGCCGTGTAGGCCGCGTCCTCGATGTAACTGGCTTTGATCCAGCGCCGCTTCATATCGGCAAGCGCCGAGCGTTCCTCGCCCGGATCGGCAAACGCGAGCCCGGCTAGGCCCCGGTCGGTCGCCATCACCAGCGCATGGCCGAAGGTCGAGGGGTGGAAGCCGTAGCGGATGGTCAATCCCTCACCGCCCGACTTCCATTCGCCGGGCGACATGGCTTCGTGGGTCACGAACAGATCGTGCAGACGGCCGGGGCCGGACAGGCCAACCTCATAGGTGGCGTCGAGCACGCTTGCGGAGGAGCGCAGCAATTGCCGCGCGCCGTCGAGCGTCAGCGCCTGCAGGAAGGCCTTTGGCGTCAGCCCGGCCCAGCGCCGGAACAGGTGATGCAGCTCGGTCGGGGTGACGCCGGCGGCCTCGGCAATATCCTCGATTTCGGGCTGCTCGCGCCAATGGCCGTGGATATGGCCGATGGCGCGGCGCACCACGTCGTAATCGGCAGCGGCCTCGGCGAGCGGCAGGCTCAAAGTCGGATCGGGGATGCGATCGGGCGATAGCATGGGTGCCTCCATCATTTGATCCCTGATCTAGGGGGTGGCCGGACGGGAAACCACCCGATTTCTGAGCACCTTGTGCCCCTCTCCGGGGGCAGGATTACTCCAAGACCGTCCGCGTCGGGCCGCGCTTGGCCTCGCTGATCGCCTTGGTCAGCGCATGGGCGAAACTTGCCTTCTCGGCCGGCCCGAGAAACGCCGCGATCGGCAGCCGCCGGCCGCGCGAGACGAGGAACAGCCGCTCGATGCCGAATTCCGCATGCACGATGCGGTCGAGCTGCACCCAGAGCGGATTGAGCGTCCATTCCCGCACCCGGCCGCGATGGCTCACCTGGCGCACCGTCAGTTCGGTCGCGGTCACCGTCACCTCCTCATAGGCGCGCGCGGTGCGGTAATTGGCGCGAAACGCGACATAGATGAGGAGCACGTCGAGGCCGAAAAAACCGAACACCGGCCAGGCGCCGAGCATGACGAAGAACACGCCGGACACGAAGCTTAAGCCGCCGATGCAGAGCATGAAGATGAGAAAGCCGGTCGGGCCAAGCGAACGGTGCGGCGTGATCACGGCCGAGAAAATCTTGGGATCGGCCGAAATATCGGTGCCGGCCGTGTCCGCGTTATTGTCGCTCGTCATGCGGCTCATTATACAAAAATGATGGCGCGAAAGTCAGCGAAGAAGATCAAGCCGAAAGCCGGACCGGGGAAAACCGCCAAACAGGGTCTGCAGGCCGCCGCGCAAGGGCAAGAACGCAAGCAAGGCGGCGCGGCTCAAGCCCGTCAGGGCGCAAAACAAGGCCGATGTCAAAGCGGCGCATAAATCGGCTAGTGGCGAACTGCCGCAATGGACCAAGGCCGAAATCGAAGAGGCGTTCCGCCGTTTCGCCGCCGCCAATCCGGAACCGCGCGGCGAGCTCCACCACGTCAATCCGTTCACGCTCCTGGTCGCGGTCGTGCTCTCGGCGCAGGCGACCGATGCCGGCGTCAACAAAGCGACGCCGGCGCTGTTCAAGCTCGCCGATACGCCGGAGAAGATGGTCAAGCTCGGCGAGGACCGGGTGCGCGACCTGATCAAGACCATCGGGCTCTATCGCACCAAGGCCAAGAACGTGATCGCGCTGTCGCGCATGCTTGTCGAACAGCACGGCGGCAAGGTTCCGCACGATCGCGACGCGCTCGAAGCGCTGCCCGGCGTCGGGCGCAAGACCGCGAATGTCCTCCTCAATATCGCTTTCGGCGAGCCGACCATCGCGGTCGACACCCACGTCTTCCGTATCGGCAATCGTACCGGTCTTGCGGTCGGCAAGACGCCGCTCGACGTCGAGATGAAGCTTTTGCAGGTCGTGCCGGAAAAATATCGGCTGCACGCGCATCACTGGCTCATTCTGCACGGCCGCTATGTGTGCCTCGCCCGGCGTCCGCTGTGCGAAAAATGCATCATCGCCGATCTGTGCAAATGGCCGGGCAAAACGGTCAATTCGCCGATCACTTTGTCTGCCGCCGCCGCAGATAAATAACCAGTGCGACCCCGGCATTGGCGAGGACAAGCGTCGCCGGAAACACGCAGGTCGCAACCGAAATGCGCTCGAGTGCGAAAAACGACGGAATGAATTTCAAGCTGTTGAGCACAAAGACACTGGTGCTGTCGCTGTACGGGCGCGTCCAGGCTTTCGTCACTGTCGGGCCGAAGCCGAGCACGTTGACGAAGGCCGCGAGCGTCGACGAAATCGCCGGCGCGTGGCGGATCAGGAGATCGCGCGGCGTCCCGCTCAATACGGCGCCGATGAGCTCAGGATTGCGCGACCACAGATAAAACGCGAAGACGACGATGGCCGCTGTGAGGAACGCCCACTCGTACCAGGGAAACGTTCGTTCGCCGCGCCAGAAACTCATCAGGCACAACAAGAAACAAACGACCGTCGTGATCGCCATGACCCAGCTTCCGGGCCCCGCTTGTTGATCGAGCTGGACCAGATAGCCGGTGCCGGTGAGCACGCCGAAAATCAGCCATGACAAAGGATGCGGCCGCGCCGCGCCGCGCAGGCTCTTCCAGACATAGATCGCGTAAGCAATGACGGCGATGACCACGGCCAGCGCACCCATCACATCTTTCAGCGACACCCCTAGCCCCACCACAAGCCCCGCACCAAGATCCACCGCCATCCCCGCCACCACGCCCGCAAAAATCGCCCGCAAACTCATGGGTCAAATTCATCGGCCGTTGGACAAAATTTATCTTTATCCACCGCCGCAGTGCACTGCGAAATAACACTGATTTCGTCGGATCTGTTCGCTTCCGGATCGGTTCCCGGCGGCCGATCCACTGAGTTATCCCCAGACGTGACAAGGCTGCGTGCGCAGACGCTTTAACTTGCACCTTGGGATCGCAGCGATATTCTTACAGCCAGATCGGTCGCGTTTGGTTCTGCCGAATGTGACGATCGCCAAGATCAGGTCCGCCTGGGCGTGTAGCCGCTACCAGCGCCGCGTCACGTGGTAGATTTGATCCTGGTTCCCAGCCGCGGGTAGCAGCGCTAGGAACGTGACGGGCGGGCGCAAGCTCGCCCGTCATGATTCCGGCTCCCGTTTCCTCATTGCTCACGCGAGATCCTCGCCGGTTGACCGGTGCCGCGCTTTCCGGCGATAGAAATTCATGGCAAGTTTCATCAGCCGTCGGCAATTCACCATCGAATGGGGCCACTGCGATCCCGCCGGCATCGTCTTCAACGCGCGCTTTTTCGAATTCTTCGATTGGAGCACCTGGGGCCTATTCGAGCGCGCGCTCGGCGTGCGGCCGCATGAATGGCCGCGGGTCTACGGGATTGTCGGCATTCCGCTCGTCGATTCCGGCGCGCGCTTCATTGCGCCGGCGCGGTTGGGCGATCTCGTCGAGATCACCTCGCAGGTGACCGAATTCCGCCGCTCGAGCTTCGACGTCGTTCACACTCTTACCGTGCGCGGCGCGACCGCGGTCGAAGGCCGCGAGACCCGGGTCTGGGCCGAGCGCGACCCGGCCGACCCGGACAAGATCAAATCGAAGCCGATCCCGCCGGAAGTCACGGCGCGCTTCGAGGCGGCGTGAATGTAGGCCCGTTAACTTTCTTCGCTCGCGCTCTTATTGCTTTGCAGCATGCGGCGCGCGCGGTCCTTGCCATGCTGCGCGTTTTGGACGAGATTCGGCACAACAAGACAAACCTAGGGAGGATGCCACGATGGACGTTGTTCGTCTTGGTCCTGGCTTTGCCGCTCAAGTGCGCGGCGTGACGCTCGCGGACATCGCCAACGACGATGCCGCCTATAACGAGGTGCGTGCCGCTTTCGAGCAGCATTCGGTTCTGGTGTTTCGCAATCAGGACGTCAGCGACGAGAGCCAGCTCGCATTCTCGCGCCGCTTCGGTCCGCCGGAAGTGACCAAGGTCGGCTCGCTCGGCACCGGCACGCATTTTGTGATCCTCACCACCATCGACAAGGACGGCAAAGTGGTGCCGCCGGATCACCGCTATGCCATGCGCAACAAAGCCAACCAGCTGTGGCACACCGACAGTTCGTTCAAGTCGACGCCGGCGCTGACCTCGATCTTGTCGGCGCGCGTCATTCCGGCCAATGGCGGCGAGACCGAATTCGTCTCGACGCGGCTCGCCTTCGAGCGGCTCGATACGGCGACGCAGACGAAACTGGAAAACGCGTTCGCCTGGCACCACTACGGGCATTCGCGGAAAAAGATCGCTTCGGGCCTCGCCACCACCGACGAGCTCGCGGCGCTGCCGCCGCAATGCTGGCGCATGGTGTGGAAGAACCCGGTCAACGGCCGCAGCGCCCTCTATCTCGCCTCGCATGCCTATGCCGTCGAAGGCATGGAGCCCAAGGAGGGCGAACAGCTGATCGACCAGTTGACGGCGCAATCGACCATGCTGGGCACCCGTTACACCCATGCGTGGCGGACCGGCGACGTCGTCATGTGGGATAATCGCGCCACCATGCATCGCGGCCGGCCGTGGCCGGCGCATGAAGCGCGCCACATGGTGCGCACGACGATCCAGGCGACGGCCGCCGATGGGCTTGAATCGATGCGGCCGCCACAACAGGTCGCCGCGGAATAGCGCCGCAACGCACCGCGGAAGGCACCTGTCGCTCAAGACGCTTGTTGCTCAAGAAACTTGCCGCAAGAAGGAGCGTTCCTCCGCGAGGATGAAGCGCTCCTTCTGCGCCAAGGCGAAGTTCGCCGCGCCGTCGCTGTCGCGCAAGAGCCGCAACCGATAATCCTCATAGGCCGCGAGGCTTTGAAACGAGATCAGGCCGAAGGCGACGTTGTTGGTGCCTTCATGCGGCATCCAATAGCCGACGACTTCGCCGCCGCATTTCGGAATGATGTCGAGCCAGCGGCGCGCATAGTCTTCGAATCCATCGCGCTTATACGGATCGAGCTGATAGCGGATAAAAACGGTGATGGTCATCGGAGCGCCTCGTTCTCCCCTGCGAGAACGAGCATCTTAGCGGCCGGCGCCGTCCGACGTTTCGGCGCCTGCCGTAATGTCGACGGCGGTTATTCCGCCGCCATCACTCTGCCGGCCTGCTGCGCCTCACGCTCCATTTCGCGGCGGATGCGCACCGCCTGCATGGTGCCATCGAGCGCGACGTCGGCTGCGCTGACAATCTCGCCCGCCGCGACATCGCGCAAAACCTTGACGTGGTGCGCAAGCCCGATCGGCAGCGCATTGCGCTCAAGGCTCTTCGCTGCCGGGATAAGCTTGGCATAGACGGTATAGCCGCCTTCGCCGTCGAGCGTCTCGCCGGCTTTGAGCGCGCGTTTGGCGACCGCCACCGCGTCGCCGCGCCAGGCCCGGCAGGTTCCCGTCGGCTCGCCGCGCAGCGCCACATTGAGCACGGAGATCGAGAGTTCCAGCCCGATCAGATGGAACGGCTTATACATCGCGGCATAGCGGCCGGTGGCATCGGTCGGCAGGCCGTATTGTTTGAAGCAGGCAGCGGCGTAGTCGCTGTTGGCCTTGAACACCACATAGACGCCCCAGCGCAGATCGCGCGCGACCGGCGAGCCGTCGCGCTTGCAGCGACGACACCACCTCGACCATGCCGTCGCCGTCAAGCACGCCGCCGAGCGCCTTCGGCCGTAATATGCGCGCCAGCTCGTCGGCGCCGCAGGGCGGAAAGTGCAGGCCGTCTGGCGGCACGTCGAGCGCGCAGGCATTGGCGACCGCGGCCATTTCGATGGCGGACTTGGTGCCGTCGAGAAACGAATTGAACATCTGCGAATTCATGCCGGCCGCTTTGGCCTCGGCGGCAGTGAGGCCGTAGTGCTGCCACACGCCGTCCGGCGTCACGGTGTGATAGGCCGGCAGATATTTCGTGCCCTTGCCGGCGGCCGCGACCTCGAAACCTGAGGCGCGCGCCCAGTCCACCATTTCGGAAATCAGCGCCGGCTGATCGCCATAAGCCATGGAATAGATCACTCCCGCCGCGCGCGCCTTGCGGGCGAGATAGGCGCCGGCGAGCGCATCGGCCTCGACATTGACCATGACGATATGTTTGCCGCCTTCGATCGCCGCGAGCGCATGCGCGATGCCGGCGCCGGGATCGCCGGTCGCTTCGACCACGACTTCGACACGCTCGTCGGCGATGGCATCATTGCCGCTCTCGACAAAAAGCGTGCGCGCGATGCGTGCTGCATCCCAGCCGACGGTGCGGCACGCCGCCTTGGCGCGTGCGACATCGCGGTCGCCGATCACCGCCACTTCAAGGCCCTTGATCGACGGCACCTGCGCCAAAAACATCGAGCCGAATTTCCCGGCGCCGATCAGTCCGACACGGACTGGTTTGTTGGCATCGAGACGCGCGGCGAGGAGGGCTTGCAGGTTCATATTTACTCCGCCGCTACCCGATGGGCCCGCGCATATCGCAGCAGCGCATCGTCAGCCACCGGCACGATCGGCGTGAAGTCGCGATGCGCGATCCACTCCTCGCGAGTGAATTTGGTGATGTGGTTGGAGCAAGCGCACAGCGTCAGATAGACGATCTTGCGCGGATAAGGGGTGATGTTCGGCGGCGAGGCGTGCACCAGATTGCCGTGGAACATCAGCACCGAACCCGGCTTGCCGGTCGGCGCCACGATGCCGCCCTCGGCCGCAAGCCGCGTCACGGTGTCCTTGTCGAGCGTCCACAGCGGATAGGACGTAGTCAGCACATCATGCCCGGCCGCCAGCACGCCCTGTTTGTGGCTCTTCGGGATCAGCATCAGGGCGCCGTTGATCGGCATCACTTCGTCGAGAAAGATCGCGATGTTCATCGCCCGCGGCTCCGGCATGCCGTCGTCGCGCGCCCAGGTGCCGTAATCCTGGTGCCACTGCCAGACGTCGCCTTCGAAGGCCGCCTTGGCATTGAGCTTGAATTGATGGACGTAAACATCCTCGCCGAACATTTGGCGCAGCGGCTCGACCAGCCGCGGATGATGCGCCATCAGGCGGAACGTCTCGTTGAATGTATGTGCGGCAAAGGCGGTGCGCGGCGCGCCGGTTTTCTCGCGCCACACTTCCTTGCGGTCGAGCTTGAGGATCGCCTCGGCATCGTCGCGCAGGAGCGCGATCTCTTCCTCGTTGAAGCAATTCGGGAAGAACAGATAGCCCTGCTCGTCGAATTCCTTGATCTGTTGCGGCGCAAGCTTCATGGCGCGTTTCCCGTTGTTGCCGGCAACCGACGTCGTGCGGCGGCTCTTGATCCGATCCTAGCCCTTATTCTCCGCCCATTCCACGGCCGGCCGCCGGCGGCGTGGCATGAGCTTACGGAATCGCGGCGAGAAGAGCCTGCGCAAACCGGTCGATATCCGCCGCGTCATTGTAGACATGCGGGCTCACCCGCAGGCGTCCGACGCGAGGGGCGACGTAGATTTTCCGCGCCGCGAGACTTTGCATCAGCCCCTTCGGCACCCCGTCGGGAAAACCAAGGCACAAAATGTGCGGCGATCTGACATTGGCCTTCGGAAACGAGATCCGGCCGCCGCGCTCAGCGTCGCCAAGCTTTTCGGCGAGCCGTGCGGTCAGCGCGCCGAGCCGTGCGGCAATGGCCTGCGTGCCCCAATCCGCCATCATCTCCATGCCGATCGAGGCCATCTCCATCGAGATGAAATGATCGCGCTCGCCCATGTCGAACCGCCGCGCGTCGCCGACATAATCGGTGTCGGTGAAATAGACGTCCTGCTCGGCACGCACCGCTTTGCGGCCATAGCTCGTCTGCTCGAGCGGAATGCCGCTCTGGTGACGCTTGGCGACATAGATGAAGGCGCGGCCATAAGGTCCGAGCAGCCATTTATAGGTCGGGAACGCGACGAAATCCGGATCGAGCGCGCGCACGTCGAGATCGAGCACGCCGGCGCCCTGGGTGGCGTCGACCAGGAACACCGCGCCGCGGGCGCGGGCCGCCCGCGCGATGGCCGCGATATCCAGCACCGCTCCATCGGCCCAGTGCACCGAGGATATCGAGACGATGGCAACCGGCGCCGCGCCCGGCCGCTCGATGGTTGCGAGCACGGCGCTCGTCCAATCGTGGTCGCTCGGGCTTTCTACGGTGTCGACGGTGAATGCGCCGTCGCGTGCGCGCGTCGCCCATTCCAGCACCGGCGAGGAATGGTCGTCCTTAAGCACGATGACCCGCGCGCCGGGCGGCACCGCAACGATCTTGGCGACACTGGCGACGCCGTAGCTGATCGACGGGATGAGCGCCACGTCCGCCGCATCGGCATTGATCAGCCGCGCCGCAGCCTTGCGCGCGCGGTCGTATTGCCGCGCGGCGAAATCGTTGTCGATCAGCCACGGGCGGCCCTTGCGCCCCACGGCGGCGCGGCCGGCTTCGAGCGTCGCCAAAGGCAGCGGGGTATAGGACGCGGCGTTGAGATAGCAGATGTCGTCAGGGATATCGAAAAGTGCGCGCTGTGATTCCAGCATCAATGTCGGCCCGCTAAGCTTCCGCGACAAAGCCGTTGCGCATCCGGCCGAGCAATTCGATCTCGGTTTCCATCACGTCGCCGGCTTTGAGGAAAGTGTTGGTGCCCTGGCCGACGCCGCCGCAGGTGCCGCAGCTGAAAATGTCACCGGTTTCGAGCGTCAGCATATTCGACGCGTATTCGATCTGCTCCTCGGGCGTGAAGATGAATTGCGAGGTGTTGCCGTTCTGCTTCACGTCGCCGTTGACGGTGAGGCGGATGAACAAATTCATATGATCGGGCACAAAAACGCGCGGCACCAAAAACGGCCCCATCGGCGCGAAATTGTCGTGGCTCTTGCCGCCGAGCCAGTCCGAACGCAGCGCCGGGCGGTCCGGCCGCATCTGCTGGTCGCGGCAAGAGACGTCGTTGGTGGTCATAAAGCCCGCGACATGATCGAGCGCGTGTTCGGCCTTGATGCGCTTGCCGCTTTTGCAGATAGCAAGCGCGATCTCCGCCTCCCAATCGATCTTCTTCATGCCGCGCGGGATCTCGATATCGTCGAAGGCGCCGGCCAGGCAGCTCGGCGCTTTGAGGAACAGATACGGCACCGTGGTCGACTTCTCGCCGGTGAATTTCGGCCCGCTCGAAGGCGACATGCCGGCGCGGATCATTTCATCGACATGTTCTTGAAAATTCTGCGCCGCATAGAACATCTTGCCGGGCCGGCCGACCGGCGCCAGCGCGCGCAAGCTCGCCAGCTTCGCCGTGCCGGGCGGCGAACCCTGCTTTTCCAGATAGGCGACGATCTCCTGCAGCACGGCGAAATTGGCGTCCCAGTTGTGCAGGAGGCCGAGCATAGAGTCGCTCCGGCTCAGCCCGCCCTTTCGCCCCGCAGCGCGGTAAGCCGCATGCGCTGCATTGAGATCGATGGCGTCGTCGCCGAGAACGATGGCAACGAAAACGTTGCCATCGGGTTTTGCCAATCTGGCCAGTTTGAACGCAGTCCCGTTCATGAATTCCTCGTTGAACGACGGAAGAGTTACTTCTTCGCGTCCGCATAGGGATAGATCATGTCGCCCGTTTTATACTCTTTCGGCCAGACGACGACTTCGTGGCTCGAAATCCTTGAACTGACCGAGGTCGTTCGGCGCGACGTGCTGGAATTGGGTGAAGAAGACGCGAGACTTCGCCCATTCGCCATCCTTGCCGAATTTGATGTCGCCGACCACCGTCGAGAACGTGTGCGTGTGCATGTAGTCGGCAAGCGTCTTCTGGTCGAGGCTCTTGGTGCCTTCAACCGCTTCGGCAAGAACCTGGCCGGCGGCGTAACCGAGCGGCGGGAAAGCCGGCCCGAGCGGATCGATGCCCGCGCCCTGCGCCGCGGCCTGGTACTTCTCCCGCAGCTCGCGCGTGCCCGGGAACGTCAAGGACGACGCCGGCAAAAACACCTCGTTATTGACGATGCCGTTCATCAGCGGCCCGAGCTGCACTTTGATCGGGGTCACCAACAGCCCGATGAAGGCGCCGCCGAACATCTTTGGCGTGAGCCCGATCTCATTGGCGGCGCGGACAATGCCAACCAAATCCGGCGGATAGGCCGCGACAAAGACGATGTCGGGATTGGCGGCCTGGACCGCGCGCATCACCGGCGTGTAGTCGGTCGTCGACGGCGGGTATTTCTGGTCCAGCACGATCTCGAAACCGCCCATATCCTTGACCACCTGCCGCGCGCCGTCGGCGGCGTTCTGAGCGAACTCGGCGTCGGCGGCGATGATCGCGACCGTCTTCGGCCGCGGCTTGGCCGCTGCCGCAAGCTCGAAAAAGCCTTCTGCAAATGCCTTCTGCGGCTCGGGCCCGGTCGGCAGCATCGAGAAATACTGGTCGTAATGCAGCCTTGAATTGGCGGCGTTGGCCAGAATGCTGACGGTGGTCTTCTTGTATTGCATCAGCACCGGAATGGCGGGCGCGACCATGTTGGTCGCGTAGGGGCCGATCAGGAGATCGACCTTGTCGACCTCGATCAGCTTGGTGAAAAGCTGCGGCACATTGCTCGGATTGCTCTGGTCATCGTAATAGACGAGCTCGATCGGGCGTCCTAGCAGACCGCCCTTGGCATTGACGTCGTCCTTCCAGATTTGCAACGCGGCCAACACTTGTTTGCCGATCGGCGCCACGCCGCCGGTCAGCGCGAGGCTCGTGCCGATCCGGATCGGATCGGCGGCTTTCGCGACATTCGGCAGGATCAACGCGCCCAAAGTTATGGCGCCCACGGCAAGTGCCGCTCCTCCGAGCGTTCTCGCCCAATTCATTAAACTACGCATTTCCATCTCCTCCCCGCATGCCTTTTGTTTTCTGCGGCATGCATTTGTTTTCAGATCACGTCACTTCTCCTGGGCTGGCTGTTTCGGCAGCCTTGTTGTTATCCGATAGCGGCACCGCAACTCCTCATCAATTACGTGCTCATGAAATCACGTGCCGCGAAATTTCGCCTTGCGCTTTTGGTGGAACGCGTCGACACCCTCGCGGAAATCGTCGGATTGGCGAAGCCGGCTGTAGCAATGGCCTTCGAGCTCGATCGCCGCTTCGAGATTGGTATCCTCGGTCGCGTTGAGCAGCGTCTTTGCGGTGCGTTGCGCCAGCGGCGAGAAGGCGCGCAACTCGTCGACCAAAGCGTCGGTCGTTGCCTCGAGCTTGTCGTCCGGCACGCATTCGGTGGCGATACCCCAGTCATAGGCCTGTTTTGCCGGGATGCGCTTTGAGCGCATGACGATGTCTTTGGTGCGCGTAATGCCGATGATCTTTTGCAGCCGCGCCGAGCCGCCCGAGCCCGGGATCTGGCCGAGCCGCTGTTCCGGCAGCGCATAGAGGCAGGTTTCCGACGCCAGCCGAAAATCGCAGGCCAGCGAAATCTCGAAGCCGACGCCGAAGCAATAGCCGCGATTGGCGACGATGACCGGCTTTCCGCAGCGCGCCGGCGCAGCGATATTCCAGGCGAGCTTCGATACGTGCTCGGGCGAGGCCGCAAGGAAGCCCGCGATATTGCCGCCGGAGGAAAAATGCTCGCCGGTTGAGCGCAGCACGATCACGCGCACGCGGGCGTCCTCGTCGAGCGCCTCGAAAACCAGCCGCAACTGATCGCGCTGCCCCATTTCGATGACATTGAGCGGCGGCCGGTCCAGCACGATATCGGCGCGCTCGCGTTCGGGGTCGATCTCGACGCGGAAACCGTCGAGCTTTTGCAAACGCGGATCGGAAAACACAGTCATGCGGTGGTACTCTGCTGGCGTGATGTTGGGACTGCGGATGGCGAAGATTCAACGGTATATTCACCGGCGACGAGCTTGCGGCGCAGGAGCTTGCCGACCGGCGATTTCGGGATTTCCTCGACGAAGATATAGCGCCGCGGCCGTTTGAAGCCGGCAAGTCCCGAGGCGCGGCAGAACGCGTCGAGCTCCTCGGGCTCGATCGCTAAGCGGCGCTTGATGAAAGCCGCAACCACCTTGCCCCAGCGCTCGTCCGGCACGCCGATGACCGCGACTTCGGACACGGCGGCATGCAGCGACAGGCAGGATTCGATCTCGACCGGCGAGACATTCTCGCCGCCGGTAATGATCATGTCGTCGACGCGGCCGGTGACGAAAAGATCGCCGTCGCCGTCGACAAAGCCGGTGTCGCCGGTGAAGTACCAGCCTTGCCGCAGCGCCTTCGTGTCGGCGTCCGGCCGCCGCCAATAGCCCTCGAAGGATTTATCGCCGGCCAAGAGCGCGATGATCTCGCCTTCCTCGCCGGGGGCGGCCATGTCGTCGACCGATGTGGCGCCGAGCTTCACCACGCGCACCATCTGATTGATGCCGGCGCGCCCGGCGGAGCCGGGCTTGTTCGGCGCATTCTGGTCGATGGTGAAGGTGTAGATTTCCGACGAGCCGTAATGATTGACGAACAGATCGGGCTTGAACGCGGCTTGCAGCCTCTTCAACAGCCCATCCGTCATCGGCGCGCCGGCAAAACCGAGCTTGCGCACCGAGCTGACGTCGCTCGCCGCGAATTGCGGGTGATAGACCAGGTCATGATAGAGCGTCGGCACCAGATAAAGATTGGTGACGCGCGCGGCGGCGATGATCTTCAGCGCTTCCGCGACATCGAAGCGGCGCAGGCAGACAAAAGCGCCGCCGATAAGCGACATGGCGATCAGCGAGCGCACGCCCATCGTGTGATAGAGCGGCATGACGCCGAGCGTGCGTTCGCCATGCGCATAAAGGTTCTGTGCGACATGGGCGACGCCCGCTGCAGCGCTCGGCGTGCTGGCGGCGCGGCACGCCTTTGGGTTTCGCCGTGGTGCCCGACGTGTAGAGCATCACCGACCAGGCTTGCGCATCCGCGCGCGGCACGGCGTCCGGTGCGTCGCGCGAAACGAGGGAAGCAAAAGCGATGTCGGACGGTTTTGCCATATCGAGCGCGATGCGCGTTATCTTCCGCGCCGCAGCCGACGCAGCGACTGCCGCCGCGGAGGCGTCTTCATAGGCGATGGCTTTGGCCTCGGCGTTCTCCAAATAGAAGTCGAGTTCGAGCGCGGTCGAGCGCCAATTCACCGGCGTGATGATGATGCCGGCAAATTGGCAGGCCCAGTGCAAGGTCGCCGCTTCCCAGCGGTTTTGCAGCACGGTGACGAGGTGATCGCCGTGCTTGAGGCCGAGTGAATCAAATCCCGCGACCAGCGCCGAGATGCGCCGATACCATTGCGCGTAAGTGAGGCGCAGACCGCCATCGGCAACCGCCAGTGCGTCGGGATCGCGGGCGACGCTGCCAAGGAAACTGAGGCCGAGATCAAGCATAGCGGCACGCACCGGCAGGTGAAAACGCCCGCATGATAAGGGTTTAGCGGCCGATGACAAATCCGTCATTGCCGCGTGATGGAATTTCCCGTGGCCGCCGTCGTTATTGCGGGAGGCGGGGAGCGTTGTAAGTGCCGGGTATCAGGAGAAACATGATGGTCCGCGTTTCTACGTTCACTTTTACCGCTGCACTCGCGGCGATGAGCTTGGCCGTGCCCGCTTCGGCAAAGCCGGCTCATGCCAAAATAACAGTGCACCGCGCCGATCGCCCGCTCTATGACGTGGCCCCGCAGGGCGCCGTCGGTCGCGCCGTCAATTCGGACGATCCCTCCCTCACCGGCGGCGGCAGCACGGGCTACAATCAAATGATCTATAACTGGTGACGCGTGGCGGCGATCTGCCGACGTGACGCGGGGCGGGCCTGATCCGGGCCCGCCCCGCATTCAATTCGACATTCTCGCCTCTCGGCACTCTCGCCTTAGCGCCGCGTCGGGAACAGCGCCGCCGGGAAATCCGCAGCCGACCGCGGCGCGCGCTCGCGCGGCTTATAGTCCGGCCGCGGATTGGGGTCGGGTTCGACCGCCTTCCGGTAGAGGTGCCAGGTGGCGTGGCCGAGCACCGGCATCACCACCGTCAAGCCGATGAAGAACGGGATCGAGCCGAGGAGCAACAGCACAGCGACGATGAAGCCCCACAGCGCCATCGTGCCCGGATTCGCGGCGACGACGCGGATCGAGGTGGCGAGCGCGACCGCTGCACCGACATCGCGATCGAGCAAGAGCGGAAACGAGATCGCGCCGATCGTGAGCACCGCCACCGCGAACAGAAAGCCCACACCGGTGCCGACCGCGATCAGATACCAGCCGGCCGGCGTGAAAAAGACGTTGTGCACGAATTGCGCCAGCGTGCCCGGCCCGCCGTAACCGAAATTGGCGATGTAGATCGCCTCGGCGACCGCAAGCCAGATCAGAAAGATCGCCATCATCAGCACGCCGAGCGCGACAATGGCGCCGAGCGACGGCGAATGCAGCACGTCAAGCGCGTGGCTCGATGAACTGTCCAATCCGGCCTCGCGGCGCCGGCTCAGCTCATAAAGGCCGATGGCGGCGAGCGGCCCGATCAAAGCGAAGCCCGCCGCGATCGGAAACGCCAGCGGCAGCATCGAATTGTCGAGCGTGAGCGCGATCAGAAAGATGCCGAGGATGGGATAGACCACGCACAGAAACACGGCGTGGCTCGGCATTGCCATGAAATCGTCGATGCCGCTTTTCAGCGCCTGATAGAGATCGGACGGCGAGATGCGGCGGATGACGGGCCGCGCCGGGCTTACGCTTTCGCCAGTGAGAATATGCGAATGGGACATGCTGCTCCTCCTGGACCCAAATTGAAATTTGGTCCTGAACCGTTTTGGTTCGGGCCGCCGTTGCGGCCAATGTTGCGGTCATGGCCGCAATGCGCCCGAGCGTTCTTCCCTACGCGTAAGATGATGACACTGTTGCTGTGTCGTTGCACGCAGCAACGCGATGCGCGTGCAATCCCGCATTCACAATGCGGTGTGGTGTCTTTTTGGTATTCGGCGCTGATATTTCCGCGTTGTGCGCCGCAACGGCAGTTGCTGCATTGCGATCAGATCAACGCGGGGAACGGTGAATGCGGCGCCGCGGCTATTCAGCGGCGATCGGCATGGTTTCTGCAGGCATGGTCTCTGTAAGCATGCCTTCGGGCGGCGCGGCGTCATGCCTCTTGCCGCCGCTCAGCCAGTTCTGCAGGCGGTCGAGATAGAGATAGACCACCGGCGTCGTGAACAAGGTGAGCATCTGGCTGACGATCAGCCCGCCCACCATCGCGTAACCGAGCGGCTGGCGCAGCTCCGATCCCGAACCTGTTCCGAGCATCAGCGGCAAGCCGCCGAACAAGGTCGCCATCGTCGTCATCATGATCGGGCGGAAGCGCAAGAGGCAGGCGGCGCGGATCGCGGCTTCCGGGGTAAATCCTTCGCGTTCGCGCGTAATGGCGAAGTCGACCAGCATGATGCCGTTCTTCTTGACGATGCCGATGAGGAGGATGATGCCGATGATGCCGATGACGGAAAGGTCGAAGCCGCCGAGCCACAGCGCCAACAGCGCGCCGACGCCGGCCGACGGTAGCGTCGACAGAATGGTCAGCGGATGGACGTAGCTCTCATAGAGCACGCCGAGGATCACATAGACCACCACCAGCGCGGCCGCGATCAGCACCGGCTCGCTCGACAGCGAGGTTTGGAAGGCCTGCGCATTGCCTTGGAAGCCGGTGATGACGGTGTTTGGCATGCCCATGTCGCGCGCGGCCTGATCGATGGCGACGACCGCGTCGCCGAGCGCGACGCCGGGACGCAAATTGAACGACAAGGTCGCGGCGGGGAATTGCGACTGATGCGACACCAAGAGCGGGCCGATCGTGTCGGTGTTGAAATTGACCAGCGTCGACAGCGGCACGAGCTGTCCGGTGGCCGGCGCTTTGACGTAGATCTGATTGAGCGAATTGGGGTCCTGCTGCAACAGCGGCAGGATTTCGAGCACGACAAAATAGGAGCTGGTCTGGGTGAAATATTGCGTGACGTCGGCCTGGCCGAAGGCGTCGTTGAGCGTCGCATCGATATCCCGCACCTGAATGCCGAAGCGCGAAGCAGCGTCGCGGTTGATGGTCACCGCGAGCAGCGGCGCATTGGTCTGCTGATCGGTCGAGACGTCGGCGAGTTCGGGCAGCGTCCGCAGCTTGGCCAGCATTTTCGGCGCCCAGGTGCTCAGTTCCGCGAACTCCGGGTCCTGCATGGTGAACTGGAATTGGCCGGCGGAAATGCGGCCGCCGACGGTGATGTCCTGCGACGGCTGCAGGAACAACTGCACGCCCTCGATCTTGGCCAGTTGCGGCCGCAGCCGGTTGATGATCTCCATCGCGGTGAATTTGCGCTCGTCGCGCGGCTTCAGCGCCAGGAAGAAGCGCGCGGTGTTGAGCGTATTGCCGCCGCCATTGCCGAAGAACGAGCCGAAAGCGGCGATGTCGGGATCGCGCGCCAGCACGGCGGAAAGCTGTTTCTGGATGCCGCGCATCCGGTCCGGCGACACGTCCTGCGCGGCATAGGCGATGCCCTGGACCGCGCCGGTGTCCTGGACCGGAAAGAACCCTTTGGGGATACCGACGAACAGCACGCCGGTACAGATCATGGTGGCAAAGAACGCCATCAAGGTCAGAAACTGGTGGCGCAGCACCACGTCGAGACCTTTTTTGTAGCCGTTGATCAGGGCGTCGAAGCCCCATTCGATCGTGTTGTAGATCCGGCCGTGATGTTCGGGCTCCGCGGCCAGAAAGCGCGACGCCAGCATCGGCGTCAGCGTCAGCGACACGATCACGGACACGGCGATACAGGCGGTGACGGTGATGGCGAATTCGCGGAACAGCCGGCCGATGATGCCGCCCATCAAGAGCAGCGGAATGAACACGGCGACCAGCGAAACGCTGATCGACACCACCGTGAAACCGATTTCGCTCGCGCCTTTCACCGCCGATTGCAGCGGCGAGGTGCCGGCTTCGACATGGCGGTAGATGTTCTCGACGACGACGATGGCGTCGTCGACGACAAAGCCCACGGCAATGGTCAGCGCCATCAGCGACAGATTGTCGAGGCTAAAGCCAAACAGATACATCAGCGCCGTCGAGCCGAGTAGCGCCAGCGGCACGGTGACGCTCGGAATGAGCGTGGCGCGGATGTTGCGCAGGAAGAGCAGGATCACCATCACCACCAGGCCGATGGTGATCGCCAGCGTGAACTCGACGTCCTTGACCGAGGCGCGAATGGTCTGCGTGCGGTCGATGATGGTATCGACCTTGAGACCTTGCGGCGCGATCGCTGCAAGCCGCGGCATCGTCGCCTGGATCGCATCGACCGTCGAGATCACATTGGCGCCGGGCTGCTTGAAGATCAGCAGCAGGACGCCCGGCGTGACGCCGCTCGGCAGGCTCGCCAGCGCGCTTTGGGTGATGTCCTGCGGACCGGTCACCGCATGGCCGACGTCGCGGACCCGGATCGGCGCGCCGCCGCGATAGCCGATGATGACGTCGTCGTATTCCTCCGGCTGGGTCAACTGATCGTTGGTCGAGATGGTAAAGGTCTGCAGCGCGCCGTTCACCGCGCCCTTGGCGGCGTCGACCGTCGTCGCGGCGAGGACGCCGCGCACGTCTTCCAGCGTCAGTCCGCGCGCCTGCAGCTTGGCCGGATCGACCTGAACCCGGATCGACGGCTTTTGCTGACCGCCGATATTGACCAGCGCCACGCCGCTGACTTGCGAAATCTGCTGCGCCAGCACGTTCTCGGCGAAATCGTCGACCGCGGTGAGCGGCAGCGTGTCGGAATGGGCGGCCAGGATCAGGATCGGCGTATCGGCCGGGTTCACCTTTTTATAGTAGGGCGGCACGGTCAGGTTTTGCGGCAGGTTCTTGCCGGCCGCCGTGATCGCCGCCTGCACGTCCTGCGCCGCGCCGTCGATATTGCGATTGAGATCGAATTGCAGCGTGATGACGCTGGTGCCGAGCACGCTGTTCGACGTCAATTGCGTGACGCCGGCGATCTGACCGAACTGCTGTTCGAGCGGCGTCGCCACCGTTGCCGCCATGGTTTCGGCGCTGGCGCCGGAAAACTGCGCGGTGACTTGGATGGTGGGGAAGTCGACCTGCGGCAGCGGCGCGACCGGCAACAGCGGAAAGGCCACGAGACCGACCAGCGCCAGCGCGCTCATCAACAGCGATGTCGCGATCGGCCGGCGGATGAACGGTTCGGAAATGTTCATCAGGACTTATCCGGACCGCCCGCCGCCGCCTGCGGTCTCGTCGTGACGCGCGATCCGGCGTCGAGCCGATATTGGCCGTTGACGACGACGCGCTCGCCGGCCGAAATTCCTTTGGTCACGATCGTGGTGTCGGTGTTGTTGACCGGCATTGTTTCGATGCTGCGCTGGTCGACGGTGTTGTCGGGCTTGACCACCCAGGTATAGAGCCCGTTCGGGCCGTGCTGCACGGCGACCGGCGGGATCGTAATGGCGTCCTTGCGGGTCTGGATCAGGATGCGGATGCGGACGAATTCGCCCGGCCACAGCCGCTCGTCCTGGTTGGCGAATTCCGCCTTGAGCTGGATCGTGCTGGTGGTCTGATCGATCTGATTGTTGATCAGGAGCAGACGGCCCTGCGCCAGTTGCTGCTTGTCGTCTTGATCGAAGGCGACCACCGGAACGGTGCCGCTCAGCATCGCTTCGCGCACCGAGCCGAGATCGCCCTGCGGCAGCGTGAAGATGACGTCGCAGGGTTTGATGGTGGTCAGAACGGTGAGCGGATTGACGTCGGTGCTGTGGATGATGTTGCCGAGATCGACTTGACGGAAGCCGACCACGCCGTCGATCGGCGCGGTGATGGTGGCGTAATTGAGCTGCGTCTGCGCGGCTTCGATCGCGGCCTGGTCGGCGTCGATCATCGATTTCGTTTGATCGACCTTGGCCTGCTGCGCGTCGACGTTCTGCTGGGTCTCGAAATCCCGCTGCACCAGCGTCTTAAAGCGCGCCAAGTCCTTCTGCGCGTCGATCAAGGTCGCTTCGTCCTGGCTTTTCTTCGACACCGCCTGATCGTAATTGGCCTTAAACGGCGCCGGATCGATCTTCGCCAGCACGTCGCCTTGCTTGACTTCCTGGCCCTGGCGGAAATCGATGGAGAGGATCTGGCCGTTGACTTGCGCGCGGATCGCGACGGTGTTGCGCGCCTGCACGGTGCCGAGCGCATCGTAATAGATCGGCACGTCGCGCTGCGCGGCTTCGGTAACGGTGACCGGTATCGGCGGCGGCGCGGTATTCGGCGCGGCCTGCGTGCTGCCGTGGCGGTAAAAGCCGAGCACCACGATCGCGGCCAGCGTCACGGCGCCGAAGATCGCGAAGATCGTGCTCCGGGAATTTCTCGTGGTCGCTGTCGTCATGTTCCAGCTCTGCCCAGTTCCCATGCCGATTAAGGTTCAGTCGTGAGCTTTTATTCCCCGGTACCGCCGGGCGGTCACGTCGACGAAAAAAGCAACTGGTATGCCACCCTTTGGAAGTAACTCCGGCAGCCATACCGCACAATGACTACAGCATTAAAGTTAATTAAGGTGATGGCCGTGTGGCAGTTAAGCATGCTCACTTAACGCGAGAGTAAAACGAAAGTTGACGCTTGATCCGAGCATAAAGCTGATGGCACTTCGTCCTGAAATCTTCTGGAATCGCAGTAAGAAAGCGTCCGGTCCAAGTGCTTTCGCGGTCAAAAGTGCTGTCACGGTCTACAACTGTTGGCGCTCGAAACGCTCGCCCTGATCTCGCGGTGGTGCTGCGCGCCTTCGAAGGCGGCGGCGCGCAGCGCGACATGATCCTGCTGTGCAACGCGCTCGCCGCAAAGGGCATTGAGCTCATCGTTTTGACGCTCCGCCCCGAGGGCCCGCTGCGACCTTTGCTCGATCCTTCGATTCGCGTCGTCGAGGTTGCCGGCGGCCAGATTCGTTATGCCGTTCCGGGCTTGCGCCGCCGTCTTCGCGAGCTTGCACCGGCGGCCGTCATCAGTTCCGAGGCGAGTCTCAATCTCTGCACGCTGATCGCGGTGCGCACATTACCGCGGCATAAACGACCCAAGCTTGTATTGCGCGAGGTCGGCAGCCCCTCGATTGCGCAATTGCACGATCCCTATGCGCAGAACCGCATCGCCTACCGCATCCTGCGGTGGCTCTATCGTTACGCCGACCGTATCGTCGCGCTCACCGAAGGCGCCCGGCGCGATCTGAAAGAGAATTTCGCGGTGCCTGACAGTGTCATCTCGGTGATGCTCACCAATGCGGTGATCCCGCCGGCCACCGTCGAGCGGCTCGCGCAATGGGACGGCGAGACCGGCCGCGACCAGGATCTCGTCGTCTGTGTCGGCCGGCTGTCGCCGGAAAAGGATCAGCGCACGCTCATCCGCGCGATGACCATGCTGCCGGCGGATCGACCGTGGCGTCTCGCCATCGTCGGCGACGGCGCGGAGCGCCCGGCGCTCGAAGCGCTGGTGCGCGAACTCGGCCTTGCCGATCGCATTACATTCACCGGGCAAGTCGCCGATCCGTTCACCTGGATGATGCGCGCGCGCGTTGCCGTATGCGCCTCGATCTATGAGGGTCTGTGCAACGCCATTATCGAGGCGCTCGCCTGCGGCACGCCGGTGGTGTCGACGAATTGTCCCTATGGTCCCTACGAGATTTTGCAGGGCGGCCGTTTCGGCACGCTGACGCCGGTCGGCGATGCGCAGGCCATGGCCAAAGCGATCGCCGCGGCGCTCGTCGAAATTCCCGATCGCTCAACGCTGCGCGCCCGCGGCTTCGACTATACCGCGGCGCGCGCTGCGGAGCGCTTCCTCGAAATTGCCGGTGAGCTCGACGTGCTGCCGGCCCGGACCGACGGCCCGCTCGCCGTCGCGAGCGTGTCATGATGCAATCCGTGCTGCAGCCCTTGGTGAAAGGCGTTTTGCGGCGCGCGGCGCGGCACACCCGCTCGAAGCCGCTCGTCATGCGCAACACCGCGCCGCTCGTGAGCTTCACGTTCGATGACGTTCCGGATTCGGCCTACTTAAACGGCGCCGCCGTTCTCGATGCGCACGGCCTGCGCGGCACGTTCTTTGTCGCGAGCGGAACGTGCGGCAGCATGGATACCTATTGGCGGGTGATCGGCGAGGATCAGGTTCGTGCGCTGTACGATCGCGGCCATGAAATCGGCTGCCACACCTTCTCGCATGTGCGCGTCGAGGATCTCGATGCGCGGCGCATGGAGGAGGAATGCGGGCAGAATCTCTCCCGGTTGCGCGAATTGTGCCCCGGCATCGCGCTGACCAATTTCTGCTATCCGTTCGGCCGCGCCTCGCTGCCGCGCAAGGCGCAACTGCAGAAACGCTTCGACAGCTGCCGCGGTATTTATGAAGGCATCAATGCCGGCATCGCCGATCTCGGCATGCTGCGCATGATCGAGCTTTACGACCGGACGCTGACGCCTGACAAGCTGCGGCGCGCCCTGCGCGAGACGCGAGAGCGCAACGGCTGGCTGATCTTCGCCACCCACGACGTCGCCGACACGCCGAGCTGGATCGGCTGCTCGCCGCGGTTGCTGCGCGAGACCGTGGCGGCGGTCTTGGCCGAGAATATGCAATGCTTGCCGATCCGGGACGCGTTGACGGCGATCGGGTACCGGCGGGCTAATTAGCTCGCTCGGCAATTTGCCTTGTTGGATATCAGTGTCCGCGCAGCGCCCGTTCCGCCATGAAGATGCGAAAAATCTTCGGCGAATCGACAAGGTATCGGCGCCACAAGCGCTGCGGCTCGCGCGCCAATCGATAACCCCATTCGAGCCCCATCTTCTGCATCCACAGCGGCGCGCGCGTACTTTTACCGATGAGGAAGTCGATCGAGGCGCCGACGCAGAGCGCGATGCCGGATTTGCAACCGAGCTCGGCAAGCTGCCGCGCAATCAATTCCTGCGCCGGACAGCCGACGCAAAGCAGCGCGATGTCCCAAGTGCGGTTGGCGCAGGCGCGCGCCACCGCGAGCCGCATGTCGGCGCTTTGACCCAGCGCGCCGGGCGCGGGCATGACGTTGAAGACGAGGTTCGGGTAAGTCTCGCGCAGCACGTCTTCCGCGGCGCGCTGCGGGCCGACAATGAGAATGCGCCGCGGCGTGTGATCGCTGTCGCTGGCGTCGAGCGCGTCGAGCAAAGCCGCGACCAGGTCGCTGCCGGTCACGAGCGGCAGCGGCAGCCGGTCGAACCGCGCCAGCGCCCGCACGATGCGGCTGTCGCACAGCGACAGCCAGGCGGCCTGGTAGATCGGCAACAGCCATTTCGGCTCGTCGTGGACGGTGACGACGTGATAGGCGTTGGGCGTCACGATATAGCGATAGGGCGCGCCGCTTTGCTCGGCGATCAGCCGGATGACTTCGGCCTGCTGCAGCAACGAGAACGGCAGGCCGAGAAACGCGGTATGGCGCGGCTGCCGGCGGCGAAACTGCGGTTGCGGCGTGTGCAAAATGACGCTCAACGGGTCCATTGCTTAGCGTTCCATGGCTTACGGCACCGTTGCGCTGTCGCCGACGACCTCGGCCGAGGGTAGGTTCAACAGCCCGAAATGGCGGATCGCGTAGCCGCCGCAGATCGCAAAGATCGCGGCATCGATGAGGAAGACCAGCGATTGACCGGGCAGCAATCCGGACGCGGCGTGCGCGCCGAACACGAAAAGCGCCGCGAGCGCCGGCATGACGGCAAGCGCGGTCAAATCGATCGGCATCCGGTACCAGCGCCGGCCGAGCACCATGAAGGCAAGGCAGGCGACAATGCAGGCCACCATCAAAGCGATAGCCGCGCCGTGCGGGCCATAAACCGGAACCAGCAAGATCGACAGCGCCGAGGAAATAGCCAGGAACAACAGCGCGACGATGAGCTCGAGATAGCTCGCATTGGTGAAATAGATCACTTGCGCGAAATAGAAATTGCGCATGGTCGTGAACGCAAAAGCGATGGCGAAGAACGGAATGAGGTCGCGCATCGGCGCGACGAATTCCGGCTGCAGCACCACGCGCAGCACGGCGTCGCCGAACACGATGAAGAATGCCGCGCCGAAAGTCGCGGCGGCGAGGCAGGCATTGAAGGCCTTCTGCAGCGTCTGCCCGGCGCCCGCGGCGTCGCCGCGATTGGCTTGGGTCTTCGCCACCGTCACCAGCGACAGGATGATCGCCTCGCCGAGCACGGTGAAGCTTTGCCGCAGCATGTCGGCGACGACGCCATAGGGCCCGAGCGTCGCCATGCCGAGATAATGCGCGAGCAACAGCCGGTCGATGCTTTGACCGATCGCGGTCACGCCGAACGACAACAGCAGCGGCCAACCGTAGCTGACGATGTGCAGCACCGCGGCCCGCGACGAGTGCGACCAGCGGACGTCGGAGAAGGTCGCGAGCGCGGGGGTCGCGGCAATGATATTCGCCGCCGCGATCGCCAGTGCGAGGCCGCGCGCGCCGCCGCCGAGATAAAGCGTCAAGCCGCCGAAGCCCACCATCAGCACGGTGCGCAGGATCATGGCGAGCGACGCGCCGCGCGCATGGAGCAGCGTGCGGGCGACTTCGAAGGCGGCCTCGTAAATCGCCATGCCGCAGACCAGCGCGAAAACGGCGACCAGGAAGCTTGCTTCGAACAGCCCGAACAGCCCGAGTGCTGCAAGCACGAGCGCGACGAGCGCAATGCCGACGGCGAGAAGCCGCGCCAGCGAGGCGATGTATTCGCCAAAACGATCGAGATGGTAAACGCCGAAATAGGCAAAGCGCATCCATTGCGCGCCGAAGCCATAGACGATCAGCGACCACGCGAAGATGAATACGTAGTGGCCGTATTCCGCAGGTCCCGCCATGCGCGAGAAGATCGCCACGGCGAGGAGATTTCCCGCCGCCGACATTGCACGCGCGCTCAGATAGAGCAGGCCCGAGGTGTTAAGCATTACCCGTGATAAGCAATTGTTGCTGCGAGCATAAGTGGGTACGACAGCGTTTCACGGAGTATCGTTAAGTCGCCGCCGCGGGATCAAACAAAACAATCGCGCGCGGGGCGCCTGTTGCAAGCGAGATGTGATGCGTATCGTACAAATCATCCACGATGGTGAACGCGGCGGCGTGCAGACGCTCGCGCGCATGATCGAAGAAGGGCTTGAGCCGCAGCGCTTTCGCGTCGAGACGGAATATCTCTATCCGCGCGCCGGTATTTCGCTGTTCGCCAAGCTCGGCTGCGTGTCGAGCATGGCGCGTTTGATCTGGCGCGGCCGGTGCGACGCGTTGATTGCCTATCAGTCGACGGCATCGATCCTGGTCGGCGTCGTGGGTTCCATCGCCGGCTGCCGCTACCGCGTCGTTCACCAAACCTGCACGCCGCGCGAAATGCCGCGGCTGCTGCGGTTAATGGACATGGTTGCCGGCACGCTCGGGCTCTATTCCGCCAATATTATTAACAGCGCCAGCACCTGGGCCGAGTATGCGCACTATCCACAGCGCTACCGGCGTTCGATGATCTTGATCGAGCACGGCCTCGATGCGCCCGCGCCGCAGGAAAATCGCGAAGCAACGCGCCGGCGCTTCGGCCTGCCGCAAGCACAGCCGCTGCTGCTCAATGTCGGCCGGGTCACCGAGCAGAAAAACCAGGACGTGCTGATCCGCGCGCTGGCCTGCCTGCCGCAAGCGCATCTCGCCATCGCCGGTGCCGGCCCCAAGGACGATTCATTTCACGAGCTTGCCGTCACGCTCGGCATCGAGAGCCGGCTGCACATGCTCGGCGCCTTGCAGGCGCAGGACATCGCCGATCTCTACGCCGCGGCCGATCTCTTCGTGTTCCCGTCGATCTGGGAAACGTTCGGCCTTGCGGCTGCGGAAGCGGCGATGACCGGAATGCCGATGGTCGTTGCCGACTTGCCGGTGCTGCGCGAAGTGCTGCATGCCGACGGTTCGGAGCCGGTCGCCTTCGTCCCGCCGCAGAATGTCGAAGGCTGGATCGCGGCCATCGGCAAGGCGCTCGCGGAGCCGCCGGCGCCGCATGTGGTCACGAGCTTTGCGCGCGCCATCGGGCGCAAATATTCGCGGCAGCGGATGATCGAAAGCTATCTGAGCCTGTTCGAAGCCTATCGGCGGCCGCTTCGGCGCGACGTCTCCGGCTTGCAGCCGGCGGCGGAAGAGTCTTGATGCGCCGCGCCTGGCTCGCCGGCTGTTGCGCTTTTCGGCGCGGCGCTCGCGGGCGGGTTTGCCTGCCTGCCCAGTGCTGCGCAAACACTAACGCCTTCGTTCAAGCAAGGCGCGACGCTTGTCGAATTTTTCGAGTTCCCCGCGACCACAGGCGACGGCGCCGCCAAAGCCTATGCCGTTCCGGCCTTTCCGCATCCGGTTACGGCGCTTAATCTCTTCGACTTCGACGAATTGCATCGGATCGGCTTCGATCACATGCGCGTTCCGCTCGATGTCGGCCCGCTGATGCAGGGCGACGACCGGCAACGGCGGGACATCCTCGCGCAACTTGTCGCCGTCGTCGCGGAGATCAACCGGCACGGCCTTGGCGTGCTGGTGACGCTGTTTCCGCCGTCACTGCAGCACGAACTGCCGGAGACCTATCTCGACGGGCTCGACGGGCCGAAATTCCGCGCTTATGCGGCCGAGGTCGCGCGCGTCGCTGCAGCGCTCGCTACCGTGCATTCCGGCGTCGTGGCGCTCGAGCCGATGAACGAGCCGCAATCGAAGTGCCGCGTCGTGTTCGGCACCGATTGGAGCGCCTATCAGCAGGTCATGATCGAGCGCATTCGCCGCATCTCGGCGCAATTGCCGCTGTTCCTCACCGGCGGCTGCTGGTCGAATATCGAGGGCCTCGCCGATCTCGACAGCGATCTTGCTGCACGACCGGCGCAATTTCGTCAGCATCCATTTCTACTATCCGTTCCTGTTCACGCATCAGGGCGCGACGTGGTCGGAGCCTTATCTCGCCGGCACGATCGGCGTGCCTTATCCGGCATCGGCCGGAAATATTCAAAACACGCTGGATTTGACGCTGCGCCGCATCCTGACGGTTCCGCTTGCCGCCGGGCGCCGACCGCATCGGCGCGCAAACCAAAGCGGAAGCGGAAATCGAAAAATATTTCCACGAAGCACAAGGGCCCGCAACAGATCGAAGAATGGATGAGCCGCGTCGCCGAGTGGCAGCAGCCGCCAGCAGCGTGCCGTCCGACCACATCGTCTTCACCGAATTCGGCGCCATGAAAGAGACCATCGACGGCGCGCAATTCGACCGCGCCTCGCGCGCCCGCTGGCTGCACGACGCGTCGGCGAGCATCGCGAGCCACGGCTGGGGCTGGACGGCTTATGTGCTGCGCGACGATCCGTTCGGGCTCTATGTGCAGGAGAGCGATCGCTATCCGGATCCCGAATTGATGAAGGCGTTGGGTCTTGCTGCGCCGAAGGCGGCGCCGCAATTCGATCGCTAGAGCAGGACTCGATGCCGGTCAAGATCTAAACGCTCAGAGCGCGCGCAGCGAGGCGTAGCGCAGGCCGAAGGCCGACGCCATGAAGAAGAACCAGACTTCGCCGACCTGCTGGAAGATCGAGCTTTCAAAGCACGACGAATAGATGCCGTAGAGGCATATCCGCAGGAACAGCAGTTGCAGCGGCGCCTCTTCGGCATCCGGCGGACGCCGATAGAAATCCAGCGATCGGCAGACACGACGACCCACACGATCGTCATCAGCAGGCCGGGCAGGCCGATGGTCAAAGCGAGATTGAGATAAGCGTTGTGCGCGTCGGTCGCGGCGTTTGCCCAGGTCGTGTTCTCGCCGAGCCCATAGACCACCTCGTCGGTGCCGAAGAAGGACGAGAAGCCGTAGCCGGTGATCGGGCGCCGAGCCACGGCGTCGACGCCGAGCTGCCAGATTTCCGTGCGGCCGGTGAAGGTGGCGTCCGGCATCACCAATTCGACCAGTTTGCGCACCGGCTCGAAAATGACCGTGCCGACGGAGAACAGGTTGAACGCGGCAAGGATGACGACGACGAGCGCAATCCCAACCATCGGCCTGCGGCTGCGCCCGATGAAGCCTGCGAGAATGAAGACCAGCGGCATCACGCCGATCGCGGTTTTTGATTGCGAGAAGATAAGGAAAATCACGGCCAGCGCCGTGATCAGTCCGCCGAGCGCCAGGCTGCGCATGCGCGCGACGAACAAGCCTGATGAAGATGATCATCACCATCACGGCGCCGGCCTGGTTCTTGTGCGCGAAGACGCCGCGCCAATTGCCGGCGTGTTCGGGCTCGAGAAAATCCGTCGCCTGGTGGACGGCAAGCTGCGGCGCCAGAAGCACGCCGAGATAAGCAGGCGACCAGCGTGATCAGCGCCACCGCCGCCATCAGATCGCTGAAATGCCGCATATTCTTCGGCAGCAGCATCACCATCATGGCGATGCCCATGAGGATCAGCGCGAAGGTGTAGCGGCGCGCGGCGAGCGCAGGCTCCCATGAAGTGACGCAAGTGAGCGCGCACCAGATGAGCAGCACGACAAAGATCGGCCGCGCCAAGAGCGCGAGCCGTTGCGGTTGGTGAAACCACGTCCAGGCGCCGAGCAGGAGAAACAGGCTCGAAAACGCGATCTGATTGACGGGATCGCCGCTGGCGACGACGGCCGACGGCGGCTCGGCGAGGCTCTGGAACGGGTGAAACGAAATCCACGCCGCCAGAAAGGAAGCGACGAACAAGACGCTGCGGATCACCGTATCGGCATCGACCGCCGCATGCGGCGCGGCGCCGGCCGATGTGTGCAGATCAGACTGCGCCAAGTTATGCGCCAACGGCTATCCTCTTTATGCGTCGGCGCCGGTCAGCACCGCGCCGCGGACCTTCTTGGCATCGAGCCCGAGCCGCGTGATCAGGCGCGCGACCACGGCCTCATCATGCTCGGTTGCCTTGGCGACCAACACGATGTGGTCGACGACGGCGCCGAAAAAGCGCGTGCTCGGAGCGCCGGTCACGTCGATCGCGGCGACGATCACGAGGTCGAAGCGCTTGGTCTGATCGAAGGCGCGGCGGATATCGGCATCCAGAATGCGGCCGTCGCGCCGGCTCTCCGGCGACACGAAGGACGCCAGATGGATATTGGTCTCGCGATCGCGGGTGATGACGTCTGAGAGCAGCCGCCGTCCCGTCGCCACATCGACCAGCCCGGCCTCGCTCTGCTCGGCGTCGAGCGCCGACAGCGTGCGGCGCTCGATATCGGCGTCGATTAGCAGCACACGCTCGCGTTCGGCGGCAAGCGCTGCGAGCGTGAGCGCAACGGTCGCCGAATCGTCCTCGGCGTCCAGCGCGACGACAAGGACGCTGGCGCTGTCTTGCCGATCGTAGCCCTGCCGATCGTGGCTCGTTTGCAGCGCGTCGTAGATTTTGGCGATGCCTTTGGCGAAGGCGGATTTCGGATCGTCGACGGCGTTCAAGCCGAACGACACATCGACCGCCGGCAATATCGCGAGCACCGGAATCTTCGACGCGCCGGCGCCCCGCCAGAATCCCCGGCTCGCGCGGCCGAGCCGCGCCCGCCAGGCGTCGCCTTTTTGCCGAGACGGATAGCTGCGGTAAGTATCGCTGCGCTCTTGCCATGCGGCGCTGGCGTCGTCGGGCTCTTGCCGCACCAGGACGATGCCGGTGCCGGCGGCGGCGCCCAACAACAGCGCACCGAGCGCAATGAGCAGGCTCGACGGCGGCGAACTCCGGCGCAGCGGCATGTCGGCCTTGGAGATGACGCGGATATTCTTGGTGTCGATCTGCTGCTGTTCGCCGGTCTCGCGCGCGCGCGCCAGGAAGGCCTGATAGATGTCGCGGCTCGCTTGCGCTTCGCGGTCCAATTCGCGCAAACCCACCATGGCCTGGTTGGTGTCGACGGTGTTGCCCTCGAGAACTTTAAGATTATTGGTGATCGTCTGCTCGCTGGCTTTGGCGCTTTCGTATTCGGTGCGCGAAGCGACCGCGGTACGGTCGATCTCGTTGTCGATCATGTGGCGCAGCCGCTCCGCCTGGGCCTGGATGTCGAGGACGGCCGGATGCCGCGGGCCGAGCGTCGTCATCTCCTCGGCCTCGCGCCGCATGACCTCGGCATATTGGCCGCGCAGCGCGACGATGGTCGGCGATTGCAAAGCCGCCGGGAACGCGCCGTTCTCGTCCTTGGTCCGCTGCACCAAGGTCACCTGGTCGAGGCGCGCCTTGGCTTCCGCGGTGCGGGCGCGCGCCGCGCCGAGCTGATTGTTCATCTCGCTGAGCTGCTGGTCGCTGACCAATTGGCCGTTGGCGCCGACCATGTTGTTTTGCGCCTTATAGGCCTCGACCTTTTCCTCGGCCTCGCGCACGCGATCTCGCAGATCTTTGAGGCGGCCGGACAGCGACTGCGAAACCTGGCGGGCGGCATCCGACCGGAATCTGCGTCTGTTCGGCGAGATAGGCGTCGGCGATGGCATTGGCGATGCGCGCCGATTTCTCCGGATCGCGGGTCGTGACATCGACCTCGACGACATAGGTGCGCTCGTCGCGCTTGACGACGACGCGGCGCCTGAGCTCGTTCAGCGCCGCAAGCGTCCGGTCGTCGGACAGCGTGTCCCTGCGGATGCCGATGACGGCAAGGGCATCCTCGCCCAGCGCGCGCAGCGGCGATCGCGGGCCGGCGAATTCAGGATCCTTGTCGAGCTCGAGCCCGGTGACCACGCGGCGCAGCACGGCGTCCGAGCCCAAAACGCGCACCTGGCTTTCGACCTGGAGGAGACCGGCGTCGCTCTGCGGCGCCGACGGCGTCGTGCCATTGCCGACGGCGAGCAGATCGGTCGGGTCGATGAGGATTTGCGTCGCCGCCGTATATTGGCGCGGCGCCAGTGCGATGAAGACGAGCGCCAGCGCCAGCGCCGCCAGGGCCGAGAGGACGATCGTCCACTTGCCGCGCCACAGCGTCGACAGCGTCTTGCCGAAATCGATCTGCGCCAGCGGTGCAAAGCCAATACCGACGTCACCGGCACCGACGGCTACAGGTCTGATCTGACGCGGCGCATCGAACATTCGCTACTCGCATTCACAACGCGCGATCACTCGGCAAACTTATTGCCGCCCGCTTTGGCCGAACTGCGGACAACAGTTTACCGCCACACGTATTTCGTATGGTTAATCAATTCATAAGGGATCATGGTTAACGCGCGGTGTATGGCGCGCGAGCCCGGTCGCGGCCGGTCACAGCCGGCGCAACACGCCGACAACGGCGCTGACGATCACAAGCGCTGCGATAAACGGCAGCCAGATCAGCGCGGTGCCGATCAAAAGCAAGAGCAGCACAGCGGCGAAAAGGCCGGCCACCAGCATGAACAGGCCGAAGCCGAGCGGCCCGATCCTGCTGACGAAAATCCGATGCGTGCCGCTGCTGCCCGGCCTATAGCCATAAGGGGGAGGCGGCCAGCTCTGGCCGCTCGTATTCCTGCCGCTGCGGTCCGGCGGGAGGATCTCCGGCTCTGCGCGAGGCCGCTCCGGCTCGTTTGAATTGCTTGCCATTTTCGTCCCCACATCGCCGGATGGCGCACCCGCTACACGCACTTGCATCCTCAAGCACTTGCGTCGTCAAGCACCTGCCCCGTCAATATGTAACCCCTGCCGGCGCCATCACAAGCGGCGCTTTGCCGCCGCCTCAAAGCGCTTAGAGCATGATCCCGAAAAGTGGAAACCGGTTTTCGGAAAAGATCATGCTCAAACGCAAATCTACCGCGGCAGCGTCCGGGCGTGATGATCGTGCAGAAATTTGGCCAGTTGCTCGCGCAGGCTTTCGTCCTCCTCGCGCTGATGGCCGAGCACGACGGCGCGCTCGAACAGCGCGTGCTGCAGGTCGTGCGGCAGCTCGCTCCAAAGATCGGCGGCCGCGGCGCCGAGCACGAGCAAATAACGAGCGGTAATATCGTTGACGACTTGATCGGGCTTATTCATGACGCCTCGCAAAAATATTTGCAGTTTCACGCGCCGACGGCAAAGCGTAAGCAAACAACGCGCGGGCGTAAAGGGTTCCCGGATTTTTCGTTTGCTGCACTAGCCCGCAGGTTCCAGGCGATCGAAACGCCCGAGCCGATAGATCGCGATCGAAATCAGCCAGCAGCCGACAAAGATAGCGATAATCAGATAGCCGAGGCTGCCGAAATGATCGTTCAGCGCGCCGATGAAGGACCAAAACGGCCCTTCGAGACTCATGCGGTCGGCGATCAGACCGAGCGCTTCGATGCCGCCGATCAGCACCGCGACCACGACCGAAACAAAGGTGATGGTGAGATTGTAATAGAGCTTGCGCACCGGCTTGGTGAGCGCCCAGCCATAGGCGCCGAGCATCATCACGCCGTCGGTCGTGTCGACGAGCGACATCGCCGCGGTGAACAGGCCTGAGAACACCATGATCGACCAGATCGGTAGTCCCTTCGACGCTTCCGCCGCCGAAATGCCGAGCAGCCCGACCTCGGTTGCGGTGTCGAAGCCGAGCCCGAACAGAATGCCGAGCGGATACATATGCCAGCTCCGCGACACGAAGCGGAACATCGGTTTGAACAGCCGGCCGAGCAAGCCGCGCTGCGCCAACAGCTGATCGACGTCTTCTTCGATATAGGTGCCGCCGCGGCGTACCCGCTGGAAGGTGCGATAGACCGAACAGAGGATGATGAAATTGGCCGCCGCGACCAGAAACAGAAAGATCACCGATACCGACGTGCCGATCACGCCGCCGACCACTTTGAGCGTATTGAACCGGCCTTCAAGTTCGGCCGTCGCCAGCGCAATCGCAGCCGACGCCAGAACGACAATGGTCGAATGGCCGAGCGAGAAGAACAAGCCGACGGCAAGCGGCCTTTTCCCCTCCTGCATCAGCTTGCGCGTCACATTGTCGATGGCCGCGATATGGTCGGCGTCGACGGCGTGGCGCAGGCCGAACGTATAGGCCAGAAACGCCGTGCCGATCAGCACCGGGTAATCGTGGAACGCGACCAGCGCCCAGATCCAGGCCAGCACATTGGCGGCGATCAGCACGCCGTAAATGCCGGCGATCTTGCCGGCTAATTCGGCGTCGCGGTCGTTGAACAATCTGGCGATGCTGGCCCGCATTCAAAACCAATCGGCAAAAATCATTGCGGCTGGATTCCGGCTGAGCGAATGACGTCGCTCCAGCGCTGTGTCTCCTGCTTGATGAAGGCGGCCACCTCGGCTGGCGAGCCGCCGCCGGGGCTGATGCTGAGCGCGCTGTAACGTTCGAGGAGCGTCGGATCGTGCATCGCGGCATTCGCCGCGGCATTGAGCTTTCCGACAATGGCGTCCGGAGTTTTCGGCGGCGCCGTGATGGCATGCCAGGTGTCGGAGATGCAGCCGGTAACGCCGGATTCCTCCAAGGTCGGAATGTCCGGCAGCGCCGGCACGCGGTCTTTGACCGTCACCGCGAGAATTCGCGCGCTGCCGGATTTATGCAATTCGAGCGAGGTCGCAAGCTCGTTGAACATCAGATCGACATTGCCGGCGAGGAGATCGTTGATCGCGGGCGCGGTGCCTTTGTAGGGCACATGCGTCAGCTTGGTATGGGTGATCGCCTGGAACAATTCGGCGGTGGTATGCGAGGTGGTGCCGATGCCTTGCGACGCATAGTTGATCTTGCCGGGATTGGCTTTGGCGTATTCGATCAATTCCTGCACGGTCTTGGCCGGGAAGTCCTTGCGCACCAGGACCACGTTCGGCACGTGCGACATGATCGCGATCGGCACCAGCTGCGTCGGATCGTAATTGAGCGATTTATAGAGGACCGGATTGGTCGTGATCGGCGACGGCTGCGAGGCCAACAGCGTGTAACCGTCGGGATCGGATTTGAACACCGTTTCGGCTGCGACCGAGCCGCCGACGCCGGCCTTGTTTTCGACGATCAGCGGCTGGCCGAGCGGCACGCGCATCTTGTCGGTGACGATCCGCGTCACGGTATCGACGCCGCCGCCGGCCGGCACCGAGACGATGACTCGGATAGGCCGGTCGGGATAGCTCGCGGCGTCTTCGGCGAAGGCGCGGCTCCATGAATGGGCTAAGCCTGCCGCCGCAACGACAAGGACGCCGAGAACCACGGTGAATTGAAAACGTCGCAGCATTTCGTAAGAACCTCAAAGAAGAACCTGGCCCAGCCTAAGCCAACCCAATGCCAACCCAGCCAACGGGCGTGAGCTTTTGGCATAGCGTAGCCCGCCGGGGAAGTCCCGCGACCCGCTGCCGCTCCTGCGCATCGGGAATACCGCAAAACCGGTTCCCACTTTTCGGGATCATGCTAAGGAACGCCCCGTAAATGGGAGAAGCGCCTTAATGAGTAAGCTCGATTTCGTCTTGGAAGAAATAGTAACCGCCAACCGGATCCTGGCCAACGAGGGGATCGTCGATTCCTTCGGTCACGTCAGCGCGCGGCACCCCGAAAAGCCGGACCATTATCTTCTGTCGCGGGCGCGCGCTCCGGAGCGCATCGAGAAGGACGACGTTGTCGAATATCGGCTCGACGGCACGGCGATCGACGAGCGCGGCCGCACGCCCTATCTCGAGCGCTTCATTCATGGCGCGATCTACGAGGCGCGGCCCGACGTGCATGCGGTGGTGCACAACCATTCGCCGAGCGTGATCCCGTTCGGCGTCACCGGAAAGAAGCTCAAGCCGCTCCTGCATATGTGCGCGTCGTGCGGCCACGAAGTGCCGATCTGGGATTTGCAGGACAAGTTCGGCGACACCACGCTCTTGGTGAGCGACATGGCGATGGGCCGCGATCTGGCGGCGCATCTGAGCGCCAATCCGACGACCTTGATGCGCGGCCACGGCGCGACGGTGGTCGGCCGCTCGGTGCGGCACGCCGTCTTCATCTCGGTCTACCTCGAAGTCGGCGCCAAGCTGCAGATGGAAGCGATGAAGATGGGCGAGATCAAGTTTCTCACCAAGGGCGAGGTCGACAAGATCGTGGCGCGCGTCAATGACTACACGCTCAATCGCGCCTGGGAAAACTGGGCGCGCCGCGCCGGGCGGGAGATGCAGAAGACCTAGCCGGCGTCACGCGAGAACAAGTCCCCCACCGCTTGAAAAAAAGCCGCCTTCGGCGCGCGATGCGTCGTCCGCGTGAGCGTGAGGCGGCGTATTGAATACTCGTACTGGTAGCGGTACCCTACCGTGCAGGTGGGTCACTGCGCAATTTATGGGGGAGGCTATCATGGCGCCGCTAGTGGTCGGCACCGCGTTCGTCTTTGTTGTCTTCGTTTCGCTGATTGTCTTCAGGCGTATCGCCAATTCGAACGGCTTAGGATTGGTGACGTGTGAACCCCAAATCAAAGGCGGCAAAACACTTATAGTCCTGGCCCACGGCACCCGAGGTACCGGTGCTTACCTCACTTGCATGTATTCGATACTAGCCAATGTCCGGAGCGATGCCGATCTACTGCCGCTCCAATATCCCGAGGGCTTTCTTTCAAACGCAGATCCGTATCTGGTTTCGGAGCAGATCTGCCAGAAAATCCACGACGCTTACAAGCAGGTCGAATACGACTGCATCATCCTCGTCGGCTACAGCAAGGGCGCGCTGCTGATTTGGAAGGCGCTCGTTTACGGTTGCGGGCACATCGAGGATCTCGATACGGAACCCGGCGCGTCGCGACCGGTATTGCCATGGGTCCGCAAGGTCAAGCGACTGGTCTTGCTGGCCGGGATGAATTGCGGCTGGACGATGCGAAAGCGTCCTCAACAGATGCCGCTACACCGCTTCTGGCTGTTGAAATTCATCGACGTTTTTTCACGCTGGATCGGCGTCGGCCGCTTCATCCATTGCTGCGAAAGCGGTGAACCCTTCGTCGCCAATCTGAGGCTGCAATGGCTTGAATTGATGCGTTCGCTGCCGACCGAAGAGCGGCTGACGGTCATTCAGTTGCTGGGCGACAAGGACGACGTGGTGTCAAGCGAAGATCAGCGGGATGTGACGGTTGCAAAGGACTTCATTTGGGTGCGCGTCCACAATACGGGTCATGCCGATATTGTCGATCTTGATGATCCGCTCTCGGGGCCCGAGCGGCGCGGCAAGATCGCGAAGGCGTTAGGCAGCGCCGATGACATCGAATCGCTGCGGCAATTGAGCACGAGGCTCCCGGACAACGAGGATCCTCTCGTGCGCGAAGCGGTCATTGTTCTCCACGGAATTCGCGATATGGGAGCGTGGACCTCACAATTCGAAATCTCCGCTTCAGGAGGCCTACCGCCTCAAACACGGCGATGACGGCTCGAAAATCTATATCACCCGGCCCAGTTATGGCTATTTCGGCATGGGGCCGTTTCTGCTGTGGGGCGACCGGCAAAAGAACGTCCGCTGGTTCATGGACGAGTTCACCGAAATAAAAGCGCGATTTCCGAATCTGCGAAAAGTCCACTTTATCGGCCACAGCAACGGCACCTATGTGCTGGCGAGCGCGCTGCGGAATTACAAGACGCTGAAAGTCGGCAATGTCGCATTTGGCGGATGCGTCCTGCGACGAAATTTCGACTGGGACAGCGTACAGGCCCAGTTCGACAGCGTGCGGAATTACGTGGGATCAAGCGACTGGGTCGTCGGATGGTTTCCCGCGCTCTTCGAGCGTCCGCTGTTCGATCTCGTCAATCGCGATATTGGCAGTGCGGGTTTCGACGGTTTCACCACAGCGCGGGGCAATGCGCTCGAAACAAGATTTCTCAATGGCGCTCACAGCGTCGCACTGGATGCCAGAAATATCGGATCGATCGTGGAATATATCGTCAACAATAAGAAGGTCGTTGACGATGCGCTGTTGGCAACGGGGCCGACTCTGGGAATGGAATATAGTTCGAAGTTTTGTTTGTTGATTTGGGTCTTTATCGTTTTGGGGGCATTGGTCGGCTTCTTTCTTTGGACCAAATTTATTTGGATTATGTTGATCAAACCGCATCTGCCGAGCGTTCTGCAACCTTACGATATTGCGCTGGCAGCAGTGACCTTCGCGTTGCTAGTCGCTACCATTCTTAGGACAGCGTGAAAAAAAGCCGGCCGGGCGCGAGATACAGAAACAGTCGGCGGCCTGAGCGATCAATCCCAAACAAACAAAAAGAGCCCAGTGTGCGAAGCGCACGCTGGGCCTCGGTCGCTTGCTGGATTGAGCGCGTCTCGACGCTAGCTGTTCATCAATTCGGAACGCAGGCGTGCACGTTCCAGCCTAGATGGTAGCCGTACGGGCAGCCGGATGAGTGGCCGTAATTCGACACGCAGTAGCCGGCGAAATTGCGGTGCAGGCCATGACCGCAATTGTCCCAGGCCAACGCGCTGCCGCTGAGCAGCGTTGCCGCCAATGTTCCCGTTATGGCCGAAGTCGAAAGAAGACCAAGAAGTTTCTTCATGACGAGATACTCCTCCAGGGGTTGCTTTGATGGATGCTCATTGGCGCAATAGAGGCGCTGCGGATTGGTCAGGGGGAGTTGAGGCAAGGTTCAAGGGAACTGCGCAAAGGCGCGTCGGCGAGAGGTTCCGCAATTTTTTGATTGTCCGCTGCGGCCACTCCGCCGCCGGCAAGGTCGCATCGGGTGCGGAAACAGCCCGCGGCCCTGAACAAAGTCCGCCAAACAAAGAAATGCCCAGCGTGTGCAAGCGCACGCTGGGCTTTGGTCGCTTGCTGGACTGAGCGCGTCTCGATCCTGGCAGCGACGCTGTGCCCATTGGTCTGCGAGAACCAAGGGCAGGTTCAAACCAAGCTGCCGGCCGCTCGTTCCCGGGTCTGTCGGTTCTCGCGCGTACTGTGTCTTAAAGGGCACAAACAAAATGGCCGGAGTAAAAGCCCCGGCCATAAAGCTTCAGTATTCGACATCGATTTTCTGATGTTCCGCTGGAACTACTCCGCCGCGAGGCGAATCTCCGGCGCGGCGGCGCGGACGTCGGCGTCCACGGTCTGCTCGTATTTGGTGAAGTTCTTCTGGAACATGCCGACCAGCTTGCGCGCGGTCTCGTCGAACGCGGCTTTGTCCTTCCAGGTCTTCTGCGGATAGAGGATGTGCGGCTCGATGCCCGGCACCGAGGTCGGCACCGCGAAGCCGAAATAGGGATCGGTGCGATAGCTGGCATTGCGCAAGCTGCCGTCGAGCGCGCCAGTGACGAGCGCGCGGGTAACCTTGATCGGCATGCGCCGGCCGACGCCGTAGATGCCGCCGGTCCAGCCGGAATTGACCAGCCAGCAGTCGACCTTGTGCTTGGCGATATAGTCGCGCAACAGCCGGCCGTATTCCGCCGGCGGCCGCGGCAGAAACGGCGCGCCGAAGCAGGTCGAGAATTCCGGCTCGACGCCGACCAGGCCCTTCTCGGTGCCGGCGACCTTCGCGGTATAGCCGGAGAGGAAGTGATACATCGCCTGCGCTGGCGTGAGCTTGGCGATCGGCGGCATGACGCCAAAAGCGTCGGCGGTGAGAAAGACGATGTTCTTCGGATGTCCGGCGGTGCCGGTGCGCGAGGCGCTCGGGATGAAATCGAGCGGATAAGCCGAGCGCGTGTTTTCGGTCTTCTTGTCGCTGTCGTAATCCGGGATGCGGCTCTCCGCATCGAATACCACGTTTTCCAGAACGGCGCCGAAGCGGTTGGTGGCGTCCCAGATCTGCGGCTCGGCCTCGGCCGAAAGCTTGATGCACTTGGCGTAGCAGCCGCCTTCGAAATTGAAGATGCCGTCAGGCGACCAGCCGGTCTCGTCGTCGCCGATCAGGATACGGTTCGGATCGGCCGACAGCGTCGTCTTGCCGGTGCCGGAGAGGCCGAAGAACAGTGCGCTGTCGCCCGTCTTGCCGACATTGGCGGAGCAATGCATCGGCATCACGCCCTGCGCCGGCAGATAGAAGTTGAGCGTGGTGAAGACCGACTTCTTCATTTCGCCGGCATAGGAGGAGCCGGCGATCAGCACGATCTTCCTGGTGAAATCGATCGCCACCATGGTGTCGGAGCCGTCGCGGCCGCCGTGGCGTTTGGCGTCCGGTTTGAACGACGGCATGTCGATGATGGTCATGTCCGGCACGTAGCTTGAAAGCTCGGCGGCTTCCGGACGGATCAGAAGCTGGCGGATGAACAAAGAGTGCCAGGCGAGTTCAGTGAAGACGCGCGCCTTGATGCGGTATTTCGTGTCGGCGCCGCCGTAGAGATCCTGCGCGTAGAGCGTCTTGCCTTTGGCGTGGGCGAGAAAGTCCTGATAGAGATTTTCGAAATGCTCTTGGCTTTGTTTGCGGTTGCCGTCCCACCACACGGTGTTCTCGGTCGTCGCATCGACCACGGTGTGCTTGTCTTTCGGCGAACGGCCGGTGTGGTGGCCGGTCTCGGCGCAGAGCGCGCCGCCGGCGACAATGGTCGCCTCGCCGTTGCGGATGGCGTGCTCGTAGAGCGGGGCTGCGGTCAGGTTCCAATGGACCGCTTTGAGGTCCGTCAAGCCGAATTTGTCGGCGCCGTAGGCACCGTTCCTTACGCCCGTCTCTTGCACCCTAGCCTCCGGAAATGTGCCCGCGGCCGGCGGGCGTGCGACCCTATATCCGAGCGTCCTAGCATCTGCCAAGAAGCAACTCTGCTCAAGCCTAACTGGCGCATACCCGTCACGTTCCGGCACCAAGTCCGGCGCCGCCTTACGCTGCAGTGCAGCGAAATGGGGTGAGCGCGTTCGCGCCGCGTTGGCTCGGTGTTCTTGCCCGCCAGTTCTTAACGCATTGATGACGGCATGCATCACCGGAAACGTCGCCAAGCCGTTTAGCTACCCGGCGGTTTATTTTAAGCCGGCACGCGCTTGCGCTGCCAAATCCACGACCAGCTTGCGCAATTGCTGAGCATCGGCGACACGCTGCGGAAACGGCAGGCGCAGCGTCAGGTCGCCGCGTGCGAGGTCGAGACCCTCGGGGTCGATGCCGGTGATGCGCCAGACATCACCTCCGGCTTTGCCGTCGTCCGCGCCGCAAAGCTGGGTGGCGTAGAGGCGTACCGCGTCGGCATGATCCGCATTCATATGCGCGACCGCGCTGTCCTCGGCCGCGATCAAATCCTCGGCCCCCGATATGTCGGTCAGAACGTCCGCAGCTTTCAGATCGGCGGCGCGGGCGAAGCCGCCATTGAGATGGGCCGACACCGTGTCGAGCCGCCAAAAAGAGAAATCGGCAAAGCCGGCATAGAGCTCGGATTTCGGATGGCGGGCGAGGAAGCGCCGCCGCACCCGCGGCTCGTCGGAATCCTCGCGCGCGACCGGAATGAAAGCGCCGAGCAGGTCAGACGCGGATGCGCGAGCGGATCGCCCTTGCCGCTCGCCGCAAGCAGCAGCGAGGCGCGGGTGTCGACTTCGAGATTGGCGGTGTGCGTGGCGAGCCGCGAAATCAGGATCAGCGGCGAGCCGTCGGAGTCGGTCGCGACATTGACCAGCGACGCGAACGGATGCCCGGTATTGCGGTCGATGGTCGCAAGCGTGCCGGCGCGCGTCGCCCGCAACAGATCTTTGGCGACAGCTTTGGGATCGAAGCCCGCTGCCCCCGCGGCGTTCTCCGGCAGGCGATCGGGCATCGCGCCGGGAAGCGGGGAGGCGGCGGGAAAATCGGTTTTGTCGGCGTCGGCCATAAGGCTCCAGATGCGGGTTCGGATCCTTAGTCTGTGGGCGGCTTTTGAGCGGTTCTTAGGCCCCGGTTGGGCCGGGTCCACATTAAGGAACCCTAATGGATTTGCCGCTATTTTGCCTTGTCTGGTCACACTTCCGCCCCCACATGGGGCTTTAAAGGCATACGGGGCCGGGGCTGGTGATGCTTGCGGCCGACTCATGTTAGAAGGCCGCTCATGCCGACAATCGCTCTCGTCGACGATGACCGCAATATCCTCACCTCGGTGTCGATCGCGCTGGAGGCTGAAGGCTATCGGATCACGACCTATACCGACGGCGCCTCGGCGCTCGACGGTTTCAAGTCCGCGCCGCCCGACCTCGCCATTCTCGACATCAAGATGCCGCGCATGGACGGCATGGAGACGTTGCGCCGGCTGCGCCAGAAGTCCGATCTGCCGGTGATCTTCCTCACCTCGAAGGACGAGGAGATCGACGAATTGTTCGGCCTGAAAATGGGCGCCGACGATTTCATCCGCAAACCGTTTTCGCAGCGGCTTCTGGTCGAGCGCGTCAAAGCCGTGCTGCGCCGCGCCTCGCCGAAGGACGGCATCGTGGTCAAGGAAACCGAGAGCAAGGTGCTCGAGCGCGGCTTGCTGCGCATGGATCCGGAACGCCACACCTGCACCTGGAAGAACGAGCCGGTGACGCTCACCGTCACCGAATTTTTGATCCTGCAGGCGCTGGCGAGCCGGCCGGGCGTGGTGAAAAGCCGCAACGCGCTGATGGATGCGGCCTATGACGATCAGGTCTATGTCGACGACCGCACCATCGACAGCCACATCAAGCGCCTGCGCAAGAAGTTCAAGGCGAGCGACAACGAATTCGATATGATCGAGACGCTCTACGGCGTCGGCTATCGTTTCAAGGAATAAACGCTTAAATAGACGCAGAATGCCGTGGATGGGCCTCTTGGTAGCCCGCTAACCATGGCTCCTGACTGGGCGGCTGACGTGCGGTAGTAATGGGGTCCGCCCGCTGCGCGGGCAGGACCCAAACCCCGGCAGACGACGTGCTCGATCGAACCGCAGACAGTGCAGGGCCCGAAGCCAGACTGCGCCGACGCCGTTGCGAAGAAACCGCCGCAGCGCCGCAGGTCGCGGACCGCATGGACGGCGCTGTCGAGGCGTGATGGCCATGCCGAGCTGGCAGGCTCGGTCTCGACGACGGCGCGGCGCGGCTGCGCGGTCGCGCCCGGCTGCGCGATGGCTGGCAGCGCGGCGCGCAGTTCTTTGTCGCGCAGAGCTCGTCGAGCCTGACGCGCCGCATTGTCGTTCTCAACGTCACCGGCCTTGTCGCGCTCTCGATCGGCATCATTTTTCTCTCGCAGTTCCGCGCCGGCCTGATCGACGCGCGCATCCAGAGCCTGCAGGTGCAGGGCGAGATCATCGCCGGCGCCATCGCCTCGTCGGCGACCGTCGAAACCGATTCCTCGATCACGCTCGATCCCGACAAGCTGCTCAATCTGCATCCGGGCGAAAGCTACGGTCCGAACGAAGACGCGCTTTACGGCATCGACTTCCCGATCAATCCGGAACGCGTCGCGCCGATCCTGCGGCGGCTGGTGTCGCCGACCAAGACGCGCGCGCGCATCTACGACCGCGACGGCGTGCTGCTCGTCGACAGCCGCAATCTGTTCGGCCGCGGCGACGTGCTGCGCTTCGATCTGCCGCCGCCGACCGAGGAAAAGCCGGGCTTCTTCAGGCGCGCCTTCATCGCGCGTGCGGATGTGGCTCGGGCGCGGCGACCTGCCGCGTCTATCGCGAACTCGGTCCCGACGACGGCCGAGGTTATTCCGAAGTGGCGCAGGCGCTCAACGGCGCAGGACGCCAGCATGGTGCGCGTCAACGATCGCGGCGACGTCATCGTCTCGGTCGCGGTGCCGGTGCAGCGCTTCCGCGCCGTGCGCGGCGCGCTGATGCTCTCGACGCAAGGCGCCGATATCGACGACATGGTGGAGGCCGAGCGGCTCGCCATCATCAAGGTCTTTCTGGTCGCCGCCGGCGTCATGATCGTGCTGTCGATCCTGCTCGCCGGCACCATCGCCGAGCCGGTGCGCCGGCTCGCCGACGCCGCCGAAAGCGTGCGCCGGCGCATCCGCTCGCGCGTCGAGATTCCCGATTTCACCCGCCGCCGCGACGAGATCGGCCATCTTGTCCGGCACGCTGCGCGACATGACCAATGCGCTCTACAGCCGCATCGAGGCGATCGAAAGCTTTGCCGCCGACGTCTCGCACGAACTGAAAAATCCGCTGACCTCGCTGCGCTCGGCGGTGGAAACGCTGCCGGTCGCCAAGACCGACGAAAGCCGCGGCCGGCTCCTCGCCGTCATCCAGCACGACGTGCAACGGCTCGATCGGCTGATCTCCGACATTTCCGACGCCAGCCGCCTCGATGCCGAATTGCAGCGCCAGGAAGTCCGCGCCGGTCGACTTCGCAAAACTGCTCACCACGCTCGTCGCCGTCGCCAACGAGGTCAAGCGCGACGACGGCGTCAAGGTCACGCTGCGCTTCGAAGGCGGCGGCGCACGCGCTTTCCAGGTGCCGGGCCACGATTCGCGGCTCGGCCAGGTCGTCGACAATCTGATCGAGAATGCGCGCTCGTTCTCGCCGCCGGACGGCACGGTGCGCGTCATCTGCCGGCGGCTGCGCAACCAGATCGAGATCCTCGTCGACGACGACGGGCCGGGCGTGCGGCCGGATGCGCTGGAGAAGATCTTCGAGCGCTTTTACACCGACCGGCCGCATCAGGGCTTCGGCCAGAATTCCGGACTCGGCCTTTCGATCTCCAAACAGATCGTCGAAGCGCATGGCGGCACGATCTGCGGTCGAGAACCGGCTCGGGCGCGCCGGGCGCCCGATGGCGAGCCGAAAGTGCTCGGCGCGCGCTTCATCGTGCGCCTGCCGGCGATGTGATGTCGCGCGATGCGCATTATGGGATCGACCGTCCACGCTTCCGCCGTGCTGGTCGGCGCGCGCGCGGTCTTGATCCGCGGGCCGTCGGGCGCCGGCAAATCGCGGCTGGCGCTCGATCTGATCGACGGCGGCGGGCGACGGGCGCTGTCCCTTCGCCCGGCTCGTCGGCGACGACCGCGTCCATCTTGAGAGCGCCGGCGGCCGGCTTCTGGTGCGGCCGGCGGAGACGCTCGCCGGGCTGATCGAAGTGCGCGGCGCCGGCATCTTCCGGCTCGACTTACGAGCCCTGCGCCGTCGTCGGCCTGGTGGTCGATCTGCCGCCGCCGACGCCGAGCGGCTGCCGGAAAGCCGAAGTCACGCTCGAGAGCGTCAAATTACCGCGATTGGCGGTCGCGGAGGGCGATTCGGCCTTGCCCGCCGTGCTCGCGCTCCTCACCTCAGCCGGTAGCTATCGAATGCGGATCCGTCTGACCGTTGATTGTCGTCGGCGACCGGATTGGCGATTGGTTAACCATAATGGTCCAAGACTTTTAGAGACTTTCAGAACCGAGTTTGCGTTCAATCTCGTGGACTCGGCTTTTCCAAAGGATAGCTCCCGGCCGCCATGCCGGTCCATCGGGCGGTGCCGGAGCCCAAAGCGACCGTCTTTACTGCAATGCAACAACCCTCAGAATTAGCTCAAAATGCCCCTTGCGCCGGGGCTTCGGATGGTCATGATGAGCACCCTTTCGTGCGGCGCAACCGGGACGCGCCCGCGGGGAGTTCCATGATCGGTCTAGTGCTTGTTACCCACGGCCGGCTTGCTGTTGAGTTCCGCGCCGCCCTGGAACACGTGGTCGGACCGCAGGGGCAGATCGAATCCGTCACCATCGGTCCCGACGACGACGTCGAAGAGCGCCGCAAGGACATCATCGAAGCGGTGCGCCGCGTCGATACCGGCGACGGCGTCGCCATCCTCACCGACATGTTCGGCGGCACGCCGTCCAATCTCGCCATTTCGGTGATGAGCCGGCCCAAGGTCGAAGTGCTGGCCGGCATCAATCTGCCGATGCTGGTCAAGCTCGCCAAGGTGCGCGACGAGTGCCCGCTGGCCGAGGCGGTCGCCGCGGCGCAGGAAGCCGGGCGAAAATACGTCACCATCGCCAGCCGCGTGCTCACCGGCAAATGAACGAACCGGCCCATAGCGGTCGACAGCGTGCCGGACGCAATAGCCGGCGCCTGAAGGGTGCTGTGGCCCGGGTCTTCCTCATCTGCAACAAAAAGGGCCTGCATGCGCGCGCCTCCGCGAAGTTCGTGCAGACCGTCGAGAAATTCGACGCCGATGTGCGCGTGAAGCGCTGCGGCGAAAGCAATGAAACCGTCGGCGGCACGTCGATCATGGGCCTGATGATGCTGGCCGCCGCGCCCGGCACTTCGATTACCGTCGAGGCGACCGGCCCGAGGCGGCGCGAAGTCGTCGACGCTCTGGCAACGCTCATCGAGACGCGTTTCGGCGAAGCGGATTGATCCGTCCTCCGATTTGGGATTGGCTAGCTGAGCCGAACCATGCCGAGAACCCCCAAACGCAACGCGCGCGCGGCCAAACCGTCACAAAAGACAGTTAAGAAGCCATCGCGTCCAGACATTTCGCACTCAAAGCATTCGCTGAAGGAGAACAAACAGATGGCCGAACCGACAAGCTCGAAAGGCAATTCGCCCGCCGCGACGCCGGCCCCGGCCGCGAGCCCGCCGCCGGCGCCAACCGAGCGGCAGCCGGCGTCGATCCGCTATCTCGACAATGCCGACATGGCAGAGACATTCGCCAATTCCATCACCGGACTGATCTTCGACGGCCAGACGCTGCGCATCGAATTCGGCGTCACCCGCTTCGACGAGGTCAAACCCAACACGCAGATCACCGGCCGCCGCTATCCGGCCTGCCGTCTGGTGTTGCCGCCGGCCGCGGCGGTCGATCTGATCAATCGCATGCAGCAGATCGCGGCCGCGCTGACCCAGGCCGGCGTCGTCAAGGCAACGCCGCGGCCGACGCCGGAGCCGGCGAAGAGCTGAACCTCGTTGATCTGCGCCTCGCGGGGCAGCCGGGCGCCGGCGCGAGCCGGCCGCAGCTTTCGGGTTCGGCAGCTCCCGCATTCGGGAGCGCGCGGCAGCAATGCCCTTAATTCCGCTGTAACCAAGGACATAAAGGTATCTTTATATCTTTATTGCCGTGGCCGCTGCAGCCCTGCTATAGCCAGCCCGAAGCCGAACAGCCGAACTGCAAAGCCCCCTCGCCAAAAGGCAAAGGATCGCAAAGGATCATCATGAGCACGAGCACAGCTGCCGCAAAAACCCTTTCGACCTCCGATTACGTCGTCAAGGACATCGGCCTCGCCGAATGGGGCCGCAAGGAAATCGCCATCGCCGAGACCGAAATGCCCGGCCTGATGGCGACGCGCGAGGAATACGGCCCGAAGCAGCCGCTCAAGGGCGCGCGCATCGCCGGCTCGCTGCACATGACGATCCAGACCGCGGTGCTGATCGAGACGCTGAAGGCGCTCGGCGCCGACGTGCGCTGGGTGCTCGTGCAACATCTATTCGACGCAGGATCACGCCGCCGCCGCGATCGCCGCCGGCGGCACGCCGGTCTTCGCGGTCAAGGGCGAGAGCCTGAAGGACTATTGGGACTACACCCGCAAGATCTTGGAATGGCGCGACGGCGGCATGCCGAACATGATCCTCGACGACGGCGGCGACGCCACGATGCTCGTGCATCACGGCCTGCGCGCCGAGAAGGGCGACACCGCGTTCCTCGACAAGCCGGAGAACGAGGAAGAGGAAGTCTTCTTCGCGCTGATCAAGCGCACGCTGAAGGAAAAGCCGGGCTGGTTCGCCAAGCTCGCCAACAACATCAAGGGCGTGTCGGAAGAAACCACGACCGGCGTGCACCGCCTCTATCAGATGGAGAAGGAAGGCAAGCTGCTGTTCCCCGCCATCAACGTCAACGACAGCGTCACCAAGTCGAAATTCGACAATCTCTATGGCTGCCGCGAGTCGCTGGTCGACGGCATCCGCCGCGGCACCGACGTGATGATGGCCGGCAAGGTCGCGATGGTCGCGGGCTTCGGCGACGTCGGCAAAGGCTCGGCCGCTTCGCTGCGCCAGGCCGGCTGCCGCGTGATGGTCTCCGAGATCGATCCGATCTGCGCGCTGCAGGCGGCGATGGAAGGCTACGAAGTCGTGACGATGGAAGACGCCGCGCCGCGCGCCGACATCTTCGTCACCGCGACCGGCAATGTCGACGTCATCACCATCGAGCACATGCGCGAGATGAAGGACCGCGCCATCGTCTGCAATATCGGCCACTTCGACTCGCGAGATTCAGGTCGCGGCGCTGAAGAACCTGAAATGGAACAACGTCAAGCCGCAGGTCGACGAGATCGAATTCCCCGACGGCAAGCGCATCATCCTTCTGTCCGAAGGCCGCCTGGTGAATCTCGGCAATGCCATGGGCCATCCGAGCTTCGTGATGTCGTCGTCGTTCACCAACCAGACGCTGGCGCAGATCGAGCTGTGGACCAATCCGGGCAAGTACCAGAAGAAGGTCTACACGCTGCCCAAGCAGCTCGACGAGAAGGTCGCGCGGCTGCATCTCGACAAGATCGGCGTGAAGCTGACCAAGCTGTCCGACAAGCAGTCGACCTATATCGGCATCCCGGTGAGCGGGCCGTACAAGACGGATCAGTATCGGTATTGAGAAATTCGGCTCGTCATGTGAACCGCGAAGCGCCATGCCCGGCGCTTGGTGCCGGGCATCCCGCATATTTGGGACTGAGCGCAAACGAAGACGTGGATGGCCGGGACAAGCCCGGCCATCGACCGGCTTCGGCGCTCGGAATGACGACTGTCACTTGCCGCACCGCAGCGCGGTGTTATCTGCGCCCCATGCCCGCGACCCCAATCGACAACATCCGCAATTTCTCGATCATCGCCCATATCGACCATGGCAAATCGACGCTCGCCGACCGGCTGATCCAGCTCACCGGCGGGCTCGAAGCGCGCGAAATGGTCGAGCAGGTGCTCGATTCCATGGATATCGAGCGCGAGCGCGGCATCACCATCAAGGCGCAGACGGTGCGGCTCAATTACCGCGCCCGCGACGGCAAGGATTACATCCTCAATCTCATCGACACGCCCGGCCACGTCGACTTCGCCTATGAGGTCAACCGCTCGCTCGCCGCCTGCGAGGGCTCGCTCCTCGTGGTCGACGCCAGCCAGGGCGTCGAGGCGCAGACGCTCGCCAACGTCTATCAGGCGCTCGACAACAATCACGAGATCGTGCCGGTGCTCAACAAGGTCGATCTGCCGGCCGCCGAGCCCGACAAGATCAAGCAGCAGATCGAGGACGTGATCGGGCTCGACGCGTCGAACGCGATCCTGATTTCGGCGAAGACCGGGCTGAACGTGCCGGAAGTGCTCGAAGCCATCGTGCATCGCCTGCCGCCGCCGAAGGGCGACGCCGCGGCGCCGCTCAAGGCGCTGCTCGTCGATAGCTGGTACGACGCCTATCTCGGCGTCGTCGTGCTGTTCCGCGTCGTCGACGGCGTGCTGAAAAAGGGCCAGCGCATCCACATGATGGGCACCGACGCGGCCTACGAGGTCGATCGCGTCGGCGTGTTCACGCCCAAGCGCGTCGAGCTCGGCGAGCTCGGCCCCGGCGAGATCGGCTTCTTCACCGCCTCGATCAAGGAAGTCGCCGACACCCGCGTCGGCGACACCATCACCGACGAGAAGAGGCCCGTTGCCGCGCCGCTGCCCGGTTTCCGTCCGGCGATCCCGGTGGTGTTCTGCGGCCTGTTTCCGGTCGATGCCGCGGATTTCGAGGATCTGCGCGCCGCGATGGGCAAGCTTCGCCTCAACGATGCGAGCTTTTCCTTCGAAATGGAAACCTCGGCCGCGCTCGGCTTCGGCTTCCGCTGCGGCTTCCTCGGGCTGCTGCATCTCGAAATCATCCAGGAGCGGCTCGAGCGCGAATTCAATCTCAACCTGATCGCGACCGCGCCGTCGGTGATCTACAAGATCAAGCTGCGCAACGGCGAGCAGCTGGAGATCCACAATCCGGTCGACATGCCGGACCCGAACCATATCGAGGAAATGCAGGAGCCGTGGATCGAGGCGACGATCCTGACGCCCGACGAATATCTCGGCGCCGTGCTCAAGCTCTGCCAGGACCGCCGCGGCGAGCAGAAAGAGCTGACTTATGTCGGCAACCGCGCGCTGGTGAAATACAATCTGCCGCTCAACGAAGTGGTGTTCGATTTTTACGACCGGCTGAAATCGGTCTCACGCGGCTACGCCTCGTTCGATTATCACCTCACCGATTACCAGCCCGGCCGATCTGGTCAAGCTGCAGATGCTGGTCAACGGCGAGCCGGTCGATGCGCTCGCCATGCTGGTGCATCGGACGCGCGCCGAAAGCCGCGGCCGCGCCATGGCCGAGAAGCTCAAGGAGCTGATCCCGCCGCATATGTTCCAGGTGCCGATCCAGGCCGCGATCGGCGGCAAGATGATCGCGCGCGAAACCGTCCGCGCCTTCCGCAAGGACGTCACCGCGAAATGCTACGGCGGCGACGTGTCGCGCAAGCGCAAGCTCCTCGACAAGCAGAAAGAGGGCAAAAAGCGCATGCGCCAGTTCGGCAAGGTCGACATCCCGCAGGAAGCGTTTATCGCCGCCTTGAAAGTGGATGTCTGACGCGCCGCGTCGGAATACGACAGATATTTGAACAAGCGACACCTTCAGAATCAACGGCAACCATCGGTCCTATTGTACCGCGGCCGCGGCTGTCCGCGCTTGCACCGAAAGCCGTGAATTGCGAAAATTGGCCAGGGACGACGCCGAGCCTATTCTTCCGCTTGAGCCATCGTTGTTGAGTCACAGGTATGAGCCAAAGGGGTTGACCAATGGCCACGTCGATCACCGTCGCGCAGGCGCTCGCTTACGAAAACGATCCGTCGACGATTCCCGCCGGTGCGATTTTCGACATTGTCGACACCGCGGCCAATATCGAGACGCTGACCGCGTCCGACATCACAAACTTCGCGGCGCTGCTCAACGTCTCGTCGATGACGGCGACCGATGCGCCGGTGACGTTCACGCCCGGCGGGCCGGAGCAGGACGCGCTTAAAAGCACCGGCATCCACATCACGGCCGAGATCAACGCCCAGGAAGTCATTCAGCTTGACGTGCTGCACAATCAGAGCGGACACCCGGCCCTGGTGCCGCCGGACGAACACGTCATCGTGCTCGACACCGCGGCCAATCTCGAATCGCTGACCTCGAAGCAATTGTCCGATCTCGGCAACGCCGTCGATAAGCTCAACGCCAGCGGCACGAACACCGGCAACAGCGCGGTCGCGCAGATTGCGGCAACCGACACGCCAGCGGTCTTTTCGGACAACCAGATCAACGCGCTCGGCAATGCCGGGATTCTCATCGTCGCGCCGCCGAACGATCCGAGCCAGAACGACGGCACCACGATCATCACCGGCCGCGGCGCGACCTTTGACATCGTCTGGGATTCGTCGGTGGCTTCGGCCCCGGCTGAGTTCAAGACCGACGTCGAGGCGGTGTTTGCGCTCTATGCCGACACCTATTCCTCGCCGGTCACGCTCTATTACCATGTGGGCTACGGCGAATATAACGGCAACGCAATCGGATCCGGCTTCCTCGGCCGCAGCCAATATTTCAACTTTCCGGCGGAAAGCTATTCGTCGATCGTGTCGCACCTCACCGCCAATGCGACATCGCAGGCGCAAGCGGAAGCCTACGCAAGCTTGCCGGCCAGCAATCCAGTTGGCTCGCTCTTTGTCGCGGGGGCGGAAGCCCAGGTGCTCGGCTTTGCCGATGCCGGCACCAGCTCGGAGTCCAATCCCGACGGCTATATCGGCTTTGCCACCGACTCGGAGCAGACCTGGAATTACAGCGCCGATCCCAATCAGACGCCGGTCTCGGGGGAGGAGGATTTTCTCGCCTCCGTCGAGCACGAAGTGTCGGAGATTCTGGGCCGGGGTTCGTATGAGGCCGATCAGCCGATCGACTATTCGGTCATGGATCTCTTCCGCTTTAGCAGCGCGGGTATCCGCGCGCTCACGCCGGACTCCACTCCCGCCTATTTCTCGATCAACGACGGCACGACCCTTCTCGCCAGATGGAACGATTTCGCGACCGGCGACACCAGCGACCTCGGCGATTGGTGGGGCACAGCCGGGACCTACCCGGCGAACGCCTACAACGACGACAGTAACGCCGGCATCATCAATCCGTTCACGGCGGTCGACGCGACCTTGATGAATGTGCTGGGCTACAATTTCACCAGCGCGCCGACCTCGCCGATCCCGCTGCCGTCGATCGACATCACGCTCAGCGTCGGGCAATTGTTCGAATATCTCACGCTCGACGAGATAAGTCCGGGCAGCGTCAATGCGCCGAGCGGCGACAGCTATGTCGTCATCGATACCGCCTTCGATATCGAATCGATCACGGGGCCCGAGATCACCCAGGCTCTGGCGATCGGCGTCAGCGAATTCATTGTCGACGGCGCCATTGCTCTCCTGCAGAGCAGCGACCCCGCCGACGACCAAGTCGCCGCGCTGGGCTCCGCGCCTTTCATTTCCGCGCTGACGGTGGCGCAGGCGCTGGTCGACGCAGCCAATCCGCCCTCGGTGCCGCAGGGCGAGATCATGTCCACTGTCGTCGTTGCCGATACGGCGGCGAATATCGAGACGCTGACCCTGACCCAAATCACCGAGCTCGGCACGGCGCTCGGCGCGACGCAGTTCGACGTGTCCGATCTGAGCGGCGTTGGCCCGCTGATCGTCCAGAACGGCGATACTTACGCGGCCCACGGCGCGGTGACGGCGGACGCAACGGTCGACTTCACCGGGTCGGGTGGCACGCTCGAGTTCGACGACACGCCGGGCATGAAAGGTACGATCTCCGGCTTCGCGCCGGGCGACCGTATTGTTCTCTCCGACATCGCCATCGATCCGAACGGCAGCGCCAATCTCGTCGCCAACAACGTGCTCGACGTTACCGAGAACGGCACCACTACCACGCTGCAGCTCGACAAGACGCAAGATTTCACCGGCGAATTCTTCCATCTGTCGGCTGACCCGAACGCCGGCACCGATATCGTCGAAAACAACACGCCGTGCTATCGCCGCGGCACCTTGATCCAGACCAAGCGCGGGGAGAAGCGGGTCGAGAAACTCAAGATCGGCGACAAAGTCATGACCAAATCCGGCGTGGTGCGGCCGATCAAATGGATCGGCCGGCGCAGTTTCGCCGGACGTTTCATCACCGGCCGCAAGGACATTTTGCCGATCTGCATCAAGGCGGACGCCCTGGAAGGGAACGTGCCGCGGCGCGACCTTTGGATCTCGCCGCATCACGCCATGTATTTTGACGCCAAGTATTTTGACGCCGAGTATTTTGACGGCAAATTCTGCGATGGCTCTTTGCCCGAAGGCGCGTTGATCGAAGCCAAGGATCTGGTCAACGGCGCCTCGGTCGTGCAGGCCGAGCGCGTCGATAAGATCGAGTACTTCCACATCGAGCTCGAAACCCACGATGTGATTATTGCCGAGGGCGCCTGGTCCGAAATCGTTCCTCGACGACGACAGCCGCGCCATGTTCCACAATGCCCACGAATTCCGGGCGCTCTATCCGGATGCGGCCACCGCTGCGACCACGGATACGACCATGGGCGCCGCGCAATATTGCGCGCCGCGGCTCGACCACGGCTATGCCCTTGCCGCCGTGCGGGCGGGCATTGCGCGGCGGGCGGGTCTGGTGCAGTCCGCCGATCCGCTTGGCGTTGGGCCGCTCCGCGGCTGCGTCAACGCGATCGGTCCGCGCGCGATCGAAGGCTGGGCGCAGAACGGCGATGCGCCGGAGGCGCCGGTCTGTCTCGATATCCTGGTCGGCGGCGGGCTCTTAGGCCAGACGCTGGCGAACCGTTTTCGCCGCGACTTGAGGGCGGCCGGCTTTGGCAGCGGCTGCCACGCCTTCAAGTTCGATCTGCCGGCCGGTATCAAGATCGGCGCCGCCACGGTCGAAGTGCGCCGCTCGCTGGATGGCGGCAGGCTCCCCGGCGTTTCGTGCGCCCCAGCGGTGGCCTAGAGAATACGCTCGTCACATGTCTGTTGACATTCGTCACCGTTTATGTTACGATACAATTCTCGCTCACGTAAAGGACCTGCCCCGGAGACAAGCCGGGGCAGTGGAGCGAGGGCGGTGCCCGCGGGCGGCGTTGTAAACCGCTCCCGGGCAGCTTCGGGCATCAGCATCCCAGCACTACGGACTGGGCCGCGAGGTGCTCGCTGGACGAGGGACAGGTGAGGGCGGGTAACACCCGCAACAACTGCGTGCGGATCTTCCCCCTGACGGGGGATCAAGGGATCGGCGCTCTGCCACGTCCCCGGAAGCATGGCCTGGAGCTGGGCCTTTGGGATTCGCAGTCCCCGAGGTCAGAACCGCGGTGGAACGCCGATAGATGTGCGCATCCCGAAGGATGCGCGGCCGTGCCAGCGGCACGGCATATTACGACCATGCGTCTGTCGGCGTTCCGCTTCCTTATTTTCTTCGTGGCCCGGATAGAGCGCAGCGTAATCCGGGCTACAGCGAAGTGGGTTTAGGCGGACGGCGAAAAGGCGGGCACCACCCCTTTCTTTTTCCTCCGCGCCCTTCTTCGCCCTTCCAATGTGGCGGCAACTGCAAAAACTCGGGGGCGCATGCGCCGCGAGAACGAGATTGCTCGTCCGAACGAAAAGCGAGATCATGACCCGCCGCAGCCTGTTCGCGAGCCTCACGCGCGCCGGAACCCGCCCGTCACACCGGCGTTCTTTCTCTTACGCGCTGGCTCGATCGCGGCGCAGCGTGCCGCAAAAGAACAAGTCGATTGGAACTCGGAGGATCGCCATGTCTCGTTACGTGCTCCGTTACATATCCCGCCGCATCGAACTCGACAATTCCACAGCGCAGCCGAGCTGCGCTTTTGTCGACGGTTTCACTCTTTGCCATCGCCATACTGCTCGCGGGATCGTCGTTCTCGACCAGATCTTTGGCGCAATCCAATTCACCGCAGGCACAGGCCGACGCCTGCGCGAACGGCGATACCGGCATCACGCTCGCACCGGGCTTCTGCGCAACCGTCTTCGCCGACAATATCGGTCACGTCCGCCACATGACCGTCGCGCCGAACGGCGTGCTTTACGTCAACACCTGGAGCGGCCGCTTTTTTCACAATGACACGCCGCCGGCCGGCGGTTTTCTGGTGGCGCTGAAGGATTCAAAGGGCCTCGGCCAAGCCGATGTGATCGAGCGGTTCGGCGACGGCGTGCCGCAGGGCTCGGCGGGCGGCAGCGGCATCGCCTTCTACAACAGTGCCGTTTACGCCGAACAGAACGACAAGATCATCCGCTATGCCTTGTCGCCGGATTCGATCGCGCCACAGGGATCGCCGCAGATCGTCGTCTCCGGTCTGCCGCTCTCCGGCAATCACCCGATGCACCCTTTCGTCATCGATGCGCAGGGGCATATCTATGTCGATCTCGGCTCGGCGACCAATTCCTGCCAGGCCGAAAATCGCATGCCGAATTCGCTCGGGCTTAACCCTTGCACCGAGCTCGAGACGCGCGCCGGCACCTGGCTCTACGACGCCAACAAGACCGGCCAGCATTTCTCGGCTGCCGAGCGCTACATCACCGGACTGCGCAATGGCGAAGGTTTCGGCATCGATTCATCCGGCCGGCGTGTTCGCGACCCAGCATGGCCGCGACCAGCTCTCGCAAAATTTTTCCAAGCTCTACACGCCCAAACAAAGCGCGGAACAGCCGGCCGAAGAGGTCGTCCTCCTGCAAAAGGGCGCCGATTACGGCTGGCCGGAATGCTATTACGACCGCGATCAGCAAAAGCTCGTGCTGGCGCCTGAATATGGCGGCGACGGCGGCCACGCGGTCGGTATCTGCGCCGAGAAAACGCCCCCGGTCGCGTCGTTCCCCGGGCATTGGGCGCCCAACGATCTCTTGATCTACACCGGCACCGCGTTCCCGAAGTCCTATCACGACGGCGCTTTCATCGCGTTCCACGGCTCGTGGAATCGCGCGCCCGAGCCGCAGGGCGGCTACAACGTGGTGTTCCAACCGCTCAAGGACGGCAAAGCCGCGGGAGACTTCATCGTCTTCGCTGATGGTTTCGCCGGTGCGGTGAAAGAACCCGGGCAGGCGGCGTTCCGGCCGACGGGCCTCGCCATGACTCCGGACGGCGCGCTCTATATTTCCGACGACAAGCACGGCCGGATCTGGCGCGTCACCTATCACGGTGCGGCCGATGCGGCGCTCGCGCCGGCGCCGGCGCCGAAAATTGCCGCCATGAGTTCAGGTGAGCCAGGGCTGCCGGACGGCCGGCCGAGCCCGGCGTCGCTGCCCATTCCGCCCGGCGCCACCCGGGAACAGGTCGCGCTTGGCGACCGCATCTTCTACGGCGAGGCGGCCGGCGGCACCTGCACCGGCTGCCACGGTTCGGACGCGCGCGGCGGTCCGCAAGCCCCGTCGCTGGTGAAAGGCCGCTGGCTGATCGGCGACGGCAGTCTCAAATCGATCGCCGAAACGATCGCGAACGGTGTGCCGAGCCCGCACAATTACGAGGTGCCGATGCCGCCCAAAGGCGGCGCGGCACTATCGGATTCCGACGTTGCGGCGGTCGCCGCTTATGTTTGGGCGATCAACCAAGCGCACAGCTCGCGCGCCAGTTCGGGAGGATGACCGGTATTTGGTCGGCGAGCTCAGTGAATCACAATCGTCGTCGCACCCATGCCTTCGCGCTCGACGAGGCCGTACAACGTCGCCGCATTGCCGGGGTCGAGCCGCACGCAGCCGTGCGAGGCCGGTCCGCCGAGCCGCGAAATCTCGTAGGTGCCGTGAATGGCAAAGCCGCCATAGAAGAAGATCGAATGCGGCATCGGCGAATTGTAATATTTTTTCGAGTACCAGCGCCGGGCCAGCATTTGCGGGTGATAGGTGCCGGGCGGCGTGACATAGCCGGCGCGCGCGGTCGAGACCCGCCAATTGTAGCGCGGAGCGCCGTCCACCAGCACCGACATGCGCTGACTGGAGCGGTCGATCGAAACGACAATGGACGCCTCGGCGCGGCTTGCCGCACCAAAAACGATGCAGCCGAGGACCGCCAAAGAGCAGACCACGCGGATGCAAAGCAAGCGACGCAAGATGCTTCGATGCATAATACTTCCCAGCCCTGTTTCTTAAGCCTGTGACCCTACAACTCATAGCTGAACGCCGTCGAGCTTAACGCCCAAGCCCTCTTATTTGTAAAGTTACCGACGTCCCGACGGTTAATCGCGCGCTTAAAGCCCAGCCTATCGATGAGGCTAGTCACACATTAAATAGCAACGATGACAGCGTTCGATCTCTTCAGCATCGGCCATTCCAATATTTCCGCGCAACGCTTTGTTGCGATGCAGCGTGCAGCCGGCGTGACCGCGATTGCCGACGTGCGCTCGACACCGGTCTCGCGGTTTTGCCCGTGGTTCTCGGCCAAGAATCTCGAGCCGCTCTTGGCCGGTGCAGGCATCGGTTACGCGGCCTACGGCGTCGAGCTCGGCGGGCGGCCGCGCGATCCCGCGCTCTACCGCGACGGCATCGCCGACTATGAGGCCATGGCGCGGCAGGCGGATTTCCGCGCCGGCCTCGATCGTCTTGTCGCCGAGGCCGCGCGGCGCCGTACCTGCATGATGTGCTCGGAACGCGAGCCGCTCGAATGCCATCGCTGTCTCTTGGTCACGCGGGCGCTCGCCGCACGCGGTCTCAACGTCGGCCACATTCTGCATGACGGTATTATCGAGCCGCATGCCGCGACCGAGCAGCGGCTTCTGGCGCTCGAAGCCGGGGGCGAAGACCTTTTCGTAACTGGACAGAGCGAGCGACTCGCGGCAGCGTATTTTCGTCGTGCCCGCGCTGTCGCCTATCGCGGCAAAACGGGCCCGCGCGTGACCGAAAGTGGGGCGAAGAAGAAAGCCGCAGCCAGGAAGACATGATGCTCGTCCCTTTTCGTTGGCGCCACATCGGCACCTTTGCGGCGGCTCTTGTTGCCGCCGCGTTGAGCACGGCTTCAGCGCGTGCCGCAGACGCCAATGCCGATCCGACGCCGCAGGGCACGCTTAATCCGGCGCCGCTGCCGCCGCTCGCCGATCCGAATGCGCCGAATATTCCGGCCAAGGAGCTGTTCGCGCGCAAGACCGAACCGCTCGCCGGCCCGGCGCGATCGATCGGCGGCTATGCCGACGGCTGCCTTGCCGGCGGCGTGCCGCTGCCGATCAGCGGCCCGAACTGGCAGGTGATGCGGCTGTCGCGCAATCGCAATTGGGGCAATCCGGCGCTGATCACGTTTCTCGAACGCTTCGCCGCGCACGCCAAGAAGGATTGGAACGGGCTTCTGGTCGGCGACATGTCGCAGCCGCGCGGCGGACCGATGATCTCCGGCCATGCCAGCCATCAGATCGGGCTCGATGCCGATATCTGGTTCACGCCGATGCCCGATCACGTTCTGACGCGCGAGGAGCGCGAAATGGACGGCGCGGTGAACATGGTGCAGCCGAATGGGCTCGACGTCGATGCCAAAGTGTGGACGCCCGAGCGCACCGCGCTGATCCGCACCGCGGCGCTGGATCCGGCGACGACGCGCATTTTCGTCAATGCCGCGATCAAGAAGGAAATGTGCAGCGAAGCTGGCTCCGATCGCACATCGGATCGTTCTTGGCTCAGCAAAGTTCGGCCGTGGTGGGGCCATGCCGAGCATTTTCACGTCCGCATCGCGTGCCCTGCCGACAGTGCCGAATGCAAGCCGCAACCGCCGCCCGAACCGGGCGATGGCTGCGGCCACGAGCTCGATTTCTGGTTCAAGGAATCGACGCTGCACCCGACCCCGCCGCCCACTCCGGCGAAGCCGAGACCGCCGGTGACGCTTGCGGCGCTGCCTCCGGCCTGCAAGCAGATGGTTGGGGCGCCGTAAATTCGTCACCCTGAGGTGGCCGCTCGCTCGCACCTCAGGATGACGGTTAGAGCCCCGGCGTGCCGAACATCGTCTGTTGCACCGTGGCGGCGACGTAAATGAGCAGGCCCGCGCCAGCGGCGATGGCGATGGCGAAACTCAGTGACATTTCGTCCGGCATTTTCGTCAATCGTGGTGCGCCGAGCCACAGAATATAGAGGCCGTAAAAGCCGAGCAACACGAGGAAATGCAGACCCGGCAGCAGCAGAAAAATTCCGGCGAGCCAAACCGGCGTGAAGGAATAGACCGCGAGCTTGAACGCGCTGTCGAAGTCGCGGCGTCCGCCGAATATCGGCGCCAGCAGGTGGATGAAGAGCGCGATGACCAGCACGGTCGCGCAGGCCATCACGTAGCCGAAGATCGCGCCGAACAGGCCGTCGACGATCGGCACGCGCATCGTTGTGCCGTTCTTTGCGATAACGCCGATGAGGCAAGCGCCGATGAAGCCGAACAGGCCGGAATGATCGCCAGCAGCGCGACATAGCGCGTCAGCACGAAAGCCGGATCGCCCGTCTCTTGTTCGATCTTTTCCCATTCGTGAAGCGGATCGGTCAGGATCGATTTCGCGCGCAGCATCGCCTCGATCATGCAGGAGCTTTCATAATTCAGGCGTCTTCACGCAGCATGGCGGCGCCTTTTTCCGCGATCATCATGGTCGGCGCATTGGTATTGCCGGATGTGATGCTCGGCATGACGGAAGCATCGATGACGCGCAAGCGTTCGATGCCGAAGACGCGCAGCCGGTCGTCGACCACCATCATCGGATCGCTCGCAAGCCCCATTTTCGCGGTGCCGACCGGATGAAAGATGGTGGTGCCGATATCGCCCGCGGCCTTGATCAGTGCTTGCTCGTCATCGTCGTGCACAGCGGGGCCGGGCAGATATTCGTCGGGATGAAACGGCGCAAGCGCCGGCTGCGAGGCGATGCGCCGCGTCAGCCGGATCGCGCGCGCGGCGACGCGGCGGTCTTCGTCGGTGGAGAGATAATTCGGCTTGATCGCCGGCGGGTCGGACGGATTTGCCGAGCGCAGCCGCACCGTGCCGCGGCTCGTCGGCCGCACATTGCAGACGCTCGCGGTGAAGGCCGGGAATTTGTGCAGCGGCTCGCCGAATTTGTCGAGCGACAAGGGCTGCACATGATATTGCAGATTGGCGCGTTCCTGGTCGCTGTCGGAGCGGGTGAACAGGCCGAGCTGCGACGGCGCCATCGTCAGCGGGCCGCGCCGGAACAGCGCATATTCGGCCAACATGCGGGCGAAGCCGAGCGGGGCGTGATAGCGCTCGTTGAGCGTGGCGATGCCGTCGACCTTGTAGATCATCCGCAGCTGCAGGTGATCCTGCAGGTTCGCGCCGACGCCCGGCCGATCGAGCACGACGGGAATGCCGTGCTCTTGCAAATGCTCCGCCGGCCCGACGCCGGAGAGCAACAGAATTTGCGTCGAGCCGATCGAGCCGGCGGCGAGAATGACTTCGCCGCGGCAGCGCGCCATGCGCGCCTGGCCGTTTTGTTTCCAGCGCACGCCGGTGGCGCGCTTTTGCGCGAACACAATGCCTTCGACCAGGCAGCCGGTTTCGAGCCGGAGGTTCGGCCGGTTGAGCACCGGCTTCAAAAAGGCGCGCGCGGTCGAGACGCGGCGGCCGCGCTTCTGGTTGACGTGAAAGGCGCAGCAGCCTTCGTTGTCGCCGCAATTGAAGTCGGCAATGGATTTGATGCCGGCCTGTTCGGCGGCGGTGCGGAACGCGTCGAGCAGGTCCCAGCGCACGCGCGGCGCGGCGATACGGCCATTCGCCGCCCGCGGCATGTGCATCGCTCTCACCGAGAAAATGATTTTCGTGCTTCTTGAAAAACGGCAGCACGTCGTTCCAGCCCCAGCCGGAAAGCCCGAGCTGGCGCCAATGATCGTAGTCGGCGGCCTGACCGCGCATATAGATCATGGCGTTGATCGCGGACGAGCCGCCGATCACCTTGCCGCGCGGATAATTGAGGCTGCGGCCGTTGAGGCCAGGCTCGGGCTCGGTCTTAAAACACCAGTCCGAGCGCGGATTGCCGATGGCGAACAGATAGCCGACCGGGATGTGAAACCAGATCCAATTGTCGCGGCCGCCGGCTTCGAGCAGCAGCACGCGCTTATCCGGATCGGCGGACAGCCGATTGGCGAGCAGGCAGCCGGCCGAGCCCGCGCCGACGATGATGTAGTCGTAGTCGCCTGCGATCGTCTCCGGCTCGGGCAAATTCTTCTCCCCCAAATTGGCTGCCCCCAAATCGGTCGCTTATGGCTAAACCTTGCCGCGACCATAGCAGCGGGATCGCGCGTGAAAAGGGCTGCGGCGGCGGCGTCGCTTGTCCGGCATGGGCCTAGGCCCTATGATCCGAATACGACATCCGGCGGGCCGTGCGCGCGCCAGATGGGCCTGGAACGGCGGTTCTCAAGGCGGTCGAGATTAAGCCTGAGCGGATCACATGATCCGGCGTGCAGCTTTTGCGCGCGTCACTGCTTTGGAGAACCGTCGTGCTGAAAAGAACCATCCTCGCGGCTTTTGCCGCCGCCATCGTCATTGCCGCCGCGCCGCAGATCGCCGCGGCTCAAACCGCGACACCAGACAAATCCATCACCGTTTTCGCCGCCGCCTCGATGAAGAACGCGCTCGACGACGTCGATGCGGCTTTCACCAAGAAGAGCGGCGTCAAAGTGGTGGCGAGCTATGACGCGAGCTCCGCGCTGATGAAGCAGATCGAGGCCGGCGCGCCGGCCGACGCCTTCGTCTCCGCCGACCTGAAATGGATGGATTACGGCTCGCAAAAGAAGCTGATCAAGGATGACACCCGCGTCAATCTGCTCGGCAACCAGCTGGTGCTGATCGCGCCGAAGGATTCCAAGATCGACAGCGTCGCCATCAAGCCGGGCTTCGATCTCGCCAAGCTCGCCGGCGACGGCCGCATCGCGACCGGCGATGTGAAAGCGGTGCCGGTCGGGCTTTATGCGCAAGCCGCGCTGCAAAAGCTCGGCGTCTGGGATGCGGTCGAGCCGAAAATGGCGATGACCGCGAATGTCCGCGCCGCGCTGATCCTGGTCGCGCGCGGCGAAGCGCCGCTCGGCATCGTTTATTCGACCGACGCCAAGGTCGAGCCCGGCGTGAAAGTTGTCGCCACGTTCCCGGAAGACTCCCACGACCCAATCATCTATCCCGTGGCCGCGACCGTGAACGCCAAGCCGGACGTGACGCCCTATCTCGCGTTCCTGCGCTCGGCCGCCGCCAAGGCGATTTTCGAAAGCTACGGCTTCTCCGTTCTGATGAAACCGACGTCGTAGCGAGACGCAACCAGCCGGGTTCGCTTTGCTCGACCTTTCGCCTGCCGATTGGACTGCGATCGAACTGACGATCCGCATTTCGATCGTGGCGACGCTCTGCGCGCTGCCGTTCGGCATCGGCATCGGCTGGCTCTTGGCGCGCCGAAAATTTTGGGGCAAGTCCGTGCTCGACGGGCTTGTCCATCTGCCGCTGGTGCTGCCGCCGGTCGTGACCGGCTATCTCTTGCTCATCTCGTTCGGGCGGCGCGGGCTGATCGGCGCTTTTCTCTACGATCATTTCGGCGTCGTCTTCTCGTTCCGCTGGACCGGCGCGGCGCTTGCCTGCGGCGTGATGGGCTTTCCGCTGATGGTGCGGCCGATCCGGCTCGCGCTCGAAGCCATCGACCGCAAGCTCGAGGACGCCGCCTCGACGCTCGGCGCCAATCGCGGCTTCGTATTTCTCACCGTCACGCTGCCGCTGGCTTTGCCCGGCATCATCGCCGGCGTCGTCTTGTGCTTCGCGCGCGCGCTCGGCGAATTCGGCGCCACCATCACCTTCGTCTCCAACATTCCCGGCGAGACGCAAACGATCTCGGCGGCGATCTACACATTGACGCAAGTTCCGGGCGGCGACGCTGCCGCCGGGCGGCTGGTCTTGATCTCGATCGTTCTCGCTTTCGCGGCTTTGTTCGCCTCGGAATGGCTCAGTCGGCGCGCCGCGATCCGCTTCCACGGAGACTAATGGTGCTCGCGGTCGACGTGGAAAAACAACTTGGCGCGCTGACGCTTCGCGTAAAATTCGAAGCGGCAGGTGGCGCCACCGCTTTGTTCGGTCCGTCCGGCGCCGGCAAGACGTCCGTTGTCAATATGATCGCCGGCTTGCTGACGCCGGATCGCGGCGCGATTTCGCTCGATGCGACGGTGCTGTTCGACGCGAAAAGGCGCATCAACGTGCCGCCGCATCGCCGCCGCATCGGTTACGTGTTCCAGGAAGGCCGGCTGTTTCCGCATCTGTCCGTGCGCCAAAATCTCGACTACGGCCGCCGCATGAGCGGCACGCCGCGCGACTTAGGCGAATTCGAGCGCATCGCGGCCCTCCTCGATATCGGACACCTGCTCGAGCGCCGGCCGGGCAAACTCTCCGGCGGCGAGCGCCAGCGTGTTGCTGTCGGCCGTGCGCTCTTGATGCGGCCGCGGTTGCTTCTGCTCGACGAGCCGCTGGCGTCGCTCGACGCCGGCCACAAGCGCGAAATCCTGCCCTATCTGGTGCGCTTGCGCGACGACGCCGGCGTGCCGATCGTCTATGTCAGCCATGCGCCGGCCGAAGTGCGCCGGATCGCAACGACCGTCGTGCGGCTCGATGCCGGCCAAGTCGTCGCAACCGGCGGGCTCGATCTCCTCAAAGACGCCGACGCCGACATATTCGTCTGATCCTTGTTCGTTGGCTCCTTGCTCGTTTGATCTTGGCTTCGCGATTGGCGAAGTCAGGCATGATTTTTCGCGTGTTGTCCTCGCAAACCGCAGCGGATTATGGTCCACGATGGACAATTCTCCGGCGCGGACGGCCCAATCCGCGATTCCAAAGCATGCGACCGCGATAGGCGTAGCTTGCGGCGCGGGCGCCGCCTTGTGCTGGGCGCTGGGCTTTGTTGCCGCGCGCCACGGCATCCTCATCGGCATATCGCCTCTGGTCCTGGCCTTGCACCGCTACGTTTGGGCCGGGCTCGCGCTTATTCCCATCACCGCAATCGGCGGCTTCGGCGATCTCGGCCGCATCGGCTGGTGGCGCGCCGTCGTGATCACGCTGTTCGGCGGCCTGCCGCTCGCGCTGTGGAGCTATTACGGCTACGTCTATGTGCCGCTCGGCCACGGCGCCATCATTCAGCCCTCGTGCGCGGCGCTCGGCGGTCTCGTGCTGTCGAGTCTCATTCTCAACGAGGCGCTGCCGCTGCGGCGCGTCCTCGGCGCTTTGGCGATGCTGGCAGGTCTCATCGTCATCGGCATCGAAGCGCTGCATACGATGGGCGCGCATGGATTTCTCGGCGATATGATGTTCGTTGCCGCGGGCAGCTCCTTTGCGGTGTTCGGCATGTTGCTGCGGCTGTGGCGAATTTCTGCGATGCCGGCGGTCGCGCTCACCAGTCTCGTCTCGCTCCTAGGCTTGCCGCTTCTGTTCTTGTGCTTCGACAATTTTCTAGCCGCCGGATTGCTGCAAAATCTGATTCAAGCGGTGGTGCAAGGGCTGTTCGCGGGCGCCGGCGCGGTCTATCTCTTCACCCGCGCCGTGATCTTGCTCGGCGCCGGGCGCGCGGCTTTATTTCCCGCGCTGGTGCCGCCGTTCACGCTCCTGATCGGATTTCTCGCGCTCGGCGAGGCGCCGAGCCTGTCTCAGCTCATCGGACTTGTCGTCGTCGTTGTCGGCTTCTGGCTGACGCAGAGAAATTAATGGACGAGCATCACGCCGCTTTGCGGCTCGCCAGAAACTCGCCCATGCGATCGAGCGCCTTCAGGATATTCTCGGTCGAGTTGGCGTAAGACACGCGCATATAGCCTTCGCCGAGAATGCCGAAATCCGGCCCGCCGATCAGCGCAATGCCGGCATCGTCAAGCAGCGCAGACGCCAGCGGCTTCGCTTTCCAGCCGGTGTGCTTGATATTGGGGAAGGCGTAGAACGCGCCCGTCGGCGTCGCGCAGGACGTGCCGGGAAGCTTGTTGAGGCCGGCGACCACGATTTTGCGGCGCTTGTCGAACTCGGCGACCATTTTGTGCGCTTCGTCCTGCGGGCCGGTGAGGGCTGCGAGCCCGGCATATTGCGCCGAGGCATTGACGCAGGAATGCAGGTTCACCGCGAGTTTGCGCGCGAAGTCGTAGAGCTTTCCCGGCCAGATCGCGTAGCCGAGCCGCCAGCCGGTCATGGCATAGGTCTTCGACCAGCCATTGAGCAGGATCAGCCGATCGCGGATCGAGGGGTAAGAGAGCAAGCAGACATGCGTCTCGCCGTCATAGACCATGTGGTCGTAGATCTCGTCCGACATCACCGCGACATCGGGAAAACGCTCGAGGCCGGCGACAAGCTTGTCGACTTCGGATTTCGGCGTCACGCCGCCGGTCGGATTGGCCGGCGAGTTGACAATGAGCAGCCGCGTCTGCGGCGTGATCAGCTTGAGCGTCTCCTCGGCTGAGAAGGCGAAATTGTTTTCCTCGCGGATCGGCACCGGAATCGGCCGCGCGCCGGTATATTCGATCATCGAGCGATAGATCGGAAAGCCGGGATCGGGATAGAGAATGTCGACGCCCGGCTCGCCGAACATCAGGATCGACATGAACATGGTCGGCTTGCCGCCCGGCATGATCATCACTTGGTCCGGCGACACACTGACCTTGAAACGCTTGTGCAGATCGGCGGCTACCGCTTCGCGCAGCGGCACGATGCCGACGGCAGGCGTATAGCCATGATGGCCGTCGCGCAGCGCCTTCACCGCCGCCTCGACGATGAAATCCGGCGTGCGGAAATCGGGCTGGCCGATGCCGAGATTGATGATGTCGCGGCCGGACGCCGCAAGCTGCATGGCGCGCGCCAGCACGGCGAAGGCGTTTTCCTCGCCGATACGATCGAAGGCGGCGACGGTTTTCAGCATGGCATTTCCCCCGGCATTTTATGACGCGGCGCAGTTCAGCCTAACCGCCGATCAAATGCAAACCTTGCGCAAAAACCTGGGGCAAAAATATGAGAAGCCCCGGAAAATATCCGGGGCTTCCCAACGCATTTACTAACAGTGTCGCGGGCCGCTTAGCGGCCGAGGCTGAACGCGGCGCCGGATTCCTCAGCTTCCAGACTTCCGGTGCGGTCAGCGCCGAAATCCGGATAGTGCAGCGGTGCGACGTTCTGATAGGCGCCGCCGCCGACATAGTCCTGCGACTGCAACGGCTGGCTCGCCACGCGCTGATGCGGGCGCTGCGCGAAGGCCGGCGTCGCGAGTGCGGCAATGACGAGCGCCGACAGGGCCAGTTTGATGTTGAGCGACTTCATACGAATTCTCCATCTGCAGTCATCACCCTTGACCGCCTAGGTAATGGAGATTTGGCACCGCACAATAGCGATGGTCTTCACAAAATAGTTATATAAATCAATGAATTAATGTAGAATTTATAGGCTGCTTTACGCCTGTATTTTGCATTGCAATGGCCGCCTCGCAGCGGCGCTTTTGGGGCAAAAGCCGTCCGTGAGGCGGCGGCTTTTTTATCTCCAGTCGGGTGCAGATTTTTCCGCGGCTACGGCGTTAAATCGACAAACAGGTCGAGCGTGGAACCAGCCTTGCAGAAATCGCATTGCAGGCATCACGCGCATTGCGCGAATGAAAGCGGAGGCGGTGATGAGCAAAAACGGCAAAGGTCAACAGGGTCACCGCTTGCGCTCGCAATTGTGGTTCGACAATCCGGACAATCCCGGCATGACCGCGCTCTATCTCGAGCGCTATCTCAATTACGGTCTCACGCGTGAAGAGCTGACGTCGGGCCGGCCGATCGTCGGCATCGCGCAAACCGGCTCCGATTTGTCGCCGTGCAATCGCCATCACCTCGAATTGGCGCAGCGCGTGCGCGCAGGCATTCGCGACGCCGGCGGCATTGCCTTCGAATTTCCGGTGCATCCGATCCAGGAAACCGGCAAGCGCCCGACCGCGGCGCTCGATCGCAATCTCGCTTATCTCGGCCTCGTCGAAGTGCTGTTCGGCTATCCGCTCGACGGCGTGGTGCTGATGACCGGCTGCGACAAGACCACGCCCGCGTGCCTGATGGCGGCGGCAACGGTCAACACGCCGGCGATCGTTCTGTCCGGCGGGCCGATGCTCGATTACGTCCACGACGGCAAGCTGATGGGATCCGGCACGTTGATCTGGCAGGCGCGCCAGGATCAGGCGGCCGGCAAGATCGGCTACAAGGAATTCATCGATATCGTTGCCGATTCCGCGCCCTCGATCGGCCATTGCAACACCATGGGCACCGCCTCGACCATGAATGCGCTCGCCGAGGCGCTCGGCATGTCGCTGCCCGGCTGCGCCGCGATCCCGGCGCCGTATCGCGAGCGCGCGCAAATGGCTTATGCGACCGGCCTGCGCGCGGTCGAGATCGTGCGCGAGGATCTCAAGCCTTCCGACATTCTGACGCGCGCCGCCTTCGAGAACGCGATCGTCGCCTGTTCCGCGATCGGCGGCTCGACCAATGCGCCGATTCATATCAACGCCATCGCCCGGCATATCGGTGTCGAGCTTGCCATCGAGGATTGGGAGAAGGTCGGTCATGACGTGCCGCTCCTCGTCAATATGCAGCCGGCCGGCGCCTATCTCGGCGAAGATTATTATCGCGCCGGCGGTCTGCCGGCGGTGATGCACGAATTGCTCGGCGCCGGCAGGCTCCACGGCGATGCGCTCACCATCAATGGCCGCACCATGGCGGAGAATGTGGCGCCGGCCAAAGTGAACAATCCCGAAGTCATCCGGCCCTATCACAAGCCGATGAAGCCGCATGCCGGCTTTAAAGTCCTGCACGGCAATCTGTTCGACAACGCCATCATGAAGACGAGCGTGATCTCGGACGAATTCCGCGCGCGCTATCTGAGCAACCCGAAAGACCTCAACGCTTTCGAAGGCCGTGCCGTGGTGTTCGACGGCCCTGAGGATTATCACAAGCGCATCGACGATCCGGCGCTCGCGATCGATCAGCACACGATCCTGTTCATGCGCGGAACGGGCCCAATCGGCTATCCCGGCTCCGCCGAAGTGGTGAACATGCAGCCGCCAGCGGCTTTGATCAAAAAGGGCGTCACCGCGCTTGCCTGCATCGGCGACGGCCGGCAGTCCGGAACGTCGGGTTCGCCGTCCATTCTCAACGCCTCGCCGGAAGCCGCGGCCGGCGGCGGGCTCGCGCTGCTCAAGACCGGCGACCGCGTGCGCGTCGATCTCAACAAAGGCACCGCGGATATTTTGATCCCGGCCGAAGAAATGGCCGAGCGCGCCGCGCACTTGAAGGCGAACGGCGGCTATCATTATCCGCCGAGCCAGACGCCGTGGCAGGAAATTCAACGCGCCATGGTCGACCAACTCGGCAGCGGCATGGTCTTGCAGCCGGCGGTGAAATATCAGCGGGTGGCGCAAAAATTCGTGCCGCGCGATAATCACTAGAGCATGATCCGGAAAAGCGGAAACCGGTTTTCCGAAAAGATCATGCTCCAACGAAGTAAGTTCTGCATCAATGCCTGCTGGGATCTGCCATGACCGGGAATCACCCTTCGACCGCCGACAAGCGGAAGACCTTTCGTAAGCTTCACGAATCCGGCTGCTTCGTCATTCCCAATCCGTGGAATGTCGGCAGCGCCCGCTATCTGCAGGGGCTCGGCTTCAAAGCGCTGGCGACGACCAGCTCGGGCCACGCCCATACCCAAGGCTATGCCGACGGCGCGCAGAGCCGCGATCAGGTGCTGGCGCATTTTCGCGAGCTGGCGGACGCGGCCGACGTGCCGCTCAATGCCGATTTCGAGAACGGTTTTGCCGACGGCCTCGACGGCGTTGCCGAGAATGTGACGCGCTGTATCGAAACCGGCGTGGCCGGACTGTCGATCGAGGATTCGCCGAACAACGGCGTGCTGCCGCTTTACGATCTCGACACGGCAGTGGCGCGCGTCAAAGCTGCGCGCTCAGCGATCGACCGTGCCGGCGGCGACGTCGTGTTCACCGCGCGCGCCGAGAACTTCATCCGCGGCGTCAACGATCTCGACGATGCGATCCGCCGCTTGAAGGCCTATGCAGCGGCGGGCGCCGATTGCCTCTATGCGCCGGGCATCAGGACCCGCGAGCAGATCGAAGCCGTTGTCAAAGCGGTGGCGCCGAAGCCGGTCAATTTCCTCAATAGCGGCGCCTTCGGCTTTACGGTGGACGAAATCGCCGCGATGGGCGTGCGCCGGATCAGCGTCGGCGGCTCACTCGCCCGCGTCGCCATGCACGCTTTCATCCGCGTTGCCACCGAGATTGCCAAAGACGGCAAGTTCGACGGCTTTGACGGGCTGATCACGAACCAGGAGCTGAACAAATTCTTTCGCGCCGATCGCGCGCGGAGCGGATCATGACGGACAATTCCGAGCCCCATCCGCAAACCGGCCAGCCCATCGGCCTGCCGGTCGATACCACGCCGGCGCAGCGTCCCGGTCCGGTCGCGCTCAAGGGCCGTTACGGGCGGCTGGAAAAGCTGAAAGCCGAACACTCAGCCGACCTGTGGCAGGCATTCGGCGGGCACGATCCGGTGTGGACCTATATTTCGACCGACGGCCCGTTCGCGACAGAGGCGGAATTCACGCCGTTCATCGCCAAGCGCGCGGCGGCGAGCGATCCCTATGCCTATGCCATCATCGACCTGGCGGATCGCGCGGTCGGTTACGTCACGCTGTTGCGCATCGAGCCCGAAATGCGGGTGATCGAAGTCGGTCACGTACTCTATTCGCCGAAGCTGCAGCGCACGCCGCTCGGCACCGAAACCCAATACCTTCTGGCGCGTTACGTATTTGAGACGCTGGGCTACCGGCGCCACGAGTGGAAGTGCAATGCGCTCAACGCCGCGTCGCGGCGCGCCGCATTGCGCTATGGCTTTGTTTACGAAGGCACGTTCCGCCAGCACCTCATCGCCAAGGGCCGCAACCGCGACAATGCCTGGTTCTCGATGCTCGACAGCGAATGGCCGGAGCGCAAGAAGAATTTCGAGCGCTGGCTGGCGCCGGAGAATTTTGACGCTAAGGGCATTCAAAGAGTCAGTCTCGGAGCATTGAACGGGAGCCCACCATGAGCGGCAGAGTGCAAAACAAAGTCGCGCTGGTGACAGCGGCAGGGCAGGGTATCGGCCGCGCCATTGCGCAAGCGCTCATTGCCGAAGGCGGCATTGTCATCGCGACCGACCTCGCCGACGACAAGCTTGCCGATCTCAAGGCCAAGAAGCGGCAAAAACTCGACGTGCTCTCGCAAGAGAGCATCGACGCGCTGGCGAAGTCGGTCGCGACCGAGTTCGGCGCGCTCGACATCCTGGTCAATTGCGCGGGCTTCGTCGCCAACGGCTCGGTGCTCGACTGCACCGACAAGGATTGGGATTTCTCGTTCGATCTCAACGTCAAATCCATGCATCGCATGATCAAGGAGTTCTTGCCGGCGATGCTGGCAAAGAAACACGGCTCCATCGTCAACATCTCCTCGGCGGTGTCGTCAATTCGCGGCGTGCCGAACCGCTACGCCTACGGCGCGACCAAGGCGGCGGTGATCGGGCTCACCAAATCGGTGGCCGCCGACTTCATCAAGCAAGGCATCCGCTGCAACGCCGTTTGCCCCGGCACGATCGAATCGCCGTCGCTCGAAGAGCGCATCGCCGCGCAGTCGAAGGCGACGGGCCAGCCGCCCGACGCGGTGCGGCAAGCCTTTGTCGACCGCCAGCCGATGGGACGGCTCGGCAAGGCGCAAGAAGTCGCGGCGTTGGCCCTCTTTCTTGCCAGCGACGAAGCAAGCTACATTACCGGCCAGGCCCATCTTGTCGACGGCGGGATGGCGCTCTAGGGAGGGACGCCATCATCCGCGATTGCGGATGATCGGCCGCACATCAGCATGCACATTCTGATTACAGGCGCCGCCGGGATGATCGGGCGCAAACTCACCGCGCGCCTTACCGATATGAAGGCGCTCAACGGCAAGCCCATCGACAAGCTGACGCTCATCGACGTGGTCGCGCCGCAGAGGCCGGAAAGATTTACCGGCAGAGCCGAGACGGCCGCGGCCGACATTGCCGATCCGGCAGCGGCTCGCATGGCGGTCGCCGGCCGGCCGGACGTGATCTTTCATCTCGCCGGCGTCGTCTCCGGCGAGGCTGAGCTTGATTTCGAAAAGGGCATGCGGGTCAATCTCGACGGCTCGCGCGCGCTCCTTGAAGCCGTCCGCGCCATCGGCGACGGCTACAGGCCGCGCCTGGTGTTTTCCTCGTCGATCGCCGTGTTCGGCGCGCCGTTCCCGGAAGCCATCGCCGACGACTTTCATCGCACGCCGCTGACGTCCTACGGCACGCAGAAGGCGATGGTCGAACTGCTGTTGGCCGATTACACGCGGCGCGGCTTTGTCGACGGCGTCGGCATCAGGCTGCCGAGCATCGTGGTGCGGCCCGGCCGGCCGAACAAGGCGGCGTCGGGCTTCTTTTCCTCGATCATTCGCGAGCCGCTCGCCGGCGAGGAAGCGCTGCTGCCGGTCGAGGACAGCGTGCTGCACTGGCATGCGAGCCCGCGCGCAGCGGTGGGCTTTCTCATCCATGCGGCGGGGCTCGATGCAGCGAAGCTCGGTCCGCGCGTCAGTCTGACCATGCCCGGGGTCTGCTGCACCGTGGGCGAGCAGATCGCGGCGTTGCGCCGGATCGCCGGCGACAAGACCGTGGCCCGCATCCGCCGCGTCCCCGATCCGCTGGTCGCCGGTATCGTCGCCGGCTGGCCGAGCCGGTTCGATCCCGTCCGCGCGCTGGCGCTCGGCTTTCGGGCCGAGGCCTCGTTCGACGACATCATCCGCGCCCATATCGAGGACGAATTGGGCGGCAGGATCGCCGCTTGAGGAAGCCATTTCCGGCCGGATTTCCCGCGAAGAAACCGGTTCCATCTGCCGCTTCGCACCGCTGGGCGGGCGTTTGCCCTATCGGCGCAGTTTGCTTGCGTTAGGCGCACTTATGCTTACATTGCTGCCAGCAACTCCACATCGTTTTCGCTCTATCTCAACATGACTTACGTCGACGCGGCCTGTGCGCCGTTGCGCAAAACCGGCCAGATCAAGATTCACGGCGCCAGCGCCTTTGAGGGCATGCGCAAGGCCGGGCAGCTCGCCGCCAAATGCCTCGACATGCTGGCCGGCGAGATCAAGCCTGGCGTCAGCACCGAGCATGTCGACCGGCTGGTCTTTCAGTTCGGCATGGATCACGGCGCGACGCCGGCGACGCTGATGTATCGCGGCTACCGCAAATCGACCTGCACCTCGGTCAATCACGTGGTGTGCCACGGCATCCCCGTCGACAAGCCGCTGCGCGAAGGCGACATCGTCAATGTCGACGTGACCTTGATCCTCGACAATTGGCACGGCGATTCGAGCCGCATGTATCCGGTCGGCGAGATCCCGCGCCGCGCCGAACGGCTGATCGAGGTCACCTATGACGGCATGATGCGCGGCATCGCCGCGATCAAGCCCGGCGCCACGACCGGCGATATCGGCCACGCCATCCAGACCTTCGTCGAGGCGCAGCATATGAGCGTGGTGCGCGATTTCTGCGGCCACGGCCTCGGCCAGCTGTTCCATGACGAGCCGAATATCGTCCATGTCGGCCGTCCCGGCGAAGGCATCGTGCTCAAGCCCGGCATGTTCTTCACCGTCGAGCCGATGATCAATCTCGGCCGCCCGCATGTGAAAGTCTTGTCCGACGGCTGGACCGCGGTGACGCGCGACCGCTCGCTGTCGGCGCAGTTCGAGCATTCGGTCGGCGTGACCGAAACCGGCGTCGAGATTTTCACGCTGTCGCCCGGGGGCTTGGACAAGCCGCCTTACCCGGCGTGAGCTCGCCCGCCTAACCCGATTGCAAAATCCGCCAATCCGGGCATCCTTGCCGTGCTGGCAAGGGCCGCAGGCAACTGATGCGGCATGAGGGTTGCGTACGAAATTCAGCTTTGAGCATGTCGGACAAGAAAGGCGAAAGCGACCGCGGCCCTGCTGACGCGTCGCCGCATTATCACGGCCATCGCGAGCGCCTGCGCGGCCGATTCCGCGAGGCCGGGCAGGATGCCTTATCCGACTACGAGCTTCTTGAGCTTTTGTTGTTTCGCGCCCTGCCGCGGCGCGACGTCAAGCCGCTCGCCAAATCGCTCCTGGAAAAATTCGGCTCGTTTGCCGAGGTGATCTCGGCGCCGCAATCCCGCCTTGCCGAGGTCAAAGGGCTCGGTGACGCCGGCATCACCGAGCTCAAGATCGTGCAGGCGGCAGCGAGCCGGTTGCTGCGCGGCGCGGTGAAGAAGCGCCTCGTTCTGTCGTCGTCCGCGAGCGTCCTCGATTATTGCCGCGGCGCGCAAGCTTTCGCCGACCGCGAACTGTTCCGTGTGATCTTTCTCGACAAGCGCAATCAGCTCATTGCCGACGAGATTCAGCAGACCGGCACGGTGGATCACACGCCGGTCTATCCGCGCGAAGTGGTCAAGCGGGCGCTGGAACTCTCGGCGACCGCGATCATCCTCGTGCACAATCACCCCGGAGGCGATCCGACACCGTCGCGCGCTGATATCGAGATGACAAAACGGATCGTCGAGGTCGCGCGCGGCCTCGGCATCGAGGTCCACGACCACATTATTGTCGGTCGGGACGGGCATGCGAGCCTGAAAGGGCTGAAGTTGATATAGCCGGCAAGGCTTACTTTCGGGCCCGACGTTATCGCCAAACTCCAGATTGGAACTTGCCGTCGACCTTGAGGTTCCGGTGACCTAGGTCACGTCGTCGGCGGCCGCCGCCGATCTATGGTTTGAACCGATGTCACCATGGCCGTTACCAACAGCGGTCAGTTGGAATGAGGAGACCGCCATGCCGACAAACATGCCGACAAACTTGGTTCGCCCGCCAGGCTCGAGAGTCGCGACAATATCGTCGCTGAATCGGGCAGACGCGACCGACACCGTTTTCGCTTCGCTCGGACCCATCGTCCGCGTCGTCGCGGTCCTCATTGTGCTGATGCTGGGCGCTCTTGTTCAAATCGCCGTCGAAAGCTCACTCGACCCGCAATATCAATCCGACACCGCGACATGGCTTGTGTCGCCATGAGCGACGGACGCCTGCAATTCGTTCGGTAAAATCGATTTACCCGCGGCCGACGGCTTTGCCGATCACGGCTGCCGCATCAGCGGGCGCATGGTCGGCCGTCCAGGCGACATAGCGATCGGGCCGGACGAGAATCAACTTTGCCTCATAGGCCGTGCGGCCGTCGGCAAAGCTGTCGCGGACGATCTTGAGCGGCACGCCGAGCGCGCGCTGCCGCGTTTTCAAACGCCGCGGCCGTACGGTCTTCGCCGTCGAACGCGAGCAGCGTGAAATCCCTGCCGAGCTCCTCGAACACATTGCGCCCCGAGGACAGCAGTTGCGGCGGCAGGTGATGGCCGGCGCGCGCCTTGAAGGTGTGCGAGCCGCGGGCGCTGCTGACGCCGTCCGGCGGGCCGAACACGATCGGCGAGCCTTCGTAGTGCGGCTCGTAAGTCATCACGCGCGGCGCCGCGGCATTGGCGTGTTCGTTCCAGGCTTTCTCGAATTCGGCGCGATCGCGCTCGGGGCTGTAGCGTGCCAGGAATTCCTTGTCGCGCGAGATGCCGGCCTCGATGAAGTCTTCCGCGGTCTCCTTGAAGATCGGGCGGCGCTCCTCGGTGTAGTCTGCAGCAGCGCGTCGCTGCCCCAGCCCTTGAGCTTCGCGGCAAGCTTCCAGCCGAGATTGACCACGTCGTCGAGCCCGTTGTTGAGCCCATAGGCGCCGTAGGGCGGATGCGAATGCGCGGCGTCGCCGGCGATGAAGACGCGGCCGACCTGATATTTCTCGGCCACCGCGATGCGCAGGTCCCAGAAGCCGACATAGTCGAAATCGGCGGCGAACGGAAAGCCGGCGGCTTTCTGCAGCAGCCCGTGAAAATCGTAATTGTCGCGCGTCGTGTTCGCCGGCACCGGGGAATGGAAGAACCAGCTCTCGCCGACGTCGACGCGGCCGAAGAATTGCCAATAGCCCTTCAGATCCGGATGCAGCACGCGATAGGTCGAGCGCGGCGGAAAGCGCTTGAGCTTCTCGTGCAGTTCGCGCGAGCGAAACAGCGCCAGCACCATCAGCTCGTTGAAATCGGCGCCGCTGCGCTCGATGCCGGCCTGCTCGCGCACAGTGGAATGGCCGCCGTCGCAGCCGATCACATATTCGGCTTGCAGCGTTTCGCGGCCGTCGCCGCCGTCCTCGGCGCAAGTGACGCGCACGCCGTCGGCGTCCTGCGCGATCGGCTTCCGCGATCCAGCCGAAGCGCGCCTCGACATTGGGGAGCTCGCGCCATTCGTTTGCGCAGCACATGTTCGCTCTGATATTGCGGCAGCCGCTCGTTGTCCTGGAAATAATAGGCATTGACGATCTCGCGCAGCGGCGGCGCGTACCAATATTCGTTGTTGAGGTCGTGATAGGCGACGATGCCGCTCATCGGATAAGACGGCGGCAGCATGCGCGCGGCCTCGCAGCTCGTCGGCGACGCCCCAGAAATAAAAATGCTCGACCGAGCGCTGCGTCAGGTTCTGGCCTTTCGGAATGCGCTGCGGCTCGCGCCGGCGCTCGACGAGCGCGCAGGAAATGCCGCGCTGGCCAAGCTCGACCGCGAGCGCGACGCCGACCGGGCCGCCGCCGACGATGACGACCTGATAGTGCTGTTTCATTCTCATTTATCTTTTCAGGCGATTTCGATTACTGCCGCACCAGGAGAACCGGCACGGAGGATTCGGGCACGCGCTGCCAAGTATCGGCATCGCTCTGTTCGAACTGCCAAGTCTGCCCGTTCGGCGACATCAGCATCAATTCGCCTTCGTCCATGCGCCAGCCGGTCGGACCGAAGCGCGTGACCGAGGCATCGCAGCCCGGCTTCACCTTCAACGCCAGAATGTCGCCGGCAATGGCTGTGTTGGCGAGCGTCAGCAGGCAGATCGGCTTGCCTCCGCCGCGCGTCACCGCCCAATCGCCGGCGATGTCGCTTGCCGAAAGCTCGGGCGCCGAGGTCGCGGCCTGCAAGACATAGCGGCCTTCTTCCGGCGTGAAGCCGTCATACATGCCGGTCTCGACTTCCGACAAGTCCACCACCGAATTGCCGCCGGCATCGAGCAGGCGAAGGCTGCCGAAATTGTCGACCGACCAGGCCACCATATTCTTGGTCGAAGGGAACAGGTTCGGGCAGTTCTTGTCGATGTCGAGTCTGTAACCGTTCGGCACGGCGTCGGCGCGGAAGTTGAAGTGGCAAGTCTTGTCGTGGTCGGCGTTGGAAAATTCCCAGGCGCCGACCATGGTTGTGAACCGGATCGTTGATCGAGGGCTGCGGCTACCTGGTGAAGGCGCATCCGGCGGCGTGCCAGGAGCGCCCTTTTGCGCGTCCTTTTGCACATCTTGGCCGAAGGCTAAGCCACAAAAAAGGCTCGCCGCGATTGCCGTCACGATAATACCGCCGCGACTCATATCGAACATTACCGGACTGTTCTCACGATGGCGCGAAAGCTAGCACGCGAAGGCCGTGGCGTCATGCCGATGGCGGACATGACTGAAGTGCAGAAGAAGCGCCGCGTTCCTTAGTTTTTGCACCAATCAGCTTTTGCGCCAAGCTTGCCACGGCGTTTCCGCCACCGGCGTCAGCGGCGGCTTGCCCGCGGCCCAAGCCAGAATATTGTCGGCGACGAGCTGATCCATCTTTTGCGCGCGTATAGACGGACCCCGACCCGACATGCGGAAACAGCACGACATTATCCATCGCGATCAGTTCGGCGGGGACTTGCGGCTCTTTGGCGAAAACGTCGAGGCCCGCCGCCATGATGCGCTTGTCCTTGAGCGCCTTGATCAAGGCCGGCTCGTCGACCACCGAGCCGCGCGCCATATTGATCACGATGCCGTTCGGTCCGAGCGCGTCGAGCACTTCGCGTTGATCATGTTTTGTGTCGCGGCGCCGCCAGGCACGATCACCATCAGCGTATCGACGTCGCGCGCCATGTCGATCAGCTTCGGATAGTAGCGATAGGACAGGTCCGGGCGCGCTTTTCGCGTGTGATAGACCACCGGCACGCCGAAGGCGTCGAGCCGCCGCGCGATGGCCTTGCCGATCGCGCCCATGCCGACCATGCCGACGGTGCGGTTGCGCAACGTCGCTTTGCTCAGCGGAAAACCCCGCTCCATCCATTTGCCGGAGCGCACATAGCGGTCCGACCTGTGGAAGTTCGCGCACCGTGCACAGCAGGAGACCGAGTGCGGTGTCGGCGACTTCCTCGGTGAGCACTTCCGGCGTGTTGGTGACGATGATGCCGTGCGCGGCGGCATATTTGACGTCGACATTGATCGTAACCGACGCCGAAGTTGGAAATGATCTCAAGCTTCGGAAAATGTTCCAGAAGGCTTGCCGACATCAGTCCCTGGGCGCAGGCGATGGCCCGTACCCGACCGTGTTCGGCAACAAAAGCGTCGTGATCGTGCGGCGTCGACCGCCTTATAGACGGTGCAGCCGGTTTCGAGACCCTTGACGATTGTCGGTTTGGCCGGGCCGAACAGAACAACTTCGCGTTTGTCCGTCATTGTTCGTCCTCACACCAAGAGGCTTACCGGCAATTCGATCAGGGTCTTGATGGCGGCCAGGAGTTCGGCGCCGAGTGCGCCGTCGAGCACGCGATGGTCGCAGGATAGCGTGATGCTGATCATGCTGGCAAAAGCGACACCGCCGTCGTCCTTCTCGACCGCCTGCCGGCGCGCGGCGCCGACCGCGAGAATGGTCGAGTGCGGAGGATTGATGATCGCGGTGAACTCGCGCACGTCATGCATGCCGAGATTGGAAATCGCCGACGATCCGCCTTGATATTCGGACGGCTGCAGCTTTTTGTTGCGCGCGCGCGCGGACAGATCCTTCACTTCGGCCGAGATCGCGCTGAGCGATTTCGTCTCGGCATTGCGAATGACCGGCGTGATCAGGCCGCCTTCGAGCGCCACCGCGATGCCGATATCGGCATGCTTAAAGCGCAGAATTCGATCGCCGGCCCAGATCGCATTCGCCGCCGGCACGCGTTGGAGCGCCAGCGCCAGCGCGCGGACGACGAAATCGTTGACCGAAAGCTTGAACGCCGGATTGCCGTCTTTGTCCTTGGGCGCAGCCGTATTCGCTTCTTCGCGCAGCGCCTTCAGCCGGTCGATGACGACGTCGGTCATCAGGTAGAAATGCGGCACGGTCGCGGCCTGCGTCAGCCGCGCCGCGATGGTCTTGCGCATGCCGTCGAGCGGCACTTCTTCATAACTGTCGGGCGCATAGAGCGCCTTGATCTCGGCGGCGCTCGGGCCTTCCGAACCCGCAGGCACGCGCGACGGCCGCGGCGCGTCGGCGATGTCGCGCGCAACGATGCGGCCGTGCGGGCCGGAGCCGCGCAGGCGGGAGAGATCGATGCCGGCTTCGCCGGCGAGCCGCCGCGCCAGCGGCGTGATGACGGTGCCGCCGGGAAGTTTTGCCGGGCCGAAATTGCGGTCGGGCGTGCGCACTTCGAAGAACGGATCGAGTTTGATCGGCTGCGCCGGTTGGCGCGCCTGCGCGACCGGTGCAGCCGCGAGAGGCGCGGCGGGTACGGCTGGCTTTGCCGCCGGCGCTTTGGGCGGTGGAGCAGAGGCGGTCGGCGGAGCTCGCTGCCGCGCCGGCGCCATCGGCGATGACGCCGACGATCGCGCCAACGGGCGCGATCTCGCCTGCCGACACGCGGATCTCGCTCAAGGTCCCGGTCGTGGTCGACGGCACTTCCATCGACACCTTGTCGGTCTCGATCTCGAACAGATTGTCGCCCGGCTTGACGGCCTCGCCGGCGGACTTGAACCATTTGGTGATCTTGCCCTCGGCAACGGTCTCGCCGAGTTGCGGCATCAGCACGTCCATTTGCACAATCCTAAAGCCGCTTCACGCGATCCGTTCCCAGGTGACTTCCATCGTCGAATTCGGCGGCCGCAGCACGAGGCGATTGCCGACGAATTCATAGCGGCGGACCAGATCGCCGGCATCGCCGGGCTGGATAGTGTCCAGCCGGTGATGCGTCACGGTGCCGGCCTTCTCGTCGATCGTATAAGTGCCGAAATAGGCGATGTAATCGGTCAGCGCGATCTTGGCCTCGTCCGGCGTCATCACCGCGCCGGCGCGCAGGCGTTTCACGTCGGGCGCTACTTGGACCGACATTTCGCCGTTTGGTCCGTAATAGATCATGCCCTTCGGATTGGCGCCGCGATCCCAGTTTCCGCCGTCGATCCGCGTGCCGACATAGCGCCAGGCGCCGCGCAGCTTTTTGGCGACTTCACTCTCACTCATGAGCAACGCTCTTCACTTAAGTCCGGCGACTTACCACGTCACCGAGATGTATTGGGTTTCCATAAATTCCATCAGCCCTTCATGGGCGCCTTCGCGGCCGAGGCCGGATTGCTTGACGCCGCCGAAGGGAGCTGCGGGATCGGAGACGAGACCGCGATTGAGCCCGATCATGCCGAATTCGAGCTTTTCCGACACGCGCATGCCGCGGCTCAAATCCTTGGTGTAGAGATAAGCGACCAGCCCGTATTCGGTGTCGTTAGCGCGCGCGATCACTTCGTCTTCGGATTTGAAGCTCTGCAGCGAGGCAACCGGACCAAAAATCTCGTCGTTGAGCATCTTGGCGTCATTGGACACATTGGCGAGCACGGTCGCGGGATAGAAGAAGCCCGGGCCGCCGGGCGCCTTGCCGCCGGTGAGAACCTTTGCGCCCTTCTTCACCGCGTCGTCGACCAGCTCGATCACCTTGTCGAGACCTTCCTTGTTGACCAAGGGTCCGAGCGCGATGCCGTCGTCGAGGCCGTTGCCCATTTTCAGGCCGGACATCTTGGCCGTGAGCTTCTTGGCAAATTCATCGTGCACCTTTTCGTGCACATAGAAGCGATTGGCCGCGGTGCAGGCTTCGCCCATATTGCGCATCTTGGCGATCATCGCGCCGTCGATGGCGGCGTCGATATCGGCATCGTCGAACACGATGAAGGGCGCGTTGCCGCCAAGCTCCATCGCCGGCTTGACGATCGCGTCGGCGGCTTCGTGCAGGAGCTTTCTGCCCACTTCGGTCGAGCCGGTGAACGACACCACGCGCACGCGCGGATCGTGCAGCATGGCGCTGACGACTTTGCCCGACGAGCGCGACGGGATGACATTGACGACGCCGGCCGGCACGCCGGCTTCTTCCAGGATCGGCATCAGTGCCAGCATGGTGAGCGGCGTGTCGGAAGCGGGCTTGAGCACGACCGGGCAGCCGGCGGCGAGCGCCGGGCCGATCTTGCGCGTCGCCATCGCCGCCGGGAAATTCCACGGCGTGACGAGGACGGCAATGCCGGCCGGCTTGTGATGCACGAAGATGCGCGCGCCGGTCGACGGCGCGACGGAATTCTGCCCGACATTGCGCACCGCTTCTTCGGCGTACCAGCGGAAGAATTCCGCGGCATAGGCGACTTCGCCGCGCGAGTCGGACAGTGCCTTGCCGTTCTCGATGGTGATCAGCTTGGCGAGCCGCTCGGCGTCGCGCATGATCAGTTCGTAGGACTTGCGCAAAATCTCGCCGCGTTCGCGCGGCTTTTTGGCGGCCCAGGCCGGGAAAGCGGCGCTCGCGGCATCGAGCGCAGCCTTGGCGTCCTCCACCGTCGCGCTTGCGACCGAGGCGACTTTGTTCTCGGTCGCCGGGTCGATCACGTCAAAGCGCGCGCCGTCGGAAGCTTTGCGCCACTTGCCGCCGATCCACAGATCGGTCGGAACATTGGCGAGAAGATTATCGTACATGGCCATGGTGCTATCCGTCCCTTGCTGTTTTCATCCGCTCATTCCCGCGCAAGCGGCGATCCAGCAATCTTGCTCAAAGACTGGGTCCGCGCTTTCGCAGGGACGAGCGGAAAAATCTAACTCTCCAGCGAACGTCTCACCCGCTCGGCGATGCGGTCGACGCTCGGCAGCGCGAGATCTTCGAGAATATCGGCGGCCGGCAGCGGAATATGCGGCGTGGTGATCCGCACCGGCGGTCCGTCGAGATCGTAGAACGCCTCGTCGGCGACGATGGAGACGATCTCCGCGCCCCAGCCGCACAGCCGCGGATTTTCTTCCACGGTGAACAGCCGATGGGTGCGCGCGACCGAGCCGAGGATGGTTTGCGTGTCGAGCGGCACCAGCGAGCGCACGTCGATCACTTCGCAATCGATGCCGTGCTCGTTCTTGAGCTTTTCCGCAGCCGCGAGCGCGCGCGGCACCATCAGCGCCAGCGCGGTGATGGTGGCGTCCTTGCCCGGCCGCACGATGCTCGCGGTGCCGAGCCTGTCGACGATTTCGCCGTCCGGCACCTCGCCCTTGGTGGCATAGAGCGACTTATGTTCGAGAAAGATCACCGGATCGGGATCGCGCACCGATGCCGCTAAAAGCCCGATCACGTCACGCGGTGACGATGGCGCAACGACTTTGAGGCCCGGAATCATCATGCACCAGTTCTCGACGCTTTGCGAATGCTGCGCGCCGAAGCGTGAGCCCGCGCCGTTGCCGGTGCGGATGACGAGCGGACATTTGACCTGGCCGTTCGACATATAGCGGCTTTTGGGAAACTCGTTGGCGATATAGTCGAAGCACACGGCGAAGAAATCCGAGAACATGATTTCCGCGATCGGCTTTAGCCCGGTCATCGCCGCGCCCATGGCGGCGCCCATGATCGCCTGCTCCGAAATCGGCGTGTCGCGCACCCGCAGCGGTCCGAACTGCTCATAGAGGCCGACCGTCGCCTTGAACACGCCGCCGGCTTTGGCGACGTCCTCGCCTAAGAACACGACATCGGGATCGCGCGTCATTTCCTGCGCGATGCCGCGGATCACGGCATCGCGATAGGTCAGTTCCGCCATGCGAAGCCTCCGTCGGCATAAACGTCGGTGGTGAGGATATCGGCCGGCGGCATCGGCGCCGCCTTGCACTTCTCCGTCGCGTCGTCGACTTGCCGCTTCACCTCGGTCTCGATGCCGGTGATGACGTCGTCGCTGATGCCGAACTGCTTGAGCCGCTCGCGATAGATTTTGATCGGGTCGCGCAGTTTCCATTTCTCGAGCTCGCCCTCGGGCCGGTATTTGGCCGGGTCGGCGCGCGAATGGCCGCTGTAGCGATAGGTGAGGCACTCGATCAAGGACGGCCCGCCGCCGGCACGCGCCTTCTCGTAGGCCGCGTGCGCCGTGCGATACACTTCATCGGCGTCATTGCCGTCGATCACGATGCTGGGCAGTCCGTAAGCTGAAGCACGGTCAGCGGCGGGATGCTTCACCGCGGTGACGTCGCCGATCGGCGTATATTCCATGTAGAGATTGTTCTCGCAGACGAAGATCACCGGCAGCTTCCACACCGCGGCGAAATTCAGCGCCTCGTGAAAGGCGCCGATATTGGTCGTGCCGTCGCCGAAGAAGCAGACCGAAACGTCTTTCTGGCCCTTGTATTGCGCGCGCCAAGCAGCGCCGCAGGCGATCGGCAAATGCGCGCCGATGATGGCGTAAGAGCCCATGACGCCGTGATCCACCGAGGTCAGGTGCATCGAGCCGCCCTTGCCGCGCATCAAGCCGTTGTCGCGCTGCATCAGCTCGCCCAGCACCTTCTCAATCGGGACGCCGCGCGCGAGCGTATGGGCATGACCGCGATAAGTGCAGAACGACAGATCGCCGGGCTTCATGGCGGCGGCGCAGCCGGCGGCGACCGCTTCCTGGCCGAGCGACAGATGGCTCGTGCCCTTCACCAGATTCTGCAGAAACAGATCGAACGCGCGCTGCTCGGCCTCGCGAATTTCGACCTGCATGCGATACAGGCGTAGCCGCGTTTCTTCACCGATATCGTCGTTCAGGCTCGCATTCTGGGCGAGCGCGCGGTCTTCGAGCTTGGCCATGGAGTGTACCTGCAGTGTACCTGGAATGAGTACCTGGAAAATCCTAGGGCACGGCCCCATAAAGCTGGGGGAGGGCCGCAACTTAGCGCCAGTTGCGAAGCCGAGGCAATGTCATATCCGAGCGGTAGCAGAGGTCCTTGGCTGGTCTGAAACTGGGCAAGGATTACTGCGATTTCACCCACGAGCCGCTTGCGCACGGGGGTGCAAGTTCCTAGTTCATTTGCGGCCTGACAATGGGCAGCCTTTAGGGGCGGGAGATGTCGATGAGCCAACAACCGGCCCAGCCAAGCCTCGAATCGCGCAATCCGCAGGATTACGTCCATCGCTTCTTCGGCGGGCCGCCGCTTGCGGTGATCGGCAGGCTTATTCTGCTCTCGATCCTGGTCGGCGTCATCCTCGCTGCGATCGGGCTCGATCCGTGGAATATCATCGAGTCAGTCGAGCGGCTGCTTCAGCACGTCTGGAACTTGGGCTTCGATACCGTACGCTGGCTGTGGCGCTACTTCCTGCTCGGGGCCGTGATCGTCGTGCCGATCTGGCTTTTGACGCGGGTCGCCAAAGCGCCGCGCGGCCTTTAAACGAAAAGCGCGGGCTCTCGCGCCCGCGCTGCCGTTAACTCATCGCCTAACTCGGCCTCAGTCGGCGCTTTACTCGTCGTTCGAGCCGCCTTGCGGCGGGCCGTCACCCGAAATGGATTGATCCGTCCCGTGGTCGCGCGGACCGTTGCCGCGATGCCGGCGGCGGCGCCGGTGCAAGGGGAAGCGGTCGGGCGAGCCGTCGTAACCGTTCTGGCCGTTCTGACTATTTTGGCCGTTGCCACCTTGGCCGCCTTGACCCCCTTGGCCCTGCTGCGGCGCAGGCTGCGGTTGGCCGCCGGTGATGAAGGAGGGCAGGCGCTCGACATCGGCGTCGTTATTGGCCTGCTGGGTATGCTGGGGACGCGGCTGATAGTGCTGCTGCGGCTGCGGCTGCGGCTGCGGTTGGGGCTGATATTGCTGCGGCTGCTGGCTCTGCTGCTCGCGCGGATAGAACGGCTGCGGCTGCGGCGCAAAGGGCTCGCCGCCCATGGACGGCTGGTCGCCCTCGCCGTCGTCGTAATCGTCATCCGAAGCATTGCCGCGCACATCACCCTGTTGCGGCTGGTGAAAGGGCTGCGTCTGGCGAAGTTGTTCCTGAGCGGCCGCGATCAGGCGGAAATAATGCTCGGCGTGCTGATAGTAATTTTCCGTAGCGATCGTGTCGCCGGAGCTTTGCGCGTCGCGCGCGAGCTGAAGATATTTCTCGGCGATGTGGGATGCGGTCCCGCGGATTTTTACGTCCTGTCCGTTGGACTCGTACATTCGCGACAGCGGATTCTGATAATGACCACCACCCTTACTCCGGTTACGACCGCGCATGCGTTTATTCTGACCGTTTCTCATGGTTTGCTGTTCCGCAATCCCCTTGACTTGCGACGGCACAGATGCCGCCGCTTCTCTTCACCAGATTTCATTCAAAGTTCGGCCTGTCCCAAAGTGGACATGACCAATCTGCGCTTCGACAGATCTGCAACTCGGCGCCCAGCACCGCATGTTTACGAACCGCTCTCAATAGCCCAGACCCAATAGCCAGTCTCAACAGCCCAGTCTCAACAGCCTCGGGCTAACTTTCACGAACCCTCAGCAAATCTTGCTGCATCAAGCAAACCTCGCCGCACCAAAAGCCCCGCGCGCGGCGCCCTCAACTGCGATATGGCAAACCTCTTGGGTCAGGCGCGCGACCATGGCGTAAATCCGCGCCGACCGTTTGGTAGTTTACCGTCTGAACCTTCGAGGTCTGAATCTCGCGATCTCGTATGCCGACCATTGCGGCTTTCGATATCCAGCTTTCGCTTGCTGTTAGCGTTCGCTTGCCAGCATTCGCTTTGCGTGTATTCGCTTTGCGTCTACTCGCTGTGTGTGTCTGGCCTGCGCCGCCAACCTCTGGGAGTCAACCTTTGGGAGCCAAGCTCTTGAGCTCTTAAGATTTGCGCTCCGGGCCTTCAGGGCGACGCGGCACCCTCGTTTCGGGCCGATTCCGTGGAGCGCACGCTAGTAGGTTCCGAGCGACATTCCAAGTGTTTTTTGCCGGACCACCAGTGCTTTTTTGCCGGGGCTTAACGGCCTTTTTTGCCTGGCCTTAACGGCTGTGGTTCACGCCCATTTCGATGCAATGAGGACGCGCGGCATAGCGTTAAGATCGGGACGGGGCGGTGACGGTACAAGGCCCGCCGCGGCAAATATTGTGGCAACAGGTTCCGCCTGGCCGGCGCCAAGCTCGACGACAAGTGAGCCTTGGGGCTCAAGCAGGGCCGGTGCAGCGGCGGCAATCGCCCGATAGAGGTTCAGTCCGTCCGCTCCCCCGTCCAGCGCCAGCCGAGGATCGAACAGGCGCACTTCCGGCTCAAGCGCGGCGATGTCGCCCGATGCGATATAGGGCGGATTGGAGACGATCAGATCGAACGGTCCGGCAAGCGCGGCTGCCAGATCGCAGGCGACGAATGCCGCGCGGTAGAGGCCAAGCCGCCGGGCATTGTCCCGCGCCACCAAGAGCGCTCGCGGATTAATGTCGCTGCCGACTCCGAACGCGTCTTTCAGTTCGCTCAACAGCGCGAGCAGAATGGCGCCCGAGCCGGTGCCGAGATCGGCGATGCGTAATGCGCGGCTTCGCGCGCCGCCACGATCGATAGCCGTAAGCGCCGCTTCGACCAGCGTTTCGGTCTCCGGCCGCGGCACCAGCGTCGAATCATCGATGCGAAGATCAAGGCTCCAGAATTCCTTAGCGCCGACGATACGCGCGACCGGCTCGTGGGCGAGGCGGCGGTTCGCCAGCGCCGTGACCGCGTTGTCCTCTTCGGCGGCGAGCACGCGCGCACCGGCTGCCACGAGCGCCGCTTGATCAAGCCCGAGCGCATGGCCGACAACAAGGCGCGCGTCGAGTTGCGGCGAATCGAGGCCTGCGCTCGCAAATTTTTCCGCCCAATGACGCCGCACCGCTTCGACGGTGCGCGCGGCCGGCGGCGCCGGGCGGGGCGCGGCAACAGATGCGACGGCGTCGCCTTGCATTACGCGTCCTCCGCCGCGAGTTGCGCCGCCTGATTATGGGCGACCAGCGCGTCGATGAACTCGCCCAAAGCCTCGCCTTCCAGGACCTGCGGCAGCTTGTAGAGCGTGAGATTGATGCGGTGGTCGGTCACGCGGCCTTGCGGGTAATTATAGGTGCGGATGCGCTCCGAACGGTCGCCGGTGCCGACCTGGCCGCGGCGCTCCGCGGCGCGCGCGGCGTCCTGCTTTCGCCGTTCGAGATCGTAGAGGCGCGTGCGCAATACGGCCATGGCCTTGTAGCGGTTGCGATGCTGCGAACGGTCCTCCTGCATCATCACAACGATGCCGGAGGGAATATGCGTGATGCGAATGGCCGATTCGGTTTTATTGACGTGCTGGCCGCCGGCGCCGCTCGAGCGCATCGTATCGATCTTAAGGTCGCCGTCGTTGATTTCGGCGTCGACTTCTTGTGCTTCGGGCAGGACGGCGACCGTTGCGGTCGAGGTGTGAATGCGCCCCGACGCTTCGGTATCCGGGACGCGTTGGACGCGGTGCACGCCGGATTCGTATTTCAGCTTGGCGAAGGCGCCGCGGCCGTAGACTTCGGCGACGATTTCCTTATAGCCGCCCATCGCGCCTTCGCTTGCGGTCACCATCTCGACCTTCCAGCCCTGATTGGCGGCATAGCGCTCGTACATGCGGAACAGATTGCCGGCGAACAAAGCCGCTTCGTCGCCGCCGGTGCCGGCGCGGATTTCGAGGATGACGTTGCGCTCGTCCATGGCGTCCTTGGGCAGAAGCGCAATCCGCAATTGCTGTTCGAGCGCCGTACGGCGCGTCTCAAGCTCGGGCTTTTCGGCTTCGGCGATGGACCGCATTTCGGCGTCGGTCGAGGGATCGGTGATCAGGCCGGTCAAATCGTTGAGTTCGCGCTGCGCCGCGCGATAGGATTTGACGGCATCGGCCACCGGCGCCAGTTCGGCGAATTCGCGCGACAGCTTCACGAAGGTCTCGGCCGGTAGCACGCTCGAGAGCTCGCGTTCCAGCATCGCGTGACGGGTGACGACCGCATTGAGTTTCTGGTCGGGTAGCATTCGGTTCTCTTCGTCCCGGCACTCAAGGCCGGACGTCCATATTCCTGGCTCAATAAAAGACGTGGTTGGCCGGGACAAGCCCGGCCGTCACGCCTGCACCATGACGCCTGCGCCAGACGCCTGCGCAATGTCCTAAAGCTGCAAGCCGCTTGCGGCGGCGAATTTTTCCAGCTGCTCGCGGATCGGCGCGCCACGGATCGGCTTCTCGATCAATGGGCAAAGAAACGCGGCAGCCTTGCGGCAGTCGACGTCGAGCAGCATGGCCTTGACCGGTCCGACGGCGGACGGCGTGAGCGACAGCGAACGATAGCCGATGGCGACCAGAGCCAGCGCGCCGATCGGGTGCGACGCCAACTCGCCGCACACCGTCGCCGGCTTCTGATGTTCGCGCGCCTTGTCGGCAATGTCCTTGAGCGCGCGCAAGACCGGCGGCGATATCGCGTCGAAACGATTGGACACCCGCGGATTGCCGCGATCGATCGCATAGAGAAATTGCACCAGATCATTCGACCCGACCGACAGGAAATCGGCGCGATCGAGCAATTCGTCGAGCTGATAGAGCAGCGACGGCACCTCGACCATGCTGCCGACTTCGACCTGGTCGGGCAGCTTGTGGCCGTGACGGCGCAAATGCGTCAATTCGCGTTCGACCAGTTCCTTGGCCTGATCGAATTCCTGCACCGTCGAGATCATGGGGAACATGATCTTGAGCGCACGGCTGCCGGCCGCCCGCAACAGCGCGCGAATTTGGGTGCGCAACAGGCCAGGCCGGTCGAGCCCGAGCCGGATGGCGCGCCAGCCGAGCGCGGGGTTCTCTTCCTCGACATTGCGCATATAGGGCAGCACTTTGTCGCCGCCGATGTCGAGCGTGCGGAAGGTCACCGGCTTGTCGCCGGCGGCGTCGAGCACGGTGCGGTACAGCGTATATTGTTCGCTGGTGCGCGGGAAATTCGCCGCGACCATGAATTGCAGTTCGGTGCGGAACAGGCCGATGCCGGCGGCGCCGGTATCCTCGATATGCGGCAGGTCGACGCTCAACCCGGCATTGATCAAGAGCTTTATTTCCTCGCCGTCCTTGGTGACGCAAGGCTTGTCGCGCAGCGCCGAATATTGCTGCTGCCGCCGGGCGCGCAGCCGCACCCGCTCGACATAGGCCGCTTCCATGTCGGGCAGCGGGCGGATGTGCAGATCGCCGGTCGAGCCGTCGACGATGACGGCGTCGCCCGGATCGACGATGCCCGTGGCATTGTCGATCTCGCCGATGGCCGGAATGCCGAGCGCGCGCGCGACGATGGCGACGTGCGAATGCGGGCCGCCTTCTTCCAGGATCAGGCCGCGCAGCCGCTTGCGGTCGTAGTCGAGCAGCGCCGCCGGGCCCATCGAGCGCGCGACCAGGATGGCGTTTTCCGGCAGGCTTTCGCGCGACGGCGCGTGATCGCGGCCGGTGAGCTGGCGCATCAGCCGATTGGCGAGATCGTCGAGGTCGTGCAGGCGCTCGCGCAGATACGGATCGGTCTGCCGCAGCATGCGGGCGCGGGTGTCGGACTGCACGCGCTCGACCGCGGCCTCGGCGGTCAGGCCGGTCATGACCGCTTCTTCGAGCTTATGCACCCAGCCGCGATCGTGGGCGAACATGCGATAGGCTTCGAGCACCTCGCGATGCTCGCCGCCTTCGACCACGTCGCCGTGTTCAAGCAGCTCGTCGAGATTGGCGCGCAGCGATTCGACGGCGGCGCGCAGGTGCTCAAGCTCCTTCGGCACGTCGTCGGCGATGAAATTGGTGACGACGACGCGCGGCTCGTGCAGCACGACATGGCCGAGCGCGATGCCTTCGCTCAGCCCTGAGCCTTTGACATGAACCGAGCGCCGCGCCGCGGGCTCCGCGCCGGGGGGCGCCAGCGCCGACAGTTCGCCCGAGGCGATCATCTCCGCCAGCACCATGGCGGTGGTCTGTAGCGCCTCGACTTCTTCTTCCGAGTAATTGCGCCGGGCGCGGTTTTGCACCACCAGCACGCCGAGCGTATTGCCGGCGCGCAGCACCGGCACGCCGAGGAAGGAATGATAGATTTCTTCGCCGGTCTCCGGCCGGTAGGAGAAGGCCGGATGCGCCTGCGCGTTCGACAGATTGATGGCGCTCGCCTGGCTCGCCACCAGGCCGACCAGGCCCTCGTCCGACTTCATCACGGTGTGATGCACGGCGTCGCGATTGAGGCCCTCGGTGGCGTAGAGTTCCAGGGTGGAATCGACGCGCAGCACATAGACGGAGCAGACCTCCGCAACCATGTTGGCGGCGATCAGCACCACAATCTTGTCCAAGCGTTCCTGCGCGCTGACCGGCTCCGCCATCACTTCGCGAAGCCGGCGCAACAGCACGCGCGGACCGCCGAGCGCGCCTCGCATGACGTGAGGTCCCTCGGGCATGGCTAGGGCCGGAGCGAAGCCGGAGCGTAGCCAAGCCCCTGCCGCGCCGGCCGCATTCAAAGAGGAGTTCGCCTAGGGTCCCGGACCGCGGCGAGTATCCCCCAGCCTATATCGAATGCGGTATGCAAACCGCAAGCCAGAGACGCAGTTATGACCGCTTTGCCGCTCGCGACTTTTGTGCGTTGCAGCGAGACGCAGCAAAAAGCGTCATCGGCTACGCCGCCTGATCGAGCCCATAGAGCGAATGCAGCGTGCGGACCGCAAGTTCGGTAAAGGCCGCGTCAATCAGGATGGAGAATTTGATCTCGGACGTGGTGATGGCGCGGATATTGATGGAGCGTTTGGCGAGCGCGCTGAACGCCTGCGCCGCGACGCCGGCATGGCTGCGCATGCCGATGCCGATGACCGACACCTTGGCGACGTCGGTGGCGCCGTCGAGCCGGGCATAGCCGATCGCCGGCTTCGCCTTGGCGATGACGTCGAGCGCGCGCTGGTAATCGTGAGCCGGCACGGTGAAGGTCAGGTCCGTGGTCTTGCCGTCGGCCGAGACGTTCTGGACGATCATATCGACATTGATATTGGCGTCGGCCAGCGGGCCGAAGATCGCGGCGGCGACGCCGGGCTTGTCCAAGACCTCGCGGATGGAGATTTGCGCCTCGTCGCGGGAGAAGGCGATGCCGGTGACGGTTTGCTGTTCCATGATCTCACTCTCGTCGCAGATCAGTGTTCCGGGCGGATTGCGGTGCGGATCGATCGCGTCCGGCTTGTCGAAGCTCGAGCGTACGAAAATGCGCACATTATGCACCATGCCGAGCTCGACGGAACGCACTTGGAGCACCTTGGCGCCGAGCGAGGCGAGCTCGAGCATCTCCTCGAAGGCGACCTTCTCGAGCCTTTGCGCGCGCGGCACGACGCGGGGATCGGTGGTGTAGACGCCGTCGACGTCGGTATAGATGTCGCAGCGGTCGGCGCGGATCGCGGCTGCGATCGCGACCGCCGACGTATCCGAGCCGCCGCGGCCGAGCGTGGTGATGCGGCCGGTCTCCTTGGACAGGCCCTGGAAGCCCGAGACCACCGCCACTTCCTTGCGTTCCTTGAAACGCTTGACCAGTTCGTCGCCGTTGACGTCGAGGATGCGCGCTGCGCCGTGGGCGTTGTTGGTGAGGATGGGAAGCTGCCAGCCCTGCCACGACCGAGCATTGACGCCGATGCCCTCGAGCACGATGGCGAGGAGGCCCGCGGTCACCTGTTCGCCGGACGCGACGACGGCGTCGTATTCGCGCGCGTCGTGCAGGACCGCCGCCTCGCGGCACCATTCGACCAGTCGATTGGTCGTGCCCGACATCGCCGAGACCACGACGGCCACTTCATGGCCGGCATCGATCTCGCGCTTGACGTGCTGCGCGACATTGCGGATGCGGTCGATATCGGCGACCGACGTTCCGCCGAATTTCATAACGAGACGGGCCATGGTGCTTAGCGAGCGTATTGGTGCGTAGCGAGAGTAGTCGTGGTTAGCGAGAGTATTCGCGGCCATTCGCACAAAGCGCGCCGGCCGCCAAAACCTCCGCCGGCGCAAAAGGCGCGTATACATACCGGCGGGGTCCGTCGGCTGCAACATCGTGCCTTTTAGCCCGCCGCGCTTGGTCTCTCACGCTATTGGGGATTTGGCCGGAAGCGTCAAAAGCGATAGAACAACCCTCGGCTCCCTCGCGCCGAACGGCTGTAAAATCGGCTAATCGGGATGCTTGGTTGGACGCTTCGGCGGCTTTTCGGGTATCGGGCGGGACACGTCTCCCCAGCACGCCGCAGCGCCCATCATCGAGGACCAGAATGCAACCCACAGAAGCGCTGGCATGACAATTTCTCCGCGGTGCGGCGACGACTGCTAAGCTCCGGAGAAATAACTTTTCGCCATCTTCCCGGTTCCTTAAGCAAATAGGCGTGAGCGCGCGGAACAAAAATATGGAACAAAAGATCGGTCAGAAAATCGGCATTGTCGGCGGCGGATTGATGGGGCACGGCATTGCTTATTTGCTCGCCGCCGCCGGCCATGACGTTGCGATCTACGAGCCGTCGGCCGAGCTTCGCGGCACGCTGCCGGCGCGCCTAAAGGCGATCGTCGAACTGCTCGACGACGATCCGGCGCTGCTGCAAAAGATCTCCGCGCAGGATGCGCTCGCACCGGCCATGCAAGGCGCGGCCTTCGTTTTCGAAGCGGCGCCGGAGAAGCTGCAGCTCAAGCAGCAGATCTTTGCCGAGATCGAAAAGCATGTCGCGCCGGAGACGATCCTTGCCAGCAACAGTTCGGCTATTCCGTCGACCGAGATTGGCCGGCATCTCAAGCACCGCGAGCGCGTGCTCGGCACGCATTTCTGGAATCCGCCGCATCTCGTGCCATTGGTCGAGGTCATCCAGAACGAGAAGACCAGCGCCGCAGCGGTCGGCAAGGTCATGGATCTCCTGCGCGATGCCGGGAAGGTGCCGGTCCATGTGCGCCGCGACGTGCCGGGTTTCGTCGGCAACCGTTTGCAGCATGCGATGAAACGCGAGGCCATTGCGCTTGTCGCCGCCGGCGTCTGCGACGCCGAGACCATCGATACCGTGGTGCGCGAGGGTTTTGGCGCGCGCACGGCGGTGCTCGGGCCGATGGAACAGTCGGATCTGGTCGGCGTCGATCTTACGCTCGACATCGCCGAGGTGCTTTATCAGCATCTCGACGTGACGCCCGGGCCGCACCCGTTCCTGCGCGAGAAGATCAAGGCCGGTAAGCTCGGCATGAAGACCGGCGAGGGCCTGCGCCAATGGACGCCGGAACAGGCCGAAGCGGTGCGGCAGCGCCTGTCGCGGTTTCTTGCCGCCCAAGCAAAGGCGCGGAAAGCGGCGGCGCCGAGCCGGTGATGACATAATGCGTTGCTTGCTGCGTCACCTGCTGCGTCACTTGGAATCGAGAATGCCGGCCGGCTTCGCCTTGACCGTTTCCAAAGCGCGGTAGAAGATGATCGCGCCTCGGTTGGGCCGTGTGGCTTTTCGGGTTTGGCCGCCTGGTCGTGCCATGGCCGTGCCGATGACGCCCGAACAGGGCGTGAATGCCGCGTCGGTTGCGCGGCGCGGGGTACATGCAACAAGACATGCATGCAACAAGACCTGCATGCAGCAATAAGAAACGCAACAATAAGAAAAACGCAACAATAAGAAACTATGGCATCGATTGGTGCCTACCGCATGACGTGCCGCGGCGGCAATGCCGCGTGAAATGCCGTTCGACCAAGCCCGACGAAATAACAAGACAATAAAAGAACGCCGAAACAGGCGGACAAAGATAAAGATCTGGGAGGATCGTAATGTCGAAGTTCATGGCTTCGGTACCCCGCCGCACGTTTGTCCAAGCGGGTCTCGCGCTCGGCGCCAGTCAAGTCATCGGCGCGCCCTTCGTCATCAAAGCGCTCGGTGACGAGCCGGTCAAAATCGGCATGGTCAATCCGCTGACCGGCGTGCTGTCGGCGCTGGCGCAAAGCGAGGTCGACGGCGCTAGATATGCCGAGACCGAGATCAACAAGAAGGGCGGCATTCTCGGCCGCCAAGTCCAGCTGCTGGTCGAGGATTCGGCCAACGATGTCGGCACCGGGGTGCAGAAGACGCAAAAGCTGATCGATCGCGACCAGGTCAATGTCATCCTAGGCGACGTGAACTCCGGCATTGCCTACGCCATGTCGCAGGTCACCAACGAACGCAAAGTCTTCCATATCGTGCCCGGCGGCCATACCGATCCGATCACCGGCACCAATTGCAAATGGAACGTGTTCCGCGTCTGCAACACCACCACGATGGACGCCAGTGCCGTTACGCCCGAACTGGTGAAGCGGTTCGGCAAGAAGTGGTTCTTCATCACGCCGGATTATGCCTATGGCCACACGCTGCAGGATGCCTTCATCAAGGCTCTCACCAAGCTCGGCGGCAGCTATGACGGCGACATGCTGCCGATCAACAACACCGATTTCTCCGCGACCTTGATCAAGGCCAAGGCCTACAAGCCGAACGTGCTCCTCAACAATATGGGTGGGCTGACGCAGATCAACTGCATGAAGCAATTCACCCAGTTCGGCATGCAGAAGGAAATGGCGCTCGGCGGCGCGCTGTTCGAGCTGGAAAGCATCAAAGGCTGTCCGCCCGATGCGCAAACCGGCTGGTGGACCATGGAGTGGTGGTGGAATCAGCCGAATGTGCCCGAGGTGGTGAAATTCGTCGCCGACTACCGGGCGGCGACCAAGAAAACGCCGTCGGCACGCGACTGGTTCGGCTATGTGTCGATGCATACGGTGCGGCTCGCCGCGGCCAAGGCGAAATCGCTCGAAGGCCCGAAGCTCGCCGCGGCGCTGGAAGATTTCGAATTGCCGCCGGATGTCGCCTTGCAGCCCGGCAAGGTGACCTATCGCGGCGGCGATCACGAGCTGATGCCGAATATCTTCGTCGGTGAAGTCCATTCGCCGAAGGGCGATACGAGCGACGTCTTCACGGTGGCGCAGCTCGTGCCCGGTGAAGCCGCTGCTGGCTCGGTGGCTGACACCGGCTGCAAGATGTCGCAACCGACCTGATCCGCCGCAAACCCCGAAAGGGCAAAACCTGAAAGGGAAGGGCGGCGGATGGCGCAAGTCATACTGTTCAACGTCACCAATGGGCTGATCATTGGCGCGTTCTATGTGCTGATGGCGCTCGGTCTGTCGCTCATTCTCAATCTCTCGAATGTCATCAATTTCGCGCACGGCAATTTCCTGGCGCTCGGCGGCTATCTCGCTTTCACGCTGTCGCCGGTGCTGGGCTATTGGGGCGCGTTGCTGGTGTCGCCGTTGCTCACGGCCTTGATCGGGCTTGCGGTCGAGCGGCTGATGGTGCGGCGCATCTACAATCGCGATCCGGTCTACAGCCTGTTGCTGACGTTTGGGCTTGCCTTCGTGATGCAGGACGTAGCGCGTTATATCTGGGGGCCGAACGGCCTGCCGCTCGGCCTGCCCGATATCCTGGCGCAGCCGATTACGCCTGAGCTGTTCTTCATCACCTGGTACCGGGTCTTCATGGTGGCGGTCGTGATCGTCTCCGTGGTCGGCCTGTTCGCTTTTCTCACCTACACGCGCGTCGGTTTGCGTATCCGCGCCGGCACATTCGATCTCGAAACGGTGGCGACGCTCGGCATCAATGTGCGCAATTTGCGGACCTTCAATTTTGCCGTCGGTTGCATGCTGGCGGGGTTGAGCGGCGTGCTCGCGGCCGGACAGATCGGGCTTAATCCAAATATGGGCGACGATCTGTTGATGCCGAGCTTCATCGCCATCATCGTCGGCGGCGTTGGCAGCTTGATCGGCACCTTGTTTGGCGGCTTGCTGATCGGCATGGCGGCGGCTCTGACGACGGTGGTTTATCCGTCGGCGAGCGAGGCGGTGATCTATGCGATCCTGATGGCGGTGCTCTTGCTGCGGCCGCGCGGCCTGGTCGGCGAAGAAGGCATGATGTCATGACCACGGCCGTCGTCGCCGGCAAAGGCGCGGAAAAGGAGACGGCTCAAGGCGGGTTTACCGGCGGGCAACGCATCATCGTGCTGGTCGCCATTTGGGGCGCCCTGCTGACCGTGCCGCTGTGGCTGCCGCTCTTGGGCGGCTATACCGCGCTTGCCGGGCGCGTCCTGGTCTTCGGGCTTGCGGCCATGGGGCTTAACCTGCTCCTCGGCTTCACCGGCGTATTGAGCTTCGGCCACGCCGCTTATTTCGGGCTTGGCGCCTATGGCGCCGGCCTGACGCTGCGCTATCTCGTGCATTCGACGCCGCTGGCGATGCTGGTCGGCACCCTGTTCGGGGGCCTCGCCGGCACATTATTCGGCCTTCTGATCGTGCGCCGGCGCGGCGTCTATTTCGCCATGTGCACCATCGCCTTCGGACAGCTCTGGTACTACCTCGCCTATAGCTGGAACAGCTTCACCGGCGGCTTTGACGGATTGCGCGACTTTCATCGCGAGGCGATCGGATGGGGCGCGCTGCGTCTTAACATCGAGAGCAGCGGGACGGTGTTCTACTTTTTTCTCCTTGCCGTTTTCGCTGCCGCCGTGGCGCTGATGGGATTCGTGTTGCGCTCGCCGTTCGGCCGCACATTGCTCGCCATCCGCGAGAATGAACGCCGCGCGCGCTTTCTCGGCATTCCGGTCGAGCAGCATATCTGGCTGTCGTTCTCGATCTCCTGTTTCTTTACAGCGCTTGCCGGCACGCTCTATGCGCTGCTCAACAATTTCGCCGATCCGCTGGCGCTGCATTATTCGCTGTCGGGATATTTCGTGGTGATGACGGTGATCGGCGGCATGCGCACGTTCTGGGGGCCGCTCCTTGGCGCCGCGGTGTTCGTCGTTCTGCAGGATTATATTTCGTCGATGACGGTGAATTGGATGTCGTTTATCGGCACCATTTTCATCCTGGTCGTGCTGTTCTTCCCGCGCGGCCTGCTCGGCACGCGGCGCTATGCGGCGAAATGAGATCGGCCCCGTTCAGGCGCGGCAGCGTTCAGGCTTGATGACAGCCTTGCCGATTGAACACACGCCGCGCCGACGGCGGATTCTTTGCGAGCGCCGCAGGCGGCCGGATCGGGCGCGGCGTGAAATTGCCGCCGCAATTCGGGCACGCGCCGTTGAGCCGGTTCTCCACGCAATCGCGGCAGAACGTGCATTCGAACGTGCAGATCATGGCATCGGCCGCCGTTGGCGGCAGATCCTTGTCGCAGCATTCGCAGCTTGGCCGAAGTTCGAGCATCGCTTGCTCCTCAACTGCTTCTCATCATCGCAGATGCCCGAATGAACGCAATGTCCAGGTCGAAACTGCCTTCGGCATCGATGTTGAAATATCGGGAGACGGTTTCCGACATCGCCTGTTGCAGCGCCCGGATCGCGTCAGATTGCACTTTCGGTGTCCGCATCCGCTCCGTCCAGACGGCAAAGTTCATGCGCAGGCGAAAGTGATGCGATGCGACCGGCATCAGCCCGGCGCGTGTCAGCGCCGCGTCCCATTCCGTGCGCGAATAGCTGCGCACATGCGACGGATCGCGCAGCACCTCGACCGCTTGCAGATAAGTATCCAAGAGCGGCGCTCCCGGCGAAATGCTGTCGATGAAAGCAGCCGTTCCGCCCCGTTTGAGAACACGCGTGACTTCGCGCAATCCAGCATCGAAATCATGCCAGTGATGGGTGCTGAAGCGGCTGAAGACATAATCGAAGCTGCCGTCGGCAAAAGGCAGTTGTTCGGCGACGCCCTGTTGGGTCCTGATATTGCGCAATCCGCGCTCGCTCGCGCTGTGCGCGACGACTTCGAGCATCTCCGGTGAAAGATCGTAGGCGACGACCTCGCCGACTTCAGGCGCGACATGGAAGCTGACGTGGCCTGCACCGCAGCCGAGATCGAGCACGCGGGCTTCGCTTTGGCCCCGGGCTAGATCGGCGAGGGCCTGCAAATCGGCGCCCTGCGCATGGACGGCGCTGCCGAGATAAGCGGCGGCACGAGCGCCGAATTGGCCGCCGACTAATGCTTCGTGCGATTCTGGCTTGGTGTGTTTTTGCTTGGTGCCACTGTGCTTTGTGCCATTGCTTGGACCTCGAAGGCTCATGTCTCAAAAGGGAACGCACGCAAATTATTGCCTTCCGTGTACTGGTTTAAGATGGGCATTTATGCTGGTATAAAATCCACCATGGCTATGGCACGATCTTCCGAGCAGCGGCGCGCCTTTGGCGATTTTGTCAGGACCCACCGTGAAAGGGTGACGCCGGCCGCGATCGGCTGTCGGCCGGCAAGCGGCGCCGGACGCCCGGCCTGCGGCGCGAAGAAGTCGCGCAACTCTGCGGCCTCAGCACGACATGGTTCACGTGGATCGAACAGGGCCGCGATGTTTCGATCTCGCCCGGCGCGCTGGCCCGGCTGGCGGTGGCGCTTCGGCTCGACCGTGCCGAGCGCGCCTATCTGTTCGACCTCGCCGGCAAGCGCGATCCGGAACAAGGCAAGGCGATACCGGAAATGTGTCGGCGCCGCTTGCGGCCTGTGTCGATGCCATTGCCGCGCCGGCCTATATTCTGGATCGCTTTTGGAACGCGCGCTGCTGGAACGCGCCGGCCGAGCGGCTCTTCGCCGGCTGGCTCGACGCGCCGGGCGAGCACAATCTCTTGCGTTTCACCTTTACGCATCCGGCGGCGCGCTCTTTGATTTGCGATTGGGAGGTGCGGGCCCGGCGTCTCGCTGCCGAATTTCGCGCCGCTTCAAGCGGGCATCTGGATGATCCGAAACTTCGCGAACTTGTTGCCGCGCTGCGCCGGGACAGCGAGACGTTCGGGCAATTCTGGGATCAGCACGGCGTCTTGGGCCGCGAGGGCGGCGCGCGCACCTTCAATCACCCGCGCGACGGCTTTCTGCGCTACGAACAGGTGACGTTCGAGGTCGCCAATCATCCTGATCTGAAAATGACGATGCTGATCCGGCAGCCAGGCGATCGGCCCAATTCCAAAGCCTGATTGCGGCGGTACAAAGCAATTTCGCTCTAGTAAGGCAGCCCCACATAGTTCTCGGCAAACGCGGTCTGCGCCGCTGTCGAACGGAACAGATAATCAAGTTCGGCAAGCTGGAGCTTGTGATCGAACGGATTGTCGGAAATCCGGTGCAGCGTCGTCGTCATCCACCACGAGAACCGCTCGGCCTTCCAGACCCGCGCCAGCGCGCGGGCGGAATAATGATCGAGACCGGCATCCGATTTGTCGTGGTAATGCTCGACCAGCGCCCGCGCCAAATATTGCACGTCGCTCGCCGCCAGATTGAGGCCCTTGGCGCCGGTCGGCGGCACGATATGGGCGGCGTCGCCGGCGAGGAACAGCCGGCCAAAGCGCATCGGCTCGGCGACGAAGCTGCGCAGCGGCGCGATGCTCTTTTCGATCGAAGGCCCGGTGACGAGATTGGCGCGGCCCTCGTCGTCGAGCCGCGGCTTGAGCGCTTCCCAGAACCGCTCGTCCGGCCAGGCGTCGACATGGTCGTCGAGGCTGCACTGGATGTAATAGCGGCTGCGTGTCGGTGAGCGCATCGAGCACAGCGCAAAGCCGCTCGGGTGGCGTACATAGATCAGCTCGTCCGCGACCGGCGGCGTGTCGGACAGGATACCGAGCCAGCCGAACGGATAGACACGCTCGAAGGTCGCGATCGCCTTCGCCGGCACGCTCTGGCGGCTGACGCCATGGAAGCCGTCGCAACCGGCGATGAAGTCGCAGACGATTTCTTCGGATTTGCCGTCGGCTTGGTAGGTGACGCGCGGCGCATCGCCGGAAATGTCGTGCGGCGCGACGTCGTGGGCGGAGTAGACGGTCTGTGCGGCGGCTGCGGCGCGGCCCGCCATGAGGTCGCGCGTGATCTCGGTCTGGCCGTAGACCATCACCGACTTGCCCGTCAGCTCCTTGAAGGAAATATGGTGGCGCTTGCCGTCGACGCAGATATGTACGCCGTCATGCACCAGCCCGTCCGCATGCATGCGCGCGCCGACGCCGGCCTCGTCGAGCAGATCCATCGTGACCTTCTCGATCACGCCGGCGCGAATGCGGCCGCGCACGTAATCGGCGCTCTGCCGTTCCAAGATGATGTTGTCGATGCCGTTCTTGTGGAGGAGCTGGCCGAGCAAAAGTCCGGCCGGGCCGGCGCCGATAATGGCAACTTGAGTTCGCATGAAACCTCGGCTTTCCCCCAACACGGGCCGCTCTTTCGCGCGGCCGGAATTCATTTATCGTTTACCAATATCGTCCCCTCCCTAGCGCGGGCCGGGAAAGGAGAAAAGTCAAGGCGCCAAGGGCCTTTGGCGGGGTGGACGCCCGGCATTCGATAAAATCAGAAACATTTCCTTACAGGCGATTCAATGGTTCTGTTGTTGAGTGGCGAAATGCGTGTGGTCAGACGAACAAGTGCAGAGGCGGCGACGTGGGACATGGAACGCTTGGACCGCGCGCCGGCGAAATCGCCTGTGAAGAAAGCCCCGCAGGCTCGGCGGAGCAATGACGGCGCGTCGTCCACCCGCGCCGTCATTGCTTCCTCCGTCTTTATCGTGTTGCTGGCGGTGGCCTTGCTGCTCGGCGGCCAGGCCATGGTCGATCCGTTTCTGCGCTCGACGATGGCGGCCCGCGACGCGCAGGCGAACGGCGACATCGTGGTGACCATGCCGGACGGCAAGTTCTGCCGGCACATGTCGTTCGACAATGCCACCGCGACCATGGTCGAAGGGACCGTGGAGCCTTGCAAGTTCGATATCACCAAGGATAACGGTCCGCCCGCTCCACCCAAGGGCTTCGCCTGGAGCGTCCACTAAGCGCGGCGGCATCTGCCGTTTAGATCGCCACATTTAAATCAGCGCACATTGAATCAGCACCCGGCCACCACCTGGCCACTTCCAATCACCGTCGATTTTACCGTCTGCCGGTGCGATAGGCCGCAAGCGCGGCAATCAAGCGCAATTGCGGCGGCCTGCAAAATTTTCATCAAACTCTGCTATCGACGCCACCCGGCGCCGCCGCTAGGTTGCCGAAGCGTCAAGTTGCGCAAAGCATTATGAGTTCAAAGTCCTCTGGGGGCAGGGATAATGGTTATGAGAATCTTGCGTTTTGTCTGCTTGCTGGCAGTGCTCGCCGGCATATTTGTTTATCGCGTCGACGGCGCAGCCGCCCAAGGCTCCGACGCCGAACGTCAAGCCTGTACGCCCGATGCCATGCGCTTGTGCGGCGATGCGATCCCGGACGTGGTCAAGGTCACGGCCTGCATGAAGGCGAAATATTCGCAATTGAGCCCGCCTTGCCGCGCCGTGATGGGTGGTGGGTCGCATCGCAGGCGGCATTGCCGGCATTGCTGAGCGAGGCATCGGCGCATCACGGAGCGGCCGGCGGCCCGTCGCCGCGACGTTTGCGCCTGCGCGTGAGCATTGCGACCGCGGGATACGGCGCGTGGCTTTGATTGGGGCGCATATGATTTGGGTGCGGAAGTGAGAATACCGGCGGCCGCACAACGCGCGACGCGATTGGCCCGACAATGGATCTGGCTCGGTGCCATGGCCATGGCACTCTTGATCGCCGTTCTCGCGCAATCCCGGGCGCAGCCGGCATCGGGCGAGGAGGCGCTTGTTAGCGCGGCGCAAAAGACGCTCGGCGACGCGCTGCGCTCGGGCGACAAATCCGCGGTCCGCAAACTGCTGTCGCTGCAATTCACCTTCGCCGACGAGAACGGCAAGATTTTTGAGCGCAAGGAATTCCTCGCCGATCTCAAAAACATCGCCGCCGGTGAAGCGGCAACGGACGTGAAGGTGAGCGTCTACGGTCTCGTCGCCATGGTCACCGGCACCCGCAAATCCGCGCAGGGCAGTCCGGTTTTCTTTCTCGATATCTGGGCCAAACAGAAAGGGTCGTGGCGCGCGCTGACGATGCAGGATGTCCTGCTCGGCAAGAGCGACGCGCGCACCGCCGCGGAAACGCCGCCCGGCACCGAAGCCAAAGCGGACACCAAGCCCTACGAGTGCAAGAACCCCTGCGAAACCATCCCTTATCGCGTCCGTTCGCCCGCCGAGCAGGACGTCATCACGACGTTTCAGGAGATCGAGAAATCCGCCGTCGCCCATAGCGCCGACGAGTGGAGCAAACACGTCGCCGACGATTTCACGCTCTATCGATCGGGCTACGCGCCGGTACCGAAGTCGGGCATCATCGCAACGATCGACCGCGAAAAGAAGTCCAATTCAAGCGTCACCGTCAGCGAGATCGAGGCGATGCGGCTTGCAGTCTATGGCGACGGCGCCGCCATGATCGCGAGCCACGTCTCGCCTGACAATTCGCGGCCGCCCTATCGCGCCGCAAGCGTCTGGGCCAAGCGCAATGGGCAATGGCAGCTGGTGATCGACGTCGAGACCGACGTTAAGGGCTAGAGCGTCAATCGTTTCATATTGAATCGATTGACGCTCTAGCTTTTTGATGGAGCATGATCTTTTCGGAAAACCGGTATCCACTTTTCCGGATCATGCTCTAGTTCTGCGGCAGCTCGTCGATACCGAGCTTCTTCGCGAAGTCCGTAACCTGTTTGCGCTGCTCGTCGAGCGACTTGGCGAATTCCTCGCCGCCCCCGACATTGAGCAGCTGCCCGGTCGCCATCAGACGATCTTTGATCGTGTCGTCGGCCACGGCCTTGACGTCGGCCGCGATCTTGTCGCGCAACGCATTCGATATGCCGGTCGGGCCAAAGATACCGACAAGTCCGTCGACCGTGAGCCCCGGATAGCCGGCTTCCTTCACCGTCGGCAGGTCCGGCAGGTTCGGTGCGCGCACCGTGTTGGTCACGGCAATCACCTTGATCTTGCCGTTCTGCAGTTGCGGCCGCACGATGGCGAATGCCGACTCGTAGAGCTGCACGCGCCCCTCGGCGAGATCGTTGGCGGCATCCACGGGATTTTTGTAGGCGATCTTGGCAATGTTCAGATTTTCCTCTTGCAGCCAGCCGGCCAGGAGGAAGTCGAGCGTGCCGGTCAGGCCTGCCCAATTGAGCTTTCCGGGTTGCGCCCGCGCCAGCGCCACCAGCTCGCCGAGCGAATCGATATTGAGGCTGGTGGGGACAGATACCGCAACGAAAGTGTTGGACACCCGCGCGATCGGCACGAGATCGCTCGGCTTGTAGGGCAGATGATCGTGCAGGTAGGGATGCGCGGTGAACGACGATGTCGGGCTGAACAGCAGAATATGATCGTCATGCGCGGCGACGAAGGCGTTGATGGCGACGATGCCGTCGCCGCCGGGCCGATTGTCGACGACCACCGGCTGGCCCCAGCGCTGGCTGAGCTTGTCGGCCAACAGGCGCGCTCCGATATCGGCGCCGCTGCCCGGCCCAAGCGTTAGAATGAATCGCACCGGCCGCGTCGGCCAATCGGCGGCCGACGCCGATGACGGTTTCGCCGCAACGAAGAGAACGGCAACAAGCCCGAAAGCCAAAAGCCAACGCAACTTCGATCGCAACATGTCCGCCCCCAATTTGCCGTCGTGCGGCGCTTGTTCTTGCTTTTAGCTTGTCACCTTAGCTTTCGAGTCCGCTCGGTACGTTCTTGTTCTCGCTTTCAAGCTTCATGCCGGCGGCGAGCGCCATGGTTTCGGCCAGCGCCGCGAAATCCTTGGACAAATATTCTTCCGGATTCTTCTGCAGCATGGCGGCGCCGAAATGGCTTTGCAGCACCTCGCGCGTCGCCGCCGTCACCGGCATCGGCACGTCCATCTCGCGGGCGAGTTCGAGGCCGAGGTCGAGATCCTTGCGCATCAATTCCGGCGTAAACGTCGTCGTCCAGTCGAGATTGACCAAAGCCGGCGATTTATAGGCGGTGAACATCGAGCCCATCACGCCGTTGTTGAGGAAGGCGAGGAAGGCATGGCGCGGCACGCCCATTTTGTTGGTCAAGAGCGTGATCTCGATCAGGTTCTCGATGACGACGCCGAGCATGACATTGTGCGCGATCTTGCAGACGCGCGCGAGCTCGCCTTCGCCGACGTAAGACGCGCCGCGCGGCGCGAACACTTCAATGAGCGGCATCGCGATCTTGCACGCGGCTTCCGGCCCCGACACAACTGAAGAAAGCTTGCCGGCTTTGATCACCTTGGCATTGCCGCTCACCGGCGCGGCGACGAAGTCGGCGCCGAGATCTTTCAGCTTGGCGCGGATGGCTTTGGATTCTTCGACCGCGATCGTCGAGCAGTCGACGATCACCGGCGGAATCTTGCCGCCTTGGCTGCAGACGCCGTTCTTGCCGTACAGCACTTCCGCGACATCGGCGCCGGTGGCGACGATCGAGAACAGGATATCCATGGATTTCAGATCGGATAGATGATCGACCACTTTGCCGCCGATCTTCTCGAGCGGTTCGGCTTTGGCGCGCGTGCGATTCCAGATCGAGACATCGTGGCCCGCCTTGAGCAGGCGCTCGGCCATGGGAAAACCCATGCGGCCCATGCCGATCCAGCCGATCTTCAACGCGGTTTTTGTGGCCATTGCCGAACTCCCTTGCCAGACCTCGTGGCGTCAGCGGTGTCCTAGCACAGAGGGCGGCCACTGCAACGCCTGGGGCAAGATGGCAGCTTGTCCTCTGGCGAGGGGCCGCACTATTCTGCGGCGAACATGCAAGATGTCGTAGAGCATCGCGACCTCGGTTATGTGCCTTTGGCCGTCGCGGCGGGGAGGTGGTCGGAGCGTTGGCGAAACGCTCTGCGCAACGCGTTTCCGTTTATCGTCGTGGGCGCCTTGTGGGAAACGGTGGCGCATCTCGGGTTTTTCCCGCCACGTTTGTTTCCGCCGCTGGAGGCCGTTGCGTCGGCTTTCGTCCGGCTGACGCTGAACGGGACTTTGCCGCACCACGCGTTCGATACGCTCGTCCGCCTGATCGCGGGCTTTGCGCTTGCTGCGGCGGTGGGCGTCGCGATCGGCATTCTGATGGGCCGCTCACGCCGCGCCGAAGATATTTTGCTGCCGGTGATCAGCATCGGCGCGCCGATACCGGGCCTTGCTTACACGCCGCTGTTCTTGCTGTGGTTCGGTCTCGGCAATGTCTCGACCGTGCTCTTGGTCGCTTTCGTCTCGGCGTTCCCGATCATCTACAATTCCTGGACCGGCGTGAAAGCGGTCAAGGAGATTTGGGTACGCTCGGCACAGGCCATGGGCGCCGACGATCGCCGGCTGTTTCGCCATGTCATCCTGCCCGGCGCGCTGCCCTACATCTTGACCGGCTTGCGGCTCGGCCTGGCGCAGGCCTGGCGCATTCTGGTCGGCGTCGAAATGCTGGCCGCCGTGCCGTGGGGGCTCGGCTGGCTCATCTTCGGCGCGCGCGAATTCCTCAACACCGACGTGATGCTGGCCGGCATTGTCGTGATCGCCATCATCGGGCTCGTGCTGGAGAAGTTCGTGTTCCAGCGCCTCGAACAATTCACCGTGGTGCGCTGGGGCATGATGACATGACTGCCGACCGCGGCTTTGTTGCGCGCTCCCAATCGCTGCGCCGCGGCGCGACCTCGCTATTGGTTCTGGCCGCGGTCTACGAGGCCGTGGCCCGCAGCGGCTATTTTGCCCCGGCGTTGATGCCGACGCTCGGCACTGTCGGGCGGACGCTCCTTGATTCGATCCTCGACGGCAGCCTCATCGTTCATGCTGGCGTGACGCTCTATCGCGTGCTTGCCGGGCTCGGGCTTGCGGTCGCGATCGGCCTGCCGCTCGGCGTGATGATGGGCCGTTTTCGCGCGGTACAAAATTTCGTTCTGCCGCTGACCAGCGCGCTGATGCCGATCCCCTCGCTCGCCTGGGTGCCGGTGTTCATTCTTTGGTTCGGTCTCGGCGATACCGTGACCATCCTCATCGTGTTCTACGCCGCCTTGTTTCCGATGCTGCTCAACACCTGGACCGGCGTGCGCGCGGTCAATCCGATCTGGCTGCGCGCAGCCGGCGCCATGGGCGCCAATGAGCGCGCTCTATTCTGGAAGGTCATCATTCCCGGCGCGTCGCCGTTCATCATCGCCGGCTTGCGGCAATCCTTCCTGCGCGCCTGGATCGCCGTCATCGGCGCCGAGATGCTGGCGGCCTCCGATTGGGGCCTCGGCTGGGTGATTTTCGACGCCAAGGAATTCCTCAACACCGACGTGATGCTGGCATCCCTCGTTGTGATCGGCCTGATCGGTTTTGTCAGCGAGCGTCTGGTGTTCGGCTCGATCGAGCGCGCTACGATTTACCGCTGGGGCATGGCGCGGGCGACGAAGGGCTAGGTCAAAATTTAAATCGTCGTGGTTTGTCTAAATTTGGCAATGGACGGTATTCGCGTAATACTTTCAGGCGTCACATTTTGCACGCAGTCTGAGAGCAAGCTCCAGCAATCTATTTTGGCAAAGCATTGGGACAAAAGATTGGGGACTGGACTGGACTTCGCGTCGGAATCCACAACTGGAGGAGATCCGCCATGAGTAACGTCTACGTCCAAAGCATGCTCGATCAAAGAGTTATCGAAATTAGCGGTGGTCACGCAAACTTTACGGCAGTGACAGGCGCGACGCTCGATGCCGACAATGCAGGGGTCTCCTTCCTTTCCCCGCCCTCGGCAACCGTACTTGTTCAAGAAGCAGGGTATCAACTCTGGAACTTTGTCAGCGTTTCGGACCGCGACCCAAAAACTTTCTATATTGAGAGTGGGTTAGGCACTGGCTTGGTCATTGACCTCGAAAGCGCCATCGATACCCAGTCCGATCGTGGGCCGGAACTTGTACTTCGCAAACAAACAGGCGCAACCAGCCAACAATGGAAAATTTCTGCACCCGAAGCCAACGACTACTATTTCATCCAATCTGCATCAAATCCTGATTACGTGATCGATATCAGACAAGAGGAACCTGAGCCTGGCACGGTTCAATTGTTCAGACAGAAGAAGAAGAATGCTGAGAACCAGCTCTGGCGGCAGGTGCAGCCTTACGTGAATATTTTGCTCCACGCCCCTCCTTCGCTGATTGGGCCCTCGGTCATCTACTTCGCGGGAGGCAGGGTGCAGTTCAGTCCTGGCAATGATGGTGCCAAAGGAACCACGGTTGTCGGGAATCCATTTGGACTGTCGAATTACCCCGGCGGCCTAGGCAAGCCGACATAAGTTTCGGCTTGCACAGAAGCAAGCGTATAAGCCCATCTACTAATTTCCAACGAGGAGTGCGGCCGAAGCCCGCCTCGATGAGCTGCGGGGCTTGTGAGTGTGCGATCGAGTCCAGCGTATTGGAGCGCCTCGTGGTGACGGTGAACACCGTCACTCCGACTTGATATCCGCGGCCTTGATGATCTCTTTGTACTTGTCGATCTCGCGTTGAACGAAGGCGGCGAATTGCGGGATCGACAAGGCCGAGACCTGCGCGCCGTCGTTCTCCAATCGCAATTTGATCTCGGGTTCCATCAGGATCTTGTTGATCTCGGTGTTGAGCCGCGCCGCGAGCTCCGGCGGCGTGCCGCGCGGTGCGAAGAATCCGACCCACAAAGTGAAGTCGAAATTGGCGATGCCCGTTGTCTCGGCGACGGTCGGAATGTCGGGCGCGGCCGGAGCGCGCGTGCCCGACGATACCGCAAGCATTTTGACTTTGCCGCCGGCCGTCAGCGGCATGGCGGCGGGGAAACCCGGAAAATAAAAATCGACATGATTGCCCACCACGTCGTTGAGCGCGGGGCCGGCACCTTTGTAGGGCACGTGGGTCAGCTTGTTGTTGAGCTTGAGCTTCAAATATTCGCCGGCGAGATGGCCGGGCGTGCCGACGCCGGCGGAAGCGAAAGTGAGCGGCTGATCCGTGGTGCGCAGGAATTTCACGAAATCCGCCATGGTCGAATAGGGCGCGGCGGTGGGAACGACCAGCGCCAGCGGCACGACGCCGGCGAGCGCCAGCGGCTGCAAATCCTTGCGCGGATCGTAGCCGGCGTCTTTCATGAAGTACGGATTGATGGCGATCTCGGGCGTCTGCGCCACCGTCAGCATGTAACCGTCCGGCACGGCATTGGCGACGTCGCGCGCGCCGAGCGTGCCGCCGGCGCCGGGCCGGTTCTCCACGATCACCGATTGGCCGAGATTGATCTGCAGCTTGGCGCCGACCAGCCGCGCCACGATGTCGCCGGTGCCGCCCGGGGCGAAGTTGACGATCAGGTGGATCGGCCGGCTCGGATAGGTGTCCGGCCAAGCCGGCAAGGTCGGCAAAGTCGCAAGCGCCACCCCAAGCGCCAGCGCCGTGCCCGCCGTCGCGCGAATCGGGACCGTGCCCACTGCGGACAGAAATCTCATTGCGCCGTCTCCCCCTGTTTCCGGCTGGCCGCGCGCGCCCGCTTCTGGCACAAAGCTCGCGCGCCGCAAGAAGCGCGCAAGTTCAAGCATCATGTTAAAGCATGATCGCGAAAAATGCCCTGCCCCGGAGACAACCGGGGCGGATGCCGGTCGGCAAATACCCGCGACCGAGCGCGCGTGAGGAACGAGGCAGGAAGCGGCGATGGCCCATATCGAGGCCCGCGACATCACGCTGATCTACGATACGCCGGGCCGTGTCGTGCCTGGTGTCCGCGGCGTCAGCTTCGCCATGGAGGCGTCGGAATTCCTCTGCGTGGTCGGCCCGAGCGGGTGCGGCAAGTCGACGCTCCTCAATATCATTGCCGGGTTTCTCGCGCCGACCTCGGGTGAAATCCGCATTGGCGGCGCCCCGATCAACGGCCATCGAAGCGGCGCTGGCAATGGCGCTGGAATGGATCGCGGCGTGGTGTTTCAGGATTTTGCCCAGCTGTTTCCCTGGCGCACCGCGCTCGGCAATGTCGCCTTCGGCCTCGAAATGAAGGGCATGCCGAAGGCCGAGCGCGAGGCCATCGCCTTCGAACAGCTCCGTCTCGTCAAGCTGGAAAATTTCGCAAAGTCCTTCCCGCATCATCTGTCCGGCGGCATGCAGCAACGCGTCGCGATCGCGCGTGCGCTCGCCTACAATCCGGCGGTGCTGTTGATGGACGAGCCGTTCGCGGCGCTCGATGCGCTCACCCGCGACGACATGCAGCAATTGCTCGCCGAGGTGTGGCGGACGACGCGCAAGACGATCATCTACGTCACCCACAATGTCGCCGAAGCGGTCTATCTCGCCGATCGCGTCGTGGTGATGACACCGCATCCCGGCACGGTAAAGGTCGAGGTGCCGATCGCGCTGCCGCGCCCGCGCGATCCGCTGTGCGTCGAATTCCTCGAATATCAGAAAGAGCTGTTGCGTCTGCTCGGTCAGGAGAAACACGCGTGAAGGTCTTGGAATTCTGTAAGATCTTGGAATGTTGTTTTGCGTTGCGTCGCCATGTGGTTGTCGCAGTTGGGGTTGCCGCGCTTGCAGTTCTGGTCGTCACCGCGAGTGCTTTGTCGGCGATGGCCGACGACGCCTATCCGAAAAGGACCGTCCGGCTTCTGGTCGGCTTCGGCGCCGGCGGGCCGACCGATATTCCGGCGCGCTTTGTCGCCAACAAGTTGAGCGACGCGCTCGGCCAGCCGGTCATCGTCGAGAACAAGCCGGCGGCGGCCGGGATCATGGCGACGCGCGACCTCCTCGCCGAGCCCGCGGATGGCTATACGCTCTTGCTCTGCACGCATTTCGATCCGATCAATGTCGCGATGTATCGCAATGTCGGCTTCAAGCTCGCCGATCTCGCGCCGATATCGCTGATCGCCGAATATTATTACGGTCTGGCGCTGGCGAACGCGATCCCGGCGGACAATTTCGACGCCTTTGTCGCCTATGCGAAAGCGCATCCCGGCGACGTCACCTATGCCACGATCGGCGCCGGCTCGGCGCAAGAGATCATGGCGCGGCAATTGCAAAAACTCGCCGGCATCACGATGAACCGGATTCCGTTCCGCGGCGGCCCGCAAGTGGTGCAGGAAATGGCCGCCGGCCGTGTCGATTTCTATGTTTCGCCGACGCTCGGCATCCTGCCGCAATACCAGGCGAAGCAACTCAAGATTCTGGCGACGACCAGCCCGCAGCGTCTCCCGAACTTGCCGGACGTGCCGACGGTGCGCGAGAAGGGCATCGATTTCGTGCGCTTCGGCTGGCTCGGCATCTGTGCGGCGAAGGCGACGCCGGATTCGATCATCAAGACGCTGCACGATAAGATCGTGCCGATCGTCGCCATGCCCGAATATCATACGCTCATCGAAAACGGCGGCTCGACCGCGATTTCGTCGACGCCCGACGAACTCGGCACGGTGATCAAGAAGACCTCGGACGACGTGACGTCGAGCATCCAGGAATTCGGCATGCAGCAGGACCAGGAACAATAACTTGCGCGAATAGCAAACTTGCGCTGATGGGAGGAAGGTCAATGAGCCAGACAATACTCACACGCCGGGAGTGCCTTGCCGCGGCTGGTACGGGCGTTCTCACCCTCGGTCTTGCGTCCGGGCGTCCGGCCATGGGTCCGGCCTTCGCCGCGGAAACCATCCGCCAGGGCTACCAGACCAATATCTGGGGCATGCCGACCTATTACCTCATGAAATCCGGCTATCTGGAAAAGCACGGTCTCGCCGTCGAAGAATATCCGGTGCCGTCCGGCAACCTCACCATGCAGCAGATGGTGGCGCGCCAGGTCGATCTCGGCACCTATGCCGGACAATCCTTCATCATCGGCAATGCCAAGGGCGGGCTGATCGCGATCGCGCTGATCGAGCATGTCGGCAAGACCGCGCGCATCACCGCGCGCAAGGACCTCAACATCAGCAAGGTCGAGGATCTGCGCGGGCTAAAGATCGCCAACCAGACCGGCTCTTCCGTCGGCAATGTCTTTGTCGACACGATCGGGCCGCAGCATGGGCTCAAGAAGGGCGATTATCAGGAAGTCCGCATGGACGTGAACAATATGGTCGCGGCGCTGGCCGCCAAGACCGTCGACGCCATGGTCAATGTCGAGCCCTATAACGTCCTCGCGGTATCCGAGAATATCGGTACCGACCTCATGGATTTCTCCGGCGTCGATCCGATGCCGGTCTTCATGGCGGCGACGCCCGATTTCATCGCGCAGAAGCCCGACGCGGTGATCGCTTATCTGAAGGCCTGGCTCGACGTCGCCAATGACTTCAAGACCAATCCGAAGAAGGTCGCGGACGTCATTTATACCTTCTATACGGACAAGGGTTACTCGATGTCGCTCGACACGTTCGCGCAAGCGCTGTCGCGCGTCGAGGTGTCACCCGGCTTCCCGACCGATCTCACGCCCTATATGCAACAGCAGGCGGAGATCTTGCTGCAGAGCAAGCTCATCACTGCCATCCCGGATTGGAGCAAAGCGCTGCGTCCGGACCTCATGGAACGCGCCCGCTCGGCCGCGTAATATCGATTGCCCGCCTCGAGAACAGTTCAACAGGAGACTTAGGAATGGCCGCCACGGACAAAAGCCCGCTCACCAAGGGCTATCAGCCCGTCACTTGGAATTTCAAACTGTTGGCTCACGACATGCTCGGCGGCTTCGGCGGCATGGGCGAGGGCATGTCGGTGCAGATCGCTCCCGATGGGCGGCGCATCATCTGGCTGGCGCATGAGAGCGCGCCGAAGAATTTCACCGCGGTCGACGTCTGCGATCCGCGCAAGCCGAAAGTGGTGTGCCAGACCGATCTGCCGCACGCCAATATGCGCTCGAATTCGCTGGAAACCTGCGGCAACATGATGGCGGTGGCCTATCAGACCTCGAAGAAGGATCTGCAACCCGCCGGCTTCGAGCTGTTCGACATTTCCAAGCCGGAAAATCCGAAATCGATCGGCTTCTTCGACTGCTCCGGCCCGCATTCGCGCGGCGTGCATCAGCTCTGGTTCTGCGACGGCGAATATGTCCATTGCGCGTCCGGCTCGCGCGATTTCACGCCGACCAATGCGCTCGACGATCAGTTCTATCGCTGCATCGACGTGCGCAATCCGTCGAAGCCGGTCGAGGTCGGCCGCTGGTGGATGCCCGGCACGCGCCAGGGCGACAATGTCATGCCGCCGGCGCGGCACCCGATCGACAAGGGCTTCCGCGCCCATAATTGCAACGTCTATCCGCAGCGGCCGGACCGCTGCTATCTCGCCTATATCGACGGCGGCATGTTCGTGCTCGACATTTCCGACAAGGCGAACCCGAAGAAGATTTCGCCGTGGACCAATTCGCCGCCCTATACCGGCTTCATGCACACCATCGTGCCGCTGTTCGATCGCGGGCTGATGCTGGTCACCGACGAGTCGACCGAGAACAACGCCAAGGATTGGCCGAAGCTGATCTGGGTGCTCGATGCGCGCGACGAAACCAATCTGGTTTCGATCTCAACCTGCCCGCTGCCCGATCACAAGGTCTATGCCGAGGCCGGCCGCTTCGGCGCGCACAACATCCACGAGAACGTGCCGCTGCCGACGTCCTGGAAATCCGACCAGATCGTGCTCGGCACCTTCTTCAACGGCGGGCTTCGCGCCTACGACATTTCCAATCCGTATCAGCCGAAGGAAGTCGGCATCTTCATGCCGCCGGCGCCTCCCGGCGCGCCGACCGGCACGATCCAGATGAACGATGTGTTCGTCGACGAGCGCGGCATCGTCTACACCGTCGACCGGCATGTCGGCGGGCTCTACATCCTCGAGATGGATTTCTGATTTCAAATTCGTCATGCCCGGCCTTGTGCCGGGCATCCACGTCTACAACGTTTCAGTTGAAGGAAGACGTGGATGGCCGGATCAAGCCCGGCCATGACGAGCTAGTGGGCACGGCAACAATGCTCGATCTTTTCCCCTCGCGTGACGCCGGCCCGTTTGGGAGGAGGCTCAAGCGCGAGCGCGGCGCCCGCATTCCGGTGACGGTGGTCACCGGGTTTCTCGGCGCCGGCAAAACGACGCTGATCCGCCGGTTTCTCAACTCCCCCGAAGGCGCGGGCACCGCGGTGATCGTCAATGAGTTCGGCGCAGTCGGCATCGACGACGCGCTGATCCGCGACAGCGCCGAGGAGACGGTGCTCCTCGGCAACGGCTGCGTCTGCTGCATCACCCGCACCGATCTGCAGGTGGCGTTGCGCCGGCTCGTCTTCGACCGCGAGCGCGGCACGGTGCCGCCGTTCGCCCGCGTCGTGATCGAAACCTCCGGCCTCGCCGATCCGGCGCCGATCTTGCAGACCTTTTCCACCGATCGCGCGCTCGGCGGCGAATTCCACATCGATGTGGTGCTCGCGGTGGCCGATGCCGTGAACGGCGAAACCGAGCTCGACAGTGCGGCCGAGGCGCGCAAGCAGATCATCCTCGCCGACCGGTTGGTCATCTCGAAGACCGATCTGGCGACGCCGTCGACGGTCGAAAGTCTGACGCGGCGTTTGAAGGCTCTCAATCCGCATGCGGCGATCGACATCGCTGTTGCCGGTGCGCTCGATCCGGGCCGCTTGATCGAACCGGCCACGAGCGAACGCGGCGGCTTCGTCGCCGAGGCCGAGCACGCCGACGGCGTGACGAGCTTCGTCATCGCGCAAGATCAGCCGATCGAATGGCCGGTGTTTGCACGCGCCATGGAGACGCTGATCGCGCTGCGCGGCTCCGACCTTCTGCGCGTGAAGGGCATTCTCAATGTCGCCGGCTGCCGTGGGCCGGTCGTGGTGCAATATGTGCAGCACCTGGCCCACCCGCCGGTCGAGCTTGAAACTTGGCCTGACGCCAATCGCAACAGCCGCGTCGTGTTCATCACGCGCGATATTGCGGAACGCGACGTCAAAGCCTTGTTCGCGGCCGTCGCGGCGCTGGCAAAGTCCTGAAATAATTTCTCGTGGTTCGAGCTAGACGGAAAACGCAGAGGGCGCACGTCGCAACGCGCCTTGTAAAGCACTTGGAAGGCGGCATTATCCGCCGCGCCCAACAATAAATACAGGGAAGAAAAAATGAGTGTCATCGACGAAAGCCGCCGCCGCATTGTCACGACGGGCGTGGGCAGTCTCCCACGTCGGCATTCGTTGTCCGACTTGTTGTTGGCGCGGATGATGAAGCAGCCGGTCGATCCGAAAGCGCTGGCGCGCGAGACCACGGCGGCGGTCGCCGAGGTCGTGCACAAGCAGATCGAGATCGGCGTCGATATCGTCAGCGACGGCGAGCAGTCGAAGACGAGTTTTCAGCACTACATCGCCGATCGGCTCACCGGGCTCGAGCCGATCGCGCCAAAAGCGGGCGAACGCCGCACGCGCGAGAACACGGCGTTCCCGACCTTCTACAAAGATGGCGCGCATTCCGGCTCGCAGCAGGCGCGGCTCGCCTGCACCGGGCCGATCAAATATGCCGGTCAGAAACAGTTGGCGGAGGATATCGCCAATTTCAAAGCTGCGCTGAAAGGCAGAAATCCCGTCGGGACCTTCATTCCGTCGGTGTCGCCGTCGAGCTGCGCCGGCACGATGGAAAACAAATTCTACAAGAGCGAAGAGGAACATCTGCTCGCGGTCGCGGAAGCCTTGCGTGAGGAATACGAAGGCATCGTCAATGCCGGCTTCGCGGTGCAGATCGACGATCCGCGGCTGGCGATGCATTACATGATGTCGCCGGAAGAGACGCCGGAGGATTCGCGCAAATGGGCGCGCCACCGCATCGAAATCCTCAATCATGCTTTGCGCAACATTCCGCCGGACAAGATCCGCCATCACACCTGCTACGGCATCAATATCGGGCCGCGCACCAGCGATTTCGAAATGAAATATCTGGCCGACCTGATCGTGACGATCCGCGCCACGTTTTATTCGTTCGAAATGGCCAATCCGCGCCACGAGCACGAATGGGACATCTGGCAGACGGTGAAACTTCCGGACGACAAGGTGCTCTTGCCCGGCTGCATCACCCAGGCCTCCGTCGTCGTCGAGCATCCCGAGCTTGTGGCGCAACGGATCACGCGGCTCGCGAAAGTCGTCGGCCGCGAGCGGGTGATCGCCAGCGCCGATTGCGGCTTTGCTTCGACGCTCTACACCAACAAGCCGCCGGAGATCGAGCCGGAGATCGTCTGGGCCAAATTCGAAAGCCTGGTCGAAGGCGCGCGCCTTGCGACCAAAGCGCTCTGGGCCTGAACCGGCCTGCTTTAATTGCGCCCGGCGATTTCGTCCTGCCAGGGCGCGACGGCGCGCTCGAACCAGCCGAGTAGCGCGTTGAGCCCGACGGCCAGCACCATCAGCACGATGATCGGCACGAACATCGTCGCGGTATCGAAATTGTTCGCCGAATTGATGATGATGGCGCCGAGCCCCGAGATCGAGGTGAAGAACTCGGCGATCACCATGCCGACCACGGCGCGGCCGACCGCGAGCTTGATGCCCGCCATGATGTAAGGCAGCGTCGCCGGCAGCACGATACGGCGCAGGATGACGGAGTCGGGCGCCACCAAGGATTTGCCGACATCGATCAGCGTCTTCGGCACCGATTTCACGCCGAGCCAGGTATTGATGCAGATCGGAAATACCGACATCAGGAAAATCACCGCGGCCTTCACCGCGAAGCCAAGGCCGAACCACAGCACCAGAAGCGGCACCAGTGCGACGAGCGGCATGGCATAGCCGCCGGTCACCAGAATTCCGAGCGCCGCCTCGGCGACCCAGAAGCGTCCGATGATCAGCCCCAGCGGCACGCCGATCACGATGGCCGCGCAGTAGCCGGCGATGAACGGCTGGATGCTTTGCAAGAGTGCTGTGCCGAGCTTGCCGTTGTGCAGCAGCGTCAGGAAAGCCGCGAAAATCGCGCTCGGATAGGAGCCGAAAATCGGGTTGATATCGCGGCCGAAAGTTTCCCAAAGAATAAGAATGACCGCGATCGAGGCGGCGGTGACCACCCAGCGCGGCACCGAACGCCGCGCCGGCGCGGCATCGCCGGTGGCGTCTGCGGCAGGGTTGCGATCGGCGAGATCGACCATCAAGTCCTCAATGCAGTGTCGGCGCGGACGCATGGAGCGCGCGCCAGATGTGGTAGCGCGTTTGCGCGAACACTTCGGAGCCGCGGATTTTGGCGAGATCGTCGCGCGGGCGCAGGAGCGGCACGTCCACGATCTCCTGCAAGCGGCCGTGCTGCATCACGACGACCCGGTCGGCGAGCAGCACCGCTTCGTCGAGATCGTGCGTGACGAACAGAATGGTCTTCCTGGTTCGTGCGTGAATGTCGAGCAGCTCGCTCTGCAGGCCTTCGCGGGTCTGCGCATCGAGCGCGCCGAACGGCTCGTCCATCAGCAGCACTTTGGGATCGATGGCGAGCGCCCGCGCAATGCCGACGCGCTGCTGCATGCCGCCGGACAATTGATAGGGCCGCCGTTTGACGCTGTCTTGCAGGCCGACCAGCGTCAGATATTTCATCGCGGTGTCGCGCAGTGCGGCGCCGCGCATGCCCTTCATTTCCAGGCCGAACTCCACATTCCGCAACGCGTTCAGCCAGGGCAGCAATTCGGCGTGCTGGAACACGATGCCGCGGTCGTAGCCGCAGCCCTTGATGGCGATGCCGTCGACCGTCACGGCGCCGGCGCTCGCCTGCTCCAAGCCCATGGCGATGCGTAACGCCGTGGTCTTGCCGCAGCCGGACGGGCCGATCAGCGCCACCACTTCGCCGTCGGCGACGGTGAAACTCAGCCGGTCGAGCGCCCGCACCGTCTGCACGGCGCCATCGATGCGCAGCGCAAACCGCTTGGAAACATCGATCAGCCTGACTTCACCCATATAAACACCCGTTTACAACGACCGTCAGCCGCGAGTTGCAAGATTTGTTCCAGCAGAAACTCGTTCCAGCAGAGACTCGTCGCCAAGCCGGACGCCGCTAGAAATCACGCCTCAGCCAAAGACTCAATGCGCGAAATTCTCAGTGCGCGAGATACTCAGTGAGCGAAACACTTAATGAGTTTGGGCGATCAATTTCAGCGCGTCCTCGCGCGGCTTGGGATCGATCACGTTGGTCAGGTCCACAGGCTTTGCGATATTGCCGACCTTCACCAGTAGCTCATTCATCCATTGCAGATTGTCCGTTGGGATCGGCAATTCGGTGCCGATCGAATGCTGTTCCATGGCCAGATCGTACATATAGGCGGCGCGCGGATCGTCCGGCTTGGCGCTGGTGATCTCCTGCGTCGCCTTGACGACTTCGTCTTTGTTGGCGACGGCGTAACGCAACCCTAAAATTTCGCCGGCCAGAAATCTCGCCGCGTCGTCGGGCCGCGCCTTGATGGTCGAGCCGAGCATGTATTCGCACATGCGCATGAAATGCGGCAGCGCGTCTTGCGCCGAGACCAGCATCTTGATGTGCTCTTTCTCGGCGATCGGCGTGTATTCGCCGGAGACCACGGCGGCGTCGACCAGATGCGCCACCAGCGCCTTGTAGCGGTCGAGATCGCCGCCGAGGCTGGCGAATTTCACGCTGTCTTCGGGAATGTTGAAATGATCGAGCGCGCCGCGGGCGAACAGGTCGGGAAACGCCGACGGCGACGAGATCGCCATGGTCTTGCCCTTGAGCTGATCCATCGCCGTGATGTCGTCGTGCACGAACACGCCGTGCGGCACCGTGAGCCAGGAGCAACCGGTGATCTTGACATCGGCGCCATGGGCGTCGGCGATCAAGCCAGCGCCCGGTCCGCCCTCGAAACTGTCGAGGTCGCCGGCAATGAGCGCATGCAGCATGATCTCGTCGTCCTTGACATTGGTGATCCCGACATCGAGCCCGACCTTTTTGTAGAAGCCGCCGTATTGCGGCATCAAGAGGATGCCGGCGTCGCTCTTGGGCTGGATCAGCGCATGCCGCCAAGGCTTGTCCGATGGCTTAGCCGTCTGCGCCATTGCGGGGCCGCACAGCAAAGCCAGGCCGGCGAAACACGCGGCGAGGACAGCGATTTTCCTCCTCATGCGAGGAACCTCCCAATAGCTCTATTGTCGTAGGAGCATAGCAGCAATTGCCGCTCGGGACCGTGTTCCAAAACGGCGGGTTTGGGAATAGGCTGAAGCCTGCGCAACACAGCGGCATTGGGACACACCGGCACATGCGGTAGCGCCCAAAGAGAACCGCCGTCACGCCTGGAGGAGATTTATGAATCAAAGCTATTCGCTCAACGTCAACGGCACGGTCCATAAGATCGAAGCCAACGAAGACATGCCGCTGCTCTACGCTTTGCGCGGCGATCTCGGTCTCAACAATCCGCATTTCGGCTGCGGGCTCGCGCAATGCGGCGCTTGCACCGTTCATGTCGACGGCCAGGCGGTCCGCTCCTGCATCACGCCGGTGTCGGCGATCGGCGACAGCAAAGTCGTCACGCTCGCCGGTCTCGGCACGCCGGACAAGCCGCATCCGCTGCAAACCGCTTACATCGAAGAGCAAGTCCCGCAATGCGGCTATTGCATCAACGGCTGGCTCATGACCGCGGCTGCGTTCCTGCGCGACAAGAAAAAGCCGACCGACGCCGAAATCAAAAGCGCGCTCGAAGGACTGAAGTGCCGCTGCGGCACCCATATGGGCATTCTCCGCGCCGTCAAGCGCGCCGCAGCGATGATGGGTTGAGGGAGCACGTCATGACCAGAATGGAAAAATCCGCCAATTTCTCGCGCCGCGCGCTGCTCAAAGCCGGTGGCGCGCTTGTCGTCTCGATCGGTGCGCCGGTCACCTTCGATTTCGCGCAGGCCGACGATGCCGCAAGCACCGCGGCAATGAGCGTCACGGTCAAACCGGCGCTGACGCCGGATCAGCTTTCGAGCTACGTCGCGGTCAATGCCGACGGCACGATCGCTGCCTATTTCGGCAAGATGGATATGGGCCACGGCATCGCGGTTGCCATCGCGCAGATGGTCGCCGAAGAGCTCGACGCGCCGTTTTCAAGCGTGCAGATGTTCATGGGCGACACGGCGACCAGCGTGAACCAGGGTGGCGCTTCAGGCTCCACCGGCGTCGAAGAGGGCGGCAAGCAGATGCGGCTCGCGGCCGCCGAAGCGCGGCGCGTCCTGGTCGAGATGGCGGCCGACAGGCTCGGCCTGCCGGCCGATCAGTTGGCCGTGACCGACGCCGTCGTTCACAGCCAAAGCCGATCCGGCAAAAAAGGTGTCCTACCGCGAACTCGTCGGCGGCCGTTATTTCAACGTGCCGCTCGCCTGGAACGGCAAGATCGGCAACCCGCTTCTGGCGCCGGGCAAGGCCGTGCCGAAAGCCCCGAAGGATTATCGGGTCGTCGGCCAGCCGATCAAACGCGAAGACGTCGCGCCGCGCGTCTTCGCGCAAATGGATTTCAACACCGACGTCAAAGTGCCGGGCATGGTGCACGGCCGCATGATCCGTCCGGCCGTTGCCGGCGCGGTGCCGGTCAAGGTCGACGAAAGCTCGATCAAGGATATTCCGGGCGCCAAAGTTGTTTGGAACCAGGGCTTCCTCGGCGTCGTCGCCGACAAGGAATGGGACGCCATCAAAGCGATGCGGCAGCTCAAGGTCGAATGGTCGGACGCGAAGCCGCCGTTCCCCGAAAAAGCGTCCGCGATCTACGACTACATCCGCAACGCACCGGTGCGCAAAAAAGAAGTCGCCGGCAAGACGACAGGCGACGTCGAAGCGGCCTTCAAGAGCGCCGCGCGCGTGATCGAGGCGGAATACGAATGGCCGTTCCAGTCCCATGCCAGCATGGGCCCGGCTTGCGCTCTCGTCGACATCAAGGATGACAAGGTTACGCTGTGGACCGGTTCGCAAAAGCCGCATTTCACCCGCGACGGCGTCGCCAATATTCTCGGTGTGAAGCCGGAGAACGTGCACGCCGTCTGGATCCCGGGCCCCGGCTGCTACGGCCGCAACGATGCCGGCGATGCGGCGATGGATGCAGCGCTTTTGGCCAAAGCCGTCGGCAAGCCGGTGCGGCTGCAATATATGCGCGATCAGGGCACCGGCTGGGATCCGAAAGGCCCGGCCTCGATCCATCGCGCCCGCGCCGCGATCGACGCCTCGGGCAAAGTCATTGCTTATGAATTCATGAGCAAGGGCCTGCCGCGCGTCGACGTCAATTCGAACGAGAGCCAGCCGTACGACACGCTCGCCGGCCAGCTCACCGGCGTCGCGCTGAAATCAGGCGACGGCTTTGCCGTGCCGCGAGAATCCTACGGCTTCGACAACAAGCTGACCTATTGGGAAACGGTTGCGCCGCTGCTCGATCGCGGCTCGCCGCTGCGCACCTCGCATCTGCGCGATCCGGTCGGGCCGCAAATCCATTTCGCGAGCGAGTCCGTTCATGGACGAAGTGGCCGCCGCGCTGAATCTCGATCCGGTCGCGTTCCGCCTGCAATACGTCAAGGACCCGCGCGACATCGCGGTCATCAAGGCTGTGGCCGAGAAGGCCGACTGGCAGCCGCGTCCGTCGCCGCGCAAGGACCAGAGCGGCAGCAAAGTCTCGGGCCGCGGCTTTGCTTACGTGCAGCGCGGTCCGACCCGCGTCGCCATCGTCGCCGAAGTCGATATCGACCGCTCGACCGGAAAAATCTGGGCGCGCAAATTCACCGTCGCGCACGATTGCGGCCAGATCATCAATCCGGATGGCTTGCGCCATGCCATCGAGGGCAATGTCGTCCAGGGCGTCAGCCGCACGCTGTGGGAAGAGGTCAAGTTCAACAGTAAGAACGTGACCAGCGTCGACTGGCTGACCTATCCGATCCTCGACATCACCGAGATGCCGGAATCAATCGAGTTGGTCCTGATCGACCATCCCGAGATCGAGCCGTCCGGCGCCGGCGAGCCGTCGACGCGCCCGGTGGCCGCGGCCATCGCCAATGCGGTGTTCGACGCCACCGGCGTGCGCATCCGCCGCGTGCCGTTCTCGCCCGAAAACGTGAGGTCGGCGCTGTCGTAAGGAACGCATCGTCGTTTCGCGCTGCGAGGAGACGATACGCCAAGATCGCGGCCAAGATTGCCGTCAAGATTGCGGCCGGCGCATGCGTGGCGCCGCCGGCTGGGCGCGCGTTCGGAACTCGCGCGTGCTTTCGGTGTGACGCGTGTCACTTACACCAGACGATTGTAGATGCCTGCTTCGGGGAGCGCTGGCTCTCGTGCACGGCAATGCCCTTTGCACAGCGGCGCGGCGGAGATCCCGGAGCTGAGCTCCCGATCCAATCGCCGGAATTCGACATCGCAAATTAGGCCTCAAATAGGAGAACGATCATGGTCGTCTATGCGCCACTACCAGGAAGCGCGCGAACGCTCATGCCAAATTCGCGAGCGGCGGGCCCGATCAATCCGGCCGAAATCGCAAGCCTCACCGTGCGCGTGCGTTCGGCGGGAGACCCCGAAGCGCTCGCCGAGAAAGCCTACGATCTGGCCAACACGCCGCTGGCGAAGAGAAAATATCTGACGCACGAGGAACTGGAAAAGCAGCACGGAGCATCGCAGGAAGATCTCGACAAGATCGAGCACTTCGCGCAGGAGCACGACCTGACGGTCGTGCATCGCAGCGCGGCGGAGCGGTCGGTCGTGCTGAAGGGAAAGCTCGGCGATCTGTTGGCGGCATTTCCCGCCGACGTGCAGATGTATCACCACGCCACGGGAACCTACCGCGGCAGGACGGGCGAAATCACGATGCCGAAAGAGCTGAGCGAAATCGTGACCGGCGTATTCGGATTCGACACGCGCCCGAAGCACCGGGCGCCGCACCGGCAGAAGAGTGCGGCGCTTAGCGGGCCGGGCGGCCAGAACGGTGTGGCGGCGACGGAATTCGCCAAGCGCTACAACTTTCCGCAACTGCGGCAGCCTGGACGGCACGGGACAAACCATCGCCATCATCGAGCTCGGCGGCGGCTATCGGAGCAGCGACTTGCAACGTGTTCTTCCACGAGATCGGGCTTCCGACGCCGAAGGTCTCGTGCCATCTCGGTGGACCACGCCGGCAACGATCCGACGACGCCGGATTCGGCCGACGGCGAAGTGATGCTCGACATCGAAGTGGCGGGCGCGGTGGCGCCGAAGGCAAAATTCGCGGTGTATTTCGCGCCAAACAACGGCGACAAGGGGTTCATCGACGCGATCAGCGCGGCGGTCCACGACTCGCAACGAAAGCCCAGCGTGATTTCGATCAGCTGGGGCGGGCCCGGAAGTTTCCACCGACCAGCAAGGCATCAACGCGTACCACGAGATGTTCGCCGCGGCGGGAGCGCTCGGCATCACGGTGTGCGTCGCGTCGGGCGACCACGGCACCGCCGATCTGGATCGCGGGCGACTGGGACGGCAAGATCCACGTCGATCATCCCGCGTGTGACGACCTGGTGCTGGGCTGCGGCGGAACGCAGATCGACAGCGGCAAGGACGTGGTGTGGAACGACGGAACGCCGTTCGACAAGAACGTGTCAGGGCGGCGGCGGCTGGGCCAGCGGCGGCGGCATCAGCGAGATCTTCGCGGTGCCGTCGTATCAGGCAGGGCGCGCATCTGCCGGTATCGATCGACGACGGCAAGCCGGGCCGCGGCGTACCCGACATCGCCATGAGCGCGACGAATTATTTCACGCGCGTGGACAATTCGGAGGGCGCGTCGGGCGGAACGAGCGCGGTGGCGCCGTTGATGGCGGCACTGGTCGCGCGGCTGAACCAGGCAAGAAGAAGAACGTCGGCTTCCTCAATCCGTTCCTCTACGCCAACGTGGCGAAGGGCGTGGTGCATGATGTCACGTCGGGAACGAACGCGATCAAGAACACGCTCAAGGGTTATACCGCCGGACCGGGCTGGGATGCCTGCACGGGTCTCGGAACGCCGGACGGAACGGCGATCCTCAAGAACTTGCCGTGAGGCTGCCGCGGCATTGACCGTCCGCTCTTGTTGCTTTTGGGACGTGCACGGGCATGGCTTGTTACATGGCTTGTTACATGGCTTGTTACCCTCTCCCCCTGTGCGGGGAGAGGGAGTAGCCTCACCCCATGGCATCGGTTTTCCGCACGCTCGACGAAGCCCTCGCGCCGATCGCCGACGGCTGTCTCCTGGCGGTGCCGCGCGAGACCTCGGGCGTGGCCATGGCGGCAACGCGGGCGCTCATTCGCCGTGGCGTCAAGCGCCTGCATCTCGTCACGCTGCCGACCTCGACCTTGCAGGCGGATTTGTTGATCGGCGCCGGCTCGATCGAGACGCTGGAAACCTCCGCGGTCAGCCTCGGCGAATTCGGCCCGGCGCAGCGCTTCAACGCCGCCATTCTCGCCGGCTCCATCCGCATGCGCGACGCCACCTGTCCGGCGCTGCATGCGCAATTCCAGGCCGCGGAGAAGGGCGTGCCGTTCATGCCGCTGCGCGGTCTCATCGGTTCGGATGTCTTGGCGCATCGGCCGGACTGGAAAGTGGTCGACAATCCGTTCGGCAATGACGATCCGATCGTGCTGTTGCCGGCGCTGATCCCGGACGTTGCGCTGTTCCACGCGCCGATGGCCGATCGTTTCGGCAATGTCTTTATCGGCACGCAGCGCGAGCTCGTGGCCATGGCGCACGCGGCGCGCAAGACCGTGGTCACGGTCGAGAAAATTTACGACGGCGATCTGCTGCGTAATCAGTTGTTTGCCCCCGGGACCTTGCCCGGCTTCTATATCGAAGCCGTCGCGGTCGAGCCGCGCGGCGCCTGGCCGCTGCCGCTGCCGGATTATTACGCCATCGATGCCGCGCATATGAGCGAATATGCGCAGCTCGCCGCGACGACGGAAGGCTTTGCCGATTATCTGAATCGTTATGTTTATGAAAAGCGCGCGGCGTGATCATTTCATTCGATCGTCATGCCCGGCCTTGTGCCGGGCATCCACGCCTTTCTTGGGGCCGTCAAGTCGCGGATGGCCGGGACATAGGCGAGCGAAGCGACGCCGTCCTTCTGACGGCTATGCCCGGCCATGACGAGTGAAAACGGCGCGCCGCCTGAAAAAACTTTTCGCGACGAGGAGCTGCTCGCCGACGTGATCTGCCGGCTGATCGGCGACGTGCGTCATGTCGCGGTCGGCGCCGCCTCGCCGATTCCGGCGACCGCGGCGCTGTTGCGCGCGCGCAAGCTGGCGGCGGTCGGGAGGCCCTACGTCTCGCTGCTCGGCAGCCGGGCCCACACCTTCTTCACCGACGGCGCGCGCGAATTGTTCGATTGCGCAGGCCAAGGCCGCATCGACGTGTTCTTTCTCTCCGGCGGCCAGATCGACGGCGCGGGCAATATCAATCTCGTCAGCGTCGGCGACTATGCGCACCCGAAGGCGCGCTTCCCCGGCTCGTTCGGCTCGGCCTATCTCTATTACGTGGTGCCGAAAGTGATCCTGTTCCGCGTCGAGCATTCGCGCCGCACGCTGGTGCCCAAGGTCGATTTCATCAGCGCGCCGGGCGGCAGCGCCGACAACGTGTTCCGCCCCGGCGGCCCGATCGCGCTGGTCACCAATCGCTGCCTGTTCGATTTCGACCGGGAGCAGCGGCGGTTTCGGCTGGCGAGCGTCCATCCCGGCCACAGCGTCGCCGAAGTGGTCGAGAATACCGGCTTTGAGTTCGACCGGCCGGACGATGTGCCGGTGACGCCGGCGCCTTCTGCGGAGACGCTGAACCTGATGCGGGCACCGTCGGGCCGATGCTGGCCGAGGTCTATCCGCAGTTTACCAAAAACGTGTTCGGGGCCGCGGCCTTGGTGCCGTGATGAGCGCGCCAAAGGCGCGCCGCCCCGATCGCGCGTCATGGTTGCCCGATTAGAACAAAACGTGTACACTCCGCTGATGAACCACGCGCGCGAACTCGCCATCAATGCCGGTCTTGCACTCGTCGAGCGCGCTCGCCTCCGGAAATCGGAGGCTGTTGCGTGTACTGAACCGACTTACGTAAGCACAGCTTCGTCTCAGAGATTGGCCAGTGTCTTTTCGATGAACCGTCTCAATGTACTAGATCTTTTCTCTGGCGCGGGCGGCATGAGCTGTGGCTTTCATGCCCATCCATTTTTTCAGGTCGTAGGTGCGGTGGACGCTGAGAATGGTAAACCCAGCAGCGGCAATGGAAGTCTGGAATGTAATAAAACCTATGTCGCAAATATAGGCGTTACGCCACTACAAGCTGATCTTTCACAGGCAACACCAGAGCAAATCGAAGAATATCTTGTTCAGGTGTCCAAAACTCGCCAGGTCGATGTTCTGATATCCTGCGCTCCATGCACCGGATTTTCGCGGACAATTAGGAAGTGTCTCGTCGAGGACGATCACAGGAATGCTCTTGTTTCGAGGACAGGTATTTTTGTTGAGTACTTTCGTCCAAAAATTCTCGTGATGGAGAACGTAGGCGAGTTGCTGGAGGGAAAATTCACTTCTCATTTTTCCGCGCTCGCGTCGCAGTTAAAGCGATTGGGATATTCAATTTCAGCACATGTTCATGATTTGACACGATTTGGACTGCCTCAAAGGCGTCGGCGATCTTGTGTCATCGCCGTTGCAAAGGGACTTCATCCATTGGGGCTGGATGATTTGTGGACCGGATTTCGGATCAGGTCGCGAGCAATTACGGTTCGTCACGCAATTGAACGACTACCGCCACTGTCCGCCGGACACGTTGATCCGAGCGATCCATGGCACGTATCGCCCAAAATTTCACACCATGGCGTGGAACGACTAAAACGACTGCCAAAAAATGGGGGGTCATGGCCTGACCTTCTCAAGGTCAGCGACGGTGAGGAATATTTGATACCTTCTATGAAGGCTTACTCCGACCAGGGACGGGTCGGTCCATACCGAGATGTTTATGGACGACTTTCCTGGGATCAGCCGGCGGTGACGATCAAACGCGAATGTTCCCACATCGGTAATGGACGATATTCCCACCCTGAACAGGACCGTCTTTGTACCGTGCGTGAGTTGGCGATTTTGCAAGGCTTTCCCAGAGGCTATATATTTGTGGCTGGGTCTCTATCGAATATGTATCGGCACATTGGAGATGCCGTTCCGCCGTTGATAGCCTTTCAGATCAGTCATCTCTGCAAATGGATATTGACCGGCGAGAGGCCTTCTCAGGAGGAGGTTCTTCTAGCCGGCACCCATCTTGAACCGGGCGATTTGGTGCGGGACGAAAGCCGCTCGATCCAACTAAAAATGGCGGTCGCCTAAACACTTGCCGTGATACTCGCCGGTATCGTCCACATTCCGTGCACCACGCATAGATCCTGGCGTAGCCTATCGACAGTGACTTTCTCTACGCTACCATCCAATCTCAGTAAAAAGAGTTCGTTGCCACCAGCCGACACAATTGCTCGCGTGCTACCGCTAGGAGTCCTGCCGGAGAAGCTTGACGCCGCAAGTTTCCGCATTTCCAGAAGCACCGTTTTGGGTATCTCAACTAGTCTATATTCATAATTGCCAGCCGCGCGGAATGCTCTCAGCACAAGAATTCGATCATATCGATTTAAGTGCGGCACGATGTTGTTTTGGACACCCGCCAGGAAATCTTTTCCCGTTTTGCAATCCCTGATCCAACGAGCTTCCATCAGTTTGGAGATTTTAAGAAATTCACTTCTTATGCCCCTGTCGGCCTCAGTCTTCATGGAAAACTTTATCCCATCGGCGATTACATCTTCGCCCGGCATTACCGAGTTTCGATTTACAATAACCTCCTTGCCCGTAGATTCTCGATATGCGTTTGCGAACGCGTACTCGAACGCTTTTTTCGACAACGCATCATCGTTAAGCGCCTGAAAGACTATTAGGCGACTTTGAAAAGCCTCGACGAAACTTGAAGTGCATATATTAGAGGTTCCATTTATCTGGGACTTGATTGGGGAAAGTAATGCATGGATAATTTCACCAATCACAGCCCGCCTTTCGCCGGTAAGTCGATTTAGGAGCGCCTCCAAGTCGTGAGCGGCGAGCGGGGCCATCATTTGCCCGACCGCCCTTTCGTGACTTCAAGTCTTTCTGCTTCCCTAATCAGCGACGAAAGAGGAACGCCAAGAGCCAGCGCGATAGTGTTTAAACTCTCAAGAGTAAGGTTGCGCTCGCCCCGCTCAATTGCGCCGATATATGTGCGATGAAGCCCGCAATGGTCCGCAAAAGAATCCTGGCTAAATCCGAGAGCGAACTCGGCGCTGTCGTATCGCGCGACCTAGGGCGTGACGCAGGGAGAGATTCGCCATACCCGCGAGTTTGTGTGTCAACCTTAGTGGGCACGACAGACGATAAGTAGCATTTTGAGAATCCTTATGCGACAAGGCAATTGTGAGCTGTGAGAGGGATGATCGACCGCGTCACCCCTCGAGTGCGAAGTCGAATGATGGCCCGCGTGAAAAGTCGCGACACGCAGCCCGAGCTTGCAGTCCGTTCGTGGCTGCATCGAAATGGATTTCGTTTCAGAATACATCGACGAAACCTGCCGGGCACTCCGGACATAGTGATGTCGGGATGTCGCACTATTGTCTTTGTCCATGGATGCTTTTGGCATCGTCATCCGCACTGCAAAGATGCGTCTTTTCCGACCTCAAATATCGAATTTTGGCGATCCAAACTTGAATTTAACGTGTCCCGTGACAAAGCAATTCGGCGAAAACTTAAAGAAGCTGGATGGACGGTTTTGACAATCTGGGGGTGCGAGACAGCGAAGTATGACACTCTGGACTTCGAGGATGCGTTCGCTCCTCAAGGTCGGCTCAAGACCGACCAGAGTAGGGCGACATCAGAAATCCGTCGGCAAGAAATAGAGCAATCGACGGGTCCTTATTTCGGCGACGCCTCTTGACAAGTGTCCCTAATTCAGTTACATTCCCCACCGAATCTCGCTCATCTAGGGACGACTTCCGGAGGTATTCCTGAAAGACGGAGCGAGTGCGGTGCCCGCGGGCGGAGTTACGATCCGCACCCGGGCGGCTTCGGGCATCGTCCCGGCCGGCATTTTTAGACCGGTCTGCGAGGTGCTCGCTGCACTGGCGCCGGAGAGGGCCTCAAGCCCGCTCGCATCCGGCGAACCAGGAAGCGCGGCCCGAGGCTGAGCGGTGGCGTTAGGTCGCCTAAGCAAGAGCCGCGGTGGGGCGCCGAGAGGCGAGCGCGTCCCGTATGGACGCGCTGCCGCATCCGTTCGATGCGGCCAATCGGATGGTGCGCTTGTCGGCGCTCCGCCTCCCTCCTTTTCGTTCGTGGGATTCTTTTTTGCTGTGGCGTGTTTTGACTCGAGGCGCGGATGCGTCGCGAGAACGGATTTTCATTTCGTCATTGCCGGGCTTGACCCGGCAATCCATGCGGTGCCCTGGCTCTTTCAGCCTTACCGCGAGATTTCGTTCGCTTCATTTCAGCATGGACCACCGGGTCAAGCCCGGTGGTGACGAGGGAAATGACGCTGCGCGAGACGGGGCTGAGGCCCCAGAGCATTGCGCCCCCCGCCGCATCATGGTTTTTATGCGCCGCAAGCTCAGAGAAGGAATGCGCGGTGAAGACAGTTGAAGCGGGGGTGATCGGGGTCGGCTGGATCGGTGGCTTGCGGGCGGACACGCTGTCGCGCACGGCTTTGGTCGACAAATTGCACCTGTGCGAGATCAGGCCGGACCGGCTTGCCGAGGTGAAGAAGCTCTACAATCCGGCGAGCGCGACGCTCGACTACAACGACCTCATCAAGAACGACAATATCCGCGTCGTCTATGTCTCGACCACGCCGGAGGCGAACCATTATCCGATCGCGCGCGATTGCCTCAAAGCCGGCAAGAACGTGATGCTGGAAAAGCCGATCGCGCTCGAATTGTGGGAAGCCGACGAGCTGATCCAATTGTCGAACCGCAACAATCTGAAATTCACCATCGGCTATTCGCAGCGCTTCAATCCTAAAATCGCCTTCGCCAAGAAGAAGATCACCGACGGCACGCTCGGCAATGTGGTGTCCGTGCTGGTCAGCCGCCATCTGTCGCGCGAGCTCGGCAAGAAGATCGCAAGCCGCGTGCGGCTCTCCCCGGTGGTGATGGAATCGACCCACGATCTCGATTTCGTATTCTGGCTGCTCGAGCCGGCAAAGCCGGTGCGCGTCTATTCGCAGGGCGCCTATGGCTACATGAAGCCGGTCAACGGCTCGCACGACATCATGTTCACCACCGTCACCATGGACAACGGCGTGGTGGTGATGATCGGCGGCGGCTGGAATTTTCCGCCGAGCTTTCCGAATTACTGCTCGACCTGGATCGAGATCACCGGCACCGAGGGCGCGCTGACGCTCGACGACACCCAGCGCGACAACTGGCTCAATACCGCCAAGCGCGGCCAGGAATTTCCGATGTCGACCATGCCGGGCGAATGGGTCGATCATGTTTTCGCCGGCGGCATCGGGCCGGAGACCATCCATTTCCTCGAAGCCTGCATCCGCGACACCAATGTCATGGTGACGCCGGAAAGCGCGCGGCGCGTGATGGAGACTTATAGCGCGGCGGATCTTTCCGCCGACCGCAACGAGCCGATCGATCTGCCGCTCACCAACGAAACGATTTCCGGCATCGCCGAGCTCAAGCAGAAAAACCGCGCGGGGTTGAACGCATGAGGGTGAATCCATGAGAAAGGGCGCCAAAGGCATCGGCCTCGCCATCATCGGCGCCGGCCGCGTCGGCTTGTTTCGCGGCGAAGTGGCGGCGCGCCATCCGGCGGTGGAATGGATCGGCATCGCCGAGCTCAATCACAATCGCGGCGGCGATGTCGGCTCAAGGATCGGCGCCGATTTCATCACCACCAGCCACCGCGAGCTGTTGGCGCGGCCGGAAGTCACCTGCGCCATTATCGCCACCGACGAGCATCTTCACGTCGATCCGATCCTCGCCGCGGTCGAGCGCGGCGTGCCGATGCTGATCGAAAAGCCGCTCGCGACTGATCTTCGCGCAATCCGAACGCGTGCTCAAGGCGATCACCGACGCCAAGCTCGACGCCGTGGTCGGCTATACCCAGCGCTTCCGCCGCAAATGGCTCGCCGGCAAGGAGAAGGTGAGGAGCGGCGCGCTCGGCGACGTGACGATGGTGACCTCGCGCGCGTTCATGAACCGGCTCGTCGCCATCGACAATTACAAGCGCACCAACGATCCGGCGACGATCTCGCCGATGGTGATTTCCGGCACCCACGCGCTCGACATCGTGATGTGGTATCTCGAAGCCAAGACGCCGGTCGAATGCTATGCGCGTTCCGTCGACAAGGTGCTGGGGCCGCTCTATCAGGGCATCGACGCCACCGCCGGCATGATCATGTGCTCGGACGGCACCGTCTATCACCTGAACATCTCATGGGCGCTGCCGGTCACCTGGCCGGGCGCGGTCTACAGCCTCGAAGTCGGCATCAACGGCACCCATGGCGTGCTGACCATCGACGACACCCATCGCGACATGGTGCTCGCGGTGTCGGCGCCGCAGAGCGAGGGCTATGCGCCGGACCAGAGCCGGCTGGTCGATTTCCTCGGCTCCTATCCGCCGGGCGACATGGCGCTCGGCGAATTGCGCGGGCCGATGCGCGAGGAGACCGATTCCTGGCTCAACCGCGTGTCACTTGGCCTGCCGACGCAGGCGGCGACTGCCGCCGAAGCGCATAACCGGCTGATGCTGACCAAAGCCCTCGACCTCTCGGCGAAGCTCAAGCAGCCGGTCAAGCTGCCGCTTGAGCCTGACCATGGCCGGCGAGCAGCTTGAGCCGCTCAACCGTCCGCCTCTGTGAAACATGCTGCTCCGCATGCCTGTGAGTCCCTGTTGTGTCTGTGTTTGTTTGAAATCGGGAACAAATATGGTCCCTCTCATTCAAGCTTCGTGCCAAGGCCGGGAACAAACAAAAACCCAATGCAAACAACGGTTGTTTGGGGAAAGCGTGGCCTGTTCTGCGCAGCGGTGATTCAGTCTGCGCAAAATCTGAGCATAAAGCTGAGACGGTCCATCCGCGGAAACGGTTCAGTGCAGCGCGACGAGGAGAATAACGATCTCGCTGACCTGTTCGACCGCGCCCAACACATCGCCGGTCTGACCGCCGATCTGTTTCCGGCTCAACCAGGCCATCAGCGCGACGACGGCGACCAACAAAATCAGCGCCACGATCGCGCGCAACGGGCCGAGGCAGATCGCGGCAACGACAAAGCCCAGGGCGACTGCAGCGGCGGTGCTTTCGATCGGCGGCCGGCCGGCGTCGGAGGACAGCCCATCGGAACGCGCCGGCGGCACGAGGAACATGAGCGCCATCATGCTGGCGCGCGCGCCGGCATGCGACGCCGAGCAGCGCCCAGCCGACGGAAGCGGTCGAGAAAAAGCTCGCCAGCACGCCGACGCGAAGCAGCAAATCGACGATCAAGGCGCAGACGCCGTAAGTGCCGATGCGGCTGTCGCGCATGATGTCGAGTTTTTGTTCGAGGGTCTTGCCGCCGCCGAAACCGTCGGCGGTGTCGGCAAGGCCGTCCTCGTGCAGGCAGCCGGTGACGAGGAGCGTCGCGGCGACGCTCAGCGCCGCCGCCGGCCAGGCCGGAATTCCGACGCGGTGGGCGAGCCCATAGACGGCCGCGGCGATCAGGCCGATCAGAACGCCCGCGAGCGGAAACGCCCAAGCCGCCTTGGCGAGCGTGCCGCTGTTGATCGCCGCCGTGCGCAACAGCGGCAGGCGCGTGCAAAACACGATGCTCGCTTTGAGCTCTTCGATGCGGTCCTGGAGCCAGTTCTCGGACATCGTCGCTTACGAAAAAGTGGTGGTGCGGACCCGTGTGGCTGCGCCTCAGGCGATTTGCTAGACACAGCAGGATGACCACTTTTACCTCATTTTCCGGCCTGCGCGCAGTGTGTCTCGACCTGCCGAGCGGCCACCCGGCCGCGAGCGCGGCAGTCGCCCAGCGCGAAGCGACGCTGACCAAGCCGCCGAAGAGCCTCGGCCGGCTCGAAGACCTCGTCGCTTGGCTCGCGCATTGGCAGGGCCACGCGCCGCCGCGCCTCGACCGCGTCGAAATCCTGGTCTTCGCCGGCAATCACGGCGTGACCGCCCAGGGCGTCTCCGCCTATCCGGCCGAGGTGACGGCGCAGATGGTGGCGAATTTCGCCGCGGGCGGCGCCGCCATCAACCAGCTCGCGCGCGCTGCCGGCGCGAAGCTCCGCGTCATTCCGCTCTCGCTCGATGTGCCGACGGCGGATTTCACGCAACACGCAGCGCTGCGCGAAGGCGAGTTCATCGCCGCCGTGACCGCCGGCTATGACGCCGTGTCGCCGGATTGCGATCTGATCTGCCTCGGCGAAATGGGCATCGGCAATACCACATCAGCGGCCGCCATCGCTGCAGCTCTGTTCGGCGGCGGCGGCGAGCGCTGGGCCGGCCGCGGCACCGGTGTCGACCAAGACGGCCTTCTTCGCAAGCGCGCCGTCATCGACCGGGCGCTCGCACGGCATGCCGGCACGCTCTACGATCCGCTCGCCGTTGCCGCCGCATTCGGGGGCCGCGAACTCGCGGCCATTCTCGGCGCCTGCTTGTCGGCGCGCCGCAAAAATATTCCGGTGCTGCTTGACGGTTTTGTTTGCACGGCTGCCGTTGCGCCGCTCTGGAAGCTGCGCGCCGACACGCTGGCGCATGCGCAAGCCGCGCATGTCTCCGCCGAAGCCGGTCACCGCATGCTGCTCGACGAAATGGGATTAAAGCCGCTCGTCGATCTTAATATGCGGCTCGGCGAAGCCTCCGGCGCCGCCGTGGCGCTGCAAATCCTGCGCGCGGCATTGGCGTGCCACACCGGCATGGCAACATTTGCCGAAGCCGGCGTTTCCGACAAACCGCAAGACGACGCGGAGCCAAAAGCCGCGAGCTGACAAGTGCCGGAGGGAGACGATGCCTAACGACGGACAAGCGATCTGGCTGGCGTCCGGTGTGCGCACGCCGTTCGTCAATGTGGACGGGCCGTTCGCCAAGCGCGATGCGCTCACGCTCTCGGTGCCCGTGGTCCAGGCCATGGCTCAGCAGGTAAACATGGCGCAGCAAGTCGGCGGCCTGATCGACTTCGGCGTCTGGGGCTCCGTGGTCGTCAATCTCGCTTACGCCAATCTGGCGCGCGAGATCTGGCTCGAGAGCAAGCTCGACCCGCACGTCCCGACATTCACGACCATCATGCAATGCAGCACCAGCATGGTCGGTGTGTTCGAAGCCGCCGGCATGCTCGGAGAGCGCCGCGCGTCGCTCGCCATGGTCGGCGGCGTCGAGAGCATGACCCGCGCCCAGATCGGTCTGAGCGAAAATCTGTCGGTCTGGCTGCGCCAGATGGTTCAGGCGCGCAGCATGGCGGATCGTTTGCGTCTCCTCGGCCGCTTGCATCTGTCGGATGTGCGCTTGCTGGTGCCCAAAGTGCAGAACCGCGTCACCCACCGCAGCATGGGCGAGCACACCGAGGACATGGCGAAGGAATGGAACATCGGGCGTAAGGAACAGGACGAGCTCGCGCTCGAAGGCCATCAGCGGGCGATCGCGGCGCAGGATCGCGGCTTCTTCAAGGATCTGATCATTGCGCTCGACGGCGTCGATACGGACCGTTTCCCGCGCCGCGACACTTCGCTGGAGAAGCTCGCCCGGTTGAAGCCGGTGTTCGATCGCGTGAGCGGCCGCGGCACGCTCACCGCCGGCAACAGTTCGCCGCTCACCGACGGCGCCGCCGCGATCTGGGTCGCGACCGACGCGGGGCTTGCCCGCCTGCCGGCGCAAACGCCGCGCGCGCGGCTGGTGGACTTTGAAATGGCGGCCGTCGATATTTTCCACGAAGGCTTGCTGATGGCGCCAGTCAGCGCCATTCCGCGGCTCCTGGCACGGCACGGCCTCAAATACGATGACATCGCGCTGTGGGAAATCCACGAGGCATTTTCGGCGCAGGTGCTGTGTCATCTCAAAGGTCTCGCCGACAAGGACTTCGTCCGCGCCAAAGCCGGCGTCGAGCACACATTCGGCAATTTTCCGCGCGAGCGCATGAATCCGAACGGCGGCAGCGTCGCGCTCGGGCATCCGTTCGCCGCGACCGGCGCGCGCATTCTCAGCCAGGCCGTGAAGGAGCTGGCGACGTTTCCGCAAGGCAGCCGCGCCATCGTCAGCATTTGCTCCGACGGCGGGCTGGGCACAGTTGCGCTCTTGGAACGTTGAGCGCGTTACTCGGAAGTCGCGGCGATGGCGTGAAAGAACGTCCCGCTGACGTGGCCGCGCCGGCCGCCGGCCTTGCCGAGCGGCTTGCCTTCGCCGTCGCTCATGTCGGCAAACGATGCGTCGTCGCCGGCGGCGGTGAGCGAGGCATAATGAAATTCGTGCCCGCGCACGATCGTGCCCTTTTTGCCCAGCACGCTGTCGGCAAGAAGCTGCGCCGTGCGATAGCCGAGATGAAGCTTGCGCTTGGCGAAGCTCGTCGCATGGCCGAGCAATCCGGTCATGGCGTGAGACTTGCCGGCGGCATCCTCAAGGCTCGCGCCCAAGACCATGTAGCCGCCGCATTCGCCATGCACCGGTCGCGTCTGCGCAAAGCGCTGCAGCCCCGACATGAAACGATCGGCCGCCGCGAGCTTCTCCGCATGCAGTTCCGGATAGCCGCCGGGCAGCCAGCAACTATCGGCCTGTTCCGGCGGCGGCTCATTGGCGAGTGGCGAGAACGGCATGATCTCGGCGCCTGCGTCGCGCCACGCGCTCATCAGATGCGGATAGACAAAACTGAACGCCTGATCGCTGGCGAGCGCGATCCGCTGGCCGGGCGGCGGCAGCGCGGGCGACCGGTTCGAGCGGCCGGCCTTAAGCGCAAGTGGAGCCGCCGCAATGAAAACGGCGTTGAGGTCGATATGGCGCTGCGCCACGGCGACGAGACGATTGATGAGCCCGGCAAGGTCGGCGTGTTCGCCGGCCTGCACCAGGCCGAGATGGCGCTCCGGCAGCGCGAGCTCCGCTTCGCGCGGCACGGCACCGAGGACGGGAATGCCGATCGCCTCGATCGCGCCGGCGACCAGCGCGCGGTGCCGCTCGCTGGCGACGCGGTTGAGGATGACGCCTGAGATCTGCACGGCGGGATCGTGCGCGGCGAAGCCCCGCACCACAGCGGCGGCCGATTGCGCCTGCCGCGAGACGTCGAGCACCAGCACCACCGGCAAACCGAAATGCGCCGCGATCTCGGCGGTGGCGCCACGCTTGCCGGTCGTGCCGGCGGCGCCATCGAACAGACCCATGACGCCTTCGATGACGAGGATATCCGCGCCATCGGCGGTCTGCGCGGCAAGCGCATCGAGCAGCGCTCCGGACATGGCCCAGGAATCGAGGTTCACGCTCGGCCGGCCGATCGCCGCGGCATGGAAGGCGGGGTCGATATAATCCGGTCCGGCTTTGGCCGCGCGCACGGCAAGGCCGCGCCGGGTGAACGCCGCCAGAATGGCCAGCGTCACCGTGGTTTTGCCGGCGCCGGAATGCGGCGCGGCGATAATGAGCCCGCGCGCGGTCATGATAGTGCTCTCGCGCTGGCATCGCCGTGGTGACGTCCGCACGCCGCGGGACTAAAGACAACATCACCAGAGGACCGCTTATGGCGAAACAGGAGCGCCCCTTGCGCCGGGGCTGGACCACCGGCACCTGCGCCGCCGCCGCGGCCAAGGCGGCGTTCGCTGCGCTGGTCACGGGAGAGTTCCCCGATCCGATCGAGGTGACCCTGCCGCGCGGCGAGAGGCCGAGCTTTGCGCTCGCCATGACGCGGACCGGCGACGGCGCAGCAACTGCCGGCGTGATCAAGGATGCCGGCGACGACCCCGATGTCACCCACGGCGCGCTGGTCTGTGCCACGGTCCACGCCGGCGCGCCCGGCAGCGGTGTGACCTTCAAGGCCGGCGAGGGCGTCGGCACGGTCACGCGCGCCGGTCTGCCAATTCCGCCGGGCGAGCCCGCCATCAATCCGGTGCCGCGACAGATGATCCGTAACGTCATCGCCGAAGTCGCCGCCGCGGCCGGCCGTGCGGCGGATGTGGAAGTCGAGATTTCCATCCCCGGCGGCGAAGCTCTCGCGGCAAAAACACTCAACGGCCGTCTCGGCATTGTCGGCGGACTGTCGATCCTCGGCACCACCGGGATCGTGGTGCCTTACTCCTGCTCGGCCTGGATCCATTCGATCCACTCCGGCATCGAAGTCGCGCGTGCCGCGGGTCTCGCCCACATCGCCGGCGCGACCGGCGCAAGTTCCGAAGCCGGCGCGCAAAAGCTCTACGACCTTCCCGAGATTGCCCTGATCGATATGGGCGATTTCGTCGGCGGCATGCTGAAATATCTGCGCCGCCATCCGGTGCCGCGCGTCACCATCGCCGGCGGCGTCGCCAAGATGACCAAGCTCGCGCAAGGCCTGACCGATTTGCATTCCAAACGCGGCGCGGTCGACCTGGCCGAGCTTGCCAATATCGCCGCGGCGGCCGGCGCCTCGGCCGAGCTTTGCGCGCGCATCATCGCCGCCAACACCACAGCCGAGGCTTTTGCCCACGCCCAGGCCGAAGGCATCGCGCTTGGCGATAAAGTGGCACAAGCGGCGCGAGAAACGGCCGCGGGCCTCGTCGCCGGCCGCGACATTGACGTCGAGATCGTAGTGTTCGACCGCGAGCAAAATCTGGTCGGCCGCGCGCCGTTCAAGAACTGACTGCGGGCTCACGCCGCGCCTCCGCGAAACCTGCGGCGATAATCCGCGTCATAGAGCGCGCTGTCGCGAAAATCTTCAGCCGCGAGCGCGCGTCCAACCAGGATAAGCGCGGTGTGCTCGATTTTTTCCGCAGCGACCTTTGCCGCGATATCCGAAAGCTTGCCGCGAATGATCCGTTGCGCGGGCGAGGAGGCTTGCACCACGACTGCGGCCGGGCAATCGGCGCCGTAAAACGGCGTCAGCTCGTTGACGATCGTGTCGATAGCGTGGATCGCGAGATGAATGGCGAGCGTGGCGCCGGTTGCGGCAAAACTCGCGAGCTTCTCCGCTTCAGGCATGCGCGAGGCGCGGCCGGAGACGCGGGTGAGCACGACGCTCTGCGCCACTTCCGGCACCGTGAGTTCGCATTCCAGCGCTGCGGCTGCGGCAGCGAATGCCGGCACGCCGGGTGTGAGCGTGTAGGGAATGCCGCGTTGCCTGAGCCGGCGCAATTGTTCGGCCAGCGCCGAGTAGATCGACAGATCGCCGGAATGAAGCCGGGCCACATCGTCGCCCGCGGCCTGCGCGCGCGCGAATTCGGCATCGATCTCGTCGAGCGACAAGGGCGCGGTATCGACGATGCGCGCGCCTGGCGGACAAAAGCTAAGGAGTTCGCGCGGCACGATGGAGCCGGCGTAAAGGCAGACCGGGCAGCGCGCGATGAGGTCGCGACCGCGCAGCGTGATCAGATCGGCCGCGCCCGGTCCGGCGCCGATGAAGTGGACGTTCATGACATGGACTCAGAGGGCTTGGACTCAGATGGCTTGGACTCGGAGGTTGCCAGCGCGCAGGTCGCGGAGCCGATCACCAAGCGGGGGCTGATCAGCCGCGCCGACGGACCGGCGGCGGCAAGTGCTGCAGCTTCGGCGACGGACGGCACGCCCATCAGCGCCAGCACGCGCTCGGACTTTGTCGTGGTGCGCGCGCCGGCGGCTTGCAACTCGGCGTCGGAGACTAAGACGACGCTCACGCCAAAATTTGCCGCGGCGGTTTCGATGCCGGTCTCGTTTTGCTTCGCGGTTGCCGTGGCAATTGCGCCGAGCGCATGCGCGGCGATGCCCGCCTTTGCCAGCGCGGCGCGAATGGCCGCTTCGATCTCGGGTGCCGGCGCGCCGCGTCGGCAGCCGACGCCGGCGACGATCATGGTTTGGTCCATCGCCATTGTGTTATGGGCATCGCCGGGCGCCAGCCGGTCTTTTCGCCCAAGGGCTCCGCGCGCGAGATGGCGATGCGGATCAGTTCGCCGCCGAGCGCCGCATGGCGCGCCATCAAGAGCGCTTCGGTTTCGAGCGTCACGGCATTGACCACGAGGCGCCCGCCGGGACGCAGCGCCCGCGCCGCCACCTCGAATATGCCGGTCTCGCTCGCGCCGCCGCCGATGAAGATCGCCTCGGGCGGCCCCAGCGTCGTGAGCGCGGTCGGGGCCATGCCTTCGGCGACTTCGAGCCCAGGCACGCCGAAGGCGGCGGCATTGCGCCGAATGCACGCCGCGCGATCCTCGCGCTGCTCGATGGCAATGGCGCGCATCGACGGATCGGTCAGCATCCATTCGATCGCCACCGAACCCGAGCCGGCGCCGATGTCCCATAACAGCTCGCCGCGCCGCGGCGCCAGCGACGCCAATGTCACGGCGCGGATTTCGCGCTTGGTGATCTGCCCGTCACTCTCGAACAGCTCGTCGGCGAGACCCGGCGCCCGCGGCAAGACGCGCGCATTCGCCGCCGCCTCGACCTCGATTGCGACGGTGTTGAGCGCCTCGACGGTGCCGAACGCATAGCCGGCGGCGGTCGTGGTCTGAACGCGCTCGCACGGTCCGCCGAGTGCTTCGAGGATCGTCAGCCGCGATGCGCCGAAGCCGTTTTGCGTGAGTAACCTCGCCAGCGCCGCCGGTCCTTCGCCGTCGGACGTCAAGGCGATGATGCGCGCCCCGGGTTGCAGATGCGGGCGGATGAGATCGAGGTTCCGGCCATGGAGCGACAGCAGCACCGCCTGCGGCAGCGACCAGCCGAGCCGCGCCGCGGTCAGGCTGAAGGCCGACGGCGCCGGCACGACGACCATTTCCCGCGCATCGACATACCGCGCCAAGACCGAGCCGACCCCGTATTGGAACGGGTCGCCGGTGGCGAGCACGCAAACCTGGTGGCCGCGATGCCGCAGCACCTCGTTGACGGCGCCGTCGAACGGGCTCGGCCAAGCCTGTGTCGTACCGCGAATGAGCGGCGCGGCAAGGCCGAGATGGCGCCGGCCGCCGAACACGATTTCGGCGTCGCCGACGAGCCCGCGCGCCACCGGGCCCAAGCCCTCGGCACCCTCCTCGCCGATGCCGACAATGGACAGCCAGCGCGGCAATGCGGCAGTGTCGCGGCGAAACGCAGTGGGAAGCGGCGGATTAAACGTCATGCCACGCATCCTTATTCTCGGCGGCACTTTGGAGGCGCGCGGCTTGGCCGAGCGTCTTGCTAAGCGTGCCGATCTCGATATTACGCTGTCTCTCGCCGGCCGCACCATGTCGCCGGCAGCTCTGCCGGTTCCCCTTCGCAGCGGCGGCTTCGGCGGCGCCGAGGGGCTGGCGGATTATCTGCTGCGCGAGCGCGTCGGCGCCTTGATCGACGCCACACATCCTTACGCGGCTATCATATCGGCCAACGCCGCCGCTGCCGCCGGCACGACGCATGTGCCGTTTTTGGCGTTGCGGCGCACGCCTTGGTTGAAAGCCGACGGCGATCGCTGGACCGAAGTGAGCGACGTTGACGCTGCGGTGGCAGCACTCGGCCAAACATCCCGCCGTGTTTTTGTCGCGCTCGGCCGCAACGAGCTTGCGCCGTTTAAGAGCGCGCCGCAGCACCATTATCTGATCCGCAGCGTCGATCCGGTCGCGCCGCCTTTGCCGTTGCCGCACGTGAACTATGTGACCGGTCGCGGCCCTTTCGGCGAGGCCGAAGATCGCGCGCTGCTGACGGCGCATCGCATCGACGCCGTCGTCGCCAAGAACAGCGGCGGCAGCGCCACCTATGGCAAGATTGCCGCGGCGCGCGCGCTTGGACTCGACGTGATCATGCTGCGCCGACCGGCCCTGCCTGACGTGCCCGCCGTGGCAACGGTCGAGGAAGCGGCCGCCTGGCTCGATCATGCGCTCACCTTGGCGGCGGCGCGCGGCGTGTAGACGAGCGGCGAGCGTCCGGGCCGCGCGATGACGCGGGTTTCGCGCGAGCCGACGATCACCAGCGTCGCCATGTCGGCCGCCGCTGCGGCGGCCTCGGCAAGCGTGGTGACGGTCACGTGCTCGTCGGGCCGCCCAACGGCGCGGCCGAACACCACGGCAGTCGTCGCCGGCAAATGCTTGCGCAACCGGTCGAGCGCATTGCCGAACTGCCACGGCCGCGCCTGCGATATCGGATTGTACAGCGCGATGACGAAGCCCGCGCCCGCCGCGGCGTCGAGCCGCCGTTCGACGAGATCCCAGGGTTTGAGATTGTCGGAGAGCGACAGCGCGCAAAAATCGTGGCCGAGCGGCGCGCCGATCCGCGCCGCGACGGCAAGCATCGCGGTAATGCCGGGAACAAATTCCACGTCGAGCGCGCGCCACACCTCCGGCCCGGCTTCGATCTGTTCGCAGATCGCGGCCGCCATGGCGAAGACGCCGGGATCGCCGCCGGAAACCACCGCGACATTGGCGCCAAGCGCTGCATGGCGGAGCGCCGCTGCGGCGCGGGCGCCTTCCTCGCGGTTGTCGGACGCGTGGCGGCTTTGCCCCGGGCGTTGCGGCACGCGGTCGAGATAGGGCCCGTAACCGTAAAGCGCCTGCGCTGCCGCAAGCGCGTCCGCGGCCTCAGGCGTCAGAGTGCGCGGATCGCCTGGGCCCAAACCCACGACCACAAGCTTTCCAGTCATGACGGCAGTCATGGCCGTTTCTCCCAGCCCGGCACCAGCACCACCGCAAAATAGGGCGCGTCGTCATCGAGTTTGTCCGACAACGGGATCATCTTTTCTTCCGACATGGTGCCGCGCTCGACATAGACGGCGCGCGGCAACCGGCCGCTCGTTTCGAGCGCGCGCCGCAGTTTCGGCAGATGCCGCCCGACCTTCATCACGACCGCAGCGTCGGCGTCCGCCAGGCGCCGCGCCAATTCGGCTTCGGGCAGCGTCGCCGGCAGCACCGTGAACACGTCATCGCCTTGAGCAATAGGCATGCCGGCCGCCGACCAGCAGCCCGACATGCCGGTGACGCCGGCTATGATCTCGGTGGTAAAGCGCGGCGCGAGCCGCGTGTGCAGATGCATGTAGGAGCCGTAGAACAGCGGATCGCCTTCGCTGATCGCGGCGACCGTGCGGCCGGCTTCCAGATGCGTCGCGATCGCTGAAGCCGCGGCGTCGTAGAAATCGCGGATGGCGTCGCGATAGCCGCTGCTGCACGCCGGCAATTCGGTCGTGACCGGATAGAGGAGCGGCAGTTCGATGACGCCCGCCCGCAAATGCGGTGCGACGATGGTGCGCGAATGGCTCGCATTGCCGGCCTTGGCGAAATGCGCGATCACATCGGCTTCGCCGAGCGCGCGCATCGCTTTGAGCGTCAACAATTCCGGATCGCCCGGGCCGACGCCGACACCTAAAAGTTTTCCCGTGCTCATATGCCGGCCCTCGCCAGCGCGTTGACGGCGGCGGCCGTCATGGCGCTGCCGCCGGCGCGCCCGCGCACGATCAGAAACGGCACGCCGCGCGGATCGGCGGCAAGCGCTTCTTTCGATTCGGCGGCGCCGACGAAGCCGACCGGAATGCCGAGAATGGCCGCGGGTTTCGGCGCGCCGGCGTCGAGCATTTCGAGAAGCCGGAACAAAGCCGTCGGCGCGTTGCCGATGGCGACTACCGCACCGGCAAGACGATCGGCCCACAGCTCGAGTGCCGCTGCCGAGCGCGTGGTGCCATATTTCGCGGCGAGCGCTGCGGTGCGCGGATCGTTAAGCGTGCAGATCACATCGTTGTTCGCCGGCAGCCGGGCCCGCGTCACGCCATGCGCCACCATCTGCGCATCGCAGAAGATCGGCGCGCCACTGACGAGCGCGCCGCGCGCCGCGGCAACGAGGTTCCGGCCGAACACGATGTGCCGCGCCATATCGACCTGGCCGCAGGCATGGATCATGCGCACCGCCACATCGGCTTCCTCCGCCGCGAAGCGCGACAGATCGGCTTCGGCGCGGATGATGGCGAAGGAGCGCTCATAGATCGCCGTGCCGTCGCGCAAATAGGCGGCTTGTTCAGACATGCGCGGCCTCGCGTTGGCGGCTGCGCGCGTAATCTGTGATGGCGCGCTGCAAGTCATCCGCCGGCATCGTGGCGAACGGCCGATCTCGCGCGGTGCCATCGGCAACGAGCGCGCAGCCGTCGGGTGTTCCGACCACGGTCAGCGCCGCCGCAGCCGCCCGCGCGCAACCTTTGGCGCAGCCGGAAATATGGATCGTGCCGGCAAACTCCGGTGCGAGGACTGCCGCAACGGCGGGCGCCAGCGTACGCGAAGCTATATAGGCCGAAGCGCAAACCGGCGCGCCGGCGCAGGCGACCACTTTCCGCCGCGGGTCATCGGCGCGCGTGATAAAGCCAATCTGTTCGGCCGCGGCAATGAAATTGGGCGCCGTCCCGGGCGTCAGTCCGATCGCCAGGAGCGCTCGCCCGGGCGCGGTGCGCAGGCCGCTTGCCCCCGCTCCCTGCGCTGCCTCGATCAATCGTTGCAGCGAACGCACATCGGCATGGCCGAAGGCGAGGCCGATGCCGCAGGCGATCTTGCCGTTGCACAGCGAATGCGTGGCAATTCCTCCCTTCCGCTCATTCCCGCGCAGGCGGGAATCCAGCGCTGGGTCCTCGCTTTCGCGGGGACGAGCGGAGACCAAAAGCTCAGTGATGACCGAGCGAAATACCTGCGCGCCCGCGGCGGCGAGGATGTCGCGCGCGCGTGCCTCACGGCCGCCCCGCGCGATCACATCGAGCAATCGCATCGCGGCTTCGACGGCAAGCGCCGGTGCGACGTAGCCCAGTTCAGTGGCGTGCGCTTCGTCGCCTCCGGCGCTGATGCCAAGCACCACGCCGCCGTTCACCGCTTGCGCGCGAAGGCGAATGTCGGCCGCGACCGTCTCGAGTCCAATCGCGCCGCCGCCATCGATGACGATGGAGACTTTGGGCGAGAGTTTCGACGCGAGCGCGTGTTGCGCGATCGCGCGGTGCAATTCGGCCGCAACAGACGTGGAATCGAAAATCTCCTCGGCATCGAGTCCGGCCAGCGCGTTGCGCAAGATGGGGACGCCATCCTCCGCCGCGATGTCGAGCGCTGCAATGGCTTCTGCAAATTCCGGCGCGGACGCGTCGCTCAGGCCGCGCACCTGAATGTTGCCGCGCGAAGTGATTTCGATGACGCCGTTGCCGTGCTCGCGCGCCGCCGCGCATAGCGCGGCAAAAGCAGTAAGCGGAATGGTGCCGGTCGGGAGAAGCCGCACCAGGAGGCCGTCGCCCGTTGGCATCGGCGCCGATAATCCGGGGCAGGCGCCGCGGCGCTGCGGTAGGGTGATCGCAGGCGCGGTCATGCCATCACCTCCGCGCGCAGCGCTGCGAGACCGGTGTCGATATCGTTGCGGCGCGGATGCCAGAAACCGCGGCGGCGCGCGGTGTCGAGCTTCTCGGCGATCGCGGCCGCGGCCTGCGGGATTTTCGCGCAGCAGAAAGTCGCGCACTGCGGCATCGGCGACATAAGCTGCGTAAAGCAGATCGAACAAGTCGTCGCTGACGGCGTCTGTCGTCTCGGCGAAGGCAAACAGACGGTCGACCGTTTCGGCGAATTCCGCGGCGCCGCGCGGGCCGTGACGCATTTGTCCGGCGATGAAGCGCGGATTGACAGCGCGCGCCCGCACGATGCGCGCCAAAGCCGCCGACAAAGCGCGCGCGCGGGGCCGCTGCGGATCGGTCATATCCAGCATGACGAGATCGGCCGAATGGCCGAGCATTTTGGCCGCCGCGGCAAAGCCGCCGACGAAGGCGGCGTCTTCCGCGCCTTCGAGCAGATCGCGCGCCGGGTCGTCGCTCGTATGCACCAGCATGTCGGCTCGGGCGACGCGCTGCGCGAAGCCGCCGGGCGCCGCCGCTGCCTCGCCATCGGCGCCGCCGTAAGCATGCGAGGCGGCGCCGAGATAGGCCGCGCCGATCTTGTCGGTGTCGGTGTCGCGGCCGAGCAAATCCTCCACGCCCGCGCCATAAGCGCCGGGCGCGGTGCCGAAGATGCGATCGAGTCGCACGTTGCCGCCGGAGCGACGCGCCGTCGCAAGCGGGTTCTCGTCGTCGGTCTCGTCGCGCGCGGCCACGGCTTGAACTGCAGTATCGAGCAGCGCGATCTGCGCCGGGAAGAGATCGCGAAACAGGCCGGAAATGCGCCAGGTGACATCGACGCGGGCGCGCCCGGCGACAGCGGCCGGCAGCACTTCGACGCCGGTGACGCGGCCGCTTGGAGTGGTCCCAGATCGGCCGGCAGCCCAAGAGCGCCAGCCCCTGCGCGATTTCCTCGCCGCCGGTGCGTAACGTGGCGCTGCCCCACAGATCGATGACGACCGCGCGCGGCATGTCGCCGTGGGTTTGCAGATGCGCGCGCACCACTTCGTCGGCGGCGCGGCGGCCGAGCTCCATCGCCGTCGGCGTCGGCAAGGTGCGCGGATCGGCGGTGAACAGATTGCGGCCGGTCGGCAAAACATCGCGCCGTCCGCGCGCCGGCGCGCCGGCTGGTCCCGCAGCCACCCGGCGTCCGTCGAGCGCCGCAAGCAGCGCCGCGCGTTCGGCGTCGACGCTCGCGCGCCACGCCGGATCGTCGACGTTCGGCGGCATGCGGCCGTAAATGTGCTGCCCGTCCTTGACGGCGAGGTCTTTGAGGTCGCACAGCCAGGCATCGATGCGCCTTAGCGCCTCGTCCGGCGCGACCGCCGCGCCGAGGCCGGCTGTGAGCCAGCTTCTGTGCTAGTCCGGTGCGCTGCGCCGTTTCGACAATCAGATTGGCAAGCCGCTCGCGGCGGCGGCGATCGAGGCCGTCGGCTTGCGCATATTCATCGAGCAAAAGTTCAAGCTCATGGGCGTCGCCGCTCGGCCCGCCGTCGACCAGCGGCGGCGGCAGATGGCCGATGGTCACGCCGGCGATGCGGCGCTTGGCTTGCGCGGCTTCGCCCGGATTGCTGACGATGAAAGGATAGATCACGGGGAGCGCGCCGGTGACGATTTCAGGAAAACATGCCGCGGTCAGCGCGACGGCTTTGCCCGGCAGCCATTCCAGCGTGCCGTGCGCGCCCATATGCACGAGCGCATCGGCCTTTGCGACATGTTGCAGCCACAGCCCGAAGGCGACCAGCGCGTGCCGCGGCGGCAGCGCCGGATCGTGATAATCGGCGCGGCGCTGCGCGGCACGTCCGCGATCGGGCGGTAGTGCGACCAGTATCTTGCCAAATGTCCACGCACGGAATTGGAATGCGCCGTTGCGAATGTCGGGATCGCTCTCGGGTTCGCCCCAGGCGTCGCGCAACCGTGCGACGGCCGCGCTTGGCAATCGCGCCAGCAAACGCTCGTAGTCTTCAATCGTGAGCCGCGCGTCTTTCGCACCTGGTGACAGCGCGTCAAGCAATTCGCGCGGTGTCTTCGGCGCGCCGCTCACGGCGTAACCCGCGGCGGAAAGATCCTCGAGCGCCGCGATCACGCTGGCCGGTACGTCCAAGCCGACGGCATAGCCGGTGCGGCCCGGCGCGCCGGGATAATCCGGCATCAGCATCGCGACGCGGCGTTCGCCGCGCGGCAACGCGCGCAAGCGAACGAGCGCCGCAATGCGGTCTGCCACCATCGCGATGCGATCCGGCTCGGGCCGGCTCGTCAGAGCCGTGAAAGCCAATCCCTCATGCGGCGGCAGCGGGTCCTTGAAAGCGATCGCGCCGGCGAGGATGCGGCCGTCGAGCTCCGGCAAGACGATGTGCATCGCGAGGTCGGCTGAGCCAAGGCCGCGCGGGCTGTCGCGCCAAGCGGTGCGCTTCGTTGTGGCGCTCACGACTTGCAAGACCGGCACGCCGGGTTCGTCGAGCACCGTGAGATCGTCGGCACTGCCGCCGGCGGCAAACGCCGTCGTGGTGACGATCAAGGCGGGATCGAGCTTGGCGAAGGCGCCGCGCAAGAATTGCGCGGCATCGCGATCCTTCAAGCTCGGCACGATCAGCGCAGCCGGCGCCAGGCCGCGCGCGACAAGCGCTTCGCAGAGCAAATCGATCGGCGCGGTGTCGGCCGCTAGCAGCATGGCGCGGTAGAAGATGATCGGCACCACGGGCTTGCCGGGATCGAGCGAGGCCGCCAGCCGCTCGAGCTCAATCGCGCCCTGTGCCCGGCATGTAACCGGCAAGCCGCGGCAGCGGCTGCGGCGCCCGCGCTTCGAGGTCGGAACCGGCATGGCGCGCCAGCCGGCGCAACAGGCCGCGCAGATTGTCGTGCCCGCCCTCGCGGAAAAAGCGCAGCAGTTCATCAAGCTGTTGCGCCGACAGTGTCGACGCGGCAGCGAGACGATTGTCGTCGCGATCTTCGCCCGGCAGCACGGCGAGCGCGATGCCGCGCTCGCGCGCCAGAACCGACAGCCGTTCGATGCCGTATTTCCACCAGTCGAGACCGCCGAGAAGCCGCACCAGAATCACCTTGGCACGCACGCCGACGCGATCGATCCAGAGATCGACGGACATCGGATGGCGCAGGTCGCGCAGGTGAGCAAGTCGCACGCTCGGCAATGCGTCGCGCTCCGCCTGCCAGGCCGCGGCGAGGCCTGAAAGGTCGCTGTCGGCGAAGGACAGGATGGCGATATCGCCCGGCGGCTGGCCGAGATCGACCGCTTCGACAATCTCGTCGAGGCCGGTTGAGCTCGTCGTCAACAGATGCATCCGCTGCTATCCGATCAAAACTTGGGTGACTGCGGCGCGATCGAGTCCTTTCAGTCCAATCACGACCAGCCGGCCCTCGCGCGCTTCGGCCGCGGTCCAGGGCCGGTCATATTGATGCGACACTCGCGGCCCCACCGCCTGAACCAATAGACGCAGCGGCTTGCCGGTCACTGCCGCAAAACCTTTGACGCGGAGCACGTCGAACCGCTCGGCGAGCGATGCGACGCGCGCCGACAGGTTCGACGGATCGGCAATCTCGCCGATCGGCACCACGAAGGAATCGAAATCGTCGTGGTCGTGATCCGCTTCGAGATCGTGATGGGTGCGGCGATTGGCGATATCGTCCTCGGTGCCGACGCCGAGTCCGAGCAGCAGCGTCTCGTCGACCTTGCCGCCGGTGACGGTGAGCACTTTGACGCTGCGCGGCAGCGCGCTCGAAATCGTCGCCAGCGCCTGGTTGACGCCGGCTTCGTCGAGGAGATCGCGCTTGTTGAGCACGACGAGATCGGCGCAGGCGATCTGATCTTCAAAAACTTCCTCGACCGGGTCGTCGTGATCGAGCGCCGTGTCGGCCGAACGCTGACGCGCCAGCGCCTCGAGATCCTGCGCGACGCGGCCGTCGGCCAGCGCAGCGCCATCGACCACGACTACGACGCCGTCGACGGTGACCCGGCTCTTGATTGCCGGCCAATGGAACGCCTGCACCAAAGGTTTCGGCAGCGCGAGGCCCGACGTCTCGATCACGATATGCTCGATGCCGCCCTTGGCGAGGATGGCGTCGAGCGCGGGCACGAATTCGTCGGCCACCGTGCAGCACAAACAGCCGTTGGCGAGCTCGACGATATTTTCTTCGGGACAGGCGGCATTGCCGCAGCCTTTGAGAATCTCGCCGTCGATGCCGACGTCGCCGAACTCATTGACGATGACGGCGAGACGGCGGTTTTGCACATTGGCCAGCAGGTGGCGGATCAGCGTCGTCTTGCCGGCGCCGAGAAAGCCGGTGACGATGGTGCACGGCACGCGTGCCAGCTGGCCGTTTGTTGGGGTGTCCGGTTTGGCGTCTGTTTTGGCGTTCATGCGTCAGCCTCGCTGAAATCGATGGGGGGAACGCGGGCGATCAGGCCGCGCTTGAGAATGTCCGGCCGGCCGCGCCAGGGCAAAATGCCGTCGGTTGCGGTGGCAAGGAGCTTTGCGCCGTCGACCAGCGCTTGCGCGTCTTGCGCATCGAGGCCGCCGAACACATAGGTCCAGGAGCCGTTGCAGCGCATCGCGGCACTCGGCCCGCGCGTGCAATTGGCGAGGCAGCGCAGCCGGCGCACCGTCACTTCCGTGCCGTCGGCGGCGCGTTCGGTGGCTGCCGCGAGTAGTGCGCCGGGGCGCGGTTCGCTATCCGGTTCACCGGCACGTTTACAGGTGGTGCAGACATAGATCATTGGGCTCGTCATCGCTCCACCTCACGCCCGCTCGGCGACGGGGCGATCAAAACCCTGCCAGCGATAGATCAGATAGGACAGCGCCCAGCTCACCACAAAAATACCGACGACGAGATAGCCGAAATTGGCGAGCCCGCCATTGAGCCCGCCGACCAGGTCCCAAATCCCGCCCTCGAGCCCGAGCTTGTTGGCGACCAGACCGAGCGCCTCGATGCCGCCGATCAACAGCGCGACCAGCACTGAAATTGCGGTGATGGTGAGATTGTACCAAATCTTGCGGATCGGATTGAGGAAAGCCCAGCCATAGGCGCCGACCATCAGCACGCTGTCGGAGGTGTCGACCAAAGTCATCCCGGCGGTGAACAAAGCCGGAAAGATCATCACGGTGCCGAAGGTCATGCCGCCTGACGCTTGGCTCGCCGCGACGGTGAAGAGCGAGATCTCGGTCGCGGTATCGAAGCCGAGCCCGAACAAAAAGCCGATCGGAAACATCTGCCAGCTGCGCGACACCATGCGGAACAGCGGCCGAAACAGCCGCGCCAGAAAACCGCGGCCGGACAGCAGCAGATCGAGCTCCTGCTCGCCGACCGGCTCGCCGCGCCGCGCCCGGCGGAAACTCTTCCAGACGTGGCGCAGAATGACGAGATTGATGACCGCGATCGCGAGCAGAAAGAATGCCGATGCGCCGGTGCCGATGAGGCTGCCGATCGCCTTGAAGTTTTCGAAGCGGCCCTGCAGCGCGAAGGCCGTCGTCGCAATCGCAGCGACTGCAAGCGCAATCGACAGTGAGTGGCCGAGCGAAAAAAACAAGCCGACCGAGACCGGCCGCTTGCCTTCCTGCATCAGCTTGCGCACCACATTGTCGATGGTGGCGATATGGTCGGCGTCGACGGCGTGGCGCAGCCCCAGCACATAAGCGAGAAACGCGGTGCCGAGCAGCGTCGGCCGTCCGGCCAAGGCGATAATCGCCCAGGTCCACACCAGGACATTGGCGCCGATCAGAAAAACGTAAATCGCGACAACTTTACCGCGATGATTGGCCGACGCATCGTCGACCGTCGCCTTCAGGAAGTTCAGCACCAATAGTCCTCGCGTGGCCTGCCGTCGGCGCGAGCGAGGACCAAAAGACTTGCGCCTTTTGGATCATCCACAGGTACACCCCGACCCATGTTTGTCGCGTCGACACGATCGATGGCAGGTCTCCTGGCTCGCGGATCGTCGCCTCGTCCTGCCTTCCCGGCGGCTTCACAACGCCAGTGGCATAACCGAACGAGACTTCTCGCTCACAGTTGCGGGGGCAGCTGCGGATTTGGCGGGTGCTTTCACACCGGCCGCACCGCATTCCCTCTTCGCCCTCACGCGAGGGACCATCGATCCACTAGTGATAGATTTCGCCGGGCCACACTGTCAATCTGGCCACAAAGTTCCGGGTGCTCAGATTATGTCCAGCGTAGCCAAGCTCACCCTTGTCCTCGGCGGTGCCCGTTCCGGCAAAAGCCGCTATGCGGAGGGCGTAATTGCCGCCCAGCCGCCGCCATGGCAGCCACCTTGGGTCTACGTGGCGACGGCGGAAGCGGGCGATGCGGAAATGGCCGAACGCATCGCCGCGCATCGTGCCCGGCGCGGTCCGCAATGGCAGACCGTCGAGGCGCCGCACGACCTGCCTGCCGCTTTGAAAGCGCACCGGGGCAAGCCCGTGCTGGTCGATTGTCTTACATTGTGGCTGTCGAATTTGCTGCTCGCGGATGCCGATATCGATGCCGAAACGGCGCTCTTGGAACAGGCCTTGGCGGCGGCGACGGCGCCTGTGGCTCTGGTTGCCAACGAGGTCGGCTCCGGCATCGTACCGGACCATCCGCTCGGGCGGCGGTTTCGCGATTTGCAGGGCATCCTCAATCAGCGTATCGCCGCGCGTGCCGATCGCGTCGTACTGGTTGTCGCGGGGCTGCCGCTCGCGGTGAAAGGAACTCTGTCATGACGGAAACAATGGACGAAGCCGAAGCGAAACGGCATCGCGCCAAAATGGCGAAGCGCAAAGCGGTGCAGGACGCCGAAGTCGCCGAGAAGACGATCGAGAAGGGTCTGCTCCTCGTCCACACCGGCACCGGCAAGGGAAAATCGACCGCGGCGTTCGGACTCACGCTGCGCATGCTGGGCCGCGGCCATCGCGTCGGCGTGGTGCAATTCATCAAAGGTGCGTGGCACACGGCCGAGCGCGACGCGCTCGAAAAATTCGGCGATCAGCTCGTCTGGCACACGATGGGCGAGGGCTTCACCTGGGAGACGCAGGACCGCACGCGCGATGTCGCGGCAGCCGAGCGCGCCTTCGCGAAAGCGCGTGAGCTGATGGACGATCCGAGTTTTGCGATGGTCGTTCTCGACGAACTCAATATCGCGCTGCGCTACGATTATCTCGGTCTGGAAAGCGTGATCGATGCGCTGGCGACGCGGCGGCCGGGTCTGCATGTCGTCGTCACCGGCCGCAATGCCAAGCCGGAACTGATCGCCGCCGCCGATCTCGTCACCGAAATGACCTTGGTGAAGCATCATTTCGCCGCCGGCGTGAAGGCGCAGCCGGGCATCGAGTTCTAAGACATGCCGGCGCGCGCGCTGATGTTTCAGGGCACCGGCTCCGACGTCGGCAAGTCGCTCATCGTCGCCGGCCTGGCGCGCGCCTTGACGCTGCGCGGGCTCAGCGTGCGTCCGTTCAAGCCGCAGAACATGTCGAACAATGCCGCGGTGACCGAAGACGGCGGCGAAATCGGCCGCGCGCAAGCCTTGCAAGCGCGTGCGGCGCGGGCGCCGGCAAGCGTTCACATGAACCCGGTTTTGCTCAAGCCGCAGAGCGAGATCGGCGCGCAGATCGTCGTGCAGGGCAAGGTCCATGGCAGCGCCAAGGCTGCCGCCTATCAGCATATGAAGCGCGAGCTCTTGCCTTATGTGCTGGAGAGCTTCGAGCAGTTGCGCAGCGAGGCCGACATTGTGTTGGTCGAAGGCGCCGGCAGCGCCGCCGAGGTCAATCTGCGCGCAAACGACATCGCCAATATGGGCTTCGCGCAAGCCGCCGGCGTGCCGGTCGTGCTGATCGGCGACATCGACCGCGGCGGCGTCATCGCGAGCCTCGTCGGCACCAAGGCGGTCATTGCGCCGGACGATGCCGCGCTGATTTGCGGCTTCATCGTCAACAAATTCCGCGGCGATCCGGCGCTGTTCGATGCCGGCATGGAGCGCATCGCGCAATTGACGGGGTGGGAGGCGCTTGGCCTTGTGCCGCATTTTGCCGATGCAAGGCTGCTTCCGGCCGAGGATGCGCTGGCGCTCGAGCAAATCCGGCCGCGGAAATCAGGCGCGAAACTTCGCATCGCGGTGCCGATCCTGCCGCACATCGCCAATTTCGACGATTTCGATCCGCTCGATGCCGAGCCCGCGGCCGATCTCGTCCGCGTCAAACCGGGCGGCGCGCTCCCCGGCGACGCCGACCTCGTCGTCCTGCCCGGATCGAAGGCGACGATCGCCGACCTGGAGGCGCTGCGCGCCGCAGGCTTTGATATCGACATCGCCGCGCATCACCGCCGTGGCGGCATGGTTTTGGGCCTCTGCGGCGGCTATCAGATGCTCGGCCGCACCATCGCCGATCCGGACGGGATCGAAGGTCCGCCGGGAAAGATCGAAGGTCTAGGGCTTATCGACGTCGAAACGACGCTCTCCGACGAGAAACGCCTGGAGCCGGTGCGCGGCACAACGCGCGACGGCGTTTCGTTCTTCGGTTACGAGATGCATATGGGCGTGACCGAGGGCCCCGATCGTGCGCGGCCCTTTGCGCATCTCGCCGACGGCACGCCGGAAGGCGCGGTTGCCGCCGACGGGCGCGTCCTCGGCACTTATATTCACGGCCTGTTTGCCGACGATCGGCAACGCGCGGCCTGGCTCGGCCGTTTTGCCGCGGGCCCGGCGAACATCGCTTACGACGCGCTGGTCGAGGCAACGCTCGATGCGCTTGCCGCGCACCTTGCCGCGCATCTCGACCTCGATCGCCTGCTCAAGCTCGCAAGATGAACAGGCCGACAAAGAGAGCGAGGAACACGATCAGCATCGCATCGGCGCGGCGGAACAGCGCCAGCGCTCGGCGAATGTCGGCGGCATCGGCATCGCGCCGGCCAAAGCCCATCACGGCGTCGTCGATCGTGACGCCGTTATAGACGCGTGAGCCGGCGAGCGAGAGACCAAGCGCGCCCGCCATCGCAGCTTCCGGATAGCCGGCATTGGGCGAGCGGTGGCGCGAGGCATCTTGCCACACGGCGCTCCACGCCGCGCCGACGTCGAAGCTCAAGCTTGTCGCCGCCGCGGCAATGAGAAAAAGCGCCGCGAGCCGCGACGCCGGCAGATTGACGAGATCGTCGAGCCGGGCGGCGGCCCAACCAAACGCCGCGTAGCGCGCGGTGCGGTGGCCGATCATGCTGTCGGCGGTATTGATCGCCTTGTAGATGGCGGCGCCTGGGAGCCCGGCGACCGTCATCCACACCACCGGCGCCACAATCGCATCGGAGAAATTCTCCGCCAGGCTTTCGATGGCGGCCCGCACCACGCCAGAGGCGTCGAGCGCTGCGGCATCGCGGCCGACAATGTGCGATACTGCGGCGCGGCCGGCCTCAACGCCCCCGGTTTCCAGCGCGGTGGCCACGTCGGCGACGTACCGGTACAAGCTCCGTTGCGCAAGGAGTGTGCTTGCCAAAAGCGCCACGGCCAATATCCCGAACGGCAGGCGAAACAGGGCGTGCTGCAGCACATAGGCGATCGATCCGACAATGGCCAAAACAACCAAAACCGTGATGATGCCGGCGGTCCGCCGCCAGACGGCTCCGTCGGCGTCGCGGTTGAGGAAGCGGTCGAGCACACCGATCAGCCAGCCGATCCAGGTCACCGGATGGCCGATGACGCGCAACAGCTGGTGCGGATAACCGAGAGCGAGCTCGATCAGCATGGCCAGGAGTGCGAGCGCGGCGGACATGGCAGCCTATGAAGTGGCGGACGATCTGTTATTGCCGGGCGCGGTTGAAGGTGGCGCCGAAGAACATGGTGCTAAAGAACATGGCGGCGATCTCGGCGCTGCCCGCAGAATGTTTCCGGATGCGCCTGAACCTTTCGTCGACCTTTCGACCGGGATCAACCCCAATCCCTATCCCGTTCCGGCACTGTCCGCCGATTTGTTTGCAAGATTGCCGGAATCGGCGGCGCTGGCAAAACTCGCAGCGGTTGCAGCAGCGACTTACGGCGCGCCGTCGGCGGCTCATGTCGTGCCGGCGCCCGGCACGCAGCTTCTGCTGCCGGCGGTCGCGGGCCTCGTTGAGCCCGGACGCGCCGCCGTCCTGACGCCGACCTATGCCGAGCATGCCCGCACTGCGGCTCTCGCTGGGCATAGCGTGATCGAAGTGCGTGATATCGCCGCGCTCGGCGACGCCCAACTGGCGATCCTGACCAATCCCAACAATCCGGACGGCCGGCTCTGGGCCAAGGGCGAGCTGCTGGCGATGGCCAAGACATTGCGGGCGCGCGGCGGTGTGCTTGTGGTCGACGAAGCCTTCATGGATGTCGAACCGGCGGATGCGAGCCTTGCCGACGCGGTCTCGCTCGGCAACATCGTCGTGCTGCGCTCTTTCGGCAAATTTTTCGGTCTTGCCGGATTGCGGCTCGGCTTCGCGCTCGCCGCGCCGCCGCTTGTGCAACGCATCGCATCGCGTCTTGGCCCGTGGGCGGTTTCTGGACCGGCGCTGGCCATCGGCGCGCAGGCGCTGGCGGACCGGGCCTGGATCGACGCGAACGCGACGCCGGCTCGCGGCGGCAGCAAACAGACTCGATGCGATCCTGACCGCAGCGGGCCTGGACATTGTCGGCGGCACGACCTTGTTCCGTCTGGTGCATGGCGCCGACGGCCAACGAGTTGTTTGTGCATCTCGGGCGCGCTGGAATTTTTGTTCGCAGATTCCACGATCATCCGGCATGGCTGCGTTTCGGCTTGCCGGCGGCGGAGCAGGATTGGCAGCTTTTGCAGAAAGCAATGGCTGCGTTCGGCGACAACAGCTAGGCTGCAGCGATGAACGCGCGCGCGCATCAGAAAGCCGACACTGCCGGCGGGGCAAGCGCGCCGGCGATGAGTTTCGACGGCGCGTTCCGCGCGCGCCTGCGCGATCTTCTGGTCTGGCGCCGCGACGTCCGGCGTTTTCTGCGCGACCCTCTGCCCGACGGTGCACTGGAATCGCTCATCGAGTTCGCCTGCCTCGCACCTTCGGTCGGTTTGAGCCAGCCGTGGCGTTTCGTCATTGTCGACGATCGGGCCTTGCGCGCTTCTATCCGCGAGAATTTCGCGACCTGCAACGCGCAAGCGCTCGCGGCGCAGGCGCCGGAGCGCGCAAGCCTCTATGCGCAAGCTGAAGCTTGCCGGATTGGACGAAGCGCCCGCGCATTTCGCCGTCTTTGCCGATCGGTCGACCGGACAGGGCCACGGCCTCGGCCGCCACACCATGCCGGAAATGATCGACTATTCCGCGGTCACCGCAGTGCATACGATCTGGCTTGCCGCACGCGCGCAAGGCATCGGCATGGGCTGGGTTTCGATCCTCGATGCCAAAGCGGTGGCGGCGATCCTGAACGTGCCGGAAGACTGGAAGTTCATCGGCTATTTCTGTCTCGGCTATCCGCAGACCGACGATGTCGTTCCCGACCTCGAGCGCGCCGGATGGGAGGAGCGGCGATTGCCGCCCTCGGTCATCATTCGGCGCTGATCTGTCGTCGCCAACGCGACGCCGTTTATCTTAACGTCATGTGCCAAAACAGGGCACACAGGCTGGCACCCGCCTTGCTCCCTTCAGCGCGGCCGTCTGCGCGTGTTTTAACGCGCAATCGCGGCGAACGCAACATCTGCCGATTGATTCCGATCGGCACGCGTTTGAGGGAGAGAGCGGTGTTAACTCTTCGCTGTGCCAGAACGATCTCTTGGTCTGCGCGTCTTGGTCCGCGCCTTGGTGCCTGCCTCGGCGCCGCGGCCGCATTATCCGCCATGGCTTGGACCTCCGCTTGGAGCGCCGCTCACGCCGACGGCATCGCCGTCGGCGGTTGCGTCGGTTCGCGCTATTCCATCAATTGCGTCGCGCGCTGGGGCTCGTACAGCGATCCCTACATCAGATTGGTGGCGCCGCCTCAGACCGAAGCCGAAAAGACGCTCAGCGCCGAACGCGACCGCAAATGGCAGGCGCACTGCCGGCCTGCGGTGTTCCAGGACCATTACGGCGTGCCGCGCTATGAATATGCCGCTCCCGGCTGCGAGTTCGGCGTGATCGAATAACGGCTGGCGCCGTTCCATCTAGTGGAAGGTATTCGCGGGCTTCGTGGCGACGACCGGAGCGCCGACTCTCACCTGACCGGCAAAGTTCGGCGGATGCTGACCCGCAAGATTCTGCGGACGCTGGCCCGGCAGATATCTGGCCACCACGATCGGATCGAGTTGTTTCACGGCCGTGTCCGGCAGGCGGTGCCAGATCTCGTCGCGGCCGAACAAAGCGATGCCGAGATAGCCGCGCACGGTCAGCGTCTGCCCGTCGGGACTGACCGTCATCATGGCGTTGTAGATATTGCCGTCGCGCGGATCGAGGATATTGCCGCCCTCGTAGGCGAGGCCGTTACGCCTCATGTTTCTGATCAGCGAAATTCCGAGCAAAGGCGCATTTCTGCGATCGTCCTGGCAAGCCGAGCAGATCGGATTCTTGGGGTCGCCCGGGCCGGTCGAATGTCTTGGCGATGGCGCCTTCGTAAGTGCCGCCATGCTCGACGAAGAGGAACCAGCCGACCGGTCGCGCCGGTCTGCTCGTCGAGCTTCTGCCACAGGCCGACCACGGAGGGCTCCGCCGCGGTTGCGGGCCGGACGGCGGCGAGCGATACGGCAAGCCCGAACACAAGCCCGAATAACAGCGCCGCCACGACCGGTTTTACGACGAGCTTTGCATATTGCGCTAACACGGCACTTCTCCATTCGCCTCATAAAGAGAATCAACGACTCAAGGCCGCGGAAATTCTTGGTCGACAATGAGGTGATTTCACGACGATTTTCCAGGCCGCGTCGTGCAGCGCCGGGTCATCGGTTTGGCCGGGCCGCGGCCCGGCGCGCAATCCAGGGTGCGATCAATGGGACGACGCGCCCGGATAAATTGCCGGCCGAAAGCGCCGCTATGGGGTGGTAAAAAGGTTTGAACGCTACGCGCCTGGTGTTATGTGGTCGCGGCAGACCAAGCTCACGGCCCAGGCTCGGGAAATCGGTGTTCTGGCATCGCTATTTCGGAATCATCCGATCAGGGGCCACGAGTTGGCCGCCATTCAAGTCGCGACTTTCACGACAATTCCGTGACAGCCAAATCCGTGACAGCCAGGCCGTGATACATGCGCGTAAACGTCCCAATTTCCGTCAGGCGTCTGGTCCGGTTGTTCAGCCGATGGGACGTTCTCGCGTTTCTTCTGATCCTCGGTCTTCTGGTGTTCCTCGGCGAGGCAAGCCGCCATCTGTTCGAGCCGCTCACCGAGCTGCAGACGCAGCCGCCATCGCTCGATCCGCGCAATCTGCCCGAATATGCCGCGCGCACCACGCTGCGCATGCTCATCGCCATGGTGCTGTCGCTGATCTTCACTTTCACTTACGCGACGCTCGCCGCCAAAAGCCCAACCGCCGAGCGGCATCCTGGTGCCGCTCCTCGACATTCTGCAATCGGTGCCGATCCTCGGCTTCATCTCGGTCACCGTCGTGTTCTTCATGGCGCTCGCGCCGGGCCGCGTGCTCGGCGCCGAATTCGCCTCGATCTTCGCGATTTTCACCAGCCAAGCCTGGAATATGGCGTTCAGCTTCTACCAGTCGCTGCGCACGATCCCGACCGAGCTCGAAGAGGCGTCGCGCAATTTCGGCTCTGCGCCTGGATGAGTTCTGGCGGCTCGACGTGCCGTTCGCCATGCCGCAGCTCATCTGGAACATGATGATGTCGATGTCGGGGAGCTGGTTCTTCGTCGTCGCCTCGGAAGCGATCAGCGTCGGCAATACGACGGTCACGTTGCCCGGCATCGGCTCCTATATCGCGCTCGCCATCGAGCACCGCGATCTGGTCGCGGTGTGCTGGGCCATCGGCACCATGCTGATCGTGATCCTGATCTACGATCAGGTGCTGTTCCGGCCGCTGGTGGCCTGGGCCGACCGCTTCCGCTTCGAGCAGGAGCCCGGCGCGCTGGCGCCGCGAATCATGGGTGTTCGACGTGCTGCGCCGGTCGCGCTTGATCGAACGACTAACCGCGCCCGTTCGCGGCGCTTGTGGCGGCTCACGTTTCGCCCGCGCCGGTCCGACAAGCCGGTGCCCGTCGTGCGGACGCCGTCGACCGGGCAGCGGCCGGATTGCCTTCCAGCTCGGCGTCGTCGTCTTCGCGCTTGCCGCGGTCGCCTTGTGGCAGATCGTAAGCTTCGCCATCGAAGGCATCACGCTTGCCGATGTGATGCACGACATTGGTGCTCGGTCTTGCGACGCTGGCCCGCGTCGTCGTGCTCATTGCGCATCGCCAGCGTCATCTGGGTGCCGATCGGCGTGTGGGTCGGCACGCGGCCGCGCGTCGCCAATCTGGTTCAGCCGGTGGCGCAATTCCTCGCCGCGTTTCCGGCGAATTTGCTGTTTCCGATCGTGGTTTCGGTCATCGTCGCGTGGGAGCTCAATCCGAATATCTGGCTCAGCCCGCTGATGATCCTCGGCACGCAATGGTACATTCTGTTCAATGTCATTGCCGGCGCGTCGGCGATCCCTGACGAGCTGCGCGCCGTCGGCGTCAATTTGCGCGTGCGCGGCTGGCTGTGGTGGCGGCGCATCGCGCTGCCCGCGGTGTTGCCGTATTACGTGACCGGCGCGATCACCGCGTCCGGCGGTTCGTGGAACGCCAGCATCGTCGCCGAGGTCGCGTCCTGGGGCGATGTAGCATCTGCAGGCTGACGGGCTTGGCGCCTATATTGCCCAGCAGACCGATGCCGGCAATTTTCATCACATCGTGCTCGGCATCGCGGTGATGAGCCTGTTCGTCGTCGTCATCAATCGCGTGTTCTGGCGTCCGCTGTACTACTACGCCGAACGCAAATTCCGGCTGGGATGAGGATCGCAAAGGACCGCATCATGACCGCCGCTCTGCTCGATATTCACGGTCTGCGACAGTCTTTCCCGCGCGCCGACGGCGGCGAGCATCTGGTGCTCGACGGCGTCGAACTGTCGCTGATGCAAGGCCAGATCGTCGGTCTGCTCGGCCGCACCGGATCGGGCAAGTCGACGCTGCTGCGGCTGATCGCGGGCCTGGCGCAACCTTCGGGCGGCACCGTCACTTATCTCGGCGAGCCGGTGAATGCGCCGGCGCCGGGCATCGCCATGGTGTTCCAGTCCTTCGCGCTGTTTCCCTGGCTGACGGTGCTGGAAAACGTGCAGCTCGGCCTCGAGGCGCTCGGCCTGCCGTTGGCGGAAATCCGCAAACGCGCACTGGCGGCGATCGACCTGATCGGTCTCGACGGTTACGAATCCGCCTATCCGCGCGAATTATCCGGCGGCATGCGCCAGCGCGTCGGCTTTGCCCGCGCGCTCGTCGTGCATCCGAATATTCTTCTGATGGACGAGCCGTTCTCGGCGCTCGACGTGCTCACCGCGGAGACGCTGCGCACCGACTTCCTCGAACTCTGGGGCGAAGGCAAGCTGCCGATCAAGGGCGTGATCCTGGTCACGCACAATATCGAGGAAGCGGTGCTGATGTGCGACCGCATCCTTTTGTTCTCCACCAATCCGGGACGCATCATCAGCGATATCCCCGTCGATCTGAAGCAGCCGCGCAACCGCCTCGATCCGCAATTCCACGATATGGTCGAGAAAATCTATGTGGCGATGACCGCGCGCAAGGCGGCGCCGATGCAGATCGGCACCGCGCCGGCGGTGACTATAAATACGGTGCTGCCGCGGGTGTCGGCCAATCTCATGTCCGGCCTGATGGAAACGCTGGTGGCGGCGCCGTTTCAACGGCAAAGCCGATTTGCCGGTGCTGGCCGATGAGCTTCACATGGAGTCGGACGAGCTCTTGCCGGTCGCGGAATCGCTGCAAATGTTCCGCTTCGCGGAAATCGAGGGCGGCGACATCAAGCTCACCGATACCGGCAAGCAGTTCGTCGAAATGGCGACCGACGATCGCAAGAAGCTCTTTGCCGCGTCAGCTTCTGGCCCACGTGCCGCTCGCCGCACATATCCGCCGCGTGCTCCAGGAGCGCGCCAATCACGTGGCGCCGAAGAGCCGGTTCCTCGATGAGCTGGAAGATCACATGAGCACCGAGGACGCCGAGCATACGTTGCGCGCGGTGATCGCCTGGGGCCGCTTCGCCGAAGTCTTCGCCTATGACGACGATTCCGGGACGTTCAGCCTCGAAAATCCGACCTGAAGCCTTGGCATCTGAAGCCTTGCCGACTTGAAGCCCTGCCGAACGGCCCGCGCCCGGCCGGCGCGAAGAGCGGGCAGGGAGCTCTTTGAGCCCTTGTTGAGGGCCCTTGTTGAGGACCCTTGCAACCTGCCATTCCACCCTATTACCGTGGCCCTGCTGACTTAAGCCAAATGCCCGGAGATGAGGGCAGTCACGGCTTTGGGATTTCGAGACTGCGTGGTCTTGGCGACAATCGGGCTCCAACTTTGAAGGGCCGAGCCTCTTTCGCTAACCGCGCTCGAAAAGCGAGGGCGACTATGTCGGTACTTCCAAAACTTGAAAGCGGCGCGCGCGTGCAATGGCTGTTGCTGGGCTCGCTGGCGCTCAACTTGTTTTTTGTCGGCGCGGCCGGCGCCGTGGCGTTGCGCTATTCGAGCCCGGTGCCGCTGACGGCCGTGGCGCGGATCGACCACAATCTGGTCGGCCGGCTCATTCGCGTCGCGGACACGCTGCCGCCGGCGGACGCCGATGCCATGCGCGCGGAGCTGAGCGCCGACGCGGTGAAGATCGCGACCGCGCAGGCCGATCTTCGCCTGTCGCAGGACGATGTGCGCAAGAGCCTCCGCGCCGAACCGTTCGACGCCGATGCAATGCGCGGCGCAATGGCGGAAAACCACGCCGCGCACGAGCGGTTCGATCAGGTGATCCACGACATGCTGGCGTCGGCAGCGAGCAAAATGTCGGTCATCGGCCGCAACAAGCTCGCCGATTGGCCGGCCGCACGCGCCAACGCGCGGCCCGTGCAGTAGTCAATCGGCCTAAGCCGCGCTACGCCGGCCGTTCGCCGCGATCGCCAATAGCGCGCGCTCGGCAATGGTGTCGGCGAGCGCCGGTTTGCGCCGCGAATCCAGTACGGCCTCGGCAAGTTCGGCCATCGCCGCGGCGAGCCGCGCGGCGCTCCAGGTTTTCAGCGCCGCACCGATGAGGTCCTTGCGGCGGAAATGCAGCGGCGGCTGCACCGCATCGAGCGAGAACGAGGAGCCCTCCTCGATCGCCAGGCGCCACTTGTGCAGCTGCGCCACCTGGCGCTGCGCGGCGAACAGGATCGATCCGGCATTGGCGCCTGCGGTGCGGGCCTTGGCGAGCTGCGTTTCGAGTTCGCCCGGGCGGCCGGCAAAGGCCGCATCGACGATATCGTCGAGCGCGAGCCCGGAAGCATCGGACACGACGGCCATCACATCATCGACGCTGACTTGCTTCTGGCCGTGCGCGTAGAGCGTAAGCTTGTTCAATTCGCTGCGTGAGGCCGACCTGTCGCCGCCGAGCAGGGGGATCAGCAAAGCTGCGTGCATCCGGCGCGATGGCAAGACCCGCGGCGCGCATCTCGCCGTCGATCAATTGCGCCCGGTCACGCTCGCTGTCGGCATAGCAGGGCAGCGCCACGGCGTTCTTGGCGCGCTCGCACAGAACGCGCAGCGGCGCATTGCGCCGCAAGTCGCCGGCCTCGATGACAATGCGGCAGTCGACGATGTCGACACCGAGCAGCGCCTCGACGGCCGGCGCGATATTGCGGCTGCCGGCTTTCGCCCATACGGCGCGGCGGCCGCCGAACAGCGGAATGGTTTGCGCTTCCTCGACGAGCCGCGCCGGATTGGCGGTCAGGTCCTCGCCTTCGAGCCGCGCCAGCGCGAACGGATCGCTCACGTCGTCGACCGACGCCTTGACCAGCGCGGTGACCCTTTCGCTGACCAGGCCGGCATCCGGCCCGAACACCAGCATCACCGGCCGCGCCGGATCCGGGCGCGCGACGAAGGCGTCGACATTGGCGGCTTTGATCGCAACCATGTGCGTCATGGCCGGGCTTTGTCCCGGCCATCCCGAGTTGAATTATAAGACATTGCCTGCTCAATCGGGATGCGCGGGTCAAGACCGCCATGACGGCTGATCGAGGCTTAGGTACCGGCGACGAAATAGGACGCCAGCCTGTTGCGGATCGCTTCGGCGGTGGCTTCCACCGCGCGGTCCTCGGCGTCGCGCCTGGCGCGTTGCATGGCGAAGCGCTGCTGCGGCCCGGGGGCGTCGACGTCGACATGCGTGAAAGCGGCATCAATGAGCACGACCTTGCCGGTGGCGATTTCGACGAGCTGATAATTCGCGGTGACGCCGTCGACTTCGGCCGTCGGCCGCCCGCTGGCGACATCGATGATCACCGTCGTTGAGGTCGGCGTCACCGTCATCACCAGGCGGTGGGTCGGCGCATTGGGCCCGGCGCCGCCGTTAAGATCGTATTGCAGCGCGTTGCGCATGCTGACCGCGATCCGCGCGGCGGGCGAACCCTGGCGCGCCCGAATGGCCGGAATATCCACTTCGGCGAGCTTGTCGCGAACGCTGTCGGCGCCGGGCGGGGCATTGTTGCGCCCATAAAGCGGCTCGAAGCAGCCGGCCGTCAGGCCGGCCGCGGCCAGCACAACGGCGACCCGCAGCAGCCCGCGCCAATTGCTCGCTTGCTCACACCACGACATTGACGATCCGTTGCGGCACGATGATCACCTTCTTCGGCGCCTTGCCGTCGAGCGCCTTTTTTACCTCATCAAGGGCAAGAATGGCAGCCTCGATCTCGGCGCTTGTGGCATCGCGGGCCACAGTGACCTCGGCCCGCTTTTTGCCGTTGATCTGGACCGGGAGCGTCACAGTTGTCTCGATCAAAAGCTCGCGCTCGGCCTTCGGCCATGCCGCTTCCGCGGCGAGGCTGTTGTGGCCGAGCATGGCCCAGCATTCCTCGGCGAGATGCGGCATCATCGGGTTGAACAATTGCACAAGAACATTAACCGCCTCCCGCATGGCCCACCGAAAATCAGGCGTGGAAACGGCCCCCAATTCCGACCCGTCTTGCGACCCCATATCGCCAATTACATCACTGATCTTATTGGCGAATTCGTAGATCGCCGCGACACAAACATTGAAGTGCAGCTTTTCAATGTCATCGGTGACTTTGGCCAAAGCGGAGTGGGTCGCCTTGCGCAACCCTGCGGCCGCTGGCGAGAACTCCGCCGGGCGCGTGGTCGGGCGCCGATTGGGCGATTTCGGCCGCCTCGCCGACCAGCCGCCACAGCCGCTGCGCAAAACGGAAGGCGCCTTGAACGCCGCGCTCGGTCCATTCCACGTCGCGCTCGGGCGGCGAGTCCGACAGCATGAACCAGCGCGCCACGTCGGCGCCGTAGCCGGCGATGATCTCGTCGGGGTCGACGGTGTTGCGCTTCGACTTCGACATCTTTTCGATGGCGCCGATCTCGACCGCTTCGCCGGTCGCGATCAGCGTCGCGCGCCGCGCCTCGCCGTCGGTCTCGATTTTCACTTCGGCCGGCGCCACCCATTCACCGCTTTTGGTGCGATAGGTTTCGTGCACGACCATGCCTTGGGTGAAGAGACCGGCGAACGGCTCTTCCAGCCCGACATGCCCGGTCGTCTTCATCGCGCGGGTGAAGAAGCGGCTATAGAGCAAATGCAGGATCGCGTGCTCGATGCCGCCGATATATTGATCGACCGGCATCCAGTCGTCGACCATCGGCCGGTCGGTCGGCGCGGTGGTGATCCACGGATCGGTGAAGCGCTCGAAATACCACGACGAGTTCGACGAAGGTATCCATCGTGTCGGTTTCGCGCCGCGCCTTGCCGCCGCATTGCGGGCAGGCGACATGCTTCCAGGTCGGGTGATGGTCGAGCGGATTGCCGGGCCGGTCGAAGGTCACGTCCTCCGGCAGCGTCACCGGCAGATCCTGTTCCGGCACCGCGACCACGCCGCACTTTTCGCAATGGATGATCGGGATCGGGCAGCCCCAATAGCGCTGCCGTGAAATGCCCCAGTCGCGCAGGCGGAAATTGACCTGGCGCTGCGCGACCGGGCGATTGCCGGCGGTCTCTTTTTCTAGGCGCCGCGCTACTTCTTCTTTGGCTTCCGCGATCGTCATGCCGTCGAGGAAGCGCGAATTGATCATCGTGCCGTCGCCGTCATAGGCGGTGTCGGTGATGACGAAAGTTTTCGGGTCCTGCCCCGGCGGGCAGACCACCGGCACATTGCCGAGGCCGTATTTGTTGACGAAATCCAGGTCGCGCTGGTCGTGCGCCGGGCAGCCGAAAATGGCGCCGGTGCCGTAGTCCATCAAAATGAAATTCGCCACATAGACCGGCAGCGTCCAGTTCGGGTCGAACGGATGCACGGCTTTGATGCCGGTGTCGAAGCCCAGCTTCTCGGCGGTGTCGATCTCGGCTTGCGCGGTGCCGTGATGCCGGCATTCCTCGATGAATTTTGCGCAGAGCCGGATTTTTCTTCGCCGCCGCCGCGGCGAGCGGATGATCCGGCGCCAGCGCCATGAATTTGGCGCCGAACAACGTGTCCGGCCGCGTGGTGAAGATTTCGAGCTCGCTCTCGCCGTCCGGCGTGGTCTTCGGATCGAGCGCGAAGCGGACCAGCAGCCCTCGGAGCGGCCGATCCAGTTCTTCTGCATCAGCCGCACTTTGTCCGGCCAGCGGTCGAGCGTATCGAGCGCCTCGAGCAGAGACGTGCGCAAATTTGGTGATGGCGAAGAACCATTGCGTCAGCTCGCGCTGCTCGACCAGGGCGCCGGAGCGCCAGCCGCGGCCGTCGATCACCTGCTCGTTGGCGAGCACGGTGTTGTCGACCGGATCCCAGTTCACCTTCGACTTCTTGCGCTCGACGAGACCGGCGCGCAGGAAATCGAGAAACATCTTCTGCTGATGCTTGTAATAGCTCGGGTCGCAGGTCGCGATCTCGCGGCTCCAATCGAGCGACAGGCCGATGGATTTGAGCTGCGTCTTCATGGCCGCGATATTGGCGTAGGTCCATTCCTTGGGATGGACCTTGCGCTCCATCGCGGCGTTTTCGGCCGGCATGCCGAACGCGTCCCAGCCCATCGGATGCAGCACGTTGAAGCCCATCGCGCGTTTCACCCGCGCCACCACGTCGCCCATCGTGTAATTGCGGACGTGGCCCATATGGATGCGCCCCGACGGATAGGGGAACATTTCCAGGACGTAGTATTTCTGGCGCGGGTCGTCGTTCTTCGTCGCGAAGATTGAGCGCTCGTCCCAGATTTTCTGCCAGCGCGCCTCGGCATCGCGGGCGTTGTAGCGGTCACTTGTCATTGGAATTGCGGTCGTTTCCGGCGTCTTTTAAAGCCGGCCGAAGTGACACGAAAGGGCGCGGCGGGTCAATGCAATGTCGAGCCTCGGGCAACGGTTAGCCAGCGTGCTTCAAAGGCCCCTCGGAAAATTCTATGGTTCATGACCGATCTTCCAGCCTGGCGAAAACCCCATGGACACGTCGATTATTTCAGCCCTTGCCGGTCTCGCGGGAGCAGCCATCGGCGGATCCACGTCCGTCGTCGCGTCGTGGCTGGCGCAACAGCGCCAGGTGCGCGCGCAATGGTTTACGCATGACCGGCTCCGCCGCGAGGACCTCTACAAGGAATTCATCGAGGAAGCGTCGAAATGCTATGTCGATGCGCTGCAACACGACGCCACAAAGCCGGACCTTCCGGGACTGGTCGTGCTTTACAGCAAGGTCAACAGAATGCGCATTCTTTCCTCGCCCAAAGTGGTCGCCAGCGCCGAACGCGTCGGACACAAGATTCTCGATACTTATCTCGAGCCGGACAGAACGTTTCTCGATCTACGGGAAATGGTCCACGACGGAACGATCGATATCCTGAAGGAATTCGGTGAAGTCTGCCGCGAAGAGTTCTACACGCTTCGTGCCGCGCAGTTCTGAGGTAATGCTACAGCGGGTCAATCATTCCTCGTGATTTTCGCTCCAGCCGTTGCAATGGGCGCGCTCGTGGCGGACGTAAGCCTTCAAATCCTTGACCGGGCCGCCGCGCGGAATGATCAGGACGCAAGTGTGGCCGGTTTCCCAGGAGCAGGCGTCGGCGCTGACGCCTTTATGCGCGCAGGCCGCGCGCGCTTCGCCCAGCGGCAGAACGCGCTCGATCACCGGCCCGGAATACGGATGATTAAAGCGCGCCGGTGGCTCGAGAACGTAGGTGTAGATCGGCATCGCGCGTCGATTTCCCCCTTTTTGGTCGGCCGGATCGGCAGCCGCTCCATGTCGGAACATGAGAGCGAGCCGCCGTCCGATCGATTTCTTTCGGCAGCCTAGGCGAGAGCCGCGCTCGTGCCGCGGCCGCGCCAAGCCGAACAATGCGTCGAGGCTGTAAACACCGGCGCCGTAGACGAAGACGTAAAGCATGCCGCCGATCATCGCCAGATGTTCGAGGAACGCGATGCGCTGCTCGCGCGCAACGCGCAATAGGCATCGCCCAATAATCATGGAACGTCAGCGCCAGCGTCAGCAAATAAATGGCAAAGACGAGCGCGATCCAGCGCGTGAACAGCCCGAACATGAGCAACAAACCGCCGCCGAGCTCGAGCGCCACCACGCCATAGACCAGAAGATTCGGCAGCGGGATGCCATGGCTCGCCATATACGCGGCTGTCGCGTCGGTGGTCCAGATCTTGGCGTAGCCGGCGAGAACAAAAACCAAGGCCAACAAAATGCGGCCCAGAACGGGGACGAGTTTTTCTACCGAGTCCATTGCTTTTCCGTTTTTTCTCACGTCGCCCCAGCGTGAATTCGTTCAGCGCGGCTGCGCTGTCAACGCCGCGTAAATCAAATGGCCATCAACGAGTTGTGATGGCTGCGAAATGGGCAATGACTGATGCGAAAGCGTGCGCGCGTAATTGGAACTCGCGCGATTGTAACGGCCTGAATTTTGCGTTTGAGCGTGATCTTGTCCGAAAACCGGTGTCCACTTTTCGGGATCACGCTCCAGATTTCTCGTTGAGCATGATCTTTTCCGAAAACCGGTTCCCACTTTTCGGGATCATGCTTTATGACGCCAGACTCATTTCCATCGTGTCTTGGATGAAACCGCGCAGCGCGTCGCTGTCGAAGGGTTTACGCAAAATTTTCAGGTCGGGCGGCGCCGCTTGCGCCGCATCGCTGTAGCCGGTGGTGAGGATCACCGGCAGATGCGGATAGCGCGCCCGCACTTCGGTGGCGAGCCCGACGCCGTCGATCGTTCCCGGCATCACGATATCGCTGAACACGAGATCGATCTTGGCGCCATCGCCCAAAAGTTTCAGCGCCGCTTCCGCGGAGTTGCGATAGATCGTGTCATAACCGAGATGCTCGAACAGTGACGACGTCACCTCGGCGACTTCAGGGCTGTCGTCGACGACGAGCACCATCGGCCGCTGCAGATGCGGCGCGTCGGTCTCCGACATTTCCTCCGCCGTGATGGCCTCATCGACGCAGGACGGCAGATAGATCGTGATTGTCGTGCCCTCGCCGACCTTGCTGTCCGCGGTCACCGTGCCGCCGGCCTGGTGGGCAAAGCCGTAGACCTGCGACAGGCCAAGCCCGGTGCCCTTGCCGACTTCCTTGGTGGTGAAGAACGGATCGAAGATCTTCGACAGACAGATTCGGCGGAATGCCCATGCCGCTGTCGGAAAACGAGATCGCGACATAGCCCTGATTGTGCTCGTCGTCGCGCAGCCCTTCGTCGGTCTCGACATTGCCGGCGGTCAGCGTGAAGGTGCCGCCGTTCGGCATGGCGTCGCGGGCATTGACGGCAAGGTTGACGATCGCAAGCTCCATTTCGGCGAGATCGACTTTGACCGGCCAGACGCCCTGCTCGATATTCTCGGTGTAGACGATGTTGCCGCGCAACGAGCTTTCCAGCATCGTGCGCATGTTGCGAATGCCGGCATTGAGATCGACGACCGTCGGCGAGAGCTGCTGGCGGCGCGAGAAGGTCAGCAATTGCCGGGTCAGGCTTTCGCCGCGCTTGGCCGCGGTCTGGATCGCCTCGATGGCGCGCGGCAATTTCGGATCGAGCAGGCGCTTGAAGGTCTGCGCATTGCCGCCGATGATCATCAACAGATTGTTGAAGTCGTGCGCGATGCCGCCGGTCAGCTTGCCGATCGCCTCCATCTTCTGCGCCGTCGCCAGCTGCTCGCGCGCCTCGACGAGTTTCTCCTGGGTGTCGCGGCGCTCGGTGGCGTCGCGGATGATATTGGCGAGCCCGATCACCGAACCGTCGTCGTCGCGGATCGCGGTGAGCGCGCCCGTCATAAAGAACGGCGTGCCGTTCTTCCTGATGCGCCAGCCCTCGACTTCGTGCTTGCCGTTCTGGATGGCGGTGGCGAGCGCGCGCTTCGGCTCGCCGGCGCGGCGCTCGTCGGGCCGGTAGAAGATGCCGAAATGCTTGCCGATGACCTCGTCGGCCTTGTAGCCGATGATGTTCTGCGCGCCGGAATTCCAGCTCGCCACCCGCCCCGACGTGTCGAGCAGGAAGATCGCGTAGTCGGTGACGCCTTCCATGAAGATCTGGAAATGCCGCTTGGCGTTCTTGAACGCCAATTGCGTCGCCTCGACGCGGCGGTTCAAATGCTCCTGCGCCAACAGCAAGCGCGCTTCGGTGTCGCGATGCGCGGCGATGGCGGCGCCGAGGATGAGCGGCGCGACCGACGTCGCGATCGCCATGGCCAAGAGCAGCAGCAGCGAATTGTTCATATCGGCGGATGAGCCGAGCGCCGCCGAGACGCCGGCAATGAAGCAGAAAATCAGCGCCGCGGTCGCCGCGTCGCGCTGATTGGCGCGCAACGCGGAAACCATCAGCGGCGCGACGATGAGGAAGCCGAGCATGCCGCGATAGGGCACGAGGCTGTCGAGCGCGCCGCTTAAGACCGGCAACAGCGGGTAGAACGCCGCGATGCCGATCAGCGCCGCGGCGATGAGGATCGCTACGGTATCCAGCGCATGCGACGTGACATGTGATGTGACTTGTGACGCGACATGCGACGTGCCTGGGGATTCTACCGCGGCAACGGCAGGCCGCGGCCGGACGTCGGATGGTTGCGCCCACAACACGATCACCGGCGTCACCATCAGGCTGCCGCCGGCGTCCGCCAGCCACCAGGTGTCGTAAGTGCTCAGCAGCATCGGCCAATTGGCGAGCGCGCCGGCAAGGCCGGTTTCGCTGACGAGGATCCGCCCGGCGAGACTGCCGGCCATGGCGAGCGCCGAGGCAATGACCGCGACCGGGCCGAAGCACACCAGCGCGAATTTGCCGATGCCGAGCGGGCTCGCAAAAGTCTTGCGGCCGTGCGACCAGCGGTTGATCAGCCAGGCGCCCGCCAAGGCGGCGAGCGTGGTGCCGAGCGCGATCGCTCCTGCGTCGACGAGCGGGCGGAGGTCGGCGATGCCGGACGCAACCACATGCGCGACCAGGCACCCGGCGAAGATCGCCGGCCACACCCGATAGCCGCGCAGGAGAATGATGCCGAGCGCGACGCCGGTCGCCGGCCACAGCGGGGTTGCCGCCGGATTGAGCACGGGCAACAGCAGCGCCGATTCGGCCAAGCCGAAATAGATGACGGCGACGATGACCAGCTCAAGCGCAATGGTGGCGGCGTCCAGAACCGCGCGAAGAGGTGGCAATTGCGCTTCGCCAGTTCCAGCTCGTGTCATGCAAATCGGCCTCGCGCTGGGAACTTCAAAGATACCTAAAATTACCTCTTTGACCACCGCCTTGTTCGACTTTGTTTAAATACGGCGACAATGTGCACGCGGCGACTAAGCGGTTGCATGAAAGATAATTTTCCTGCGCGCGCCACAATCTATCCACCGCGGAACCACACCGGCATTTGTTTTCTCGCGGCCTCGAACTGGCTAGGCTCGCCACAAGGCAAAAGGAATCACGATCATGCCGGCCCGTGAGCATCGCTACGCGATCACGGTCACATGGATCGGAAATCTGGGAACCGGGACATCCGGCTACAGCGCCTATTCCCGCGATCACGCGATTACAGCGCAATCCAAATCCCCAATCGAGGGTTCCTCCGATCCCAAGTTTCGCGGCGACCGTGCGCGCTGGAACCCGGAAGAACTGCTCGTTGCGTCGCTCTCGACCTGCCATCAGCTCTGGTACCTGCATCTCGCCGCCGAATTGGGAATTGTCGTCACAGCTTATGCCGATCTCGCCGAAGGCGTGATGGAAGAACAGCCCGACGGCTCCGGCCGGTTCACCCGCGCGGTGCTGCGTCCCACGGTGACGGTAAGCGCCGGCACCGATGTCGCGCGCGCCAAAGCGCTGCACCACACGGCGCACGAAAAATGCTTCATCGCCAATTCGGTGAATTTCCCCGTTACCTGCGAGCCGAGCATCGTCGTCGCCGATTGAGTTGGCTGTACGTCAAGCAATGCATTTCCTTGTCACAACCGGGCTTGACCCGGTGGTCCATGCTGACGTGCGGCTTGCGAGACGGGAAAGTTTGATCGCGCTTCGCCGCCGCATGGATTGCCGGGTCAAGCCCGGCAATGACGAACACAGAGAAACCGAACGAACCGAAGAAAGAACGAAAGAAAAAAGGGAAGCGGAACGCCGACAGACGCTTGCTCCAACCTGCCGTGCAGCTGGCACGGCCGCTGCCCCCCTCCATATCCTCCCCCGCATGCGGGGGAGGATAAAGGAGGGGGCAGCTCGCCTGTCGGCGTTCCACCGCGGTTCTGACGGACGGGCTTTCGCCCGAGGCGCGCGACTTCAGGCCAGGCTTCCTGGGACGCGGCGAGAGCGCCGATCTGTAACGGTCCCCCTTCCGGGGGCAGCATCGAACGCAGTTGGTGCGGGCGTTACCCGCCCAAACCTATCCCAGTCCAGTGGCAGCACCCCACCGACCGGTCGTAATGCCGGCCTGCTGATGCCCGAAGCCGCCCGGGTGCGGAGTGTGTCGCTCCGCGCGCGGGCACCGCACTCGCTCCGCACAATCGAGAGCACCCTCGCGATGGCGTCCCGTGTGAGCGAGATTTGCAGTAGTGTAACTTAAATGGTGACATAAGTCAATAAAAAAGTGACCATTTCCTCGGTGAGTGGATGACCTGATCAAGGCCGCCTTCGCTCCGGCGCGGGCATTCTCTGTGACATTCCCGACACAGCTGGAACAATTATGAAATGAGTTGTGTATTTCACTTTTACGACTTTAACGCGCCGGCATAGCATCACTGAGCGGTTGCTTATGGTTGGGGGCGTTCCATGGCGAAATCGTCGCGCGGCGCGAAAGGTGCCGCAAAACGGAAGTCGGCAAAACTGAAGTCGAAAGTCCGGGGCAAAGCACGTCGCAAAAATAAGCCGGCTAAAAAGTCGACGCGAAAGAAAGCTTCGACCGCGCTGCCGCGGACGCGAAAAAGGTCCGCTGCCAAGCCAAGGCGCACAGCGGCTATTCCAAAGGTCGAGGCGCCGCTTGCGCCGGTCCGTGCGGCGCGAGCCGATCCAAAGCTGATAGCGGTGGGTACTTGTGTGAACGCCGAACTCACCACCGCCAATCCAGGCTGGAACGATGCAAACGTCATGGGCGGCGATCTGCCTAACGCCTACACCCCGATCACGATGCCGCTTTTCTTGAGCCAGGTGAAAGCTTGTCTGGCAGCCAAAAATTACACACTAAGCAACACGGCGATCGCGGCGCTGGTGGCGCCGTGCTTGGCGGCCACGGTACGCGCCGCGCGTCTATTGATTTACGGCAAGACCGTTTGATCGGAGTGGTGCGCGATGAGGTTCCGTATCCCCGTTGGAATGATCGCAACGATCATTCCGATACAATTGGCATATGCCCAAAGTTTCCCGAGCCAAGACGATATCTGCATTAAGGAAATCGTCAGCAAATCAAAATTGGCCCAGGCATTCTTGCAGAACGAAAAAACCTGGAACAGCCTCTATCTCGCGAATGTCGACACCGGCGCGCCGGCAACGAATGCTCCATTCCAATATGTATGGCGCCGCATTTATACCGATTCCAATTTCTGCAAGAACAATCCCACCTGTATCGCACCTGATCCGGACAAGACAGTCGGGGGGAAGCCGGTCCGCGATACCGTGGTCGCCGAAAAAACGTTGCAAGACCTCCGCAATTCGTTCGACTTTGCATTGCAGGAGCAGACCGCGGCGGGAAAGCCGTACGCGATGGTCGACTTCGGAGTTGGTACGGATTATTTTCGCGGCGACGACAATGTGAACAAGATGACGTGTGTGACCGGGCTGCCGCAGGTCGCAAAATCCTCACCGTCCAAGATCTCTTTGCCAATTCGCCTGCGATCCAGCTCCGACGAACTCACCATAGACAGCAATTCGTCCGGCTTCAAAAACACCAAGCCGGCAAAAATTGCATATACCGACGACTACTCAGCCGGCAAAACGCAAACGGTCACGCTGATCGGAGCGCTCGGCGTTCCAATTCCACTGAGTTTTCCAAAACCGCCAAGCTATCTCAATTATTTCACCGGTGAACTGGTGCCCTACGTTTCCGCCAATCAAACCATTACGAAAAAAGGGACAACGCCGAGTTCCTACAGCGCGACAAGCTACACAGCCACCGGGATGCAGTTCAACAGCCAAACGATTTTCGAAGCGGCCCCGGGCGTGAACCACGTACTGTCTGCGGCGCCGCAGTATTTGTGGAATGCTCACGACCAAAGTCGGATCGCCAGCGTGAAGGCATTTTATACACCATGGACGCTTGCTCCGGCGGGCGCGCCGTCATCCACGCCGGAGATCAACACGCCCTTCACGCCGGGAGGCATTCTTGGCGCCTCCACGCTCTCGTTGACATTCGACCTTCGCTACAATCAAGGCCAATACACCGATCGAGGTGACGATCCGAAAACCGTCGCCCAACACACTTCGTTTTCGCGTGGCGGCACGAAATTCGGACTTGTCTTCAGCACGCCGAGCGACGGTCCGCATTTGGCCCTAACCGTCAGCGAGGCGATGCTTTACGGCTTCAGCGGTCAAGCAAGACACTTGGACGAGTTCGCCTCTGAATTGGATTATTATTTCGACAGCACCAGCAATCTCGCATTTACGGTCTCCTATAACGACGGACGCGACGAAGATACTGCCGAGAAGGTTCAGCTTTGGACCGTGGGACTTGCAGCCAAATTCTAGCGGAGCCTGCGTCCGCTGGACCTCTGCAGTGTCATTTCTCCACCAAATTAATATCGCTCTCCACATACGCCGGGTGCTTCCAGCCGTTCTCGTCGTAATCGGCCATGCATTGGTCGGCGAGCGCTTCCATGCCCTTGAGCGCGCCGTTGGCTTGCGCCTGCTGCAGCTGGAAGACGCGGATCAGTTCGTGGCTGCCGGAATAGTTCATTTCGTAGAGCTCGTGGCGGGCGCCGAATTCGGTGCCGATGGCATCCCACAAAAGCTTCATGATCTTGATGCGCTCCTTGTAATCCATGCCGTTCGAGCCGCGCACATATTTGGCGAGATATTTGTCGATATTGGGATTCTTGAAATCGGCGGAATGCGACGGCAGATAGATCAGGCCGGAAGCGACGACTTTTTCGACGATGTTGCGCACCGCCGGATAGGCTTCCGTCATGAACAGCCGATAGGTGGCGGAGCCGCGCGAATTCGGCAGCACCGCGCCGTTGACCCAGGGCTCGGGATTACACGCCATGGCATCGGTGAGCGACCAGAACAGGTTGCGCCAGCCGATCACTTCGCCGATCTGCGCCTGCACGCCGCGGAACGATTCGACGCCGGTGGCGCGCGCCGCCTTGTAGAGAAGGCCGGCGATGAAATCGAGCTTCACGGAAAGCCGCGTGCAGCCCTGCATGGTGAAGCCGTTGAAGAAGCCGGAGCGCGGATAAAAGTCCTTCAGGCGCTGCATGTCGCGATGGATGAGGACGTTCTCCCAGGGGATGAAGGCGTTGTCGAAGACGAAGATCGCGTCGTTTTCGTCATAGCGCGAGGTGAGAGGGTAGTCCCATGGCGACCCCGTCGCGGCGGCGGCAAATTCGTAGGACGGCCGGCAGATCAGCTTGATGCCCGGCGTATTCATCGGCGCGATGAACATCACCGCCATGCTTGGGTCGGTGATCTCCTGGCCCATATTCTGGCCGAGGAAATTGTAATTGGTCAGCGCCGAATTGGTGGCGACGACTTTGGCGCCCGACACATAGATGCCGGCGTCGGTCTCTTTTTGGATGTTGATATAGACGTCCTTGACCTGGTCGATCGGCTTGTTGCGGTCGATCGGCGGATTGACCAGCGCGTGATTGAGGAACAGCACCGATTCCTGGCCGCGCTTGTACCAGGCGCGGGCATTGTCGGCGAACTTGCCGTAGAATTCGGCATTGGCGCCGAGCGTGTTGAGGAAGGCCGCCTTGTAATCGGGGCTGCGGCCGAGCCAGCCGTAGCTGATCCGCGCCCAGGCGGCGATGGCGTCGCGCTGCGCGATCACGTCCTCGCGGCTCTTCGCCACCTTGAAGAATTTGTGGGTGTAGCCGCCGGAGCCGGTATCGGTCGGCGCGGTGAGCACGTCCTTGGTCGCCTTGTCGTGCAGCGCGTCGTAAAGGAGCGCCACCGAGCGCGCCGAATTGCGGAACGCCGGATGGGCGGTGACGTCCTTGACCCGCTCGCCGTAGATATAGACCTCGCGGTCGTCCTTGAGCGATTGGAGGAACTCGGCGCCGGTGAACGGGCGCTTCTTGCCGGCAATGATCGCTTCGGGGTGGTCTACCATCGGCTCCTCCAACTTGCTCTTTAAACCGCGCTTGCATTTTATCAGTATACTGACGATTATAGTCAGTGTACCTACAATCCGGCTTGAGCGTCAATCGGGCTTATGGCGCTTATGACTTCTGGCGCGCATGATCGGGACGCAACGGTGGACTGCGATGGCGAAAGACGCGATGGCAAAAGCGGGAATGTCGAAAGACCACAAGACCTTCCTGGAAATGCCGGGCCATCTCATTCGCCGGCTGCACCAGATTTCCTTCGCGCTGTTCGTCGATCAGGCCAAAGCTTTCGATATTACGCCGGTGCAATATGCCGCGCTCGCGGCCATCAACAATCATCCGGGCATCGACCAGACCGCGCTGTCCAATGTCATCGCGTTTGACCGCACCACCATCGGCGACGTCGTCGGCCGGCTGGAGAAGAAGAAGCTCATCAAAAGGCTCAACGGCGCGGTCGATCGGCGCACCAAGTCGCTTTCCATCACATCGGCCGGCGAGCGGCTGATCCGGCAGATCACGCCGGCGGTGGCATCGACACAGCGGCTCATTCTCGCGCCGCTCAATCCGAGCGAACGCGCGGCCTTCATGGCGATGCTCAAGCATCTGGTGCATCTCAACAACACGCACAGCCGCGCGCCGTTGCGGCCGCAGGAGACGCGCGAGCGAAGGTTGCGAACCGCCACAAGATCTACGAAATCAGGGCAGGCGGTGCGGGCGGTGCGACGCGCGCCCACACCTGACGCCATCGCCGACTAGGGCGTGTCCTGAAAAATTGAACTCGATGGACGAAAGCCCGCGGCCCTTCATGCCGGCGCATTGACGCGTCACGCTCGTTGGAGCGAATTTAGCGTTTGGCCACGCCGGCGTTCGCTTCAAGCATCGCTGCCCATTGCTTGAGCTGGTCATCCGCCACCAGCGGAAATCCGCCATAGTCCTGATACAGCTCGATCGAGCTCGCGCCGTACGAAACGCCCATCTTGATTGTGCCGTCAAAGTCCTGCGGCGTCTTGCGCCAGGTCTGAAATTCGATTTCCGGACCCATCTGCTTCATCGCGGCGTAAAGGCCGTAAAGCGGTTTCGGCAGTTCGGTATCGAGATCGTGGTTGTCGAATACGCAGCGCGGCCCGATCGTCTGGCGGCAGTTGCGCATGACACCTTGCGTGAAGCCCGGGTCGCCATTGCCCTGCCCGGCGCCGGTGCGCAGCGGATTGACCGAAAGCACCAGCCGCGATTCCTTCCAAGCTGCGTAGTCGGAGAGCGCGCCCGCGAGGCAATCCCGGTACGCTGCGTCGGTGAAGCCGGCGGCGCGGAGCGGCGTCGTCACGCTGTCGACGGCGGGGATGAAGAACGGCTCGGCCGTATAGGACATGCAGGAGGTGATCGCGACTTCCTTGATCAGCGGCCGCGTATCGAAGCGCGCGGCCAAAAGTTGCTGGAGGCGGGCCCAGGCTTGCCGATAGGCCGGGCTCCAGAAGCGACCGACAATGCGGGGCTTGCCGTTGTACACCGTCTCGATCGGCATGCCGCCGAGCGCTTTCGCCCAGTCCGGCGCCTCGAAGCCGCCCCAGACTCGGAGCTTCACGCCGAGCGGCTTGCCCGGATTTCTGTCGTTGTAGGCGCGCACTTGCGCGAGTGCCTGGTCGATAACGTTGTTATCGCCGATCTCGGATTGCGGCGTCGGCTGCAGCTGTTTCCAGCTCGCGATCACGACGAGACCGCCGAAGATGCCGGGCTTGGCATTGAGCGGTTCAAGTGTGTTGACGGGGTCGCCGCCGGCGCCCACGAAGCGATAGGCTCCCATGGAGACAAGCCCGCGGATCGGCGCTTTGATGTCCTCGGCGCGCGACGGGATCACCGGCAGCAACCAGAGCGCGGCGCAGGCGAGCATCAGTCGGTTGGGGACGCGCATGCGCTTTCTCCAAAAGGCATTGATGGAAACGGATATATGGATGATGGTGTTTGCGATAATCGTTAAGACGAGACGATGTTCGCCTTGCGCCAAGAATTTAGTTACCGAATCCTATCGGCGCGAATGAAATGTTCGCCGAGTGCCAGAACCGAAAGTTAAGGCCGCAACGCCCCGCTCCGTTGCTTTGTGCCGTTCGGACACCGGAGGACGAAGCGCCCCTTACCTTCGCAAAGTGGCAGGGCTGCAATACCGGTCGAAAACTCGGCCGAGGATTGATTTTACGCTTCACCCTGCCGGACGCATCTGCGACGCTGACACTCCGTCATTGAGCTGGAGTTGAACTGTCGTTTTTGCGGGAGGTGTTGTGAAGTACGCGGTGTCGGCTTGCATCGCTGTTGTGTCCTTGGCGGTTGCTGTGGCCTGGAGCGATGGCGCCGAGGCGGCCAAAAAACACGCCAAGACCCAGACCAGCAACCCGGTCACTGACCAAGCCGCCGCCACCCCGCCGCCTGCCGTGCATGACTGGAGCGGCTTCTACATTGGCTTGAATGCCGGCATTGCCTGGGGACAGTTCGATCCGGTGACCTCGACGGCCACGGGCGGCGCGATCACCAATCCTGGCGCCGTTGCGCTGCTCAATGCCGCGGGACCGCAGACCGCCGGGCCGTTCGGTTTCGCAGGCGGCGCGCAAGCGGGCTACAACTGGCAATCGGGCTCCTGGGTCGCCGGCATCGAGAGCGATGTCGGCTATCTGCATTTGAATTTTTCCTCGCGCAACTACGTTCAGTTCGCGCCCTTCAACACCAATACCGGGGTGATCAACGCCTATGACAATGCGAATTGGGTCGCGACGTTGCGGCCGCGCCTCGGCTTTGCCTCTGGCGACTGGCTCTATTATGTGACCGGCGGCCCCGCTGTCGCGCAATTCGACGATGACTTTGCTCTCACCACCGTGCTGATCGGTGGCTTTTATCGTTACGCGGAATCCGCCGAGCTCAGAGGCTTGCATGTCGGTTACGCCGCGGGCGGCGGCGTCGAATACGCCATCGGCGACAATTGGAGTGCGCGGGCGGAATATCAGCACTTAGGCTTCGGCCGCTTCACGGCGAAGCAGGTCTCGACCACCGACCCGACGCAGGTGGTGACGCAGAGTGCCGACCTCAATGCCGACATCGTGCGGCTCGGTCTCAATTATCGCTTCGGCGGCAGCGACCCGGCGGCCGACGGCGGATCGTTCGCGCCGCGGGTCAACGACTCGATCTGGAACAAATACAATTGGGAATTCGATTTCGGCATGCGGGCCTTTTTCAGTAACGGCCTCGATGGGGAGTCGAATCCTTTGTACGGCGTTCCCCTGACGTCCTGTCGCGATTGCTTTGGGGCAATTTGAACTCGCTTGCCGGCGAGACCTATGGCCGCGTCGATCACGCGAGCGGCTGGTTTGTGAAGGGCATTCTCGGCGCTGGCGGAATTTTCAATGGCACGCTGAACGATGAGGATTTTCCCTTCGGCGCCGGCAGCGGCTATTCCAACACGGCCTCAAAAGTCACGGGCAGCCTCGGTTATGCGACGGTCGATGTCGGCTACACATTCCTGAAAGCGCCTGGCGCCAAGCTCGGCGCCTTTGTCGGTTACAATTTCTACAGCCAGCAAACGCTCGGCCATGGCTGCACGCAGTTGGCGAACGGCGACAGCTGTATCGGCGTCGATCCGAACTACCTCATCATTTCGAACGACGATCAGTACAATTCGATGCGCGTCGGCCTCTCGGCCGAATTCATGCTGACCGACCGACTGAAATTCACCGCCGATGCGGCCTATGTGCCGCTGGTGAATATGAGCGGCGTCGACAATCACAATGCGCGCCCAGCCTATTTCCCGGAAACCGACTCCGACGGTTACGGCACCATGATCGAGGCGTACTTCGCCTATAATATCACCGACCATTGGGACGTCGGCGCCGGCGGACGCTACTGGGCCTGGAACATGCGTCACGGCACCTCGGAATTCATATTCGGGACGCAGGGATCGCCGCCGCCCTTTCCCGAGCCTGACAACTATGACACCCGCCGCTATGGCGCCTTCGTCCAGTCGGGCTATCACTGGGGCGACACGACACGCCGCAGCCCCGATGCACAGGCTTTCGCCCGCGGACCGATGAACTGGAGCGGCCTCTATGTCGGCGGCCATCTGGGTGGCGGCTGGAGCACGGCGGCATGGGCCGATCCATTCGGCGCGACGCTGAGCCCCGACGGCTCGCTGAACTTTCCAGGTTTCGGCGATGTCACCAAGGCGCATGGTCCGCTCGGCGGCGGGCAAGTTGGCGCCAATTGGCAATTCGGTCCGTGGGTCTACGGCATCGAAGGCGACGCCAGCTATACGACGCTGCGCGGCGACAACACTTGTTTCTCGGGGCTCGGCGCCATCAATTGCGAGCACGTCGTCAATGTGGTGGCGACGCTTGCCGGCCGCGCCGGCTTTGCCTGGGACCGTTCGCTCCTCTACCTCAAGGCGGGCGGCGCCTGGACCAACACGACCTATAATCTCGACGGCAACACTGCCGGGCTGACGCTCGGGCATGCGAGCTCGCACATCGATACGCTCGGCTGGGTGGCCGGCATCGGTCTCGAATACGCCATCACCGACCATTGGACGACGCGCTTTGAATACGACCACATCGATCTTGCCAACGCGACGCCGTCGTTTCCGGGGATGCCGATCATCAACACGCAGCGCATGGCGATATCGCAATCCGTCGATACGCTCGAGCTCGGCGTGAACTACAAGCTCGATTGGCCGACGCAATATATTGCAAGCAACTGATCGTTGGCTGACGCGTGAGATGGCCGACTGATCACATCTCCAGCCGATGGCAGAAGGCCCATACCGCGAGCGCGGCGACAATGCCGACGGCGAGCAGCGCGCCGCGCACGCCGATGGTGGCGAACGCCACGGCGCCGATCGCGGCGCCGATCAGAAAGCCGCCGGCAATCGAAACGACGATCAAAAGCTGACGGCGCACTTCTTCGAAGTTGCGCACATCATTGGCGTCATGCCGGCTGCGGCGCAGTCTCCGCCATGCCACGATCAGGTCGGTCGCGGCGATGCCGAGTTGCGTCATATTGCCGGTCATCACATTGGTCTGCGGAATGCCTTTCATCAGGAGCCGCACCAGCACGCTTTGCGCACCCATGGCGCTTGCGGCGACGAGGCCGGCGACAATGCCGTGCCAGTCATTGGCGTCCTTGATCGTCGGACCAAATAGAATCATCGCGGCAAAAATTGCGAGCAGCGCGGCTTCGAGGAGGAGCATCCACGGCAGCGGCGCTCGCCCGGCACTGCGCGCCCACATGATCAGCGCCGCGGTCAGCGCGGTGGCGACGACAAACGCGACGATGGCGAGGAGCTTGCCGGCGATGCCGTAATCGCTGGTGACAAACTCGGCGCCGGCGATGACGAAGCTGCCGGTGACCTGGGCGGCGAACAGGCCGAACAAAGCGAGATAGGTGTAGCTGTCGACATAGCCGGCGACGAAGCTGAGCAGCATCGGCATCGTGCGCGGGAACGCATCGTCTTGTTGCTGCGGCTTGGTCTGCAGTGTGATTTCGGTCATCGGCGGTCTCCGCACCCCAGATCGACGCTTGTTGTCGACGCTTCATGTCGACGCCTCTTGTCGATATGATCGAAAAATCTCATCTATTGAAAGCCGCAAGTGGGCAGCGATTTGCCATTCTCGGGAGGCGCTAGGTGATTGTCAGCCTGCATGCCGGATCGGCGATGACGGCGGCATTTCTCGCGTCACTGGTCGAAGCGGTCGAGGCCCTGACCATCGTGCTCGCGGTCGCCATCGTTCGCGGCTGGCGGCCGGCCGGGCTCGGCGCCATTGCCGGGCTTGTCGTGCTCGCCGCCATCGTCATCGGGCTCGGCCCATTGCTCGATCGCGTGCCGCTCCACTGGCTGCAGCTTGCCATCGGAATTTTGCTGCTGCTGTTCGGCATGCGCTGGCTGCGCAAGGCGATCTTGCGCGCCGCGGGCTTGATCCCGCTGCACGACGAAGCGAGTGCCTTCGAAAGCGAGACCGCCGAATTGCGCGAACAGGCGCACCGCGATGCGCAGCGCCAGGATTGGCTGGCAGGGCTTGCGAGCTTCAAGGCGGTGCTGCTCGAGGGCCTCGAAGTCGTGTTCATCGTCATCGCGGTCAGCGCCGGCCGCGGCGTCCTCATCCCGGTGAGCGCAGCGGCGCTTGCCGCCTGTCTCTTGGTCGCGCTCGTCGGCCTTGTGGTGCATCGGCCCTTGGCGCGGGTGCCGGAGAACGTGCTGAAATTCGCCGTCGGCGTGATGCTCTCCGCCTTCGGCCTGTTCTGGACCGGTGAGGGCTTTGGCGTCGACTGGCCGGGCGAGGATCTCGCCATCCTCGCTTTCATCGCGCTGTTCCTCGGGGTCGGGCTCTGCGCCGTCGCGCTGCTCAACCGCCGCGAGGCGGCTGCCGCGTCATGAAAATGTTGGCCGCCACGCTTTCCGAGCTTGCCGGACTTTTCGTCGACGACGGCGCGCTGGCGATCGCCATTGTCGCGGTCGTCGCGCTTGCCGGAATTGCGGCTGCGCTCATGCCGGCCGCGCCGTGGCTGAGCGGCTGCATTTTGCTGTTCGGCTGCCTCGGCGTGCTGGTCTTCAATGTGATGAAGGCAAAGCCGCGGCGATGACGCCGTTCGCTTAGCCCTTCGCGCGCTGGCAGGCTTCCCACAGCCGCGGCGCCGTCACCGGCATTTCGAGATGCGCGCCGGCGCCGTTCGGGATGGCGTCGGCCACAGCATTCATCACCGCCGAGATGCCGGCCGTGGTGCCGGCTTCGCCGACGCCTTTGACGCCGAGCGGATTGGTGGTTGCCGGCACATTATGCATGGCGTCGCGCAAAGGCGGCGCGTCCTCGGCGCGCGGCATGGCGTAGTCCATGAACGAGCCGGTGACGAGCTGGCCGGAGTCGCGGTCGAACACCGTGTTCTCCATCAGTGCCTGGCCGAGCCCTTGCATTAGCGAGCCATGAAGCTGGCCCTCGACGATCATGGCATCGAGCGGCCGTCCGCAATCGTCGACCGCGGCATAGGCGACGACCGTGAGCCGGCCGGTGTCGGGATCGATTTCGATCTCGGCGATATGGCAGCCATTGGGAAATGACAGCGGCGTTTCGGTTTGCGTCTTGGTGTCGAGGTCTTCGGCGATCTCGCCGCGCTTCTTCATCTCGGCGGCGCGCTCGGCGACCTCGAACAGCGTCACACGGCGGTCGGTGCCGACGACTTCGAAATGCCCGTCCTTGTAGGCAATGTCGGCCTCGCCGGTTTCGAGCATGGCGGCGGCGATCGGCTTGCCCTTGTCGAGGATCGTGTCCATCGCCTTCACCAGCGTATGGCTTACCGTCATGCCCGAGCGCGAGCCGACGGAGGCGTAGCCCGGCAATTCGTTCGCGGAATCGCCGTGGCTGTGCGTGATGCTTGCAAAGGGGATGCCGAGCCGCTCGGCGATCAGGCGCGGAAAAACCGTGGCGTGACCCTGGCCGGTGTTCTGCACATTGAGCGTCAGCAGAAATTTTTCGTTGCCCGGAAAGCTCAGCCTGGCGCTTTCGATCGGCATGCCGCCGGCGTGTTCGAGCATGCAGGAAATGCCGATGCCGCGATATTGGCCGCGCTTTAACGCGTCGCGCTTACGCTTCTTGAAATTGTCGTAGTCGGCTAGCTCCAGCGCCTTGTCGAGGATCGGCTCGAAATCGCCGGAGTCATAAGTGGTGCCGATCGCGGTCTTGTACGGCATCTGCGATTTCTTGATCAGGTTGCGCCGCCGCAGCTTCACCGGATCGATGCCGGAGATGCGCGCCGCATCGTCGACCAGCCGTTCGAGCACGTAATTGGCTTCCGGCCGGCCGGCGCCGCGATAGGGCGCGGTCGGGATGGTGTTGGTGTAGACGCACTTCGTCGCGATATCGATGCGCTTGATGTCGTACATGCCGGGCAGGCAGCGCGCGAAGTTGAAGCACGGGATATTGGCGCCGACCGCGCCGACATAGGCGCCCATATTGCCGATATTGCGGATGCGCAGCGCCAAGAACTTTCCCTTGTCGTCGAGCGCGAGCTCCGCCTCGGAATAGATATCGCGGCCTTGATTGTCGGTGAGGAAGGCTTCCGAGCGTCCCGACATCCAGTGGATCGGCCGCCCGGTCTTTTTCGCGCCGACTAGAAGCGCGAGATATTCCGGATAGGGCGAGGTCTTCAAACCGAAAGCGCCGCCGACATCTTCGGTGATGACGCGCAGCTTTTCCTTCGGCCAGCCCATGATGGCGAGGACACCGTCGCGCATGGCGCCGGCGCCCTGCGAGCAGGTGCGCAAGAGATAAGTGTCGGCCGCCGCATCATGGCTGGCCGTGGCGCCGCGCGGCTCCATCGAGGCGACGACGAGGCGCTGATTCATTTCCTTCATGCGCGCGACATACTTGGCCGAAGCGAAGATGCGCTCGACCTCGGCCGCATTGGCCGCGGGGTCGGGATGCGCGCCCGGCCCAGTCGACCGCGATATTGCCGGGGACCTCCGGCCAGATCTGCGGCGCGCCTTCGCGCAGCGCGTCGCGCGCGTCGACGACCGGCGTGAGTTCTTCATATTCGATATGGACGAACTCGGCGGCGTCCTGCGCGATCATCGCTGAAATCGGCGACCACCATGGCAACCGGCTCGCCGATATGCATGACGCGCTCGCCGGCGAGCGCCGGCCGGTGCGACAAAATGAGCTTGCCGCCGTTGCGGCCGGCGATCGGCGGATGCCGCGAAATACTGCCGACGCCTTCCATGTCCTTCGCGGTCAGCACGGCGACGACGCCGGGCATGTTCATTGCGCCGGACGTATCGACGCTGACGATGCGGGCGAAGGCGTGCGGCGAGCGCACGAAAAAAGCGAAGGCCTGGTTCGGCAACGGCGTGTCGGCGACATAGCGGCCGCGGCCGCGGACCAAAGGCTCGTCCTCGACGCGGCCGTGTTTGGGATGGTCGGCAAGCGTCTTCGTATCGGTCGTCGCGTCCATCGGGGATTCCGTAATTTTGAGCGGATTTATGCGGAATTTCGGGGTCCCTTTATAGCCGAAAGTGCCGCCTGAGAAGACCTCCGATGAGGTATTGGCTGCGTGCCCCCGCGAGCATGGGCCGCACCCCTTGTCTGGCCAACCTGGTTATGCGCAGAACATGCCGCGCCAGAAACGGGGAGGAACGAGGAACAATGTCGCGGACCATCGATACCCATACGCATGTGCTGGCCGACGAGGCGATCAAGCGCCTGCAAAAGGAAATTCCGAGCCTCGGCTTAAAGCTCACCCCGGTCGATGCCGACCACGGCATCATCGAAGTCGCCGGTGTGCCGTACAGGCCGTTTCCCCGCGGCGGCCATGACATCGCGCGGCGGCTTGCCGACATGGACGCAGCTTTGGTCGACATGCAGGTGGTGACGGCGACGCCGCAGACTTGGCTCTATGGCCAAGAGGCGTCGGTCGGCGTCGCGCTCTCGGTGATCCAGAACGACGACATGGCGCGGCTGACCAAGCTTCATCCGGACCGTTTCGCCGCTATCGCCACGCTGCCGATGCAGGCGCCGCAGCAGGCCGCCGACGAATTGCGCCGCGCCATGGGGAAGCTCGGCATGCACGGCGCCATGATCGGCTCCAATATCAACGGCAAGAATCTCGACGATCCGAGCTTCGAGCCGCTCTGGGCGACGGCGGCCGAGCTCGACGCGTTCATGGTGGTGCATCCCGGCAATGTCGCCGGCGCCGACCGGCTGCGCTCCTATTACCTCGGCAATCTGATCGGCAATCCGCTCGACACCACGATTGCGGCAGCGTGTTTGATCTTCGGTGGCGTGCTCGAGCGTCACCCCAAGCTCAATTTCATGATGGTGCATGGCGGCGGTTTCATTCCCTATCAGGGCATGCGCTGGGTCCACGGCTGGGCGGTACGGCCGGAGCCGAAAGTGCATTTGAAACATTCACCGGAAAAATATCTCGACCGGTTCCTCTACGACACTATTCTGCACTCGAAGAAGACGCTCGAAATGCTGATCTCCATGGTCGGCGCCGATCGCATCTTCCTCGGCAGCGATTATCCCTACGACATGGGCATGCTCGACTGCGTGCGGCATGTGCGGTCGCTCAGCATCACCGAAGCGGAGCGCGACAAGATCCTGCACGGCCACGCTGCAAAAATTCTCGCCAAGAAACGCGTGATGGCTTAGACCGCGATCCAAATTTGGATCACGGTCTTCGCATCTCTTATTTGAGCATGATCTTTTCCGAAAACCGGCTTCCACTTTTCGGGATCATGCTTTGGAGCGCGTCATGAGCAGTGCCGATCTGGTCAATATTCCCGCAAGCTCAACGCAGGCGCTGATCAAGGACGCTTTCGTTGCCTCCGGTCTGCCGCAAGCGGACGCCTTAAAATGCGCCGAGCTGATGACGGAGGCCGACCTCACCGGCGCCGACGGCCACGGCATTTTCCGGCTGCCGCAATATATCCGCCGCCTCGACGCCGGCGGCTTCAACAAGCATCCCACCATCACGGTGACAAAGAGCGCGCCGGCGACAGCGCTCGTCGATGGCGACAACGGCATGGGTCATCTGGTGATGTCGCGCGCCACGAGCGAGGCGATTTCAATCGCCAAGGAGACCGGCGTGTCCTGGGTCGGCGTGCGGCGCTCGAACCATGCCGGGCCGGCGGGACTCTATGCCGAGATGCCGGCGCAGCACGGCATGGTCGGGCTCTATGCCGCGGTCGCCAATGCCAATCACATGGGGACGTGGGGCGGCACCGATTTGCTGCTCGGCACCAATCCGCTTGCCATCGGCGTGCCGTCGGGTTCAGGTCCGCTCATTCTCGATATCGCGACCTCGATCGTCGCTTACGGCACGGTGAAGAAATATGCGCAGCGCGGGCTGCCGATGCCGGAAGGCTGGTTCGTCGATGCGCAGACCGGCGCGCCGATCACCGACGCCGATCGCTCGCATGACGGCTTGTTGCTGCCGATGGGCGAATACAAAGGCGCGGGGATGGCGCTGATGCTCGGGCTCCTCGCCGGCGTGCTCAACGGCGCCGCCTTCGGCCGTGACGTCGTCGACTTCAATGCCGACGACAAGAGCGCGACCAATACCGGCCACTTCATCGTCGCGGTCGATATCCCGCGCTTTATCCCGCTCGACACGTTCAAATCAGAAGTCGATCGCCACATCCGCGATCTGCGCGCGTCGAAGCGCCTCCCCGGCATCGAGGAGATCCGCTTGCCCGGTGACCGCCGTGCGCAATGCCGCGCCGAACGTACGCGCGACGGCGTGCCGGTTGCAAAGCCGCTTTTGGCGCTGCTCGACAAGCTCGCGGGCGAATTGAAGATCAAGCCGTTGCGCGATCGTTAGGCCTTAGATCACAGTGCCGGCCGGGACGCCGGAAGTCTGCCGACCAAAGCCACGCAGAGTGCGCCGATCAATTCCGGCACGGCGATGACGAGGAGAATTTGATCGGCGCTCCATTGCCAGCCGAGAAGCAGGCCGCCGAGCACCGGTCCGACGACGGCGCCGAGCCGCCCGACCGCCATGGCCCAGCCTACGCCGGTCGAGCGGATGGCGACCGGATAGACCACGGCCGCAAGCGCGATCACGCCGGCTTGGCTGGCGCCGGCGAAGAGCCCGCTCAAGGTGATCACGGCGATGGCCGCCGAGCCGAGGCTCGCCAACGAGAAGCCTAAGAATCCGGCCGCAATTGAGGCCAGGACAAAGGCCGGAACGAGGACGGTATAGGCGCCAAAGCGGTCCATCAGGCGTCCGACCGAAGCGGAGCCGATAAAGCTGCCGAGGCTGTTGAGCGCGATGGCAAAGCCCGCCTGCGCCACCGACAGGCCGTTGGCGCGCAACAGTGTCGGAATCCATGACGTGATAAAGATCAGGATCATGAAGCTGGTGAAGAACGGCACCCATAACAGCAAGGTCATGGCGGCACGGCCTTCGGTAAACAGGTGTTTCATCGGCGCGCCCGGAAGCTTTTCCGTGTTGACCACGTAACGGGTGTCCGGCGCGGCGGGCAGTTCCGGGGCGAGCTTGCGGACGATCCCGCGCACATTCTCCTTGTCGCGCTTGCTGTCGGGACCACGCGCGAGCAAGAACGAAACCGATTCCGGCAAGACGAGCATCTGAACGGCGGCAAGAAAGAGCGGCACGACCGAGCCGATATAGAACAGCGCTTGCCAGCCCCATCGCGTGATCAGCACGGAGCTCAACAGGCCGACCGCGACGCCGCCGAGCGGCAACGCCGCCCATTGCACCGATACGAAGGCGGCGCGCAGTCGCTTGGGCGCGAATTCCGAGGTCAAGGCGACCGCGTTCGGCGCGGCGCCGCCAAGGCCGAGCCCGGTGAGAAAGCGAACCACGAGAAGCTCGTCGAAAGACGTCGTCCATATCGTCAGCAAGGTGAAGGTCGCGAACAACAGCATCGAGCCGATCACCAGCCGCTTCCTGCCGAAACGGTCGCCCAGCGGACCGAAGGTCAGAACGCCGACCAAAATGCCGGCTTGGCCGATGCCGAAGACCGGCCCGAACGACGTGACGCTCACCCCGATCGCTGATGCGAGCGAAGGTGCGACGAGACCGATCACAATCACATCGATGCCGTCGAGAAAGATCGTCAGCGCGCAGAGCAGCGTCACGCGGATCTGCAGCTCGGTGATCGGCCGCAGATCGATCAGTTCGGTCACGTTGACGGTCGAAGCCCGCTCGGTCATGGAGTCCCCCTCGAGTGACGGTGATCAAATCGCGCTCGCGCCTCCCGCCCTGCGGCGGGTCACGCGTTGAGCGGCGTGCGGTTTTCGGCGGCGACGTCGTAAGCGTAGAACGAGCCGAGCTGGATGCCGGTCTTGTCGCCGCCGAGGCGGTGCGCCACCGCCATTTTGACGTTGCGCTTGAGCTGCGCCCACGGCGAGGTCAGATGCATTTCCTCGCCGCGGGCGCGTGCGCCCAGGACGGCGCGGCGTGTGCGCGGCAAGCGCAGCCCTTCGTAATGCCGTAGCGCCGCATCGAGCTCGTCCGGCATCTGCGCAATCGCCGCGGCGAGCGTGTAACCGTCCTCGATCGCCATGCAGGCGCCCTGGCCGATATAGGGCAGCATGGCGTGCGCGGAATCGCCCAAGAGCGTCGCCCGGCCTTTGGTCCAGCGATCGAGCGGATCGCGGTCGTAGAGCGCCCATTTGTAGTAACGCTCGGCCGAGCCGAGCAGCGCCAAGAGCGGCTCATGCCAGCCGGCATAGGTTTCCATGACCTCGGATCGCTCGCATTCCTGCGTCCACGATTCCGTGGTCCAGGAATGGCCTTCCATATGCGCGACGAAATTGACCAGTTCGCCGCGGCGCACGAGGTAATAAATGACGTGGCTCTTCGGCCCCATATACATGGTGCCGTCGCGGCTCACGACGCCGGGCGGAAAGGCGTCGAACGGCACCAGGCCGCGCCAGCAGACGGAGCCGGCGAAGCGCGGCGTCTGCGGACCGAACAGGCTCTTGCGGACGGCGGAATGAATGCCGTCGGCACCGACGATAACGTCCGCTTCGATGTCCTTGCCGTCGGCAAAGCGCGCCCGGGCCGACCTGGCATCGGTCTCGACCTCGGTGCAGCGCGCGCCGAGATAGACGATCCGGTCCGGCAATTGCCGCCGCAGCACCTCGATGAGGTCGGCGCGGTGCATGGTCAGGTAGGGCGCCCCGAATTCCTTTGTATAGGCGCCTTTGCGCGGCACCCGCGAGAACACCGCGCCAGTGCTCCAATGGCGCAGCTCCTGATAGTCCGATTCGTAGCCGACCTCGGCGATTTGCGCTTCGAGACCGAGCGCGCGATAGGCCTTCATCGCATTGGGCGTCAGCGCCACGCCGGCGCCGATTTCGCCGATCTTTCCCGACTGCTCGAAGACCTCGACCTCGGCGCCGCGCTGATGCAGCGCCGCGGCCGCAGTCAGGCCGCCAATGCCGCCGCCGATGACGGCAATTCTCGGCTTTCTTTTCGCGCTTCTTGTCGGGCTTGTTGGCATCGAATGGTTCTGCGATCACTCTTTGGGTAGAAATTGCTCGGTGACGTAGCGGGACAGGTCGATGTCCTGATCGAGCAGCTTCATGTCGACGAAGCTCTTGCTCATGCTTTTGAGAATCTCGGGGTCGAATCGCCCGTCAGTCGAGAAAAATCCCGCCGGCATCAGTCTGTCGTAGACGCGGCCGGTGACGTCCGCGCTGACGCCGAGCGCCTCTTGGGCGAAGGCGACGGTCTCGCTCTTGTGCGTGCGGGCATAGGCGAGCGTCTCGAACCAGCCGCGATTGAAATTGCGCACCGCCTCGGAATTGGTGCGGATCAGATTGTCGGATGCGTAGATGATCTGGTTTTGAAACTTGTCGATCAGATCGCCGAAATTGACCAGGATCTTGGCTTGGCCGCGGTCCTCGAGCTCGAGCGCCGTGGCGAGATCGATGACCGCGCCCTGGACCTCGCCGGCGCGGAGCGTCGCGACGCGCGCCATGGTGTCGCCCACAGCAACGCGGGTGATCTCCGACGGCGCCCAGTTCTCGTGCAGCGCGATCTGCGACACCGCCCAGTCGGTGAGCGAGCCCTGGTTCGTCACCGCGACGATGCGGCCGCGCAACTGATCCAGCGCTTTGATAGGCCCGTCCGGCCGGACCACAAGAACGAGGATCGAGGGCGGCCCGGACAGGGCCGCCACCCCGGTCAGCGGTGCGCCTTTCGGCATGAAAGCGAGCACGGCGCCGGAACCGAGCGCCATGTCGATGCTGCCCGCGACCACCGCCTGAATCATCTTCGCTTGCGTGATCTGGGTGACTTCGACGTCGAGCCCGTTCTTTTGGAACGTGCCGAGTCTGTTGCCGTAGTCGACCATCATCAAGGCGAAGTCGTTCGCCACTTTGGCGACGGCAAGCTTGGTCGCGGCGCTAGCGCCAGACGGCAAGCCGGCCAAGCGCCTGAGACAGGCGCAGAGGCGCACGACACGCGTGCCAGTCAGCGCCACATGCGCTCCTCCCCTTTTCGGCTCTTGCGCGCCTTGGCCGGCGCTTGTCGTTGTCGTGCTAGAGCACTTTGTTCTGGGTCATGCGCTAAGCGGCGGCGCCTTCCGCGCGCGCGAGTATCGGATGACTGAGGCTTGGATTGCGCTGTGCGGCGGCAAGGTCGGCCAGCATCGGCAGCGTGATCACGAAGAAGGTCGCGCCCTCTTCCGAGCGCAGATCCTTCACGGCGGTGCCGTTCGGCAAGAACATGTAGGTCCCGACGCCCCAAGTCTTGCCGTCATAGGCGCACGACCCTTCGATCAGATAACGCAGCTCCGCGTCCTCCTGCATGCCGCCTTTGATTTCGGCGCCGGGTTGGAGGCGCAGGAAACTGATGCCGGTGCGCGCTTCGCTGAACGTGCCGAGATGCTTGATCTCCACGCCCGGGCCGCTTGCGGTCGGGCCAGAAGCGGTAATTCTTCGCCAGCATCATCACCGGCTGGCGATAGCGCGGTTCGGGGAAGACGAGATCGCGGCCCTCGTGCTCTTCCCAGATCGCTTCATAGGAGTCCTTGTTCTTCGGCGTGCCGTCCGGCTTGAATCCCTTATAGACGCCGTTCTCGAACTTGCCGCCGGATTTGAGCAGCTTCTCGTAGGTCGCGTTCATCTCCTCGTTGGACAGAAGGTGCTCGCCGCTGGCGCCCTGAAATTGCAGGACCAGGCACTCGCATGGGCCTTTCTGCTGCTGCGGGCCGTAATGCGAACCTTCCGGAAAATATCCGCATTCGCCGGCCGCGAGATCGCCGAGCCCCGTGCTCTGCACGCCGGAAAGCGTATAGCGGATCTGATCGAAATTGTGCCGGTGGCGCGGCGTGAAATAGCCGTCGGGCACGACCGACAACGAATATTCCATGGTGATGCCGTCAATGCCGGTTTCGAGCGGCAAACGCTTGCGGCGGATCATATGCACGCGGCCGCGGCGGACCTCCTCGAAGTCCATGGCCTGGGTGTCGTGGACGATGATCTCGGGCATGAGGGCGCCTCCCGTTGATGCTGTTGTTTGCGCAAACCTAGCCGGAGCCGCCATGTTCGTCTAAGATATAATAGTGATAGACATTATGCCGTTTCGGCATAGATACGATTTGAACCGCCAATTGAAACGTCGATTGAAACGTCAGTTGAACCGCGATGGATCTGCGAACGCTGCGCTATTTCGTCTATGTCGCCGAGGCGCGAAGCTTTTCCAAAGCCGCCGTGCAATTGCGCATCGCCCAGCCGGCGCTCAGCCGGGCGATCCGCAAGCTCGAGGACGAGGTCGGGCTCGAACTCATCCTGCGCACGCGGCGCCAACTTGAACTGACCGATGCGGGGCATCTCCTCCTGCAGCGCGCGCATTCGCTGCTGCGCCAGGCGGCGCAGATGGCCGACGACATCCGCGCCTATGGCTCGCGCGTGCAGGGCACGATCACGCTCGGCGTCAGCCCCGCGATCATCGAAGCGCTCGGGCCGCGCATCGTCCGCGAATCGGCCAAGCGGCATCCCGACCTGCGCCTGAATTTCGTCGAGGGGTTCTCTAGCTTCATCTTTCAGCGCCTGATCAATCAGGAGCTGACGATGTGTCTGATGCACAATCCGCCGCGCCATCGGACGATCGAGATCGCGCCGCTTTTGACCGAGCCGATGTATCTCATCGGGCCCGGAGCAAATGCTCACGCGCTGCCGGCCGCGAAGCCGGGGATGCGGCTTGACCGGCTGCGGCTCATTTTGCCGAACCGCACGCATAGCCTGCGAATGATCGTCGAGCGTGCGGTCGCCGAGCGCTCTGGCCAGCTCGACGTCGCGATCGAGGTTGACGGCTATACGACGACCAAGACGCTCGTCGCCGCCGGGCTGGGCTATACCGTGCTGCCTTACAGTGCGGTGCAAAGGGAGGTCGAGGAGCGGCAGCTCACCGCCGTCCGGCTGCGCCAGCTGGACTTGTCGTGGACGCTCAGCGTCGCTTACCGCAAAGACCAGAGCACGGCGCGCGCGGTTTTGGCGCTGCGCGACATTATCGCATCCGCCGTCAAGACGCTCACCGGCGCCAACGGCCGGAGCAAGCCCGCCGCCGCGCTGGACATCACGCCGCTTGCCGAGCGATAGAAGCAGCGCCGGCTATGCCGTAAGTTAGTTTACTTTTTGACCGCCGCTGCCCGCGTCAAAATGAGCAGCAGCTTGACAGCGGTCCGCGTGCTGCTCAGTTTGGGCCAAATTGGGTGATGGCCCGCAGAATGGGCAAGAGGGGGAAATTATGCTGATCACTACGAGGATATCGGTCCTAAGAAAAACTTATCGGCGGCCGACTTATCTGCGGCAGACATGGATAGCGGCGCTCGCGGCGCTGGCGTCGGCAGCCCTGCTCACGCCGATGAGCGCGCGCGCCGCCGACAAGATCTCGGTCGCGGTGATCCCGATCGGCGATTGTGCGCCGATCTATCTGGGCATCGCCAAGGGCTTCTTCGCCAAACAGAATCTCGAGATCGATCTGTCCACCGCCGGCGGCGGCGCCGCGATTATTCCGGGCGTGCTCTCCGGCCAGATGCAGATCGGCTTTTCCAACATTCCCTCGATGCTGATCGCGCAGACCAAGGGTCTGCAGTTCATCGGCATCGCGCCGGGCGCCTCCTCGACCGGCGAGCGCGGTCACGATTTCTCGGCAATCATCGCGCCCGGCGACAGCCCGATCCAAAATGCCAAGGACCTCGAAGGCAAAACCGTCGCCGTCAACAATCTCAACAATATCGGCGACACCTCGGTGCGCGCCGGCGTGCGCGCCGCGGGCGGCGATCCGAAGAAAGTGAAATTCATCGAAGTGCCGTTCCCCGATATGCCGGCGGCCGCCGCCGAGCATCGCATCGAGGCCGGCTGGGTGGTCGAGCCGTTCCTCACCATCGCGCTGCAGCGCGGCGCCAAAGTGGTGGACTGGAATCTGGTCGATGTCGCGCCGAAGATGATGATCGCGGTCTATTTCACCTCGGTGCAAATACGCCAAGGCGAACCCTGACATCGTCAAGCGCTTCAAGGCGGCGATCACCGAATCGCTGGCTTACGCCGACTCGCATACCGACGAGGTGCGCCAGATCATTCCGACCTATACGCGCATCACGCCGGAGATCGCGGCGAAGATCACGCTGCCGCGGTGGCCGACCGAGATGAATCGCGCCTCGAGCCAGGCGCTCGCCGACGATGCGCTCGAAGACGGGCTGATCACCAAGAAAGCGGATATCGCCGCGCTGTTGCCCTAAGCGGCCATGCTGTAAGCGGTCCTATGGCGACGGACATCATCACCGCGCCGGCCACGGTCAAGATCAAGACCATGGCCGGCATACCGGCTTGGCTGCGCGGTCTCGGCGGCCTCGTCGGCTTTGCGCTGTTGCTTGAGCTCGTGCCGCGAGTAGGGCTGATCTCGCCGCATTATCTGCCGCCATTCAGCGAGATCGTGGTGGCGCTGTTCCACGAACTGATGAGCGCGACGTTCTGGACGGCGCTGCGCGACACCATGAGCGCCTGGGCGCTCGGGCTTGCCATTTCGCTCGTTGCCGGCGTCGTGGTCGGTATCGTTATCGGCAGTTCCGGCCTGCTGCGGACCTTGACCTATTCGACCATCGAGTTCCTGCGTCCCATCCCGTCGGTCGCGCTCATTCCGCTCGCCGTACTGCTGTTCGGCACCAAGATCGAGTCGACCCTCATCCTCGTCGTCTATGCGTCGTTCTGGCAGGTGCTGATTCAGGTGCTCTATGGCGTGCAGGATGTCGATCCGGTGGCGCGCGAAACCGCGCGCTCCTACGGGCTCGGCACCTGGGCGCAAATCCGCTACCTCACCTGGCCGACCATGCTGCCTTATCTGATGACCGGCGTGCGGCTTGCGGCGGCGGTGGCGCTCATTCTTGCCATTACCAGCGAAATCGCTATCGACACCGAAGGTCTCGGCCGCGAGATTTCGCAGACCGAATCCGGCGGCGCCGTCGCCATCATGTATGCCTATGTCATCGTCACCGGAATTATCGGCGTCATCGTCAATCTCGGCGCCCGCGCGCTGGAGCGGCGGGTGCTGTCCTGGCATCCGTCCATTCGTCTCGACACCGCAGGGGCGGCGCCATGAACGGCGCCGCGGCCGTCACGCGCCGGGTCGCGGTGGTGCTGGCCCTGCCGGCAGCGCTCATCGCGACATGGTGGATCACCAGCGCCGGCAGCCAGAGCTTCTATTTCCCGCCGCTGCAGACGATTTTGGAGACCTTCGTCAAGCTGTGGTTTTCTTCCGAGGCGTTGCAGAACGTGGCGCCGAGCCTCTTTCGCTTCGCCATCGGTTATTTTGCTGCGGCACTCCTCGGCATCGCCATCGGCATCCCGGTCGGCGCTTCGCGCAATTTGCGCGCCACACTCGAGCCGGTGCTCGAATTCTTGCGCGCCATTCCGCCGCCGGTGCTGGTCCCGGTGCTGATGCTGTTCGCCGGCATTGGCGACGAGATGAAGACGCTGGTGATCGTGTTCGGCTGCATCTGGCCGGTGCTGCTCAATACGGTCGCCGGCGTGCGCGCGCTCGACGAAGTGCTGGCGGAAACCGTCCGCTCGTATCGGATCGGCGGGTTCCACCGGCTGTGGCACTTCGTTCTCCCCGGGGCGAGCCCGCAGATCTTCACCGGACTGCGGCAGTCGCTCTCCATCGGTATCATCCTGATGGTGGTCAGCGAAATGTTCGCCGCCTCTAACGGCATCGGCTTTGCGCTGGTGCAATATCAGCGCACCTTCGCCATTCCCGAAATGTGGGGCGGCATCATTCTCTTGGGCCTCATCGGCATCGTGCTGTCGCTGGTCTTCCGCGCCGTCGAGGCTTGGCTGTTAGGCTGGTATTACGGGCTCCGGCGCGCGCAGCGGGCGAATTGATCATGAACGAGACAGCGAAAAATCGAGCAATGGCGCCCATGCTCGAAGTGAGGAAGCTGCGCAAGGTTTACGAGGGCGGAAGCCGCACCGTCGAGGCGATCCGCGACGTCAATTTCAAGGTCGGGCAAGGCGAATTGGTCTGCATTGTCGGTCCCTCGGGCGCCGGCAAGACCACGCTGTTGAAATGCATTGCCGGATTGCTCCCGCCGACATCGGGCGGCGTCATCCTCGAAGGCAACCCGGTGCTGGGCCCGCCGCCGGCCATGGCGGTCGTCTTTCAAGAATATGGCAGGAGCCTGTTTCCCTGGCTGACGGTGCACGACAATGTGGCGCTGCCGCTGAAGCAGAAGAAGATGACCGCGGAACGGCGCGAGGAACTGGTGCGCAACGCGCTCGCCGCGGTCGATCTCGCCAATGTGCATAGCGCTTATCCCTGGCAGCTCTCCGGCGGCATGCAGCAGCGCGTCGCCATCGCACGCGCGGTCGCCTACGAGCCGCACGTGCTGTTGATGGACGAGCCGTTCGCCGCCGTCGACGCGCAGACCCGCGCCGATCTTGAAGATCTGATCCGGGTGCTGTGGCACAGGCTCCGCGTCACGGTGCTGTTCGTCACCCACGACATCGACGAGTCGGTTTATCTCGGCGAACGCGTCCTCGTGATGTCGCACGCGCCGACCGTGATCATGGAAGACGTGGCGATCGATCTGCCCGACGAACGGACGCAACTCGAAACCCGGTCACTGGCGCGCTTCGGCGAGTTGCGCAAACATATCTATGCGCAGATTCAGCTCGCCAAGCAGGGCTGGCGTCCGCCGGGCCAATGACGCGGCTGTGGCGTTCGCCCGCCGCGGCGCACGATCTGCTCCGACCTTCCTTCGCCCGCCGAAGCGAGCTTCGCGAGGGCGGGAAACGGGTTGCTCCTTCTTCCGATCGTGCTCTAAAGCCGTCAGTTCCCCCGCATGGCTCTCATGCGGGCGCTGAAAACGGCTAGGCGCGCCTGCGGCCAAAGGGTAGGACAGGCCGCGTCTACCGCCCGAAATGCCCTTTTGAGCATTCTGCTCCGCGATCCGGCGCAATGCTTGCCGAAACTTTGCGGACATTGCTGCCGATGCTGGCCCCCGGTTCCTTCGCGCTCACGTTGTTGCTGTCGTTTCTGACCGCGCTCGGACCGCTGTCGATGGACATGTATCTGCCGTCGCTGCCGGACATCGCGCAGTCGTTGAATGCGCCGATCGTTTCGGTGCAATTGACCATCGCCTTTTATCTGCTTGGTTTTGGCGTCGGCCAGATCTTTTATGGGCCGGTGTCGGATCGCTTCGGCCGCCGCCCCGTGCTGCTGATCGCGATCGCGCTCTATGGCTTAGCCACCGTCGCCTGCGCGCTGGCGCAATCCATCGATGCCTTGATCGCGGCGCGTTTCGTGCAGGCGATCGGCGGCGCCGGCTCCGTGGTGCTGGCGCGCGCGGTGGTGCGCGACATTTATTCCGGCGTGCGCGCCGGGCGCGAATTGTCGATTATGGGCTCGATCACGGCCTTGGCGCCGATCGTGGCGCCGACGATCGGCGGCCTGTTGCAGACCATGTTCGGCTGGCGCGCCTGTTTCATTCTGTTAATCAGTTTCGCGGTGATCGCCGGCGCGGCGGCGGCGCTGTTGCTGCCGGAGACCCTGCACAAGCGCACGCCCGGCCCGTTCTCGCTCGTCACGATGGCCACGCTCTACAAATCCGTTGTGGTGCATCGCGGCTTTCTCGCCAATCTCGGCATCATGACCACGGCCTTTATCGGCCTGTTCGCATGGATCTCGGGCGCGCCGGTGGTGATGCAAGGCGTGGTCTATGGCCTCTCGCCGCTCGCTTTCGGCGTCATCTTTGGCATGGGCGCCGCTGGCTATATGGCCGGAACGTTCATCGCTTCGCGGATCGTCATGCGCTTCGGACTCGATCGCATGATGGGCGTCGGTACTGTCATAATGGTGGGCGGCGGTTTGGTCATGATCCTGGTGGTGGGCTTCCTTGCCAACGCCGTGTGGTTCGTCGGGGCGATGACGATCTATCTCGCGGGCCTCGGCTTCGTGCTGCCGTCTGCCATGGCGGGCGCGTTGACGCCGTTTGCCGATCGTGCCGGCACCGCGTCGTCGGTGATGGGCTTCGTCCAGCAGATCGGCGCGGCGCTCGCGGCGGGCCTCATCGGCCTTTATCTCGGCCATTCCGCCTGGCCGGTCACGCTCGTCGTCGCGTCGATGGGTTGCGCCGCCTGTTTGATCTGGGCCCTCACGCGCCGCGTCCGTGCCGCGGATCTGATTTGATCTAGGCGCTCGCGTTTTCCAGGTCGCTGCGCTGGCCCGCACTTGACGCGGATGCCCGCCGCCCGCGTTGGCGCGGCAGACCCGGCGGGATAAGCGCCGCGGCGATTGCGGCCGGGGTGAATTTCGTTGCGCGCAACTTCTGCCAGCGCTCTCTTGCCGCCTCTATGGCGCCGATTTGATTGGCGTAACGATAGAGCGCTGCCTTGCGTTGGCTGTCGAACCGCTCACCCGCATCCATGGCGAAATAGATGTCGAAAATCGAAACCGCTTGGATCAGATTGCCGAGACGGCCGATGCGGGTCTTCGCCTGGAACAGGTCTTGCGCCGCGCGCTCGTAGATGTCGGTTCCGTCCTGAAAGACGAAATTCTCGTCCGACAGGATCACCATCATGAACCAAAGATCGTTGCGCACCTCCGCGGGCAGTTCGATGAAAAATGTCTCGAAGTCTTCGACCAGCGTCTCCGACATGCAACGGCTCCCGCAATTCCAAATCTCGCGTTATATTCATAGGGATATAGCCTAACGAGTGTCAACGCCTGCGGCGCCGCATCGCCCGCGCCAAGTCGCGGCAGTGTCCTGCCGGCGTTCTGGCCGCGCCCGCGTCGCGATGTTATGGAGACCCGCCGTTTTTGCTCTCTCGCTCTCTTGAGGACAAGGACATGCCTTCCGGCACACGTTCGGCCATTGCGCTTCGGCACGTCGAATATGAGGATCTCGGCCTGTTGGCACAGGTCCTGCGCGACGCCGGCTGGGAGGCGTCTTATCGCGAGGCGCCGGCCGACAACCTCGGCGATCGCTCGATCGAGGAGGCCGATCTTCTGATCGTGCTCGGCGGCCCGTTCGGCGCCTATGAGACGCAAGCCTATCCGTTCCTCGGCAGCGAGATCGATATCCTGGAGCGCCGCCTGGCGAAGAACCTGCCGACGCTCGGCATCTGCCTCGGCGCCCAGCTCATGGCGAAGGCGCTCGGCAGCCGGGTGTTCGCCGGCCCAGTCAAGGAAGTCGGTTGGGGGCAGGTGGATTTGACCGCGGCGGGGCGCAAATCGTGCCTGCTGCCGCTGTCGGAAACCGGCGCCAAGGTTGTGCATTGGCACGGCGACACGTTCGATCTGCCGGCGGGCGCGACCCGGCTCGCCTCGAACGCGAATTACCAGAACCAGGCCTTTGCCTTCGGCGGCAACACGCTCGCCTTGCAATTTCATTTGGAGGCCGATGCCGCTGTCCTTGAAAAGTGGTACATTGGCTATGCACAGGATTTAGCGCCGGACCGGATGTCCGTCGCCGAATTTCGGGCGCAGACGAAAAACGTTTCGCCAGGGGCAAGCGCGCTGGCGGCAAAAATCTTTTCCGCCTGGTTGCGGCAAATCGGCGGGGAGTGATCGTTGGCAATAACCGGCACGCGCCTGAGCATCCGCCTCGATCTGACGAGCGGCGACAAGATCGGGCCCGGAAAAATCGAGCTCTTGGAAGCGATCCGGGAAACCGGCTCGATCTCCGCTGGCGCCCGCAAGGTCGGAATGTCGTATCGGCGCGCCTGGCTCCTGGTCGAAGAGATCAACTCGGCGCTGCAAGAGCCGGCGGTGACGTCGGTGACGGGAGGCCGGCAGGGCGGCGGCGCCGTGGTGACGGAGATCGGCGAGCGGATCATAAAAAGCTACCACGCGATCGAAGCCGCCGCGCACAAATACGCCGCCGAGGAGTTTCGCGCGGTGGAAAAGGTCGTCCGCAAAACCAAACGCAAAAGCTGATCGCGTGATGGCTTACAGCGATTGCCGAACGGCCGAGCGTTATATATCGTTCGGCACATCCGAAATGCGCGACACTTGTGGCCGTCACGCCGGTGTCGCAAAGCAATGCGCCGTGCCAGGGCATTGAACAGGCATCCCGCCCGAATTACATCGTTCAAGTTGCTCATGAAAAGTTCAAGTTCCTCACCAAAACATCGCACGAAAGCATCATCATGACCAAAACCCTTCCCAAACGTAAGCTTGGTTCCTCCGGCATCGAAGTTTCCGGGATCGGGCTCGGCTGCATGTCGCTGTCCGGCATTTACGGCAAGACCGGCGACGACGACGGTATCGCGCTCATTCATGAGGCGCTCGACCAGGGCATCACCTTCCTCGACAGTTCCGATGCCTATGGCGCGGGCCACAACGAGGAACTCCTCGGCAAGGCGCTCAAGGGCCGCCGCTCCGGCGTGGTGCTGGCGACGAAATTCGGCAATCTCGGCGGCCGCGACGGCAAATTCGCCGACGGCCGCCCGGAATTCGTCATCGCGTCGTGCGAGGCGAGCCTCAAGCGGCTCGGCGTCGATGTGATCGATCTCTATTATCAGCACCGCATCGATCCGACCGTGCCGATCGAAGACACTGTCGGCGCCATGGCGAAGCTGGTGGGGCAAGGCAAGGTGCGCGCGCTCGGCATCAGCGAAGCGAGCCCGGCGACCATCCGCCGCGCGCATGCGACGCATCCTCTCGCCGCGGTGCAGAACGAATTCTCGCTGATTTACCGCGCCGACGCCGAGGAGACCTTGGCGGTGACGCGCAAGCTCAATATCGCCTTCGTCGCTTATTCGCCGCTCGGCCGCGGCCTCTTGACCGGCGGCGTGGAGCTTGCGGAAACCGATGCGCGCCGCCGCCATCCGCGCTTTTCCGGCGATAACCTCAACAGCAATATCTCGCTGGTTCAGCGCCTCGGCGACTTGGCGCGCCAGAAGCAATGCACCACCGGCCAGCTCGTGCTGGCCTGGCTGCTCGCGCAAGGCGACGACATCGTGCCGATCCCCGGCACCAAGCATAAAGAGCGGCTGTTGGAGAATATCGGCGCGCTGTCTGTTCATCTGAGCGCCGCCGATCTCGCGCAGATGTCGGATGCGATCCCGATCGGCGCCGCCGCCGGTTTGCGCTATCCCGAAGCGCAGATGAAGAGCGTCTATGTCTGACGCCTTCTTTGGCGGTGCATTCACACAACAATCGTAATAGGCGCGCGATGCAAACAGTGACACTGGGCCGCAGCGGTCCGGAGGTTTCGGTCCTCGGGCTGGGCTGCATGGGCATGTCGCCCGGCCTCTACGGCGCCGTCGACGATGGCGAGAGCGTCGCCACGCTCCGTGCCGCCATCGATGCCGGCATCACGCTGATCGACACCGGCGATTTCTACGGCATGGGTCACAACGAAATGCTGATCCGCCGCGCGCTCGACGGCGTTGCCCGCGCGCGCCTGGTCTATTCGGTGAAATTCGGCGCGCTGCGCGAGCCGGGCGGCGGCTGGGGCGGCAACGATGGCCGGCCGCAAGCGGTGAAGAATTTTCTCAGCTATACGCTGCGCCGGCTTGGCACCGATTACATCGACATCTACCGCCCGGCGCGGCTCGATCCCGCGGTGCCGATCGAGGACACGATCGGCGCCATCGCCGACATGGTGCGCGCCGGCTACGTCCGCCATATCGGGCTGTCGGAAGTGGGACCCGAGACGATCCGCCGCGCGCACGCGGTGCATCCGATCAGCGATCTGCAAATCGAATATTCGCTGATGAGCCGCGGCATCGAAGCCGCGATCCTGCCGGTGACGCGCGAACTGCGGCATTGCAATTACCGCCTATGGCGTGTTGTCGCGCGGCATCCTGAGCGGGCGCGTTCCGCCAGCCGACAGCAAAGGCGATATCCGCGTCATCCGTATGCCGCGCTACGCCAAGGCAACCTGGAAAAGAATTTGCGCCTGGTCGAAGCGCTCGCACAAATCGGCAAGGACAAGGGCGCGACCCCGGCGCAGCTCGCGATCGCCTGGGCGCGCTCGCGCGGCTCCGACATCGTGCCGGTGATCGGCGCCCGCCGCCGCGCCCAGCTCGAGGAAACGCTCGGCGCGCTCAAACTGTCGCTCATGGCCGATGACATTGCGCGCATCGATGCGGCAGTATCGCCCGAGCTCACCTCAGGGGCGCGCTATGACCCGACCCAGATGGCGCATCTCGACAGCGAAGCGCGGCATTAGCGTAAATGCCCGGCTGCCTCCTGCGTTCCGGGCCGTTGACATTAATTTGAAGCGGGGCAGGGGACGATTTCCGCTGCTGGTTGTTATGGCTACCGGGTCTCGCTGAGACAGCTTTCTGCCGGAGGTAAGGTGATGACATCACGCCGCATATTGTTTGTTGGTCTCGCGGCCAGCTTGGTCGCAGCATCGAGCGCCGAGGCAAAGAAGACAAAAACTGCGAAGCCGGCCGTATCGGCCGGCGCGGTGGCGTCTTGCCGCGGCAGCAACCTCGTTCCCTGTGGCCCGATTTACAATTCGACCGACTATCTCGGTACCGATCCCGATCCGTTCATTCGCCTGATGATTCAGCGCGATCTCGGCGCGAGATACGGCGGCGAGACCTGATGCCGGCACGCATTGACGGCGCGACGTACTTCGCCGCGCCGTCAGTAGCCAAACCCAGCGCCGTCTTGCAGCGTCTTAAGCGGTCTTGATCCAGACCGCCTTGACGTTGAGATACTCGTCCATCTGCTGCAGACCCGATTCGCGGCCATAGCCGCTCATCTTGTAGCCGCCGAACGGCACCGCCGGGTCCATGGCCTGATAGCAATTTATCCAGACCGAGCCGGCGCGGATCGCGCCTGCCAGGCGATGCGCCTTGCCGACATCGCGCGTCCACACGCCGCTGCCGAGGCCGAAGGTCGTGGCATTGGCGCGGGCGATGAGTTCGTCGGTGTCTTTGAACGGAATCGCCGAGATCACCGGCCCGAAGATTTCCTCCTGGGCGATGCGCATGTCGTCTTTCACATCGGCAAACACCGTCGGCGGCACGAAATAGCCTTTGGCCAGCGGTCCTTCGGTCAAGCGTTCGCCGCCGGCCAGCGCCCGCGCGCCCTCCTTCTTGCCGATGTTGAGATAGCCGGTGACGCGCTCGAGCTGCTGCTCCGACACCAGCGGCCCGATCTGGACCTCAGGGTCGAGGCCGTTGCCGACCTTCAGGCTTTTGCCGAAGGCCGCGACCTTGGCGGTGAACTCGTCATAGACTTTCTGCTCGACGAAGAGCCGCGTTCCGGCGCTGCAAATCTGGCCGGAATTGGCGAACACCGCCATGGCCGCGCCCGGCACCGCCTGATCAATATCGGCATCGGCGAACACGATGTCCGGCGATTTGCCGCCGAGCTCGAGCGACACGCGCTTGAGATTGCCGGCCGACGCCTTGACGATCGACTGGCCGGTGAAATGCGACCCGGTGAAGGCGACCTTGTCGACGCCCATATGCGCGGCGAGCGCCGCGCCCGCGGTTTCGCCGTAACCCGGCACGACATTGACGACGCCCGGCGGCACGCCGGCTTCAAGCGCGAGCTCGGCCAACCGTAACGACGTCAGCGGCGCCTCCTCGGCGGGTTTCGAGAATCACCGTGCAGCCGGTCGCCAGCGCCGGGCCGATCTTCCACACCGACGCGCCGAGCGGGCCGTTCCACGGAATGATGGCGCCGACGACGCCCACCGGCTCTTTGAGCGTGTAGGAGAAGATATCGCCGGGCAGCGAATTCGGAATGGTCTCGCCGTGGATCGCCGTTGCCTGGCCGGCATACCAGCGCAGCATGCCGAGCACGCGCTGCCGCGTGCCGCGGGTGCGGGCGAGCGGCGCGCCCATATCGAGCGTGTCGAGCGCGCTCAATTCGTCAAAATGCTTCTCGACGAGATCGGCGAGCTTGAGAAGGATGTTCTGGCGCTCGAACGGCTTGAATTTGCGCCACGGCCCTTCGAAGGCTTTGCGCGCCGCGGCGACCGCCCGATTGACGTCCTCGGCGTCGCCCTCAGCGACGGTCGCCAGCAATTCGCCGGTGGCGGGATTGCGGCTCTCGAAATGCTTGCCGGATGCGGCGTCGACCCATTTGCCGTCAATGAGCATCTGCTTGAACGAGCCATCGGCATAAGGGTGGCGTGTCAGTGGAATCGCTTGGGCTTGCGCCATCTGTTTCTCCCTGCAGTCATGGGCGTCTTCCGAACGGTTCGGAGGAATTCGTTATGTCTATTGGAATATAGCGACCACAATATAGCGTCGTGGAGGCTGGCCGACAATGGCGCCGGTTGTGCGACATGGCACCGGCGATATGGCGCCGTTCCAGTCATGCGTGCCAATCGCAGCGATCAATTGTCGGATGCCGTTGCCGGCGCTAGACTTATCCCGCTCGTTGCCGACGCGGGCTTGGCACACTGCCCTGCGGCAAATGGAAGAAGCGTCACGCAGATGACGCGGTAAGGTAAGGCTGGGAGGAAATCATGTGGATCGCTTTGGTGATCACACACGGGCTGTTGGCGTTTCTTTTGCTTGGCGCCGTCACCCATCAAGTCGTCAGCACCTGGGCGCCGGTGCGGGCGGGGGCTGCGAATTTCGTGGCGCGGTTCCGCGCCGTGGGTTCGGCGAATTATGCCAACGCCATTGTCGTGCTCTATCTCCTGACCGCGGGGCTCGGTAGCGTCATCTACACCGACTACCGCATCACCGCGCGGCTGACGCTCGAACAGGGTCATTTCTGGAAATCCTTCGGCGCTTTCGAGATCAAGGAGCATCTGATTGCCATCGGCTTGGCGCTGCTTCCGGCCTATTGGCTGTTTTGGCGGCAGCCGCTCGATGACAGAGATGTGCTGACGCGCAAAGCACTCACCGCGCTGTTGGCCTTCATCGTCTGGTGGGCCTTTCTCGCCGGCCACATCGCCAACAATATCCGCGGCTTGGGAACGTGAGCGGTTTGCACATGAGTACGCCTGCGAGTTCCGGCCCGCGACGCGCTGTCCGCTTGCGGGTCTTTGTCATCATCTTCGCCGCGGTTTATGCCGTCGCCTATTACGTCGTGCTGCGCAACAACTGGTCGCTATTCTCCTACGGGCCGGCGGTCGGCGAGTGGACGCTGTTTAATCGCGCGGCGTCCGACGGCCCGACGATGTATTGGTATGGCTGGATCGCGACATCGGCACTCGCGGCCGCTGTGCTTGGCCTGGTTGCAGCGTTCCTGCCGGAAGACTTCGGCCGCAGGCTGTGGTCTTGTCCGGCTTGGGCGGTGCCGGCCGCCATGATGGCGGCGATCATCTATCTGCTCGGCGGCTACTTCACGCACTGAGGCCGGTCATGGTGTTGCATCGTTCGTGGCTGTCTGTCGCGTCGCTCGCCGTCGTGGCCTTTTCACTGATGGCGGCGGCACCGCCGGCGCGCGCCGGCGGCGTGAACTTTGGCGAGGACAGCGACAGCAATGACGGCCCGTCCTATTTCGGCTTCGTGCGCGATGCCAGCGGCTCGCCGGTCAACGGCGCCCGCGTGACGGCGGCGCCGGCGGCCGGCGGCTCGCTCGTCACCCGCAGCAACAGCATGGGCATCTACAAGATCCCGGGTTTCGCCAGGGAGATCGATCCCAAGACGGTGGATATTTCCTGCACCAAGGACGGCTACGCGCAATCCAATGTGGTGCGGCGCGGCCAGGCCGATGCCAAAGACCCGGTCGAAGTCGATTGCACCTTGCAGAAACAATAGACATGAAACCCGCGCACGCTTTAACCGCGGCTGTGTTTCTCGTCGCCTCCGTCGCGGCGGTCCCTTGCCGCGCCCAGACGCTCACGGGCTCGGTCGCTTCCGCCGCGGAAGGTGCGATGGAAGGCGTGCTGGTCAGCGCGCAGAAAGACGGCTCGCCCATCACGGTCACGGTGGTCAGCGATGCGAGCGGCCGTTTCCGCTTTCCGGACCGCCGGCTGTCGCCGGGTCACTATGCGCTGCGCATCCGCGCCACCGGCTACGAGCTTGACGGACCGCAAGCCGTCGATCTTGGCGCGGCGACGGCCGATGTCGCGATCAAGCTGCGCAAGGCCGCCGATCTCGTGGCGCAGCTCACCAATAGCGAATGGTTCATGAGCATGCCGGGAACGGCCGAGCAGAAGCGGCCGCTGATCGAATGCATGAGCTGCCACACCTTCGAGCGCATCGTGCGCTCGAGCTATGACGCCGACGCCTTCGTTCCCGTGCTCAAGCGCATGGCGCAATACGCCAACAACTCGACGCAGGCGCGCGTGCAGTCGCGCGTCGCCGCGCGCGACGTCAATGACAATTCGGTGCGCAAGCTCGCCGCCTATCTGGCGACGGTCAATCTGTCGCGCGGCACAACGTGGAACTACGAATTGCAGACCCTGCCGCGGCCCAAGGGCCGCGCCACCCGTGTCGTCATCACCGAATACGCCCTGCCACGGCCGACCATCGCGCCGCACGACGTGCGCACCGGTCGCGACGGCCATGTCTGGTATTCGGATTTCGTCGAGAATGTCTTGGGCGAGCTCGATCCCAAGACCGGCACGCTCGTGGAATATCCGATCCCGGTGTCCAAGCCCTCGTTCCCGACCGGCACGCTTGATCTCGAACCGGATGCCGACGGCAATCTGTGGCTCGCTTTGATGTTTCAGACCGGGCTCGCCCGCTTCGACATGGCGACCAAGACTTTTCGGATTTTCCCGCTGCCCGCCGATCTCAACGACGACGCCATGCAGCAGTCGATGGTGATGCCGGGCGCATCGCGGGCTGACGGCAAAGTGTGGACCAACGACGTTGCGCGGCAATCGATCATGCGGCTCGATCCTAAGACCGGCGTCTATGAGCGGATCGATCCGTTCGCCTTCCTCGGCAAGGGCCGCACGCATGCGCCATACGGCATGGCAGCCGACACGGCGAACAATCTCTATTTCATGGATTTCGGCGGCGAGGCGGTCGGCCGCGTCGACGCCAAGACGGGCGTGCCGACGATCTTTCCGACACCGACCGAGAAGTCGCGGCCGCGCCGCACCATGCTCGACGATCAAGGCCGGCTGTGGTTCACCGAATTCGCCGGGAACAAGCTCGCGATGTTCGACATCAAGACGGAAGCGTTCAAGGAATGGGACGTGCCGACGCCGCACACTTATCCCTATGACGTGTTCCGCGACAAGAACGGCGAGCTGTGGAGCGGCGGCATGGCGAGCGACCGCGTGCTGCGCTTCGATCCGCAAAACGGCAAAGAAGGCGGCAAGGCGATCGAATATCTGTTGCCGCGGCCGACCAATATCCGGCGCGTCTTTGTCGACAACACGCGTGATCCGGTGACGTTCTGGGCCGGCAACAATCACGGCGCGGAGATTTTGCGGCTCGAGCCGCTGGACTAGGCGACACGGGAGGCCGCGCCATGAACAGAAAAACCGTATTGAGCGGCATCGCCGCGGCGGCCTTTCTCATCGCCGCCCAACGTGCCGGCTGGCCGCAGGCTGCGCCGCAGCTAGCGCCAACGCTGCCTGTTCCCTACGCGATGTCCATGGGCGACATGATGAACACGCTGGTGCAGCCGCGGCATCTCAAGCTCGGCATTGCCGGCCATGCCGGCAATTGGCCGCTCGCCGCCTATGCGCTCGTTGAAATCCGTCAGGTCTTTGCCGGCATCGTCAAGGCACAGCCGAAATTCCGCGGCTATCCGGTCGCCGATCTGGTCGATGCGGCGTTAAAGCAGCCGCTCGCCGCCGTCGACGACGCCATCAAGCAGCAAGACCCGAAGAAATTCGCCGCCGCTTACGATCAACTCACGCTAGGCTGCAATGCCTGCCATGGCTCGCTCGATCATCCCTTCGTGGTGATCAAGGTGCCCGATGCGTCGGCCTTCCCGAACCAGGATTTCAATCAGCGTCCCTAGGGCGTGGACTCAAAAACGCGCAGGCGTGTCCGGTTTTGTTGACCCGAAACGGTGCTCGGCTGCGAAGGTGTGACGCGACCCTAGCTTTTTATCATTCCGGCGGCGTGCGCGACTTCCGTCCAGCGGGCAATTTCGCTGTGCATGAAGGCTGCGAACTCGTCGGGGCCGGCATCGAGCGGATCGTCGCCCTGCTTGCTCAGTATTTCTGTTGCGGCCGGCGTCTGCATCGCCTGGCGGGCGGCGGCGGCGAGCTTGTCGACGACGGGCCGCGGCGTGCCGGTGGGCGCGAGCAGGCCGAACCAGAGGCTGGTGTCGACGCCAGGCAGTCCGGCTTCCGCCATGGTGGGCACGTCCGGCAGCGCGCCAGCGCGCTTGCTCGTCGTCGTCGCTAGCGCCAGAAGCTTGCCGGCCGCGAGCTGGCCGATGACGGTCGAGGCCGGCGAGAAGGTCATCAGTGTGCGATTGGCGATGACGTCCTCGACCGCCTGCGGGCTGCCCGGATAGGGCACTTGCGTCAGCTTGATGCCGGCCTGCTGCGCGAACAGCTCGCTGGCAAAGTGCGGCATGCTGCCGATGACATTTGAATCGAGAGCCTGGTCCGGCTTCGCCTTGCAAAAGGCAATGAGCTCCTCGACGCTATGGATATCGCTCGCCGGATTGACGACCAGGATGATCGCCGCGTCTTGGAGGAGCGCAACGGGTTCGAAATCCCTAGCCAGATCCAGCGCCGCGTTGGGATTGATGATCTGATTGGTGATGATGGACAAGGTCGCCAGGAACACCGTGTAGCCGTCGTTGGGCGCGTGGGCCACATATTCGGCGGCGATGCTCGACCCGGCGCCGGGCTTGTTCTCGACCACGAGCTGCTGACCGAGGAGCGGCGCGGCAGCCTGGCTGAGCACGCGGGCGACGACATCAGCGGCCGCCCCCGGGGTGAAGCCGATGACGAGGTGGATCGGCCGCGACGGATAGGCGTCTTGCGCCGCCGCGCGGCGTGTGAGCGACGGCAGCGCGGCTGCACCCGCTGCCAAATGCAAAAAATTGCGACGCGGAAGTATCACGATGTCCTCCCAAATTTACTTCCCGCAGAACGGAAGGCGTCCGAGAGGGCGATTTGTGTTTCAGATTGCTCGCACGCCGCAGGCACTGTTGCCGCCTGTGAATTCACGGGGCTGTCGACATCTCCCGCTGGCGGCTTTTGAACAAACTATAGAGGTTGCCGATCCCCGTGGGAGGGGGCGTAATGTCGCCTCTCGGCCCTTGGCGGACGCGCGGCGGTTTTGCGGGCAAAGCGGACTTTGACCTGCTTTCCGCAAAGATCACGCTGCACCAAAAATTTCACGCGAAGGCCCCGAGCGCGCCGCGTAGAATCTCGCGCGACGGTTCCGAGCCGTCGACGAGGCGGAGCGTTCGCCGTTTGATTTTCCAGCCCGACGCGGTGCGCTTGAGCTCCCAGCGGTTCGTCACCACGCGATGAATGTGATAGCCGCGCGAGGCGCCGTGATTGGGAACCTCGACTTCGTCACCGGATTTGTTCGGGGTGAGAATTTGCAGATAGGAAATGACGACGGCGTCGTCGCCCGTAATCGTCACATGCGGCAGGCCGGTGAAATGGGCGAGCCCGCCGGCGATCGCCGCCTGATGGCCGGGGCTCGCCAACAGCGCCGCCATCGCCTTGTTACCGGTGGTGCTGGCAAGGCCCGGGCCGCGGTCGAACACCCCGTCCTCGGCATACACGGCTTCGGCATAAGCCGAGGCACCGGTATCGGCGCTGGGCGGATGGCTGGCGATGAGGTTGTAGATGTCCAGCCGATCCTCGATGGCGCGCAGGCGGTGTTCGAGTGTGGGCTGATTGTGAGCCGGATCGGTCGGCATGGGCGATTCTCTCCAATGTGATTTTTGTCTTAGGCCGGCGTAGTTTATTGTCAGGCGCTTGGTCGTTGGGCTTTTGAAATCTGGGCTTTATGTCCGGCCGGAATTTGGCATTGTTCTGCCGGCAAATCAGGGGGTTGTCATGAGGTCCGGCGGCGGCTTCAATCGCCGTTCCTTGCTTATTGGCGCGAGCGCTACGGCCGGCGGCTTGGCGCTGGGCTTTGCTGTTCCGTTCGAGCGGCCGCGTTCGGCCGTCTCGATGCCGGCCGCCGCAGCCCCCGAAATCACCTGCTGGCTGACCATCGCGCGCGACGACACCGTGACGATCCGCGTGGCGCATTCCGAAATGGGGCAGGGCGTGCTGACCGGGCTCGCCATGCTGGTGGCCGAAGAGCTTGAATGCGACTGGTCGAAGGTCCGCGCCCAATTGGTGTCGGTGACGGAAAATTCGCGCCGCAACAATGCCTGGGGCGATACCTCCACCGGCGCGAGCCGTTCAATTGCGTCCTCGCAGCTTTATTTGCGCCAGGCCGGCGCCACCGCCCGCGATATGCTGATCACCGCCGCAGCGGCGCGCTGGGCCGTGCCGGCGGCGCAATGCACGGCACACAATAGTACCATCACGCACGCCCCGAGCGGCCGGACCTTGACCTTCGGCGCGGTCGCCGAAGAGGCGGCGAGTGTCGAGCCGTCGACCGATATCAGGCTGAAAGCGCCCGGCGACTGGAAACTCGCCGGCACGGCGCAGAAGCGCCTCGATGTCCGCGACAAGGTCACCGGCCAGCCGGTCTATGCGATCGATGTGCGGCTGCCCGACATGCTCTACGCCGCCATCGTGCATTGCCCGGTGTTCAAGGGCACGCCGAAGAGCGTCGACGAAAGCTCGATCGCAGGCATGAAAGGCGTGCGCCGGATCGTGCGCATGGAAGACGCGGTGGCGGTGATCGCCGATTCCTGGTGGCGCGCCAAATGCGCAGCCGATGCGCTGAAAGTGACCTGGGACGATCGCGGCAACGGCGACCTGTCAAGCGCCTCGATTGCGCAATTGGTGCGCGGCGGCCTTGATGCGCAGAATGCGCAAGTCGGCCACAAGCGCGGCGATGCCGCTTCCGCGCTCGGCGGCGCCGTCAAACGCATCGAGGCCGATTACGGCGTGCCGTTTCTGGCGCACGCGACCATGGAGCCGCAGAACTGCACCGCCCACGTCAAGCCCGGCAGCGTCGAGATCTGGGCGCCGACGCAGGATCCGGCGACCGCCGTTGCGACCGCGGCACTCGCCGCCGGCGTGACCAACGATCAGGTCACTGTGCATCGCATGATGCTCGGCGGCGGTTTCGGCCGGCGCGCGCCGATCCAGGAATATGTCCGGCAATCCGTGCTCATCGCCAAGGAAGTCGAGCGAGCCGGTCAAGCTCGTCTGGACGCGCGAAGAGGATATCAAGCACGATCTCTATCGGCCCTTGAGCATGGCGCGGCTTGCAGCCGGCCTCGATGCCGACGGCATGCCGGTCGCTTTGACGATCCGCCTCGCCGGGCCGTCGTTCGTGGCGTCGCTGGTGCCGGCCTTCATCCCCAACGTCGTCGACTGGACCTATATCAGCGGGCTCGGCGACGAGATGGGCTACGACCTGCCGAATTATCTGGTCGATTACGCCATCCGCGGCACCGCGGTGCCGCTCGGCGTCTGGCGCGCCATCAATTACACGCAGAATGCGTTCTACAAGGAAAGCTTCATCGACGAGATGGCGCATGAAGCGGGGATCGATCCGTATCTCTATCGCCGCAAGCTGCTTGCGCAACAGCCCGAAGGATCTCGCGGTGCTCGATGCCGCGGCGAAGAAGGCGAACTGGGACACGCCGTCGCCGCCCGGCGTGTTCCGCGGCATTGCGCTCAGCCGCGCCTGCGGGACTTATTGCGCGCAAGTGGCCGAGATTTCCTTCGACCATGGCCGGCTTCGCGTCCGCCGCGTGGTCTCGGCGATCGATCCCGGCTATGCGGTCAATCCGCTGTCGATCGAAATGCAGACCCAAGGCGCGGTTGTCTATGCTTTGACGGCGGCGCTTTATGGCGAGATCACCATCAAGAACGGCGGCACCGAGCAATCGAATTTCGACGGCTATGAAATGCTGCGCATGGCCGACGCGCCGCATGTCGAGACCGTGGTGGCGGCAAGCGGCGGCTTTTGGGGCGGCGTCGGCGAGCCGCCGGTGCCGCCTTTGGCGCCGGCTTTGTGCAACGCCATCTTTGCCGCGACCGGCAAGCGCATCCGCTCGCTGCCGCTGAAGAACCACGAATTTCTGTCGATCTGATTGTGATCAGCAGGACTTACTCTCAATCCTGAGACTGGCAAGGCAGCTTACCCGCCGCCCTCGCCTCTAACTCTCTTTGCAATGCGCCCGTCTGCACCTCGAATGCCTTTGGCTGAGTCGGAGGGCCGTCATAGGCCTCGGCGAAGCCCGCCAACGGGAGCATTCGATAGATCGCCGAATTGTCGCCATCGGCTGCCGTGACCGCGAGCGTCTGCCCATGTTTGAGTTGATCGACCAATTCCGGTCCGGCCTGATACGTTGCTGAACAACCATTGGGATAACAAGGATCGAACGGGCGGGAGATCGGTTGCGCTTGATCAATGGCGAAGCTGAGACCACGTTCTTGCTTCACGTGGGTCGGTAGGGTGATCCGCAAAGTCTTTTTCGTTTCGCCGTTCTGTTCGATGAGCGCTGCCGCGACGACGACCTCGCATTCAGTTCTGATGTCTGCACCGGTGAAGCACGTCTGATCGAAACAGAACTTGACCCACGACCGAAGCACCAGCGGCTTGTTTTCCCCTGAGACCGCCGGTGTTGCCGAGAGACCGGCAACGCTCAAAAGGCAGAACAAATAGGCTGCCACACGCCGCATCGGCGGGCTCCCCAGCAGATGTATGTCGGGGATGATTTCCGTGCAATGTGACCGCAATAGGGATTGCGCAAGGCTCAGCGCCGCCCGAACAATTTTTCCAGGAAGTCGAAGGGACCGTCGCTCTGCCGATTGTTCTGCACGTTTTGCTGATAGCCCGGTTGATAGCCCGGCTGGTAACTCGGCTGGCCGTAGCGGTTGGTCGCGACCGGCGCGGGCGGCTGCGTATCGAACCAGCCGCCGTTCTCGAGGCCCGGCAGCGCCGTCGGCGCTGTGCCTTGATGCGCCACCCGCATGAAGCGGCTCCACACTTCCACCGGCAGCCCGCCGCCGACCGCTTTCTTGGTCGGCGAATTGTCGTCGTTGCCGAGCCATACGCCGGTGACGAGATGCGCGGTGTAGCCGATGAACCAGGCGTCGCGGAAATCCTGGCTGGTGCCGGTCTTGCCGGCGGCCTGCCAGCCCGGGAGATTGGCGCCGCGCGCGGTGCCCGACAGCAGCACTTGCTGCAGCATCGTATTCATCATGCCGACATAGCGCGCATCGACGATGCGGCCGAGCGGCTGGTTGGTGTGGTCGTAGAGCGACTTGCCGTCGGCGGTGCGGATGCGGGTGACGACATGCGGCGTCACCGCGAGCCCACCGTTCGCAAACGTCGAATAGGCCGACACCATTTCGATCGGCGCCACTTCCGATGTGCCGAGCGCGATCGACGCGTTCGGCTCGAGCATCGAGGTGATGCCGAGCCGGTACGCCGTGCGCACCACGGCTTCCGGCGTGACTTCAAGCGTCAGCCGCACTGAGACGGTATTGAGCGAATTGGCGAGCGCCTGGGTCAGCGTCACCGGCCCGGCATATTGCCGCTCGAAATTTTCCGGCTTCCAGCCTTTGACCTGGATCGGTGCGTCGTCGCGCACGCTGTCGGGCGTCAGTCCGTGTTCGAGCGCGGTGAGATAGACGAACGGCTTGAACGACGAGCCCGGCTGGCGCTTGGCGTCGACGGCGCGGTCGAACTGGCTCTCGCCGTAATTCCGCCCGCCGACCAGGGCCCGCACCACACCGTCGGGCGTCATGGCGACCAATGCCCCTTGGGAAATGTTGAGCTTGTCGCCCTTCGCGTTGAGGACGTCGTCCAGGGCCTGTTCGGCCGCGCTTTGCAGTGCCGGATCGATCGTGGTCTGCACCACGATGTCCTGCTCGAACTTGCCGATCAGATCGTCGACCGCGTCCATCACCCAGTCGGCGACGTAATTGGCCGAGCCGCCGCCGGCCGGCTGCACCGCGCGCGCCGGATGCGCGAGCGCTGCTTTCTCGGCGTCGGCGCTGATCATTTTCTGATCAAGCCATATCGGCGAGCACGATCGCGGCGCGGCGCTCGGCGCCTTCGGGATTATGGTTCGGCGCGAGCCGCGACGGCGATTGCACGAGGCCGGCGAGCATTGCCGCTTCCGGCAATGTCAGGCGCCGCGCCGATTTGCCGAAATAGCGCTGCGCCGCGCCTTCGACGCCGTAAGCGCCGGCGCCGAAATAGACGCGGTTGAGATAGAGTTCGAGGATCTGCGCCTTCGAGTATTTATGCTCGAGCCAGAGCGCAAGCACGACCTCCTGCGCCTTGCGCGAGACGGTGCGCTCCTGGGTCAGGAACAGATTCTTGGCAAGCTGCTGCGTGAGCGTCGAGCCGCCTTGCGCGGCGCCGCGGCGCAGAATGTCGCGAACGATGGCGCGCAGAATGCCGAGCGGGTCGATGCCGAAATGCGAATAGAAGCGGCGGTCCTCGATGGCGACGAAGGCGTTCGGCAGGTAAGCCGGCAATTCGCTCATCGGTACTGCGGCGCCGCCCATGTCGCCGCGCGTGGCGAGTGTCGCGCCGTTTGAGCCGAGGATGAGGACCGAGGGCGGGCGCTTTGGAATTTCAAGCGACTCGATCGGTGGCAGATGCGCGCCGATCCAAACCAGCACGCCGATGCCGGCGATCAGGCCCCACAGCAGGAGCACGAAGCCCCAATAGATGATGCGGCCGAAGCCGGAGCGGCTTTTGCTGCCGCTTTTGCGCTTTTTCGGCGGGCGCGGCGGGCTCGATTCGCGGCGGCGGCGCTCCGGATCGGCGCGGCCTTTAATCGGGCCGCCGGTGCGGTCGGCCGGCGTCAGCCGCACATCAAGGCTTGAGCCAGACTGCGCGAATTTTGCGCGCGCTTGCGTCCCTGTCGCCACGCCATAATTGGTCAGCCCGGTCCCAGCGCGAATTAGGCGCTGAAGTCACGGTAAAGCGCTGCATTTAAGGGGCGGTTACTGGGCTTGGACTTGGCGGATTCTGGCCTGGATTCGGTCCGTCCCGTCACTCAGCCCAGCATTGCCGCAAAGCCATAGGCCGCAGCGACAAACGATGGCATGAGAGGCTCCCAAGGAGCGGGCCTCTTCCATGACGTTTCCCTCCGATCGCGCCGTTCCGGCGAGCCCAGCCGTTGCGCCGGTACGACCGTCACCGCTCGGATGGTTTGCGCATCGCGCCTGGTCGTCGGCCTGGACGCTTCTTGTCCTCACCAATCTGTTTTGGGCGGGCAACATTGTGATCGGCCGCGCCGTTGCCGGCCATGTGCCGCCGATCACGCTCGCCTATTGGCGCTGGACCGGCGCCTTCTGCGTCGCGTTCGGTTTCGCCTGGCCGCATCTCAAGCGCGACTGGCCCGAACTGCTGCGGCATTGGCCGATGCTGTTGCTCCTCGCTGCGACCGGCATCGCGACCTACAACACCATGAGCTATATCGGCCTGCAGTACACCACCGCGCTCAACGCGCTCTTGCTGCAATCGGCGATGCCGGTGATCGTTCTGCTCTGGGACTTCGGCCTGTTCGGCGCGCGGCCGAGTCTCTGGCAGATGCTCGGCGTAGTGCTCTCGCTCCTCGGCGTGCTTGCCATCGTCAGCCAGCTCTCGCTCGCGGTGCTGGCGCATGTCTCGCTCAATATCGGCGATCTTTGGCTGTTGGGCGGGCTGGTGATCACCGGAATTTATTCACCGTTGTTGCGGCGGCGGCCGGCGGCGCAGCCGCTGAGCCTTCTGGTGACGATGATGGGCATCGGCTCCTGCATGATCCTGCCGTTCTATCTGTGGGAGATCGGCGGCGGCGCCACGGTGCGCGGCGGCCTGCCGTCCTATGCCGCCATCGCCTATGCCGCGGTGCTGCCGTCGTTTATTGCTTATCTGTTGTTCATTCGCGGCGTCGAGCTGATCGGTCCCGGCCGCGCCGGGCAATCGGCGCATCTAATGCCGGTGTTCGGCGCCGTTCTCGCGGTGCTGTTTCTCGGCGAGCAGTTCCACCTCTATCACGTGGTCGGCATCGTCTTGATTGCCGCAGGGATCTTGCTCGCGAGCAAGAAATCCCGGCCTGCTTCGGCAAGATCTTGATGTGGCGTCTACGCCGGCTTGCCTTCCACCAGCGCGGTGAACAGCGCCAGTAGCGGCCGCTTGATCGCGGCTTGCCGCGTCGGCGCCGTGATCTGGGCGCCGAGAAGATCGGTGACATAGAACACGTCGACCACGCGCTCGCCGAAGGTCGCGACATGGGCGGAAGCGATATTGAGATTGAGCTTGGACAGCGTCGTGGTCAGCTCATAGAGCAGGCCCGGGCGGTCGAGGCCGGTGACTTCGACCACGGTGTAGCGGCTCGACCATTGATTATTGATGGTGACTTCGGGCTCGATCGCAAACGCCTTCAGGCGGCCCTTGGGCGGCGCACGCTTGGCCACGACGTCGGGCAATTTGAGCTCGCCGCGCAGCGCCTTCTCGATGGCGTCGCCGATGCGTCCGGCGCGGCGGCCTTCGTCTTCGTCATGCTCGAATTCGCGCGAGACCGAAATCGTGTCGAGCGCGAGTCCGTCGGTCGTGGTGTAGATCTGGGCGTCGACGATATTGGCGCCGGCAAGCGCGCAGGCGCCGGCGATGATGGAGAGCAGCCACGGATGATCCGGCGCGAATACCGTGAGCTCGGTGACGCCGCGCGCCGCATCGAAGCCGACGCAGGTCGCCAGTGATTTTCCGGCCGCCTCGATCTCGCGCACGAAGCGGGCATGGGCGAGCTTGTGCTGCAGGTCGACTTTGAGCCAGTAGGCCGGATAAAGCCGCTCGATATAGGCGTCGAGCGCTGCCTCCGGCAGATCCTTGAACTTTGCAGCGAACTCGACGCGGAACTCGGCCTGCGCCATGGCGACGCGCTGGGCGCGGTTGACCTCGGAGAAGCCTCCCGTCAGCACCGGCTCGGTCTCGTAATAGAGCGTGCGAAGGAGCTGCGCCTTCCAGCCGTTCCATACGCCCGGGCCCACGGCGCGGATATCGGCGGTGGTGAGAATGGTCAGAAGCTTCAGCCGTTCCAGCGACTGCACCACGGCGGCGAAATTCTCGATGGTCTTGCGGTCCGACAAATCGCGCGATTGCGCCACCGTCGACATCACCAGATGCACTTCGACCAGCCAGGCGACGAGCTCGGTGTCGGCGGCGTTGAGGCCGAGCCGCGGCGCCAGCCGCCGCGCCAGCCGCGCGCCGGCGAGCGAATGATCCTCGACGCGGCCCTTGGCGATGTCGTGCATGAACAAGGCGACGCACAGCACGGTGCGGTGCGCCGGCTGGATCGTCTTAATCAATTCGCTGGCGAGCACGAATTCCGGATTTTCGCCGCGCGCGATCTCATTGAGGACGCCGATGCAGCGGATCAGATGCTCGTCCACCGTATAGTGGTGATACATGTTGAACTGCATCATCGCGACGATGCGGCCGAACGAATGGACGAAGGCGCCGAGCACGCCTGCCTCGTTCATCCGCCGCAGCACGATCTCGGTGGCGTTCTTCGAGGTCAGGATTTCCAGAAACAGCCGGTTGGCCTCCTTGTCCTCGCGTACATCCTTGTCGATTAGTCGCAACGAATGCGTGGCGGCGCGCATTGCTTCGGGGTGGAACGCGAGATTGTGCTTCTGCGCCAGATGGAAGATGCGGATGAGATTGACCGGATCGCGGCGGAATATGTCGGCGCGCGCGATATTGATGCGGTTGTTGTCGACGACGAAATCGTCGGTTTCGCTGAGCTTCTTGCGCGCCGGCGCCGAGCGCCACGGCGTCAATCGGCTGAGCATCGGCGCCGGCTTCGCCTGACGCTCCTCGAGCCCGGCGCACAGAATGGCGGTGAGATCGCCGACATCCTTGGCGATGAGAAAATAGTGCTTCATGAAGCGCTCGACGTCGCGCAAGCCGGGATGCGCGGTATAGCCGAGCCGCACCGCGATATCGCGCTGGATGTCGAACGACAGCCGCTCCTCGGCGCGGCCGGCGATGAAATGCATGTTGCAGCGGACCGACCAGAGAAAGTCCTCGCAGCGGCGGAACAGCTTGAACTCGTCGCGGTCGAACACGCCGCGCGCGATCAGGCCCTCCGGCTCGCGCACGCGGTAGACATATTTGGCGATCCAGAACAGCGTGTGCAGGTCGCGCAAGCCGCCTTTGCCGTCCTTCACATTGGGCTCGACCAGATAGCGCGACTGGCCGGCGCGGCGGTGGCGCTCCTCGCGTTCGGCGAGCTTGGCGGCGACGAATTCCGGGCCGGTGCCTTGGGCGATTTCCTTGTCGAAGCGCGAGGTGAGCTCGTCATAGAGCTTCTTGTCGCCGAGCAGATAGCGCGATTCGAGAAGGCCGGTGCGGATGGTCATGTCCGCCTTGGCCTGGCGGATGCATTCTGCGACCGAACGCGAGGCGTGGCCGACCTTGAGCCCCATGTCCCACAGACAATAGAGCAGCGCCTCGGCGACCGATTCGCTCCAGGCGGTCTGCTTGTAGGGCAACAGAAACAGCAGATCGATATCGGAGCCCGGCGCCAGCAAGCCGCGGCCATAGCCGCCGGTCGCCACCACCGTCATGCGCTCGGCCTCGGACCGCACCTGCGGCGGATAGAGCACGGTGCTGGCGAAGTCGAACAGGATGCCAATGATCCCATCCTGCATCGCACACAGCCGCTCGGCGCAGCGGCGGCCGTGGCGATCCTGCAGCAGCAAGGCTTCGGCGCGCGCCCGGCCTTCGGTCAGCGTCGCCTTGAGACGCTGCGCCACAGCGGTGCGCAACTCGCGCTCGCGGCCTTCATAGGTCTTGGCGAGCTGCCTCAGATCCGCGGCGATCGCTTCGGGATCGATCAGCGCGTCAGCGGCGGCGTGCGGCGCGGATTTTTGCGTATCGAGCATCATCGGTACCGAGATAGCGGAGGAGGGGCTGACTGTCATCGCCTGCTCCGCGCCGTCCCTGCAAATGGTGTTCACGAAACGGGAGAACAGCGCGATCGGACTTTGTGGTAATATAATTCTACAATATATCGAATACGAGGTATTTGTTTCTAATTGACGTCGTATCGGGGGTCTCCTAAAGAAAAATCCTATTGTAGGGAGGTTCTCATGCTATCTCGCCGTGGATTTCTTGGCAGTGCTGTCGGCTTAGGCCTGGTGCCGCTGTCGCGCCCGCGCTTGGCCCGTGCCGCCGACAAGCCGTCGGAAATCCGCATCGACTGGGCGACCTACAATCCGGTCTCCATGGTGCTCAAGCAGAACGGGCTTCTGGAAAAAGAATTCGCCAAAGACGGCATCGGTGTGCGCTGGGTGCAGTCGCTCGGGTCCAACAAGGCGCTGGAATATCTCAACGCGGGCTCGATCGATTTCGGCTCGACCGCAGGTTCCGCAGCGCTCCTCGGCAGGATCAACGGCAATCCGATCAAATCGATCTACGTCTATTCGCGTCCGGAATGGACGGCGTTGGTGACGCGCAAGGACACGGCGATCAACAAGATCGAAGATCTCAAAGGCAAGCGCGTGGCGGTGACGCGCGGCACCGACCCGCACATCTTCCTGGTGCGCGCGCTGCAATCGGTCGGCTTGAGCGAGAAGGACATCGTGCCGGTGCTGCTGCAGCATCCCGACGGCAAGATCGCGCTCGTTCGCGGCGACGTCGATGCCTGGGCCGGCCTCGATCCGATGATGGCGGCGGCGCAGGTCGAGGACGGCGCACGGCTGTTCTATCGCAACAAGGCGGCCAACACCTACGGCATCCTCAATGCGAGCGAGGACTTTTTGAACAAATATCCCGATCTCGCCAAGCGCGTGCTCGGCGTCTACGAGGACGCGCGCAAATATTGCCTTGCCCACTACGATGACGAGAAGAAAGTGTTCATGGATGTCACCAAGCTGCCTGACGCCGTGGTCGACATCCAGCTCAAGGAACGCACCGAGCTCACCTTCAACCGCATCGGCGCGGAGCAGCGCGACACCATCCTGCAGGCCGGGCTCGCGCTGCAGCAGGCCGGCGTGATCCAGCCGAGCGTCGACGTGAAGAAGACGCTCGACGATCTGGTCGACGATAGGTTTGTCACGGCGGCGTATTGACGGGCGCCCGCAGGGGCGAGAAAGGGGCAATTGCATTTCCTGGTCCCGCCATGTCTCCTGTGTCCATGACGATCGCTGCTGAAGGCACTCCGATTACTGAACAGACGCTCGGAACCTCCTGGGTGCGCCTGTCACGGCCGGCGCTCGGGCTGCTTCTTCCGGTCACGCTCGCCGTCGCCTGGGAAATCATCGTGCGCATGGGCTTGGCCAGCGGCCGGTTGGTGCCGCCGCCGTCGGTCGTGTTCACGACCTTTGTCGATCTTGCCAAGACCGGCGACCTGCAGCGCGACACGCTGGTGACGCTCGGTCGCGTCGCCGCCGGCTTTGGCTTCGGCGTCGCGGCCGCCACCGTCATCGGCGCCGCGGCCGGTTATTCGCCGCTCGTCCGGCGGCTGCTCGATCCGACGCTGCAGGGGCTCCGTGCCATTCCGTCGATCGCCTGGGTGCCGCTGTTCATTCTCTGGCTCGGCATTTTCGAAGCCTCGAAAGTCACGTTGATCGCGGTCGGCGTGTTCTTTCCGATCTATCTCGGCCTGATGGGCGCGATCCAATCGGTCGACCGCAAGCTCGTCGAAGTCGGCCGCGCCTTCCGGCTCAGCGATGTCGAGATGGTGTATCGGATCCTCCTGCCCGCCGTGCTGCCGGCTTATGTGCTCTCGCTGCGCTCAGGGCTTGGGGTCGGCTGGATGTTCGTCGTCGCCGCCGAATTCATGGGCGCGTCCGAAGGGCTCGGCTATTTGCTGATCGACGGCCAGCAGCTCGGCAAGCCCGCCGAGATCGTCGCCGCCATTGTTGCCTTCGCCATTGTCGGCAAATCGAGCGATTGGCTGATCGCGCTCATCGCCGCGCCTTTTCTGCGCTGGGAAGATGTGGTGCGTTCCGAGTAGGTCCGCCTGATGCTTGTGCTCGAACGCGTCGGCAAAACTTATCCCAATGGCGTGCATGCGCTGGGCCACGTGTCGCTCAACGTCGATCCGGGCGAGATCGTCGCCGTGATCGGCGGCTCGGGCTGCGGAAAATCGACCTTGCTGCGCGCCATCGGCGGGCTCGATCCGGCATCCGAAGGCGCGGTCATGCTCGACGGCGAGCGCATCACCGCGCCGCATGAGAAGATCGGCATCATCTTTCAGGAGCCGCGGCTGCTGCCGTGGCTGAAAGTCGCCGACAATGTCGGCTTCGGCTTGCGTAAGCGGGCCAAGCCGGAACGGATGCAGCGCGTCACGGCGGCGCTCAAGCGCGTCGGGCTCTCCGACAAAGCCGCCATGTGGCCGCGCGAACTTTCCGGCGGCCAGGCGCAGCGCGTCGCCATTGCGCGTGCGCTGGTGCCGCGGCCGGAAGTCTTGTTGCTCGACGAACCGTTCTCGGCGCTCGATGCTTTCACCCGCGCCGATCTGCAGGATCATCTGCTCGATCTATGGGCCGACGCTACGCCGACCTTGATCCTGGTGACGCATGACGTCGACGAGGCGATCGTGCTCGCCAACCGCGTCATGGTCATGTGTCCGCGCCCCGGCCGCATGTTCGATGAGATCGCCGTCGATCTGCCGCGGCCGCGCGACCGGCAATCCGCCGCCTTCGATTTCGTCAAACGCCGCGTGCTCACCGCGCTCGATCGCTCGCTGGCGCGCGTCGTCGGCGACGCCGCGGCAGAGCCCAAAGCCGAAGCCGGCGCCGCGATGTGGTGGTAGCTTTCGGCTTGTCGTAACCTCGTCATGCCCGGCCTTGTGCCGGGCATCCACGTCTTTATACACGTCGGCAAAGACGTGGATGGCCGGGACAAGCCCGGCCATGACGACAAGTAAGGAGCGAGAGCAATGGACGCCGCCGGGCTGCGGGCGCTGCAAGCGCCGATCAAGGAGCGCTACAAGACCGATCCCAAATCAGGCTTCATCACGCTCAAAGCCAAAGGCACGCTCGACGACAGCAATATCGCCTGCAAGGTCGAGACCGGCCGCGCGCTCGCGGTCGCGGGGCTGCATCCGGCGACCGGCGGATCCGGCATGGAACTCTGCTCGGGCGATATGCTCCTTGAAGCGCTGGTCGCCTGCGCCGGCGTGACGCTCAAAGCGGTCGCGACCGCGATCGAAATTCCGCTCAAATCCGGCACCGTGTCGGCGGAAGGCGATCTCGATTTCCGCGGCACGCTCGGCGTCGCCAAGGAGGCGCCGGTCGGCTTTGCGCAAATCCGTTTGCGCTTTGATGTCGCTACCGACGCGCCGGCCGACAAGCTCGATCAGCTCTTGAAGCTCACCGAGCGCTATTGTGTCGTCTATCAGACGATCAAAAGCGGCCCGCCGGTCGCGGTGACCCTGCAGCGGGCGTGAACGCGAAAACCCAAAACGCATGAGTGCACAATGACCGGCGTCGTCGCGCTCGATCATCTGCTCTTGGCCATGCCGCGCGGCAGGGAGGTCGAAGCGCGCGCGTTCTATGGCGATCTTCTCGGTCTGCCCGAACTCAAAAAGCCGCCGAATCTTGAAGTGCGCGGCGGCGTCTGGTTCCAACTCGGCACGCAGCAGCTTCATCTCGGCGTCGAGAAGGACTTTCGCCCAGCGCAAAAAGCGCATCCGGCCTTTCTGGTGCACGATCTCGGCGGCTTGCGGGCGCGTTTGCAGCAGCACGGCTACGCGCCTTATGAGGACGAGCCGCTCGAAGGCTATAAGCGCTTCTATGTCGCCGACCCGTTCGGCAACCGGCTCGAGCTGTTAGAGCCTGTCGTCTGATAATGTCCCCGGAACTCATATTCTGGTACGGCTTGGCGCTGAAAATGGCGCTGACGGCGATCGTCGTCGTCATCACCTCGGTCGCGGTCGAACGCACCGGACCGTTCATCGGCGCGCTGATCGCCGCTCTGCCAACGGCGGCAGGTGCTGCCTATGTCATCCTCGCCATCGAACATCCGCCGAGCTTTATCGCCACCAGTGCCATCGGCAGCCTGGCGACCAGCGCCGCGGTCTCGATCTTCTCCGCCGTGTACATCATTTTGGCGCAACGCCGCGGGCTGCTGCTAAGTCTTGGCCTTGCGCTTGCGATCTGGTTCGCCGTCACCGCCGTCTTTCGCTTGATCGATTGGACGCCATTCTCCGCGGCACTGCTCAACGCCGTCGTATTCGGCATCACCATTCCGCTCGGCTGGCGCTATCGCACGTCCGGGCCGCCGAAGAAATTCCTGCGCACGCCCTATGATATTCCGCTGCGCGCCATTGCCGCCGCTGTCGTCGTCGCCGTCGTCACCACGGCGAGCCATCGCATCGGCTCGTTCGCCTCCGGCATGTTCGCGGTATTTCCCATCGTCATGTGCAGTTCGATCGTCATCTTGCATCCGCGCGTCGGCGGCAAGGCGACCGCGAGCATGCTGGCGCATGCGCAAATCGCGCTCCTCGGGCTCTCGCTCGGCTTTGTCGCCGTGCACTACACCGCGGTGCCGCTCGGCTCGTGGTGGGCCTTCGCCATCGGCCTCTCCATCTGCATCGCCTGGTGCGGAATGTTGTTGCTGGTGCGGCTGCGGACGATGAAGCGCGCGGCAAAAGCTACGGTTTCGTCGCCAGCCGCGCCTTGAGCGCATAAAGCGCTTCGAGCGCCTCGCGCGGCGACATTTCGTCGGGATGAAGCGCGTTGAGCGCTTCGGCCAACGCCGTCAGTGCGGCATCGGCTTGCGGCGTAGCTTTTTGCGCAGGCCGCGCCGCGGCGAACAGCGGCAGGTCGTCGATCAGCCGGCGCGTCGGCGAGGTGCGGTCCTCGGCTTCGATCTGTGCCAGCACGATCTTGGCGCGCTCGATCACGCTCGGCGGCAGCCCTGCGAGTTTCGCCACCGCAATGCCGTAGGAACGGTCGGCGGCACCGGCCACGACTTCGTGCAGGAAGACGACGTCGCCCTGCCATTCCTTCACCCGCATGGTGGCGTTGTGCAGCCGCGGGAGCTTTGCCGCGAGCGCGGTCATTTCGTGGAAATGCGTCGCGAACAGCGCGCGGCAGCGATTGTTCTCGTGCAGATGCTCGATGGTCGCCCAGGCGATGGAGAGCCCGTCGAAGGTCGCGGTGCCGCGGCCGATTTCGTCCAAAATGACGAGCGCCCGCTCGCCGGCTTGATTGAGGATCGCCGCGGTCTCGACCATCTCGACCATGAAGGTCGAATGTCCGCGCGCCAGATCGTCGGCGGCGCCGACGCGCGAGAACAGCCGGTCGACCACGCCGATATGAGCGGCCTTGGCCGGCACGAAGCTTCCCATTTGTGCAAGTACGGCGATCAGCGCGTTCTGGCGCAGGAACGTCGATTTGCCGGCCATGTTCGGGCCGGTGATCAGCCAGATGCGGCCGGCCGTCTTCGCTGCGTCTTGCGGCGGCGACAGATCGCAATCATTGGCGACGAAGGGGCCGCCGTCATTGGCGAGCGCCTGCTCGACCACCGGATGACGGCCGCCGGTGATGGCGAAGGCCACGCTGTTGTCGACGTCAGGGCGCACGTAATCGCGCTCGACCGCGAGCGCGGCAAGCGCGGTTGCGACGTCGAGCATGGCCAGCGCCCACGCCGCTTCCTTGATCTCGGTGCTGGCCGCTGCGACCGATGCCGCGAGGCGGTCGAAAATCTCGAACTCGAGCGCGAGCGCGCGGTCCGCGGCGGTCGCGATCTTGGATTCAAGCTCGCCGAGCTCGGTGGTGGTGAAGCGTACCTGGCCGGCGGTGGTTTGGCGATGGATGAAGGTCGCGTTGAGCGGTGCCGCCAGAAGCTTCTCGCCGTGCTGCGCCGATACATCGACGAAATAGCCGAGCACATTATTGTGCCGGATCTTGAGCGCGCGGACGCCGGTCGTTTCGGCGTAACGCACTTGCAGGGCGGCGATGACGCGGCGGGATTTGTCGCGTAGCGCGCGGGCCTCGTCGAGTGCCGGCAGATAGCCCTCGCGGACGAAGCCGCCGTCGCGACGGAACGCCGGCAATTCGTCGGCCAAGGCGTTAGCAAGTTCCGCAGCGATCCCGGCATCGGGCCGGCGCAGCGCCTCGGTGGCTTGCACCAGCTCGCGCGGAATATCCGCCATCGCCCCAAGCCGCGCGGCAAATTCCGCCGCGGCCAGAATTCCATCGCGGATCGCGGCGAGGTCGCGCGGCCCGCCGCGGCCGACCACGAGCCGCGCCAGCGCGCGCGCCAAATCGGGCACCGCTTTGAAGAGCGCGCGCAAATCCGAGCGCGCGGCGCCGTCGCCGACGAAGGCGCCCACCGTATCGAGACGCTCTCCGATCGCCGCCGGATCGGTCAGCGGCGCGGCGAGCCTTTGTGCCAAGAGCCGTGCGCCGGCCGAAGTCAGAGTGCGGTCGATGGCGGCAAGGAGCGAGCCGCGGCGTTCGCCGGCGATGGTGCGGACGAGTTCGAGATTGCCGCGCGTCGCCTGGTCGATGGCAAGCGTCGCGCCGGCGGCTTCGCGCGCCGGCACCGACAGCGGCGGGCGTTTGCCGAGCTGGGTGCGCTCGATATAGGTGAC